>DASPVW010000026.1:0-34725 GCA_035622155.1 Candidatus Acidiferrales bacterium
ACGTCTCTCAATGGAAGCATGCCATTTGCGGCATCAAACCAAGGAAAAATCTTCCGAAAGTAGTCCAAACGTGAAATCCGTTTCTAGTCTGCGACATTGTGTGGCGTCCGGTGACCGTCGAATTCACGAATCGCTCTGCTCAGGTAACGGAAGGGGTAGTTTGGTCCTGCTGCCTAAGCGGCTACCCATCCTCAGCGCGCCCCAGGCTAGACGACGACCGCCACGTAGGTGGCGGTCGTACACGGCATCGTATTCTTCGACCGGCAGCGCCCCCCGCAGCATCTTGAAATGCCCCACACCTCCGCTTAAGTTCAGCCGATGACCTTGCTGGCTGGCCTCAGCAATGAGAATTGCCACGAGCATCCTGTAGAGACCGATTTTTTGAGGCATGCCGAGGTCGTATCCTAGGACAGCCCCGGTCATGCGATCACCCTGCACAAAATAGGTTACGAACCCGTCGATTCTGCCATCCTTCCCTAAGCCTACGAAGGTGAGGATCTTTTCCCGGAGCGCGAGATGAAAAAACTGCGCGTTCAAGTGTGGGTTCAGTGGGGAATGCTTCGAGAGATACAAAGCCTGGTACAACTCTGCCATGCGTGAGGCACTTTGCTCTAGCTTGTCCTGGCAAGTGATGACTGAATAAGAAGATTTGCTCAGGAATTTAAGATCCGTCTGAGTGTTGTAGCGCTCGAAGTGGCGCCTGTTTCTGGCGTCCAAAACGTAAACGCGACGGCTCCTAACCAAGCGATATCCGTTCTCGATAAGGGACTTGCAGAGAGATTGATCCAGAAGTGAGTTCACACTGCGAAACACGATCGCGAAATCCGGATATTCCTCGAGGACTCGCATCGTCGCTGCTCGAATCTGCTCATACGATAATTCCGCACTCGGATTGGTGCTGAACAACCAGTTGTTGATGAATGCGACCCGATCAATGCCAACACTCCGTAGGAAGCCGCCAAACGGCAAGGCGAGCGCGCGTAGGAGCGATGCCGAAACGAGCGAATGGCGCTTGGCGAATTCCTCGGTTGTGTAGGAGAGGTAATGCGCATAGGGCGAACAGACATAGGAGGAGCACCCTTGACTCGTTCCCGTGTTGATCGCCAGAGGGAAGATTCTGCGATCGATGATCAGTGCTTTCATCGAGACGTTCGCGTTCTCGATGTAAGACGGCACGCCGTACCGCATCAGCGCTGCCACGTATCTGCCTGAAATCTCCTCCGTAGGGACTTGGCTATAATCGCTCTGGATCTGCGCATCAACCATGTCGGAACGAGGACGTATTTACAGAAGAGGCTCCCCGGTGTTGCGCGAGATGATTTGGCGGGTGGCATCCCGCAGGCGGACAATCTCGCGCCAATCGCCGCCTGCCCTGGGGTCGGGTGCGACGAGCGGCCCAAACGTTACCGTGATTGTCCCCGGTCGCGGCAGTAGAGTTTGATCCTTAAGAATCTGTCGTGCTCCGCGAATCGCGACCGGACAAATCGGCCTTTGCGTGAGCGCTGCTGCTTTGAACGCCCCGAGGTGGAAAGGCCGGATTCCCGTGGCCGCCGTAAATGTTCCTTCCGGATAAATCGCGACCGATTCGCCGCGCAGAAGCGCCGCATCAATCTCCTCGGCCGCCTGGGTGCGTTCCTCTAGGTCGTTGCGGTTGAATGCAAACTGTCCCGTTTTACGCACGATCTTGCCCACCAGAGGCATGGCGAGCGCTTCGCTTTTCACAACGAACCGCACTCCTGCCGGCAGAAATGCCAGGGCGACCAAGATGTCCACGTAGCTGGAATGATTCACCGCAAAGATCGACGCTCCTGCTTGGGCCGCTTGCTCAAACGCACCCTCTCCCTCGATTCTCACGGGAATGGCCGCGACGCGTAGCATGAGCCTGGCCGCTGTGCGCAGTGATCTCGCTGCGCGCATCCGGTCCCGAGTGAAGGCCATCATCAGCCACAGCAGGGCTAAACCGATCCCGAACATAGCCAGGAGACAGGCACCGTACAGCAGCTCAAGGGCTCGCCGTCCGGCGCGCCTGCCGCTGGCGAACGCGCGGGGCCCCGCGCTTTTGGCCACGAGCTGCGCCACCTGGATCCAGGGCGCAGCGGCCCTTTTCCCGAGCTTTTCTTCGAGAAACAGTCGCCGCGTTTCGCTGCGACGGAGCTTGCCGCTGGAGGTCTTGGGAATCGAATGCGCGGGAAGCACCTCGACCAGATCCGGAGGCACACCAATCGTCTGATCGATTTCGCGCATTACCTCCGCCACGATCTGTCTTCGATCGGCCATGTTTCGCGCTTCCACGGCAATGACGAGTCTCTCGGTGCCGCTTCGCTCATCGGGTGCGCCAAACGCTACCACGCACCCGGTCCGCACGCCCGGTAGTCGTCCGACGATCTCTTCCATTTCATGAGGGTAGAGATTGTGCCCCGCTTTGATGATGACGTCCTTGGCACGGCCCGTGATGTAGATTTCGCCGTCGGCCAAGTAGGCGCGATCGCCCGAGTCGAGCCACCCTTCCTCCTGCACCAGGTCGCGGGTCGCTGCCGGGTTCCGGTGATATCCACTGGTCGCCGAAGGTCCACGAAACCAAAGCCTCCCTTCGATTCGCTCCCCGAGGTTGCGGCCATCGGCTGCGACGATTCGCACGGCGATGTCCGGGAGCGGTCTTCCGGCGCTTACAAACTCAAGTGCTTTCGCATTCTCGGGCGATGCCGGAATCGCGCGGTCCTCTGACTCGAGCGCCTCTCGCTCGACGCGGTCTACCTTATAGCCAGCCCCCATCGCAGGCGCAGACACGGCGAGAGAGGCTTCTGCCAACCCATAGACGGGGAGGAACGCTTCACGACGGAACCCATGCGGCGCAAAACGCGTTTGGAACCGTTCGAGCGTGCTGGCTCGTACGGGTTCGGCTCCATTGAGCGCCGCCCGCCAGGAGCTGAGGTCAAGCCCCTCCAGATCTTTATCTGGGATCTTTCGCACGCAGAGTTCGTATGCAAAATTAGGAGCTGGGCTCAGTGTCCCGCGGTGGCGATCGATCGCACGCAACCATCTCTCGGGCCTGGCGAGGAAGGCAAGGGGTGACATCACGACGAGGGGGACGCCGAAGACCAGTGGCGCAAGCCACGCGCCAATCAGCCCCATGTCGTGATAGAGCGGCAGCCAGCTCACGACGACATCGTCCGGCCTGACGTCAAGCCCGTTGACGATCGAGCGGATATTCGTCAGCAAATTCCGATGCGTCAGTACCACGCCCTTGGGGTCGCCCGTGGAACCGGACGTGTACTGCAGGAAGGCGATGTCGCTGCTGCGGCCACTATGGGAAAGATCGGTCGCCGGCTTCCACCCCGTGGCAGCAGTCTCGTCGTGAATCGACGGGCTGGCCAGTCGCTCGGCGTTTAAAACGGCACGCAGCGTTGGCACTCGCGGCTGGAGTAGCCGCGCCAGACTCTCTGCCTGTCGGAAGGTAATCAGAAATCGAGATTCGGCGTTGCGCAGGATATTTGCTTGCCGCGTGGCATACTCCGCGATGCGGTCTGCTCGGAAAGGCGGGTAAAGTGGAACGGGAATTCCGCCCGCCAAAAGGATTCCCGCGAAGGCATAAAAGAATTCAGCACAAGTTGGAAGCATGATCGCCACCGTCTGGCCGGGTTCAAGGCCTCGCTGCCGAAGCTCGCTCGCCACAGCCAAGGCTCGCTCATAAAGCTCGCCGCAGGTGATGATCTGCGCTTGTTGGTCTTCTTCATAAAGATGGATATGCGCTCGAGCGGGCTCGCCCAGGCCGCGCAACCGAAGTATTTCGGTCAACGTCTCGGCTCCCCGAATTTGCTTCTCAAGGTCCGGGCGACGATCGAACGCCGCTGATGGAATCGCTGCGGTTCGAGAATCGATAGCGAGGATCTGCTCATCCCCGACGATCTCTCGCGATGCCTCACGCAGGGCGTTGATCAGATCCTGAACTGTTTCCGCGTCTCGAACGACTCGGTCGGGCAATCGCACGCCCGAGGCGTCACTCAGTCGGAGGATCAGCTCAACGCGCTCCAAGCTTCCCAGACCGAGTTCGCGTTCCAGGTGTGCCGCTGGACCCTGTGCCGCTAGCTGCTCTAGGCCGCGCCCGGCGCCCAGTTCTTCGAGAACTTGCCTAACCGCAGCCAGTGCCTGCGCAGGGATAACGGCCGCTGGATCGAGTTTTGTTCCTGTGGTGCTCATGGAGCGAGCAGGAGCACGCGCGTCTCTTCGATCGAGCCTATCACTGCCCTCTAGGGACTTCAATCAACTCCCAAACATGTGGCAGGGCCATGATAGAGTTGTCAGCGTCGCCCCTCTCGCATTACACTTTGCCCACCATGAAAGGCTCACCCAAAGTCATCGAGGAACTCAACAAGGCCCTCCGTGAGGAGCTAACGGCCATCAACCAATATTTTCTTCATGCAGAAATGAGCGAAAATTGGGGCTACGAGCGCCTCTCGGAGTACATCAAGAAACAGTCCATCGGTGAGATGAAGCACGCCGAAGCGCTGATGGAACGAATTCTCTTCCTCGACGGGACCCCTACGATGAAGCCACTCGAGTTAACGATCGGCCGGAACGTTCAGGAGATGCTGCAAAGTGATCTAGACCTCGAGCTCTCCGCTGTCAAACAGTACAATGCCGCGATCCAGATCGCTGTCGCCGAAAAGGACAATGGCTCGCGGGATCTGTTTGTGGAACTGCTGAAGGATGAGGAAGACCACGTGGATTGGCTGGAAGCCCAGATACATCAAATCAAGGAGCTCGGCTACGAGCGCTACCTGACCATGCAGATGGGAGAAGAGAACGAAGAGAACTGAGTCTCCCAATTGACCCACCCCCGTTCGACCGCTATAATCGGTACTGTGATAGCGATGTTCGCTCCCTTCTATTAGCAGCTTCTCTCGCTCCACGTGGGGCGATTGCCGCAGGTCCTTTCTCGTTTCGATCTGTTTTCCAAGCTTGAGGTACTTCCATGGCGACACTGACACTTTTCGAAAAACTCGATCAGATTGAATCGCGCTACGACGAAATGACTCGCGAGCTATCTTCGCCCGAGGTGCTTGCCGATTCGGCGCGGTACCAGAAGCTGGCCAGGACGCATGCGGAACTGGAGGAAATTGTCGCGAAATATCGCGAATGGAAAGAGGTCGAAAAGGGTCTGGAAGGAGCCAAGCAGCTGCTCGCCGAATCGACCGATACGGAAATGAAACAGCTGGCTCATGAGGAGCAGCACTCGCTCGACGCCCGCCGTGAAGTCGTTGAGCGCGAGTTGAAAGTGCTGCTCGTTCCGAAGGACCCCAACGATGAAAAGAACGTCATTGTCGAGATCCGCGCCGGCACGGGCGGCGATGAAGCCTCTCTGTTTGCCGCCGAGCTTTTCCGCATGTACTCGCGCTATGCCGAGTCGCAGCGCTGGCGGGTCGAAGTGCTCGAAAGTTCCCCGTCACCTGTCGGTGGTGTAAAGGAAATCGTCGCGTCGATTCAAGGAAATAAGGTCTATTCCAAGCTGAAATACGAAAGCGGAGTGCACCGCGTCCAGCGGGTTCCAACGACCGAGCAGCAGGGGCGCATCCACACATCGGCTGCTACGGTCGCTGTGCTTCCCGAAGCGGACGAAATCGACATCAAAATTGAGCCGAAGGATTTGCGCGTCGACACGTTTTGCTCCTCAGGTCCTGGTGGCCAGTCGGTGAACACTACCTACTCCGCCGTGCGTATCACCCACATTCCGACCGGCCTGGTCGTCTCACAGCAGGACGAAAAATCCCAAATTAAGAATCGCGCCAAGGCCATGCGCGTACTGCGCGCTCGCCTCTATGAAATGGAACAAGCCAAACAGCACGAGGCCATTGCCGCTGAGCGCCGTGGCCAGATCAAGACCGGCGATCGCTCCGAAAAAATCCGCACCTACAATTTTCCTCAGAACCGCGTGACCGACCATCGCATTAACCTGACCCTGCATCAGCTCACCGAGGTAATGGACGGCAAATTAGCTTCCTTGGTCGATGCGCTCGTTACCCACTTCGAGTCCGAACGCCTGAAGCAAGAGCTGGTCGAAGCCTAACTTGGGTTCCCGCACAAACCGTTCGGGTCTATAATCCGCAGGTCCAAAAACCAACGGCCACCGGCTTCGGCCGGGCCAGGGGGAAACCGCCATGAACCGCTCTGCCATCTCGACCCTCGCACTCGCCTTCCTGCTCGCTTTGCCGCTTTTCGGACAGGGGCAAACGCCCAGTCAATCGCAGGGCCAGGCACCGAGCACGGCCGATGCGATTCGCCAGCTGTATAACATGGTTAAGGGCAACCTTCTCAAAGCCGCCGACAAGATGCCCGACGATGGCTACGCCTTCAAGCCGACTCCCGAAGAGCGGACCTTCGGCGCCTGGATCGCCCACGTCGCCGATGCGCAGACCGCGGGCTGTTCGCGAGCCCTGGGCACGCCGAAGTCCCCTAGCGCCGGATCGAAGACCACGAAAGCCGATCTGGTGGCTGCGCTCAAAGATTCCTTCGATACCTGCGACGCTGCCTTCGCCGCGCTAACCGATGCGAATGCCAGCGAGGTGGTGCAAAGTTTCCGAGGGCCGACGACGCGACTGGCTGCGCTTGCGGGCAACGTGGCCCACGATAACGAATGCTATGGCGCGATCGCCGTCTACTTGCGGCTGAAGGGCGTCGTCCCGCCCTCGAGCGAGCCGCGACGCTAGGGTGGGACATTCTCGCAACGTTGTCCCAAGGGACCGTTCCGATGGCGGCTCGAGACATTCTTCATGAGGCAAAAGCAAAGGTTCCTCCGTATGGTGCCAGGTGCGATGGCGGTCCTCGGATCGGCGTTGGTCCCACTGTCTGGCCGCGCCCAAGTCCGCCTGAATCGCGTGACACGCGCGATGCTGTGCGTCACGGAAGGTTCGCTCGATGAGGTGTCGGGCGAGCGGCTTTCGGTGAGTGTCCCCAAAATGCGCGCCTATGTGAACCGCGAGACCTTGCAAAGCATCGAGGCGCTCTTCACCTATCGAGGCCCGACCCGAAACGAAGCCAGGCTTGGGTCCGGCCAGATGCGCCGCCAGTTCGGCTTGAAGCTTCGCGCCCAGGACCCCTGCAACTTGGTTTACGTGATGTGGCGCATCGAGCCCGAATCGGAACTGGTCGTCTCGGTTAAGACGAATCCCGGCGAGCATACCAGCGCCGAATGCTCCAATCACGGCTACCGGAACATCCGCAAATCGCCTGTACCGTTGCTTCGGCCGGGAGATTCCCACGCACTCCGCGCGGAAATGAACGGCGAAAGCCTCCGCGTCTTTGTTGACAACTCCGTGGTCTGGGAAGGCGCCCTTGCGTCCGACGCGCTCCATCTCAACGGCCCTGTGGGCATTCGTTCCGACGACGCACAGGTGGAGTTCGAGCTCCGCGTGGGCGAGCTTCCGGGCGCTCACCCCGATATCATTCTTCCCTGTAAGTCTGAATCGGAATGAAGGGCTGATACGGTTCACTCTTATGGCTAAGCGCCCTCGCCCGATTCTTCTCACGGTGCTGGATGGTTGGGGCTATCGGGCTGAAACGAAAGGCAACGCCATCGCTTTAGCTAGGAAGCCTCATTACGACCGCCTTTGGAAGGAATTTCCGAACACACTGATCCATACGTCGGGCCCAGCCGTGGGCCTGCCGGAAGGACAGATGGGCAATAGCGAAGTCGGCCATCTCAATATGGGGGCGGGCCGCATCGTTCAAATGGACATTACCAGAGTCGATCAGCTCCTCTCGAGTGGGGAGTTTTTCCACCAGCCACTACTCCTTGAGGCTATGGAGCGTGGCCGCATGCGGCAACTTCATCTCTTGGGTCTCCTGAGCGATGGTGGTGTGCATTCGCACATCGAGCATCTGTTCGCATTGCTCCGCATGGCGCGGGAAAACAAGGTCGAGAAAGTTTTCGTTCATTGTTTCATGGACGGCCGCGATACCCCGCCCGAAAGCGGCCTGGACTTCCTTCGCCAGCTGGAACAGAAGATGCGTGCACTCGGCGTGGGGCAAATTGCGAGCGTCACTGGCCGGTACTACGCGATGGACCGCGACCACCGCTGGGAGCGCATCGAGAAAGCGTATCGCGCCATGGTTCACGGCGAGAGCGAGTGGAACTTTTCCGACCCGATCACGGCCATCCGCTCGAGCTATGAAAAAGGCGTGACCGACGAATTCGTCATCCCCGCTGTCATTACGACCGAGCCAACTCCGGGCAAACCGGCCACGCCGCGCGGCCTCATCCGAGACGACGACGCGGTGATCTTCTACAATTTTCGCGCCGACCGCGCCCGACAGATGACCCGCGCGCTGGCCGAGCCAGGCTTTCATGAATTCCTCGATCCTGCGCGGCCCTCTCACCTTGTCTACGTCGCCATGACGCAGTACGAAAAAACCTGGCCGTGGCTGCGCTACCTTCTGGGCCCGGAGAAACTCGAGCATATCCTCGCCAACGTCTTCGCCGAGCTGCAATTCAAGAATCTGCGTGTTGCTGAAACGGAGAAGTACGCCCACGTCACCTATTTCTTCAATGGCGGCGTGGAAAAGCCGTTTGCGGGCGAAGAGCGCGTGCTGGTGCCGTCGCCAAAAGTTCCCACCTACGACCTAAAACCCGAAATGTCCGCGGCCGGCGTAGCCGACGCCGTGATCCATGCCGTTGAGAAAGGGGACTTCGACGCCATCATCATGAATTTCGCCAATGCGGATATGGTCGGTCATTCCGGCAAGCTGGAAGCCGCCATCAAGGCCGTCGAAGCCGTGGATGACTGCCTCGGGCGGATCGAGCAGGCGCTTCGCCCACGCGGCGGCGCCTGGATTATCACTGCCGATCACGGCAATGCTGAAACCATGATCGATCCGGTCAGCGGTGGGCCTCACACCTATCACACAACCAATCCGGTACCGTTCCTTCTTGTTACGGCAGACCCCCACGCGCGACTGAAGCCGGGGGGCTCGCTGCGGGATGTCGCGCCCACGTTGCTGGGTGTCCTAGGCCTGCCCGAGCCCCGCGAGATGACCGGCCACGATCTCAGAGGATAGCAGAGAGCACAGCAAGGAGCCTGGGGGGGGCCGAAGGGGGACAGCCATGAACTTGATGGTTCCTGTCGGTCCGACGTCCGGTAAAATACCCAGGGGGAATGCGATGCCTGTAGCCGTCGAAGGGGAACTCAACGTCTATGAATCCGCGGAAGCTCGCTTCGAGATTGCCGCCGCGAAGTTGGGCTTAGAGCAAGGTCTGTACCGCTACATGAAATATCCCGAAAGGGAGATCACGGTTTACATTCCGGTGGCACTGGACACCGGTCAGATTGCTGTTTTCACCGGCTACCGGGTCATGCACTCCACCGTGCGTGGGCCCGGCAAGGGAGGCATTCGCTTTGCGCCGGATGTTTCACTCGACGAGGTGCGCGCCCTGGCGGCTTGGATGACGTGGAAGTGCGCGGTAGTCAACATTCCGTTTGGTGGCTCCAAGGGCGGTGTGATCTGTGACCCTGCCAAGCTGTCGAAGGCGGAGCTCGAGCGCGTCACCCGTCGCTACACGGCTTCGCTTTTGGATTGGCTCGGCCCCGAGCGTGACATTCCCGCACCGGACATCGGCACAAACGACCAAATCATGGCCTGGGTGATGGATACCTACTCCATGCACGTCCGTCAGGCTACTACAGCGGTCGTGACCGGGAAGCCACTCGACCTCGGCGGATCGCAGGGACGCAAGCAAGCCACCGGGCGCGGGCTGATGATTTGCTGCAACAAGGCGACCACCAAACTGGGTATGAAGCGAGAAGGTTGCCGCGTCATCGTCCAGGGATTTGGCAACGTGGGCTCGGAGGCCTCGCTCCTGATGCATCAGGCAGGCTACAAAGTCGTGGCCGTGGCGGACATCAAGGGGGGGCTCTACAACGAAAAAGGGATCGAAGTTCCCAAGCTCTATGAATGGGTGCACGCCGAGCGGAGGCCCCTGGGCGAGTTTCCTGGCGGCGGAGAGAAATTGACCGCGCAGGAGATTCTCTTCCGGCCCTGCGACATTCTCGTACCGGCCGCCACCGAGAACCAGATCACATCAGAAAACGCGCACCGCGTCGATTGCCGCATTCTGTGCGAAGGGGCCAACGGTCCCACCACATCTCATGCCGACTCGATCATCGAGCAAAAGGGGATTTTTGTGATTCCCGATATTTTGGGAAACGCCGGCGGCGTCACGGTGAGCTATCTGGAATGGGTGCAGGACCGCCAGGGCTTTTTCTGGCGCGAGCGTGAAGTGAACGAGCAGCTAGAGGAAGTGATGGAGCACAGCTTCGACGAGGTCGTCCGTTACGCCGAAAGCCACCGAGTCAATAACCGCATCGCTGCCTATATCGTTGCGATTGATCGGGTTGCGCGAGCCTTGAAATTGCGCGGCTTTTACGCGTAAACTACGCCGCCTCGGCAGTTGCGGAGGTCTTTGTGGAACCCAACTCGATTTCTCATGGGGCGGTAAAGAGCGAAGCAGAGCATCGCGGCGACATCTGTGTTGTGGGTCGATGGATCCACGACCGCGGATTTGTAGCCTCAACCGACGGGAACATCTCCGTCCGTCTAGGGCCCGACCGCATCCTTATGAGCCCGACCTGCATGTGCAAGGGCATGATGACGCCGGACGATCTGGTCATCATCGATTTCGAGGGCCGCAGGGTCGGCGGAACGCGCAAGCCTTCTTCCGAACTTGCCATGCATCTGCTGATCTACCGTTTGCGCCCCGACATCAACGCCATCTGCCACGCACATCCTCCGACAGCCACGGGTTATGCGGCTGCCGGGATTGCGCTGGATAAGCCGATCCTGTGCGAACTCGTCCTCGAGCTGGGCACCATTCCCGTGGCGCGCTACGGTACGCCAGGAACGTCCGAGCTCGCAGCGGCGCTCGAGCCGCTTGTCCGTGGCCACGAATCCCTCCTTATGGCGAATCACGGAGTCGTGACCTATGGCCCCGATCTTCTCACGGCATTCTTGCGCATGGACACGACCGAGCATTTTGCCCGCGTATCGCTGATTACGGAGGTTCTTGGGAAGCAGGTCCTGCTATCGGGCGGTGACCTGGAGAAATTGCTGGCCGCGCGTGCGCGCTACGCTGCCGGCGCACACCACTCGTCTCCGGCCTCGTCGAAAGATCTGGAAGGTGCGTCGGAGGGTTCGGCCGAGCGTGTCACGTTGACCCGCCGAGAGCTGGATGCGCTGATCGATGAAGCGGTCCGGCGCGACCGTACTCTGCGGTGAAGCCCGGCGCCTGGATCTGGACGCCGGGCCCCCCCCGAGTGACTCACCTAGATTTTGCTTCGACCGGCGTGATCGCCACATACTGCATTTTGCCGCCGAAGTGAATTTCGGTCACTTCGTCGTTGTTGGTCACAATGTTTGAATTATTCGGCTTGCTGGATTCTTCCTTCCACTCTACGGGCGCTTCCGCCAGCACTTTGCCATTTTGGGCAATCGTGACTTTGGAACTGTCCGCGGTCACAGTATAGGTGCCTGGCTTCAGGTGCTTGCCATTGACCGAGACCGCAGTCAAAACATCCATCGTGGCGGAAGTTTTCGAACCATCCGCACGCACCCGGCGAGCCGCGAGCGGCATCGCGAGCGTCAGCACGACCAGCATCCGTACGACTAGATTCACTCCACGGCGAGACATGGTTTCTTCCTCCTCAAATTGGATCTGCCCCATGCTTGCCTTAGACGCAGGTCGGTTTACGAAGGAAGCAACTCTGCGCGCGCGTGACAAGAAATTTACATTTGAGAAATTTTTGCGCGTGTCAGGAATGAAACGGCCAAATTGGATGCAATGTTTTCCTATCTTTTTGTCTCGTAGCACGAACTTTTTCTGTGCCATGTGCGTATCAATATGCGACAGGGCAACTGTGCGCAGGTGCGAGGCTACGCAATTCCGAACTATCCGAATTCTTGTATCGATCCAATTCATTCGCAGTCGGTCAGCCTCTGCGTTGACACCTTTCCGGGCGCTAACACATAATCGCTCGACATGATTGGCGCGCTGCGCGGCAAGCTCGAGGAAAAGCGTCCCGGCCAGATTCTGCTTGACGTAGGCGGCGTGGGCTATCAAGTACAAATTCCCCTTTCCACGTTTGCCGTTCTGGGTCCCTTACATGGCGAAGCGAGGCTACTGGTCTACACGCACGTGCGCGAGGACCAGCTAGCTCTGTACGGCTTTGCAACGGCGCGCGAAAAGCAGTGCTTCGAGCTGCTGATTTCCGCCTCGGGCGTTGGGCCTGCCCTGGCTCTAAAGATTCTTTCCGGCACGGGCATCGACGAGCTTGTTCCCGCCATTCGCAAGGGTGACGTGGCGCGTCTGGTGCTGATTCCGGGAGTCGGCAAAAAAACGGCCGAACGCATCGTGGTGGAATTGCGTGACAAGCTTGCCGCGATCGATGTCGAACAGGTAGGGAAGCAGGCACCGCGATCGCAAGTGGAATCCGATGTCGCTTCGGCGCTTGTCAATCTGGGCTACGATGGACGCGCGGTCGATCGAGCGATCGAACGGGCTCGCCCGACGGCCGGCGCGAATTTTGAGGAACTGTTGCGCGCGTCGCTGCAAATTCTCAGCAGTGCGACGACGCAGCCAGGCGCACGCGCGGCTTCACCCTGAGTTCGCAGGATCGGAAGGGAGCTCGGTATGGTTCGATTGGTGTGGGAGTTCGTTGCGCGCGCCGACAAAACAGAAGAATTCGAGCGGGTCTACGCGAATTCGGGCCCTTGGGCGCAGCTGTTTCGCAAAAGCGGCGGATTTCATGGCACGATGCTGTTGCGCGATACCGAAAACAGGTGCCGTTATCTGGCGATCGATCGCTGGCAGAGCGCTGCGGCACAGCAGCAAATGCGCGAGCGGTTTCACAAGGAATATGAAAAGCTCGATCGTGCTTCGGAGGTTCTCAGGGAGACAGAAAGGCACCTCGGTGTCTTCGAGGAGCAGTAGATGCCCGAAGCGAGAAGAATGAAGGATGACGCAAACCGCATCGTGTCCGGGCGAGCGTTCGAGGAGGACGCGCGCGTCGAGGCCAGCGTCCGCCCCACGAAGTTCGACGATTACATCGGACAGGATCGCGTCAAAGAAAATCTGCACATCGCGGTCGAAGCAGCGCGGGCGCGCGGCGAAGCACTGGATCACGTACTGCTGTACGGCCCTCCTGGGCTAGGCAAAACAACTCTGGCGCAGATTCTCGCCAACGAAATGGGCTCAGCGATCAAGGTCAGCTCCGGCCCACTGCTGGAGAAGAAGGGCGACCTCACCGCCGTGCTGACCGCGCTCGACCCTCGCGATTTCTTTTTCCTCGATGAGATTCATAGGCTTCAGCCCGCGCTCGAAGAGATTCTCTATCCCGCCATGGAAGATTTTCGGATCGACTTGATTATCGGGCAGGGACCGGGAGCGCGGGTGCACCCCTATCAGCTGCACCCGTTCACTCTGGTCGGTGCCACGACGCGTGCTGGTCTGATTATGGCGCCGCTGCGCTCGCGATTCGGAATCGTTCACCGGCTCGAGTTCTACACGCCGGATAATCTGGAAAAGATCGTCGCGCGCGCGGCAAGAATTCTCGGTATCACGGTCGAGCGGGAGGGCGCGGCCGAAATCGCTCGCCGCAGCCGCGGCACCCCGCGCGTGGCGAACCGATTGCTGCGACGCGTCCGCGATTACGCCGAGGTGCGCGCCGAGGGTCACATCACGCTAGCGGTGGCGCAGGATGCCCTCCAGATGCTCGGAGTAGACGAACAGGGTCTCGACGACACCGACCGCAACCTGCTCCTCACCATCATCGAGAAATATTCGGGCGGACCGGTGGGCTTGAACACGATTGCGGCATCGCTGAGCGAGGAGGAAGACGCAATCGAAGAAATCTACGAGCCGTACCTGATGCAGCTTGGATTGCTCGACCGAACCCAGCGCGGCCGTGTCGCCACCGCACTTGCCTACAAGTATTTCAGCCTGCCCTTTGAGGCTCGTGAACCCCGTCGACAGCCCGGCCTGTTCTAGTCGAAAGCGGCCGCGACAAATTCGGGGCGCAAAGGGAGGAGTCACGCAGGGTCGGATCGGAGCGATGAAAACCGTCTACCTGTCACTGGGATCCAATCTGGGCGATCGGGCTCAGAATATTGCTCGGGCTATCGAGCGACTCGGCGAGCGCGGAGTGCACGTGACCCGGCAGTCGTCTCTTTACGAAACAGAGCCGGTGGACGCCTGTGGTGGATGGTTTTTGAACTGCGTTGCCGAGGCCGAAACAGATAGGATGCCGCGCCAGCTGATCGACGCGCTGCTGGCCGTTGAGCGTTCGCTGGGTCGGCGGCGGGGACCCCGTGGTGAAGGTCCAAAAGATTCGCGCACGATCGATATCGACATTTTGATTTTCGGCTCGAGTGTCGTGCACGTGCCCGAGCTAGAAATTCCTCATCCGCGCATGGCGGAGCGGCGATTTGTACTTGTGCCATTTGCCGAAATTGCCCCGAACCTGGAACATCCGTTGCTCAAACGAACTGTGGCGCAGCTTCTCGCCGATACATCCGATCGCAGCCGCGTGCGGAGGCTCGCAAGCTAGGGGCTCAGCGTGAAAGGGTTTGCATCCGAAGTTTCGTGCTCCAAACGACATCGCCCTGCGCATCGAGCAGCGTAATTTCGGGGCTGCCGTTGGTGTCGAATCCAAAGATTCCGGCCGGTGTGCCTTGCTCGTTCGTAAGAACAAATTTCTGCGCGGTCACGACCTTTGCGTTTCGACGTAGCTCCTCTGCATGCACGGCTTTGCCTAAAACATGAGGAGCAAGAATACCTCCGCAGAAACCCACGATCGCCCAGACCAGCACGTTCCTTGGTCGATTCATAAGCCAGCCTCCTCATTGCTCCGTGATTACTAGCGAACCGAAAACCCGCGTTCGGTGTCTCACCTGAGAACGGGGAAGCAGGCTTTTCTTGCAGACTTTTTGGGCGGGAGAGTTGTTGGGAGAGGCTGGCCGGTCCCGGTCAGATCGTCACAGATGCTCGCGATCCTTGATCGCTTTGGCGCGCTTTTTGCGATCCTCTTCTTCCTGTCGCTCGAATTCGACCATCTCTTCTTCGGTCATCTGGTAGTCGTCGCGGGAGGCGAACATCGTGCCCCGGCGTCCATCGCGCGACAAGCGTAGATCTAGGCGACGCCGCTTTCTGGCGCTGAAGCCGCCGATGCTGCGAATCGGTTCGGCAATAGCGCCCGCCTCGACCAGAAGCTCGCTGACTTTTTCAAGGAAGTCATTCAGATGGTAGGGCGTAAGCGAATAGGGAAGACCCTCGCGTTCGAGCCTAGGTTGGACCTGTTGCGCGACCGAGCCGGGAACCAGAAACAAGGTACGGAAAGCTCTGCGAGGAGGCGATTCTCCCTCGGGCTGGGTCGGGGTATCGGTCTGGGAAAGCTCTTTGAGAATGCCAAACAGGGGACCGCGGATATCGGTCACGGCCATATTGACGATGGCGAGGTTCCAGCTGCTGCTGGCTAGTTCAGACAGTGCACGAGTCTCCCCCTGGACGATTCGAACGCGCCAGCCTTCGGCATCGAGGATGTTCTTCAATGCACGCTGGTTGGCGACATCGTCGTCTACAATCAGGATTCCGACCTCAGGCAAGGCTGGGCTCCGGGAGAGTCCCGATTAGTATATCGGCGGAAAGAGGGGCCGTTCCGACCGTCTCCGGCGGGTTTCCAAGGCATACCTTGTACAGCCGAACAGGCGAAATAAAAGCAAAAACTTCTGCTTGACATGGCGAATAAAAGGCGAATATATTGGGGATCGTGCGGCGAGGCGACCAATGGCCACTTCTCCCATCCTTCCTCCGAGATCGGCGACGCCCCCACGACGTCCGGTTCGGAGAAAGCAAACCAGTCTCACGTTATTCCCCCAAGCCGCTCGCCACGGCAGTGAGTCCCTGAACGGCGCTTCCGCGCCCCCTCCGGTACCTGCCCGGAGTGAGAAGCCCGCGAAGGAACTGGTCGGCATTGCGCGCCTCGCCGCATCCTCCCCTCGAGCCGAAGCCAAACGCGGGACCGAATACTTTTTGCTCCCGGTAAAATCTATCCTGAATGAATGCCATTCCGAACGTGTTCCCTTCCGTTGGACCGTGAACCCGTACAGAGGGTGCGAATTCGGCTGCCGCTACTGCTATGCGCGCTACACGCACGAATACATGGAACTCGATGGTGGAGATTTCGAGTCGAAGATTTACGTCAAGCAGAATGCCGGACCGCTTGTCGAGCGGGACCTCGCGCAGGAGCCCATCTGGGGCGAACACATCGCTATCGGAACGGCCACCGATCCATACCAACCGGCCGAGCGGGAGTTCAAAGCCACGCGCTCGGTGCTGGAAAAGATGGCCGAACGAGAAGGCTTGAGCCTTTCGATCACGACGAAATCAAACCAGGTTGTGCACGACATCGACCTGCTGCGGCGGATCGCGACGCGCTCGGCGCTGACGATCCATATCACCGTCACGACGCTGCGTACGCGCCTGGCACGCCTACTCGAGCCGCGCGCCCCCAGGCCTGACCTGCGTTTGGAGGCGGTGAGAAAGCTATCGGACGCAGGTATTTCTGTGGGTGTGAACGCGATGCCGATTCTGCCCGGTTTGACCGATCGCCAGGGCGATCTCGATAAACTCTTCGAGGCCGCACGTGGTGCGGGAGCGCAATGGATTGCCGCAAACGTCGTGTTTCTGATGCCGACATCTTGGAGATCAATGCTGGCGTTCCTGGATGAAAAATTTCCTAAGCTGGCATCCCAATACCGCGACTGGTTCCAGGGATATGGAGATGCACCAGAAGCCTACCGCAAGGAGATTTCCCAGCGAGTCGAGCATTTGCGGCGCAAATATGGGCTTCGATCACGTCCCGAAAGCCCTGAGACGACACGAACGTGGCACTCGCCGCAACTGTCCCTCGATCTCGGAAAAGAAGGAACGCAATGCCAGGTGCGGGACCGCGTCGTGGCAAGCCTGACGGAGGCGGGATTACTGGTCTACAAGACGCTGTGAATAGGATTGCTCAGGAACCTTGCTCGGTACATCCGTTTTTCAGCATCCCCATTTCCAAATGCAAGGGCATCAAGGAACGATGATCCGGGATGGCTGCTTCGCCTCTTCGCTTGGCAACCGAAAGCGTGTGCCGAGAAAACTGAGGAATGCCCTGGAACGCGGCCGACCGTTGGTCTCCTGTTGCGCGATCCGCAGTAAGAAAACCAGCAGTTGAAAGATCTCACTGTCCTTGAGCGTTGCAAAACCTGTACGCGCGACTTGCTCCTTTCGGAATTCCCCCACGAACTGAGCCATCTGTCCATAGAGCGCGCGAGCAAGCGGCGCGTCCGGAGGTCGCTCATAATAAATGCCCGTTCCGAGCGTGCGGTAAGTCTCCGCAAGAGCTTCGGTGGCTCTTACGACCTCTCGATCGCTGAGTTCCTTGTTTTGAATCTGGAAGTGCAGGATTGCGGCTGCAAGACCTCGGATCAGATCCCAGTGTTCGTAGACAAAATCCGGCCGAACCTGAATATCACGATACGGAAGATCCTCGGCTGTGACTGCCTTGCGGTGCTCGGCTTCATAACGGTGCGCTGCAATCAGATGTGGACAATCGGCCGGGCAATCGATCGTCACTTCGCGCTCGCGCCCGCAACAGACCGCACAGATCTTTTCACCCTTCGCCGGACAGAACCGTTTCGGGGTACGCTTCTCGCAGATGGGGCAGACGATCAAGGTGGCTCACCCGAGTGAAATAAGCACCGAACCAGACTACGGGAACAGAGATCGTGCGGCAAGCTTCTCGAATGCGGTCAGATCGCGGTGGCTACGTGTGTCGTCGTCGGACGTTTTTCCAGTGCACCAATTTGCTCGAGGATCGTCTCGACCACGTGCTCATCGCCAAACTTGGAGTTGATCATCAGGTTGTAGAGGGGCCGATAGGGCCACTCCTTACCGAAATAGTGGCGGATAAAGGAGGCACGCTCGCGGTCGACTTCCTCAATCAAGCGACGTGCCTCCTTTTCCGATTGACCAATCGATCGCAACCGCCGGACTTTCTCCTCGACCGGTGCGTACACGAAAACGTGGAGGGCATCGGGCCGGTTGCGAAGAAAATACGGTGAACCACGGCCGACGATCACGCAATTTCCGCGGTCAGCCAATTCGCCGACGACACGCTCCATCATCGCGACCATGTGATCGGTATCGAAGTGGCGCGATTCGTTGACCGGGAGTGCACGCTCGTAGCTTCCGCGCGCATAGACCTTGAACAATCGGTAGAGCAGAGAATCGACGCGCTCATCGCACCGCGCCGCCGTGTGGGGATCCACGTTCGCGCGGCGGGCGATTTCCGTGGTGATCTCGCGGTCCCACAGTTTCCAGCCAAGATGAGTGGCGAGTCGCTCGGCGATGATCGCGCCTCCGCTGCCGTACTCCCGCTCCATGGTGACGACACGGACGTGCATGGCGGCTCCCCTTTGGGCGTCAGTGTACTGCGATTGTGCCGCCAGGCTTCACTTTTTTCATCAGAAACACAAACGGGATCATCGCTGCCACAAGGATCCCCATCAGCCAAAAATTGTCAATGTAGGCGAGCATGGTGGCCTGTTGGTCGATCTGACCGGCCACCACAGCATAGGCCTGGCGGGAGGCTTCGTAGGGGCTCGAGCCATGCGTAATGAACGTACGGGTTAGCGAAGCGAGCGTGTTCCGGAACGGACCATAGCCGTCATAGATCTGGGCCGAAAGGACAGACTGATGAAATTGGGCGCGGCGTGCCAGCACGGTCGTCACGAGTGAGATCCCCACGCTGCCGCCAATGTTGCGAAACAGATTGATCAGGCCCGACGCGGCATTGTTCTTACCCGGGGGCAAGAACGCGTACGCAATGGTGTTAATGGGGATGAACAGAAATGCCAGCCCGAGCGTCTGGACGACGCGGGCCGAGGCCGCCGTGCGGAAATCGATCAAGGTGTCAAAACGGGTCATGCGAAATAGCGAAAAGGAAAGGACCACCAGTCCGAAGATAAGCAGTCTTCTCGCATCGTACTTAGAGAGCAAGAAACCGACCAACGGCATGACGAGAAGAAGCGCGAAGCCGCCCGGCATGAGAGTCAAGCCGGCCTTCTCGGCGGTGTAGCCTAGCAACTCTTGCTGAAACTGCGGCAGCAGAACGGTGCTCGAAAGCAGAGCAAAACCCACCATGAAGATCAGCAGGTTTCCGACGGCGAACGAGCGTTCCTTGAATAGATGCAGGTCGATAATGGGATCCTTCGAAAACCATTCCCAGAAGATGGCGGCGGTTAGCGTCGAGACGCACAAAATCGACATACCCACGATGAAATGGGAACCGAACCAATCATCGCGCTGGCCCTTGTCGAGCACCACCTGCAGCGATCCCAAGCCCAAAGCCAGCAGGCTCAGCCCGATATAGTCGACCCGCAAAGACCGGGGACGCTGCCTCTCTAAATATTCTGGATCGGAGATCAGCAGGTTGGTCAGGAATAAGGAAAGGATTCCGACGGGTATGTTGATAAAAAAAATCCAGCGCCAGTCGAAATTGTCTGTGATCCATCCCCCCAGCGTCGGACCAATGGCCGGAGCGAGCACCACGGCCATGCCATACACAGCGAAAGCCATGCCGCGCTGGCGGGAGGGAAAAGTGTCGGCCAAAATCGCCTGTTCACTAGGCTGCAAACCTCCTCCGCCCGCACCTTGCAGCACGCGAAAGAAAATCAAGGCGCTCAAGCTGGGTGCCAGTCCACACAGAAAAGAACTGATCGTAAAAAGGGCCACACACGACATGTAAAACCGCTTGCGCCCCATCACCGAGGATACCCAGCCGCTGATCGGCAGCACGATGGCATTCGAGACGAGGTAGGAGGTCAGCACCCAGGTGCTTTCATCCTGGCTAGCCGAAAGGCTGCCGGCGATGTGGGGCAGGGCAACGTTGGCAACGCTCGTGTCGAGTACTTCCATAAACGTCGCGAGCGTCACCGTCAGCGCAATGATCCAAGGATTGACGCCTGCGCGAGCGGCGGAACTCCCGAAAGCGTTTTCTCGGAGAGCAAGCGAACTCCGGTCCGACACACTCATAAGGCTACTTCACGAAGACTTTGGGTTCGACCGACATGCCGAGCCGGAGCGAATGATCTTTATTTTCCCCCGGCTCGAGCACGATTTTAACGGGAACGCGCTGCACGACCTTTACGTAGTTTCCGGTCGCGTTTTCCGGCGGCAGAAGGCTCAGGCGAGCGCCACTGGATCCAGCCAGGCTGTCCACGTGGCCCTTGTAGGTGCGGCCATTCACGTCCGCTTTGATTTCGGCTCGCTGACCAGGTTTCATCCACTTCAATTGCGTTTCCTTGAAATTGGCTGTGATCCAGATGTCGTCGAGCGGCACGATGGTCAGCAGTTGCTGTCCGGGCTGAACGTTCATTCCGACTTCCACACTTTTCATGAGCACGCCGTCGACCGGCGCAATGATCTTCGTGTATCCGAGATTGAGTTCCGCCTGCTCGAGAGCAGCCTGCTTTTCCTGGGCCGATGCGGCGGCGGCCAGGGCACGATCCCGGATGGATGCGACCTGCTGGGGACCGGTTTGTGAGTAGCGCCAGGTTGCCTGCGCCTGCGCCAGACGTGCGTGCGCTTGCGCCACCTGCTGCTCGCCCGCTGCCACATCCGATTTGGCGGCGGCAACGGCCGCAGAGGAAGCGGTTGCCGCAGCGACGGCCTGATCGTACAACTGCTGTGAAATCTCCTGCTTGTCGACCAGTTGCTTGTAGCGCACCAGGTCGTTTTGTGCTTTCACGTCGTTGGCTTGCGCCTCGACGAGCTGCGCGCGGGCGGCATCGAGCTGCTGCTGTGCAACGGCGATGCCCGCCTGCGCATTGGACACATCGGCCTCCGAGGTCGAGATCTGACTGGTCGTGTTCACATGGGTGACGGGAACGTCGGTGTCGACGGACCGGGCGGTAGCGTTCGCGTTGGCGAGTTGGGCGCGCGCTTGATCGACGGCCACCTGATAGTCCCGCGGATCGATCTCCACCAGTACGTCACCGGCGTGAACATACTGGTTATCGTCCACGTTGACCTTAAGGACATAGCCGGAGATGCGAGCGCTGAGCGGCATCAGATGGCCGTCCACCTCGGCGTCGTCGGTCGACTCGTAGCTTGCGAAGTAGCGCCAAGCGAACAATCCGCACACAAGCACGAGGATTGCGGCGAGCATCAGAAACACCCGCACGCGAGGTCGCCGACGGAAAAACGCCGACGCGTGAGCCGAAGGGGGCGGCTCAGCCGAATGAGTCTCAGGTTCGTGGATGTGGTTTTCCGCAGGCGCGTTCGGTGTGGGTTCAAGCTCAGTTCTCTGTGCCATGTCTTATTTTCCTTTGAAGTAGTCCTTGACTCCTTCTTCGGCTGCCCCCAGGGCGCGGGCGAGAGAAATTTTGGCGTAGTTGTCCTGGTAGAGACTCGAGATATAGTCCTCATGAGCGCTGGCTACGGCTTGCTGTGCCTGCACGACTTCGACGGTGTCGGTAACGCCGGCGCGGAAGCGATCCTCGGACTGCGCTAGGGTCTGCTCGGCCAGGTCAATGTTGCTTGCCGAGACAGCGACCAATTGCTCGGCGGACTCGACGTTAAACAGCGCCGTCCGGACATCCGCGTCGATCTGTGCGCGGAGATTGTCGGCGCGGTCACGGCTTTGCTTCAGGCGTGCTTCTGCTTGAGCGACATCGCCCTTCACTCGGCCTCCTAGAAAAATGGGTATGGTCAGCGTTCCCCGCACGTCAAACACCCCATGCGTCGTGAGCTCTGGAATCGTCCCTGCCAGACCGTAGTCCCCACTAAAGGCCAGCGACGGCAAGTAGCCGGCCTCGGCAGCCTTGCGCGAGTACTGCGCCGCGCGCACGTCTGCCAAGGCCGCTTGGTAGTCAGAGCGCGAGGCATAAGCGCGCTTGAGCGCTTCGTCGAGCGACAGGCCCACGAACGGCTGATACAGGGAGGTATCGGTGAGCGTAAATCCCTGGCCGGGCGCGAGACCGATCACCCGGGCGAGCGAGAGCTTCTGGATGGCAAAGCCATTTTTCGCCTGAATCAATTGCTGTTGGCGGGACTGAAGCTCCACGTGCGCACGGAGAGCGTCGATGGCAGGAGACGTTCCCGCGTGGACTTGATCGTTGGCCTGGTCGTACAGAGCCTGCGCCGTGTTCACTTGGGCCTGTGCTGTGTCGATGCGGGCTTGATCAGCGACCGTCTCGAAGTACAAGTAGCCCACCGCCAGGACGACCAAATCGCGTGCATCTTGGTAGGTGGATTGCGCTGATTTCACATTCTCCGATGCGGCGTGAACGTTGTTGATCGCCTTCCAATCGAAAATCGATTGGGTCACGTAGGCACGGGAATCGAGGTAGCCGAAAGGCCCCACAATCAACGGAATATTCACGCCGAGGTTATGTAAATTGAAGGTAAAGCCGAACTCGGCCAAATCGACCAGCGAGCCGTCGACATAGCTAGATGTCGTCACGTTGGGAAGCAGGGCGCTCAGTTGCTGCCAGCGTCCGCCGCGGGCCGAGCGAACATCCTCGTTGGCAAGCAGCGACCCTAGGTTCTGTCTGAGTCCGCGGGCAATCGCATCTTCCAGGGACAACTGTAAAACGCCAGAGACAAGATGGTCGGGGACACTGGACCCAAAGCTACCTTGCGCGGCGGGAGGCAAGGTATTCACGGCGCCCAAAGACGGACCGGCTTGCGCCTGGACGGACTCGCTGGGCAGCGATAACAGCCCTACCAGGAGAACCAGAATCGCTTGAATTTCCGATCGCCGTATCACGAAGCGACCTCCTGAGATCGGTTGAAGGTTGGATGAAAGGCCGCGAGCAGGCGATTCAACGCTGCGGCTCTCCTCTTCATCGCGGTCTCCGCAGTCCCTTCCGAGCAGCGCATAGATCGGCCGAGAAAAGCTCCCATACCTGCTCGGCCGTTTTGCGCAGAGGCGAGTCGGGGTTCATCGCCCAAGCCAGAATGACTCCCAAAAAAACGATCTGCGTCAATCGCGCAAGCTCTTCGGGCGATCGATCGCTAGGGACCTCTCCTCGCTGTTGGGCGAGCTGATAAATCTCGGTGAGCAAGCGGCGCCCGGTGTGCAGGCGTTTCAAAAGCTCTCGGCGGACCGGTTCGCAAGAAGCGTGCGCGGCATAGATCGCGCGAAGCAGGGCAGCGCTTTCCGAGGAATGGCCCGCCAGTTCGATAGCCAGTTCTCGGAGCGCGGGCAAGACTGGTTCGGTTTGCGCGCGATCGTGAGCGCGTTCGATGACGGCTAACCGCTCCGCGCCCAGCGTCGCCAGCACGTGTTCCTTGGTTGGGAAATAGTTGAAGAAAGTTCCCTTGCCAACGTCGGCCGCCTCGGTAATGTCCTCGACCGTGGTCTCGAGAAAGCCGCGTTCCGCAAAAAGCTTGAGCGCGGCGTGATACAAACGATCCCGCATTTCCGCTCGTCGCCGCTCGCGGCGTCCGGTAGGCGGCAGAGTGGTGTGCCGGCGAGCCAAATGGCGCGATATCATGACCTGTCCTCTTTTCGTGACCTAAAACCACAAATGACTATAGGTCATAATTGGGGGAAAGTCCAACAAAACGAAGGGAACCGCCCGCGCCGGTCCGCTCGCGAGCGGGTCGCGGCTGCCCGGTGTGCTACCTCCTCTTGGGGCTGTGTTGGTTGAGCGTGGCCGTAAGCGTGCGCGCCGCCGGAGGAATCGGCACCGCACCGTGCAGCACAATGTCCTTGGCAGAGATTTTCTTGCCGTACACGCGCTCGTTGGCGTCATTGTCGGGGCGCAACGTGGAGCCTTCGAGGGAAACGCCGGCAAACAGGCCGCGCGCGCGCGAATAGGTTAGGATTTCAGCGCGCATCGTAACGTCGGTGTCGGCCTCGGCGTCGCGGCCGACCGGGCCCGCGGCGGCTGAGGCGTCGGCGCCAAGCTTCACCTTGCTGCTGAGAATCGCGTTGGCACCCCCCTCGTTCATGACCAGTAGGACGAAGTCGGTTGCCTGGCCACCGATCTGAAACCCAAAGCTGCCGCCTTCCAGGTCGATCATACTCGGTGCGCCCCATGGACCCTGAAAGCTACCGCCGCTGCGACAGGTCATCGCGCCACGGCCATAACTGCCCCCGACGACAAAGGCGGCTTTGAGCACAGTCGGAAGGACAATCACGCACTCTGCTTTGTCCAATAAATTCTGCGGGATGTCGTCGGGAATGTTCATAATTTCCTTCAGGACCTGCCCGGCTGACTCCAGCCTGTCGTCATCCTTCGTCTTATCGTCGGCCCAGAGTGCGGACCCAGACAGAAGTCCCATCAGGGTCGCTGAAAGCAGCACGGATTTGACTCTTTGGCGCATCTGAGCTTCCTCCTAGGTTGGCAGTTTCATGATACGTTCTTCGAGTGTTGCCGTGCAACGGGACACAACTGGATTGCGTGGATGAACCGCTGGATACGCCTCAGCTGGCTCGGTAGACACTGCCGTCTTCGTTTCTGTGGGGCCGCGCTGGCTCTCGGGTTCGTGCTTGCCTCTGTCACAGGGGCTGGTGCGCAAGCCGCGCTCGACGGCAAACCGTCTTCAGAAACCTCCGCCGCGCGTCCCGATTTGGAGCTGTTTCGCCATCGAGTCCTGGAGGCTTTGCGCTCGACAAACTCGGAACACAGTTTCTGGGGAATACTGATTGCCGATCGTGACACAGGTATGACGCTGTATGAATGGAATGCGGATCAGTTCTTCATGCCTGCTTCGAACGCGAAGCTGTTTACGACAGCTCTTGCGTTGGCCCAGCTGCGATCCGATTACCGATTTCATACCACGCTCGAATCGAAAGCGGCCCTGGGGAACGACGGCCGCCTCTCCGGAGACCTGGTTCTGGTCGGCCGCGGCGATCCGAATTTGTCGAATCGCAAGATTCCCTACGTCGGAGGCGCATCAGAGAGGGAAGGCATCACCGAAAAAGTTCTGGCGGAAATGGCGGACCGTGTCGTTGCGGAGGGCCTCAAGGAAATCGACGGAGACATCGTCGCCGACGATCGCTACTTTCCCTATGATCCCTATCCTGCGGCCTGGACGGTAGGTGACCTGTATTTTCGATTTGGTGCGCCTGTCGATGCGATCGCATTCAACGATAATACCGTTTCGATCGACGTCCTGGCTGCCGATCGAATCGGAGAGCCTGCCATCGTTCGGACCCAGCCTGCGGCGGCAGTCGATTCAGTCAGTTATGACATTCGGACGGGACCTAGGGGCAGTGAGCCGGACTTGGCTGTCGTCCGACAGCCCGGCGAAAAATACGTTCTTTTGCGGGGAACAGTCCCGCTGGGCCACCAAGCCGTTCGGCTTGACCTGGCGATGCTCGAGCCCGCTCGAACCGCCGCTTTGACTCTTAAGCAGTTGCTCGAGGCGCGCGGCGTTCAAGTGACCGGCGGAACCCAAGTGCGCCACAGCCCTCCTCCAGAAACCAGCGCGTCAGGCGAACCGATCCTTACCCGCACAGCCCCGCAGGAGCCTGAATCGAATCCGCATGTCCTGGCCGAGCACGTTTCTTTGCCGCTGCTGGAGTCGGTGCGCGTCACCAACAAGGTGAGCCAAAACTTGCATGCCGAACTGCTGTTGCGGACGGTCGGTCGCGTCGCACTCGGCCTGGGCTCGACGGCAGCGGGTCTGCAGGTAGAACGTGATTTCTTCCACCAGGCCGGGATCGCCGACGGCGATGTGGTGCTGACGGATGGTTCTGGACTGGCCCGCAATGACCTGGTGACCCCGCGCGCCGTCGTTGCGCTCCTGACATACGTCGCCAACCAGCCGTGGGGCGCCGATTACATCTCGACGTTGCCCGTGGCTGGTGTGGATGGCACGCTCGAAAATCGCATGGTTCACACCGCCGCGTCGAACCGCATCCAGGCAAAAACAGGCGAGGTCGAGCACGAACGGGGACTATCGGGTTATGCGACCACGCTCGGAGGCGAGCATCTGATCTTCTCCATTTTCTATAACAATAATCCGCAGAAAGGCCCGGAGACCGCCGCCCCGATTGATCTGATCGCCACGGCCATGGTCGAGACGCTCGGTATGGAACGGGCCGCACCGAATCACCCATGAAAAGACACGCGAGGATCGTTACCGTCTTCGGCAGCTCGCGTCCGCAGCCCGACGATGAGCTGTACACAGAAGCACAAGCGCTCGGCGTCGCGCTAGCCGAAAGGGGGTTCTCGGTATGCACGGGAGGCTACAGCGGTGTGATGGAAGCCGTCTCGCGAGGTGCAAAGCAAGCAGGTGGACGCACCATCGGCATTACAGCTCGATTCTTTCGTTCGCGCGCGAACCCGTGGATTGATGAAGAAATCCGCGTGGCCACCTGGCAGGATCGCTTGTTCGAGCTGATTGAGCGAGGCCACGGCTACGTCGCCTGTCCCGGAGGAACAGGCACACTGGTCGAGTTGGCGATTGTGTGGGAGATGTTGAACAAAGGCGCGATGAAGAAGAAGCCGGTTACCGTTTTCGGCGATTTCTGGCGGCCTGTCATCGAACGCGTGCGTGAAGCCGAACGGACTCACTCGTCTCGCTGGCTTGAGCGAGAACAATCACTCATCCATGTCGCCCTATCTCCCCGCGACGCTGCCGAGCATCTATCGCGATGTCTCGTCGTCCGGTCGCGCCCGCGCTGATTTCCCACAGGCAGCCGAGCTAGAATGGATTTTTTCACTTTGAGGCGCTCTTGTCCCGAACCGTCGAAGAACTGCTTGAATTCGACCGGCTGAAAGAAATTCTCGGCCGCACAACAACCTGTGCGCCGGGCCGTCGAGCAATTCAGTCGCTTACACCGCACGAGGATGTCGCGGCTCTAGAAGCGGAGTTCGAGCGGGTCCGCGAGGCAGTCTCCTACTTGAATCTGGGTTCCGAGCTAGGCTTTGGCTCGCTCGCCGACCCCGAGACGTGGCTTCGACGGCTGGCGGTTCCGGGTTCGGTTCTTTCACCGGCCGAACTGCTCGATGTCGTTTCCCTTATGGAAACGGCTGTCGCGGTCCGACTCACATTCAAGGACAGTCGCGAGCGATATCCGCGCCTGGCCGAGTGTGCTGCCGCCCTCGCCGAGTTCCGCTCGCTCGCGTCCGCGATTCGTCGCGCCGTGCTGCCGAACTGCGAGATCAGTGATGACGCCTCGCCCAAGCTCAAACAGATCCGCGCCCATATCCATCAGGCGCGCGACAAAATTCAGCGTTCTCTCGAAGCGATCCTGCAGGGACATGGTAGGCCGGCGGGTCGAGACTACATCACGCTTCGCAACGATCGATTTGTAGTTCCGGTGAGCGCGCGGGAGCGGCGGGGCGTGCCGGGCGTCGTTCATGGCACGAGCGGCACAGGGCAGACCGTGTTTGTTGAGCCGTTGGAGGTGATCGACCTAAATAACCGTTTCGTGCAGCTGGGCGAAGATGAGGTGCGAGAGATAGACCGCATCCTGGAGGAACTGACCCAGCGGGTCGCGGCCGAGCACAGTCGGCTCGAAGGGGCGGCGGCATCGATGGCGCATCTCGACTCTGTTTTTGCACGCGCACGGTTTGCCCGCGAATACGACGCCGTGGCACCCGAATTCGGGGCGGGGGATTTGCTCAGGCTCGAAGCGGCACGCAATCCTGTCCTCGAAGCGACGCTGCGGCCGCAAGGGCGCAACGCTGTGCCGCTTTCACTCACTCTGGGCGACGCCGCGACCGTGTTGGTCATTAGTGGACCCAATACGGGCGGAAAAACAGTTGCGCTTAAAACAGTGGGGCTGGCGGCACTCGCGGCACAGTCGGCGATTCCCATTACGGCAGGGCGAGCCGAAATGCCTGTCTTCGATCGTGTGCTCGCCGATATTGGTGATGAGCAGTCGATTGCTGCGGACCTTTCGACGTTTTCCGCGCACATCCTGAATTTGAAATCCATGCTCGAGGTGGCAACCCCGCGCTCGCTGATTCTGGTGGACGAGATGGGCACCGGGACGGCCCCGGAAGAAGGCGCTGCCCTGGCCGTCGCGCTGCTCGACGAATTTTGCTCTCGCCGTTCGCTTACCCTAGCAACGACTCACCATGACCGGTTAAAGGCATACGCCTCCACGACGACTGGAATCCTCAATGCCTCGATGGAATTTGACGAAGAAAATCTTCGTCCGACGTACCGGCTGAGGGTTGGTGTGCCAGGGACCTCGAGCGGAATTGAAATCGCGCGGCGCTTGGGGCTTCCGGCACACATCATCGAGCAGGCCCGTGCCGGCCTTTCTCCCGAATCGCGCGAGGCCCGCGATTTGATTGCCTACCTCCACCGCAGCCGCGACGAGATGGAGGCCACCAAGCAGCGGGTTGGCCTAGAACGAGCGCAGCTCGAGAAGGATCGTCGGGAGCTCGAGACGGACTGGGTCGACCGTCAAAAAAGACGGATCGCCGAGTTGGAACGGAATTTCGCCGAGACGCAGAAGCGGTTAGAAGGCGAGGTCCTGCTCCTAGCCCAGGACATACGGGATCGCGCCTTGCGGGCGCAAGCGGAAAAACAGGCCGGCCGAAGGATGGGCAAAATCACATCGGAATCACGCGCGGAAGCCGATGCCGCCATCCTCCAGACGCTCTCCGACTCACAGGCCGATTTGGGCGTGGCGGTCGAGACGACCCCTAAGCCGGTAGCGCCCAGCAAGCTTTCCCCAGGTCTGCGTGTGCACGTCAAGACGTGGAAACAACCTGTCATTTTTCGCAGTCATGACGGCCGCACGGCCGAAGTGGAAGCCGGTCCACTGCGCGTGAAAGTACCGCTCGAAGACATCACCGCGATTGCTCACCCGCAAGGTGCCCAGCCACGCAGCCACCTGTCGGCTATTACCGTTCACACCCAACGGAGCGATGCGCCAACCGCCGACGAAATCAATGTCATCGGCTGCACGGTCGAGCAAGCCAGTGAACGCGTCGACAAATTTCTCGACGAAGCTGTTCTGGCCGGGAAACCCAGTGTGCGTGTGATCCATGGTCACGGCACCGGTGCTCTTCGCCGTGGTCTCGCCCAATTTTTGTCCGCTCATCCGCTGGTCGAGAAGATTCATCACGAGGCGGAAGATCGTGGCGGCACGGCGGTAACGGTGGCCGAGTTGAAATCGTGATGGCCTGGTGCTAAGAGAAGAACCCAATGGCTGAGGCCGGTTCCTTTGCGGAGAAGGTGAAGCAGCAAGCGGACATCGTTCGCGTGGTCGGCGAATACGTCCGCCTGAAAAAGACAGGTCAAAATTTCACCGGGCTGTGTCCCTTCCACCAGGAAAAGACGCCGTCGTTCGCCGTGCATCCTGTGAGGCAGATCTACCACTGCTTTGGTTGCGGCGCTGGCGGCGACGTTTTCAAGTTCGTGATGGAACTGGAAAAGTGCCCATTTCCTGAGGCGGTGCGAGCGGTGGCCGAGAAGTGCGGCATTCCGATTCCCCGACCGCGCGAACGTGCCCCTGAAGAGCGTCGCGAAAATCAGCAGCGCGGCGCGCTCATGGAGATGCATCGCGACGCAGCGGCATTCTTCGCGCGTCAGCTGGAGCAAGCTTCGGAAGGCAAAGTCGCGGCAGCGTATTTGGAAGATCGCGGGCTCGATCGGGAAGCGATCGCGCGCTTCGGTCTCGGGTTTGCACCATCATCCGGTGACGCGCTCGTGCGTCATCTGAAGTCTCGGTACTCGGAAAAGCTCCTGGAGGCCTCGGGGCTCGCTTCGCGGGAGCCGAGTGGCCGGCTCTATGACCGTTTCCGCCGTCGCATCATATTCCCGATCGCCAACGATACCGGGAAGGTCATCGCTTTTGGCGGCCGCGCGATGGGTGATGATCATCCGAAGTATTTGAATTCCCCCGAGACGCCGATCTATTCGAAAAGCAACGTCCTCTATCATCTTGATCGTGCCAAAGAGTCGGTGCGCCAAAGCGATTTCGGAATTCTCGTGGAAGGCTACATGGACGCCATCGCCGTGGCGCGCGCGGGAATTCCCAATGTGTTCGCCAGCTGCGGCACCAGCCTCGCCGAAGCACAAATCAAGCTGCTTGGCCGGTTCACGCGCCGTATCGTCGTCAATTTCGATCCCGACGCGGCCGGCCAAGCGGCGACCGAGCGTTCGCTCGGACTGCTGCTCGAAAAAGAATTCGATGTGCGCGTGCTGGTGCTTCCGGGCGGCGCTGACCCAGACAAGTTTTTAAGCGAGCAGGGTGCGGAAGCCTACCGAAGGCTGCTCGCGGAGGCCTTGCCGTATCTGGATTATCTGATTGCGCGCGCGCGACAGATGGACCGTTCGACAGCTGCCGGCAAACTCGCGGCTCTCAATTTTCTGATGCCGTACCTCCAACGGGTTCCCAACAAGCTGCTGCGCTCGGAATGGGCCACTCGCATCGCCTCGGAATTGCGCGTGGACGAGCCTGTTCTGCGGGAGGCCTTTCGCCGCGCGGCCGCCGAGCGCCGCGGCGAAGTGAAGCCACGGGTGGAGTTGCTCGCGCCGGCCATCCGTCCGGCCGAACGAAGGTTGATGCAAATGCTGTTTGAAGCGGAAGGTTTCCGTGAAAGGTTGGCCGGAGAGATTTCGGCCAATCAATTACATCGGGGACTGGAGACAGAACGAATCTTCGAAGTTCTGGTGACCAACACCGGAGGGCGGCCCGATGCCGCGGCGGTCGCAGCCGCGCTGGAAGAAAGAGACCGTCGAATGCTTTTCGAGGTTCTTTTTGAGCCATCGGCCGAGGCCACCTGGGAAGAAGCGGAAAGCTGTCTCGAAGTACTGCGCAGCCGGACTCTACGACAGGAACTTGCCGCCCTTCAGAAACAGATCGAAGCGAAGGTATCGCCCGCCGAATTGACGCGCCTGCTCGCGCGCCGCTTGGAATTGCAAAGAATGCTGGCGCGAGGGTGACTCCGCAACCGCCGAGCCATTCCATGAGCAAGATAGCATCCATTGTGATCGTGGGGCGGCCGAACGTGGGCAAGTCCACGCTCTTCAACCGTCTCACCGGCACGCGCCGTTCGATTGTTACGAACGAACCGGGAATCACACGAGACCGCATCTACGGTACGGCACACTGGGATGGCCGCACGTTCGAGGTCGTCGATACGGGCGGAATCGTCCCGGAGGAAAAAGCCGGTATTCCCGGCGAGGTCCTTCGGCAGGCTCATCGAGCCATCGAAGATGCCGCACGCGTCGTACAGGTCGTCGACGGCCGAGCGGGACCACTGCCGATCGATCGTGAACTGGCCCGGCTGTTGCGCCGTGCCGGCAAGCCGCCTGTGATCGCCGTCAACAAAGTGGATTCGGTCAAACAAGCCCAGCTCGCAGCTGAATTCTATGAGCTTGGCGACCAAGTCTTTCCGGTTTCGGCCGAGCACGGTTTTGGCGTCGACGCGCTGCTCGATGCTCTCACCCGGGAACTGCCGCAGGGTGAATCCGATGAAACCGAGCCGGACATCGGTATCGCCATCATTGGCCGCCCCAATGTCGGAAAATCAACGCTGCTCAATCAGCTCGCTCAGCAGGAGCGAGCGATCGTTTCACCCGAGCCCGGTACCACCCGCGATGCCGTCGATACCGTCGTCCAACGCCACGGCAAGTCCTATCGTTTCCTCGATACGGCGGGTATCCGGCGGAAGGGCAAGACCAACCTTGTCGCCGAGAAACTCAGCGTCGTCTTGGCGCGGCGTCATCTCGAGCGTGCCGACATCGCCGTGCTCGTGGCCGACGCCTCCATCGGCCCCACCGCGCAGGACGCGACCATCGCTGGCTATGCCGAGCAGTCGGGCCGATCGGTCATCCTCGTGATGAACAAATGGGACCTGGCTTTACGGGCGGCCGAGGAGAAGGCCAAACAAGAGCGAAAGGCTTCGGATCAAGCAGTCAGCGTCGATCGCAACCGGCTGCTAGCGGACTATGAACGGATCGTCCGTGAAAAGTTCAAGTTTCTTTCCTACGCGCCCATCGTCTTTCTTTCGGCGCTCACGGGCGACCGCGTCGGAAGGCTTTATTCGCTTATCGACCGCGTCGCCCAAGCGCGGCAACGCCGTATCCCGACGGGGGAGTTAAATCGCTGGCTTAGGAGCGTGGACCTTGAGCGCGGAACCTCTCCGGCGAGCCACAAGGTAAAAATCTATTACATCACCCAAGCAACGAGCGCGCCACCGACCTTCGTACTGTTCACCAATCAGCCGCACCCGCTGCACTTCAGCTACCAGCGCTTCTTAGAAAACCGCCTCCGCGCCGCCTTCGATTTCACCGGCACTCCGATACGCTTTACCCAACGGCTGAAAAAGCGCGAGCCGCCGAGCGCGGAATTGCGGCGCCCGAAGCGCTTCAGGGGTTGACACGGCCGGAAATCAGCCTAGGATACAAACAAGCCATGGCAAGTGCGACCCAAGCTGCGCACGTAATCCCGGAAAAGAGCCTTTTCCGAATCGGCGAGGTCAGCCGTCTCACAGCGACGAAAGCGTTTGTTCTTCGCTACTGGGAGTCCGAGTTTCCCACGCTTCAACCTGTCAAAAGTCCGAGTGGCCACCGCCTCTACCGGCGCGAGGACATCGAAACGGTGTTCGAAATCAAGCGCCTGCTTTACGAAGAAGGCTTCACGATCGCGGGTGCTCGCAAGCACCTCGCGGAAAAAAATGGCGGTCCTTCCGCCGCACAGGACACACCAGCGCAGGGCGAAACAGCCATCGTTCCCGCCAAGCACGGCCCGGCAGCCCGCGCACATAAGAAATTCCTGCTTGATCTTCACGAAGAGCTTCTGGCGATCTTGACCCTGCTCGAACGCGAGTGATAGGCTGGAAATCGGTAGAATCCATACGATCGGGACGTGGCGCAGCCTGGTAGCGCGCACGCTTGGGGTGCGTGAGGCCGCTGGTTCAAATCCAGTCGTCCCGACCATCCTCTTAGGGAATTCCTTCTCTATGCCATCGAAATATTATGATTTCGTTGCCGTCCGAGGCTGAACCCACCTTCACGCGTTCTGCCCTGCGATCTGGGATTCCGTTTAGGAGCCACTCGTGATAGTACGGCGTGTAGTTTTCGCCCTGCCGTAAAACCACATAGTCCACCTTAGCGGCATCGAGGAACCGAAGGGCCAGATCGCCATCGCAGTAAGGGAAATCGACCCATTGTGCGTTCGCGTGAAAAGCCAGAGGCGTGGAACGATCCATGATCATAACCTGACGATTTTGCTGCTGCCCGATCCACAGGCCCAATTGCTTTATGACCTGGGTAGCACGGGAATTCTGTTGGAAGTCCCATAGCGACCTTACACCTCTCACTGGATACAGGATCACGACTAACCCGATCAGTCCGGGAACGATCCATTTCGTGACGACTGGGCTAATCCAATGCCAACCTGCGGCCGCAACGGATGCTTTCGTCCACAATCCAACTCCGACCAGACCATTCGCGGCCCAGATCAGCAGAAAGGGAACCAGCACGAAGTAGTACCTTAGAGCCATCCAACCGCTAAAGGTGAAAGTCGCCAGAATGGCGGTCAGCGGAACCAGCAGCACGTATAAGTGGCTTGAGACCAGCGATCGTCTCCACGGCCGACGAAGTGCGCCCAATAAAGCCAGCGCGGATAGAAATGGTGCTCCCATCCATCTTGACGATAGTTGTTGAAGCAATGTGGGGAGATTTTGGCCCACGCCCATTTTCACATTGTGAGCGAGCTGTCGGAGGCTGATCTGTGTCTCCCTTACAACATCGACTTCGGACCTGTTCGACGTTCCCGTTCTCTCTAGGTCCGCATTGATGGAATGTTCAGCCCATTCGACAGGCATGACCTCGTGATTCTGTTGCCCAATGCCAATGCGAACCAGTTCGGCATAGAAAAGAGAACTTTTCTCTTCTAACCGAATCTGTCCCGTCGCTCTGTAAAGATAGACAACTTCCGGTAGTGCCACGATCGCGAATGCCGCTACAGCCGCGGTGACCCACTTGCTTCGGCTGACGACCGTTGCTTTGGCAAGGAACATCGTGAGAAACAGGGCGATCAGCAGGGGTGCGACAGCCTCCTGCCGAGTCAGATAGGTGAGGCCAAAGAACACGCCAACGAAAAAGTACCCGCGTAGCGAAGGGCGATCTAGCGAAACAAGAACGATGTACACCGCCGTCAACAGCATGGTGATATAAAGCCCTTCCGACAACACCGCGAGCGATAGGTTCACAAGCAGCGGGTAAAAAACCGTCAGCAGGGCCGCTACGAAACCAGTGCGTCGATTGTATAGCCGCGAGGCAATGCCAAAGATCGGAAGAGGGAGTAACGAGCTGGAAACCAGACAGACCAGTCGTCCCGCCCATTCGTAGTCCCGTGTAAGAAATGAAACCGCAGCGATCAATAGTGGAAAGAACGGAGGAAACCCAATCTGAGGGCCGGGGCTCGTCAATCCAACATATCCAGTTCCGTTCCGCAGGTTCTGCGCAATCCTGGCGTACTCTGTGCCCTCGGAATCGATGGCGCCCGTTCCCCAATGGGCTAAAGCGGCCAAACGCACTGCCAAGCCCACAAATACAATCACGCCGACCAAGAAGTAAGGATGAGTCCAGACGTCGACGCGCTCACTTGCTTGCCCGAGCTTCAGATCGGCAGAGCTATCCGCCATGACAGTGTCAGTCTCCGAAGTGCAGCCCTCGAAGCAACGGTCGGTCCGAAACTCTTCAGA
>DASPVW010000027.1:0-4464 GCA_035622155.1 Candidatus Acidiferrales bacterium
GCTTCCGACAGCGGCAGCACGGTTTCGACGAATGGCTTGATTTTCCCCGAGTCGACGAGTGCGGCAATCTCGGCCAACTGGGAGGCATTCGGCTGGGCGGAGAAGAAGGCGGTCCGCACGCCAAGTTTCGCAGCCTCATCCTCCGAAGGCGGGGGTCCTACGATCGAAACCAGAATTCCTCCCTTTTTCAGCACCTTCCAGGAGCGCGCCCGGGTATCTTCGCCGATCGTGTCGAACACCACGTCGACGTCCTTCACCACATCGTCGAATCGCGTTTTCTCGTAATCGATCGGTTCATCCACGCCCAGTTCCCGCAGGAATGCTTGATTTCGGGTGGATGCCGTCCCGATTACGTGCGCTCCCTTCCACTTCGCCAGTTGTACCGCTTTTGCGCCCACGGAAGCTGAATGAGGCGGGACCTACGAGGCCAGCTGCCGTGTGCGCTCAAGTTGCTTCCCGAGCTTTCGAAATTCATATAAATCGGCCTTCGGCGTCGGCGTGAACAGTGTTGGTGCGTGATGCAGGACGGCGATACAACGAGGGCGTTTTCGTTGTCGGTCATTTGTGTCTTTTCTTCGCCAATGCGAAGATTGCGGCAAAGTCGCTCGCGGACACGATCCGCGCCGCTCCGTGGTTGCGGAGCGTGAGCAGTCCACTCGTGCCGGTCACGAGATAGTCAGCTGTGCCCGCTTCGCACATGGCCAGCAGAAAATCATCCGCAGGATCGGAAGAAAGCTCCACGTCGGGAAGCGTGCCCACGTCCTCAGCGAGCTTTTTGATCTGGTTGACCAGGCGGCCGGCCTTGTGGGGTTTTATGAGCGCGGCCAAGCGCGGCTTCTCGAGAGTGCCGCGCAACTCGTCGACGTGCTCGGCGCAGGTCAGCAGCGTAAACCTTCCGTCGAGCCAAGCGTTGACGATCGCCGCCGGGTTGCCAGACGATGCGATTAGGGCAGAAACGAGAATATTCGTATCGAGCACCACGCGCATCAGTGCTGATCGGCCTTCTCTTTGACGCGGCGTTCCGCGCGGACTTCGCTCACAGCTTCTTCCACGATGCGCTGGATGTCATCTGGGTCGCTGTCGGCATTGCGCTGACGGATATCTTCGATGGTGCACTGAAGCACGCGCCGGCGGACGGCGTCCTCGACGAATTTCGAAAGGTCGCCTTTCTTCATGCCCTGGGAGCCGAGAAAGGTCCGGAGATTCAGATCGGTCTCCTTCGAGACCTTCAGGTTCCAGCGAACGGCTTCTTCTTCCATTTCCATGTGTTGGCACCTATGCGTTTAGGTAGATAGACTCTCAAACGTCTATACATCTATTCTATGGAGGATGCCGCCTTTGTACAAGCCCTGTCCGTAACACCTTGAAAGAGTGGGATCAGGACGTTATCGCGCTCTTTTTGTTCCGGCTGTGAACGCTTAACACACAAATCGCGGCCTAGACACAAGAATGGCCGGACGCCAGGGACTCGACCTCCTGCCGATTGGCAGATGTTCCTCAGAATTCGGACTCAGGTGGCCCGTCGCCGTCGTCGACGTCGCACGGGCTGTTGCTTGCGTCTCGATTGTTGCGCTTCTTTTGGCGTGACCACGTGCAGCCGCAGGAAGTTCGTCGAACCTGAGGCCATTTGCGTACCGGCCACCACGCCGAGCACGTCCCCTACCTGAATTCGGCCGCGTCGTAATAGCTCGTGCGTGGCCGTCGATAGCATATCCTCGGCGCTGTGGGCAGGTTCACGCTCGACGGGATGAACTCCCCAAAACAGATTCATGCGATTACACACCGGCAAATCACTGAACGCATAAATCTCGGCTTTGGGACGGTATTTTGAAATCATGCGTGCCGTATTGCCGGTCTCGGTAAATACGGCGATGGCTCCCATGCGCAGGTCTTCCGCGGCATGCGCGACGGACTCGCAAATCGTCTCGGCAATGCTCAGGCGGTGGTTCGTACCCCGGCGGCGCGGGAGTTCGCGCATGGTTTTCTCGGCTTCGACCACGATTTTCGCCATCATCGTGACCGCCTCCCGGGGATAGCGTCCGCTAGCGGTCTCGCCCGAGAGCATGACCGCATCGCTTCCGTCGAGTATCGCGTTCGCCACGTCGCTGGCCTCAGCCCGCGTCGGCCGGGGATTTTCGACCATCGATTCGAGCATTTGGGTGGCGATGATGACCGGCTTTCGCCATTCGGCCGAACGATGGATCACCTGTTTCTGGATAATAGGCACTTTCTCAGGCGGCATTTCGACGCCAAGATCGCCGCGAGCCACCATCACACCATCGCTCGCTTCGAGAATCTCTTCCAGCTGTTCGAGAGCTTGCGGCTTTTCGAGCTTGGCGATGATGGGCACATCGCTGCCGTGACTGGCGATGATCTTCCGAACACTGTGAACATCGGCCGCCGAGCGGACAAAGGAGACGGCCACCATGTCGACCCCGTGGATCAACCCAAACTGGAGATCGACCCGGTCTTTTTCGGTGAGCGCGGGAATCGAGAGCGCAACCCCGGGAAGATTGATGCCTTGATGCTCCTCGAGTTGTCCTCCGTTGACAACCTCGCACTCCACATCCTGACGATGGACGCGCGAAACTCGCAACTCGATGCGGCCGTCGGAGAGCAAGATGCGGTCACCCGGTGAGACCTCTCGAGCCAGGCCGCGGAAGGTTGTCGAGATCAGCTTGGACGTACCTTCGACCGGGCGCGGGGTAATCGAGACGCGCGACCCGGCTTCGAGGGTGACGGGATTGTGCTCGGCGAGCGGCCCGGTACGGATCTTGGGCCCTTGCAGGTCCTGCAGAATGCAAAGCGTGCGATTCGCTTCGGCCGAAAGCCGACGCAGCCGCTCAATGACTCTTCCGTGTTCCTCGTGCGTGCCATGGGAAAAATTCAGGCGGGCTACATCCATGCCCAGCCGCAGTAGAGCCTCGAGCGCGTCTTCGGAATTCGATGCCGGCCCCACGGTACAGATGATCTTGGCTCGCCGGGGGTGGGAGGAGCGCTTGGTTCGGCGCCGGTCGCTCGCTTTGAAGTTGGATCTCAATGGTCTGGAGAAAAACCCGAAGATAATAGATTCAACTGTGGCTGACGATGGATCTTTTTTCCCGTTCCGCACCCGACTCCAGCTTCGACGAGGACGTCTGCTTCAGCTCCTTGCCCAGCATGGCGCGCGGGAATAGCATGGCATTGAATTCCGCCCCGACCAGAACCACCAGGGAAATCAAATACATCCACACCAGCAACGCGACGGCCGTGCCCAGGGAACCATAAATCAAACTGTAGTCGGCGTAACTTTGCAAGTACCAGCCGAACAGTGCGGTGGTGAGAAACCAAAGCCCCGTAGCCAGCGCAGCTCCCGGCAGCGTGCTATGCCAGGGCTGGGTTCGGGGCACGGCGTTGTGGTAGATCAAACAAATCACCGCAATGCTCGTCAGGGTGGCGATAGCCCAGCGAATCATCGCCCAAAGCAGGAGAATGACCGGTCCGTATTCACGATCCGACTGATAGAGGATTCGCGCCTCGATTCCGCTGCCGAAGGCGACCAGGATCGTGGCAAAGCTGAGGGGAATCCCGGCCAGGATAACCAGGGAGAAGGCGATCATGCGCTCCTTAGCCAATCCCCAGATTTTGGGCAGCTGGTAGGCATTGCGGAAACCCTCCATCCAGGACACCATCACGCCGGAGCCCGTCCACAGGGTGATCAAGGAAGCGGTAATGAGCACGCCCACGGGATGCCCAGGGCCTCCCTTGAGATAGGCCAGGGCGGAATTGCTGGCCGCGGGAAGGATCCGTCCTACGGCATAGGAAATCTGGCGAAGATAGACTTCGGTGCTCGGGGAAGTCGCCAGCAAGGACCCAACCACCAGCAGGGCGGGGAAAAACGTCAGAATCAAGGAATACGCAGAAGCCTTGGCAACCGCAAACGCGTCATGCTCCAACGCGCGCCAAAACGCCAGCCGCACAAGGCGAAATAGATGCAGCATCGAGGGTTTTGGGTAGAATGTCTCCGATCTCGCGGCTGCCAGCAAATCTCGCAGGCACTGCTCCTTGGCTTGAGTGCTTCGGCTCCACTCAGGCCACACGGCCAAACAACCGAACCAACAGAACCGAGCGCTCCGGTTAGCTGTTCTCGCCGGCGCGCTTCCAAGTAATCAGATCGCCGATGGTTGAGCTGCCCGTGCTTGAGGCCGGATGTTTATAGGCTTCGACCTCGGAACGGGAAGCTTCCTCACCTACCGCCTTGATGCTCAGCCCGACCTTTTTTTCCTCCGGGTTCATCTTGATGATTTTGAAGTCGTGTTCCTGGCCGGGCTCGAGCGTGATCGGCTGGCCTTTCGTATCCGTCACTTCCGAGTTGTGGCACAGGCCCTCGACGCCGTCCGAAATTTCGACAAACGCACCGAAGCTGGCGATGCGCAAGACCTTGCCCCGCAATACGTCACCGATATGGCGTTGCTCGAAGAAGGT
>DASPVW010000028.1:0-8328 GCA_035622155.1 Candidatus Acidiferrales bacterium
AACGGCAGATAGCAAGCAGGCATTGAAAGAGTTTATTGAGTTTCCCTACTCGCTCTATCAGGGCGACCCTTTTTGGGTCCCTCCATTGCGGATAGCGGTGAAGGCACTACTGGACCGGGCCAAGCATCCGTTCTACGCCAATGCCGAGGCCGAGTTTTTCCTGGCGCGGCGCGACGGCCGCGTGGTGGGTCGGATTGCCGCCATACTAGACCGCAACCACAACAAGTTTCACGAGGAGAACACCGGCTTCTTCGGATTCTTCGAATCGACGAACGCCACCGAAGTGGCAGCGGCTCTGCTCGGCGCCGCGCGAAAGTGGGTATTCGACCGCGGCGCAATGCTGCTTCGAGGGCCGGTGAACCCCTCCACCAACTACGAATGCGGCATGTTGGTCAACGGTTTCGATTCCAATCCGATGGTCATGACCACCTACAACCCGCGCTATTACCCGGCGTTGATGCAAAGCGTAGGGCTGTGCAAGGCAAAGGATCTTAACGCTTACGTAAGTACCGCGGCGGCAGTCGAGCTGGAGAAGATTGGGCGGGTGGCGGACCGTAAGCTCGCCAAAAGCGGCGTCACCGTCCGGCCCATCAACATGAAAGATTTCGACGCCGAAGTGGGACGGATCTGGGAGGTGTACAACTCCGCGTGGAAGCGCAACTGGGGATTTGTACCGATGACTCGCGAAGAGTTCTTCCTGATGGGCAAAGAGATGAAGCAGATCCTTAAACCTGAGCTGGTGCTGATAGGGGAAAGGGGCGGCAAGCCGATTGGGTTCGCACTCGCTCTGCCCGATGTCAATTTCGCACTCAAGCCGGCGGGCGGCAGCCTTTTCCCAATGGGGCTGCTCAAAATTGTATATTATCAACGCTTGATTAAGAGCCTGCGTATTCTTGCTCTTGGGGTGGTGGAGGAGTATAGAACCTCCGGGGTGGCGGCTGCCTTCTATGCCACGCTCGCGAGGACTGCCAGTAAGCTTGGATACAGTGGTGACTGTGAAATGTCGTGGATCCTGGAAGACAACGTTCTGATGACACGCTCCCTGGAAGTGATGCGCGCAAGACACTACAAGACCTATCGAATCTACGAATGGCACTGAACACGAGCCTGACGGCCCTCGCGAAAAAGAAGAGCGCCGAAGCGAACGACATTTTCGAGAAATGCCGCGCGTTCACCCGCCCGGGCGAGCTCCAGAAAGCCGGTCTGTACCTGTACTTCGGGACCTTCGGAGACCGGGAGGGCTGCCAGTCAGGAGAGGTGCGGCTCGGCTCGTCGAAGGTGCTGATGTTCGGGTCGAACGATTACCTGGACCTGATCACGCACCCACAGGTGACAGAAGCCGCCGTGCAGGCGATCCGGAGGTACGGCAGCGGATGCAGCGGCTCGCGTCTGCTGAACGGGACCCTGGATCTACACGTAGAGCTGGAAGTGGAGCTGGCCGCCTTCGTGCGCAAGGAAGCTGCGATGATCTTCGGCACCGGGTTTCAGGCCAACTACGCGGCGCTTTCGGCGCTAACCGAAAAGGGCGACGTGATGATCTGCGATCACAGCCTGCACGCCAGCTTGGTCGAAGGAGCGTTGCGGTCAGTAGCGAGGGTGATGCGGTTCCGGCATAACGATCTGGACCATTTCGAGCGGTGCCTAAACAACTGTGGTCCCGGAGCGAGGATTCTGGTGGTCTCCGAAGGCGTGTTCAGCATGGAAGGGGATCTGGCCGATTTGCGCGGGCTGGTGAACCTTTCAAAATCCAACGGGGCGCGCATCTACGTGGACGAAGCACACGGGTTGGGAGTGTTGGGGCAGACCGGAGCTGGCGCGGCAGAGCACCTGGGGGTGCTGGACGACGTGGACATCGTGATGGGCACGTTCAGCAAGGCTCTGGCATCGGTGGGCGGGTTTATCGCGGGCCCGCGCGAGGTGGTGGATTATCTGAAGCACACGGCGCGGCCATTCGTGTTTTCGGCAAGTCTGCCAGCGGCGTCAGTGGCGGCGGCCAGGGCGGCGTTGGAAATCATCCGTAAGGAGCCCGAGCGGCGCCTGCGGCTGTTGCAGATGGCCCACGCGCTCCGCGCGGAGCTGCGCGCCTGCGGCTTCTCGGTGCTGGACGGCGAGACGGCGATCGTGGCGGTGATGATCCGAGAGGAAGGCGATTTGTGCCGGCTGTGCAAGGCGCTTCTGGCGGAAAACATCTACATCAACCCGGTGCTGAAGCCGGCCGCAGCGCAGAATTTGCTCCGCATCTCCTGCACTTCTGCACACACCGAAGCGCACATCGACAGGCTCGTCGCGACCCTCACGAGGGTGGCAGGGCGCCTGGGGATCGAGCGTTAGACGGAGCGTTGCCTGCTGCGTTCGCTGAAACCTCATCGCGGCCGACAGCGGACACCGAAAGACAGCAGTTGCCAGGGCTGCCCAGGCAGGGTTATGGCACAAAGTACGTCACAAAGGTTGCCGAGTTGTCCGTCCCAGAGACACATGATGTCGGTGACGCCCCCGGACCCCACCGCGCCAAATTTTTTTGAAAATTTTTTGTGGGTTCGGAGCGCCTGCTCACATGGTCCAAGAGCAGAAGTCGGCGTCCAATTTTACTTCGAGCGAGCTCTCGCGCGGCAGGAGGTCGCACAGAATCCCGGCGTGCCAGAGCGCAACCTCGAGCATCAAGGAAGTTTGCCCCGCCACCTCAATCAGTCTACGGCCGAGGGCCACCTCCAAGATCCTGTCAAACGCCACTCCCACGAGCTCATGTGGGCCCAGGATGCATAGATCTTCCGTGTCCAGAAGGCAGCCGGCGAGAAGGCCTTCTTCGATGGCGACTAGCAGGCGAACCTCGTCACGGCCGCGAAGCGTGATCCGGAATTCGAAGTCGCGTAGCCCGGACAATGAGCCTGGAAATGCGTCCACACGCAAGTAGAAGAAACGCTCGTTGAAACCATAGTGCAGTTCGTGGAGAACCTGCGGTCGGTGGCCGTTTTTTGAGGCATCGCGCTGGTCGGCACAATAAATGCCCGCGCCGAGCCATTCGAAATAAGAGGTCTCGCGGCCGTCGACTTGTATGTTCAGGTAAGCTGAGGGTTGCGCTACTACGGTTCGTTCCGAGCGGTGCTTGAACCCCCTGGCCGGTGCGTGGGGAGTGACTTGAGGGTGAATCAGCGCTGGCGGCAAGAGCCGGGCCGAATCGAACTCGCACTTGTTCGTGGCCATGTTACAGCGGATGAAACTGCAGTCCCGTGTGCCCTACATATTCCGCATCCCTCCTGTTGTCAATGGACCGAGCTTCGCACTGTGCTCACATACGTACGCCCTTCGCGGCGTCGTGGTCAGTGGATGCCATCGACATTGTCGAGATTGGTAGTGAGTGAAGCGTGAGACTAGGCGGAGCGCGCTGCGACACACGAACTGGAGGCCAGCTTGAGCTACTGCAACTTCGCGTACTCCGCCTTAGCTTGCTTCAGGATGGGGATGTCGGGGTCGGCGTCCTTCCACAGCGCGAGGAAATCCTGATAGGCCGCCCTGGCTTTGGTAGTGTCTCCCTGTATGGCGTAGGCGCGGCCGATTTGGAGATGCGTGAGAGCACCAATGGGTTCGTTCAGCACAATGCCCGGATGGTCGACGATTTTCTGGAACTCTGCAGCGGCTTCGCTGCCTTGATGAGCGGCCAGATAGGCTTCTCCGCGAACGTAGACGGGATATAGAGCAAGCGAGATAACACCGGATGGCGAACCCAGCTCGTAAGGTGCAGCGGGCTGAAGGGCCTCGATGGCCCTCGCAAAATCGTTGTGAATCAAGTCGATTTGAGCGCGAGTGGTGGGGAGAAAGTTAAACTGAATGATTGTATCTTCTGGGAACCGCTTGCCCAAGTCGTCGCCCAGTGGCTGCGCCCGAGTTGCATCCTGAGCTAAGGCCAGCGCCAGCGCCGCTTGATACTGCGCGTCCCGCCCGGTTGAAAGCTCCAACGCTGCGGCTGCTTGTTGACGTGCTTCGCCGGAGTTGCCAAAGAGGCCTTCCCGCAGAGCCGCATCCGCTTCGTGGCTCGCTGCGGCTTCTTTTTCTTCCGCCCGCTCCGCCGAAGCTACTGCCCGGCGGGAAAGTTTCCGAGCGGCTTGGAGATGCCCGAAATAAGCCGCCGTATCGGCCTCAAGAACCAGAAAAACGTCCTCTACTCCTGGCTTGCCCTCAGCCCAGGCCGCCTCCTGTGCCATCCCCGACGCATCATTTCGCAAGAAGGCCAGTTGGTACATCCAAAAATGCAGAGTAGGGGAATCGATCTTTTTCGCCTGTGCCTCTTCGGCTGTAGCTCGGGCCTCCTCTAAGCGATTGAGGGTGAGGTATGAGAAAGCAAGGCTTCCATAACTACCAGCTTGCGTGTTGAGGCGCAGGGTTTCACGAGCTTCCTCAAGTGCTTTGTCGTATTGGCCGAAGTTACCGTAGATATTAGACAAGTGGAGCCTCGCTACGTATTCTCGCGGATAGGTCTGTGCCCACAGTTCACACACTCGACGGGCCTTTTCCAAATTTCCGGTGACAATCTCATAATAGTGAGACTCGATGTAGAATCTCTCTGGCTCGCTTGCCCGTTCCCGCAGCGCATAGGCCTTCTTCAGGTTCTCGGCCCCCGTAGTGTTCTCGCCGAGATTGTCATAGCTCGTCCCGAGTCTTGCATAGGCCATTGCGAAATTCGGGTCGAGGCGGATTGCCCGCTGCAAGAGCGGCACGGCATCGGCGTAGTCATCCCCCGCCATCATTGTCCGTGCCAAGCTGTAGGCCTGAAGGGCCTCAAGCGAGGGTGTAGTTGCCTGCTCAAGCGGCGTGTCGAGGCGCTTGACACTGCTAAGCGTCTCACCAAGCTTAGCGCGCAGCTTCGTGGCTGAATCACCCAGCGCCTTCAGGACTCGCTCTTTGCCGTCCGCCGTTGCCTGCTCCTCAGCCAAAACGTCTCCCGTGCGGCAGTTGACGGCCTTGAGGCCGAGGACATATTGGGTTCCCAGGATTGCAATCGAGCCGTCAATCACCGCAGCACTCTGGGTCCGTCGGCACAGGTCGCGAGCAATCTCAGGTGTGAGTCGGGCGTCCGCTGGCTGGCCCATCAGGCGCAGTGCTTGCTGGACTTGCTGTTCCGAAACGAGGCTCAAGAATGGCGATTGCTCTAGCTGCACCGAGAGTCCTTGCCGCAGCGCGCCATCGAAGACTGCATCACCCGTTGTGTTGGTAAAGTCGGCGAGAACGATGGTGTCTTTATCCGTCAGCGCGTGGGCTTTGCGGGTGAAGAACAACCAGCAGGCTACTACCAGTCCGATGGCTAGTATTGTTACTCCAACGGCCATCGCCCATCGAGACAAAGGCGATTTCTTGGCGGGCTGCAACGGTGCCTCGGTTGCAGCCGTTCGACCCGACTCTGTGTCTCGCTTCAACCGCTGCAAATCCGCACGAATTTCGGCCGCGGACTGATAACGAAGCTTTCGGTCCTTTTCTAATGCCTTGTTGACCAGCTCCTCCAGTTTCGGTGGCACGTCGGGATTCACTCGTCCCAGTGGGGTCGGCGCTCGATTGAGGACGGCCTCATGTACGAGGGCTGCCGTGTTGCCGGGGAAGGCCATCCGGCCCGACGCCATCTCATACAGAACCGCACCGAAGGAGAACAAGTCGGTTCGTTGATCCAGTTCCTCGCCTCGCTCCTGCTCCGGAGACATGTAAGCCATCGTGCCCAGCGTACTGCCGGGGCTCGTCAGATGGTCTGGGTCTACTTCTTCGGTGGCGAGTGTTTCCGCATCAGCACTTACGCCTTTTGCGGCACTGACCTTCGCAAGACCAAAGTCGAGGATTTTGGCATGACCGTCCTCGGTAACAAAGATGTTCGCTGGTTTGATGTCTCTATGCACGATGCCTTTCGAGTGCGCAGCGTTCAGCCCGTCGGCCACGGCAATCGCCACATCCAGCAATGCCTCGAGTTCCATGGGTCGGCCAGCGATCCTGTATTTCAAGGTCTTGCCTTCCAGAAACTCCATGGCGATGAACGCTCTGCCGTTCTCCTCGCCAATGTCGTGGATCGTGCAAATATTCGGATGATTCAAAGCCGAGGCGGCCTTGGCTTCGCGGCGGAAACGTTCGAGGGCTTGCCGATCCTGAGCGAGATCGTCGGGAAGAAACTTCAGGGCGACAAAGCGTTCGAGACGGGTGTCCTCGGCCTTGTACACCACACCCATACCACCTCCACCGAGTTTCTCGATGATCCGGTAGTGGGAGAAGGTCTGCCCGATGAGGGTTTGGCCTTCTGACATTTGTCGAGATATTAGGTTGGAAGATTCTGCGGCGTCAATGTGTGGACGATCGCCAAGCGGTCAGTCCAGAACGCTGCAGTGATTGCAGGGTTAGTGTTGCACAGTCTCTCGTCGTGTGGGCAATTCTTGAAAGGCCGCAGCGCGGCCAAAGCCGTCGAGAAGATGATATGATCGCGGCGGGGTGGGTAGGATTTGAGGCGCCCGTTCGGGCGGCGCGCAAACCTGCGGGGAATTCCAAAATGGGGTGGGAGATGAACGCAAGGAGAATCGTGCGATTCCTGCTCGCAGCCGTGTTTTCGCTGTGCGCACCGCCATGGGTGCACGCGCAGCAACAGGCAGGCGAGCGTGCGAATGGAACGGCGGCGCGATCGGCGGCAACACCGGCTCAGGCCGTGCCGGCCGCACCGAAAGCGACGCGCGAAGAAATGGTGGCGATGCGCGACGGCGTGAAGCTCTACACGGCGATCTATCTGCCACAGAGCAGCGGGCCGTGGCCCGTGGTGCTGACGCGCACCCCCTACAGCGCGGAGCGGATGGGGCCGCCCAGCGCCGGGCTGTGGACGAGCCACGAATACGCCTTCGTGGTGCAGGATTGCCGCGGCCGGTTCAAGAGCGAAGGCGTCGACCACCCGTTTATGGACGATCACCTGGACGGCTACGATACCGTGGAATGGATCGCCAAGCAGCCGTGGTCGAACGGGAAGGTGGGGATGGTGGGTGCATCGGCCATGGGAATGACGGCGAATCAGGCCTCGATCGCGCGCCCGCCGCATCTGACGGCGATGTACGTGATCGTCGCGCCGTCGAGCGCCTACGCCCAAACGGTCTTCATCGGCGGCGTCTACCGCAAGGAGATGAACGACGGCTGGATGAAGGCGCAGAACGACACGGCGGCAATCGCCGAAATCTACAAACACAACGTTTACGACCATTACTACGACATCCGCGAGGAATCGAAATACTGGGACAAAATCGACGTTCCCGTCTACAACCAGGGCGGGTGGTACGACATTTTCGAGCAGGGCAACATCAACAACTTCGCCGGATTGCAGGCGGACGGCGCAGGGATCGCGGCCGGAAATCAGAAGCTGATCCTCGGCCCCTGGGGACATGGGCAGCTCGAAGAGGTTAAGTATCCGGCCAACTCGGGCAACGTGTTCGGCGGAACGATGACGAGCGATCTACAGCTTCGCTGGTTCAACTACTGGCTCAAGGGCGAGCAGAACGGGCTCATGAACGAGCCGCCGGTGTGCTATTACGTGATGGGCGACGTGACCGATCCGAAAGCGCCGGGCAACGAGTGGCGCACGGCCGAGTCTTGGCCGCCACAGGCGAAGACGACGTCGTATTTTCTGACCTCGGGAGGCAAGCTGAGCTTGCAGATGCCGGGCGCCGCGGAAAGTCACGACAGCTATCAGTACGATCCGAAAAATCCCGTCCCCACAATCGGCGGCGCGAACCTAATGATCAAGAAGGGCCCGATGGACCAGCGCGCCATCGGAGACCGCAAGGACGTCCTGAAGTTTTCAACCGGGCCGCTGAAGGCGCCCGTGGAAGTCACGGGCCCGGTGACGGTTGAGCTGTGGGCGGAGTCGGACGCGCCGGATACCGATTTCATGGCCAAGCTGATCGACGTATACCCGGACGGCACCGAGCGGCTGGTGCTTGATTCGGCTGTCCGGGCGAGATTCCGCGACGGCGCGGATCACGAAGTGATGATGAAGAAGGGCGACGTGTACAAGTTCAAACTGAACTTGTGGTCGACCAGTCTGATTTTCAACACGGGTCACCGCATCGCGATTCATGTGACCAGTTCGAACGACCCGCGGTTCGATCCTAACCCGAACACGGGCCATCCGCTCCGCGCCGACAGCGAGACGCGCGTGGCCGTCAACACGATTTACCACGATGCCACGCACCCTTCGCGTGCGCTTTTGCCGATTGTAGAGCGCCGCGACGCAAATGGGGCGTTGGAGGGAACCAACCGCTAGGAGGGCCGCGATGACTTCGTTGGGGGCCGAGTTTGGTGCCCGGCGTCATTTCTTGAGCAGGG
>DASPVW010000029.1:0-8018 GCA_035622155.1 Candidatus Acidiferrales bacterium
CTCGGCCGCAAAATCGGCTGGCCGAGGCCAAATTTGAGTGGTCTGAATACGAGCGGCTGATGATCGCCGACGCGATTCGGCGCGGCGAAAACGTTTATAACGTTGCCCTGGAACTCCATCCCGAGACGCTAGCTCCCGCGGCCGCATTCGAATTGGCACGTAAGGCATTGGAGGGTGCCGGTCAGCTGTTGGCCCTACGCCCCGAGGGGGGTGCGGCCGTGGAAACCGCGCGTTTGGTCGAAGCAGCTTTGTCGACCAAAAAGCCGGCCGACTGGATTCGAAAGCACTGCCACGTGCCATCGGTCGTGAACAAAATGTCGGTCGAGCGGACCCCCGTATTGCCCGCCCCCACCCGTGATCTGTTGGAGATTCTGGTGGAGTCAGAGGCGGCCGCCGTCGCCGCAGGGGTGAAGTCGGGACCAGGGGCGACAGATGACGGGCACGAGGCTGCGCTCGCCGGTCTGGCGCAAGCGGCTTCGGAGAACACGCTTCGTGTGGATGCAGGCCGCATCGATATCGTCATGAATCTGATCGGCGAGATGATCATCGGAAAATCGATGCTGCAACGCGCCATCCATGAGTTTGAGCGGCGCCATCCCAAAGATCCGGTACGCAACCGACTCACCGATGCGCTGGGATTTCAGTCGCGCGTTCTGGGCGAGCTGCAGAAGTCGGTGATGAAGATCCGCATGGTGCCCGTTGAGCAGTTGTTTCGGCGATTTCCACGCATCGTTCGAGACGTTGCCCGGCTGCTCCAAAAGGAGATTGCGCTGGAAATCACCGGACAGAACACCGATCTCGACAAACGCATTCTGGATCGGCTCGCCGATCCGCTGGCGCATGTGATTCGCAATGCCGCCGATCACGGAATCGAAAGCGCGAGCGAACGAGAAGCGGCGGGAAAGCCCGCCGGCGGCACGATTCGCTTGGATGCCCGTCATGACGGCGATCAGGTTGTCATCGAAGTATCGGACGACGGACGGGGCCTCGACCGGGAAAAAATCGTTCGCCGGGCCATCCAGCACGGCATTCTTGCACCCGAAGCGGCCGTACAACTCAACGAGTCCGAAGCCCTGCAATTGATCTTCACGCCCGGTCTCAGCACGGCCGATGAAGTGACGGAAATTTCCGGCAGGGGTGTGGGTCTAGACGTCGTCAAGTCCGCTCTTGCCGAACTCAAAGGGACCGTGGAACTAGCGAGCCGGCCTGGCCAGGGAACGACGTTCCGGCTGATGGTTCCACTTACCCTCGCCAGCATTCAGGCACTCCTGTTCCGGGTCCACGGTCGGCTTTATGCGGTGCCGCTTGCATCGGTCGCCGAAATCACACGCATCACGGAGGAAGAGGTTCATCAGGTCGACGAGCACGAAGTCTTCCAGTTGCGCGAGCAGGTTCTGACGCTGGTTCGCTTGGACCGGCTCGAACCGCAAACGCCAGGAAGCCGGGCCAGGCGCCTGTTTGTCGTTGTGATCAGTTCCGGTGGGCGTCGATTCGGTCTCGCCGTAGACAGTCTGATGGGCGAGGAGGAGCTGGTCATCAAGGCTCTGGAAGACGATTTGGTGAGCTCTCCTCTGGTGAGCGGGGCTTCGATTTTGGGCGACGGAACCGTTGTCTTGATCCTCAACGTGCCCGCCGTCGTGTCGCATCTCGGGAAAACACCCGTGCTGGAGGCCATTGCATGAGCGAACGAATTCGCGTGCTCGTGGTGGACGACTCAGCACTGATGCGAAAGCTGATTCCGCAAATTCTATTGCAGGATCCCAGAATCGAGGTTGTCGGCACGGCCATGGACGGCCTGATCGGCTTGCGAAAGATTGAGGAGCTGCGGCCGCACGTGGTGACACTCGATTTGGAAATGCCGCGCATGGACGGAATCGAGATGCTCCGAAAGATCATGGGCAAGCACCGTGTGCCGGTGATTGTTGTGAGCGCGCATACCCAGGAAGGCGCGTCCCTCACTTTGAAAGCACTCTCGCTGGGGGCGTTCGATTTCGTCACCAAACCAGGAGAGGCCGCCTCGGGGCGGATGGCGCAGATCGCATCGGAGCTAGCCCTGAAGATCCGTGTTGCTGCGGCTTCGGGCGCTCCGAAAATGATCATTACGCTGCCCACTTCGAAACGACGAGAGCGACGGCCGTACTCCACCAAACCACGCTGGCCGTCGCGCGTGGTGGCGATTGGCGTCTCGACCGGAGGGCCCAACGCGCTGCAGTACCTAATGTCTCAGCTTCCGGAGGATCTTCCGGGGTGCCTGCTCGTGGTACAGCACATGCCGGAAGGATTCACCGAAATGTTTGCGCAGCGCCTGCACGAGTCGTCAGCCGTCGAAGTCAAGGAGGCGCAGTCTGGAGATCTGCTAGTTGCCGGGCGGGTGCTCATTTGTCCCGGTAACCGACATATGAAAGTGCGCCGCATGGAGCACGGAGACGTGGCCATCCTCGTCGATCAGCCCCGCGTGAACGGGCACCGGCCATCGGTCGACGTTCTGTTCCATTCCGTCGCGCAGGAGTTCGGCAGCAAAGCGATCGGGCTGCTGATGACCGGAATGGGTGACGACGGGGCAGCGGGGCTCGGCGCTATTCAGGCGGCCGGAGGATTCACCATCGCACAGAGTCCGGAAACCTGCATCGTCGACGGCATGCCGCGATCGGCGATCGAGCGGGGCTTTGTATCCAAAGTGGTCTCTTTAGCGGACCTCGCCAATGTGTTGCTGGCGCAATGCGCGCCAGAGCGATCCTCGGTAGACCCGGAGACCGGAGCTGTTCCAGCCGGAGAGATATCTTCGCGAAGGAGGCAGTTATGAGGCAATTCGAACCACTCACTCGAAAGGATCACCAACCTGTCCGGTACTTGATTGTGGACGACTCGGTCTTCGCGAGAAAGAGCCTCGCCAAAATGGTTGAGTCATTCGGCGGCGAGGTGGCGGGAGAAGCCGGGGACGGATGCACGGCGATTACCGAATACGCCCGCGTCAAGCCGGACATCGTGCTCATGGATATCACCATGCCGCAGATGGAAGGAATCGAAGCAGTCGAACGCATTGTCCAGGAGCATCCGACAGCACGCGTCGTGATGGTCTCTTCGGTGGGCTATCAGGACAATATTTTGGCGGCGCTTCAGAAGGGAGCACGGCACTTCGTACAGAAGCCGGTGAAACCCGACGCGCTCTACGAAATCATCCGCTACGTGCTCAATGACGACGGCGTCACGACGCCGGTCGGTGCGCGCGAGGAGGATGAGCGATGAAAATGGATTTGATCCAGCCGTTCATCGGCTCGCTTGATGCCGTGCTGGCGGAAATGATGCAGGCGCCGGCAACTATCGTGGACCTGACGATGGAAGAGGACGGCTACCGAAAGAAGGGGCTCGCCGCGGAGGTCATGTTCAGGGGCCAGATCGAAGGTCGCATCGTGCTGGACATGGAACCGAGTGCCGCCGTCAAGGTTGCTGGCTATCTGACGGGCAGCGAAGTGGACCTAGCGGAACCTATCGTTCCGGAGACTGTGTGCGAACTGGCCAACATGGTGATCGGCAACGCTGTAACCCAACTCAACGACCGCGGCTTTCAATTCAAGGTTTTCCCGCCATCGGTCCTGACAAGCGAGCAATGTGCCAAAGCCGGTCAGGACTCCGAGGCGACGATTCTGCGTTTTGAAACCTCTTCTGGCAACGTCTATCTAAACATCGCGATGAAATACCACGCACGGCGTGCTCGCGAGCGTGCCCCCTTGGTCGCGAGCTAAACCCTCGCGCAGAGGACGCGTGGCTTACCGTGTTCGGCCACCCACCCTGCGGTACTGTGCGCCATGACGAAACAACCCTGCTTTGGGTATGGCTTCGGAATAGATAACGATCGCTGGCAGGAAAATATTCGCGGCATCGGGCGAGTAAGGTACGGCGACTTCCACCATCGCGCCCCCCTCATAGCGGCGCTTGCTTCGAAAGCACACACCGAGGGGAGAGATGTCTTCGCAAACCGCCAGCTCGTCGTCGGCGCCAGCCTGACGAACACACGCCGACAATCGAGTGTGCAAACGTACTCGTTGACGTTGCCGCTGCTCACCTTCCGGCGGAATGGCGCCGGAAGACTCGGCCGCGCGCCGCGAGCGGGTCGCACGGGCAGTGAACCTCTTTTCGTCTTCGTGCGGCGCTTGGGTCCAGATACTGGGCACGCCGCAGCTCTTGCAGTGGCGGGCAATACCGCGGTTGGCTTCGAAAGCCCGCAGCTCGAGTTCATTGAGATGCACGACCTCCCGCGTCCGGCAATAGCTGCACTCAACCAGCATGCGTGCCACGGCCTCCAGCGACTCGGCGCTGGGCGGAAACTCCACCCCCCACAGGTCGATCGAAGGATCCGGAAGCTCTACGCCGTACAAGTAGCCATCCTTCTGACGGCCAAACTGACCGACAACTCGCACCTGGCTATGCCGGTGCGCTTCGTGGGGCGCTCGGCGTTGAAGATGAATCTGCTGTTCAGGTAGCAACTCGCGTTCTAAAACAATCACGGCGCCCGTACGATTGATCAACAAGGTGCGCGCCGGACCTTTGAATTCCTGGCCTTGGCTATCGATACCGGACGCTTCGAGAAGCAATGTCAACGAAACACGGTCGGAACGGCGGACGGGTGCCGACGCCATGCGATCTCCCCCCAGCGAAACGAGTATCTTGTAACTTCCCTATTATCCCAGATACGAGCCCACAGGTTCCGTTTGTCGACTTCTTGCTTGCTGGCGTGCTGAAAGCAGCCAGCCTACTTCGGATTGGCCCGATAGGCCCATTCGGCAATGGTCGAAGGCAACCCCGCTCGGCGGTTTACGTCAGCCAGTATTTGATCGACGATCCCGCGCGTGGGCGCAAGCGAGCACACGGGATCGGTCGAGCTGGCGTCACCGGCCAAAAGGAAGGACTGGCACCGACAACCTGCAAAATCCTGCGCGCGGCGGTCGCAATGGCGGCACGGGTCCGGCATCCAATCCTCGCCCCGATATTTCTCAAACGCATCCGACTGTTGCCAAATCTCGCGCAGAGTTTTCGCTTGGACGTTTTCAAACGTCATCCCTGGCAGAACATTTGCGGCGTGGCAGGGTAGTACATCGCCGTCCGGCTTCACCAGCAGCACCTTGCGCCCCCAGCCACCCATACACGGCTTCGGGTATTTCGCGTAGTAATCGGGCACAACATATTCCACGCGAATCCGCCCGCGCAGCCGTTCCTGGGCATTCTGGATGGTTCGAAGCGAGCGATCGAGCTGTTCACGCGTCGGCAGCAAACGCGCCCGATTGGAAAACGCCCAGCCGTAATACTGCACGTGAGCGAACTCAACGCGGTTCGGCGCAATCTGCTCTGCCAGGCATACCATGTCGTCAAGTTCGTCTAAGTTTTGCCGGTGAATCACAAAATTGAGCGTCAGCCCGATGCGGCGTTGCTTCACCCAGTGAGCAACCCGGAGTTTTTGCGCGTGTGCTTGTGTGCCCGCGAATTCAGCCGCACTCTCATCGTGCGCGCTCTGAAAGCTCAACTGAAGATGGTCAAGCCCGGCACGGACCAAGGCGTCCAGCCGTTTCTCGTCCAGGGGCAGCCCTGACGTGATCAAACTGGCATAGAGTCCTAGAGAACGCGCGGCACGAACGAGTTCGACCAGGTCGGGGCGCGCCAGAGGCTCGCCTCCGGTGAAGTCCACCTGCAGCACACCCAGCTCGGCCGCTTGACCGAGGACGCGGGCCCATGTGTCGGTTGTCAGCTCCTTCTCACGCCGCGTCAATTCCAAAGGATTCGAGCAATACACGCAATGAAGCGGGCATCGGTGAGTGAGTTCGGCAATGAGCGCCAGTGGGTTGGAAATCATGGGTAAATCCGCGGGTGCTGTCACCAAACGCGATCGTCATTCAAAATCGAGCGCGCGCTCCTGGTGCAGCCGGCCCAAATACTCAACAATATCCGTCTCTACCTTTTCTGGCTCCGCCTTCGAATACAGCTTCTGCAATTCGGCCACAATGTCCCGGACCGTGTGGTTGCCGTCGCAGCGCTCGACGATTGCAAGACTGGGTCCACTGAGCCGCAGGGCCCGCTCCGGCATCAGCAGGACCCGCGGCTGCTGTGTTTTCTCGTTGAGACGACAGCCCGGCGCGAGCCGTGGGCGCCTTTCCAGATCCGGTGTGCTCACGACGCCTCCGCGGGGCGGAATGCGCCAGGCGGCGGCCAACCAGGATTTACGTAAGCGAAATACAGAGCGTCGAGCATCGCCCAAAGAATATCGCATTTGGCACGCAGGGCGTTTAAGGCAGCCTCCTGCTCTTGGCGTGTGCGGGCGTGCTCGACGACCCAGCGGAGGGCAAAATCGGCATCCTCCGGTGCTTGGGTCATGCGCCCCTCGAAGTAATCGAGGCCGCTCGCAAGCCACGGGTAATGCTCGCGCAATCGGTCGACTCGCAGGGTGATCAAGTCCTTTGAGAAGAGCTCGGTGAGCGACGACGCGACGGCTTCTAGGTGTGACCGGGAGCGCACGAAGTCGACATAGGCATCCACGGCGTAGCGCGTTGCCGGCAGAATTCCTTCCTCACCGATGGCTTGTTGGCGCGAAAGACCGGTCGCCTCGACCAAGCGCAGCCACTTCTCGATGCCGCCGGAGGTTTTGCCATCGCCATCATGGTCGATAATTCGTTTGCGCCACGCGCGACGAAAATCGGGGTCTTCGCTGCGTGCCAATAGCGCAGCATCCTTAATCGGAATCCGACTCTGATACGCAAAACGGTTGAGCGCCCAGGCCTGCAGTTGCCCGCGTGTAAGCTTGCCTTCGTGCATGAGCAAATGAAACGGATGTTGATGGTGGTAGCGCTCTTTGCCAATGGCACGGAACTCGGCTACAAACCGCGCCTCGAGGATGAGTCCTTCTGGACTGGGCTGGCTCACAGCGTAAACTCCATTCCATCCCAGGCCACCTGCCAACCGCCTTCTCGAACTATGCGGTTTGCCTCACTCTCCTCATCGAGCGCAGGGTTGGTGTTATTCAGGTGAATAAGAACGCGTTGCACGTTGCGAGCACCTTCGAGTTGCTCGAGCAGTCCACCTGGCCCGGAAAGCGGCATATGGCCGATCTCTCGCGCTCGCTTGCCCTCGCCTCGAACCTCAATCAATTCATTCTCTGTCCAGAACGTGCCGTCCACCAGAGCCAGCTGACTGTCGCTCAGACTCCGCTTCCATTCCGCCCCGAGGCCGGGAAGGCTTGGGGCGTAGAACAATCGTTTTCCCCCTTGTGCCACCTCAAGCGCAATCACCGCTTCCTCCCTAGGCAAAGTGTCTCGCAGGCGCTGGCTTACATAGTCCGGATATTGTCCATGAAGAGGGATGGCCCGACAGCAAAGACTTGTCTCGTCTTGCGAACCAATCGGCGTCGGACGATCCAGCCGGAGCGCGTTCCATTCGACCGGGGGGGTAGATCGCTCAAGCGTTCTGAAAAGCGAATTCTCTTCGGTGAGCACGCGCCGCACGCCGTCGGTCGAATAGATGTGAAGCGGCTGAAATTCTCTCAGGTGGAGTAACCCCAGAACGCAGTCAGTATCGGCGCTGGTCAATACCACGCCTTGGATCGGAGTGCTGCGTATTTGACCGCTAGGCGCGAAGTCCGGATCCCTCAAAAGCTGCTGTCGAAGATCAGGGGAGGCGTTGAGCAGGACCCAGTGGGTGGGGGCGGAGGAAACAGCAACCTGCGCTTGGGTTCTCGCTCCGCCCTTCAACCGGCCCGATCGCAACCGGCTGCAGTTTGAACATCCGCAATTCCATTGCGGGAAGCCGCCGCCGGCGGCGGAGCCGAGAACCTTGATGCGCATTCAGACTACAGTTCGGCGTTTGCGTAGGAGCTGACTTCACAGCTTAAGCAGATCTCTTCGTGCCGGGGTGTGGTCCATTCCATCGTTAATTCCTCCCATATAAGTGACATACGGACTCTAGCTGCGCAACCGCCAAGGGCGCAACATAATAATTTTAGCGCAGTATCAATGGTCTCGGCAACCCCAATTTGG
>DASPVW010000030.1:0-84527 GCA_035622155.1 Candidatus Acidiferrales bacterium
GGAGCTCTCGGGCAAGCCGGGTGCGCTCTTCCTCTTGTGCTCGGATCAACTTCTGACTCATCAGGGCAAGAGCTTCTTCGGCCAATTTGCGTTCGGTGATGTCGATGGCTGAGCCGATATAGCCAGCAAACGAACCGTCTGGGTTGAATCTCGGTACACCGGACTGAAGGATCCAGCGATATTCTCCGTCATGGCGTCGCACCCGATACTCCATCTGATAGGATTCGCGCCGTCCTATTGCCTTCGTCTCGATATCGAGCCACCGCTCTAAATCTCCAGGATAGAGACCCTCCGTCCAGCCATTTCCCAGCTCGTGTTCGAGCGACCGCCCCGTAAAGTCGAGCCAGGCCTGGTTGAGGTAGGTGCAAAGCATGTCGGTTCCAGACATCCAAATCATCACCGGAGCCGTGTTCGCGACCAAGCGAAAACGTTCCTCGCTCTCGCGCAGCGCCTCCTCCGTCAGCTTGCGCTCGGTCACATCCATACTCGTACCAACCACCTCAACGACTTCGCCTAATTCATTCCGCACGGGGTGCGCAATGGCGTGGAGGTGCTTTATCGTTCCATCCGGGAGAACGATTCGATAGTCTGACAGGACATTCACGTTCAATCCGGTTATCTCCTGTCTCACGACTTGCTCCATCCGCGCGCGATCTTCAGGATGGACCCTCGCCAAAAACTGAGACAGAGAAGGACTCGTTTTCTCGGGATCGTAGCCCAAGATGCGAAACATCTCTTGCGACCAAAACGCGTCGCCTGTAGGTACGTTCCAAGCCCAACTTCCGCTATGTGCCAGTCTTTGTGCCTCCGCCAGATAACCCTCACTCCGACGGAGCGCCTCCTCCGCGCGTTTGCGCTCGGTGATGTCAACGATGACCGCTACCCATCCATCTGCGATTCCACCAGCGTCGAACGTGGGAGTATAGGTTGCTGAAATCCATCGGCGCCCGATGCTCGGATAAGTCACTTCTTCCTCGTAAGTGACATTCTCTCCTGCAAGTGCTCGTTCAAAGTAGGGCCGCAAAACTTCAAATAATTCAGTTCCCAACACCTCCACGATCGGGCGACCCACGATTTCTCCCAATGGGCGCTCGAGCAAATCCGCCAAACGTTGGTTCGCCCACAGGTACCGGAAATCCCGGCTACAACGAGCCACAGCCGCCATCCGCTTCGTGGCTAACTCCAACGTTTCCTGGACTGTTCTTTTCTCGGTAATGTCCTCCACCATCGCGACTACCAACGGAGACGTACGACGGTTCAACAATGAGATAGTCAAGCGGCCCCAAATCAACGAGCCGTCTCGACGAATGAAACGCTTCTCCAGGCTGTAATGATCGATCGAGCCCGCCCGTAGCTGTTCGAAAAGAGCCCAATCCCTTTTGGCATCTTCGGGGGGCGAAAACTCGACGCAGTGCTTTCTTAGCATTTCCTCTTCGCGGAAACCTAACATCGAGCAAAGGGCCGGATTGACGAACAAAGGCTGGCCCTCTAGGTTCTCCAACGCAATGCCGATGGGACTCGCTTTGAACGCGTCGTAGAAGAGCTGGTCGTCGAGTCTTGCTGTTGGATGATCTTTCGGTGTCATTGGAGAGAGATAGTGCACTAGGCTTACGATTACTACAACTCTAATTCCAGCTTATAAGGCGCCTTTCAGAAAGTTCCAACCATGAAAGTGAGACCAACCTTTTGAGGAAATCAGCCTCAGATGCATTGATTACGGGAAGGACATCTTCGAGCACAGCGAGTCAGCAATAAAGGTAAGCTTCAAGCCCTACACGTTTACAGAGGATAGATCAGCTTTACCGTTAAGCAGGCTGGACAGAGCCGGGCGCGACACCTGAAGTGCGGTCGCGGCGGCCGTCACCAAGAGGCCAGCTGGCTCGATGATTTCTGTGCGAATGAAATCGCCCGGATGAGGCGGGTTCTTCATGGGCAAGGTATCCGCTCCCTTCGTCCTAATGATAATCCTCCAAATTCAAATCGCAGATTTCTTGCTCTGCGCAACCATCATCTTCTAAACAGCTTGTGTTAGGTTCTGCAACACCCAAGCCCCTCTTCAAGCCGAAAGGATTCAACTTCTCAGTGGAGGGCATCTTGGCTTATTGGGATGTCAGCTCGTTTGTTTTTGCAGTCCTCGAATGGAGCTTCAGTGCCCCCTCGATTCACCGTCGTGCTGAACTGGCCTTCCCTGCTCAAGAAATGACGCCGGGCACAAAACTCGGCCCCTACCGATGGAAATTTTCAGAAGTTCGGGCTCTCCCACGTTCGATTCGCTAAGATGTTTTGCACGTCCACCTGGTAGGGTTGTCCGGGATTCCAGTTTCCCGAATAGTGGAATCCGATGCAGGCCCAGAAAACGTAGCTCCAGCCATTCTGCGCGGCGATCTGGTCCACTGTCTGGCCGTCGTACAGCCAGGGCCCACCATCGTAGAAATCGCCGTCATAGCAGGAACGGATGTGGGCCGCGTACCAGTCTACGTTCAATGCCGTAGCCTGCATGGTGTCAGGATAGCCGCCGTGAACCACGGTGCCGGTGCAGTCTTCGTTCTTGATTTGCATAAGGCCGTAGGAGGCTTCGCCCACCGGCCCACAGACATCACCCAACGTGTTCTGGTGCCAGTACGATTCTTGGACGGCGTCAGCACGAATCGTGTCTTCGTCAATGCCCCACTTGCAGCCAGCCCACTGAATGATCTCGGTGGTTGTACCGGTGAAATTGCCGGTGACCTGTGCTCGTTTGTTGACCCATTTCGTCCAATAGTTCTCTGCGCTAGCCCAATTGAATGAGGAGGAGGGAAAGACGGTGTGGTTCGCTGTGTCGTTATCTGGCCTTGGCTCCCAAGAATTCGGGTTGACCGCGGACGAACAGTAGGCGTCGGAACGCGGGAGGTAGGTCGAATGCGACGGTTCCGTACCGAAATAGATCGTGACCGTAAAATTCGCGCCGCTGACGTTCGCTCCATTCACTGTCACATTCTGGCTCGCAGGACTGAATGTGTAGCTGACACTGGTGGACGTTGTGTGACTGACCCCGATCGTATAGCTCCCGTTTGAGAGTCCCCCAAATGCGTACGTTCCCGAGCTGTCCGCGATTGCCGTCGCGGCGGCCTTGCCGCTCAAAGTCACGCTGGTTCCGCTCCCGTTCGCTGCGGGCGTAATCGTGCCAGAAATGCTGAACGTTCCTTGGGCCGAGCCCGTGAAATTCACCCCATTGATGTTGGCTCCATTCACCGTCACATTTTGATTTGCAGGAGTGAAGGAGTAGCCACCGTTCATAGGTGTAACCGTGTACGACCCGTTGGCCAAGCTCGTGAACGTGTAAACCCCTCCGGCGTTCGCAACCGTTGTGGCACTCGTCGCCCCACTCAAAGTCACTGTTGCTCCGCTCCCAGCGGCGGTCGGGCTGATCGTCCCAGAGAGGCTGAACGTCTCGGCTGTGGCCGTGAAATTAACACCTGTGACGTTGGCCGTGTTAATCGTTACATTTTGAGTTTGAGGCGCGAACGTGTAACCCACCTGGCTGGGGGTCACGGCATAGGCCCCATCCGGCAAACCCGTAAAGGTGTAGGCCCCCGAACCATCGGCTGTCGTGGTCGCGCTTTTGGCTCCACTGAGGGTCACTGTTGAGCCGGTACCTGCTGGTTTCGGGCTGATCGTTCCAGAAATCTCAAAGGTCTGAGTTTGAGGCTGACCCGTTTGAGCCGGCGTACTACTCGTCGAACCGGCACAGCCCCACAACAGAGTGACCGAGACGGGTAGCAGAGCCCAAACGACGAGGCCGATTCCGACACGTCCTGGGGTCTGGATTTGCGTTGGCCCACCTTTCAGAAAGCGTAGAGCTCTGAACGGCCTGCGTATACTGTCTGAAAGGCCGGTTTCGGTACAGCTTCGGGGTTCTCTTCTGGCTGCCTCTGACCACCGCGAGATATTGCTTCACAAATCATCTCTTCGTCTGCCATTCGCCGCCGCCACCAATCCCCTGAGGAATTTGAGCGAAAAAGCATCCAGGAAAATTCGGTTAACTTCTCGGGTGCAACGGTGAAGTTTGTTGTGAACGATGAGAACAGTGAGAACCAGGAGAGGGTTTCTCCAGAGGTATCCGGGGACGAGGACACAAACGCCGTCCTCTTCCCCAGACCCCTTCTCCTGCAACAAGGCTTAAGCAGTAGAAGCGCAGTTCTTCGGTCTTTCTCAGACCGTTGCGGCAACGGCAGGAATCGAAGCTGACAAGGGCCACTCTCGCGTGCCGAAGCACTCGCTTGCATCACATCTCGTCGCTCAGAATGTAAACCTTGCGGGTGGTTCGGCAAGTGCTCGGGCATCGCTCGATCACCTCAACGATGCGGTACGTTGGGACGAGCGATGGACAAGCCGCCGAGGCTGCTCAGGCCGCTTTGATGCGGCTGTTTTGAACGGTCGGAGCGCTCTCGATTGCCGGACTCGAAAACAAGCGAACATCCGGCCTTTAGTGAGTTGTTGCTTCGAATGTACGGTTCACCGGATTGCGGACCCTTCCTTAAATTCTAGGCGCAACCCATTTGCCTATCTCGTAATCAGAGAATAAGCAGAGCATAAGGCAAGCGAGACACAGTCCTTGTCGAACGGAACGGCTTGATGAGAGCTCCACTCGTCCGCAATGAGTACACTCCCATCCATCGAGGAGGCCGTCTAAGGACCATGTCCCGGATATTGCAGGTGTGGTTCTTGATTCTTGAACTATCCAGCTGTAGTGGCTATCCTTCACCTTCGTCGGGGCCTCCGCCCGCCGTATCGATCACCAAGGCGCAGGATCTTGGCGTCATCCCGACAAACCCAGATATTCTCGGACGAGACGGAGGCTACAGCGCGCTATTCCAGGGTTACTCCGTGTGGCTGTACGGAGACACATTTATAGCCAAGCCGAACGCCGAAGACCAAACCTTGCTCAGCGATTCTTGGTCGTTTACAGCGGACCTCAACGCGCAATCCGGTATTACCGGATTTCAGGAGCGACTGGATTCTGCTGAAGCGCCCACCATGATTTTGCCGCTGACTCCAGCCGAAGAAGCCTTCAACCAGGCGCACAACGTCAACGACTGCCAGGCGCAACCTTGCGGCGCGCGCTGGGCGCTTTGGCCGTCGTCGATCGTCGTCAGCCCTAGCGATGGAAGCGCTTTGATTTTCTATATGTTGGTCAGCGCGCAGCCCGGCGATTTTAACTTTCAAGGGATCGGCGCCTCCGTCGCCACATGGCAGAGCCTGCAACAACAGCCGCAGCGTCCCATCTTGAATCCACCAATTGTGGCAGGCCATCCGGACTTGCTCTTCACCCAGAACGAGCCGGGTTTTGGTTCCGCCTCCTTCATTAGCAATGGAATGCTTTATGTCTACGCATGTGGGTATGTGACCGGTTGCCAGTTGGGCAAAGTCGACCCCTCCAACGCTCAAGATCGCAGCGCTTGGAGCTTCTACGCCGGCAGCGGGAATTGGTCCGCGCAAATTAGCGATGCCGTATCGGTCTTCAACGACGCCAACATTCTCAGCGTCTCCTGGAACGCCTATCTCCAGCGGTACCTCGCCGTCTACAGCCCGCCGTTCTCGCAAAATGTGGTGATGCGCACATCCGTGAATCCCGAAGGCCCTTGGTCCAGCGAAATCGTGGCCTTCGTCGCCATGCAGCCAGCAAGTGGCAACGTGTACGACGCGCTCGCCCACGTCGAGTACGATTTCGACGATGGGCAGACGATTTATGTGAGTTATTCGCGTTCCACGCCCGCACCCTTTTCCAGTGAAGTACGGCTCGTTGCAGTGGAACTGAATTCTACCGGCGCACAGCCGTGAGGGAGTGTTCAGTCGTGTTTGTCGCAGCACATCGGCTGTTTCAGCGCGGATGGATTGGAGGCCGATATGGGCGAAGTTTACCGCGCCTGCGATCCCAAACTGGGGCGCAACGTAGCTATCAAGGTTCTCCCTGAAGCATTTCGCCGGAGATGCGGCCCGCATGGCCCGTTTCCAGCGTGAAGCCAAGGTTTTGGCCTCCCTCGATCATCCCAACATCCCTTCGATCTACGGACTCGAAGATTCGGGCGGTACGCATGCGCTTGTCATGCAGTTGGTGGAGGATCCGACTCTGTCTGATCGGATCAAAGCTGGGCCGATTCCCGTCGATGAGGCCGTCCATCATCCTCCGGCTCCGGCGCGTCAGGACCGTTGGGTCCGACCACCAAAGCATCAGCTACAACCGCCGCGCTGAAGTTTGGGGCCATGCGAAAGAACGGCTATAGGCTGGCGCGTCGATTCCAAACGATCCGGAGCTCGCAGCCGATTTGACCGCCATCACGTTCGACTATTCAAGACTGAAAGTGCGCCACGGCAGCATCATTCTTGAGTCCAAGGACGAGATGAAGCGGCGCGGTTTGCGTTCACCGGACGGGGGGACACTTTGGCGGCGAGTTTCGTCTGATGTCCGCGGTTTAGAGTTAGCGTGTGCCGACTTCCAGGCTTATGTCAGGCTACCGAACTGATCCATCTCGAAACAGAGGCAAAAGCCTGACAGGAGGTAATTTCCAAAGAGTACCTAGCTGGCGGTCAAAGTCGCGCGGTTGAAAACGTTGCAGACCGCAGTAAGGCGTTGTCGTCAGCTCTCCTAAGTACGGGCCATCGGGAGTATCATAGAAATCTGCGCGAATGAAGTCCAGATCCTTGCCGAGCATTTCTGCAGCAGCGATCATCTCGATTAGGTGCAAAGGTCGGCCTACGGTGCCGTCAATATCCTCGTACTTAAGTAGAACGTTGAGTTTTTCCCACGAGGGACTATAGAACCGCCGTCTGTGGTCCTTGAAACGACACGCGTCGACTTGAATCAGTTTGACGACACCAGCGAAGACAAAGAGCTTGTAATCATTCGGTATTTCTCCGGTGCCGTCATCAACGAATTGCTCGACTATAATGCGCGGCTTGATGTGTTTGTAAGGCCATTCTCGCGTCCGTTCATAGTAGCTCTGACCCAACCATTTAGTGCAGGTTTCGATAAGAGCGGCACGGTCGAGGGTCGACTTGTCTCTCACGATTTCAACCCAGCCTGAGCCGTGTGTCGCCTTAACGACAAATTCATCCGGGAGTTCATGAAACGGAACAGTTTTTGGATCACTGGTAAGGTGGTAAAGTCTCGGTAATATCTGCGGGCCAAGGCGTTCCTCTACGTAAGAGCGCATAGTTGCTTTATCCGCAAGTTGTGTTAGCAGGTTACGACGGTCAAAGAGGATTCGGTGCAAAACTTTCTCATTGAACGTTTGGGGACGAATGATGTTCGGAAAATAGCCATGGCGTCTTTTATGCCCTCGGACCCGTATGATGCAGTCCAAAACCTGGCGCGGTAAAGCTTTCTTGACTTCCTTTTTGATTCTCGTTGAAGCCGAATGTAGGGGGGAGGCTCGTTTCACTGTTTTATCTTCCTGCCTGGCTTAATCCCTGAAAAGAATCTTTCTAGCTCGCTTGACATCGCGCTCAGTCCACAGCCGAACGCTCACGCCCTCGATTTTCTGCAGCGATGCCGCCCTTGCATCTGGCGCCATTGGCGCAGGTGGTCGCCGTGTTGATTCGTAAGTGATCGATCCTACTATCCTTGGGCCGACTGCCGCTGTTTGTAAGAGAATTGCCGGGAAGAATGAGATTCAACTCGAGTGATCTGAATCGCCCAAGAGAGCTCGGCTTTTGCATCTTCGACCTCCACCCTTCGAATCGGCAGGACGGGAGAGGCTTAGCAAACCTGATTGTGCGTGTAAAACGCGGGGTGCAAATCATCAGACCAAAGGCTTGGAGCCGTTGACTTTGCAACCGAACGCGATGGGCAGGCCTCTCCCATCCCGCACCAATAGCGGAGATTTCGTAGGGGCCCAAGTGGGTGCCGGAAGTCAGGACCATTTGGGGGTGGATTATAGCCTAGGAACACTAACGACAAGTTGGCTGGAACTGTCCGGTAACGCCAACTCGGACCTGAAGACAACCGAGCAATATGTGCATCCGAGCGGAGAGCGAAATCGCGGAAGCCGAAGCACGGAAGGCAACTGTGCGATTCAATGATCTACTGTGGTGAATTTGTGGGGACTACGCGAGCATGTTCCGTCAACTAAATGCAATTCCACGAATCTACAATCATGCTGCTAACCAACGCCCGTTTAACAGATGGACGGCAAATCACTCAAAACGCGGCCGGTATGCCAAAGCACCGAACAACCACTCTTAATCAGCCGGTTCCAGGTTCGAGTCCTGGGCGGCTCACCACTTATTTCCGTCCCTTGATCGAGATACAAAACGCCGGTTGGCTACTCTGGCAAGGTCGGTCGTTCACTTTGACCGAATCTTTGACCACCCAGCTGCTCTCGGGCTCCCGTGAGACTCCCATCGGCCGCGGAGCTTCTCATACACAGTTGAACCTGCGGCGTGACGCCGTTGCCTCGCATCCACTTTGGATTGATTCCAATTCAGAGGCTAATCCGTCTGATACATAAGGGAGGGCCACTCATGACATCCGATCCCATTCTGGAATCTGCCCCTGGCACCTCGCAGCAGAGCGGCTTTCGAAGAGTATTTGTTGGGCCACACGGCATTCGGGCGGGTTGGAGGTTGCTGCTGTTCTTGGCGTTCTTCGCGGTACTTCTGTTCTTGGTTGAGGGCGGGATGGGGCTGATCCCCGGTGTGGCGGCCACGGCGAAGCAAACACGTCAGGGAAACGTTCTTACGCCCCGGTTCGAGCTTGTTTTCGAGTCGGTCTCCCTTGCCGTTGCCTTGTTGTCTGCCGGAATCATGGGCCGAATCGAGAAGCGCCCGTTCGCCGCTTACGGGATGCCGTGGGCGGCGGCATTCGGGAGAATGTTTTGGCAAGGCGCCGTTTGGGGGCTGGCTTTCGAATGTCTGGAAATGCTGGTGATTTATGCTTTCGGCGGATTCACAGTTGGAACGCTGGCGCTGGCAGGGTTTGAACTGTTGAAGCATGCGGTTTTGTGGGCGATCGCATTTACGATCGTGGGGATGTTCGAGGAATTCCTGTTTCGGGGTTACGCCCAATTCACGCTTGCATCGGGAGTGGGGTTCTGGCCTGCCGCGGTCGTGCTATCCGCCTTATTTGGAGCGGTGCATCTGACGAATCCAAAAGAAGGCTGGGTGGGCGCTCTGTCAGTATTTCTCTTCGGGATGTTTGCGTGTCTTACGCTGAGGCGCACAGGAAGCTTGTGGTTCGCCGTCGGATTTCATGCGGCGGGGGACTACGCGGAGACGTTCATCTTCTCGGTTCCTGATAGCGGTATCTTGGCCACTGGACATCTTCTGAATTCGAGCCTGCATGGACCGCGATGGTTGACAGGCGGGTTCATTGGGCCAGAAGCGAGTCTGATCTGTTTCGCGCTCTTCGCCATCGCCTTTCCGGCATTCCATTGGGCGTACCCGGCGAAGAAGGCTCAGCCCAGAATCTATCAGGCCAGCTAGTTTTACGAGTAATCGGCTGACTCCAGAGGCACTAATCGGCGCTCTCCGGGCCTCCGGATAAATCATCTTGCACGTCGCATATACTACGCGGATTCCAACTGACAGGGCCTATGCCCGTTCAGTCCGCATTTAGGCAGTCGCAATATCAGCCTTGCCACCAGACAACTCTGTGGGGTCATGGGCCACCTGCTGGATGCTGACGTCGAGTAACCGTCCAGCATCGATGTAGAGCAATTGCGCCAGGCGGGCCACGGTGCCCGTCCAGCCAGTTTGGTGGCTGGCGCCAATGCCCGCCCCATTATCACCGTGGAAATACTCATAGTAGAGGATCAAATCCTTCCAATAGGGATCGTTTTTGAACTTGCTGGCTTCGCCGTACACGGGACGAGTCCCATCGGATCGTCGCAAGAAGATACTGACCAGGCGGCGACAAATCTCTTGAGCGACTTGGTAGAGATTCATCTGCTTGCCGGAACCAGTCGGACAATCGATCCTAAACGAGTCGCCATAGTACATATAAAACTGGATCAGTGCGCGGACGATCAGCAGGTTGATGGGAAACCAGACTGGACCGCGCCAGTTGGAGTTGCCGCCGAACATGCCCGTCTGTGATTCGGCCGGTTGATACTGGACGACGTACCTCGCATCGCCTAGGTCAAACTCGTAGGGATGCTCTAGGTGCCAGCGCGAAAGAGAACGAATGCCGTGCGGGCTCAAGAAGCGGCTCTCGTCGAGCATACGCGTGAGGATCCTCCGCAGTTTCTGCTCTCCACAAACCGCCAGCAAGTGGCGGCCTCCGAAGCCGGCCTTTTCGAAAGGGTGAATCTTGGCGACCAGTTCAGGATACTTGCGTAGAAACGCTGCGGCGCGCGTCCCTAAACTGGGAAACACGTCCAGAGACGAGGGGGACACGATGACGGTAGCGCAAAGAGGGAGGAGACCAACCATCGAGCGCACCTTTAGCCGCATCGCTTGTCCGCCAGGAAGATGCAGTAGGTCATAAAAGAAGCCGTCCTCTTCGTCCCAAAGCTCATCCCGATCTTCGCCAAGCGGATCCATGGATCCGGCGATCCACATAAAGTGTTCCAAGAACTTGACCGCGAGACCTTCGTATGACGGGTCCTCGTGGGCCAATTCGAGAGCAATTTCGAACATTGCCTGCGAGAATAACGCCATCCATGCGGTGCCGTCGGCCTGTTCCATGAAACCACCCGTAGGCAAGGGGGCGCTGCGGTCAAAGACGCCGATGTTATCGAGCCCTAAGAAGCCACCCTCGAAGATGTTGTGACCCCGCGGGTCCTTGCGGTTCGCCCACCAGGAAAAATTGAGCAGCAACTTTTGAAATACGGCTTCAAGAAACTCGATGTCGCCCGTGCCGTGAGCTTGCTTGTCCGCGTTGTAGGTAAATAACGCAGCGAAAGCATGCACGGGGGGATTGACGTCGCCGAAGTTCCACTCATAGGCGGGTAGCTGACCATTGGGGTGGAGGTAAGTTTCCTTCAGCACTAATGAGAGCTGTTCCTTACCAAAGTCGGGATCGACGGCATCGATGGCAATGGTATGAAATGCCAGGTCCCAGGCGGCGTACCAGGGGTATTCCCACTTGTCTGGCATAGAAATGACGTCGTCGTTGACCATATGGAACCAGTTGAAATTACGGACGCTCGGATTCCTCTTCCCCAGCAAGGGGGAGTGGCCGTGATCGGTGAGCCACTGATCGAGATCGAAAAAATAATACTGCTTGCTCCAGAGCATGCCAGCCAGAGCCTGTCGGATCACGTTCCTTTCATCTTCCGATGAACCCTGAGGCATGATGACCTCATAGAAGCTGTCGGCTTCCTTTTTCCTCATGGCAAAAATCTGCTCATAGCTCTTGCCGAAAACGTCGCTCGCGGCCACACCTGGCAGACTCCGGTTGGCCTCGACGAGGCGCATCCGGAGGACAGACTGACCCTTCGCCGGAATTGTGACTTCGCGGTGTGCAGCCATTTTCGTGCCGCTGCGGTTAGGGTTCAGCACCCCTTCCTGCTTGTGAACCAGGTACTCGTGGAAGGCGTCTTTCACATAAGGAGACGCGTTCGGCTGGTTGAGGATCCGTTTGTTGTTGGTCTCGTTCTCCGTAAACAGAAGCGGGACTTCCTGATCGAAATAGATCCGGCGCAGACCGAGTTCGGGGTGGTCAACGTCCACAGCGCTGAAACCGTCTGGCGCGCTCGCTGCTTTGAGAGACGGCCGTGCGGTCCCCGCCTGCCAGGACCAGGTATTGCGAAACCACCACTGCGGCAGCATATGCAGATTGGCTGGCTCAGGCCCCCGATTCCAAACGGTGATCTGAATCAGAATATCCTCCGGAGAATTCTTGGCATATTCAACGAAGACGTCGAAGTAGCGATCACCCTCGAAAATGCCGGTGTCGAGCAGTTCGTATTCAAATTCTCGGCGGCCACGTTCCCGGTTGGTCTTGACAATTTGTTCGTAGGGGTACGCCGCCTGCGGGTACTTGTACAGGTACTTCATATAGGAGTGGGTCGGGGTCGAGTCGATGTAGAAGTAATATTCCTTTACGTCCTCTCCGTGATTGCCCTCGCTATTGGTGAGACCAAACAGGCGCTCTTTGAGAATAGGGTCTTTGCCGTTCCACAGTCCCACACAAAAACACAGGCGCTGCTTGTCGTCGGAAAAGCCGGCTAGGCCATCTTCACCCCAGCGATAGGCGCGCGAGCGGGCTTGGTCGTGAGTAAAGTAATCCCATGCATTCCCGTCCTGGCTGTAATCTTCGCGTACGGTGCCCCATTGCCGCTCGCTGAGATAAGGGCCCCATTTTTTCCAGGGAGAAACTCGATTGCGGAACTCTTCTAGTCTAATGCGTTCGGGATCGAGCACGGTGGTTGACATGAGGCCTCCTCCCAAAGCTGACGCCCATAGTACAGAACCGGCGGCATCGCATAATTTCGAGATGTGACGGGTGCTGCTTACGTTATTCAGGAGCAGAGAACTGTTGGACCGCCATTGCGGCTAAGCGGCATTTTGCGGCAACGTGTCGATAACGGCTGGGGGGAGCCACTCACTGTGAGCGTTTTGTAACGACTAGCAGCGGGGCCGGCTCCAGAAAAGGAGTCTATCTCCTCAGTTAATGCTGCGCAACTGTCTACTGTCCCAGTTCCTATACCAATATGCGGCCTTATCCTGTACCAGCCAATGAGCGAGCACGACCGTCGTAAGAGGCGGCTTGGACGACGCGTAGCCTCGTTGGCACATCGTTCGCGTCTTCGGCGAAAACATCAAAGGCGGTGCAGTTGCTTCAGTCTAGTTCGCAGGCGCTGAATCATTCATGCTGAGAAGCAAGCCGGCTCCGGCGCGGACTCTCACCTGGCCCTTTGCTGCATCGAGGATGATCTCTCCCGAAGGATTTGCAGGTCCGGCACGACGAATCCGCAAATTCGTGAGGTCGTACGTGCCGCAAGCGTCAGACGAAAAGAGCCAAAGGGCTTGCAACGCTTCTCCGACATCAGAAGTGACAGTGCACCCGCGCTCTGGATTCGATCGCAAGGGGCCGAGCACGCCGCCGTTCACTGGCTTGCCAACCCTCTCCCCATGAGCTACGACATAGCCCCCACCTCGGTAGACGACGTCACCGCCGATCTGAACGGTCGTCCACGCATTAGCCGGGGTGCCCCGGTCCGCGCCGCCGAGCGGAACCTGAGCGCGCTCCACCTCGGTGAACGAGGCGATCGCTCGGAGATCTGTCGTGACCGAAAGCTTTCCTTCGCTCGTCTCGAGTGTGTCGAATCGAAGGGACAGGCTGGCAGGATGCCCATCGGAAGCGGCTGTCACGTTTACAATGCGGCCGATGACTTTCGCACCCGCGCGAATGGCCCCGCCATTGGGCAGCGGAACATCTTGCATCACGCGAGCGCTGATGATTTCGCCGGGTTTGCACTTGGTCGAGGAGAGTGTGAAATCCAAGCGGACCGGCAGAATGGTCCCGGCGGGGATGGTGAATGCGAGGATTAGAAGCAAAACCCAGAGTGCTGTGCTTCTTAGAGCGACATCCATGCTATGTACGCTCCTGTTTATCGTTCGCCGCTGAAGGCCGGCTCAACCATCAGTTGACAGGCATCTTTTCATGCTCAGCAATGCCCCGGCGCCGCCCGGGCGTCAGGCGTTTGTTCGAAAAAAGGGAGCGCACCGGGGTAGCCTTCATCCGACCCGATCGGTGCAGGTAGAGACAGAATAGAAAGAAGGACCGGGCGCATAGCTGTCAAAACTAGCAGACTCGATATATGACGATAACTGGTCCCTCGAACGGACTATGCTATAAGGCTACGAACCAGCTTGAAAATGGGTGATTGATAGAAAAGCCGCGAGCGCAAAATTGAGGACCTGAAAGGAGACCGTATGTCTGAGGATGCCAATGAGACCTTTTCGCCGTCAATTCGAGGAAATATGGAACGATGAAGACGTTGATCGAATGAAAGGATTGGTTCAGCGGACTACCCGCTGTGGCAACACCGGCTAGGGCGAAGCGATGCAGCCGACTCCCCGAAAATTAACTACACTTCAGATGGCAGTGTTGATTCGCGTGCTCCGTGGGTTCACCGAGCAACAGGTCGACCTCTGCTATTATCCCTCGGCAAAAGATGCGTTCAGTTATGCCCAAGATTTTCTGACGGTCTTCAAAGCCATCGGCTGGAGAGTGAATGACGGTGCGCCGTCAGAGGTCGTGAGCAGCCCGTCCACGGGCCTGGCGTTTGTGGTGAGCGAAAAAGGTGGCCTGCCCCCCGGTGCTGAGGCCCTCCGAGATACGTTACGCATCTACGGGATCGAAGTCGCGACGGTTTGTGACCCCGCTTGCAAAACCGAACCCGGCGGCTTCATTTTGGCCATCGGCCCTACGTCCTGAAAACCGACTCGCTGCGCCCCTGGCGCCTCGCTAGAATTGCGCACCGCTGTTGACCCACGGACAAATGCTGCTGTTGTGGGTTGTCCTTCACCAGAGGGAAACTCAAGCCAGCGCATCCGGCTGCACAACTCGTTTGGTCAATTTGTATTCTGCTTTCGCTCCCGAAAGCACCGCAAAGCGGTCGCATAGAGCTCATCGCCGAACTCGACATCATCCGTTTTCATGGCTCGAGCGTCACCATCCGTATCGAGAGAACATAGCAAAGAGACTTTCACGAGAACGTCGTTGACTAGTTCGGACTCTTCTTCGCTAAGAACGTCATCAAACTTGGCCCTGTATACAAGGACCTCATCGAAAAGAGAATGAATTGCCAGCGTTTTCTCAGCCCGAATTAAGGAAGCCATCTTTTTCTCCTGCATGAATGATCGGCACCACTTGTCGTTGGACGTTCTTCTCTCGCTTTGGATAGCGGATGTTCTCGAACTAGAGGAGCCGGATGGGACAGACGGATGCAACGGCGATCTCGGACGCCGCTGACACGACGAACTCACGAACTTCAATCTGTGCTTAGCGGCGACGAGCGTAGTCGAAGTATCGGATACCGATTGTCACGGTAGTAGCGGCTGAACACCAGAGCTACAACGAGCAGCGCAATCGGCGTGAAGACGCTGGCCTCGGGACCAACCACTCCGCCCGTCATCCAGCGCGGCCCACTGAACGAGGAATGGAGCAGATTTTGGTAGGGCACCATACCGCTGTCCGGCACGCCATAAAAGAATGTCTGCCCCCAGTCATATCCCGTGTGAAAACCGACCGCACACCACAGGTTCCCGGTTCGCATCAAAAATAGGCAGAGAAGTAGCCCGAAAAGGACAACAGCGACTAATCCCACTACATTCTCGCCTGGATTCACAGCGTGGCCCAAGCCGAACAAAACTGAAATTACAAGCGCCGCCGGCCAGAACCCGATTCCGGAAGCGAGTGTGTACTGGACATATCCTCGAAACGCGAATTCTTCAAACAGTCCAACTAACAAAAATGTTATGCCCCATGCGAGGAACGAGGACAAAATCGTGGTGCCGTGAATAGCCAGGCCCACAACACGGAACCCGTGAAGCAGAAACATCACCAGCAGGGTGCCGCTGATCGCCAGAAAGCCCAATAGAGAGCCGAACCAGAAGTCCCGCCCGAAGGCTTGACGCGGCGGCAAACCATATTCGCTGAATCTGCGATGCTCGATTTTCCCCATGATCCATGTAGCAAAGCAGAGAATGACGAAGGTGATCGCTTCAGAACCGCTCAGCAAAAGCGGTGTGATCTTGGTTTGGGCAAGACGGTTTTGCGCATTCTGAACACCCTGAAGGCCGCCACGACTGATGAAAACAAAACCGCCGAACAGAATGCCAACCAGGGCGAGGAAAATCAGCAATCGCCAGCCTGCTCGCAGACCGTTGGGACCCACAAAGACTGGCTTCAACTGGAATCCCCTTCCTTGATCTCCAAAGCTGCTGCAGATATACCATCATTTCGCCTCCCGACGTAGGGTTCAGGATTTGACGCCGAGCGCCCGCGGGGCCAACTGGATCAAGCATCCGCCTTCCCAATGGGTATCCTTTAGCATTTGCTAACGACAGACCCGGGGCGGTTTCGTTGACTTGTCTTCCTCGGCAACCTAACATGACCGCAGCATGGCGGAGGCCCAGCCTCTTATCGGTCAAATCGTTTCCCATTACCGCGTTACTGCCAAGCTAGGCGGGGGTGGAATGGGTGTGATCTACCAAGCCGAGGACACCGAGCTTGGCCGATTGGTTGCGTTGAAATTCCTTCCTGAAGACCTAGGCAACGACCTGCAGGCTCTGGAACGTTTCCGTCGGGAGGCTCGGACCGCATCAGCTCTGAATCATCCCAACATCTGCACCATTTATGAGATTGGAGAGCAGGATGGCAAACGCTTCATCGCTATGGAATATCTGCCAGGTATGACCCTGCGGGACGCCATCCTAGGCCGGCCGATGGAGCTGGAGAAGATTCTGGGAATTGCGATCGAAGTAGCCGATGCTTTGGACGCCGCGCACAGCAAAGGAATCATTCACCGCGACATCAAGCCAGCCAACATTTTCATCACCGACCGGGGCCACGCGAAGATTCTTGATTTCGGTCTTGCTAAGGTCAGTACGCCAAAGGATGTGTCGGCAGAGTCCGAAACTCTCATCACGCAGCAGGTAGAATCGGCCCAGCTCACCAGTCCCGGCAGCACCCTGGGGACTGTGGCGTATATGTCGCCCGAGCAGGTGCGTGCCAAGGATCTGGACGCGCGTAGCGACCTGTTTTCCTTTGGGGTCGTACTGTATGAAATGGCAACGGGCGCCCAACCGTTCCGGGGCGAAAGTTCTGGCGTGATCTTCAACTCCATTCTGGAACGAGCACCGGTGTCTCCCGTGCGGCTCAATCCGGACCTCCCCCCCCAAGTGGAAGAAATCATCCACAAGGCTCTCGAGAAGGACCGCCATTTGCGGTATCAGCACGCCTCAGAAATCCGCACTGACTTGCAACGCCTAAAACGCGATACGGACAGCCGACGCGCGGCAGTCGCTGCCGCTCACGAGATGCCCGCAGCGGCCGAGACATCCGCGGCAGAGCGGGAAGCTACGTCGGCAAGCCAATCGGTGAAGGAGGAGAAACCGCGCACCCGTGGTTGGAAGATTGCGGCACCTGTCGCAGCCCTTCTTGTCGCCTGCGTCACCGGTGGGCTGTACTGGCATTCGCGCAGGATGGTCAAACTCACCGACAAGGACACCATCGTAGTTGCCGACTTCGACAACAAAACAGGCGATCCCGTCTTCGATGACACCCTTAAGCAAGCCCTGGCGATTCAATTGGAACAATCGCCCTTCCTAAACGTGCTTTCGGACCAGAAAGTGAACGAAACTCTGAAACTGATGAACCGCAAACCAGGGGACCGGATCACGCCGGACACGGCACGGGAGATTTGCCAGCGGACAAACTCGAAGGCCTCACTGACCGGTTCGATAGTTAGTGTGGGCAGCCACTACCTGATTGCACTGAAAGCGGTGAACTGCCAGACGGGGGATTCACTTGGCAGCGCCGAGCTAGAGGCGGAAAGCCGTGAGCAGATCGTGAAGGCGCTTAGCGCGGTCGCCAACACCCTGCGGGGTAAGCTGGGCGAGTCCCTCACCTCGGTTGAGAAACACGATAAACCACTGGACGAGGCCACGACCTCCTCTCTCGAGGCATTGCAGGCATTCACACAAGGAGCTCGAACAGCACAAGAGCAAGGCGATCAATTTGCGTTGCCGTACCTCGAGCGAGCTGTGGAACTGGATCCGAGCTTTGCACGTGCTTACGCCTCGCTGGGCGCAAGCTACATGAATCTCGAGCAGCCCACTCTCGCCATACCCAATTACCGAAAGGCTTTCGATCTACGTAACCGCGTGAGCGAGAGAGAACGGTTCTATATCGACGGCATGTACTACTTGAACGCGACGGGTGAACTCGATAAGGCTGCCGGGGTGTTCACCGAGTACGTCCAGGCCTATCCCAACGATGCCGATGCGTATGGCTACCTCGGCGCAACCCTTTATCAGCTAGGTCAATGGGATCGATCGGCGACCGCGTGCCGCCAGTCGCTACGGTTGAGCCCAGCGAATGAGTTTATCGCCTCCTATCTGTTGGCCGACTACCTGGCGCTAGGCCGGCTCGATGACGCCAAGGCCGTTTACGAGCAGCGCACGTGGCAAAACGGATTCCCGGATTCTGTTATGTACGTGCTGGCCGTTGCCGAGGGGAACATAGCTGGAATGCAGCGGTACTTTGACACGGCCATGGGCAAGCCGGGTATCGAGGATATTTTGCTTACGATGCGGTCCGACACCGAAGCCTATAACGGGCGTCTGCGAAAAGCGCGCGAATTCTCGGAGCGGGCCGTTGAATCGGCTCGAAAAAACAGTGCGAGAGAGACCGCTGCGCTATGGCAGGCTTATGCCGCGCTGCACGAAGCCGAATTTGGCAACGTGCACGAGGCTTCCCGGCAAGCTCAAGCGGCCCTGATTCTGGCACCGGGACGCGACGTACGGGTCCTAGCCGGGATGGCCCTGGCGCGGACAGGATACACAGCAGAGGCAGAGAAGATCGCCGATGAGTTGAATCAGGAATTTCCGCTAGATACAACGGTGCAGGCTTACGTGCTGCCCACGATACGCGCCATGCTCTCGATCAACCGCGAAAATGGCCAGCAAGCATTAAAGCTGCTCGCGGCGACTTCTCGGTATGAATTTGCCTGTCCGCAAGCGTTCATGAACACGCAGCCACCTCTATACCCGATCTACCTGCGCGGCCAAGCCTACCTGAAGGCCGGACAAGGACAGCAGGCTGCCGCCGAATTCCAGAGGCTGGTTGCATTTCGCTGGAGCAGCTACCCTTTGGCGGCTCTGGCACGTCTTGGACTCGGCCGAGCCTATCGGATGAGCGGCGAGATGGACAAGGCCAAGGATGCCTACCATGACTTTCTCATCCTCTGGAAGGACGCCGACCCCGACATCCCCATCTTGAAGGAAGCCAAGGCCGAATACGCCAAGATTGAGTAGTTGTCGGCGAACCGCCCGACGAGAAGGATCAACACGAGACGACGGAGTGGCGCAACGTGCCGGCAATTTCCTTGGCCACCTGACGGGCTCGCACCAAATCGCCCGGGCCAAGCGAGATGGCAGCGACGCGAGCGTGTCCGCCTCCGCCATATTTCTCGCACAGAGTCGCAAGATTGACCTCGGCGGACGCCTCTCTCCACGGGCTTGTGCCCACCGAAACCTTAGCGCGGGTAGGCGAGGCGCTCACGCCGACCGAATAGAGCGCGTCCGGATAGAGATAGTAGGGAATAAATTTGTTATAGCCTTCCAAATCGAGATCGCTCACGTCGAAATACACGACACCGTCGCGGAAATCTGCGCGTTCGCGCAGCAGATCCATCGAATGACGATGTCTCTCGAGCAGCGGATTCAAATGCTTCTTGATGAAAGGCAGGTCGATGATTTCCGCAAGCGAGAGTTCCGTCAGATAGGGAATCAGCATCGGGACCAGGTTCGGTTCCGGAGCGGCCTCGATAACAAGTGCCAGCTGCGTGGCTGGCTCGTCCAGTCCGACAGCTACCTGAGGTGATGCAAACTGCGCGCCGTCGATGATGTCTCCCCACTGAATCAGTTCAGCCAGCGGTTTGGCATCGAAGCCAAACTTTTCCGACGCAATCGTGGCAAGAAACTTTGTGCAGGACTTGTACGATGGATCGTAAAACTTCTTTCCGGAGTGGTCGTGGCGAAAGTGTTCCGCGTCTTCCGGTTTCAGGAAGGCACTCTGGTGGTGGTCGAACCACCATGTCAACTGAGGCGAGCTGGAGTACTTGAAGTCGACAATCGCGTTTTCGTCGCCGTCGAAAATGCCATCCTCAAATGGCTGCGACACCTTGTGCGTCATGCCCGTATAAGCAAAACTGGCATTGGGATTAATGCGTTCGCGATAAAAGCGCGAGAAGATGGCTGCCGAACATGCTCCATCGAAACACTTGTCGTGGAAGCAGACGCGCACTTTCACCCTGTTCTCCGTTTGCGGACGCGCCCGTAGTAAGCCAATGCTTCTCCTTGTGGGTAAAGCCAACTAAGATGGCCGCTCACCACGCGGTTGTCAATAGGTAACCGCGGCGGCTGCACGACTCATGCGGCCCCCTGTCAACAGAGACGAGCCGAATTAGGACCTCGAAAGCAGTTCTTTGCGACGAAAGCAAACCAGGGTGTGGTCGTTCATTAGGCCGGCCGCCTGCATGAAAGCGTAGCAAATCCTTGTGCCTACAAATCGGAAACCACGCTTCTTTAAATCTCTGCTCAGCGCGTCGGATTCCGCCGTACGCACGGGGACACTTCGCGGCCCACGCCGGTGGTTGACTCTGGACTTCCTATCCACAAATCCCCAAACATAGTGATCGAAAGTGCCAAATTCCTTCCGGAGCGCGAGAAAAGCATGCGCGTTGGTAATGGTCGCAGCGATTTTCAGGCGATTGCGGACTATTCCTGAATCGCGCAGAAGCGCGCGGACCTTCCGCCCTTTATATCGGGAGATCTTCACGGGATCGAAGCGGTCGAACACGCGGCGGTAGTTTTCGCGCTTGTTCAGAATTGTCTCCCAGCTCAGACCCGCTTGTGCGCCCTCCAAGATTAGCAGTTCGAACAGCTTACGATCGTCGTGGAGCGGCACGCCCCACTCGTGGTCGTGGTATTCAACCATGCGAGGGCCCTTGGCCCAATGGCAGCGGCGCAACTCTCGTTCGCGATTTCGCGTCATAGTCCGCTCCAGGATGGCTCCGCCTGGCTCGTAAGCTTCATGGTCCTGTTGGGGAGAAAGTCCGCGCCTAGGAGATGTGGCGCTCGAGGATCTTGACGATCTGCTCTTTGGGCACGGCGCCGACGATCTGGTCGGCCACCTGCCCGCCCTTGAACACAAGCAGCGTCGGGATTCCCCGGATGCTGAATTTTCCGGGGACATTCATATTCTCATCCACGTTCAGCTTGACAACCTTAACCTTGCCCGCGTGCTCCCGCGCGATTTCCTCGACCGTCGGCGTCAGCATATGACACGGACGGCACCAGTCAGCCCAGAAATCCACCATCACGGGCTGTGTTTTGCTGGCCTCGATCACATCTGCCTGAAAGCTGGCGTCGCTTACGGCCTGAATGGTATCTGACATGATTTCCTCTTTGCGTGGCACCCGGCCTCTAAGCCGTTCACCGCGCACTCATTTAGATGATCCAACGACTCTAGGGATTCGGGACCGCTTAGCCGCTTCGTATAGAGTGACATAGGAGGCCGCCGAAGTCTTCCACGAAAAGTCCTTGTTCATGCCGTTCAGCTGCAGCATCCGCCAGGCGCTTTCGTCACGAAAAACCTTCAGTGCCATTCGAATGCATTCCAGCAACGAAGCTCCCTGGTAGCTTTCGAACTTGAATCCTGTCCCCTGCTGGGTCCGCGCGACGAACCGTTGAACCGTGTCGTCAAGCCCCCCGGTAGCTCGAACGATCGGCACGGTGCCATACCGCAGGCTATAGATCTGATTGAGCCCGCAAGGTTCGAAGCGGGACGGCATCAGGAACATGTCCGCCCCAGCCTCGATTTTATGTGCGAGGTGGTTATCGTACCCGATTTTAACGCCAACCCGTGCAGGATATTTTTGCGCCAGCTTTATGAACAGCTGTTCGTATTCCGGTGCGCCGCTTCCCAGGACGATGATGGTGAGATCCTCCTTCATCAACGGATCGGCGATTTCCGCAACGAGATCGAAGCCCTTTTGATCAACGAAACGGGACACGATCCCGATGAGCGGTCGGCTCACACTCCCCGGGGGCAACCCAAACGATGCCAGCAAGTCCTTCTTGCACGTCGCTTTCCCCGTGAGATTATGGATGGAATAATTCTGCGCGATCAGCGTGTCGCTTTCCGGGCTCCAAGTTCCGTAGTCGACTCCATTCAAAATTCCTACGAGTCGGTCGGCGCGATCGCGGATTACGCCCTCCAGTCCTGCCCCAAATTCCGGTGTCTGAATCTCTCTGGCGTAGCGCCGACTCACGGTGGTTAAATAGTCCGCAAAAATCAATCCGCCTTTTAGAAAGTTCACATTGCCGTAAAACTCGAGGGCATCGACCCTGAAAAGACTGTCAGGAAGCCCAATCCGGCGCAACACCGTCGCCGAAAATACCCCTTGATAAGCAAGATTGTGAATCGTGAGGACCACCGGCAACGATCGCACGGCTGGATCTTTGCCGTACGGGCCGCGCAGCAGCACCGGCACGAGAGCTGTCTGCCAGTCGTGGCAATGAACGACGTCCGGCAGCCAAATTCGCTTCATGCATTCAATGGCAGCTCGCGAGAACTCGGCGAATCGTTCCGCATTGTCCGCATAATCGCCGTTGCTATCCCCGTAAAACTGCGGGCGGTCGAAAAACTCCGGATCGTCCACAAATAGATGTCTGACCCCTGCGACCGGCATCCCCTCGACGATTGCTGGAAAGCGCAGCTCGGAGTCGAGCGAGATCGTAACACTCGAGGCCAGCACGGACTTGGTCTTGGTCCCGCGATACCGTGGTAGGAGCACCATCACCTCGTGCCCCAAAGCGCTGAGGGCCCGCGGCAGGCCGCCGATCACATCGGCAAGGCCGCCGGTCTTCGAATAAGGAACGCCTTCCGAGGCTACAAAGAAGATTTTCATTGGCCGCAAGCTGTCATAAAACGTAGCCGACGGTCGGTGGGTCGTCAAGACAATCCCCTGTCTCCTTCTACGCGGGACGCACTGTGCAAGCGCCTTCGCAAACTTGCTACACTCGGCTCACCATGGCGCGGCAATACTTAGGGCAGCACTTTCTGGTAGATCAGGGATGGCGGAACCGAATTTTCCAGTCGCTTCCGCGCCGCAGGACCGAAACCTGGATCGAAATCGGCGCGGGCCACGGCGAGATGACGCAGTTATTGGCTGCGACCGAAGGGCGCGTCATCGCCGTCGAGAAGGATGCGCGTTTGGCGGCGGGTTTGCGGAATCGACTCTGTTTAGAGCCCGCTCAATTTCCTGAGGTCGAGATCGTTGTCGGGGATATATTGAAGCTGGATCCCACGACGTTTGCTCGCGACCAATTTCGCGTGTACGGCAACCTGCCCTACTACATCACGTCGCCGATTCTCCGCCACCTGTTCGCCTTCGCACAACAGATCATGTCCATTCACATCGTTGTCCAGTGGGAAGTGGCCCAGAGGATCGTCGCCTCTCCGAGTCGGCGCGCGTACGGATATCTGTCGGCCATCTGCCAGTTCTACACCCGTCCCGAGATCGTGATGGGGATCCCTCCGGGTGCCTTTCGTCCACCTCCGCGGGTCAGGTCCGCCCTCGTCAGCATGTTTCTGCCAGGCGCTGGTGCCTCTGTTGACGTCACCGATGAACGGCGCTTCCTGAAATTCGTGCAACTGTGCTTCAGTCAGAAGAGAAAAACTCTGCGGAACAATCTTCGTGCCAGGTTTTCAGAAGATCTTATTCGCGCCGGGCTTGCCGCGTGCGAACTGGGCGCCGACACCCGGGCCGAGCAGCTTTCCGTCGCACAATTCGCTAGCTTGTTCGGGGACTTGACGGGAGCCCTACGCAGCACCTGATTCACTTCAAGGAAAGGTTCGACAGGCTGTCTTCGATAAGGGCTCGCAGGCGATCGGGCAGGTCGGTCATAATGCCGTCAACGCCCGCGTCGATCACCGCCCGCATCTTGTCCGCGTCGTTTACCGTCCAGGTCACGACATGCAGATCAGCGCGGTGCGCTCGCTCGACCAGTTCCGGCGTCACTAGACCGACATGCGGACATAGCTGGCGCGCCCCCACATCCAGCGCGGCCTTGACCGGGTCGCACTTCACATTGTCGACCAGCAGGCCGATCATCACCGCGGGCTCGAGCCGCCGCACCGAGTCTAGCGTCGTAGGATCGAACGAAATGACGATCGTCCGCGCCGCGTTTTCAGCCGTCCCCAGCATCCCCACCAGAGTGTGATGCATGCCCCAGGCCACGCTAGATTTGATCTCCAGATAAAAGACGACGTCCCGCTCGCGCGCAAACTCCAGGACTTCGTCAAGTGTCGGAATTCTCTGATCCATGAACTCGCGGTCAAACCACTTCCCCGCGTCGAGCTGGCGAAGCTCGGCCAGGGTGCGTTCTTGGACCGCCCCGTGCCCATTGGTCGTACGATCCAAATAGGTGTCGTGAATGGCAACGAATTTCGCATCGCGGGTCAACTGTAGGTCGGTCTCGATGAATTTGGCTCCCAGCCCCACGGCCCGCTCGAAAGCGGCAAGAGTATTCTCCGGTGCGTGACCGGAGGCGCCTCGGTGCGCGATGATCCAAGGAGATCGCATGGGTCGAGCTATCCTACCACTCGTGTGCGCGCCTTGCCGGGCCTCTTCGCTTGCAGTTGTGAGGATGACAACGGCTGCAAATCGGTACTAGAACTCATGCGAAACAGTGTGCAAGTCGCTTCTTCCGGGTGCCGGCGATCGGCGCTTAATTTTCACTCCGCCGTCGATATGGGCGAAACTCGCAGGCCGTTTCCCTGCGAACGGCAGCGCCGTGAATCACCATCTCTTTGCGAGCATTGGAGATAGAAACTGCCGAGCCTTGCTCTGTATCAGGCCCGGTTTTGGTAGGGCAATTGCCCTATTTAGATTGATTCTGGCGAGTTGCACACAGGATTGCGCAGGCTGAACTGACCGAGGATTGGGAGGCGCGGTGGCGCTGTTCGTTTTAATTGTCGTAGGCCTCGTCGTTGGGCAGACCTGGCTCGATTGGCGCGATTCGGTCAAAGGATGGGTGGTTCCCAGCTGGGCAAAGGGCTTCGCGTTGGGGGGAGTCACGGCAGTTTCGCTGGCAGCGACCGCTTCGTTCGCTTCAGTTTGGCTTCGGGACCAGACCGCCCAATGGGCCGAGGGTGTCGTTTCCTGGCGCTTTTGGATCGAGCTTGGCTTCCTACTCGCGATGATGGGAATCATCGTACTGGCCTCGCGTCGCAGGTATGGGCGTGTGGTTCTGTTTCTTGTCTGCCTTCTGGCCGGCATCCTGTGGCTGGGAATGGCTCTGTAGGCCGAATCACCGGCCTTCGCCCCCACGGCTGACCTCGTAGCAGGCCCCCGTCACCCGCTATTCACCGGTTGCCAGCTGCCGTTTGCCGAATAGTTCACGACGTCGGTGTCCAACTCCGTTAGCTTTGCCGTGTTCAGCATGAGGTCAGGCGAGAGGAGATGGCAATGACCGACACGCGGCCCGCGCCCTTCGTATCCAGGACGGCTGCCTTCATCGCGGCCGGACTTCTGATTTTTGTCGGACTTGTGTTTCAATTAGGCGAGTTCATCGTCACGCAACTGAACGTGACCAGCTATTGGCTTATCCACATCATCGCCATGAACATTTGGAATGCGATCGTCCTTCGGCTGAATGCGATTGGCGTCGAAGGAGTCCTTCACTTCTGGCCGTTGCTGCTAGTGGGCTTCGGGTTGGCTATTCTGCTGGCGTTGCAGCCGACAGGTCGTGCCGCGTCGGAAGGTTCAGGAGTGAAGCGCGGTGAGTGACCCGTTACACTCAAATCGTCATTTTGTCGTCGGCGTCATCATTCTGCTGCTGGGCCTTGTCCTGCTGCTCGACCAACTTGGGTTCACCGATGCCGGCAAGATCTTTCTGTTCTGGCCGCTGATTCTCATCTACTTCGGGGTGAATAGACTCGTTACCTGCCACGATATGGTCGGCCGCTTTTGGGGTGGGTTCCTGACTCTGCTGGGAATCTCCTTTCAACTAGAGGAACTGGGCCTAAGCCGAGTTCGCCTCGGGACGATTTGGCCTGTCTTGCTGATTTGCATTGGCGTGCTGTTGGTGCTGCGCCGCTATGAGAACCGGGGTGCGTTTGGATATTATTCGCCGCCTCCTCCACCGTCCGGCCCGCCCAATCCCAACGCGCCGGGCAGCGAACCAGGTCCGCCTCCGCCGCCCTTTACGTCTTCCCAAACTCCGCCATCACCGCCGCCGAATGCTCCTGGGGCCCCGGGGTCCCAAGCGAACTGGACCCCAGGCTGGGATGCGAGTTCGTGGCGACAGGAGGAATCCTGGAGAAGGTTTCAGCGACGGATGGACAGGCTCAATGACAAGTGGTCGCACTCTCACTGGCAGCCCGGATCGAATTGGTACAACTCTTCAGAGCCCCGGCTGAACGATGTCAACGTGTTCTGGGGGGGTCGGCGGCGCATTCTTTCCAAGAATTTCATGGGCGGAGAAATCGTCGCGATCTTTGGCGGATTTGAGGTTGACCTAACGCAAGCCGATTTTCAAGGGAGTCAAATCGTGATTGAAGTCGTCACGATATTCGGTGGCGGCGAAATCCGCGTTCCAACGACTTGGGAAGTGATCGTGGATAGCGTCGGGATCTTTGGCGGGACCGGCGATCGCACCAGCCATCCCCTAGCGCAGAACCAGGACGCCACTCAAACGGCTGGGCCGGCGGCTCCCGCTAAGAGACTCATTGTCAAAGGAGTCTCGATCTTTGGAGGTCTGACCCTCAAGAATTGAGTTTTTCCATGCACCCGATTCTGACCCAGCTCCGACGGCTCGTTTTTTATCTTTTCGGCTGGATCCCTCTGGCGGCCATGCTCACGTATCTGCTCGCCGTGCCCGGCGGGCTCACCTGGTGGCAAGCCGGAGCCGTGGCGTTCCCGCTCTGCTTGTTGTATGCGTTCGTGTGCCTTGCGGCCTGGTATCCGTGTCTGGCCACGCCACTGGACCGATCGAGCGTGCCGCGCTTTCTGTTCACGCATGTGATCGGAGCTGTCGTTGCCAGCGCTCTCTGGGTGCTCGTCGCGAGATCGCTGGGCCGGATGCTTTCAGGTTCCAGCGAGTTTCGCGGAATCGACTCGCGGCTTTCGGAAGATCTTCCTTTGCTGTTCGGCACGGGCGTTCTGCTCTATCTGTTAGCCGTCGGCTTTCACTACGTCCTGCTTGCCGTCGAGGCTTCGCGCCAAGCCGAAGCACGTGTGATGCAGGCCAGCCTGCTCGCGCGCGACGCGGAACTGCGAGCGCTAAAAGCACAAGTGAACCCTCATTTTCTGTTCAACAGTCTCAACTCGATCAGCGCGCTGACGGCTTCCGACCCGGCGAGAGCACGCGAGATGTGCATCCTCCTTGGTGACTTCTTGCGTCGCACGCTGGGTCTCGGCGAAAAGCCCTCCATTCCTCTGGCCGAAGAGATGTCGCTCGTTCACGCGTTTCTGGCAGTCGAGAAGATTCGCTATGGCGACAGGCTGCGCATGGAAGAGGCGATCGATCCCTCTGCCCTCGACGCCGAGGTTCCCCCGCTGTTGCTGCAGCCGCTGGTCGAAAATGCTGTCGTGCACGGTGTTGCAAATCTCGTCGAGGGTGGCTGGATTCGCCTGGCTGTCGAGCGGCGCAACGGACTGCTGGAGATTGCGATCGAAAACCAATTTGATCCCGAGGCGCCGCGCCGCCAGAGAAACGGCGTAGGTCTAGTCAACGTCCGCCAGCGCCTCGAGGCTCGCTACCCGGGACACGCGAGTTTTCTTGCGACGTCTATCGGCGACCGCTTTCGCGTCGCTATCAGCGTCCCGGCCCAGGCGGAAGACGGCCGCCTTCCTCAGGAGAAGACTTCGTGACCACTGGCGAAGGACGCCGAATTCGCACCCTGATTGTGGACGACGAGGATCTGGCCCGCCAGGTTCTGCGGGAATTTCTGTCCTCGCACTCCGAGATTGAAATCGTGGCCGAATGCGCCAACGGATTTGAAGCCGTGAAATCGGTGGCCGAGCGGAAGCCCGATCTCGTGTTTCTGGATATCCAGATGCCGAAGCTCGACGGCTTCGAGGTGCTCGAGCTGATCGGCCCGGGACCAGCCGTCATCTTCGTCACTGCGTACGATACTTTTGCGATCCGTGCGTTTGAAGTTCACGCCGTGGATTACCTACTGAAGCCCATCGGCACTTCCCGATTTGAGGCGGCGCTCGAGCGTGCCAAACAAAGGCTGTCAGGCCAACTGCCGCCCCCGCCGGTCCAAGCGATGGAGCTGGCAGCCGCCGCGCGCCCACCTCAACAGTACCTCGATCGAATTCCCGTGCGGGATGGCGCGAGCGTCTTTATTGTTCCCGTAGCGAAGCTCGACTATGCGGAGGCGCAGGACGACTATGTGGCGCTTGCTTCGCAGGGCAAAAAGCACTTAAAGCAGCAGACCATTTCAAGCCTGGAAGCATCGCTTGACCCATCGCGGTTCTTGCGTATTCATCGCTCCTATCTCGTGAATCTTGAGCGTGTTACCAAGATCGAACCCTATGGCAAAGACAGCTATGTCGCCGTGCTGAGCACGGGTGCGCAGCTTCCGGTAAGCCGCGCAGGCCACGCGCGCCTTCGCGCCTTCCTCGATCGCTAGGCTTCCGCCCTGTGGTAACCGCTCGAACGCACCTGCCCACAAAATGGTTGCGGCCACGGCATCGCATGAGGATTCTGTTAGAGTGCCCGTCGCGTTGCTTGGCTTCTGCGGCGGGCCGTTTGACCGATGCGCATTCTTGTCGCCGAAGACGTTGCCGAAAGTCGCGAGCTCCTGATCGAGCTTCTTCGCCACGGCGGACATATGGTTGCCGGAGTTTCGAACGGCCGCGAGGCGCTCGATGCTCTGGAAAACAATGCCTATGAAGTTGTGTTCATGGACGAAGAAATGCCTTTGGTCAATGGCCTCGATACAACACGCGCGATCCGTCGAAGGAAATACGGCCACGGAAAGCGCCCCATCATCATCGGCATGTCCGGGAACACGGCCGAATCGGATGAGCGTCGGTGTCTGGATGCAGGTATGGACGCCTTTATGCCCAAGCCGATCCGCATGCCAGAAGTCCTGGCGATGCTGGCGGTGCTGTCGCGCCGGCCGGCCGAAACCGGTTCGGCGTCAGAACCGGCCCCTATGGACTTGGAATCTTGCGCCGATCTAGCTGCGCGGCTCGAGCGCGCCACTGGTGGCAACAAAAACCTGCTCAGATCACTAGTCAGCAACCTTCTCTCCGATGCACCGAAACGGCTTTCCGCGCTGCGTCGCGCGCTTGAGAAAAACGATGGCGAAGGGATTGCTTCGGCAGCTCACGCACTGAAGGGTGCGCTCGGTCTGTTCGGAGCGGATCGTGCCGTCCAGGCCGCGCGCAACCTCCAGCTAATCGGCCGTTCGGGCCAGCTCGACGGCGCTGATCACGAGCTTGGTGCGTTGGAAGAGGAGTTTCGCGGCTTACAACGTAAGCTTGCCACTCTGGAACCGATCTCGAATCCGGAGCGTGCCGGGAAAGCAGACAAGCCTCGACCCCAGCCGATCTCGCGGCCAACCACCAAGCCCCGGCGCTGACTGAACGAGCAACAGATGCGCTCGAGGCCTTGCGGGGTTCCTGTGTCGGCGCGATACTCCAATCATGAAGCCGCTCGTTCACTTCCCAGGGTACGCGTTGTTGGGCTCGGTTCTGGCTTGTGCGATCGCCAGCGCCGCACACGCCGACGACTTGAAGCTGAAAGACGGCACGAGAATTTCGGGAACAATTGTCGGTTTCGAGGACAGCTCTTTCCGCGTGAAGACCAGCTACGGCTTCGCGCTCATCGAAAAAGATCAAGTCGTCTCCATCGGCATGGGGGAGGCGGCGAAGACCCCGGCCGACAAGCCTCCCGCGGCCGCCGATGCGAAAACAGCGTCAGTGGCAAAACCTAAACCAGAGTCCACACCCGCAACGGTGGCTCCGCCGACGGCTCCGGTAAGCAAGTCCCCGCCGACAGTTTCCGCGCCGGCGCCTCCGGCTGAGGTGTCGGCCGTTGCGAAAAATGGGTCGCCACCCGCTACGAGTCCGTCGCCGGCCCCTGCCGAAAGCCCTCACCCCGCGAAGCCGCCTGCACCCGAGCCCGTGCGTGAGCAGGTCAGCGGGAACACGTACACCAACGAGACTTACCGCTTCCGAATGTTCAAGCCACCGGATTGGGATGTGATCGCATCGGCACCGGCCGTTTTGCCCGGCGCGATCACGGCGATGGGGACGCCCGACGACACGACCTACCTGCTGATCGGGCAGGAGCCGGCTGGCAAATCGCTCGCCGCAGATATGGACGCAACCGAACATCGCCTGCGTAACCTGATGGAGAATTTCCGCCCGCTCAGCGAGGAGCACATTACTGTTTCCGGGGAAACCGCCGTGGAGCATCACTTCCGAGGCAGCGTAGAGCAACACGACTGGTCTGGCGTGGTCGTTTTAATTGCTCGCGGCGCGAAACTCTACACGATTTTCGGCATGACCCGGGCAGACAACGATCTCGTCCAACTTCAGGAAAACGTCATTTCGCGGGCGATTTCGAGTCTTCAATTCATCGATTAGCAACTCAGAACTTCGTGACTTCGCTGAAGTGGAAATCGGCGACTTTCATGGCAGGCACGACCATCTCGAAAGATTCCTCGCCGGCGGCTCGCACGGCGGGCCCGAGCATTTCCACGTTCGATAACATCTCGATCATGCTCTGATTGAAGCGGAAATTGCGAATGCCGCAGCCGATGCGGCCGTTTTCTATCAGGAACGTGCCGTCCCGCGTCATACCAGTAAGAATTTTCTCGTAGGGATCGACTTCACGGATGTACCAAAGGCGGGTGACGAGAATGCCGCGTTCGGTCGCGCGAACCATATCGTCGATGGACTTCTCGCCGCCCTCAAAAACCAGATTCATCGGCGCTTCGCCGTATTCGTTCGGCAGTGGAAAGCCGTGTCCAGTCGACCGTGCCTTCATCGTCCTGGCGGTGGTGCGTGCATACACCAGGTTCTTCACGATACCGCGATCAACGAGCAGGACTTTTTGCCTTGGCAAGCCTTCGCCGTCGTAGGCGGGGCCACTCTGCAGCGGGTGATAGGCATCGTCCCAGAGTGTGATATTCCGACCAAGGACTCGTTTACCGATCCGACCGGTAAAGCAGGAGCGCTTGTCGAGCACTGCCGTCCCTGCAAAATCATAGAAAAGGAAGCCGACCAAGTCGAGCACAGCGGCCGGCGGAAGGATTGTCGCGTAGTGACCCGGTTCGATCTCACGAGGCTCGCGCGAGGCGGCTGCCTTCTGGCTGGCGCTTACGGCCAGCTCCTCGGGTTGGATCGTACCGATATCCGGCGAATTCGCCTTAGCCCAACCCGAGGAGCTCTTTTCCAGCATGGTGACCGAAAACTCTGCGCGGGTCTGCCGGTGCGCCGCAAACAACCCCTTGGAATTGGCGATCACCGATTCAGACTCGCCGCTCGAAAAAATCCCAGCTGCAGTTTGCTGGGCCTTCTCGGCGATTTTACAGACGCGCGCGACAGCGCGGGCGCGATCCTCGGGTGTGGTATTGGCCGTGGCCGGAAAGAAGCGTGCGACTTTCCGATATTTCTGGGATCGCAGCATGGGCAACAGGTCAGGATTGGCGGGCTCGTTGCGCGCGAGGTTGATGGCCGAGGCCACCGCTCGCCCGAGCGATGCATCATCGGTCTTGTTTGTGGTCGCGCGGGCGGTACGGCCGTCGACTACGGCGCGGACCGATATGCTGCAGATTTTCTCCGCGACGTTCTGATGAATGGCGTTGTTAGCGAAACGCGTCAGCGCGTCGGTGGTGGCATCCACTTCCACCTCGGTTTCGTCCGCGTCACTGAGCTTGAGCACACGCTCGGCGATGCGTTTGAGTTCGGCAGCCGACAAAATGGGTTTTGCTTTTTTCATTTTGAGAAAGCTACGCCGACACGAACATCGCGGAAGCGCGCGGGCGACGCGCCGTGGCCGGTACCCATGGTCTGTTGCGGTTGCCCCTTGCCGCAGTTGGGGGTGCCCCAGAGCGTCCAGTGCTCGCGCGAGCAAATGGCGTCGCAGCTGTTCCAGAACTCCGTGGTAATGCCGCTGTAACTCGGATTCTTGATCATGCGGCCGATTTTGCCGCTTTTGATTTCCCAACCGATTTCGGTCGAGAATTGGAACAGATATCGTTTGTCGTCAATCGACCACGAGCGATTCGTCTCCATCAAAATCGCGTCGTCGGTGTCTGCGATCAGATCATCGTATTTCCAAGTGCCGGGATGGATGCTGATGTTGGTCATGCGAATCATCGGCAGGCGGTTCCAGCTTTCGCAGCGCACCGTTCCACCCGAGCGCTTTTCGCCAATCGCCCGAGCCGTTTCGCGGCTGGACAGATAGCCGGTGAACAGACCATCGATGATGATCGGTGTGCACTGCGCCGGGACGCCCTCGTCGTCGTAGGCAAACGTGCCCAGCCCGGGACCGTGATCCAGACGGGCATCGGCCACAACGTTGACGATATCGGAGCCATACTTAAGCTTTCGCAACTTGTCTAAGGTGAGGAAGCTCGTTCCGGCAAAATTGGCCTCCATCCCGAGCACGCGATCGAGCTCGATGGGATGGCCGATCGATTCGTGAATCTGCAGGCCGAGCTGCGAGGCCCCGAGGATGATGGTTTTCTGCCCCTCCGGGCAGGGGGTGGCAGAATGCAGCGCGACCGATTCCTCGGCGACGCGCGGCGCATTCCCGACCAGGTCGAGAGACTCGACCAGCTCGTAGCCCTTCAGCATATGCTGGCCGCCGAAACTGTTGGGGTAGGAGCGTTTCTGGATTTCGCTGCCGGCGAAGCTCGTGGCGACGATGCCTGCCCCGGACTGCATCTTGTTCTGATGAATCAAGGAGCCGGTGCTCGAGGCAAAAAGCTGCTCGATCGATTGAAAAGACATCGATCCTTCGGCCAGCGTGATTCCTTTGACGCGGCGCATTTCCCTGTCGGCAGCCAGCAGTAGATCGATCTGCCGCTCGACGGGGATGCGGAAAGGATCTTTGAGGAATGGGTTCTGCCAAGTATCGACGTACGTTTCTTCGGGCGCCAAAGCGACGTTCTCACGTTTGGCGAGCGCCGAGGCTTTCGCAATGGCAACCGCTTCTCGGGCGCAGACCTCGACACCGTCGCGCGTCAGGCGATCGGTCGAGGCAAATCCCCACGCACCGTTCGCAATCACCCGGATGCCAATGCCTAACGACTCGGATTCGGCGAGCGTCCCAACCTCGCCATTTTTCACGGAGATGTCGCGGCGACGAATGTCCATCACACGAACGTCGGCGTAGGAAGCGCCGCGATCAGTGGCCGTGTCGATGGCCCAATGAGCCCAGTCTTGCATCATTGGCTTGCTTTCAACCTCCCGCCCACTTGGCATCGAACCATGGGTGTCTCTGGTTCGCACGCAACCATCTTAGGGGCAGCCCTTCGCGTGTCAAGCGATCGTTGGTGTCAGCGATTCAAAACAAGTCCGCCGAATCTTGATGCGTCACGGCTTGGCCTTGGCCGAGAAAATGGAGAGATCCACAGCTGCGGCCATGGCGCTATAGCCTTCATCGTTGGGGTGCAGGTGGTCACGAATGTTATAGGCAGGACGGATCTGCTTGGGATTGGCGGGGTCTTCGATGGCGGCGTCAAAGTCGATGACGGCATCGTATGCTCGGCTCGTGCGAATCCACTGGTTGACGGCCTCGCGTATCGATTCTCCGTGCTCGGTGGCATAAACGGCACCCAGATACGGTGTCAAGGTAGCTCCGATGACCCGAATCCCGTGCAGATGAGCCCGTTCGATGATTTGCTTGTGCGCCGCGATCAAGTCGTCGGCCGTCACGGTCTCGGGAGGCTGCGCGCCGGGACGGCTACCGAAGCCGATGTCGTTGATGCCCTCCAGCACGATGAGCCATTTCACGCCGGGCTGGCTGATCACATCGCGATCGAATCGCGCCAAGGCGGAGACGCCTGCGCCATCGTTGAGCAAGCGGTTGCCGGAAATGCCCTCGTTGATAACCGCGACGTCAGCCGTTGCTTTGTTTCCGGCCAGACGCTCGGCCAACTGGCTGGGCCAACTGCGGTCCATGTCAGGCGTGGACGTTGCTCCGTCGGTGATCGAATCACCGAAGGCGACGAGGAGGCCAGCCTTGGCCGGCGCCTCTACGTCCACCGCAGAAATCCAGTACCAGAGTTGCACAGTCTTTGGATCGTTGATCGTCGTTGCGCCTGTCCAATCACCCGGCTGCGAAAGGTAGGTGGTGTGCAGAGCCGTCAGATGCACGGTGGGCGTGCCCGCTTCGCCGGGGATGTAAAGGCTGATGACCAAATCCCCCAATTTGGGAACTTCCAAACCTACGGGGTCGGTGAGAAGTTCGGCACCGGGTGGAATGGTGAACGACGGTTTTCCACTGAAGCTCAGGGGCCGATCCGAACCCGGCACGATGGCCGATTGGTTGTCACGCAGCGCGACGTGCGCCCCGCCCACCAGAAGTGCGCTGGTCCCGAACGCGTTCGACAGTTGCACGCGCAAGCGGTGTCCGCCGATGCTGGTGCGCACGATCATGCGCACCGTCTGGTTGTTGATGGTTGGCGGGGGGGGAAACGACGGGGGCGGACTAGGCTGGGCGGAAGCTGATGGCGGAGGCGTCGGAAATCGCGGAAACACCAAGCGAGGGGATTGCGGCGCCGCAGCCCAGGTGGCCACCCAGTGATCCTGCCCTCTAGCCTCTGGAACCGAACCTGCCAAAACGGATCCGACGATGCAGGCCAGAACGAGGTATCTGTTCACCCGAAGCTGTTTCTTCACTTTGCACTCATTGGCGAGGCATTAGGAGCGTGACGCATGGTAGCTCTGAAAGAGAACAGGAGCAACGTGAATCAGATGAACCGATGCGGCGTGCCCATGATTTTGCAAGAGGATTCGAGTTGAGTAAGATGGATTGTGGATGACCGTAATCGGTCCGGGGCCATGTCATGCAAAGAGCCGAACAGGTTTCGACAGACGGCAAGGGCATCAGCTTTCAAGAAGAAATCGAACAGATAGCTAGCGGCAAACACTCCGACCCATTTCAGATCCTAGGACCGCATTGGATCAACCGGGAAGGCCAACCATACCTGGCCATCCGAGCCTTTCGTTCCGGCGCGACCGGACTGGACGTTGTATGGGGCGCGAGCGGGCAGGTATACGGCGCGGCGCGAATCCACCCTGACGGCCTGTTTGAGACCGTGCTTCCACGCGGCGCCTCCGGTTCCGAGGCCCAGCACGCCGTGGAACCGGCCGCGTATCGCTTGCGCTTTCATTTTGGCGATGGAAGTCAGCTTGAAACCTATGATCCCTACGCGTTCCCTCCCGTGCTCAACGAATACGACCTGTACCTGATGGGGGAAGGAACCCAACTGGAAAACTACGAAAAATTAGGCGCCCACATGCGGGAAGTTAGAGGCGTGCGCGGCGTCCACTTCGGCGTCTGGGCTCCGAACGCGAGACGCGTGAGCGTAGTCGGAGACTTTAACCTGTGGGATGGACGCACCTACCCGATGCGTAGCCGCGGCTTAACCGGAGTCTGGGAGATTTTCCTCCCGGGACTGGGCGAAGGCTCGCTGTACAAATTCGAAATCCTATCCCGTGGGGGGGACCGTCTCGGGTTGAAGTCCGACCCGTACGGATTCGCCGCGGAGATGCGGCCGAAGAGCGCGTCGGTGGTCTGCAACATCGATGGTTACCGATGGAACGACTCGGAGTGGATCACGGCACGAGAGAGGCGAGACTGGCTGCACGCACCGATGTCGATTTACGAGGTTCACGTAGGGTCGTGGCGGCGAACTCCCGATCATCGCTGGCTCAGCTATCGTGAATTGGCCGATCAGTTGATCCCATACGTGAAGGAGCTAGGTTACACGCACATCGAGTTGATGCCCATCACCGAGCACCCGCTCGATCGGTCCTGGGGATACCAGACGGTCGGCTACTATGCCGTCACCAGCCGGTACGGAACGCCCCGCGATTTCATGAACTTCGTTGACCGTTGTCATCAGCAAGGAATCGGTGTGATTTTGGACTGGACGCCCGCACATTTTCCGCGCGATGGGCACGGTCTGTCGTTCTTCGACGGGACGCACCTGTATGAGCACGAGGACCCACGGCGCGGGGCGCATCCGGATTGGGGAACGCTGGTGTTCAACTACGGTCGCAACGAAGTGCAGAATTTTCTACTGTCGAACGCGCTGTTTTGGATCGAGAAGTACCACGTGGACGGGCTGCGGGTGGATGCTGTGGCCTCGATGCTTTACCTGGACTATTCCCGAAAAGAAGGCGAATGGATTCCGAATATTCACGGCGGACGCGAAAATCTCGAAGCCATTGCATTTCTGCGGCGGCTGAGCGAAGTTCTGCACACGCGGCGTCCAGGCGCGCTGATGATCGCAGAAGAATCGACATCGTGGCCAGCCGTTTCGCGCCCGACCTATATCGGAGGACTCGGTTTCGATCTGAAATGGAATATGGGATGGATGAACGACACGCTCCGGTATATAGCGTACGATCCGATTCACCGCCAACACCACCACAACGAGCTGACTTTTTCGATGCTGTACGCCTTCCATGAAAACTTCATTCTGCCGATCTCGCACGACGAAGTCGTACACGGGAAAAGGGCCCTGATCGAGAAGATGCCCGGTGACGATTGGCAGAAGTTTGCGAACCTACGGCTGTTCCTCGCCTACCTGCACGCCCACCCCGGCAAGAAGCTGCTCTTCATGGGCTGCGAGCTGGCCCAGCGCGGCGAGTTCTGGGAGGAGGGAACGATCGATTGGGGTCTTGAAAACTCTCCGCCGCATCGGGGCATTCAGCGATTAACCGGTGACTTGAACCGACTGCACGTCCGCGAACGCGCGCTGCACGAAGTCGATTTCGAGTGGGCAGGCTTCGAGTGGATCAATCCCAACGACGCGGCCGCGAGCGTTCTGACGTTCCTCAGGCGCGCGAAGGACCCCGAGAACCTGATTGTGGCCGTCTGCAATTTCACCCCGGTGACGCGGCCCGCGTACCGGGTCGGCGTCCCGCGTCCAGGATACTATCGAGAGATTTTGAATACGGATTCCCGGTTTTACGAGGGCAGCGACGTGGGAAACGACGGCGGCGTCAACGCTCAGCCAGTTCCCTGGAATGACCGGCCTTACTCGATCCAGTTGCGGTTGCCGCCGCTGGCGGTGCTGTACCTTAAACCGAATTGAGAAGGCTTCGCTAGGCTTCGGCGAGCGCCAATTCCTTCGGCTCGTCGAGGGTGGCCGACGGCCAGCTTTTCAACTCAGGCAAACAGCGCTGGATGAAGCACTTGATGTTGCGCTCGGCTTCCTCATAGGGCATTCCACCGAAGAAAAAGTTGGGCATGATGCCCTGCATGTCGGTCAGTGCTTTCATCTTCTCGAACTTTTCAAGGACCTGCTGCGGCGTGCCCCAAGGCATCAGAGCGATGTAGTCCTCTACGGCCTTGTCCTCCCCGATGGCATTCAGGTGCCTGCTCATGTCGGCGTAGCGCTCGTAGCCCTTGGTCGCCTCGAAGTGCCTTCCGAGCATCTCGTAATGAAGCAGGGCCGCTCGATAATTCGCCGCCAGATAGGTGCGCGCCAAGTGCTCGGCGCGATCCGCGCTTTCATCGACAAAACAGAAACCCGAACAGAAAGGCTTCGGAGGCTCCTCGCGGGGATGAAATTCGCGCCAGAACTTGTGATAGGCATCAAAATCGGCGGCGACCTGGTCCCACGGCTTTTGCAGAATCACCAGCAGGCCCAAACCGAGCTTGGCGACGACGGGAACCGAGTCCTTTGAGGCAGCGGCTGCGAATTTTCGTCCGACAAAGGATTTAAAGGGCCGCGGGCGAATTTCGCGACGTGGTTGTTTGACTGTGGCGCCCCCCTCCATGAATCCAGTTTCCAGCGCGTCCAGCACCAGCTGTGTATATTCATCGAAGCGCAGGCGGCCTTCATTCTGATCAATACGGAGGCCTTCGAATTCCCTGCGCGCGAGCCCACGGCCCACCCCGAGGATGTAGCGGCCTCCGGAGGCGTGATCGAGCAGTGAAATTTGCTCTGCCAGGCGCATCGGATCATGCCAAGGCACGACAACCACCATCGATCCCAGCTTGATGCGTTTCGTCTTGCCTGCCAGATAGGAGAGTAACTGACACACGTCGGGGCTGATGGAGTAGTTGTCGAAGTGATGTTCGGTAGCCCAGACCGAATCGAAGCCCCATGCCTCCGCCATCTCGCAATGACCTAGCTCTTCGCGCATAAACTGCCGATCGGAGTAGCTGCCCAGGTGTTGGAAACCTGTTCCGTAGCCTACGTGCATCCCTGCCTCCTTCGGCGACGCGCGCCGGGGACGGTTCGACGCGCAAATCCTCTCTCGCTTCTCGAACGAGGGAACTATATCAGATTGCATTCGCCCGACCAATCCGACAACACGGATGACCTTCTGCGGAAAGCCCGAAACCGCACGCGCCGTTGTACAATCGCGGTTCTTCGAGCGACCGGAGCACTGAGTTCAGACAACCCATGTCGGGGAGCGCAGAATATTTTGTCGCCGTAGTAGGCGGGGCCATTTCCGGCTCGGTGGCGGCGGAAATCTTGGCGGACCACGGAATCCAGGTCGCCGTATTCGAACAGAACAAGCGGCCGTACGGAAAGATCGAAGATGGCTTGCCACGGTGGCACGTGGAGCAGAGAAAACAGGAGTATGCGCGCATTGACGCGAGGCTCAGGAAATCCAGCGTGCGCTTTGTGCCTTCAACCAAGGTCGGCCGGGACATCGATTTCGAGGATCTCGCAAAGGACTGGGGATTTTCCGCTGTGGTTCTCGCCAATGGGGCTTGGCGTGACAGGGATCTGGGCGTGGCCGGCGCCGAGAAGTTCATTGACAAGGGCCTCGTTTATCAAAATCCTTTCATTTACTGGTACAACCACAAGAACGAGAAGAGTTACGCGGGGCCGAGGTACGATACACCGGATGAGGCGCTGGTTGTGGGCGGCGGGCTGGCCTCGATCGACGTCGTCAAGGTGCTGCAGCTTGAGAACTATGAACGGGCACTCCAAGCGCGCGGCGTTCGAACCACGATGCACGAGCTGGAGAAAAGCATTCCAGCCGTCTGCAAGGCGCATGGAATCGATCCCCAAAGCCTGGGCGTCAAGGGATGTTTGCTGCTCTATCGCCGGCGAGAGCAGGACATGCCCCTCGCGCAGCCCCCGGATCATGCGACGCCCGAGCAGATGGCACGGACGGAACAGGTTCGGCAGAAGATGCTGCGCCTCGCACGAGAGAAATACCTGTTTCGATTTCAGGACCGAAGGCTTCCAACCGGCCTTCTCATCGAAAATAGTCGGCTCGCAGGGCTGCGGGTGGCGGAAACAAAGATCGAAGGGCGCAGCGCGCTGCCCATTCCCGGAACTGAACAGCACATTCGAGCGCCGCTGATCATTTCATCGATCGGATCGGTGCCGGAGCTCTTGCCGGGCGTGGCGACACGGGGTGAATACTACACCTTCACCGACGAAGAGCTGCCGCGCTACACCGGAAGCGAGCATGTTTTCGGCGTGGGGAATGTGGTGACGGGACAGGGAAACATTCGAGTCTCGTTGCTTCACAGCCAGAAAGTGACGAAACACCTGATCGAGAGCTATTTGAGCCCGAACCTGCCTGGTCGTTCCCTACCCACATCGGTGGAGGTCAGAGGAGTTGGTGAGGCACACGCTGTCTTGGAAAAAATTCAAACCCTGCCGGCTCTCCCACCGAGCGAGGTGGATCGGATCGAGCGGCTTATTCGTGCGCGACAAGAGCGGGTGGGGTACACAGGCGACTACGATTCCTGGATCGCGCAAGTGACGCCGTCCGACCTCGAATAAATACCCTTTACTGCTGCGGTGGCTGCATCATTTGCATGGGGTTGAAGGGTTGTGGGGTGCCGACGATTTTGTCTTTTGCATCCGTGATAACTTTCGTCAATACCATCGTCGAATCTTTCCCCTGATGCTTGACGACTCCGAAAGGCGAGACTTTCGGGCTGACCCACGTGTCGCCGGAGCCGTCCTTCATTCGGTAGTGCTCACACGGGAAGGTTCCGGCCGGGACGGTGACGGATTCACTTCCTATGTCATCGGCGACCGTGTGGATGTCGGATGGCACGCTTGGACCACCGGTGCGGCTCGCCATCTGCTGTGGCATCTCCATGGGCGGACGCCCCGGCATTTGCATGATGACGCGCGTCGTCGCGGTCGTGTTACCGGGAATCGTGAGTACTTTCATGATCATGTCGCCGCCCATCGCGTTGGTCGTCCATTCCATCCAGTAGGCGTCTTGTCCATTGACGGTTTCCTTTCCGACGATTGCGAATTCGATGTCGGTCTTGCGGCCGTCGGCAGTCGTTATTTCGTAGCCCGCGCCGGCACCGACCACGGGGCTGAAAAGGCCACGCGGCATGGGCGTCTGGTGCATCCCCATGCCCGACTGGCCACTGGCGGTGGCCACCGTAACGAATAGACAGGTGACGGCAAACGCCCACGGCTTTAGGCTTTTCATCGTTTCCCTCACTTGCCAATGGCTCGGGCTGGACAGTCGAAGCGATCGTAGGATAAAAACCGAGGGTGGTCCATCGGTTAACGCGCGAAAGTGCACCGCCTGGTAACTAGTTTAGGTCACGGTAGGTAATCAACCGGATGTTGTGCTCCTGCACCACCCGGCCCACCTCGGGCGACAGGAGGGCTTCCAGCTCAATTTGCCGCTGGTGCTGCAGCCGTGATCCGACCTTTTCTAACTCAGGGTCCCAGAGGCCCGGGTGCAACATAATTTCCGTGCGACCTTCCGGAACGGCTGCCAATAACCGCGCCAGCGCGGCTGGGTTCAACCGACCTGTCGCCGCCAGGCCTAGGAAGTGATCCGGCGAAAGCAGGCCATATCTTCGGGACACGGTTCTGAACTGTGATCCGACGGAGTGGACCGCAAAAGCGGCCGCGAGATCCAAAATTCGCGCGAGGCCATCAGGACGCGTGCTTCGCCAAGAATCGCGGAGATCCTCCACGGGGTTGCGTATCCGCGAAATTCCGGAGGCTCGAGCGACCCGCGCGACCACATTCATCACGCGGGGATGCGTGTGCGTGTGCTTGTGGGTATCTACGTGGCTCGGCTCGACGCCGGCCGCCCGAATTTTTTCAATTTGCGCGCGAAGTTCCGTTTCAATGTCTTCGGTACGCAGGCTTCCCGATGTAACTCGGACAACGAACGCCGCCAGGGACTCCGGCAAAGATCCGTCGGTCCCGGCGAGCGAAGGAATCTTTTCGCGAGGCGCAACCGCCACGCCACCCGACAACACCAGGTGGCAGCCGATGGCCAGCTTTGGGTTGGCTTTGGCGCGTTCGATCGCGTCGTCAAAGGCCGGTCCGTTGGCCATGAGCGTCGCGCTAGTTAAAATTCCCTCGCGATGACCACGGATGATGCCTTCGTTGACACCGCGCGTCAAGCCAAAATCATCGGCGTTTAGGATGACCTGCTTCATCGAGGTGACCGCCGCCTCAGTCGAAAGAAAAATTTCGTAGCATGACAGCCACAGGAAACTCGCGTGCGCGCGAGCAATTCTGGCACCAGCTTTCGCGCCAACACGCCGGAATTGTGAAAGGAGAATGACAGTTTTCAACATTTCTGTTGAAAACCATGTGGAAAAGGCCTGCCTGTGAATCGAAAACCCACGTCAGCACGAGGCTTACTCCTGTTTGCACAAATTCTGTGCAGCGCACATCTCCCGAGACCTTCCAAGAAACACCAACGCGCTCGTGTCCTGCTCCGATGGAAATCAAAGATGAAAAAAATTTCCGGGTATCGTCAATACCAGTGAGGTGGTGGAGCCAGCTTGATCTCGATCGATTGTTCCCCTTTGTCCACGTCGTACCACTTGCCGAAGGTGTGCCAACCCGGCGCGATAACCTGAATCAAAATCTTGCCTTGCGGAACCTCGGGAACTTTCACCGAACCGTCTTGGTTGGTTTTGAAATTCATTTCGGCGAGCTTGTCCTGGTGCCACTTGCCCCCCGCCGTGTAAAAACGGACATAGACACTCGCGTTCGCGATAGGCTTATCGGCATCCGTTGCAACTCGGATCTTCAGCCTGGTCATCCCCGGCTCGAGCGACTTGTCGTTCTTCTTGTCGCTTGAGTCTTGCTGTCCCTGCGTGTCAGGGGGTGGAGGGGTGCTCGTTTGAGCCAAGTTCGGTCCTGCGCAGAGAAAACCCGCGGATAGAAAGATTACCCAACGAAGCAAGTAGAGAGACCCGTCGCGGAGCATCCTAAACCTCATGCTCCTCCCGTTCCATCCTTCTACCCCAACTCGGCCAATTACTCAAGCACGAGCCACGGGTTCATCGCGCCACGGTCCGGATGTCGAAAACGTAGCGATCAGACCGATTGCGACAACCACCTCAGATAGTCCGGCGAACCTCGTTCGATCGGCAAGGCAATGATTTCGGGAACCTCGTAGCTATGGAGGCGGCGCACCTCGCGTTCCATCGCGCGAAAGTGCCGCCGCCTCGTCTTGAGAATGATCAGAAACTCCTTCGCCGACTCAACGCGACCTTTCCAGCGATAGATCGACTCGATCGGCCCACCCAGCAGATTGACGCAGGCGACCAGTTCGGCTTCGACCAGCGCCCGTCCGATCTTGCGGGCCTGCCTGCGAGATCCGCAGGTGAGCAGCACCACGATTTTGTCCGTCATCGGCCACCATGATCTCTTCGCGAGTTCGACACGGAAGCTCTGCCGATCGCCGTGCGTGCGCGCCAAGATACACCATCTCGTCGTGACGGACCAAGCGATTCACTTTCAGGACTCACGTAAGGAATGGGTGGGGCGTCAAGTTGCACACACAGATCGCACCGATGGATTGCAATTGATTCTCGATGATGATACATGGCTGTTGATGCGTCGGTCGGGAACCGAGCCGGTGCTCGGCACTCAGCAAGCGGGGAACCCGACCGCCTCTACGAAGTGGGCCGACCCGGCACGCAGGTGGATGGTCGAGTGAACGAGCAGCCCGTCGCTTTTCTTGAGCAGATGCGTCAGTTCCTGCGCCGCAACATGAGCATTTTTCTGTTGGCAGGACTGGTCTTGCTGCTGGTCCAGGATCTCTTCGGGACGCACGGCGTGCTCGCCATGCGCCGTGCGCAGAAGCAAGCCGCCCAAGTCAAACAGGAAATTGAGCAAATCGATCAGGAAAACCGACGACTCGAGGACAAAGTCAAATCGCTCAAGTCTGATCCGCAAGCCATCGAGCGCATTGCACGGGAAGAAATGGGCTTAGCGCGCCCGGGCGAGTACATTTTCAAGATTCCGTCGAAGCCGACGGGAGCCTCTCTCCCCTTGTCTCCGCCCGCCGATTCGTCGACCAAGCCTTAGCCCGGAGAGCTGGCGGGACGACGCAGTCGAGCGATGATTTCCGGGCCGCGCTTCTTCCAGCTCAATCGAGCGACCGCCAGCAGCACCATAGCGGCTGTGACAATCAGCAGCCCTAGCGTTGCCATCCCGACGCCCTCGGAAGCTCTCGGCAGGATCGAAAATCTCCCGTACACGAATTCAATGTGCACCCAGTAGACCAGCAGGGAGGCTCGTCCCAGCTGAATCAGCGGACTGAAACCGACCTGACCGAGCCCCCAGCGGCACCACACATAGCCCATCCAGGTCACGACGAGGCAAATTCCGGTGCGCGCCAGGAAGAAATTGGGGCTTGTGTGCCAGTAGTCGTAGACAGCGTAAAACTGTGACCGTCGGTCGAGCCATAGGGAGAGGAAAAACAGGCCGGCTCCGACAGCGGCGAGCAGAGACGTCATTCGAAACTGGTTCTTCACCGACCCTTCTTTCATCAACAGGGCACCGGCAGCCAAGCCGGCGAAAGCAAATCCAGTCCAGGGGAAAACCGGAAATAGCCAGGGCTGCGGCTCATTGTAGATGTGGACACCATTGATATATGACTCAACGAACCAGGGCAGCCAATGCGGGCGCCACGTCGTCCAAAGCGGCGGCGTGGCACAGGCAATTCCCAGGGCGATGGCGGCCGCCAGGATAGCCCTTACGGGGACGCTCTTTGACAGCTGAAGAAAAACGCCTATAAATAAGAGTGAAAGTCCAATCAGATTCAGCACATCCACGCGAAGAAGGTCGGTCGTAGGTGCCCCGGGTAGACCGAGTACGTATTCTTGCACGCGAAACAGCAGCCCCAGGCCAAAAATCTCTGCGCCCCGCCGGATGATTCGAGTCGCTATTTCGCTTGAGGACGCTCCCTTGCGCTGCATCTGATCGCTAACCAGGGCACAGGAAACGCCCGACAGAAAAATGAAAAGCGGCGCAGGAACGGTACCGCTAAACTGGGACAAGCCAAAGAAGGCGCCGTGCCGCGCTGATCCCCGGAGCCAAGCGTCGTAGCAGTGCACCTCGAACATACCCAGGCACGCAAAACCGCGTAGCCAATCCAGATAGTCAACACGCTGCTTGGATGTTTCCGCCATGGTTTCCGAGTTTCCAGAATCGTTGAGACCGCTAGGCAAATCAAGTTCTTATCAACGCGGGCATCAGGTCCGCTAGAATCGCATGCCATGGAAGCTGATCGCAGATCCTGGACGATGGGCGTACCGACGGCTGTCGTGGTGTGGGCCGCGATAACCTCGCTGGCTGGCTTCATGGGGAACTGGATGGGACTGGGAGGCCGGCGCTTCGCCGTGTCGCTCGGAGTGGCCGCCGTACTTTTTGGTTTCGAATGGTTTTGCGCCGCCCCGATCGTCCAGCAATTCGTAATGAACGCGTTCGGAGGACACGGCCCGCTCATCTCGCCGCTGGTGCCACTCGGTGCGGTCCTAGTCTATTCGTTTGCGATCACAGGCGACGTCCGATTGGCGATTGCCGGCGCTGCCTACGCCGTGCTTCCCGCACTCCTATTGGCCGGCAGCGCGAGAAAACCGCCTGGCACATGGGAGGACTACGCGGCGGCAGCGTTGCTGTGGGTCCCTGTTCAGTTCCACTGGATGTACAAACTGTTCCCCTATCCTGCCCCATTGACGCACACCCTTTCGATCGGGTTGGCGCTCGCTGCCGGTGTGGCTGGATTTGTGCTTTTGCGACGCCTGGAAGGGGTGGGCTATGCGGTTGAATGGCGTCGGGGATTCGGCTGGAATTTTGGACTTCTGTTTGTCGTGTACGCGGCGATCGCCATCGTTCTGGGAATGAGAATAGGCTTTTTGACCTTCGCCCCTTCGCTGACGCGCGGCCCCTCCCTTCCCATCGTCGTACTGGGGATTCTGTTCTTCACAGCGTGGCCGGAGGAATTTTTGTTTCGTGGGATCTTGCAGAATTTGTTCGCGCGGACCTTAAAGAGCGACTGGGCGGGGTGGGCCGTCGCGTCGGTCCTTTTCGGCCTTTCGCACCTTCACCATGCACCCTATCCAAATTGGAAATACGCGCTGATGGCGACCATCGCAGGATTGTTCTACGGCCTGGCCTGGATGAGGACGCGTTCGCTTTTGCCTGGAGCGCTTGTTCATGCAGCCGTCGACATCTGTTGGCACATCCTGTTCCGCTAAACCATGCCGACGAACCGTCTAGCGGATGACTCCGGCAAGGGGACTTGACGCTGTGGCGTAGAGCCTCTTATCGATGCGGCCCGCCAGGAAGGCCTTGCGTCCGGCTTCCACACCGGCGCGCATGGCCTCGGCCATCAAAACGGCATCCTGGGCACCGGCAATGGCTGTGTTCATCAAGACGCCGTCTGCCCCCAGCTCCATGGCCAGGGTGGCGTCCGACGCTGTACCGACACCGGCGTCTACGATCAACGGAACCTCGGTGATGCGCTCACGCAGAATCTTAAGGTTCGCCAGATTCTGGATCCCCAAACCCGAGCCGATGGGCGCGGCCAGCGGCATGACGGCAGAGGCACCGGCATCGACGAGCTTACGCGCCACGATCAGATCATCGTTGGTATACGGCAGCACGACAAAGCCTTCCCGGACCAGTGTCCTCGTCGCCTGAATCAATTGCTCGGTATCGGGAAACAGTGTCTGCTCGTCGCCAATGACTTCCAGCTTCACCCACTCGCTGAGGCCAACCTCGCGGGCGAGTCGAGCCGTGCGCACGGCCTCCTCCGCTGTGTAGCATCCGGCTGTATTGGGGAGGATGAAGAGCTTCTGGCGGTCGATGTAGTCAAGCATCGATTCCTTCGAGCGGTCGGTCAGATTCACGCGACGGACAGCCACCGTCACCATTGCGGCGCCCGAAGCGGCGTGCGCTCGCGCCATTTCCTGAAAGCTGCGATATTTTCCAGTGCCGACGATGAGGCGAGAATGAAACGCACGCCCTCGAATTACAAGTTGGTCTGTCACGGACCCTCTCCGCGTCTATTGTATCGTGCAGGCGCCGGTTTGAAACCGCCCGCCTAGCCAATCCGCTGCGGCCGCGGTTCTTCGACGTCAGCGTACAGTCTTTCGATCACATCTTGGTAGCGCTGTTCAATGACGCGACGCTTCATTTTTAGCGTGTAGGTCAGCTCACCATTCTGGTATGAGAAATCCTGTTCGAGCAACGCAAACCTCTTTGGCTTTTCATACTGTGCCAGCGACCGAGTGAGTCGTTCGATCTCGCCCGTCAGCAGATCCCGCACCCACGGGTCCGACACGATTTGCGAGGGGGTGGACAACTCTCGTTCGGCTTTGCGAGCGGCAACCTCGATCGCTCGAAAGTCCGGGACGATCAGCGCAGAAACAAACTTCCGCCTCTCGCCTACGAGTATCGCATTCAAGATGTAGGGAGAGGTCCTTAACCGGTTCTCAATCGGTGCGGGAGCGACGAATTTGCCTCCGGCTGTTTTGATCAGCTCCTTCTTGCGATCCGTGACGGTCAGATAGCCGTCTTGGTCCAGGAAACCCATGTCGCCCGTAGAGAGCCAACCGTCTGGTGTCAACACCTGGCGCGTCTGATCGGGCTTGCGATAGTAACCCTGCATGACGCACGAACCCTTCACCAGAATCTCACCATCCTCCGCAATCCGCAGCTCGACCCCACTGATGGGGCGCCCCACGGTGCCGACCTTGTTGGCCTTGGGCGAATTGCACGTGACGACGGGTGAAGTCTCGGTAAGGCCGTAGCCTTGGTATACCGGCAAACCAACGGACCAGAAAAATTCGGCGAGCTCCGGCGCGAGCGGCGCACCGCCCGAACTGAACGTTCGGATGCGGCCGCCGACGCCCTGCCGAATTTTCGCGTAGACCGCTCGATCGGCGATCGCCCATCGCAAACGCAAGCCCGTAGACGCTTGTTTGCCATAGGCTCGCCAGGGCACGGCTTCGTAGGCGATTCGTAGGGCAGCATCAAAGATCTTTCGCTTGATTCCTGCGTCCTGATGTCCCTTTTCGACGATATTGGCATAGATTTTTTCGTAAAAGCGCGGCACCGCCGCTACGGTCGTGGGCTTCACTTCGACCAGCGCCTGTGCAACGGCCTCCATCTGCTCAACATATGCAATCGGTACTCCCCGGAACAGATAGCCGTAATCGATTGTGCGCTCATATACGTGAGCGAGTGGCAAAAGCGATAGCGCCAAATCCGACAAAGACATCTCGAACTGATCACTGAAACCGAAGGCATTCGAAGTGAGGTTCGCGTGATTCAGCATCACGCCCTTGGGCTCACCCGTCGTTCCCGAGGTGTAGATGATGGTGGCAAGCTGACTCGGTGCTACCCTTGCAGCCTGCTGACGATAGGAGGCCACTTCGGTTTCGCCCGCCTGCGCAATCAGCGATTCATAACGCAAAACCTCGCCATGTAAATCCTCTGGCGGGCTCACGCAGATGATGTGCTCAAGACCGGACAGGGCCGTGCGGATCTGCTTCAGGCCGCGCACCTGGACCTCTCCAGCAGTGAAAACGATGCGCGCGCCGGAATCGTTCAAAATGTAGGTCGACCGCTCGGATGACTCGCGGAAATAAACCGGCACGGTAACCGCTCCCAAACCTTGAATCGCCAAATCGGCGATATGCCACTCGGGACAGTTCGGCGCAAATAGGCCCAGGCGGTCGCCCGCGCGAACGCCGAGTTCGCCGAGGATTTTCGCCAGCCCGGCCACGCGCCGCAGCATTTCCTTAGAGGAAATCGACTGCCACCCGGCGGCCGTGCGGTACATTTGCGCGCATCGATCGCTACCCCGATCGAGCGCCGCAAGAACGCACTGTGGAATCGAAGCATGTGGCATGGACGCCACTCTAGCCCAAGCGCCCTTCGGCGTCTATCGCAGCATGTAAATCAGCCGGCACGATAGGATAAGATGCGGTCTAGAGGCTTCCCATGGCCAAGCTCATCGGCGAGGAGACTACGCCCTATCAACCGGTTCGCGCGCCACGCGGCACCACGCTGTCCTGCAAGAGCTGGCAACAGGAAGGTGCGTTACGCATGTTGATGAACAACCTCGATCCGGAGGTGGCCGAGAAGCCGGAAGATTTGATCGTTTACGGCGGGCGTGGCCGGGCAGCGCGGAATTGGAGATGTTTCCATGCGATCGTCGCCTCGCTCCGCGCTTTAGAGGACGACGAAACGCTGCTCGTGCAGTCCGGCAAGCCGGTCGGTACGTTTCGCACCCACTCCTACGCCCCGCGGGTTCTCATTGCGAATTCCAATCTCGTCGGTCATTGGAGCGACTGGAAGCACTTCGATGAGCTCGATCGCGCCGGTCTGATGATGTACGGCCAGATGACCGCTGGCAGCTGGATTTATATCGGCACGCAAGGAATCCTTCAAGGAACGTACGAAACGTTCGCTTCGGCAGGACGACAACATTTCGGGGGCGATCTGTCGGGCAAGCTGATCGCCAGCGGCGGGATGGGCGGAATGGGCGGTGCGCAGCCTTTGGCGGCGACCTTAAACGGAGCGGCCTTTCTTGGAATTGACGTCGATCCGGAACGAATCAAGCGCCGAGTCAAGACCGGCTACTGCGATGTCATGGTCAACAACCTCGACGAGGCCTTGCGCATTCTGAAGAATGCGGTGCGGCGGCGCGAAGCCACATCGGTCGGCCTGGTCGGCAATTGCGCCGATGTGATTCCGGAGCTGGCGCGGCGCGGCATCGTGCCCGACCTACTGACGGATCAAACAAGCGCTCATGACCCGGTTGGAGGATACATTCCGCAGGGTCTCGATATCGCCCAAGCCGCGGAGCTTCGCAAGGCCGATTCCCAGACCTATCGCAGGCGTGCCCTGGAATCGATCGCCCGGCACGTCGAAGGGCTACTGGCACTCCAAAAGCTGGGCGCTGTCACGTTCGATTACGGCAACAACATTCGGACATTCGCCTACGAGCAGGGCGTTACGAACGCCTACGATTTTCCGGGGTTTGTGCCGGCCTTCATTCGACCGCTGTTTTGTGAAGGCCGAGGACCTTTCCGCTGGGCCGCCCTATCGGGGGAAGCCTCCGACATTTATCGCACAGACAGACTCGTCATCGAGATGTTCCCCGAGGATGAGATTCTCCGGCGCTGGATCGCGCTGGCCGAGAAGCGGGTGCGATTTCAGGGACTGCCGGCGCGCATTTGCTGGCTGGGTTTTGGTGAACGCGCGCAGTTCGGTTTGGCGCTCAATGAGCTCGTGGCGCGGGGTGAATTGAAGGCACCGATCGTGATCGGCCGCGATCACCTTGATTGCGGCTCGGTAGCATCCCCGTTTCGAGAAACCGAAGGCATGCGGGATGGATCCGACGCCGTCGCCGATTGGCCGCTGCTCAATGCCTTGCTCAACGCGGCGAGTGGCGCAAGCTGGGTATCCATCCATAACGGCGGCGGCGTGGGAATTGGCTATTCGCTGCACGCGGGGCAGGTACTGGTGGCGGACGGAACCAAGGAAATGACCCCGCGGATCGAGCGCGTTCTGACGAACGATCCCGGCATCGGGGTGGCTCGCCATGTGGATGCCGGTTATTGCGAGGCCGTCGCTTTTGCCAGCCGGTCGGGCTTGAAAATCCCGATGCCGCCGGAAACCGGTCGGCAGTAGCCATTTAGCTATTCCCGCGCTAGTATCCTCGGTGGCTGTGCCCGATTGGCTGATTACCGGCTGCTCGGAATTGCTCACCCTGCGCGGCCCCGTACCGCGCCGCGGGCGCGAGCTTCGCGATCTTGGCATCGTCCAGGACGGCGCCCTGCTGACTCACGACGATCGTATCGTCGCGGTAGGCGAGCGGCGTAAGGTCGAGCGCCTGCGACAGGCGCGCAAGGCCGAAAAACTCGATCTCGGCGGTTGCGTCGTTCTGCCCGGCTTCGTCGATTCTCATACCCACCTTATTTTTCCCGCAAGCCGAGCCAACGAATACGAGCAGCGCATCTTGGGCAAGACATACGAGGAAATCGCGGGCGCCGGCGGCGGGATTCGCGCGACGGTCCGCGCCGTACGCAGCTCCTCCCAAAAAACTCTTACCGAACAGGCCAGCGCTCGGTTGGGCGAGTTCGCCTCGCACGGAACCACCACGCTCGAGGCCAAAAGCGGTTATGGGCTCGACTGGAGAAATGAACTAAAGATCCTCAGCGCTCTGCAGCAGTTGCACCAGGACCAGCCTCTCGACATCGTCCAGACATTCCTAGGCGCGCATATCGTACCGCCCGAATTCTGCAAGCGTCCCGAGGCGTTCGTGGATCTGCTGGTGCGCGCCTGGATTCCGACGGTGGCCACGGCTGGACTAGCGGCTTTTTGTGACGTCTACTGCGATCGAGGCGCTTTTACGGTGCCTCAGGCGCGACGAATCCTGCAGATGGCCCGCGCCTGTGGCTTAGTCCCTCGAATCCATGCCGAACAGTTCGCCCGAACCGGAGCCGCGCGGCTTGCGATTGAGCTGCAGGCCGCCAGCGCGGACCACCTAGACCGAATCAGCCGCGAAGACGTTCGCGCCCTGGCGCTTTCCAATGTCGTTTGCACCCTGCTGCCAGGGTGTTCGTTTCACCTGGGAGCGTCTGACTACGCGCCGGCCCGTGCGCTGATCGACGCGGGCGCCATTGTCGCACTGGCAACCGATTTCAATCCAGGTACAAGCCCGACGCTCAGCATGCCGATGATCCTCTCCCTAGCCTGCGCGCAACTTCGCATGACTCCTGCCGAAGCCCTGGCAGCCGCGACGACCAATCCTGCGTATTCGCTTCGACAGCATGGACGAGTTGGTTCACTCGAGGTCGGCAAATATGCAGACTTGGCGGCGTTCGACGTGGCTGACTATCGCGAAATCCCGTATTATTTCGGTGTGAACCTTTGCAAGATGACCATGAAGCGGGGCGTCGTCATCCCTCCGAAAAGCTCGGATCATGCGCCGGCTGGTTGAATGCGTTCCTAATTTCTCCGAGGGGCGCGAAGCGGCAAAGCTCGAAGCCATCGTCGCCGTGATGCGCGACGTCCCCGGAGTCTTTGTGCTCGATTGGGAAAGCGACCGGGATCACAACCGCAGCGTCGTGACGCTTGCAGGCGAGCCGGAGGCGGTTTGCCAGGCAGCGGTCCGGGCCGTCGGCAAGGCCGCGGAGCTGATCGACTTGACACGGCAAGCTGGGGCACACCCCCGCATCGGCGCAACCGATGTGGTGCCCTTCGTCCCGATCGAGGGCGTCACGCTCGACGATTGCGTGGCGCTTGCAAAGCAGGCGGCCCGCCAAATCTGGGAAAGGTTCCGTATCCCCGTCTATTTCTACGAAGCAGCGGCTCAGAGGCCCGACCGCACGAACCTGGAAAATATTCGCCGGGGCCAGTTTGAGGGCTTGCGGGAAGAGGTGCTCCACAATCCCGACCGTGCGCCGGATGTCGGTGACCCCAGCCTGCATCCCACGGCCGGAGCCACCGTGGTGGGCGCCCGCAAATTTCTGATCGCCTACAACATCAATCTGAATTCCCCCGATGTCAACCTTGCCAAGGCCATTGCCAAGAAGATCCGTTTCTCGAGCGGCGGCTTGCCCTGTGTGAAAGCGATGGGAGTCGATCTCAGAGCCCGCCATCTCGCGCAGGTCTCTATCAATTTGACCGATTTTGAGACGACGCCGATCCATCGCGTGTTCGAAGCCGTCCGACGCGAAGCGGAAAGCCATGGCGTCGACATCGCGGGCAGTGAGATCATCGGCCTCCTACCAAGACGCGCGATTGAAATGACGGCGGATTACTTCTTAAAGATCGAAAACTTTTCACCCGCGCTCGTGTTTGAAAATCGCCTGGAGGAGTCCCTGCTCGAGGCGGAGGCGAGAAGCCATGCCAGTTTGGCGGCGAGCGTGAAACCGGTGCTCGATGCTATTGCGGGACCGACCGCTGCGCCTGGCGGCGGCTCGGTAGCGGCCCTGGCCGGTGCGCTGGCCGCAAGCCTGGGGCAGATGGTTTCGGGTCTTTCTCGCAGCAAGAAATCACTCGCGGCACACGCGGAGGCTTTGGCCCAAGCCGTCGGACAGTTTGAAATCTCCTCCAGACGGCTTGCGCAAGCCATGGACCGCGATGCAGCGGCCTTCGAAGCTGTAATCGGAGCGCACCGATTGCCGAAACAGACCCCGGAGGACCTGCGGCGGCGCGAACGGGCCTTGCAGCAGGCGATGACCGAGGCGGTCGAAGTGCCACTGGAAATCGCCCGCCACGCCGCAACCGTATTCGAGCAACTCGGGCAACTGGAATCGATGTCCAGCCCATCTATGTGGTCAGATGTTCGCGTAGGCCGTCTGATGGCGGCTACGGCGGTTCGCGGAGCTCTAGAAAACGTGGCAACCAATCTCGAGTCGATCTCAGACATCGCCCTAGTCGAAAAAGCCCGCGAGGAAAGCCGGTCGTTATCCTCAAGAATCGCCGAAGCTCCAATCCCAGCCAGCCGTTAAAGCATTTGATAGACTGGGTCTATTGCACTGAGGGGACGAGATGAAAAATTTCACCTATCGTTCTGCGATCGCTTTCAGTCTTGTGGTCGCCCTACTGCTAGCCGCCCTGGCCGCTCCCGATCCGATCCTGGCCAGCTCGCTGAACACCTCCGTCATCGGCATGTTTCCCAAACAGGTCGGGGAGTTTGGATACGCTGATTTGAAGGCTGCGCGCCAGTACCCTTGGTTCCCGCAGCTGCGCGAGCAGCTCCTGCCGAGTCGCTTCCGCCAGTTCGAGCAGTTTCTAGCCTCGGCAGGCGTGGACCCCAATGCCCAGGTCGACGAGCTTACTTGGGGCGCCATCAACGGCTCGAAGACCTCCGGAGAAGAAGTGGTCGGGGTAGCGCTGGGCTCGTTCGACCCATCCTCTATCGAGACTCGCTTCCAGCAGCAAAAGCTGCCTATGTTCGAGGTTCACGGCTACCATCTCTACGCCTTCGGCAGCGGGTCCGGGCCAGGCGATATTCTGTTCACCTTTATCGACTCCAACACCGCCGCTTTTGGCCACCGCAAGGCGCTCGAGCAATTGATTGACGTTCGCATGGGCTCTGCAGAAAGCCTTCTGACCAACGATCAGCTGTTCCCGATGATCAATGAAGCCAATGGCACGGGAGCGATCTGGGGCGTGATGGACCAGAACTACGCGCATCTGGCGATGCAGCAGCTGGTTCCACAGGCAGGCCAGTTCCCACAAGCGGCCGCCATCATCAATCGGATCACGGCCATGATGTTCAGCGCGACGGCCGAGAACGGATTGGACGTGCACTTTCAAGCCGCCTGCGCCTCTACCGATGACGCCAACTTGCTGGCAGCCGCGCTCCAGGCCGGGCTCATGTACCGGCGCTATCAGGAATCTCAGCAACATCCGGACCTAGCAGGTGCGCTCGATCAGGTCCGCGTGTCAGCCAGCGGCGACCGTCTCAAGGTGGAAGCTCCGGTGAGCCAGGACCAACTGATGAGCCTGATTCATAGCCGTGCCCTGGCTGTCTCGATGTGAGGGATTCAGGATCGGGAATCTAGGTGGGGCGACGTGGTTCGGCGTCCGCCACACGCATCTCGCAAGCTTCTCTGCAATCAGGGCAGTAATACAATCCGTCCAGGCACAACCGGATGTTTTGCTGCGACTGGCAAAAGCAGCAGTACTTTTCGCAGCGGCACTGCGTCTCCGGTTTGTCGCACTGCGAACAGACTGTGGTCACCATCGCCCTAGGTTCTCGGACCGGGTCAGCAGCCGTTGGCCGCGTGCTTAGCGCTTATCGTTCCGAGCCTTCTCGACGGGCAGGACCCGTTGGGTAGGTACGGCGGGCGCTATCTCCGCCGCCGCGGTCACGTTTGTCGGAAACGAGATTTCGCGCCCATCGGAGCTTGCGGCCGCTGCTTCGGCGAACGGCTCCGGCAGAGGAGACTCCATCGGCACCAGCGCTCCCTCGGCTTCCTTCAGGAACGTCAGCGTGGTTTCACCTTCTCGGTAATCGATGGAAATCACGTCTCCGAGCGCCACCTGATTGGTGGCCAACAAACTCGCCAAAGGATAGACGACGTGGCGCTCGATCGCGCGCTTCAGGTGCCGCGCCCCATATTTCAAATCGGTCCCCTCGCGAAGCAGAAAGTCCTTCGCCGGTTGTGTCACGCGGAACAGAAATCGGCCCCTGGCCGTCTCCAGAACGCGCTGCTGCACCATTCCCAGTTCGATCTCGAGAATCTGTTCGAGTTGTTGCGGACGCAGCGGGTGGAATACGACCACCTTGTCGATGCGGTTCATGAACTCGGGAGCGAACTTCTTCTTGGCCGCTTCCGCCGCCGTCCGCTCGACCTTCTCGTCCAGTCGCGGCTTGGATTCGGGCCGCACTTCGGGAGCAAATCCCATGCCTCCGGTCATCAGCTCGGTGATGTCCCCGCCGCCCAGATTGGAGGTCATGAAGATCATGGTCTGCGATAGGTCGACGCGTCGGTTGTCGCCGAGCGTCAGCGTGGCTTTGTCGAGGATACCGAGCAGCAACTGCCAAAGTGCGTCGCTCGCCTTCTCGATCTCGTCAAAGAGCAGGAAGCTGATCTTGAGCTTTTCGGTGTGATATTGGGCAAGCGCCTCCTGCGTGATCAACGGGTGCGTCTCGCGGTGCCCCAAATAGCCAGGGGGAGAACCGATCAGCTTTGCGATCTCATGCGAATGCTGGAACTCGGCGCAATCGACTTTGATGACGGCGCGAGGATCACCGAATAGAACCTCCGCCGTGGCTTCGACGACGCGGGTTTTGCCCGCACCGGTCGGTCCGAGGAACAGCAAATTACCCACCGGCCTACCGGGCGCGTTTAGGCCCGCGCGGAACACCTGATACAGGTCCACGACGGCCTGCACCGCTTGGTCTTGCCCGACGATCTTCCGGCGCAGTCCCCCTTCAAAATCCCGCGATTCGATGCTCCGAAGCGACGGATCGAGCTGTACCGCATGCGCACCCATAATCGCGCTCCCCCTACCGGTATCCTCTGTCGCCCTGCGCTCTGGGGCGTCCGGACCGCTCGAATTGATCCAGCTTGACATCGAGCGTCGAACGCAGCAGTCGCAGCTGCGTCACCAGTTCCCGGCTTGAATTGGCTCGATCTGTCAGGAGCAAGAGAGGTGGCGACAGATCGGCCAGGTCCGAGTTGAGGTCGCGTACCGAGTGCATCAAGTTGCGCACGTACGGCGACCGAATATCAAACAGTTCCACCCGGCTGCTGACTTTCTCTCGCAGACGGGACCAATCGAGTTCGAGGAAAGGATGGTTCCGCGAAACCGTCCGAACAACTTCATCTGAAATGTGGGGCCTCTCCCCGAGGCTTGCCAGGTGCAGCTGCTGCACCTTTCCGCGGCGACGCACGTTGTGCACCAGGAAGTACGTGTTGCCTTTTCGTCGAACGAAAGCCACAACAGTCTCTCTTTCTGGCCGGGCCGAAACCGTGCGTAGTGTATGATCGATCCACTACGCCGTCAATGGTACGATTCGAAAAGGTGCGAAAAAGTTGCATCGAATCAGTTAATACTCATGACGAACGACAGGAGAGACCTTGCCCGCATGGAAAACAAAGGTCTTGCGGTTTGGCGCTTCACGATGGCCCATCAATATCTGATCGTTACGATCACGAAGTTGAATCGATGGTCCTGGGAGTAACGAGAATATGTCTTGGGAACCGGTGTATCGGCTTGTGAAGAGGATCCCGCGCGGACGCGTCACCACCTATGGAGAGGTCGCTCGGGCGCTCCGGCTCCCCGGCGGTGCGCGGGCCGTGGGCTACGCTTTGGCCGCCACGCCAGCCGGCAGAGGAATTCCCTGGCATCGTGTCGTGGGTGCCGGCGGACGGATTCGCGTTCCCGAACGCTACGCGGCCCTGCAGCGCAAATTGCTCGAGAGCGAAGGCGTTCGAACCGGTGGCGTCGCGATCGATCTGAAGCGCTATGGTTGGTCACCCCCTTCCTCTCGAAGGACCGAAGCCCGCTAGGAAGCGTTCGATCGCACACCTGTTGCCATTGTGATAGAAGTATGGCACTTGATCGGAAAGGGTCGATTTCGTGGGCGAACCGATTATCCGCGTGAAGGATCTCTTCAAGAGTTACGGGACGGTCCAAGCGCTAGCGGGGGTGAGCTTTGACGTGTACGCCGGCGAAGTCTTCGGCTTGTTGGGACCCAACGGGGCGGGAAAGACAACCACGGTCGAAATTCTTGAGGGACTGCGAACAGCTGACCGCGGAACGGCCGAAGTCTGCGGCCTCGACCCGGAAAGTGCGGGCGAGAGTTTAAAGGAACGAATCGGTGCTGTTCTCCAAGCGACCGCCCTGCCGGCCAAGCTGCGCGTCGAGGAGGCATTGGATCTGTTCGCAAACTTCTATCCGAATCGCGCCGATGTCGATCAGCTTCTGCGGCGCTTCCAGCTGGAAGAGAAAGCCCAGGCTTTTTACAGCGAGCTTTCCGGGGGACAAAAACAGAGGCTGGCGCTCGCCCTGTCGCTCGTGAACGATCCCACGGTTGTTTTCCTCGACGAGCCGACGGCGGGGCTTGACCCGCAGGTCCGTCGCGAGATCTACGACATCATCGAAGAGCTGCGGCGCGGTAAAAAAACCGTCCTACTAACCACGCATTATATCGAAGAGGCGGAGCGGTTGTGTGACCGCGTCGCCATCGTGGATCACGGAAGGATTATGGCTCTGGGAACGCCGCGGGAGTTGAAGCAAAAGTCGGCCGGGACTACACGACTGGAGGTCCGGCTCGCCCGACCTGCGGCGAACGGCTCGCTGTCCAGTCTCGAGGGTGTGTCGGATTGCCGAGAATCGGAAGGTGTCTACGTGCTCTACTCGGCGCGCCCCCCCCAGACGATCGTTGCCCTGGTCAAGCAACTGGAGGCCGAGAATAACGAGCTCCAGAGTCTCGAGATGTTTTCGCCGTCGCTCGAAGATGTGTTTATCGAATTGACCGGAAGGCGCCTCAGAGAGTGAAATGAAAACAGTGAACCGCACATGGACCTTGACGAAAATTCGATGGCGCCTGGCCATGCGCAACCGCGCCTTTTTTTTCTTCAGCCTGGTGATGCCGATGATTTTCCTGTTCGGAGCCGCCCTTTTTCTAAGGCGAGAATCGGTTGAATGGATCCCATACGTTCTGGGCGCTGTACTGACGACCACCGTCATGGGAAGCTTCTGGGGATTGAGCGTACAGCTGGTCAGCTTCCGCGAGCAGGGCATTCTGCGGCGCTTCCGGCTGGCCCCGGTCGGCGCGGGGCCGATTTTGGCATCCAGCATTCTGTCGAATTACTTCATGGCTCTACCCGTTGTGGTGTTTGAGTTCCTGGTGTGCCGCTGGGCATTCCATATGCATACCTGGGGAAACCTCTGGGCCGTGCTCCTGCTGGTGACGGTCGGATCAGCAACCTTCTCTGCACTGGGACTGATCGTGGCGAGCGTAACCAACACCATGCAGGAGACCCAGATGATCAATAACCTGCTGTGGATGGGCTTCCTGTTTCTGACCGGTGCTACCGTGCCGCTGGCGATTTTTCCGATGTGGCTCCAGCGCATCGCGCTGTTTATTCCAGGGCAGTATTTGGCCACCGGCCTAGAAGCAGCGACAACCAATATGGCGACCGGTGCCGAGGTTTTGGAGGATGTCGCGGCCCTGGCCTTGGGTTGTTTCGTCGCGTTCGAGATCTCGCGCCACCTGTTCCGCTGGGAACCCGAGGCCCGAGTGCCCCGGCGGGCAAAGCTCTGGGCGCTGTTCGCATTGGTGCCGTTCTTGCTGTTCGGCGCTTGGGAGAACATTGCGGGTACCCGTTTGCACCGAGTCAACCGCAATTTCGAAAGGCTCAACCGAAGCGTGATGCTGACGCCATCCCCGAGTCCGCACTAAGCCTGGCGAGTCGGCACCAGGTCTTGTCGGAATCCGGCGACACGGCAGTTTCATCGAAATTGGAATCGGCTTTTTCAAAGAACGCATCCGGCGACTGAGGGATTCTGGCGATCGCCTGGAGGGGTTAGATGAGAGCAATTCGCGTCAAGGAATTCGGCGGCCCTGAAGTCTTGAAGCTCGAGCAGGTACCGGATCTGAAACCGGGCCCGGGCCAGGTCACGGTGAAGGTTCGCGCGGTTGGAGTGAATCCTGTCGACACCTACATGCGCGCCGGCACCTACCCACGGAAGCCGGCGCTTCCCTACACGCCGGGCACCGACGCCAGTGGAACGGTCGAGTCGGTCGGCGTCGGCGTGACCCGCTTCCGAGCGGGCGATCGTATCTATACCGCCACCACGCTATCGGGCGCCTATGCCGAACAAGCCCTGTGCGATGCAACCCTAGTATTCCCGCTGCCGGACCATGTTTCCTTCGCACAAGGTGCGGCGATGCACATCCCGTATGCCACGGCATTCCGCGCGCTGTTCCATCGCGCGCAGGCCCAGGCCGCCGAGACTGTATTAGTTCACGGCGCCAGTGGAGGCGTCGGTATTGCCGCCGTTCAGCTGGCGCGAGCCGCGGGTCTGCGCGTGATTGGCACGGCTGGATCGGCTCGCGGCAAGCAACTGGTTCTCGCCGAAGGTGCTCACCAGGTTCTCGATCACCAATCGGCGAACCATTTCGAGGAAGCCGTCGCAGCCACCGCTGGCCGCGGCTACGACATCATTCTCGAAATGCTGGCCAACGTGAATCTGGGGCGCGATCTGGGCATCTTGGCTACCAGGGGACGCGTCGTGGTCGTCGGCAATCGGGGCACGGCGGAGATCAACGCCCGCGACATCATGACACGGGATGGCTCGATCCTAGCCATGAGCCTGTGGAATGCCACTCCCCAAGAACTCACGAGCATTCACGCCGCGCTGGTAGCTGGGCTTGAGAACAGATCGCTTCGGCCGATCATCGGCCAGGAAATTCCGCTTGCCGAAGCGGCGCGCGCACATGTCTTGGTCATGGAATCTGGCTCCTACGGCAAGATTGTCCTGGTCCCGTAGGAATCTAAGGAGCCGGCGCCTTATGCTTGCCGCCATTTTCGGGGCCCTCATCGTTGCTGTGATTTTATGGGAGGCCTTCGAGACGGTTGTCTTGCCTCGCCGTGTGGCACGCCGCTTTCGTCTCACGAGATTGGTCTACCGGAGTACTTGGTTTCTTTGGAAGGCGGTAGCGCGAGGTTTCCGAAAGTCCAAATCCCGCGAGACTTTCCTGAGTTTTTATGGACCTCTTTCCCTGCCGATTCTTTTTGCCGTTTGGGCAGCGCTCATCATTGTCGGATTCGGGCTGCTTTATTACAGCGGCTCGACCGAGGACTCAACTCATCCGACGCTGGAAACCTGTATCTATTTAAGTGGCACCACCATGTTCACGCTCGGCCTAGGAGATGTGATCCCTCATACGTGGCGGGAGCGCTTCTTAGCTGTGATTGAAAGCGGCCTGGGCTTCGGCTTCCTGGCGCTGATCCTTAGCTACCTACCCGTGATTTATCAGGCTTTCTCCAGGCGTGAGGTGAACATCGTGTTGCTGGACGCTCGCGCCGGATCTCCTCCCACGGCAGCCGAGCTCTTGCGACGGCATTCGGGAAGCGAGGGCGCCGAACCTCTCAAGCGACTGCTTCATGACTGGGAGCACTCCTCGGCGGACATGTTGGAAAGTCACGTCTCCTATCCGGCTGTCAGTTATTTCCGTTCGCAACACACCAATGAGTCGTGGCTCGCCGCGCTGGCGGCGATTCTCGACACCTGCAGTCTTCTGCTGTCCTACGTTGAAAATACCTCTCTACGACAGGCTCGCCTGACCTTTGCCATGTGCCGCCACACCGTCGTCGATTTGGCCCAGCTCTTTGGGGAAGCACCGCCAGCCCATTCGAGCGAACGCCTGCCGCCACAGGATTTCGAGCGCCTCCGGGCCACGTTGACCGAAGCTGGTTTCGTGTTACGAAATGATCAGGCCGCCCGCGACAGACTGACCCAGCTGCGAGCCATGTACGAGCCCTATTTGCAGGCTCTCTCCGCCTACCTCTATATGGAAGTTCCTCCTTGGATTCTTGCAACTGAGATTACAGACAACTGGCGCACGAGTGCCTGGGGCCGAGTCTCAGGATTAACGATGACAGGCCCCGGCGAGCCCGACGACCACGCCGACTAGCAGTTGCTGCGTGCTCGGTCCAAATTGGCAGCTCGCCACCGACGGTTGCTGCCGACCCTCGCCCGGGACGCGAAAAGCCGTGTGGTATACTTCCTTTTGTAATCGCATAAAGAGGATTTTAGGAGCCTTGGAGATGCGCGATGAGCCTGCCGAAGACGGAAAAAATCTGGTGTAACGGCAAGTTTATCCCCTGGGACGACGCGAAAATCCACGTCCTTTCCCATGTCGTGAACTACGGGTCCGCGGTCTTTGAAGGCGTGCGCTGCTATGAGACCGGACGGGGCCCCGCCATTTTTCGTCTTCGCGAGCACATGCAGCGCCTGCTGAATTCGGCACACATATACCGGATGGAGATCTCCTTTTCGCTCGACGTCCTGTGCCAGGCAGCGCTCGACCTGGTGCGTGAAAACAAGATCAACGCCTGCTACATCCGCCCGATCGTACTCCGTGGCTATGGTGACGCGGGAGTCGACCCTAGGAATTGCCCGGTGGACGTCTATATCGCGTGCTGGGAGTGGGGAAAATATCTCGGCGAAGACGGGATGAGCAGTGGCGTGGACGTCTGCATCAGTTCATGGAATCGTCCGGCACCCAACACGCTTCCGCAAATGGCTAAGGCTGCCGCGAACTACATGAACTCGCAATTGATTCGTATGGAAGCAAAGATCAACGGCTACTCCGAAGGCATCGCTCTCGACGTGAACGGTTATGTGAGCGAAGGTTCGGGTGAAAACATTTTCGTGGTGATGAACGGCACGATCTACACGCCGCCCTTCGCCAATTCCGCGCTGCCGGGTATAACGCGCGATTCGGTGATGACCTTATGCCGAGAGCTCGGCTTCCCCGTGGTCGAGCAAATGATCCCTCGCGAGATGCTTTACATCGCCGAGGAAGTGTTCCTGTGCGGGACTGCTGCCGAAATCACGCCCATCCGTTCGATCGACCGGATCAAAATTGGAACCGGCTCGCGCGGCACAGTTGCCAAGAGTGTCCAGGAAGAGTTCTTCGCAATTACCGGCGGCGCAGTGTCGGACCGTCACGGCTGGCTTTCGCACGTCGACGTTCCCAGCAGTGCCCCCGTGCGCTGAGAATTCCCTTTCTCCAGCAGATGGGAGCCACCCCTTTTTTTGACTGCTCCTTCCGGTTCCAGTAGAATCCGCGCGTTTCAAGGCTGCCCATGTACAACCTCGCCGAGAAGCTCATCGCCGAATTTCTTGGGACCTTCACCATTGTACTGATCAGCACGGGCTCAATCTGTGCAGATCAGTATTTAGCGGTCACGGGAAAACCCAATCTCGGGACACTGGGTATCGCGGTTGCAGCCGGAATGGCTGTCGGGGGCATGGTGACGGCAATTGGACGCATTTCCGGAGGGCATTTTAATCCGGCGGTTACGATCGGCCTGTGGGTGACCCGGCGCTTGGGCTCGCTCGCAACGATTCTCTATTGGGCCGCACAGCTTTTGGGGGCCATGGCAGGCGCCTACACCGTCAAGGCGATCGTGTCTGATTCGTTCTGGGAGCCGGTCGCACTCGGCACACCTGCGCTCGCGCCTGACTTCTCCCGCACGCACGGTATGGCTCTGGAAGGTGTGACGACGTTCCTCTGGGTGTTGGTCTTCTTCGCGACCGTTGTAGACACAAAGGGTGCTTCTGAGAGGATCGCTGTTTTTGCCATGGGGTTGGCCGTGGCGATGGGCACGCTGCTTGCGTATCCCTTCACGGGCGCCGCGATGAATCCAGCTCGAGCATTCGGTCCCGCTCTGGCCTCGGGTCACTGGACCAATCATGGCGTGTATTGGGTCGGACCGTTGTTTGGCGGGGTACTGGCCAGTGTCATCTACGATCGAATCTTTCTCCGACAGCGAAGCCCCTAGAGATTTGTGCTTCAGCCCCTCGTCCCAAAGTACAGGTTGCGCCCTTAGAAACCTCCGGTCCGGCAGTGTTGCGACCCCTGGGGCCGCATGCTAGCGTGGCTTCGAGCTTCTTTAACGGGGCATTCTTAGATGGCCATCAATATCGACGATCTGTTGCGTCGTGCCGTCGAAAATCGTGCGTCCGACTTGCATTTGAAAGTCGGCAACCATCCCTACCTTCGCGTGGACGGTTTGCTCAGTGCCCTGGCAGATGTTCCCCGCATTACGCCGGAAGAAATGCTATCGATGGCCTTCAGCATGATGACGAACCGGCAGAAGCAGAAATTCAAGGAAACTGCCGAGCTGGACATGGCCTACGGCGTGGCGGGTCTGGGCCGGTTTCGCGTCAATGTCTTTCAACAGCGCGGCAACGTCGGCATGGTGCTTCGTGTCATCCCCACGAAGATTCGCACGATCGAAGAATTGGAGCTTCCCCGGATTCTCGGTCAAGTCTGTGAGGAGCAGCGCGGCCTGATTCTCTGCACCGGAACGACCGGTTCCGGTAAATCGACCACTCTCGCAGCGATGATTGATCGCATCAACTCGCTGCGCGCCGAACACATTATCACCATCGAAGATCCGATCGAATATCTGCACCGCGACAAGAAGGGCTTTATCAACCAACGCGAGGTCGAGGTGGACACTTCTTCGTTTTCGACTGCCCTTCGCGCCGCACTCCGCCAGGACCCGGACGTCGTCCTCGTCGGCGAAATGCGCGACCTCGAAACCATCGCCACGGCCCTGCTGGCAGCCGAAACCGGACATTTGGTTCTGTCGACCCTACACACACTGGATGCCACCGAAACGATCCAGCGGATCATTGCCGTGTTCCCGCCGCCGGAACAAAAGCAGATTCGCTTGCAGCTGGCCTCAACACTGAAAGCCGTCATCAGCCAACGTCTGGTCCGCCGCAGCGATGGCGCCGGTCGCGTTCCCGCGGTCGAGATCATGATCTCGACCGGCTATATCCGTGACAGCATCATCAATCCTGACAAGACCCGGATGATCCGTGACGCAATCGCCGCCGGCACAAGCCAATACGGCATGCAGACCTTCGATCAATCGCTGTTCGATCTCTACTCACGAAACCTCATTACACTGGAAGAAGCTCTGATGCGCGCCTCGAATCCGGACGATTTCCACCTCCGCGTCCAGGGCATACGTTCCTCGGCCGATGCGGCCCGCGAAGACATGGAGCGCGCCATGAACGAGTTCGAGCGCCTGGGCAAACGCTGACGACCCCATCCCGGCCGCAGGCCGGCCTTCCTCGCCTTGCTTCGCGGTCCGGTTGCCTCTATGCTTTGCTCGTGCGCCCCGGTTCTTCGGCTGAGAAACTCTCGACGGAGCAGCAGCTTTACGCCTTGGCGGTTCGGGCGCTTACGCGTCGTGCCCATTCCATTCACGAGATGCGTCGCTATTTGGAGCGCCGCGCCGAAGGCCCGGCACAAGTTTCCGCTGTGATCGCGCGCCTGCGCACACAAGACTACCTCAACGACGCCCGCTATGCGATCGACTATGCCCGGCACCAGGCGCAGGCGCGCCGCCAGGGACGCTTTCGGATCACAGGCGAACTGCGTGCTCGAGGCGTCGCGGACGACCACATCGACGCCGCCCTAAAGAGCGTCTTCGCCGAAACCGATGAGACCGCGCTGGTTCGCGCGCGCCTCAAGCGCCATCTGGCCCAGCTTCGCGGCACCCTCAACGAGAGAAAGGCTCGATCGCTCTACCGGAGCCTTCTCCGTGCAGGCTTTTCCTCCGATGTCATTTACGGCGAGCTCCGCAAGACCGCCCGCGTCGACCTTCCCGATTCTCCCGGCCCAGAGGGCGAATAGCCCAAGCCAGGAGGCCACCTTCGCTGTTTGTTCGCCTATCAGGATGGGTGTCACATCGGTTTCTTCGGTTGCCTGGCACCGGCGGGAAGCCGTAACATTCGGAGTCTTCGGCGAAAGGAAGGTAGGTTTATGGCTGCCACATGGAAAGGGTCTCTCTCCTTCGGTCTTGTTTCGGTACAAATCCAGCTGTCACCGGCAGCTCGCACCGAGCGCATTAGTTTCAATCAGCTCCACAAGGTTTGCCACTCGCGCCTGAAGCAGCCGCTGTTTTGTCCTACCTGCAACCGCATGGTGGAGCGAAATGAAGTGGAGAAGGGTTACGAATACGAAAAGGATCAATATCTTTTGTTCACCGAAGAGGAGTTGGACAAGATCGAACCCGAATCGGCACGCACGATGGAGATTCTGGAATTCGTCAAGCTTGACGAAATAGACCCGCTTTATTTCGACGCCTCTTATTTTGCGACGCCGGAGCCCGCCAGCGCCAAAGGTTACCGCCTACTGCTGGAGGCCATGCAGAAGTCGGGCCATGCCGGGATCGCCAAAGTAAGCATGCACAGCCGCGAATACATTGTCATCATTCGTGCGCGTGACGAGGGGCTTACCGTGCACACTATGTTTTACCAGAATGAAATTCGTCAGCCTCTGGAAACGCGCGCTGATAAATTCGAAATCAAAGAACAGGAACGCGCTTTGGCTGCGCAGCTGGTCGAAAGCCTTGCCGCTCCCTTCCAGCCAGAAAAGTATCATGATGAATACCAGGAAAGCCTGCGAACCCTGATCGAGGCGAAGGCTCAAGGGCAGGAAGTCATTGTCGCGCCCCCCCTGTCGCGGGCAGCACCACCCGACCTTCTAGCCGCGCTCAAGCAAAGCCTTACGCAAAAACGTCCGCACACTGAAAGGAAGGCGCTCTTGCGTGTCGTTCCCAAGAGCGATCAAGCAGCCGCTGAGGCTTCGAAGAAACCTCGCCGCAAAGTCAGCTAACCGAGTCGTTGCCGGAACCAGCCGGGGGCTGAGCTTGGGGCATCGGTCTTGGGTCACTCGCTTACCCGCTCCCCCACCTATTGCCGCTATTCCACTCTATGCGGGAATAACGTTTTCCTTTCGGCGCCGTCCATAAGGCATGGCGCAAAGCATCTCGGCCGCGTCTCACACATCACTTGCCTTGAAAGGAGATTTCCCTTGCGAAAACGAAAAGTCTCGGTTTTCCTGTTGGCGCTCGGTCTAGCAGCTGGAAACTTCGCGGCGCGCGCAGCGGGCGCCCAGGCCGGTGCCAACCCGGTCGATAAGACTCCACCGAGCTATGACATGAAGCCGCAGTCTCTGGAAGATCTCGATGACATGCACAAGAAGTTCGCGAGCCTGGCTGAGGCCTTTCCGGCTGATCAATTCAGCTGGCGGCCCGCCCCGGGCGTCCGTTCGGTCGCCGAGATTTGCCTGCATGTCGCCGGCGAAAACTTCCGATACGCGTCGGTTCTAGAGACCGTGCCGGCTCGCGAGCTGCCGAAGGACTATGAACGATCCACTACGGACAAGGCCAAAATCGTCGACCAGTTGAATCAATCGTTCGACTACGCTCGTGCCGCCATCGACAAGATGGCAAACATTGATTTCAAAAGGCCGATGCCCAAGTTTGGTCCCGAGGCAAACGCAGGCGACATGGTCTACATCATCGTCATGCACACCCATGAGCACCTCGGCCAGATGATCGCCTACGCGCGCATCAAAGGCATCGTCCCGCCCTGGACTGCCGCTGCTCAGATGTCGCAAAAGAAATCGCAGGACTAGTCTGGCAGTCGAAAAACCGTTCTCGCAAAACAGGGAATGAGAGACAATCAGGCGCGATCGCCCCCGCAAGGGCGCGTTCTGGAGGAAATCGCCCCATGTGCGCGACGCGTGCCTCGATACTCTGGCTCCCCCCCAACAAGCCGACGTGCTACGGCTTTCGGCAACGCGCTGTCGTTGAGCTCAAGGGGATCCAGCCGCAGATCGTCAGCCTCGCAGAAGCCGTGCCGCAGGAAAAGCACACCTGGCGGCCGGCCGAAGGTGTGCCGGTGTTCCTCCGTGGCCTGCTTTCAAGTTCCAGGGTTACGAAAAATCGACCACCGACAAGGCTCAGATCATCTAACAGCTCAACGAGTCATTCGAGTATGCGCAAACCGGCATCAGCCACCTCGACGATGCCGATCTGCTCAAGCCGATAAAGTTCCAGCAGTTCACCAGTGTCGGAGACATCGTCCTTCACATCGTCGCGCACGCCCACGAACACCTAGGCCAGTCCGTCGCCTATGCGCGCATCAACGGCGTCGTCCCGCCCTGGACCGCCCAGCACGAGCGGGGTGAGCCGGGAGCGGCGCCGCGTCCGTCGCAGAACTGATCGATTGTCTTAGCCAGCAGGCCTGCGGAAAACGATGGCATCTTGCGATTGAGTCGCTGCTTGATCGCAGGAGGTCTGATTTCCTGACGTCCCGCGTGAACCGATCTTGCAGGTATAATGATGGGAAGCACTGAGGGCTACTTGACAAGTAACGCAATCCGGAAGACCTTTCTGCGTTTTTTCGACGAGCGCGGTCACCGTGTCGTGCCCAGCTCCTCGCTGGTCCCGGCGAATGATCCCACATTGCTTTTCACCAACGCCGGCATGAACCAGTTCAAGGACGTTTTCCTTGGTCTCGAGCAGCGCGACTATCGTCGCGCCACGTCCTGCCAGAAGTGCGTCCGTGCCGGCGGCAAACATAATGACCTTGAAAATGTCGGTTTCACGAATCGCCATCACACGTTCTTTGAGATGCTCGGCAATTTTTCCTTCGGCGATTACTTCAAGGAGCAGGCCATCGCCTATGCGATGGACCTTGTTACCTCGCCCGCGTGGTTTGGCATTCCTCTCGACCGACTCTACTTTACTGTTTTCGGGGGTGCGGAGGTCTCGCGCGGCGGCCAGCTGGAGGCCGATCGTGAGGCGGCCTTGTTCTGGGCCAAAGTCGGCGCTCCGCGAGACCGCATCATCGAGGTTCCTGGCCTTAAGGAGAATTTCTGGGCGATGGGAGACACGGGCCCTTGCGGTCCTTCGAGTGAAATCCACTACGACATGGGCGCTTCGGCTTCCGATCAAGGACACAAGGATTGTACGTTCGGCTGCGAGTGCGGCCGCTACGTCGAAATCTGGAACCTCGTTTTCATGCAGTTTAACCGCGACGGGGGCGGTGAGCTCAGGCCCTTGCCGAAACCCTCGGTCGACACCGGCATGGGCCTGGAACGCGTCGCCGCCGTGTTGCAAGGCAAGATTTCCAACTTCGATACCGACCTGTTCATGCCGCTGATCCACAAGGCTGAGGAATTTACGGCCGCCCGCTACGGCCAAAATCAGAAAACGGACCCATCGTTCCGAATCGTGGCCGACCACGCACGGGCGACGACATTCCTGATCGGCGACGGCGTAATGCCCTCGAATGAAGGCCGCGGCTATGTTTTGCGAAAGATCATGCGCCGGGCTCTGACGCACATCCGTTTGCTCGAGCCGGAAAAGCCCCCTTTTTTTTCAGACCTGGTGCTTGCTGTACGCGAATTGATGGCCGACACCTATCCCGAGCTGATGGGTTCGGCCGGCGCACACATTCCCAAGGTCGTTCGCCAGGAAGAGCGGGCCTTCCAGCGTACGGTGGAGATGGGACTTGAGAAACTCGATGAAGACATCTCCGCATTGATTTCCGCCGGGCGTGAACACCCCAGCCAACCTCGCCTTCTTGCGGGGGAAAAAGCCTTCAAGCTCTATGACACCTTTGGCCTGCCGGTCGACTTCATCACCGATGTGCTACGCGATCAGGGCCTGAGTCTCGATCAACAGGGTTTCGATCGAGCCCTGGAAGAGCAGCGGAGGCGTGCCAAGGCTTCCTGGAAAGGCGTCGGCAAAGATGTCGCCAACCCCGCATACTCAAAACTGGCGCGAACCTTCCAGACGGCCCCAGACTTCTATTTCGGGACGAAAACCCACGATGCCTCGATCCAAGCCATCCTTACCGAGCGTGGTCCGGTCAACGAGATCCGGAGCGGAACCGAAGCCGAAATCGTTCTCGACCGAACATCGATTTACTCCGAATCCGGTGGGCAAGTCGCCGACACGGGCGGCTTTTATGACAATTCCGAGTCGTTGGAGGTCGCCGAAGTCCGCGGCGCCTATTATCCGGTGACCGGGCTGATCGCGCACCGCGTTCTCGCCAAGCAGGACTTGCACCTAGGGGATCGCGTCGCTACGATCGCGGACCCGGAACGCCGCGCGCGCAACATGCGCAACCACACGGCAACACATCTGATGAACGCCGCGCTCAGAAACATCCTCGGCATGCACGTCAAGCAGTCCGGCTCGCTGGTCGCCCCCGATCATCTCCGTTTTGATTTCACTCATTTCGCAGCCGTGGACCCCGGCGAGCTTGCCGAAATCGAGCAGCAGGTCAATGAGGAAATTCGCAAGGATCTGGAAATCTGCACAGACCTGATGAATATCGACGATGCGCTGGCATCGGGCGCGCTCGCCTTTTTTGGCGACAAGTACCCGGAAACCCATGTTCGGGTCGTCACCATCCCAGACCCTGGATCGCCGCGCGGCTTCTACAGCAAGGAGCTCTGCGGAGGCACACATGTTTCGCGCACAGGTGCGATCGGCGTTTTCAAGATTGTTGCCGAGCAGTCTATCGCCGCAGGGGTCCGCCGCATTGACGCCATCTCCGGCGACCATGCCTTGGCTGACTACCAGCGTGCGCTGACGACCCTGCGCATGGCCGCGGGCCTGCTCAATGCCTCCGAAGACCAGCTGCTAGCCGCCCTAGAACGCCAAATTGACCACCTGAAGGCCCTCGAGAAGGAGCTCGAAGCGCGAAAACGGAAAGCAGCCGGCTCCGAGGCGCAGCGACTGATCGACGAGGCTCGGCAGATCAAGGGCGTACGCGTGGTTGCGGCCCAGGTCGGCGGCCTCGACCGTGAAGGCCTACGGAGCCTTTCAGATTTCCTTCGCCAGAAGCTCGGCACTGGCGTCATCGTTCTAGCTTCCGCCGAGGACGGCAAAGTTGCTCTAATTACGGCAGTTACGAAGGACCTGACCCCCAAGCTTCACGCCGGGAAAATCGTGCAGGAGCTTGCCAAGTTCGTAGGCGGCTCGGGCGGGGGAAGGCCCGACTTGGCAGAGGCTGGCGGAAAAGACACATTCGGCATAGAAAAGGCCCTTGGTTCCATATACCCCCTCGTAGAGCGGTTGTTATAATTCCCATCGCGCCAGAGTCTTACGCCGCTAGAGCTCTGTCTTAGCGGTGCAGCGGCATTTCAGTCCAGCATCGTGGCACCTTGCCTTCCCCCAAGGGTCGGAACTGAGCGGGAACGATCATGACCAAGCCCACACCATCGATCGCAGCTTTGGCAGCGGTTGGATGGCTGTGGCTTGCCGCCCCTTTGACCGCCCAAATCACAACCACCGTCGACCCAGGCGGTAGGCTCGTGTTCATAAACGCAGACTCCCGGGCAGGGCGGAATGGGAGTACTATTAGTTCCCCCTCGGCGGCTGTATCGGCTGAGCGGATCGCGTCGCCTGCACATCCGGCGTGGCCAGCACTGCCAGCGTCGGCGGTGCCATCGACCGCTCGGGAGCTTGAATCGGCTGCACCCTCGCCGGGTGATCAACCGGCCCAGCCGGAGGGCCGCATGGACCGCATCGTGCGCGAGGCAGCCGAGAGGAACAACTTGGACCCGGCGCTGGTCAAAGCCGTGATTAGCACCGAGTCGGGTTGGGATCCGAATGCTGTTTCGCCGAAAGGAGCCGTGGGATTGATGCAGTTGATTCCAGAGACGGCGCAGCGATACGGCGTAAACAATTCTTTCGACCCTGCTCAAAACATTGAGGGGGGAAGCAGATATCTGAAGGCGTTGCTTGTCAGGTACAAGGGCGATCTCACGCGGTCGTTGGCGGCGTACAACGCAGGCGAACGCACCGTCGATCTAAATGGTGGGGTGCCAGCGATTCCCGAAACGCAAAGGTACGTACGAAAGGTTACAAACGCTTACTTCCAACCCGGCTCAGGTCGAAATCCCAATCTCTGGAGCCCGCCCAAACCTCCTGTGCGCCGGGAAATCGATTCGAGCGGCAGGATTGTTTTCACGAACGAATGAAGCGATTGGTTTCTCTGGGGGCGTTGTTCGCTACGAGGCTCGCATTTCGGATCGCAACCGCGGTCGCACTCCTGGTTTGCCTGGGCGTACCCTCCCACGCCGATAGAAAATCCGATGCCCGGGAGCAATTCGCGCGCGCGGTGAAGATGCGCACGACGCTCGAAGGCTATCTTGAAAAGGATCGCACGCTTGCCAACTACAAACAGACGGTGGCGGCGTATCGCAAGGTCTACCTAATTTCGGTCACGGCCGACGAGGTCACCCCTTCTCTCATCGCTGAGGCCGAGTTGTATCAAGAGATGGGCCGGTTATTCGATCCCAAGTATTTTAAGTCTTCCATCGACGCTTACAACTTTTTGCTCACCCAGTATCCGGGCAGCCGTTACCGCGGGTCCGCGATGCTTGCCGTCGCTCGGATTGAAAAAGACGATCTCGGCGAGCCGGACGATGCCGAAGCCACCTACAAGGAGTATTTGAAGCTTTTCCCGCACTCGCAGAACGTCGGCGAGGCACGGGAGGGGTTGAAGGACATTGCCGCCCAGCGCGCTCCGTTGGCGAGCCAGGTAGCGGAAAACGCTGACAATCAGCCACCCCCGGAAAGCGGCCCTCACATCGAACCACGGGCCGATGATCAGAAAACCGCCAGCGTACGGGAGGTCCGAGTTTGGAACGCCCAGAACTCGACTCGCATCGTTGTCACACTCGACGATACGGTCCAATACGACGCGGCGCGCATCGCCTCTCCCGATCGCATCTACTTCGACATCTACAAAGCGAAGTTACCTCCCACGGTTTCCGCCAAGCCGCTGGACGCCGGCGGGTTGCTGAAATCTATCCGTATCGCGCCCAATAAGCCAGGTGTCGTGCGCTTGGTACTGGACGTAGACGGCGCGAGGGACTATTCCGCCTTCTTGGTTGCAAACCCTTACCGGCTGGTGATCGACGTACGTGCAGCCAACGGAACGACAGCAAGGAATGCTGTTCTGCCTTCGGCCCCGCCTGCTGGAACCGATGCGGCGCGAACTTCCGACGTAGTCGAGACCGAGCATCCGGTGGCCTTAGCACATGAACCAGCGGCGGTTGGCTCGCCGGCGGCAGCCGCGTCTGCCCTAGCGCCCCCTGCTCATACTAAGACGCTAGCGACCGCGACGCCGAAGTCGGCCTCTTCGCTCTCGAAGGACTCCCCGGCATCCAAGGCTACGGCACCCATACCGCCGACCGAACCAAAACCTATGCGGGACGGAGATCGTTCGCTCACCCGGGCGCTCGGGCTGAAGATCAGCCGGATCGTCATTGATGCCGGCCACGGCGGTCACGACACAGGCACTGTTGGCCCGCATGGTCTGATGGAAAAGGATCTTTGCCTTGACGTAGCGTTCCGTCTCGGCGCCCTGATCCAGCAAAAGCTTCCGGGTGCCGAAGTGATCTACACGCGTAGGGATGACACGTTCATTCCCCTTGAAGAACGCACCAAAATAGCCAACGAAGCGAAGGCGGACCTGTTCATTTCGATTCACGCAAATTCGAGCCCGGATCCGACGGCACGTGGCGTCGAAACCTACTACCTGAACTTTGCAACCTCTTCGGAATCAATGGAAGTGGCCGCGCGAGAAAACGCCAACTCGCAGGAGTCGCTGCACGACCTGCAAGATATCATCCAGAAAATCGCGCGTAACGAAAAGGTGGAGGAATCGAAGGAGCTCGCCGGCGACATTCAGGGTACGCTTTCGCAGCGGCTGCAGCTGGTAAGCGTTAGCGAAAGAAATCGCGGCGTCAAGAAGGCGCCTTTCATTGTGCTGATCGGAGCCAACATGCCGTCGGTGCTTTCGGAGATCTCATTCGTCAGCAATCCCTACGACGAACGCCTGCTCCGCAAACCCGAACAGCGCCAGCGAATCGCCGAGGGCCTATACCGGGGCATCACAAACTACTTGGGCAATTTAAACAGCCTGTCCAACAACAAGCAGAAACTCATTTCCGACAATCATCCCGCAGAGACCCGAATTGATATCGGAGCAGTGGCACCGACCGGGAACCCCAAGTAGAATCAAAGCATCCAATTGAATTGCCGATGAGCCGCGTATGCACATTCCTGCTGGGCGTCTGCCTGCTTGCTGCCTATCCAGTCGGGGCGCAGCGGATCTTGCCGCATTCCCTTGGGCCATGGCCTGCGACGATCAATCCTGATCCATCCGGGTTCTCTCGCCTCGTTCCGGTCGCCACATTGCAATCCGTGTTAGCGGAATACGGCGTGAGCGCTACCGAATCGGTCCTCTACAACGCGGGAGCCGAAAGCGTTTCTGATCGCGTCCAAGCAACGGTCTTTCAGATGAAGGATCCAAGCGGCGCCTATGGACTGTATTCCTTTCTGCGCGCACCGGATATGGCCCCGGGCGATTTCAGCGAACACTCCTCCCGATCCCGTGACCGCGCTTTGGTTCTTACCGGCAATCTTGTGTTGGATGTCGAAGGGAAAGACTTAAACAAGCTTGACGCGCAGATTAAATCGTTGCTTGGGGCCGTCTCGGCTCGGGCGCAAGACGGACCGTTGCCGACGCTTTGGCAGCATCTGCCGCGACAGGGGCTCATCGAGCGGTCTGATCGCTACGTTCTTGGTCCCCAAACCTTGAATCAACTTTTCCCAGGGAATCTGGGCGATGCGATCGGATTCTCCAAGGGTGCCGAAGCCGAGCTTGCCCGTTACCATGTGGCAGGTCGTGAAGTCACACTCCTCATAGCTGATTTCCCTACGCCGGGCTTCGCGACCGAGCAACTGGCAGAGCTGCAAAAGCAATTTAACGTCAACGGCTCGAAGCCGGACAGCGGTTCCCCGCCTCTGTTTGCCCGACGCAACCTGACATTGCTCGCCCTCGTCTCGGGCGCCCCCACCAAGGTCGAGGCCGAGGCTCTACTCAATCAGGTTCAATCCGGAACACAGCTGACCTGGGACGAGCCTACCTTTCAATTCAAGGAGCCCAGCATTGAGATGATGGTGGTAGGAGCGATTTTGGGAACCGGCATCATATGCGTCTTCGCTCTGGTCGCCGGCCTGGCGTTTGGGGGATTCCGCCTATTCATCAAACGGATGTTGCCGGGCAAGGTGTTCGACCGGGGCACGCAATTGCAAGTTTTGCAGCTTGGCCTAGCCAGTAAGCCCATCAATGCAGAGGACTTCTACGGCTCGGTGGGTACGCTCGCGGGCGGTACCCCGGTGGATAAAAACTTGCCCGATCGCATCGCCCTGCGCATATTTCGCTGAAATCAATAGACTTGGATCCAGACAGATTTCGGCTTTCCCCCTTGACATCCCCAGTACTGCCCACTAGACTGCCGTCGAGGAAGGGTTCTGTGGCCATCCGCGCATTGGCCGTAGGGCTTTCTCCCGCTGGAAGGCCCGTCGCAAGGCGGGCCTTCTGTTTTTGACCAGCCCAGTTTCGCTTGCTGCGTTCACATCACCTGCCTTATTTGCCGACGGCGACGAACGGTTGGGGCGTGTTCAGGACCCGGTCATAATACGCCTCGTAGCGCGGAATGATGTCGTTGGAACAGTATTGGCGGCGCGCATTGACGCGCGCCATCTCGCCCATCGCGCGCCCGCGATCGGCTTGCGTCAGAATCTGCAATGCGTATCTGGCCGCGGAGGCGACATCGCGGGGCTCAAACAGATAGCCGTCGACTCCGTGCGTGACCACCTCAGGAATGCCGCCGACGTCCGTCGCGATCACCGGAACTTCGCAGGCCATTGCTTCCAGTGCGGCAAGGCCAAACGACTCCTCGTCGCTTGGCAGCAAGAAAAGATCCGCAAGCCCGAGCTTATCCTGCACAGTGAGCTGCTTGCCTAGAAAGAAAACATCCTTGGAAAGACGCTTTTTGCGCACCACATATTCGGCGGCACCACGATCAGGACCGTCGCCGATCATGACTAGTTTCGCGGGAATTTTCTCGCGAACACGCGCGAATATCTCGACCACGTCCGTGGTGCGCTTGACAGGCCTGAAATTCGAAAGATGCACAAGGATCGGCTCACCATTCGGAGCCCATTTCGCGCGCGCCTTCAAATCATTCGACCGCTGGTACAGGTCACAGTTGACAAAATTCGGAATCACTTCGATGGGCCGCTTGATTTCGAATTCCTTCAGCGTCCGTTTCCGCAGGTAATTCGAGATCGCTGTGACGCCGTCGCTCTGCTCAATGGAAAAGCGTGTAATGGGCAGGTAACTCCGGTCATTACCGACGAGGGTAATATCGGTGCCATGCAAGGTTGTGATAAAGGGCAGCCGCCGCGGCATCGCCATCATGCGGGCGAGCAGCGCGCTCACCGAGTGCGGAATCGCGTAGTGAACATGCAGGAGGTCAAGCACAGCGCTTTCGGCGACCTCCGTCATTTTCGTGGCGAGAGCCAGAGTGTAGGGCGGATGGTCGAAAAGCGGATAATTCGTGACTTCGACTTCATGGAACCAGATGCGATCGTTTCCGCCGGTCAGGCGAATCGGCATCGCATAGCTAATGAAGTGAACTTCGTGACCCCGCGCCGCCAGCTCGAGCCCAAGCTCGGTAGCCACCACGCCCGAACCGCCATAGGTTGGATAGCAGGTGATCCCGATTCGCATGGGGTGGGAGCAGTCGCCGGTTCGCGGGGCGCCAGGTCTTACCCGAAGGTGAACCTGCTATCTCTCATGCCTGCTATTGGCCGTTGTTGCCGCCATGAGCGGCTTCGTCGCCGTCCTTGTACATATAGCGGATGGCGTGCTTATAAATCAGCAGGTTCGGGCTACCATAGCGCGTCAGCTTGATGCAGTCTCGATCGTACCATTCTACCGTTCCGTGAAGGACCTCTCCACCATCCAAGACGACCGCCACTGGGGTGCGCGACTGCATCTGCTTCACGTAATAGAAGTTCTCGGCGAACGTCTGGTCCGGCGGGGCCGGTTTCTTCCTGGGCGCCGATGTTGGCTGGGGAGCGGCGGGTTGGGAAGGCCGTGGAACGTATTCTTTCGGTTCAGCAAGACTAGGACGGAACAACTTGCGGTTTACCATAATTGCTCCTCGGTTCGCTAATTCTTATGACTATGAAAGAGGCTTCTCGGTTGCAAGTTTTTGTTTACAACCTATGGGTGAGCCCAGCGCTCAACGATCGGTCAAGGATGCCACCAGGGCATCCAGACCCAGTTGGCGGCCTACATTGCGGCGTAGGCGGCCCTCCAGCTGATCAAGGCCGCGCGTAGCTCGCAGAATCCACTCCACATCAATCTTCTGACCCAAGGTCTCGATTTCCCGCCGCAGGTCGGGGTTGCGAGGGAGGATCCTCCGTAGACCCTGGGAGGATTCTAGCAGGTCCGTGAGCACACTATAGATCAGCTGCAGAATATTTTCAAATGATTCTTGCTCCTGCTTGGAAAGCTGAGCCGTGGCGGCGAAGACGTCGGCCCAGTCGTGGCCAGCGATCGCGCGGTCCAACAGGCGCAAAATGTTCTTCCGTAAGCGAGTCGAGTCTTCCACATTGAGGGAAAGCGCCACTCCCGGGCTGCCGCCGGAAAGCTGGGCGGCGAGCTTTCGCTCGCTGGGCCTTCGACCGGTTCCGTGTTCGGCGAGAAACCGTTCGACCTGTTCGGTCGCTACCGGCGCGAAATGAAATTGTAGGCAGCGCGAGCGAATCGTGGGCAGCAGCGAATCCGGAATCGGTGCTAGCAGAATGAGGGTAGCCGATTCGGGAGGTTCTTCGAGGATTTTTAGGAACACATCGGCGTCGGTCCAGCGCATCGTGTCGGCGCCGTCCAGAATAAAGACCCGGCGGCGACTTTGTGGCTTAAAGTAGGCCGCGCGCTGCACGGCCCGCAGCTGCCCGACACGGATCATGGGCCGGGCGACGGGCGTGCGCAAGCGCACCGGATCCGGGACGAGGACCCAAACGTCGGGATGGTTCTCCAAAATAAGAGGCGCACGCTCGACAGTAGCCGCGTCGGCACTCTCGCCGCGCTCGGCGAGGCCGGCTTGGATCAGCGGACCAGGATTCGCCAGTCCCTCGATGCGGCGGCAGGAGCTGCATTCGCCGCAGAAATCATCCTTCAGACGCTCGCAATTCGCGGCTTGAGCGAACATTCGAGCCAGTGTGTATTTTCCGACCCCACGTGGGCCAGTAAAAAGCAAGCCGCTCGGCACCCTGTCGCGACGCAACATGCCGCTGAGGGCGCTGACGATGCGTTGGTTGCCGAGGAATTCGTTCCAGCCCACCGTGCTAGCCTTTCCCTGTCAGGGCCGAGGACATCCGCGCTTCGACAGCGGCCCAGATCTCCTCATGAATCTCAGCAGGCGCGCGCAGGACCCGGGCCGCAGCGTCATAGCAATCAATCTTTAACCAATGGGACTGCCGGGCAAGCTCGTCGTAGACCTCGGCGGCCGCCTCCAGGTGTGCCAGGTCCGCTTCGTGCAAATCATGGCGCATGTGCGTGTAACTGCGGGCAGCCTTCTGGCCGATCAAGCCATGAGCATAGGCAACCGGCACTCGCAGATAGACGACGAGGTCCTCAGCCGGTAGAGCGTAGACGCCATATTCGAGTTCTCGGAGCCAGCCGAGAAACGCTTCGCGCTCCTGGCGCGGCACACGAGCACCCTGATGCGCCAGATTTGAGCCGATGTAACGGTCTGCGAGAAGCGTCTTCCCGGCCGCGAGCGCTGCCTCGATCAGCGGCTTCGATTCGAGGCGATCACCCGCATACAGTAGAGCGGAGAAGTGTGGGTCGATCGCCGCCAGAGGCCCGAAAGCGCCGTTAAGATATTGCGCGACCAGCTTGCCAAAGAAACCACGGTAGTTGGGAAAGCTGATCTGCGAGAAAGGCGCTCCGCGGCGCGCCAAGGCCAGTCCGAGCGCGTCAAGCTGCGTGCGTTTACCCGATCCGTCAATCCCTTCCAGAACGATGAATCTTCCGCGGGCAAGCATCGCCGTGACGTTCAGTGTAGCACGGGACTGTCGGTAGCTTCGGAGGCACGACCTTCCCCGGATCGATGAGCGGTCTCGCCGGCCAGTGAAATTCTGCCGCGTGCTAGAATTCCGCTGATGGCGGTTGACACAAACTCGGTTGCAGCGAACCTCGAGCGAGTGACCCAGAGGATCCAACGCGCGGCAAAGCGCGCAGGGCGCCGGGAGGATGACATTACGATCGTCGCCGTTTCCAAAGGCTTTCCGACTGAAACGATCCGTGCGGCCTATGACACGGGGCTGCGGCACTTTGGCGAGAACCGTATTCAGGAGTTCGAGGCCAAACACGAGACGCTGGTGGGCTTTTCCGACCTAATCTGGCATTTCATCGGGCATTTGCAAAGCAACAAAGCCAATCGCGCGGTCCATTTGTTCGATCGCATCGATTCGGTCGACAGTATTTCGCTTGCCCACAAGCTCGATGTCGCAGCCACAACCGAAGCGAAGATGTTGGGGGTTCTGATCGAGGTACGGCTCAGCGATGAAGAAACGAAAAGTGGTGCCAGAGAAGGCGCCCTGTCGGCGCTCGCGGCGAGCATTCAGGAATTGCCGCGCCTGCAGCTGCGAGGCCTCATGGCCATACCTCCCTACTCGGACGATCCCGAAAATGCCCGGTTCTATTTTCGCAGGCTGCGCGAACTGCGCGACGGTTTGTGTGCACAACTCGGACTGCCGTTGCCAGTTCTATCGATGGGCATGAGCACCGATTTCGAAATCGCCATCGAAGAAGGCGCGAACGAAGTTCGCGTGGGCACGGCACTGTTTGGCGAGCGCGCTCAAGCGAAACCCTGATGGCGGAATTCCCCTGCTTTGCGAAGTTTACGCGACGCCGCAAATTCCAGTTTCACTGACGGGCCTCGAAGTTGCTGAACCGGTCGAGAGACGAATCCTAATCCGGCAAAGGCCGTCCGGTGGTTTCCAGGCCAAACGGCGTCAATAGCAGGCCCAAGGCGAACGGGATCGCCGTGAGCGCAACGGGAATTCCAATAGTATGAAAGCGCGAAACTCCCGCGCCCACCAGGAAGCTAAACCCCGCGCCAACAAACCGCCCGGCCGAAGTCGCAAATGCGAAGGCGCTGCCCCGGCACCTGGTTGGATACTGCTCCGGTAACCACAGCGTGTATACAGCAAAGTTCGCGCCGCCGATGCCGAGGAAGAAGAGCCCCACGAAAAACCACTTCAGGGCATCCTGCGCGAAATAGAATGCGATCCCAAAGCTGAACGCGATCGACACGGCCATCACCAAGAAATACATGGCGAGCGTTTTTCGGCGGCCGACCCGTTCGGCAACCCACGGCAGCGGCAGGCATCCCAGAATCGTACCGACCGAAAGCAGCATGGTGGCGTAGGTTCCGAGTCGCCGGCCGAGCGCCAGCGGCAAGTGCTGACGCCCGACAATCTCCGAGACAGCTGTCGGCACGTAGACCGTACCTGCCCACAGCCCGATAATCGAAATCAGTACAAATACGGAATTGAACAGAGTCCGACGGCGAAACTCCGGCCGGAAGATGGTCCTGAAGGGGCTGGAGACCTTCTGCCTATGCGCCTTCCAACGACTCGATTCGTTCACGCCGTACAGGATGAGTCCCACCAGCAACGCGGGCGCTCCGCCAAGCCAGAACATCGGGCGCCAGCCGTGGGTCTCCCCGACGAAGTGGTTCGCTAGGGCCGCGAGAAAGAATCCGAAATAGTACCCGGTATGCATCCAGGCGGCTCCCATTTTGCGGCGCCCTTCGGGCCACTCCTCGGCCACGAAGGTCCCGCCCATAGCCCATTCGCCGCCGATCCCGACGCCCGCAAGCAGCCGGCAGACGGCCACTTCCCAGACGTTTTCTCCAAAGCCCGCCAGAAATGTGAAAAGCGAATAGCAAAGGATTGTCAGCATGAGCGTTCGGACGCGGCCGATTCGGTCCGCGATAGGTCCCCAAACCAGCGCCAGTCCCCACCCGACGAGAAACACCGCGAACAGAAGACCGCCGTAGAAGCCGATGTTGCCAGCCGTTGCGGGTATTTCCGACTTCGGCAGGAGCTCGCCCAGCGCTGGCACGAGCACGAGCGCATAGATGAAAGAGTCCATCCCATCGAGCGCCCAGCCGCCCCACGAGGCCCAGAAGCCGCGTACCTGATTGGGCGTGAGCCTCATTCCGGCCGGGGTGGCTGTCGATTCAGTGGTCAGCGGAGTTGACGACATGAAGGAAGCCGCAGAGCGACGCATTGTACGAACATGGTGGATTCCTTGCAAGCGATTCCCGCGAACTGGCGCCTTGCTGATCTTTGGCTCGCTCGAGCGCGATGAGCATCACAGACCCCGCTAGAGAAAGTTGCCAAGACTTTTTTCCGCTCGCCTGGCGCCCTCTTCAGGCCGACGCGATCGAAGGCCAATACTGCGGAGCGTCGAGGATTCGGCTCACGGCAGCACCTATCGATGACCACGCCAACGATTCGCTACGGGACCCTTTGGCCGAGTGTTTGAACGTGCGTGTATCGGCTGTTAGAATCGTGGCAGGTCAATAGAGCAGGACCAAGCATGTCGAGATCGCAGGCGTCGCGGAGCAACGCTATGACCGCCAACATGCCCGACATCCGCGCCATCCAGGCTGAATTGCGAGCCAGCAAGATCGACGGGTGGCTGTTTTACGATCACCATCATCGTGATCCGATCGCGCATCGCGTGCTCGGGCTTGGTCCAAATGGGATGGCGACCCGTCGCTGGTTCTATTTCATCCCGTCGCGAGGCAGGCCACGCAAGCTCGTGCACCGGATCGAGGCAACTACCCTTGATTCCCTCGCGGGTCACAAGTACGTGTATTCAGGATGGGAAGAACTCCGTGAGGGGCTCGGAAAACTGCTCTCCGGAAGCCGAACGGTCGCCATGCAGTACTCGCCGGAGAACAATATTCCTTACATCGGTCTAGTCGATGCGGGTACGGTCGAGTTGGTGCGCAAGTTCAAGAAAAAAGTGATCACCTCCGCAGACCTGGTCCAGAAATTCGAGGCCACCTGGACGCCCGAGCAGCTGGTCTCACATCTCGAAGCTGGCAAACTCATTGACCAGATCAGGCAGTCCGCGTTCGAACAGGCGGCGGCGAACGTTCGCAGCAGTCAACCCGTCACAGAGTTTGAGCTGCAGCAGTGGATTCTGAAACAATTTCGTGCCAATGGTCTTACGACCGCCGAACCTCCCATCGCCGCCGTGCAGCCGAACAACGGCAATCCTCACTATGAGCCTAGAGCGAACCAGCCGCGACCGATTCGCGCCGGAGACTTGCTCTTGCTCGACATATGGGCGAAATTCGATCGCCCCGGCAGCGTCTACTACGACATTACGTGGACGGGCTATTTAGGCGAGCGTGTCCCAGAGGCGTACGCGAAGATTTTCCGCATTGTGCGCGAAGCGAGGGATCGCGCGATCAGCTACGTCGTCGAATCGGCGGCGCGAGGCCGCACCCTGCATGGCTGGGAGGTCGATAACATGGCGCGGGGGGTGATCGGCAAAGCGGGCTACGCGAAATACTTCGTTCATCGCACCGGCCATAGTATCGGACAGGAAGTCCACGGCAGCGGGGCAAATATCGACGGCCTCGAGACCCGCGACAGTCGCCGAATTATCCCGCGCACCTGCTTTTCGATTGAGCCGGGGATTTATCTCCCCGAGTTTGGCATCCGCAGTGAGGTCGACGTCTACGTCGGCGAACGGGACGCGCGCGTCACCGGTGCCATCCAGCAGGAAATTTCGCCCCTGCTCGCCTGATGATGCCCACTGAAGATTCCTTGTCAACATCCACCGCCAGGCAGGATCCCGTCGGTCTGGCTCTCATCACGATAGCTGCGTGGATCGTTCCAGGATTGGGACACTTGCTGCTGCGGCGTTGGGGGCGCGCGCTGGGTTTTTTCCTCGCATCGGGAGGACTGGCTCTGGCGGGAATAGCGCTCCGAGGAGAGATTTTCTCCCCGCGCTCGGGTGATCCATTTGGCGCACTCGGCTTTATCGCTAATCTGGGCTCGGGAATCTTTTATTTCGTGGCGCGGATGCTCGAAACCAGCGGTCCCGACCTCTCGCGCGTCTCGGGCGACTACGGCACACGCTTCATCGCCGCGTCTGGAATCGTGAATTTGCTGGGCGTAATCGATGCGTTCGGGATTGCGCGGGGACGTAGGGGTTAGGTCGTGGCCTTCGCGCCCATCCAGCTGAGCCACTTTGGCGCGATGATATTATTCGCGCTACTGGTTTCGGTTGCCTTCGCATGCACCGGAAGCCGCACGATCCTCACCCGCCTCAAGTACGCGCTCTGGTGCTTTCTGCTGTTCTTGGCCATCGGCGTTGGAGTCGCCTGGCTGATGTACCCTCTTTCACGCTAATGCCATTGTCCCGATCTCAGTTTCGCGCCAGGACTACGCCAAATCGCTCGGGTGAACCGGCAACTTGCGAATTCGCTTGCCCGTCGCCGCGAAGATCGCGTTGCAGACGGCCGGTGCAACCGGCGGCACCGCCGGCTCGCCCATTCCCGTAGGAGTCTCGGTGCTGGGAATGATGTAGACTTCCATTGCGGGGCACTCCATCATGCGCAGCGGTTCATAGGTATCGAAATTCGCCTGCACGACCCGGCCTTTGTCGATAGTGATTTCGTCCTTAAGCGTCTGGGTGAGCCCGTAAACCATCGCACTCATAGCTTGCTGTTCGATGATGCTTGGATTGATGACACGTCCGCAGTCCAAGGCACAGACGATGCGATGCACTTTGATATTATTGTCCTTGTCGACGGAAATCTCGGCGACCTCGGCTACATACGTCGCAAACGCTTCCAGCACCGCAATGCCGCGGTACACGCCCTGCGGAAGCGGCTTGCCCCACCCAGCCTTTTGAGCCGCAAGATTCAGCACTCCCAAGTGCCGTGGCTTTTTGCCGAGCAGTGCCTTTCTATACTCGTAGGGATCCTTCTTCGCAGCTGCAGCCAGTTCGTCGATGAACGACTCACTGAAGAATCCATTCTGTGACGCCCCGACCGATCGCCAAAATCCCATCGGAATCGGTCCCGACACCAGTTGGTAGTCGACCAGGATGTTGGGTATGTCGTAGGCAATATCGGAGACGCCCTCGACGCTGCTCGCATCCATCCCGTTCTTCACCGAACCCGGGAAGAACCAGTTCATGATGGAGTCACACGCAACGCGCGCCGTGAACGCGGACGGATCGCCGCTGGCATCCAGTCCCGCGGCCATCTTGATATACGACGCCGGGCGATAATAATCGTGCTGCATGTCGTCCTCGCGTGACCAGGTGACCTGCACGGGGGCCTTCATCGCTTTGGAAACTTCACAAGCATCGGTCACGAAGTCCGACCACCCGCGGCGCCCGAATCCCCCGCCCAGATACGTCGTGTGCACGAAGGATTGGTCCGGCTTCACGCCGGCAATGCCCGCCGCAATTCCCTGCGCGGGGGTCTGGAACTGCGTGGGAGCCCAGATGTCCACGCGGTCGACCTGGACGTCTGCCAGGCAGTTCATTGGCTCCATCGTGGCGTGAGCCTCATACGGAGCGCGATAGACTGCTTCGATCTTCTGAGTCGCACCCGCCATCGCCGAAGCAGCATCGCCATCCTTGCGCGAAACGACACCCGATTTCTGCGCTCGCTCCTCCAATGTCTTGAAGATGCTCTCGGTGGTGACCCCTACGTTCTCTCCTTCGTCCCACGTTACCTGGAGCGCCTTACGCCCTTGGAAGGCCGTCCAGGTATTATCGGCAACGACGGCTATTCCGGACGAAATCTGAATGACGTCCTTCACCCCCGGGGTCGCTTTGGCCTTGGAGGCATCGAAGCTTGCGACTTTGCCGCCAAAAACAGGACAGCGCAGCACGGCGGCGTGAAGCATGCCCGGACGCCTTGCATCGATGCCAAACATCGCCTTGCCGCAGACTTTGTCCGGCGTGTCGAGCCTCTTTGTTGGCTTGCCAATCACTTTGAACTCACCGGGGTCCTTGAGCTTCACGTTGGCGGGAGGAGTTAGTTTCCCCGCTGCTTCGGCGAGGCTGCCGTAGGTAAGCCGCCGCTTCGTCGCCGTGTGAATGACCGCTCCGTTTTCCGCGTGGCATTCCGAGGGTTCGACGCTCCATTTCTGAGCTGCCGCCGCAATCAGCATCTCGCGAGCCGTCGCGCCGGCAGTTCGCATCGGCACCCAGCCCGAATGAACGCTCTGGCTACCTCCGGTTCCTTGCATGCCGAACACGGGATCGAAGTACACCTTCGCGGCCGGAGCAAATTCCGTGCGAATTTGTTTCCAATCACATTCCAGTTCTTCGGCCGCAAGCATGGAAAGCGAGGTGACCACGCCCTGCCCCATCTCCGACTTACTGATAAGAATCGTGATCTTGTCGTTCGGGCTCACGTTGATAAATGCGTTCAAAACCGTGGGCTCTGTGCCGTCTGCAAACACCTCTCGGCGCCCTGGCAAATAGAAGCCGACCATCAAGCCGGTGGCGCCCGCCAAACCCGTTTTCAGAAAAGCGCGGCGATCGATCGCAGTTGTTACAAAGCTCATTCCGCACCTCCCGCGAGCACGCGGAAGTTCTGCTCAGCCGATTCAACCGGTGCGGCGTGATCGCCTGAGTGGGCCGATTTATTTCCGCCTGTCTGCAACTGCGCCGCGAGGCGAATGGCCTTGCGAATCTGGTTGTACGTGCCGCAACGGCAAATATTGCCGCTCATCGCGTCATCGATCTGAGCATCGGTCGGGTGCGGGGTCTTGGCGAGCAAGGCGACTGCGGCCATGATTTGGCCCGATTGGCAGTAGCCGCATTGCGGAACATCGATTTCTATCCACGCCTTCTGGACGGGGTGGCTGCTGCCATCGGGTGAAAGTCCTTCGATCGTCGTCACCTTCTTCCCGGCGAGGCTCGAAACCGGCGTGATACAGGAACGAGTTGCCTCCCCATTGATGTGCACGGTACACGCGCCACAAAGCGCCATGCCACAGCCAAATTTGGTCCCCGTCATATTCAAGTAGTCACGCAAAGCCCAGAGCAACGGCATGTCCGGGTTCACGTCCACTGTGGTGGGCTTGCCATTCAACGTAAAGTGAATCGCCACAAGAATCCTCCCCTTTATAACTACGGGATTCGATCGTAACTGGTCGCCCGCATTCTAACTCTTTCCTTGTGTGAAAACGATGCCATGGGGAAGGATCACTCGCATAAGAATGACGTATCGATCCGTACTGAATAGAGTTAACGAAGGGATGCTTCTGGACGTTTGACACGTTTTTCGCCACGATGCTAGAGTCGAGTCCCTCATACCGCCGAGGTAGCTCAGTTGGTAGAGCAGCCGATTCGTAAT
>DASPVW010000031.1:0-26252 GCA_035622155.1 Candidatus Acidiferrales bacterium
GGGGGAATCGCGTAGGGATAGTTGGTGGTCGCGAAAACCCAGTTGCGCGATGCGGGCGACATCAGAAAATCCGCAAACGGCCACTGCACGGCGAGAAAGCTCACAAAAAATGATGTTCCGAGCGTCGCAGCCTGCGCCCATCGACTCCACAGACCGGTACGCTGCCTGACGAGATCAAACACCACAGCGGGAACAATCAGCAGCAGTGGAAAATCCGGCGGGACGAGGTGTGTCACATGCTGGTAGACGGGACCCAGTTTTGGCTCAGCCGGGACCAGCGGCAGAATCCAGACAAACGCCAGGTGAACGGCGGTGGACATCGCCGTCATGATCGTCGCAGCCCAGCGATTGTCGGAAACCCAGGCCACCATCGCGATCACAACGGGTGCCGAGAACATCATGATCATATAAAACCTCGAGCCATGCATGAAGACGCGGTTGGTGTCCTCTTGAAAGATCCCCACCGTCATTGCCATCACAAAGACAGCGGCGAAGAACAAAACTCGCTCGAGCCTTTCCCGGTATAGCCCGTGTGCGCGATTCATCTCGGCAGCAGCCATCACGAGCGTGCCGAACCGGATGCCGGTCATTCCCAGCGCGAGCAGCACGTGCGGCGGGCTGAGGATTTTCACATCCAGCCCGTAGGAGCTATGCCACCAGTTGTCGAACGGCGCTGAAGCAATCATCGCCACGCCTCCCCACGCGCAGATGAAGGCTCCCAATGGCCCGCGAAATCCCCACATCGAGATGGAAGCATCGCGCAGCGGCGACGTTTTCTGGAAAGTGGTCGAAAGAATTAAATAGCCGCATGCGATTCCCGCCAGCACGCCCGACAAATAAATGAGCATGTGCGCGGGAGTCCAAAACGAGTCACGCCCGATGCTTTTGTGCCAAGCAATGTCCCATTCGATACCGATCACCGACGACACGACGGAGAACATGCAGCACCAGATGTACCAGGGAATGGACATGGTCGCTGTGGAGGTTTGGACGGCCTTCTGAACGCTCAGTGGCTGCGCAAGAGGTATCGTGTTGGCCATATCAGGTTCCTCTCCTGTTTTTCCCGCCTGGTCTAGTCAGGATCGACCCGTTCCATAACTGTACGGCTATCGCCACCGGCGGTGCAAATCGCGCTGGTCGATCGTGTGGGCACGCTATTTCATGTATCCTGCTTCGCGGTAATAACGCGCAGCACCCGGATGGAGAGGAACGCCCCTTCCGTTCCAGACCGTGTGCGGGTTATAGGAGAAATCCAGAAGGCTCCACTGCAAAAGACTCTGATGCTCATCGATAGCCTTGGCGACTGTGTAAGCAAAATCGTCAGGGTTATCGGCACGACCGTAAATCGCTGTTCCCGTGCGAACCACCGTCGGAATCGCGTGATCGATACCGCGGAGCAAGCCGTCCGGGATTTCTCCCCGTTCCATATCCGATTCTTTGACCAGCTGATCCAGCAGATCATCGGGCAGCCGCAGGAACGTCAGATCGAATTTCTGTGAGACTTCGTACCAGACGTTGAATTCCGGCGCATTCGCCAAGGTCCCATCCGCGATGATCACATCAAAGTTCTTCCGCTCTTGTGGGATGCCGGCGTTCGCAATGTGGCCGCCTGCAGCTAGGACCGTCTGCCTTGTCAGACCATAATAAGCCAGGATGGCATCCGTTTCAGTCCCCACGCCCGTAAGGATTCGAACGGGCCAGCGCTTCTGCTTGATCTGGGCGAGATCGGTGATTCCCAGATCGCTCCGGGCTGCGACCAACAGATACGTTGGCGACTGGATGACCGCAAACAAACGCAGATTGGTCCGCGGTTTCTCCCCCGCATAGATATGGGTGGCCTGATAGGCCCAACGCACGAAATCAAGACTGGTCACCCCGAACTCCACCGGCGCATGGGGAGGTGATGGAATGTCAGAGGGAGCAATCATAGGGACGCTTCTCAGCGTTTCTTCCCAAGGCGGCGGCATCTTGGCGTCGGCCACAATCCGCGGAGCGTCGGCTCGAAAGCAGTGGTAACAGATCTGGACATCGTATCCGTACGCCTGCATGGCCTGCTTCACGATATCGGCGAGTGCGCCCCAGGGACAGACCTTGCAAGCAGCGCCCAGGACAGGCTTCTTCGCTTGAATTCCTAGTTGTTCTTGGGCGCTTGCGAACGTAGGGGCGCTCACCACCCAGGCCATCAGAATCGCCGGAAATGCCCTCTGTCGTAACCGCATGTTCACCGCGAGCGTTCTCTATCGTCTGCGCTCGACCATCGGCTGTGCCAGTCGGACTAGATACGCACCTTGCGGCGCTTTGGGCCAAGATCTAGGGCAACGAGAGAATAGGCGCGCTCGACCCAGTCGCAAAGCAGTGGCCGCGTGTCCCGAGGGTCAATCATTTCCTCAATCCCGAAGGCTTCCGCGGTGCGGAATGGTGAGCGGTACTGCGCGAGGCGGTCTTCGATTTCGCGGCGCCGGACGGCCGGATCGGGGGATGCTTCGATTTCCCGCCGATAGGCCGCTTGCACTCCCCCCTCGATGGGCAGCGAGCCCCAATCGCCCGATGGCCAAGCGTAGCGCAGGTTGAGAGCCTGTGCATTGCCATGGGCTGCGCCGGCAACTCCGTAAACGCGGCGGACCAAAATCGACACCCAGGGGATGGTGGCTTGGTAGACGGCAACGAGGGCACGCGCTCCCACACGGGCCGTGCCCTCGCGTTCAGCAGAAGTACCGATGAGGAAGCCCGGATTATCAACGAAATTGACGCAGGGTAAGTGGAACGTATCGCACAGGTCGATGAAGCGAATCATTTTGTCCGCAGCCGAGGCATTGAGGGCGCCGCCGAAATGTCGCGGGTCGTTGGCCATCACGCCGACCGGGCAACCGCGGAGGCGCGCGAGACCAGTGACAAGCGGCCGGCCATAATTTGCACCCATTTCGAACAGGAAGCCGTGATCCACCACAAGATGGAGGATGCGGCGCACGTCGTAACTGCGACGGCGGTCGCGCGGGATGATGGAAAGTAGCTCTTCTTCCCGGCGGTTCGGATCGTCGTCGGCCACCTGGCGGGGAGGCGCTTCGTAGACATTCGAGGGCAAGTAGGAAAGGAAACACCGGATCGATTCGAAGGCTTGCTGTTCAGTCGAAACTTCATTATCGACGACTCCGCTTAAGTGGGCGTGGATCTGAGAGCCGCCGAGTTCTTCCTTGCCCACTTTTTCGCCGACACCACGCTCGACGACGGGAGGTCCGGCGATGAAGAGCTGGCTCGTGCCTTTCACCATGACGGAAAAATGCGAAGTCGCGACGCGAACTGCGCCGAGTCCGGCCACCGACCCGAGGCAGGCGGCGATAACCGGAACTTCGCCTAACGCCTCGACAATCACATCCCAGGAGGGATTCGCTGGAACGTAGGTGCGGCCCTTCATTTCCAGCGTTTTGACGCTCCCGCCGCCTCCGGTGCCATCGACGAGGCGAATCATAGGGAGCTTAAGGCCGAGGGCCATCTTCTCGCTGTAACCCATCTTACCGCCGATGGAAGCATCAGCAGCGCCGCCGCGCAGGGTGAAATCATCACCGGCGACGATGACACGGCGACCGTCGATGCGGCCCGTGCCAAAGATGAAATTGGAGGGTACGAAGCCAGTCAGCTCGCCGGTGTCGCTGTAAGTAGCTCGCCCGGCCAGTGCGCCGACTTCGTGGAACGTCCCGGGGTCGAGCAGCGCGTCGATGCGTTCCCGAACCGTTAGACGCCCGGCGGCATGCTGTCGCTCGACGTTATCACGGCCGCCCATCTGCCGGGCGAGGGCTTCGCGGCGCTTGATCTCATCGACTTCAGGTTGCCAGCTCACCACAGCTCCGTGCGGAAAAGGCTTATATCACAATTTACGGCCACACAGTCGAAGCGCCGTTTTGTCGGCTCCACTGTTTCGCGAAGTGGCAAGACGAACCGCCGTCACGTGAATGGGTTGAACCGTTCGAGGATTTTCCAGTACGAGACCGGCGCTAGCCGTTCGACCAGGGAGAGGATCTTGGCGTCGGTGCCGACGAGGATGCGTGCTTTTCGATGCTCGATACCTTCGACAATGATCTCTCCAGCTTTTTCCGGAGGCAGTCGAAGCATCCTGTCGGCAGCCTCGCGGCGTCTGCGCGCCTCCTCCGCAGGCATTTCCTTCGGTAGGCGGGCGCTTCTCGCAATGGCTGTGGCAACGCCGCCGGGATGCACGACGGTGACGCCGATTGTGGATCGCTCGAGTTCGTGCCGCAGTGACTGACTAAACCCGCGCACAGCGAACTTGCTGGCAGAGTAGGCGGTCTGGCCGGGCGGCGAGATGAGCCCAAAAAGGCTGGAAAGATTCACAAGGCGGGCGTCATCGCTCTTCCGCAGGTGCGGCAAAAAGGCTCGGGTCATTCGTACTACACCCCAGAAATTAATTGCAAAGAGCCATTCAAAGTCGGTTTCGCTGACTTGATCAAACGTCCCACCGAGTGCAACTCCGGCGTTGTTGACAACAACGTCGACCCCTCCGTGCTCGGCTACGACAGGCGTCGGGAAGCAAGCAACCTGCTCGCGATCGGAAACGTCGAGACGGTGACGACTGATTCGAAGGCCTTGCGAAGCCGCCATTTCGGCAGTCCGAGCGAGCTCCGTCTCGTTAAGATCGGCCAGGGCCAGGTGGCAGCCGCGGCGGGCCAGCGAAATGGCAATCGCCCGCCCGATCCCGCTCGCTGCCCCGGTCACGACAGCGGTCCGATTCAGGAGTTTCATCTTGTCGGGCATTTTGGCTCGCGGCTTACACGGCGCCTGGCGTATTGCTCAGACGAGCGAACTCGATTGTGCCGTCGTCGATGGCGGTAAACCGAAGGTCCAGCATGTCCAGCGCGTAGTTCTGATGAAGTTTCCACGGCCTCTTGGACCCCTGTTTGGGCAGAACATCCTTGCCTCGCTGAATATAGCCGGAGGTGAAGTTGATCGCAGGCTCCTCGGTAACGGATGAATCGCGCTGGCGCGGCGTGCACGAGCGATAATCATGCGCATCCATATAGTTCAGCAAGCGGCACACGTACTCTGCTGTTAGGTCAGCCTTCAGCGTCCACGAAGCGTTGACGTATCCGAATGCCGAAGCGAGGTTCGGGATTTCGCTGTACATCAGACCCTTGTAGGTCATCGCTCGCGCCGGGTTCACCGGAGCGCCATCGACCAAAACCTCGATCCCGCCCAGCAGCTTCAACTTCAGTCCGGTGGCGGTCACGATGATGTCGGCCGGGAGCTCATCGCCTGAGGCGAGCCGAATGCCGGTTTCCGTAAAAGTCTGAATTTCATCGGTGACAATCGACACCGAGCCCAATCGGATGGCCGCGAATAGATCAGCATCCGGGATCAGGCAAAGGCGTTGGTCCCACGGGTTGTAGCGAGGCGAAAGATGCTTGCTCAGATCGTAGGCCGGACCAAGCTCCTTCCGCGCAAGTCGTAGAATGAATTCTTTTGTTTGATCCGGCTTGCGTCGCGCACGGTTATAGAAATACATCCCGAGAAGTACGTTCTTCCATCGGACGAGGCCGTGCGCGAGTTGCGCCGGGAGCCTCGAGCGCAGCCAGTTCGCTATGGCATCTTGCGAGGGGCGCGCCACGATGTAGCTAGGCGAGCGCTGCAGCATGGTCACGTGTGCGGCTCGGCGGGCCAGCGCCGGTACCAGGGTCACGGCGGTTGCACCACTGCCGATCACGACGATTCGTTTGCCTTCGTAGGTGAGATCTTCAGGCCATTGCTGTGGGTGCACGATACGCCCGGTGTAACGATCCGTACCCGGCCAGCCCGGGGTGTAACCTGCAGCGTAATCGTAGTAACCGCTGCACATGTAGAGGAAGTTGGTCGTAAATCGTACGGTCTGACCGTCCGGCACCACGGCCTCGACTGTCCATCGAGCCTGTGGGGAGGACCACGCGGCGCGCTGGACTTGATGGCCAAACCGAATCGAGCGATCGAGGCCATATTCGCGAGCCGTGTCGCGAATGTAGTTCAGAATGGAAGAGCCGTCGGCGATGGCCTTTGCTTCTCGCCATGGACGAAAGTGGTAACCGAGCGTAAACATGTCCGAATCGGAACGCACGCCTGGATAGCGAAACAAGTCCCACGTTCCTCCGACGGCGTCTCGGGCTTCGAGAATTGCGAAGGTCTTTGTCGGACACTTCGCCCGGAGGTGACAGCCCGCCCCGATTCCAGAAAGCCCTGCACCTACAATCAGCACGTCGAAGTGCTCGGCAGCCTCTCGGTGTTCTGCGGGCACTGGTGCGCGCCAAACCGGAACCGCGCCATTCATCCTGTGTGTAGCCTCGGGCATACGAGATTGTTAGACACTATATTGGGCGATACGACGGCTGGTCAATGGTTGGATCGGTTCTCCCGCGCGTCAGTAGTTCTACGATAAGAAATCCTATAGAATCCGGCTCGTGCCCTCCCTATCCACGGCCCGTGGCTCGATCGATTCCTCGCAATTGGGCGTAACCCTGATGCACGAGCATATTTTCATCATCGATGCGGAGGTGTGGCTGAATTATCCGAGCGAATGGGAATCGGAAGACGTGCAGATCGCGAACGCTGTCAGCCGACTGAACGACCTGAAGGCGCGGGGCGTGGACTCGATCGTGGACCTTACCGTCGTGGGTCTCGGCCGTTTCATCCCGCGTATCGCCAAAGTGGCCCAACAGACTCGGCTCAACATTATTTTTGCCACCGGAATCTACACCTATCGTGACGCCCCCTTTTTCTTTCATCTGCGCGTGCCCCGTCCCGGAGCCGTCGATATCATGACCGAGATGTTTGTTCGTGATATCGAGAAAGGTGTGGGCGAAACCGGCCTGCGCGCCGGTATTCTCAAGTGCGCGACCGATGAGCATGGCGTTACAAAGGACATCGAACGTATCCTCCGGGCTGTTGCTCAAGCGCATCGCCAAACCGGTGTGCCGATTTCGACCCACACCTTTGCACGCGGCAAAGTCGGTCTTGAACAGCAACGCATTTTTCGCGAGGAAGGTGTGGACCTGACCCGCGTTGTGATCGGCCATTGCGGAGACTCGACCGATCTCGATTACCTCGAGCAGCTTGTCGGCGCCGGTTCCTATATCGGTATGGACCGGTTCGGCCTGGACACGATTCTTCCCTTTGACGAGCGCGTGAACACGGTGGCCGAAATGTGTAGGCGCGGCCACGCTCGAAGCATGGTTCTTTCGCACGATGCCAATTGCTTTTTTCACTGGCTGCCCAGGGATGTGGTCTCGGCCGCTCTGCCGCGATGGAGCTACAAGCACATTCACAACGATGTGATCCCTGCGCTCAAGCAAAAGGGCGTCACCGACGAACAAATTCACACCATGCTGGTCGAGAACCCGCGCCATTACTTCGAAAAGCAGGGGGCCTACTGATGGCTGTGATTCGCCCCTTCGATGAATCGAGAATTACGCGCGGCCCCGATGGCATTGCTCGATACCAGGACCGTCCCCCGTCTCTGCTGCACATGCTGCGCGCCACCGTCGATACGTGGAACGACAAGGAGGCTCTGGTCGAGCTCGGTCGAGGGCGCATCGGCTATCGCGAATTTTGGGACCGCGCCGCTCACGTGGCGGGCGGGTTGCGAGCCCTCGGAGTGCGTCGCGGGGACCGAGTGGCCATTCGTCTCGGAAACGGCATCGATTGGTGTGTTTCGTTCTTTGGAATCCAGATGGCCGGCGCCGTCGCTGTACCCATTAACACCCGCTTCGCCGAGGTCGAAGTCGAATATGTGGTTAGCGATTCGGGCAGCAAAGTCGTCATCATGCCTGGCCAGCCCTTGCCCGACGGGCCTGCTTTCGCTGTCGAAGATCTTGAGCCCGGCGATCTTTCGGCGATTTTCTACACCAGTGGGACGACCGGTTTTCCCAAAGGCGCCATGACGACGCAGGAGGCGTTTCTTGCGAATATCGAGACCTGCCGGCGCGTAGGCGATCTGCCCTTCGATGGAACGACGCGCAACTTGATCTCGGTTCCACTTTTTCACGTCACCGGCTGCAACAGCCAGCTGCTTCCTTCGTGCGAGGGTGGCGGCACCGTCGTCATCATGCCTGCGTTTGACATTAAGCTTTTCCTCCAAGCGATCACCTCCGAACGCCTGAACAGCCTGACGACGGTTCCGGCGATTTTTTGGCTGGCCATCAACCAGCCGGATTTCGGCGAGATCGATACATCCGCCATCAGCCGCGTCGCGTATGGCGGAGCTCCCATGCCGCCGGACCTGGTAGGCAGATTGATGGAAGCATTTCCGAACGCGCGTCTGGGTAATGGCTTTGGATTGACGGAGTGCTGTTCGGTCGCCACCTTCTTGCCCCACGAACATTCGAAAATGCGTCCGGAAAGCGTAGGCTTCGCCGCGCCGGTAGTGGATTTGAAGCTCACCGATGTCGATCCTGAAACCTGCGCCGGTGAGTTGCTGATTCGCGGCCCCAACGTGAGCCTGGGTTATTGGAACAAGCCGGAAGCCACCGCCGAAACCTTTGTGGATCACTGGCTGCACACCGGTGACATGGCGCGAATCGACGAGCAGGGTTTTGTCGAAATCGTCGATCGCAAAAAAGACATGATCAACCGCGGCGGCGAAAATGTTTACTGCGTGGAAGTCGAAAACGCGCTAGCCGCGTTTCCGGCCGTGTTCGAAGCCGCCGTCACGGCCGTTCCTGACACGATGATGGGGGAAAAGGTGGGGGCGGTGATCGTGCCCAAACCGGGGCAGCCGATCGACATCGATGAGCTGGTGGCGCACGCAAAAGCGCGCCTCGCCGATTTCAAGGTCCCGCAATATATTGTGGTGCGGAGCCAAGCGTTACCTCGCAATGCCGGTGGCAAAGTTCTCAAGAAAAAATTGCGTGAGCACGTGGACTGGGGAAAACCACTGTGGTAGCAACCCGAAGTGCACCGGATAGTGGATCACTTCGACGGTGACTGCGCCTTGTCGGTCGGAAAGTCTTGCGGGGGTGGAGCACCCGTGCCCGCCGTACCCAGGAACAACTTGCGACCGTCGGGAAACGTGACGTTCCGCGCATTGGCGCGCAGAGAATGATCGCGGGCCTGATAGCCGTCGATGACCACTTCGGTCCCCGGCGCGAAACTGTTCTTATTCACCCCGCGTCGAAGCAGTGAGTTCGGACTTCCACCCTCGACCATCCAGACTTCCTTCGTGCCGTCCGGCTTGGTGATTTCCACATGGATCCAGGTATGAGGATTGATCCATTCGATTTCCACGATCTTGCCTTTGAGCAAGACGGGGCTGTTCGCGTCAAACTCCGCTCCGAAGGCATGATGCGCGGTCGCCGGTGGCGAAGCGGTGAGCAGCGCAACGAAGCACCACAACAACAGGCTGGCTCGCAGGATTGGCTCCCAGTTCTTCGTCATTTCGCCGCTTGTTCCCTCTCGCGCTGGCGTGCGCCCCTTAGGATATCGCCTAACGCGTAATTCCCTTCGTGACAGGCGTACTCATAGATCTGTCCGTCGGTCGCCGGCCAAGTGTACTCCCCTGTCCAAGGCCTCGTCCAGGTTGCCGCATCTTCCACCGTAAAACGATAAAGCAGCGTTTGATCATCGACACGCGTGAAACGCTCTACCACGTGCAGGTCCGCTGTGGAACCCATGAACCGGGTCTTGTCGGTAAAATTGGTGGTGTCCACGACGAGCGTGTCGCCTTCCCAATGGCCCACCGAATCCCCTAACCACAGACGAATTTTTTTTGGTAGATGCTGTGCGTTCATCCGCACGATTCGGGCGTCGTGCACCATTTCACTGAGAATCACGATCCTGTCCGGCGTCTGCACAATTTGATGGAGATTGTTGTAAAAATAGTCTGGCAACGCCGGCGGTCCCGACGTGGAACTAAAACCCAGCAGGCAGCGCTCGCCGAGAGGACGCCTCTCCGGATCGTCGTAGGCGCCCGGTGCTGTCTCTAGTCCAGGATCACTGTTTTCGCGCTGGTCCGACGTGAACTGCGCACGGAGGGCTGCCACCCTGGCGGCCGCAGCCGGCGTAAGAGGTGGCACGCGGCCGTCGGGTGGGTCGACGATTAGCGAGGTGCGCTTTTCCCCATTCACGACCGTGTAGGTGGAACCGGCGTCGAGCCAGCCGGTATTGTACCCACCGACGTTGCCGGCAGCCCCGCGCGATCCATCGCCACCTTTCGGCGGCGCTGGCCTGTCGCCTGAGAGGGGCTTATCGCCATTGGCCTTTAAAAGGGCGACCGCATTCTCGAGTTTGGCCGCCTCGTCCTTTGTGAGCACTGCCTTGGCGCCTGCTGGCCGTTCGAGCGGCGTCAGCGTGGCTAGATCATAGATACCTGACAAGTCGGGATGCCCATCCGGCGTGCGAGGCGTCTTATGGGATGGGGCGGGTGACTTGGCGGTCTGGGCGGCAGTTGGTCGATAGGTCGAGGGCAGGGCGGCAGCCGCGAGTAGGATTGCGAGCGTAAGCATTCGATTCCACATATCTGTACCTGTTCACCATCATGGGCCGAGTGGACTCTTGCGCCACTGGCCATAGATCAACTCTTCGACGAACTCGACACACTTGAACTCCAAAAGCTGCGCGTTTTTTTCCTGGCGCCTGTAGAGCGGCATAGCAATCTTCCAGGGGCGCGTGAATACCTTGGGATCCTCGATCGTTGCTTCGTAGGAGATCACGTCGGGACTGGTGCGCGTGTAGCGCTCGATGACGTGGAGCGCGTCGCTGTGAAAATTCCCGGCCCGATCGAACCAGGTTCGGTCATTCATTCCTGTCACGTCGACAACCAGCGTCTCCCCTTCCCAGTGACCGACCGATTGCCCCATCCAGGAATCTACCGGTGCGGGCCCTGGGTCTTTCAGGTAGATATTGCGCACGGCGCCGTCGTATTGGTAGGCGATGAAGATTTGGTCCGCGTTTTGAAAGATCTGAAACGGCTGGGGGATGTAGGTGGCGCGCGGGACTCCCGGTAGGTAACACTTGATTTCAGGATCACGGGTCAACCAGTTTTGCTCATTTTCCTTCTTCCGCGCGAGTGCCTCAGGCTTGTAAGGAATCTCGCCGCCCTCCACGACGCCAAGGCTGGGCGGCACCGAGCCAACTGCTCCCAACACCAGCACGGCCGCCGCAGGCACCGGCCCGTAAGGTCCCGGCCTGACCGCCATCGCCGGGCGCGCCCCATGGCCTTCCAGATCGTAGTTGGCCTCATTGAGCGTCTGCCAGATCCCGTTGAGGTCAGGTTTGCCGTCGATCCGCGGCGCCCGATACTTGACGGCTTGCCCCCAAGCAGCCGCAGCGTCGCCGAGCAGCACGGCGGCCGCAACAAAAACCTTCAACGTCTTGTGAGTCGGCACACAGGTGAGGCCCAACACGCGCGCATGATACAAGATTCCCGCTGCGAGTACCACTCCTCGGGGAACCGATGCGGCACAGGAGAAGTTCCTGGCGACAGTCCGATTGTCGGGGTACGATGGCGGCCTACATCAGGCTCACCATGGAAGAAACGAAAAACAGGAAGCTGTGGTCGAAGCCGATCGCCGCGTTCACCTCATCGATCGCAGTCTTCTTCGTCGCCGTCGCGTTGGCAGCTCCGCCACAGTTGAAACCGCGGACGTCAGACCAGGTCTTCAAGAACGTCCAAGTGCTCAAAGGGATTCCTGTAGACGATTTCTTGGGAGCCATGGGTTTTATGACCGCCGCCCTTGGTTTTGACTGCGCGGACTGTCATGTCGGGGCTGGTACGGAAAAGGTGGATTGGGCGGCCGACACGCCAAGAAAAGTGACGGCTCGCCAGATGATCCTGATGATGAACGCGATCAATCGCGACAACTTCCCGGGGCGACAGATGGTGACTTGCTGGAGCTGCCACCGGGGACGAGATCGGCCTTTGACAACCCCGTCGCTGGCGTTCGTCTACGGTCCTGTGCCGGATGACATGGATGATGTGCTTGTACAGGTGCCTGGGCAGCCTTCGGCTGACCAGATCATCGACAAATACATGCAGGCGATCGGCGGAACCGAGCGACTGGCAGGCCTGAAGAGTTACGTCGCCACGGGCACAAGCGTTGGGTTCGGGGGGTTCGGGGGCGGAGGCCAGGTCCAGATCTTTGCGAAGTATCCGGACCAACGAGCCACCATCATCGAGTTTCCGAATGCCGCGGGCCGCGGTCAAAGCGTCAGGATCTATAACGGTCGCGAAGGTTGGATTGAGACTCCGCTCACCGTGTTGGGCGAGTACCAACTCACAGGAGGGGAACTAGAGGGAGCCAGGCTGGATGCGCAGCTTTCCTTTCCGGGGCAGATCAAGCGGGTCCTCAGCAATTTCCGCGTCAGCTTGCCGACCACGATCAGCGACCTTCCCGGACCGTCAAGCCAAACCACCGAGGAATCGAGTAAGGGGTCGGGCCAGGATCGTCTGGTCAACGTCGTCCAGGGGTCGGGCCCTCAGGGTCTTTTGGCGACCCTGTACTTCGACAGTGAGTCGGGCCTCCTGGTTCGCCTGGTGCGCTCTGCCAGGACGCCTATCGGTCGAGTTCCTACGCAGGTCGACTTCGGTGATTATCGCGACGTAGGCGGAATTAAACTGCCGTTTCGGGTAATGTTCGCCTGGCTGGACGGTCGGGATGCCATTCAACTCAACCAGATCCAGACCAATGTGCCTATCGACGCGTCCAGGTTCAGCCCACCGGTTTCGGCGAAGTGAAACAGGCCTGAGTCAGGCAAAGACGCCGAGGGAAGGGAAGTCCCCTTTTAAAACCCCCTGGACATCATCAAAGCCCATCCATTCCTTCAACATCGTTCCGTATACCGATCTAAAATCGGTGGTCATCTTCAGATTGCCATTGTCCAGGTCGGTCAAGCTCGGAGGCTGGCCGTAGAATCCCCCGTGGAGCTTCTTTCCCACAATATACATGGGGGTGGCTGTGCCGTGGTCTGTTCCTCCGCTCATGTTCTCTCCGACGCGGCGTCCGAATTCGGTGAAAACCATAAGGGAGACGTCGTCGGCCCGACCAATTCGTTCCAGATCCTCCATGAAACCGCGCAAGGCGTCGGCAAGGTAGATCAGCAGGAGGTTCTGCGTCGGCGCTTGCGAGGCATGCGTATCGAACCCCGGCAGACTCACGTAGTAGATCCGGGTCATCAATCCGGCCTTGATCAACCCGATCACTTTTTTTAGGTCCAGGGTCAAGTTGCTATCGGCTCCGTAGTCCACCATGGTCCGGTACTCGGCGCAGGCGTTCCGGACAAGCGCTGCTCCTGCCGTTGCAGTTCGGGAGACGGTGTTTACAAAGTCCAGCGATGAGTTAGCCGTCTCATAAGGGGTGCCGTAGAGCTCGAAGACCTTTTGTTGAGCCTCGGTACCGGCACGGCCGAGCTTTTTCGGATCGCTGAAGACGATCGGGGATTGCTTGGCGCTGGCCACCGCGCGGGATTGCCGAGGACCGATGTTGACGATGTAATTCTCAACCGGTCTCTGCTTGTTTTCATCAGCAAAGCGGCCCAGCCAGCCGTAGAGCTCATTGCCATGCGGCACCGCGGTGTGCCACCACTCCATGGCAGTGAAATGCGAAAGATTGGGGTCCGGATATCCGCATCCGTGCACGATGGCCAGCTGGCCTTCCTTAAAAAGAGCCTCCAAGCCAGACATGGCCGGATGTAGACCGAAGTGATCGTTGAGCTTAAGTGTGACATTCGGTTTGATGCCGATGGTGGGACGCGCCCGGTAGTAGGCGTCGTCGCCGTAAGGCACAACGGTGTTGAGTCCGTCGTTGCCACCGGTTAATTCCAGCACCACCAGAATGCGGTTCGGATGTTTTTCTTCTTTACCCTCGAGAATTTTTTTCGTTTCTTCCTCTGCCACGCGGTTGAGGAAGGAAGGAAGCGCCGCTGAGACCCCCAGTCCAAAGGCACCAGCGCGCAGCAGATCGCGTCCCGATGAACCGCCTGTTTGACTTATGGACATGCGCATACTCCTTCCAGCGATCAGTTCAGTTGATACTCGGGCGCGCTTAAGATCAGGTGAACGGTAAGACCGAGCGCCTGCTTCAGGCGGGCGTCAGAATAATCGAGCTCGTCCGATTCGAGCTCGCCCTTCAAAAAGGAAGTCACGGCGCCCAAGCGATCGCCAGCAAGCGGAACGCTCAGAAAGCGACGGCAGAAATAGTTAACTGCTTCTTCTGCCGTTCGTGCGCCGGCATCGCGAGCCATTTGAGTGAAATCGGCCTGAGCCAGGGTGCGGGGGAAAGGTTTGACGCGGGCGTGGGCCTGCCACGCTCCGGTATAAACACCGACGGCCAGGTTGTATCGCTCGTTATTGGAAATCACGCTCATCCTGCTTTTCGGGGCGCCTTTGGGCGCGTCCATCGTGAAGGCATCGATGGCCATGTTCGTTGTGTCGGGGATGTTCCTGGCCTCTTTCAGCGACATGCCGGCCAAATAACGGTCATACACCGCTAGGGGCACCGGTTCCATTTTTTGTGTTTCGGGATCCCAGATGTGTCCGGTTACGTTGTAATTGGTATATTTCAGAGGGATCCTGCGATAGCTTTCCGAGATCTCCTTCTGTGGATCTAGGAAGTTTGCCGAATCCGGGAACAGAACACTCTCGATGAAGTTGCTGCGCGCTAGCAACGTGGCCGGATTGATCCACGTCCTCCCTCCCGCCCAACCGGCCACGTTCGGCGGGAAGAACAGGGACTGGCCTAGCGTCAGGGTCGTTTCATTGAAATCAGGAATGCCGGGAATCGAGCTGAGCCCCATCTTTCGGTAGGTCGAAACCAGCAGGGTGACCGGCGATTTGATCAAGGTACCGCGCGAGGGGTCGCTATAGAAATCGCGCGACAGGAAGATGGTCTTGAGCAAAGGCTTCAGCTCGTAGTTCCGCTCCCGCAGCAACATGGCCAACTTTTCATTCACATCTGGGCTCATGTCTTCACGCACAAAATAACGATAGAGTTTTCCGGTGAGGAAGCGAGGCGGGGCGGGTTGCTTGAGGATGATATCGATGGCATCGTAGCCACTAAAATTCCCCGTCGCGCCCAAGAACGACTTCACACCGTCATCATGCTTGTCGGGGTCGTCGATAAATTTCGCTGGGTTGTCGACCGTGTTGCCCTTGGTCAAAGTCCAGCCTGTGAACGCTCGGGCCATCTCGCGAATGTCTGTCTCGGTGTAGCCTTGGCCTTCGCCCATGGAAAATAGCTCCATGACTTCGCGGGCGAAGTTCTCGTTGGGCTGTCCTTTGACGTTGTCCTTGTTGTCCAGCCAGATCAGCATGGCCGGCTCCTGCGCCATCCCGACCAGCAGGTCGCGCACGTTTCCTCCCGCCAGCCGGCGAAGCAATTCGATCTGCTTCAGCATAAAGTCACAGCAGAGCACCTTTTGTTGGCTCGTGGCGAAGTGGCCATGCCAGAACAGTGCCAGCTTCTCCTCCAGGGGGCGCGGCGTGAGCAGCATGCGCTCGGCCCACCACTGGGCGGCGCGTCGCATTTCGCCCAGCTCACTCCACAGCAGAGTGTAGAATTCATCGATGGGAGGCTGGAAATCGAGCGGTGGTGTGGGCTTCGACGCTACACCCAGCGAGGTGCCACTCGAACGAACCTCGTCAAGGACCTGGTAGATGGAGGCGTAGGTAAACCCTCGGGGATAGATGTGGGAGGGTTCGAAGGCAGGCAAGTGGCTGGCGTCGATCGGTTCGTAATCCACCAGGTGGCAAACCGCTTGTTCGGGAGTCATCACGGCGAGCCGCTCGACTTCCGCGGGAGTGCCGCCAAAGCCCGCGCGCTCCAGCAAGTGTGCCGCGCGAGAAGTGTTCCAATCTGCCCGGGTAAGCGGGGTGAGGTCATCGGCCCAGGAAGCGGGCGCCACGGTTTCAGACCGAGAGGCTTCGAGGGCCGTTCGCGACTGGCCGGCTAGGTTGGCTTGCATCGCTCACCTCGTTTCCGTTCCCGAGCACCGGCGCTACTTTGAACAGGTCCTCTCGAGGAACCGACTTTGCTAATCATGCACTGTGCAACCATATCACGAGATTGTTGTACAATACAACGGAGCTCGGATACCGATCTTTCCGAGACTCACCCAACATGGTTGAGGGCATGAAGACAACGAAGAAAAAGAAGAGTCGTAGGGAAAGCTTTCCGCAGCTTGCGACGTACCGGTTGCACCGGCTTGCCACGCTGTCGGAACGGCTGATTGGGGCGCGCTATCGCCAAGGGTTCGGATTGCGCATGATGGAAGTTGGGATTCTCATCCTAGTGGGAGAATCCGGCCCCCTCAGCTTTAAAAGCACATACACCCACGCCAGCCTGGAAAAGAGCAACGCCAGCCGCCTTGCGACCCAGTTGCTCGAGAAGGGCCTACTAGAGAAGCGACCCGACCCCGCCGACCAGCGGTCGTTCTATCTCGCCTTGACCGCGACGGGCGAAAAACTCTACCGAGAGCTCTACGCGGACGCCGTCGCTCGCAATCGAAAATGGATCGCGGCGCTACCTCGAAAGCAACGTGCCACCTTCCTCCGCTCGCTGGACCTGCTGACGCAGAGTACGCAGAAACTGCTCGATGAGTTGGGCGCAAACGGCGGCGCCGACGTGGTTGTGGATCGGGTCGGAGAAACTCGAGACCCGGAACCCCCGCAGAGAATCATCTTGGACACGGCCGCGGCTTCCCGGCTTTACGCCATGCTGGGGGCCGCACTCGGTAAGGAGCAAAGTCGCTAGCCTTAGGATGCGAGGCTGCCGACCGAACCGAGCCTTTCGTTCCGGTGCTCAGCGAGGAACTCCAAGACGGCCCGATGGGTGGCGTCGGGCTGGTCGGTTGCCAAGATGTGGCTCGCGTGGGGGATCATGATGAGTTTTGCCTTCGGAATGCGACCTGCGATCAGTTGGGCGTTGGCAGGAGGCACGAGTTGGTCGCTCTCGCCGTGGATCACGAGCGTGGGTGCTGTGATCTGTTCCAACCGGCTGAATGCTTCCCACATCATGATTCCCTGCAACTGAGCCAGGTGACCGGCGGGATCCGGTGACCACCGCTTGCGGAGCACCATATCTTCCTCGACTCGTTCGCGTGACGTCCCCTGGTCATAGATAAAGGGGTTGATGGCCAAGGCCAACTCGTCGGGAGTCATTCCCTGGCGCGTCAACAGCTCGATCACTGCCGGTTCGGCTCGCACTGCCTGGGGACCGCCCGCAGCCGTGCAGCCCAGGATGAGCGAACGCACACGCTGGGGATAGTTGAGCGCAAACTCTTGCGCGATCATGCCTCCCATCGACACGCCGAAAACATGCGCCCGCTCGACGCCGGCGGCGTCCAGCACAGCCGCTGCGTCGGCCGCCATCAGCGCGATGGGATAGGGTCCGGGAGGAACATCGCTTTGGCCCACGCCGCGGTTATCGAGAACAATGGTGCGATAGTGCTCCGACAGAACGGGTCGGGAGCGATGCCACAAGGCCGAGGCCCATCCCAGTCCCATGATCAACAGAACCGGATCGCCTCGGCCCCGTTCGTCCCAGTAAATCCTAGCGCCTTCGTTCATGGTAATGGCCATGGCAGCTCCTCGATATGCCCGGCAACGTTCTTGATTTCGATAGTCAGTTAAAGAAGAGAGCGACTAACTCATTCGGATTGTATATAATCGCGCGCACCATGCCAAGACAGGAAACGCTTTACGAAGTCGCCGATCAAGTCGCGACCCTCACCTTAAATCGCCCGGATAAACTGAACGCCTGGACGGCTGTGATGGAGCAGGAAGTTCGTTTGGCGATGGAGGAGGCCGAACGGGACGAGAAGGTCCGCGTGATCGTTCTCACGGGCGCGGGCCGGGGCTTCTGCGCCGGCGCAGACATGTCACTTCTTCAAAACGTGGCGAACCGAGGCGTTGATAAGAGTGTCGAGGACCGTGCGCTGACCACAGGTGGTGGCCCTAACAAGGATACCCGCCCTGACTTTCAGAAAAAGTATTCTTATTTTCCTGCCATGGGAAAACCCGTGATCGCCGCCATCAACGGCCCGGTGGTGGGATTGGGATTGGTCATTACACTGTACTGTGATCTCCGATGGGCGTCGGAGGCCGCTCGACTCAGCACGACGTTCGCCCGTCGCGGGCTGGTTGCTGAGTACGGAATGGCGTGGGTGTTGCCACGGCTGGTGGGGGTGCCGAACGCGCTCGATCTCCTGCTGTCGGCTCGGACGATCGATGCTGCCGAGGCCTGGCGCATCGGCCTGGTGAATCAGGTGTTTCCTCAGAACGTTTTCCTCGACAAGGTGCGGGAAAACGCTCGGGAACTAGCTTCCCACGTGAGCCCTCGGTCGATGCGAGTGATCAAGCGGCAGGTGTATGACGCAATGTTTCAAACGCTTGGCGAGGCGTTTGAGGCTTCCGAGCGAGAAATGTTGGCGAGTCTTAGGAGCGAAGACTTCAAAGAGGGGGTCGCGCACTATGTGGAAAAGCGTGCTCCCGCTTTTACGGGTAGGTAACCCTTCCGATGAAGTTTGAATTTGCCGACAAAGTGAAGGACCTCGAGCGCCGTCTCCAGGCTTTCATGGATGAGCATATCTATCGGAATGAGCAACGCTTCTACAAAGAGCTTGAGAGCAATCGATGGAAACCCGCCCAAGTCATTGAAGAGCTCAAGCCGAAAGCTCGAGCCGCCGGACTCTGGAACTTGTTCCTACCAGACAGCCAATACGGGGCCGGTTTGACAAACCTCGAGTATGCGCCTCTGTGCGAGATCATGGGACGCAGCCCCATCGCACCCGAGGTATTCAACTGTTCTGCGCCCGACACTGGAAACATGGAGGTGTTGGCTCGCTACGGCACGCCCGAGCAACAAGAACGCTGGCTGAAACCCTTGCTTGCAGGGCAAATCCGGTCGTGCTTTGCGATGACGGAGCCCCAGGTGGCATCGTCCGACGCCACAAACATCGAGGCCAGTATTACTCGCAACGGAGCGGAATATGTCATCAACGGCCGCAAGTGGTGGACATCGGGAGCCGGAGACCCGCGCTGCCAGCTTGCCATCTTCATGGGCAAGACGGACCGGTCGGCGCCCGTCCATAAACAACAGTCCATGATTCTGGTTCCTATGGACGCGCCGGGTGTCAAGGTGGAACGGCTGCTCACGGTTTTTGGCTACGACCACGCGCCCCACGGACACGGTGAAGTCACCTTTGAAAACGTACGCGTTCCCGCTTCCAACATTCTGTTAGGCGAAGGGCGAGGATTTGAGATTGCACAGGGAAGGCTGGGGCCGGGACGCATCCATCATTGCATGCGCTCGATCGGAGTGGCCGAGCGAGCCCTCGAAACGATGTGCAAACGCGTACTGACTCGCGTGGCCTTTGGTAAACCGCTGGCCGAGCAAGGGACCATCCGCGCCGACATCGCCCGTTCGCGCATGGAAATCGATCAGGCTCGCCTGCTCACGTTAAAGGCCGCCTACATGATGGACACGGTAGGAAACAAAGAGGCCCGAAGCGAAATCGCCATGATCAAGGTGGTCGCTCCCAATGTGGCCCTGCAGGTTCTTGACCGCGCCATTCAGGCTCACGGCGGCGCCGGGGTGGCGGCGGATACATTTCTGGCTGCGGCGTGGGCAGGCGTGCGGACGCTTCGGTTGGCCGATGGGCCGGACGAAGTGCATCTGGAAGCGATCGCCAAGCAGGAACTTCGCAAGTGGGCCAAGCCGCCGGCCAAGTCTGCATCACACTGATCGCCTTGATTCCCGCGTCGGCAGGAGGAGGCCTCATGCCCGCCCTTGTGGTCGATACGCCGCATTCCCTCGCCGCCTTCGTGGGACGTGAAATCGCGTTGACCGACTGGTTCACCGTCACGCAGCAACGCATAGGCCAGTTTGCTGAAGCGACCGAAGACCGGCAATGGATTCATGTGGATCGGGACCGGGCTCGGAGGGAATCGCCTTTCGGTACGACGATCGCACACGGATTCCTGACCCTGTCATTGGCTAGCCACTTCCTAAAACAGGCGGTCGAGATCCGAGGCGGCGCACGCATGGGCGTTAACTACGGACTGAATCGCGTGCGCTTTCCTTCTCCGGTCCGCGCCGACTCCGAGATTCGGGCGCGCGTCAGCCTCGAAGCCATTAAGGAGCTTTCCGAGGCAACGCAGGCAACCTTCTCGATTGTCATGGAGTGTCGGGAGACATCGAAGCCTTGTTGTGTAGCGGAATGGATTGTCCGCTACTATTCGGAATGATGCTCAACGGCTGCGTTGTCCGCGTTCCACGAATGCAGGCGCGTGAGGCTGGCGAGAAACGGTTTCAAAGCTCCATAAAGAAGTAGGGCGGCCAAGGTGCATGAGAGCGAGGCCACAATCGCTAGCGAGTAGGGAAGCGCATCGTCACGCTTAAAGACGTACTGGGTGAAAACCGCTACGGCCGTGGGTCCTGCTCCGAGCCCGATCAGGTTCAGAATGAAGAGATAGATCGCCGAGGCCTGCCCTCGCATTGAGACAGGCATCATCTGCTGGATGGCCGCGGGGGCAATGCCGAAGGGCGCTGCCGCGAGCATGGCACTCGGAATCAGCCAAACGGTAGCCCACGTCGCAGAAGGAGCCAGGTAAAACAGGCAACTAATGGGCACGCTTGCGACGGCGACACAGGTACCCACCAGCAGCGTCGCATTATCTCGACCGGTCGCGCGCACGTAATCGGCGAGCCGTCCGCCCCCGGTGATCCCCACCGACCCGAACACCGCGACGATGGCACCGTACATCACTCCGATGGTCGAGATGGGCCAGTGAAAATGCCTGCGATAGAATTCCGGCACCCAGGCGCCCCCGGCGTAGGAAGCCAGAGAAAGTAGCCCGAAACCGATGTTGTGCAGAAGAAAGGTGCGCCGGTTCTCGACGATGTAAGCAAAGACACGGCGCATGGGAACCGTCGCGCCCGGCCGCGTCCCGTGCGGCGCCGGTTCGCGCACTGTCAGGAGCAAGGGCACCAAGGCAATGCCGGGCAACCCCACTGTCAAAAAGATGAGCTGCCATGGGCGGATCGCACCGAATAACGGAACATTCCAAACCGCCTGGGTGGAGGCCAAGCGCACGACAAGGCCTCCCAGCAAGAAGGACATCCCCGAGCCGACGTAAATGCCCATCGAATACACACTGATGGCGGTAGCCAGGCGCCGACGCGGGAAATAATCGGTGATCAACGAATAGGCGGCGGGCGAAAGAGCGGCTTCCCCGACGCCGACACCCATCCGCAGCAACAGCATTTGCGGGAACGTACGCGCCAGGCCGCAACCAGTTGTCAGCAGACTCCACAGGAATAGTCCGATGGCGATGATCGCGCGCCGACTGTAGACGTCGGTAAGTCGCCCCAGCAGGATTCCGAAGAAAGTGTAAAAAACCGCAAAGCTAAACCCTATGAGCAAGCTGACTTGGGTGTCGCTGATGTGCAGATCCCGGCGAAGCGGTCCCACAAGGAGGCTGAATATCTGCCGATCGATAAACGAGAACGTGTAGATGAGCGTCAATACTCCTACGACGTACCACGCGTAGCGCAGCGACGATCCGCTCAGCGAACTCGGTGGAATCGTTGGTTTCATCCCTCGCCAACAACAAAGGCCAGCGTTCAGCTCGCTCTCTCGAATAGGCCTGCGGCGCCCTGGCCGCCACCGACGCACATCGTTACGACGCCGTAGCGAGCCTTGCGTCGAACCATTTCATTCCCGATCGTTCCGACCAACCGCGAGCCCGTCATGCCGTAGGGGTGACCGATCGAAATGGATCCTCCGTTGACGTTGAGCTTCTCGGGGTCCAGGCCCAGCCGATCGCGACAATAAACGACCTGGACAGCAAAGGCTTCGTTGAGTTCCCATAGGTCAATATCACTCGCTCTGATTCCGGCGCGCTTCAATAACTTGGGAACCGCAAACACGGGACCAATGCCCATTTCATCGGGATCGCAGCCGGCGATTTGGAACCCGCGGAAAACGAGTTTGTAGGCGATGCCCAAACGATCAGCGCGCTCGCGCGACATCAGAAGCGTAGCCGATGCTCCGTCCGATAGCTGCGAAGAGTTTCCGGCGGTGACGGTTCCTTTTCCGCTGTTGGGATCAAAATGTGGCTTCAAGGCCAGTAAGCCTTCCAGCGTCGTGTCAGGCCGATTGCATTCATCCCGGTCCGCGCACACCTCCTCCTTTTTGATCACTTCACCGGTCGTCTTGTCCAGCACCGCACGCGTTACGCGCATCGGCGCGATCTCCCCCTCAAAGAAACCCTCGGCCTGCGCGCGGGCCGTGCGTTGCTGGCTACCTAGGGCATATTCATCCTGCGCCTGGCGGCTTACGCCGTATCGCTTGGCCACGACTTCTGCGGTAACGCCCATGACCATGTACAGACCCGGCAGTTGTTCGGCCAGTTCTGGATGCGGGTCGTAGTCGCGCGGTGTAAGACTGATGCTTTCCACTCCGCCGCCGATGGCCGCGTCGACGCCCTCATGGACGATCTGGTGTGCAACCAGCGCGATGGCCTGCAAACCGGACGAACAGAACCGATTGACCGTGGTCCCAGCGACCGAAGTTGGCAGCCCGGCCAGCATGGCGGCGATGCGAGCAACGTTCATTCCTTGTGATCCGTGTGGTTGTGCGCAACCTAGAGCCACGTCTTCGATCTCCTGGGGGTCGAGCTGGGGCGTCTTACGAAGAACGTCCTTGATCGAGTGGGCGGCAAGATCGTCGGGGCGAGTCAAATTGAAGGACCCGCGATAGGATTTCGCAAGCGCCGTCCTCGAGCTGGCTACTACGACCGCTTCTCTCATGTGTTCTCCGAACGGAAATAGGATGACTTGAACCGCCAAACAAGCTCACGCGAGCTAGGCCGCGACTCCGCCCGCCTGGCAATCGGCGAATCGTTTGCCCTGTTCAGCCAGCCGCTTCAGCAGCGGCGCCGGCTCCCACAGCGGACCGTGGCGCTCGGAAAACTCTCGGACTCGGTCATACACTTTCCGTGGACCGACGGTGTCGGCAAACCACATCGGGCCGCCGCGGTAAGAGGGGAAGCCGTACCCGTTGAGGTAAATGATGTCGATATCGCCGGCCCGCAGCGCATATCCTTCCTCGAGAATGCGCGCGCCTTCGTTGACGAGGGCATACACGCAGCGGTCTACGATTTCGTCGGGAGATACCCGCCGCTGCGGAATGCCCGCCTCGCCCGCCCATTGACGCACCAGTTCGGTGACCTCGGGATCGGGGATGGCCCTCCGATTCTCATCATACTTGTACCAGCCTGCTCCAGTTTTCTGTCCGAACCGTCCCAGCTCACAGAGGTGATCGCCTGCGATCGGTTGGCGAATGCCCGGTTTCTCCAGGTGACGGTACTCCTTGCGAATGCGCCAGCCGACATCGAGTCCTGCGAGGTCTCCGACGGCCAGTGGCCCCATCGCCATGCCGAAGTCATACAGGGCTTTGTCCACCTCCGCAACGGTCGCGCCCTCCTCAACCAAAAAGACCGACTCGCGGACATAGGGATGAAACATGCGATTACCGACAAACCCACGGCAATTGCCAACGAGCACGCCGATCTTCCCGAGCTTCTTGGACAGTTGCATGGTCGTGGCAATCACATCCTTGCGTGTGTTCTTCCCGCGGACGACCTCGAGCAAGCGCATGACATTGGCGGGACTGAAGAAATGCGTGCCAATCACGAATTCAGGCCGGGATGTAGCCGAGGCGATTTCGTCGATGTTGAGAGTTGACGTGTTGCTGGCTAAGATCGCACCCGGCTTGCACACGCGATCAAGTTGGGCAAACACCTCCTTCTTCAGCGCCATCCCTTCGAAAACGGCCTCAATGACGATATCAGCCTTCTCGAAACCCTCATAGCCGAGCGTTGGCTGAATCAACCGGAGCCGTTCATCCACGAAGGCCTGGGTGAATCGGCCGCGCTCGACCGAATTGGCATAGTTTTTTCGAATCTTGGCAAGCCCGCGGTCTAGCGCTGCTTGATCGCTGTCCTTGAGCAGTACGGGAACCCCGGCGTTGGCGAAAACCATGGCGATGCCGCCGCCCATCGTGCCCGCTCCCAAAACGGCAGCACTTTTGACCTGGATCGTCGGTGTGTCTCGAGGAACGTCGGGAATTTTGGCGACTTCGCGCTCGCCAAAAAAAACGTGAATGAGCGCCTTGGACTCATCCGAGTTCAAGCACCGAACAAACAATCGCTGCTCCTCCTGACACCCTTGTTCGAAAGGCAGCTTCGTCGAGGCCTCCACAGCGTCGATTGCCGCGAGCGGGGCCCCGAGACCGCGCTGTTTCTTCTGAGCCGATTCGCGAGCGGCTCGAAAGATCGGTGCACTTTGCTCCAGCGTTCCGAGCCTGTCGTTGCGCTCGCGCGTTTTCAGGGTGGGGCGACCCACGATCTCCCGCGCGAAACCGACAGCGCCCGCGACCAAATCCCCATCGATGATGCGGTCGACAAGACCCAATCGCAGAGCCTGTTCAGCTCCGACCGGGTTTCCTTCAGCGCACATCTCCACGGCCTTCGCCACTCCGACGAGGCGAGGAAGGCGCTGGGTTCCCCCGGCTCCGGGAATGATGCCAAGCTTTACTTCCGGCTGGCCAAGTTGAGCTGAAGGTGCGGCGACGCGGTAGTGGCCGGCCATCGCGAGCTCAAGCCCTCCGCCGAAAGCTGTTCCGTGTATGGCCATCACAATGGGTTTCCGGCAGTCCTCGATGGCGAGAAGCAGAGGCAATAGCCCAGCGCCGCGCGGCTTGCTGCCGGAGGTCAGCTTCTCAAACTCCTTGATATCGGCACCGGCCACAAACGTCCGCCCGCCGCCAACGATGACCGCTGCCTGAACGGCAGGATCGTTCGACATCTCGTGTACGGCCTGGGATATTCCCTCCGGAACGCCCGGGCTCAGTGCGTTGACCGGCGGGTTATTGATCGTGATGATCGCGACGCCGGCTTCGCTCGTGAGTTCGACAAGTTCGCTCATGGTGTGGTGGTCGTTCTCCGTCGAGTCTTAGGCACTTTGGCTTGAAGCCGCCCCGGCGTCGATGATCAGCCGCGCGATGCGTTCGCGGTGGTAGGTCGAATCCCCGAAAGCTGTCTCCGACGCCTTGGCTCGCTTGTAGTAGAGATGGATGTCATTTTCCCAGGTGAAGCCCATCCCCCCGTGCACCTGGATGCCGCGATTGCCAACCGTGCGCCCCGCATCACTCGCATACATCTTGGCGATCGAGGCAGCCAACGCCGCGTCCGGTGCGTTTTGCTCGAGCGCCCAGGCCGCGTAATACACGGCGGAGCGAGCGCTTTCTGTTTCCAAGTACATATCAGCGCACTGGTGTTGGACGGCCTGATACATGCCGATCGGCTTGCCAAACTGTTTCCGCATCTTCGTGTATTCCACACTGATGTCGAGCGTACGCTGCATTCCACCGACGATCTCCGCCGCCAAGGCCGTGGCAGCGGTGTCGAGTGCGCGCGAGAGGTCTGTCAGGTCGCCGAGCTTTTCCGCAGGCGTGCTCGAGAAACGCACCGCATACAGCTTGCGCGTAAGATCGAACGTCGTCATAGGACTCATGGTGATTCCGGCAGCCTTGGTATCTACAGCGAATACGCCATCACGAGCGACCACGATGATGAAATTCGCCACCCTGGCGTCGGGCACGAACAGTTTTTCTCCTGTCAACTTTCCGTTCGCCATCGACATCCGCAGATCCGCCAAATCCCAGCTTGGGTTCGACTCCAGCATGGCGACGGTCGAACGCACTTGGCCCGAACAGATCGGAGGGAGGTATTTCTCCTTTTCCTCGGGACGGGCGACGGCGTCGATCACCGCGCCGGCCAGCGCAACGGTCGAAAACAAAGGGCCTGGCAGCAGCGCCCGACCTGCCTCTTCCATCAGGAGGATGAGCTCTACCTTGCCGAGTCCGACTCCGCCGTATTGTTCAGGAACGATGATCCCGGTGTAGCCCTGTTCGGTCATCTTGGCCCAGAGGCCTTCGTCGTAGGCGGTCTCGGTGTCCATCAAGCGCCGGACCTCCTCGATGGGGCATTCGCCCGCAAAGAACTTTCGCGCGTTGTCTTTGAGCAGCTGCTGGCTTTCGCTGAGTCCGAATTCCATTAGTAGCTCCTGGGCAGTCCCAGAACGAAGTGCCCGATGATGTTGCGCTGCACTTCCGACGTTCCCGCTTCGATGGTGTTTCCACGCGTCCGCAGATAGCCATAGGACCAGATGCCGTTATCCACGGCCCTGGTGTCACCATGGGACAGCTGGCCGTACGGGCCCAGC
>DASPVW010000032.1:0-8059 GCA_035622155.1 Candidatus Acidiferrales bacterium
GTTCTCGTTGGTTTCGTCGTTGTTGTACGCATCCACAAAATCGATCAGAACCCCGTTTTGAAGGTTGACGCCCTTCTCGGAAGCAGGGGGAGCATCCAAAACATTACAGGCACCAGCGTTTTGGAACGTTAAAACAGTGAACTTGGGCAAGGTACCTCCCTCTGGTCCATCGGTGCATTCCATAATCCACTCGGCGCTGTCACCAGCAAACGAAGCCCCCGTTGGCGGCGGCAAATAGAGGTTGACGGCCTTGCCGGTTGAGACGTTTACGAGTAAAACTCCGCCAAAGTGGTAGGGACCGGCTGGAGGCATGGGATTGCCAATGTTATCGCCCATTTGCTGAACATATTGCACAACGACCGAGATTTGGTCCCGAGGACTGACCTGGAACGCGATGGGGATGGGAAGGACGTATGGAAATTCTGCTTTTACAGCTTCGTAATTCGGCACAAACCATTCGTACCAAGGAAAATATGTCGGCTGACCATTGGCGTCCACGTTCTGCGCGATCCCTGCTTGCAGCACGTCCGTGGTTGAGGTCCCTGGAATAATTCCCCCGCCTCCATCGAGGCCCACCCAAGAGGAGGATTGCCACTGACCATCGGGACCTGGTGGCGTGGTGGGTTTGCTAACGGTCGGCACCTCCCAAACTCCCATAGCACCAACCCAATTCCCGGTGACAGCACAGCCGCTCCAATTGGCGGATACGAGGCCACTGTCGGTCTGCCGGAGGCCTTTCACATTGTGCGTAATGACTCCCGGTGTTCCAAAGACCGGTGTGACGAAGTTCTCCTCCTTCCAGATTTCGCCGACGAATCTCCTCCACAGCGCAAAGAGACTCGGCTCTCTTTCGGGGTCAGGGCGTCGCATTAATACCCCATGCTTTATCAGAGTTCTTCTGCTGGCCGTAGTGAGATCGACATTCTTCGGAGGCGGAACAAAACTGTAAACGCCTTTCATGCTCGTTGGAACTAGATCAAAAGGGAGCTTGTCTTTTCCCGGAGTCGCTTTGATGCTCATCCTGAAACCTCCTTCGTCTGTTGAGAAAGATTCTTGCACTGAGCGACGATGGGCCGATTCTCCAAGAGATAGCGAGATCGGGTGCAAAGGCGTTGCACACCCAACGGGAGTTTTTTCTTCGTACGGCCCGATCCGTCGGTTGACCAGACCGCAATCGAACTCCGCTGCTGGCCCATTATAGGCAGGCTGTCAAACACGGGGGAAGGGTCTGACCCTGCGCTACTTCACGTACTTGAACGAAATCTGTCCATTGATGGTTCTTGGGAACACCGTGGAAATGCGATTGTCGAGGACCACCTGATACGTCCCGAGCCGAGAGATGCCCCGGTTAACTGAATGAAACTGAACGCGAAATTCTGGCGGAGAGGGTGGGATTCGAACCCACGGTTGGGTTTCCCCAACACACGCTTTCCAAGCGTGCTCCTTAAACCGCTCGGACACCTCTCCGCGACGGAGACGGTAAGAGCCTAACAAATCAAGCACAGCACCGGCAAATCAGCATGCGGTACTGCTCGGGCGCACGGATATCGAGGCAAAACTCTCTCCTCTTTCAAAAGATGCAATAATCTTGCGCGGCACAGGACGAGAAAAGCTCTCGGCATTGAGGTGGCTACGGGCGAGTCGCGCCATGCTAGTCAACCAACTGGAGAAAGCGCCCGCCTCAGCGAGCGAGTACGGGCGCCTCAAACTGCTTGGGCGAAACAGGAGCAGGCCGATTGGCGAGGCGCGACGTTCACGGCCGGCGAGGAATCGCTCAAACTTGCATGCTTGGCGGTGACGAAATCGCGGGCGCGATGAACCTGTTTTCCCGTGCGCTCAGCGTTCGCCCCAGCGTAGCTTGCTGCGCAAAATCTCGAAATAGGTTTTGCCCATGGGGCGAACTAGCTTCACTTTGTACGGGGACTTCGTCACGGTGATCCGGTCCTTCGCCTTGAGCTGAACGCCCGTCTGCCCATCGAGGGTAAGATAAACTGGCTCTTCGGCCGCAGAAAAATCCATCTCCACGCGCGCAGAGCCGGCAATCACCAGGGGGCGATTGGTCAGCATGTGCGGACAGATCGGCGTGATCACCAGCGCGTCCAGATCGGGATGAACGATCGGCCCTCCGGCAGCGAGCGAATAGGCCGTCGAACCGGTCGGCGTGGCCACGATCAGCCCATCGGCGCGATAGCGGCCGACATGGTTCTGGTCGATAGACACGTCAAAATCCAGCATGCGCGCCATGGCCGATTTGTTGACCACCGCGTCATTCAGCGCCGAGTGAAAGTGGCCTGCGATGCCGTCATGATAAACCGCAGCCTCGAGCATCATTCGTTCGCTCGTATGGTGCTTACCGGCCAGCACTTGCTCGAGCACGGGATAGAGCTCATCGAGCGTCACGCTGGTCAGAAAGCCCAGCGCACCAAGATTCACCGCCAGTATGGGAACGTTCGATCCACCGAGCGCCCTGGCTGCCGAAAGCAGCGTGCCGTCTCCACCGAACACCATCAGAAGGTCAGCGTGCTCGGCAATCGATGCGCGTGACACGCTGGAAGTTCCCGTGTCGATGCACGCCTGTGTTTCCTTGTCGATGATCGCTTCGATCCTCCGCTCGCGCAACCAGGCGAGAAGGGGTGGGACCACCGAGCAGACCACATCCTTAATAGGCTTCGAGACAATTCCCACGGTACGGATCATTATTTTCGCCGCCGAATTCTACTCTACTCCCCCGCGACAGAGCCGCATTTTCTTGAATCCAGGTGGCTGTTCGAATCACCAACAGGCTCAGGTTGCCGGATCTAAGCCGGCTTGCGGGCGTGCAGAAAAAACTCCTGATTGCCTTCGCTGCCGCTGATGTGACTGGGCTTCACGTCGACAACTTGGAGGCCGTTCTTCGCGGCAGAGCCCGTGACGCGTTCGATGGCCTTCCGGTGAAGCGCCGGATCGCGAACGATGCCGCCCTTGCCCACTTCGCGTTTTTCAAGTTCAAATTGTGGCTTGATCAAGATCAGGAAATCAGCGCCGCGGGCGGCAACCGGCACGATGGCCGGGAGCACCTTGTCGACGGAGACAAACGCCAGATCCATGGTCACGAGTGTCGGCGGTTCACCGACGTCGCTCATCTGTAGATATCTCGCGTTGCGTTCGATGGGGACGACGCGCGCATCCTGCCGCAGTTTCCAATCGAGCTGAGCGATGGTCACGTCAACCGCGTAGACTTTCATGGCCCCTTGCTGCAGCAAGCAATCCGTGAATCCGCCGGTCGAACTGCCCAGATCAAGACAGACTCTCCTCTGCGGAGAAACAAGAAAATCCTCGAGCGCGCCTTCCAGTTTCAGCCCGCCCCGACTGGCGTACGGCAGTCGGGTGCCAAGAATTTCTACGCGCGCGTTGACGGGAACGCGGGTTCCAGGCTTTTCGACGCGCTGACCGTTGATGCGGACCTCGCCAGCGAGCAGCATCGCCTGAGCTCTTTCGCGCGATCTCGCGAGCCCGCGCTCGACGATCAGCACATCCAGACGGATCTTTTCGGATTGGTCTTTCTTTGGAACCGCTTCGCCATCCGAGCGTGCCATTTCTTCGCGGTCTCCACTCGAACCCCCGGATTCGCAGTGCCCGGGCCGCTAGGAACGGCGCGCGACCAGGTACTGCCCGAGCGCGCGCAAATTTCTCGCACGGTCGCCGTAGCCATCGAGTTCTCGCAGCGCTCTCGCTGCCAGATCGTTGGCCATGGCGTGCGATTGTTCGAGCCCGTACAGCGCCGGATAGGTCGCCTTCTGCTGTGCCTGATCCTTGCCGGCAGTCTTGCCGAGCGAAGCGGACGTTTCCTCCACGTCGAGAATGTCGTCGACCACCTGAAAGGCCCAGCCGATGTCTTCGCCGAACCTGCGCAGCCGTTCAGCGTCTTCATCGTGTGCGCCGCCGGCCACGGCCCCTGCCACGATCGAGCTGCGAATCAGTGCCGCCGTCTTCGAGCGGTGGATGTAGGCGAGCCCCGCTGCATCGACCGGCTTCCGCTCGGCTTCGAGGTCCGCCACCTGGCCGCCTACCATGCCATTCACGGTTCCCGCCCCCGCGGCGACTTCGGCGATGATGCGCACGCGGCGTGACGCTTCGACCGGTGCGTTCGCCAGCGTCTCGAACGCCAGTGTCAACAGCGCGTCGCCAGCCAGGATGGCCATGGCCTCGCCGAACGCCTTATGGCAGGTCGGTTTGCCGCGGCGCAGATCATCGTTGTCCAGCGCGGGAAGATCGTCATGAATCAAAGAATAGGTATGAATGAACTCGAGTGCGCAGCCCACGCGCAGGGCTCGCGAGAAGTCCTCGGTGAACATGCGCGCCGCTTCCAAGCACAGGATGGGACGCAGCCGCTTGCCACCAGCAAACACGCTGTAGCGCATGGCACGATGAATCGGCCAGGGGCGCGTGTCCTCGGGTGGAAGAATCTCCTCGAGCGCTTTTTCGATGAGGGCGTGGTCGGCGTCGAAGAAAGCGGGGCGGTTCATGCCTCGGGGCGGGGCGGCATCACTTGTCCAGTTTCCCATGCTCGAGAGGAAGGAATCTAAGAAGATCCCTCTTCCGGTTCGAACGGTGCGGCAACGACCTTGCCGTCCGCTTTCTTCAGCAGGATTTCGATTTTTCCTTCCGCATCTTCGAGCTGCTTCTGGCATTCCCGTGAGAGTTTCACGCCTTCTTCGAACAGCTTCATGGCTTCGTCGAGGGAAAGATCCGTGCCTTCGAGCCGCTGGACCACCTCTTCCAAGCGCGCCAACGACTTCTCGAATGCGCCCTTACCCGGTGTCTCGGCCGCCTTGTTGGGAATCGAACTCAACCGAACCTCGATTTCACCTGCAGACCAGTGCATTCTAGCGCAAAAGTGCGAACAACGCTGTTCTGATCGCCACGCTGAATCAAAGGTCGCGGCGACCCTCCATGGCCTTCAGCACCGTGACCTCATCGGCATATTCGAGATCGGAACCCACCGGGATGCCTGTGGCAATGCGTGTCGTGCGCACGCCGAGCGGCTTGATCAGCTTGGAAAGGTACACGGCAGTGGCTTCCCCTTCGGCAGTCGGATTTGTCGCGACGATGATCTCTTCGACTCCCCCGCCCTTCAATCGTTCGATCAAGCTCTTGATTTTCAGTTGATCGGGACCAATCCCCTGCAACGGCGAAAGCGCGCCGCCTAAGACGTGATAGAGTCCGTTGAACTGCCGTGTCTTCTCGATGGGCTGAATGTTCGTGGCGTCTTCCACTACGCAGATAAGCCGCTTGTCGCGCGAGACGCTCGCGCAGAACAGGCAGGGATCGGCGTCCGTGATGTTGTTGCAAATCGAGCACTCCCGGATCCTTTCCCTGGCCTCGCGAATCGCGTTGGACAGGGCCAGGGCTTCTGCACGGTCGGCACGCAGCAAATGAAAGGCTAGCCGCTGGGCGGTCTTCTGGCCAATGCCGGGCAGGCGCTTCAGTTCGTCAATCAGTCGCGCAATGGAGGGCGCAAAATCAGGCATGAGAATTGTTCCTGGGCGAGTGTACCCTGGCCCCAGCAGATTCGCGGAATGAAATTGGTTCGGAAACGATCGGACGAGAAACTTGCCGAAACAACATTCGGCTTAGAATAAGCCGGGGAGCTTGAGTCCCATCATACCGGGCAGGCCGCCGGTCGCGTCCTTCACCTGCCGCGAAAGCTCCTCGTCGACCCGGCGCGAGGCTTCATTAACGGCCGCGAGCACCAACTCCTGCAGCATCTCCTGATCCTTGCTCTTGAACGTTTCGGGCTCAATACGAACTTCCGTGAGTTGCTTCTGACCGTTCATCCTAACGGTCACCATTCCGCCGCCTGCCGACGCCTCCACAACAATCCCGTCGATCTGTTTTTCGAGCTTTTCCTGTACTTGGCGGACCTGTGAGAGCATTTGCTGCAGCGCTTTGACTTCCATGTTATTCCTCGCCTGGGCGCTTGACCTTCGAAATCTGGCCCCCGAAACGCTCTAGCATCGCCCGAACGATAGGATCTTCTTCAAAACGCGCGCGCAACTCCGAGCTCTCGCTCCGAGCTGCCCGACCGGATTCAAGTTTAACACATACGCGCAGCGGTTGGCCCACCACGTCGTTCAACACTGTGCGCAATCGTTCCATCGGGTCCCGCGCCTGCAACATCTCTGCAAGAGCCCGACTCTCTGACGGAAAAAACAGGCGCAACTCTCCTCCCTCGAATTCCCAGCGCGCGGCCGCTTCGATCATCGACCATAAGAACTTCTGTCCCTTCAGCGCTGTCTTGATGGCCTCCACCTGCGCCGAGTGAAGTCCGCCGGCGGAATCTTCCGCAGCACGGGCGACGATGCGAGGAGCGGAGGCAGGAATCGGCACCGCTGCTGCGTTCCCCGCCTTCGACGAAGGATTCAGCGATGCGGCTGAACTCGGCGCCGTCGGCTGGCTGCTGGCAGCCGCGCCTCCCGCTGCGTCTGCCGCGGCCGCCGCTGCCGACATGATGCGCGGAGGCAACCCCGGCGGAGGGGCCGCCGGAGCCGGACGCGACTCGCGCCCCTCGCCATGCAAATCGGAAAGGATGACTTCGAGAGGCGCAAGCCGCTGCGCGTTGACCAGTTTCAGCAAGGCCAGCTCCAGGTGCAGCCGTGGGTCGGGCTGGCGCCGCAAATCGTCATCGGCCGCAACCAAGATGTTGAAGAAGCGCGTCAGGTCCTCCTCGCCGAACTTCTTCGCTTGTTCGGCGATGCGCTGCCGCTCGTCGGCGGGGGCTGCAACCAGATCGGAGTCGGCGCCGCACACGCGGGCCACGAGCAGATTCCGGAAGTGCCGGATGGCCTCGCGGCAGAAATGCTGAAGATTCTGCCCGTCGCCAATCAGCCGGTGCACCAGTTTGAGGGCGCGCTCGGCCGATTGGCCCTCAATCGCTTCGACCAGATCGTCCAGCACACTTTCGGCTACCACGCCGAGCAGCTCGCGGACTTGCGCGTCGCTGACCTGGTCGCCCGAATAGGCGATGGCCTGCTCGAGCAGGGAAAGACCGTCCCGCAAACTTCCTTCCGCCGCCCGGGCCAGGACGGCCACGGCGCCCGAATCGATCTGCAGGTCTTCCTCCTTCGCGATGCGCTCGATCTGGCCTGCAATTTCCCTGAAACTGAGGGAGCGAAACTGAAAAAGTTGCGCGCGCGACTTGATCGTATCGGCGAGGTCCTCGGGCTGCGTGGTGGCCAGAATGAAGACGACGTGCTCGGGCGGCTCTTCCAGTGTCTTGAGCAGCGCGTTCGCCGCTTCATCGGTCAACTGGTGTGCCTCGTCGAGGATCACGACCTTGTAGCGGCTTGCGGCGGGCGCGTAGCGGACCATCTCTCGCAAATCGCGGATCTGGTCGATACCGCGATTCGACGCGGCGTCGATTTCCAGAACGTCCAGAGAACTCCCGGCCGAAATCTGCTGGCACGATTCGCAGGTATTGTCCGGTTCAGGCGTGGGTCCCTTCGCGCAGTTCAAAGCTTTGGCCAGGATGCGCGCGGTGGTTGTCTTACCCACTCCGCGCACACCAGAAAAAATGTAAGCGTGCGCTACGCGGCCATTCCGGATGGCGTTGGCGAGGGTTTTGGTGACGTGTTCCTGCCCGACGACTTCGCGGAACGTCGGCGGCCGGTATTTTCGTGCGATGACCTTATAGCTCATTCGAATCCGTCTTCGCCCGGCTGCGCCGGGTGATCCATGTCACGATTCACTTGGGAGGAACTTCGGGTCCTCCGCGGCACACGAGGCTTACCCGATACCGTTGCTCCCTTCCGGGCCTGGCGGGGTTCACGGGACATCGTTGCACAGAGCCCGAAGTTCCACCGACGCGGCCGCGGGAAAAAATTCTCCTCGCACAACCGCAACGCGAGTCTAGCACAGCGATCACCGCGCGAATAGAGTTCGTATCGCGCCGCTTAAAATGTAACCGAAGGTCAAGACATCGCGCCATTTAGAATGTAACCCAACCAAAACAGCATTTGAGGAGGGCGGGTTGGGCAGCAAGGGGCGATGGGAGTATCTACGAGCGATTTACGAGCGGTAC
>DASPVW010000033.1:0-5015 GCA_035622155.1 Candidatus Acidiferrales bacterium
GGCAGAGGATGAGCCGGCTCGGCTGCTGCCAAGGCAGTGCGGCTGACTCGCCACAGCGAGCGAGCGATGGCGGCATGGGATTCTTAGTCGATTCGATTGGCATGCTGATCGAGACCGCCCTGATGCAGGATCAGCTCGGTGATGCGGCCGTTGCCGTCGGTGACGAAAGTGATTTGGGCATCGACGACTTTCAGAAAATAATCGTGATCACTTTCCGGGAAGATTTCAAATGCCGCCTGCGCAGTCGCCTGTTCGAATAGGTGATCGCCGTCGCGCGTGATGGTAATAACAAAGTTAGGTGCCAGCTGGTACTTACCTACATACGCGTCAAACACCTTCGTATCCACAACGACCGCAGTATGTGCCTTTGGCGGCGACGCGAGCGGAACGCTCGGATCGAGAAGATGCCGCCCGATGTCGTCCACTCCCAGCGCTGTGAATGCATTCGATAGTGCCACGACGCCGATGCGCGTCTTCGGGTCAAAACCCATGAAGGAACGGTAGCCGCCGGTGCCGCCATTGTGCCAAACAATCTCTTTCCCGTTGACCGTATAGATGTGCCAGCCGAGCGCAATGTCAAGTCCCGGCTGGCCGGTGGGTCGCCGCACTTTCAACATGGCGGCCATCGCGGGCGCGAGCGGCGACTGGGTGTAGCCGAGATTGGCCGCTAGGAATATCAGTAGGTCGCTGGCGGTCGAACGGAGCGCGCCAGCGCCCGCTAGTGTCGGCAAATCCCAGCTTTCGACGCTCTCTAGTGCAGAGTTGTGGCCCACCGCAAGCCGCGCCTTCATTTCCGACGTGAGCGTGATCCGCGTGCTGTTCATATGCAGCGGGTCACAAATGCGAGTCTGCACGAGTGCTTCATAGTCGGTTCCCGCACGCCGCGCCAGGGCATAGCCCAGCAGCCCTCCCCCGAGATTCGAGTATTCGTAGCGTGAACCGACGTCCCGCGCCAGTTCGTAGCCCGAGAGAAACTCGTAGAGCTGTTCGACTGAATAGTCCCTGTAGGGATTCCCTGGATCCTTGGGAGTCAGGTTCTGAGGCAGGCGGGGTAGGCCAGAGGTGTGCGTCGCCAGGTCCACAAGGGTGATGGAGCGACCGTTGCGCTCCGGCATCTTGACGCTTGAAGGCAGATACTTGGCTACAGGGTCGTCGAGCGCCACTTCGCCGCGCTCGACCATGTCTGCCAGCAGAAGAGACGTAAACACCTTGGTGGCCGAGCCGATCTCAAAAATCGTGTTCTCGTTGAGGGGGCGCGGATCGGCCTTATCCAAGTGTCCGTACGAGATCACGCGCCGTCCGCCGGGCCCAATGACGCCCACCACGATTCCGACGCTTTGGTGTTGAACGTCGATTCGATCGACGAGGATTTGCCGAATCTCAGCCTCCGGCGGCACAACAGTCTGTGGCATCTGGCCGAGGGCGAAGCCAAATAGGGTGAGGAGGGCAAGCACGCGCACAGCAAGCTCCATAGGCGTTCTTCCTCCTGTTTCTTACCGTATTCAGCGTCGGCGACAAGCTCACATCATCCCATGCGGATTGCCATTCCGAGAAATGTTTGTCTCTTGAGCGCAGTGTCCGATTTCTCGTCCGGCGACCCTGACGAGTGTGCTAGATTGGCCATTTGTCAGCTATCTATGAATCTCTCCCGGTTTCGGCTTAGCCTGTATGTTGTCGCGATCTGGATCGGCATTCCCTTCTCAGCGCTTTCCTCATCTTCGCGTGATGTTTTGCTGGAAACAATGCAAAGAGAACTCGCTCGGGCCACGTCCTCGCTGGCAAGGTCCGATCCGGCCCCCTACTTCATCAGCTACGCTGTGGAAGACGGGGATGGCGTGACGATCGCGGCTGCGAATGGAAGCCTGATCACGTCGACAAGCATTCGCCGTCGCCAGGCCGACGTGACGATGCGCGTCGGCACCTCGGCGCTCGATAATACCCATGGTCCGAGCCGCCCCTCGGGCATCACGTCCGGCATGCTGCCGTTAGGAAATGACTCTGACGCAACCGCGCGTGTTCTTTGGCAGTTGACCAACCGCGAATACGAGCAGGCCTCCGGTGCGTTCCTGCGAGTGAAAACGAATGAGGCGGTGCGGTCCCGGGAAGAAGATCAGTCGCCGGATTTTTCGCAAGAAACCGCCAAAGTCGAGCTGGAAGCGACCTCCGGGCCATACGCGCTCGATCAAAAGGTCTGGGAAGACCGACTTCGCCGGATCTCGGCTGGTTTCCTAAAGTATCCAGACGTGTATACATCCGTCGTGCTGCTGCAGGCAGGGAGCTCTCGTTCCTACCTCGCGACGAGCGAAGGCGCTGCGATCGTTGAGCCGTCGACCATCGTTCGACTCGTTATCGAGGGACAGACACGCGCCGACGATGGCATGGATTTGCTGCGTGTGGAGACGTTCCAAGCAGCTTCGCCCAACCAGCTTCCTTCCGAATCTGATTTGACAGCCAAAGTAGAAAAGATCGGCACCGACCTGAAGGCGCTGCGCTCGGCTCCGCCGGCCGACCCTTACATCGGTCCCGCTTTGCTCTCCGGCAGAGCTGCGGCTGTATTTTTTCACGAAGTGCTGGGACATAGGCTCGAGGGTCATCGACAACGGGATGAACGCGAAGGTCAGACCTTCACGAAGAAGGTAAACCAGCAAGTACTGCCGCCCTTCCTGACGGTTGTTGACGATCCAACGCTGAAGGAAATAAACGGCGTCAAGCTGGCCGGTCACTACGAGTTTGACGACGAAGGGGTACCGGCCGAGCGGGTGGAGGCTGTCGAGAACGGCGTTTTGAAAAATTTTCTGATGTCGCGGATGCCCATCGCGAACTTCAGCCATTCCAATGGCCATGGGCGACGCCAAGCGGGTCTCATGCCCACCGGGAGGCAGGGCAATTTGATCGTGACCTCCACCAATAGGGTAAAGGATTCGGAGTTGCGCGAGAAGTTCATTGAGGAAATCAAGAAGCAAGGGAAGCCCTATGGACTCTATTTCGAAGATATCCAGGGCGGTTTCACGCTGACGACCCGCGCGCTGCCGCAGGCCTTCCAGGTCATCCCCGTGATGGTATGGCGCGTCTATTCCGACGGGCGGCCTGACGAGCTGGTGCGAGGAGTCGACATCGTGGGAACACCGCTGCTGTCGCTGAACAACATCATCCTGACCGGCGACACCCAGCAGGTATTCAACGGAGTGTGCGGCGCCGAATCGGGGCAAGTGCCCGTCGCCGCCGTGGCGCCCGCCATGCTGTTTTCAGAAATCGAGGTGCAAAAGCGGGCCAAGGGAACCCAAAGACCTCCCTTGCTTCCATCGCCCGGCCTCAAGACCGACCCTTCCCCCGCTACGCCAGCCCTAAAGGAAGCCAGGCCATGAATGCATTGCCGGCGAAGGCGCTGCTCACGCTCGTTTTTCTACTCGCAAGCCCATGCTTGTTCCCTGTGGGGGGCCAAAATTCGTCTCGTTCTGCCACAGCCCCTGATCCATTGCTCGAGGCCATGCGCCAAGAACTGGAGCGCTCGAAGACACAGCTAAAAATGGACAATGTGCCGCCCCCCTATTACATCGAGTACCACTTGTGGGATGTAGATCAATATGACGCGGAGGCTGCGTTTGGGGCTCTGCGCCAAGAGCAACGAACCCATGCCCGAACCATACGGGTCGTGGTCCGCGTGGGAGACTACAAACAGGACAGCTATGGTCCCGGCAGTGCGGGCGTGACCGTGGCGCCCATCGACAACGATCCGATCGCGCTGCGCCGGCAATTGTGGATCGCGACCGATCAGGCCTTCAAAGCGGCGAGCGAAGCGTTGGCCGCCAAGAAAGCAGCCCTTCGCGAGTACACGGCCGATCAACCTTTCGATGATTTTGCACATGCACCGGTGGTCGAGTCGATAGGACCCGTAGTGAAACTGGCCCTCGATCTCAAGCCGCGGCGGGATGCTTTAGAAAGCGCCACGGCCGTGTTTCGCGGCGATCCGAAGATCGAATCTTTGTCCGCGGTGTTTCGTTGCCGAGCGGTCAATCAGTACTTCCTCAATACGGAGGGGACCGTAATTCGGGATGGCTACACCGCGTATTACTTGACCGTTGCTGGCTCGACGCAGGCTTCCGACGGCATGCGTCTGGAACGGTCGCCCTATTTTGCGGCGGCGAATTTGCAGGAACTGCCGACACCCGAGGCTTTTGTGGCGGAGGTCGCGAAGACCGTTCAGACGCTTAAGGACCTCCGCGAGGCGCCGATCGTCGACGAGGATTATTTGGGCCCCGTACTCTTCTCTCCTGACGCAGCGAGTGACGTTTTTAGTGGCATGGTCGGCAGAAATGTCGAGGGCCGGCGACCGGACCCGGGCGAGTCGGCCCGTACGATCGGAGAGTACGCCGCGAACTACAAGAGCCGCGTTCTGCCCACGTTTCTATCGATTGAAGATGATCCCACGGCGAAAACGTTTCAGGGAAAGTCCCTGATCGGTAGTTATGAGACAGATGACGAAGGGGTGCGAGCCGAGAATGTATTTGTGATCCAGGACGGAATGCTCGTCAACTACCTCCTCGGTCGCGAGCCGATCCGCGATTTCCCCGAATCCAACGGCCACGGCCGCGCCGCACCCGGCCAGCTTCCTGCCCCGAGTATCGGTAATCTGATCGTCAAGACCAAGACAACGCTTTCCTCCGACGAACTCAAGCAGAAGCTGATCGAGATATGCCACGAGGAGGGTAAGCCATACGGCTATCGCGTGGAGACGCTGGGAGGTCGGGAGTACCAGCCCCGGTTGCTTTATCGCGTCTATGAAAAAGATGGGCATGAAGAACTGGTGCGGGGCGCGGTTTTCGAGAAACTCGATACGCGCACCCTGCGAAATGATCTCGTTGCGGCAGGCAACGACCCACGGGTGAGCAATCGGGAAGGATCGGTCCCCACCACCGTCATCAGCCCGTCGATTCTCTTCGACGATCTGGAAGTGAAGCGTACCGATGCAAAGAACGCCAAACTGCCGGAATACCCGCCTCCCGAGCTGACCGGCC
>DASPVW010000034.1:0-41628 GCA_035622155.1 Candidatus Acidiferrales bacterium
CGGGCTTGGCCGCACCCACGACAGGTGTTGCGGGCTTGGCCGCTGGGAGCGCAGGGGCGCTCACCGACGGCGCGGGTCGCGAGATGGCGACAGGATGGGTCACAGCACTGGCGAGCGGCTTTTCACTCTCAACGGGGAGAGAGGGCAGTTCGGGGAACGCGCTCTCGGTCACGAAGCCCTCCACACCGCTCTCGGTCCGGATCTTCACATAGCCCTTTACACGCGAAAGAATCTCGACCGGCGCGCCACAGTGCAACCGTTCGTCGACATCAAAATTGCTAAGCGAGTCATAGACCCAAACGCGATCCTGATTGACCGCGCATTTCACAAAGGCAAGGTCCGTCGCACGTGCCGACGATGCCAGCCAGAGGGTCATCAGTGGCAAAAGAAGCCGAACAAAACGTTTCATGTTTCCTCCCATGCCCCGTAACAGAGTCGCGGGCCGGTCGCGAGCGCGAGAGAAGGAAGGGCCGCGATCAAGGGTAAAAATATGCGCGCGCTCGCAAGGAACGAGCAACTGGCCGTACGAACAGCTTTGGTGCAGGAAAAACAAAGGCGAAGGAGGGATGGAAACTTGTTGCGCGGATCGGACCCGTGCGTTACTCGCCTACGCCTCCGCCAGGTTGCTCTCGGTCAACGACACGCGGTGGACCTAGCGCTATTTTTGGAGTTTCTCGCCGAGGCCCAGTGCGAGCCGAAGCGAGAGGGAGGGGCGGGCGCTTAGCATGCCCTGGCGTAGGCGCCCGCCGCACAACAATAACGGACAAACGAGTTCGCTTGGCCTGCAAATGCGGCGCGTCGTACATACTCAATACCATTCATGACCTTCGGAATCGTTGCATGAATGATCGTTGCCGTGCCACACCGAACCTGAGCGCCGACCAACTTTGGGAATACCAGGACAGCCTGATCGCCCTCATGGCGGCGTTAGGGCTTGGTCGCAGCTACGAAAAAGAGCTGAACGATGCACGCAAGATCTCACGGAGACTTGCGTACCCGTTCAGCATTGACGTTGTCGAGATTCCCTCGGCCTAGCCTTTCGGGGCGGGTACCCCTCCTGTCACATCTGACAGTAGTTCGGAATTGACGCGTCTACGATAATCCCCGATATGCAGACCTTGACTCGCAAAGCCCGGGGTAAATCTCTGACACCACGTCAACGGGAAGTCGTCCGACTCTTGGCTGAAGGGAAAACCATGAGAGAAGTCGCCGACGCCTTGACCATTACGCCCCGAACCGTAGCCTTTCACAAATATCGCACCATGCGTGCTTTCGGCCTCAAGACAAATGCCGAACTCATCCGATTCGCCGTGCGGCGGCAAATCATCGTCGGATGAGTGACCGAACGAAGCCCTTTCTGAAAAGGATTCGCCTGACTTGCAGGTGCGGCGCGGCGCATACGCTCACCAGCATTAAGGATCTTCAGTCTCGATGCGGAAACCAGCGTTGTGGCGCCACGCTGAACATCAACCAGGAAGAGCTTTGGGAGTACCAAGAGAGCCTGATGGCCTTGATGGCGGCCATCGGTCTTGGACGCGACTTCGGGAAGGAGTTGGTCATCGCACGGAGCGTGTCGATGAAACTAGCATCCCCTTATGCCATCGATATCATTGAGATTCCCGCGGCCCACGAGGACTATCGGGTTGGCAACTAGGATCCTCTGTACACGCGCTGGAGCGATATTTCCACGTACGGGCTTGTCTCGTTTCCGCCTAACAGCCGGGCCCCAAATAGCAAAGAGGGTCGGCCCTGAATACTTACACTAGGGGTTAAGTTGTTGGTGCCCGGGGCGGGAGTCGAACCCGCATAGCCTTAGAGGCCAAGGGATTTTAAGTCCCCCGCGTATGCCATTCCGCCACCCGGGCGCCGCGCGTGTAAGCCTAACTTAGTGAATGAGTTCCTGCAACACTGGCCCATCCGAGGGGACTTAGGCCAATGTCGCTGGAGTCAGGTGTGGTGTCAGTCGGCTCCCTGGAAGGCACACCCGAATTGCTAGGAACCAGGCGTGTGCTGCGACAGATGATGAACCGCGAGCAGCTCGTTAAGTTCGGCAAGCACGCGCAGAATGGCGCCGGCGGCACCCTGAGGAATTGGAAGGGGCAGCGGGCGCCTAGCCTAGGGCCGAATCCTTGTTCTTGCCGCCCACATCGAAGACGCTAGTAAGGAAGTCTCTTACATCAGGGAGTCTTCGATGGCAGGCCTTAAGACAAACATTCTGGTTGCATTTTATTCTCGTGACGGCTCCGTGGAAGCGCTTGCTAAAGCTGTCGTTGAAGGAGCTAGGGAAGCCGGCGCCGAGGTCCGGCTCCGGCGCGTACCCGATATCGTCTCTCAGACGGTGATGTCCCATGTGCCTGGGTGGGAGGAGCGTAGCAAGAGGATGCTCGCCGAGTATGGGGCACCAACGCAGGCCGACGTAGAGTGGGCCGACGGAATCATATTTGGCACGCCGACGCGTTTTGGTAATACGTCGGCGGAGTTGAAAGCATTCATCGATAGCCTTTGGGGGGCTGTGGTTTCAGGGTAAGCTAAACGGAAAAGCTGCGGGAGCCTTTACCTCGACGGCGGGACCACACGGCGGAAATGAGTCTACGGTGATCACGCTGTACGTCCCTATGGCGCACCTGGGTTTCATCATCGTTCCGAACGGCTACACTCACGACAAGATTCTTCAGGGCCACGGCACCCCATACGGGTCGTCATCGACTTCTGGACAGCACAGCGCCCCGCCGACTGCGGACGAACTCGAGGTCGCCAAGCATCAAGGAGCGCGCGTCGCACGGGTGGCAGCAGCTTTGAAGGCAGCACGGTAAGACAGCAGCTCCATGAGGCGAACGTACATGACCGGGGTAATGGCGCTCACTGCGATGGCATTATGTCGCTAGCGTCCGTGCCGGACTGAAAAATCGTCGGAAGAATCGGGGCACCCGAGCCCATCCCAGGTGCCCGTGGAGAGACCGTAGCTTGTTCGTGTTCGCCGCGTCTGTGGCTACGGCTTGGCCGCGGCCGCCGACGCAACCGGTTTGTACCCGGTGGTGGATGCTCGTTTGGCCGCCTCCACCACTTCCTCGGCTGTGAGCAGGGGGGTCGTCTTAACGGCCCTGCAACTGCCACCAGCAGCAGCAGCGATAGCGAAAGCAGCAGCATCCACACTTGAAGGCAACTCTGCGATCAGGATCGTGTCGTAATCGCCAAACGCTGCCCATCCTCCAATGAGCTTTCCGCCCAGGCGTTCGATGGCCGGGCGAATCGCTTCGACGCGGCTGTGTGGGTTCTTGACCAGAGTATGCCAAGCTTCGGGAGTGTAAGCGGCCTGAAGCAAGTAATGGGGCATGGGCCCTCCTTTGACCGAAAGTGGCACCACTCTGACAGACGATGATGCCGAAGTCAACGAAGGGAGCCGATCGAGCCCGATTTGACGGAGGGTGAATGACTGGATGGGCGCCCCTTCCTTAGCGTCGTGTTTCCGGATAAAACCCGCAGCCCTCGTGCCTGGACTAAGAACGAACGATCGTGCTATTATGATCGCGCTATGAAGGCCCACACACACGCTACGAAGCCGCCCCCGCGGCGCCGGCGAACCCCGCGGGAAGAGCCCCGGGGGCGAGACCGCACACAACGTCTTCGAGGTGTCCGGACGCGCCGCGCCATCCTCCGAAAGGCCGTCAACATCGCCTCGGTCCAGGGACTTGAAGGACTGACGATTGGAAAACTCGCGTCCGCGCTGGGAATCAGCAAGAGCGGGCTATTCGCGCACTTCGGATCGAAGGAAGACCTGCAGTGCGCAGTCATTGACCGGGCGCGCGAGATTTTTGTCGAGACAGTGGTGCGTCCCGCCTACCAGTTTCAAGGTCTGGAGCGGCTGCGTGCTCTGTGCCAGAACTGGCTGGCATACATGGAGGAACGAGTGTTTCCCGGCGGCTGCTTTTTTTCGGCAGCATCACTGGAATTCGACGACCGACCCGGCCGGGTGCGGGAGCAGATCGTGGGGCTCATGCAAAAGTGGCTGGGAACTCTGGAGCAGGCGGCCCGGGACGCGCAGTCGGCCGGTGAAATCAACAAGGAGGCCGACGTCCGCCAGTTGGCGTTCGAGATCCAAGCGCTGGCGATGGGAGCGAATTGGAGCTCAAGGCTATTCTGCGACCCGAGCGTTTTTCGCGCGGTGCGGCGGGCTATTGTCGAGCGCATTGATCAACAAAGCGAAGCGACGAGTTGAGGCGGCGATGCGCATTCGCTGGAATGTTCTGGCCGTAGCCTACACGGGATTGCTCTGGCTGCTGACCTCTCCCAGTCCTGCGGCTCAGACTGAGATTCCCATCCAGAAATGCGATCGGCTTCCGGTGGTGATTTTGCAGGTAGACAAAGTGGACAAGCGGTTCCTTGTCGATACCGCCGCCACGTCCTTCCTGAATGCGAATTCGTTTTCCGGCAGGCACACTCGAGAGGTTCGCATCCGATCCTGGAATGGAACGACGGCACTGAACGCAGGCGATATTTCTCTCGCAGAAGTCACCTTGGGCGCCCACACCATCCACAACGTCGAGTTGCCGGCCATTGACCTAAGCGCTATTTCCCAAGCGTGCGGCGGGCAGTTGGATGGCATTTTAGGCGTCGATCTTCTGGAGCAGCTGGGGGTGACCATCGACCTGGAACGCAGCGTGGCGCGCCTCAACGTGGTGCCCGGGGATTCCGAACGCGGGTTGATCGCAGATATGACGAAGGCGATCGGGTCCTGCTCGACAGCGTTTAACAACGCCGAGCTGGAGAAGTTCGCGTCCTGTTTCGATCCGGAATTCGTGTTGAGTTCACCGGGAGGAGAGCTTCACGGTCGAGATCAGGTTGCCAACTACTTTCGGCAGTATTTTGAGATGAATCCGCGCGCGCATCTCTGGGTGACGATGAATACGCAGCACGGCGTCGGCGACCTGGTGTGGGGCCTCTACGACTACACGATTGAAGCGCCGTCGCGGCAGACGTCGGGTCGCGGGATGATACTATGCCGCAAGTCCGACAATCATTGGTACATCGTAAGCATGCATCAGTCAGAGGTCGCCGCAACGGTCATACCCAAACCCTAATCTGTTGGCACAGCGCCTCAGGCAGGCCGGGAGCCTTCTCATCCCCCGACTGTAAAAACTGACAGCTGACAAAGCCCCACCATATTCGCAAAAGTGTAGATGGCTGGGTTAGGCAGCCTGGGCCCGGGGATTTGCCTACCGTCGGAGTAGATCCTGTGGCCCAGGCTGCACAGGATCTCATTGAGTTGCTTGTGGCTCCCGCGCGCAACTTCGCCTCACTTCAAGCTTTAGCCGCACCTGGAAGGCGCTTCTAAACACTTCGGCCGACTAATCCAATCGAACCGTAAGCCTCAAGCGGCGAAAAGGAGGTTGTGGTTGGCGGTGCGGGCTGGCGCGTTCCGTTGTATGATCCGATCTTTATGGAGAAGGATCACGCGGATTTAAGGCGCCCGCTGACCTACTGGATCGGCGCAGGGGCTGGCTGGCTTCTTCACCACGTCGTGACGGGGCTTGCCGCCACGGGCATTACTCCGAACATGTTCACGTTTTTTGCGCTCGGCGTAAACTCGTGCGCCGCGGCTCTGTTTGCCATGGGGCAGTTTCGACCGGCAGCCGCGGCCCTGTTCTTGGCGGCGTTTCTCGATATGGCTGACGGCCAAGTTGCGCGTCGCTCGGGGCAGGTGACCGCCTTTGGCGCCTTCCTTGACTCCACACTCGACCGCTACTCCGATCTTGGTTTGTACATGGGCCTGGTTGTTTACTACACGCTGATCGGCCGCACCTTTTACATGGTGCTTGCAGCGATCGCCATGGCCAGTTCATTCATGGTCAGTTATTCGCGGGCTCGGGCAGAGTCGCTCATTCCTTCGTGTAAAGTCGGCTTTATGGAGCGGCCGGAAAGGCTCGTACTTCTAATTTTGGGCGGCCTCGCTAACCGGATGGCGCCGGCGCTATGGGTTATTGCGGCGATTTCCACAATCACGGTGGTGCACCGCGTTGTCTACACTTGGCAGGAGCTGAAGGCGGGGCGCTCGCTGCCGGAAGCCAGTGCTTCGCAAATTCCTTAGTGTTGCTTCGATTGCTTCAAAGATTCCTCGACCGGCTCCCCGACGATTTCTTGGACGCGTCGCCGGAGCGCGTCAACTTCGTTGCGCTCGATCCCGGAAGTGTCGATCGTCGCGTGCAGATAGACGGTGATTTTTCCCGGATGCAGCATCCAGTGGCCCGTGCGAAAAAACTGGTACGAGCCGACAATGCTCATTGGCACGATCGGCACTCCGAATTTCTGGGCAAGATTGAAGACGCCTTTTTTGAATTCCTTGACATGGCCGTCACGCGTTCGCGATCCCTCGGCGAAGGCAATCAGGCTGATGCCGGAGTCGAGAGCCTTCTTGGCCCTTTGGCTCATCATTTCAAGACCTTCGCGACTGGGTAGGTCCGGCACGGGTACGTTCCCAAACCATTGCATCATCCAGCCATACACGGGAACCTTGAAGTGCGATTCCAACTCGAAGCCACGCACGAACTGGGGAATGGCTGAATAGATCACGAACGGGTCGAAGATATTCACGTGATTTGAGACGAAAATGCTCGTGCGAACCGGATCAAAACCGGGTGACCGCGTCACTGCGAAACTCACTCCGGCGATGCGCAGAATGTTGCGAAAAAAACCGCGATTGAGAAAATCGAATCTACGCCGGTCCGCACAGAGACCAAAGAACAGGAGCACAAGTCCTACGAGAGCGAAGTGCACAATACTTGCTACCCAAAGCACTGCCGAGCGGAGCATCGACCACAGCTTCCTCATACGAAAATGTCCACTGCCGATGGCAGTACCTCCAGGGACTGGCACTTGAGCTGCATCACCTCGCCGTCAACGATCACGTTCACCGGCCGGTCGAGATCGAATTCGACCTGCCCGACCCTCGCGCGCGATGCCAGGCGATGTCGGATGTGGGTGCCCGTGAACAGGCGCGGAAAGTTCCAAAGCAGCTGCATTCGTCCGACCGGAGACCAGCGCACGTACTCGATTCGGCCATCGGTCGGGTCAGCCTGAGGCGCAATCAGCATCCTTCCGCCCGTGAACTTGCTGTTTGCAAAAGCGAGGAATAGACAGCTACGCCGATCCCACTCCCCCATCCCTACCTGCCGATGGGGGAAGGCGATGTGATCAAAATGCGCGAGCTGCGCGAACACGCCGAGGACATATCCGAGCTGACCCCAGTGTTTGAACCTGCGGTTGGCTACTTGCCCGGCATCGGCAGCGAATCCGAGATTCAGCATGTTGATGAAATAAATTTCGCCGGCCTCATGACGAAGGCGAATCACGTCACACGAGCGGTGACGATTGCTCCGCAGCGCTGCGATCGTGTGCTCGACGCCGTGGCTTGTGAAATCGCGCAGAAACGAATTGCCCGTACCAAGCGGCAGAAAACCGAGCGCCGCACGGCCTTGGGTTTGGGCCTCGGGAAAGATACCGTTGACGATCTCAAACGATGTACCATCGCCGCCGACCGACAGGAAATGACGCACCCCGGCTCTGTAGGCATGCCGCGAAAGCTCGGTCGCTTCCGCCGGGCGCGTTGTTTGTGCGACTTCCAGATCGATACCGCTGGCGCGAAGACGCGCGAGCATACCCGGGGCCAGTTTCCCGCAGCGCCCGCCTCCCGCCGCGGGATTTACGATTGCGAGAATCTTGCCGTTCACGTGCAACAAGCCTCGGCGATCGAGCAACGGGCGGGCATCACAGCGGCGCCACTTGCTCGCGCCCGAGTTTGTCGCCAATCTGCGCCGCAAGTTCCCTGCGTTTGATCTTCAGCGAGGCGGTGCGGGGAAAATCTCGCTCCCAAATCAGGTATCCGCCCACGCGCTTGTAGTTGAGCAAGCGTCGGTTGCATGAGGAAATTTGTCGAACCAGGGCTTCGGTGATTTGCTGGCTGTCGGCGGGGTGAATCACAAGTACCAGTTGCTCGCCAGTCATTTTCCGCTCGTGCCAAACATAATTCGCAGCAAACACGCAGGCTTCCTTAACCGGCAGGCCCTCAAAGGCAGCCTCAATCTCTTCGGGGTAGACATTTTTCCCCTCTTCGGTGACAACCATGTTCTTTACTCGGCCGAACAACTGGAGATGCCCATGCGAGTCGATCCGCCCGAGGTCTCCGGTACGGAGCCATCCGTCGACAATGGTTTCCGCAGTCAGCTCCGGATCGTCGAGATATTGCGACATCACCGTTTTGCCGCGCACGGCCACCTGTCCGATGCCATCATCGCCAACATTCAAAAGCTTGATTTCGGTCCCTGGCAGGGGTTTCCCCACCGTATCGGCGCGAAACGGCTTCAGATCATTCACCGTTATCGCCGTACCAGCCTCAGTGCATCCGTATGCGTTGGCCACCGGAATCCCCAAATCATAGAAAAACTGAAGCGTAGACGGCTCGGTGAATGCTCCGCCCACAAACAGGGCGCGCAGTTGGCCACCGAAGGCGCTGTGCACCTGCTTCAGCAGGGCGCGGCTGATTCCCACGCGGGGCCGAGTGCGCGTGAGGAGGCGGTTGACAGCAATCAGACCATTCAGGAGTCTCTGCCGAGGGGCCGGCAGGTCGGCGAACCTCTTGCGCAAGTTTTGCTCCAGCGCCTTTAGGATCGCGGGCACAAGCGTCATGTAGGTGATCTGGTAGCGCGAGAACGCCTCGCGAATGTACTCGGGCCGCAGGGTGCGCAGGTGCACGACCGTGGCGCCGCAGACGAAGGGCCCAATGAAGCCCACCATGAAGTCGATCGCATGGTTCGTCGGCAAGATGCTGAGATAGCGAACACCCGGCCAGAAGGGGTAGACCGACGTGAGCGCGATACACTGCTCGAGATAATTCTCGTGCGTCAGCACACAGCCTTTCGGTCTGCCGGTCGTCCCGGACGAATACACGATGCAAGCGGGATCGTGCCGTTGGCGCGCCACGAACCTGGGTTGGCGCGAGTCGTGGAACTCCTCCCATCGCTTGGCCCCGGACAAGTCGACGCTGGCCGGGGCTTCGGTGACGAGCACGGTGCGTGCTCTCAGCTTGCCGAATTCGGGCGATTCGGTGATGGCGCGCCACAAGTGGTATTCCATGATCACCGCCTCGGCCTTCGCATGTGCGAGCAGCGCCAGCTGTTCGTGCGCCGACAATTTGTAATCTAGGGGGACGAGCACACCGCCAGAAAAAAAGATCGCATAGGCCGAAATCAGCCATTTCGACTGATTGGTCATGAGGATCGCCGCGCGGGAACCGTCTTCAAATCCCGCACCCTGCAAGGCACGAGCCAGGGGAAGTGCGGCTTGCTGGAATTGGCGATAGGTGAGCCTCACCGTTTCGCGCTCACGGTCTGCTTCGATCAGACAAACCTGGTCCGGCCAGCGATCCAGCGAAGCGCGCAGCGCTTCGCCCAAGCAATTGTATTGGCGGAGATCCAGCATCAAAGGCGGGATTGTATCCGTTCTGCGAGCGCGCGGAAATCGCTCACACCCTGAAGTTCGTAATCGGGCAGCTCGATGCCGAAGTGCTGTTCCAGGCGCGTGAGCAGGTCGAGAGCCTGGAGGCTGTTGATGCCCAGCTTCGTAAAGAAGTCATCGGCGGGGCCCAGCTGCTCGCGCGGCACGTTGAAATGTTCGGCGGCGAGTCTCAAAATCTCTTCGGTAGTCTGCTCCAAGCTTTTCATGCGCGATTATCCTGCCACCGTCTCCTGGTTAGGTGTTGCGGTCACGGTAAATACGGCTGAGGATCGGTGCTTTCCACGAACTTTCGCAGCCCGGCTTCCACAGCGGGCCGCGTAAACAGCTCGCAGAAGATTTCAATTTCCTGCCGCAGTTCGTCGTGCAGTAGCGGCTTGATGAACCGCTTCGCAGCGATGGCCGTTTCACGGTCGAACTTGCCTACCTGAGCGGCCGTCGCGCGGGCGACGCGGAGCGCGTCGCCTTCCGCCGTAACCTGGCTCACGAGTCCTACCGACTGGGCCTTTGCCGCGTTGACGCTTCGGCCGGTGAGCAGCAAATCTCGAACGATGGCGTTTCCTAGATCGCGCTTGAGCCGCGGAATGCCGCCAAATCCGGGTATCAATCCCAACCGCAGCTCGGGGAAGCAGAAGCGTGTCATTTTGTCGGCGACGATCAAATCGCAGACCAGGGCCAGCTCGAATCCTCCGCCGAATGTCACCCCGTGCACGGCCGCAATCGTTGTCAGGGGCGCGGCGTCGATCGCATTCATCACGCGGTGAATCCGCTCGAGAAAGTCACGGACTGCCGCGATCCTCTGAACGGGCCCCAGCCTCTGAGAGTGCTCGTAAAGTTCGGCTAAATTAGCCCCAGCACAGAAACCTTCCTTACGTGCACTGGCAATAATGAGGGCGTGGGCGCCTTCGCCGAGCAATTCGAGCCGGGCCGCGAACTGCTCCAGTTCCAGCAAGGTATCCGATCCAATTTCGTTGCACGGAGACCGATCGAGCAAGAGCTCGACGGTGCCATTACGGATCTGCCAGGAGAGCGTCTTGCCCTGAAAATTCGTCACCTAGACCTCTTCGAATAGAGGCTCTCGATTTCGGCAGCAAAGCGCGCGGCGATAGCGTCGCGCTTGAGCTTGCCGTTGGCGGTGAGGAGGCCGCTTTCGACGCTGAATGGCTCCGGGACCACGTGAAAGGCGCGTATCTGTTTGTAGTGCGGCGACTGTGCATTGAGGTCGTCGAGCACGGCTTGGATGCGGGCCGTGTCGAGAGCCTTCGAAGATCCGTTCGCTCCAGCGGCCACCAGGGCGGCGAGGAAGCTTCGCTGGTTGCCCAGCAGCATCACCTGCTGCGCCTCCGGTAGCCGAGCGGCGATGGTGTCCTCGATCGGTTCCGGAGCTATGTTGTGTCCCGAATTTAGGATGATGAGATTCTTCAAGCGCCCGGTGATGCGCCAGTTTCCACTTGCGTCCACCTCTCCCTGATCACCGGAATGAAACCAGCCACCATCCAGCGCCTTGGCGGTTTCCGCGGGCCGTTGCCAATAGCCAGGAAAGATGTTCGGGCCGCGGACCAGGACTTCACCGTTGTCGGCGAGTGTCATCTCGATGCCAGGAATGGTGGGGCCGACTCGCCCGGGCACAACGTGCCGCGGGTCATCGAGCGTGCAGATCGCCGTGGTTTCGGTCAGTCCGTAGCTCTGGAGCACCGGAATTCCCAACATGATGAAAAATGACTGTGTATCGACCGAGAGCGGCGCCGACCCGCAGATTAAGGCCCGCAGGTTCGGGCCTCCGATGCCTTGGCGAATCGAAGGGAAGATGGCCTTGCTTGCGAGCCACAGGCAAAGGGAACCGATCGGTCCGCTGCGCCCCTTGCCGCCCCGGACGTATTCTTGTCGTGCGCGGCTGAAGACATGATTTGCCCATCCGCCGCGCCGGGCGATCGCTTCCTCCACCTTGGCTCGGACGCGCTCAACTAAAATCGGCACATTCAAGAGATAGTCGGGGGCCGCGAGCTTCCATTCGTCGGCGAGCTTGGTCAAATCGGTTGACAGGGTCAGGACGCTCGACCGGGACAGTGCCGTAAGCAGCAGAATCCACGAGCCCGCGAAGCAAAAGGGCAGGTAGTGAAAAATCTGGTCCGGTCGGGTGGTGCGTCCCATCAGCTGATCGAGCCGCGCGTGGGTGCACCCCAGAATGTGGTTCACGTTGCCGGAATTCAGGACGACGCCTTTCGGCTCACCCGAAGTGCCCGACGTATAGATGATTGTCACAGCGTCGTGCTCCGCGTGATGAAACGGTCGAGCCGACGTGCGAGCCGGCGCTTGGAACATGGCATCGAGGGAGACGATCTCGGCTGCCCGCGCCGACAGCCTCCGCACCTCGGGAAGCAGGCTCTCCTCACAAATAATCAAGCGAGGCGTCGAGTCGTTGAGCATCGCGGCGAGTTCCTTCACTGCCTGCCGCGCGTACAAAGGCACGGTAACCAGACCTTCCGCCAGGATGGCCAGATCGAGAGCCGCCCAGCGGATGCTGTTGGCCGCAATCAACGCGCAGCGATCACCGGGTTCGAACCCCCGCACCGATAAAAATCCGCGTGCGTGCGATACAAGCGTCAGGAACTCGGAGGCGGTCACGGCGACCAGCCGCCCCGCGCGGACCTCGCGCATTAGCGGAGTTTCGCGGGCCTGCTCCAAGCGACCCAGGATGTCTTCGACAAAGGTCATGCCGCGAGCACTCCCTCATGTTTCTCCAGAAGTCGTTCGAGCACCGCGTCGAGCGGAGGAAGATATTGTTCCCAGCCGAGGATGCCCTGACGGACAGGAAAGTCCGGATATTGCCTGACAACATGCTCCTCCAAATAGATGCCCATGCGTGCCATGGTGCGAAGACTGCGAGCCACCGTCGAACCCATGGCTTCGCGAATCTCATCCGCCTCGGCATCGAGCGTCTCGAGCGCCGCGAAAATCCTGTCCGCCAGGGCCGGTTCATCGACCTTCATCAGTAAGTGTTCGTGCTTGCGTTCGCGCATCAGGTTGCCGATGCGCTCGTCCATGGTGACGCCGGCCGATGGCACGCCCGCTGGCATGGAAGTGACGATCGCGTGAAAACGGGAGGACAGCATGCGGTCGCACTGCCGCAAGATACTCACGATTTCGTACATATTGAGCTGATCGGAGGCAAAGATAGGAGCGCCGCCCAGTTTTTCTGCCACCCGCTCACACGCATCGCGATCTAGCATTTCCATAGCCACGAGCGCCACAAAAACGCGCTGCTTGCTCCGGTAGCGCTGTACTCCGCTGGCCATTTCCGAGAGATACTTTTCGTAAGCGGCATCCATCTCGGTTCCGGAGCGATGGAAATAGATGGTCCGGTAATGACTCTTGCGATAGGCGCCGCCGATCGAATGGGCCATCCATTTGGAAAGGGACGGTTTCACCGGCCACCAGAATGGATTGATCGGACAGACAGCGAGCACCGGCGCTTTCCCGTCCCATCCCGCGTCTCGGAGCGCTTGGCGGCCGTAGGACGCAACCAGGGGCTGAAAGGTCCAGGCGGTATCGGTGCCCAGTTCGGTCGCCACCCCGAGCTTACCCAACACCTGCTGCGACTCGACATTTCTGGTGATCACGGCCGAATCCCGGCAGTACCTGCTGCACATCTTTTGCAACAAGGCGTCCATTTCTCCGGCTTCCGCACCGTAGCCAATGCTGAGCTTATTCTGTGCGGCAGCAATCCCGAGCGCACCGATCATCATCGCCGTGAGCGCGTTGGCGAATTTGCTTTTGAACATAGATCCTTCGCAGGCAATGACACCATCGTGCTGCCTGACTACGGAATGCAAGAAGGGCGGAAACACGTCGGGCAGATGCACCTGCCGCGCGTCGCCGAAGTATCCGCGTGTCAGACGGAAATCTTGCGTCATAACGCTCAAAGCGACGTTGTCCGGCCCCAGGATGTGCCGCACCTGCCGCAAAATTTCCTCGACGCGGATGTCCGAGCCCGTGTTGCGGGTGCCGTTGTAGCCCGCAAAAAGCAACTTCAGTTTCTCGCCGCCATTCCACGGGCTTCCGGCGCCAAGGATCCATTCGAGTTTGTTCAGTTCGATGAGCGCGCCGACCCAACCCTCCAAAATCAAATCCATCATCGCAGAGAATCCTGCGCCGCGGTCCTCTGGGGAAAAGCGGGCGCGGCCTGCCCAGCCTCCGGGCTGATCGGCAGTTCGGTGTAGTGGTAGCTAAAATTGTTCTCGCGGCTGAACCTCAACAGGGGAAAGCAGTATTGAGAAAACGGCGCCGGGCGGGCTCCGATTTCCTCGACGACACGCCGGTTGTCAAAGACCGTATTCCACACGAGGTAGGGCAAGAAGACCTTGAGCAGCGTCGCCAAGCCACCGATTTTTCCAGCACGTCCCGCCAGCGCGTTGATCGCTTTCGACGAGGGTCCTTCGAGGCTCGGCGCGTACAAGGGCCCCCGCTTGCCCTGAGTTTTCGCCAGTGCGTCGGTCAATTGGACGAACGTCTCAGACTCGACGCCCGAGGAAAGATGGTAGATCTCGTATGCAGGCCTCGCCTTTCGGTGCAACCTGGCGATGGCGTTCGCGACGTAGTCGACAGGCACGATGTCCACCTTGTCGCTGGCGCGAAACGGTAGCACGGGCAGTCCAGCCAGGAACACAAACGCTCGCACCATCTCGAACTGGTTGGTCTCCGCGCGTCGGCTATCGCCCAGCACGATGCTCGGTCGAAAAATCGTCTTCGCCACATCGGGTAGCAGTTGCCGCACCATATGCTCGCAGAACTTCTTGGTGCGGGCGTACGGATCGTAGTCCGAGCGGTTCCAGTCGATCGCGGTATCCTCTTCGACCACCTCATTGGCACGATGGCCAGCAACTGCCACGGTGCTGACATGGCTAAATCGGCGTAGGCCATGATCATCCCGCGCGCGCATGGCGAGCTGGATCACTTCCAGTGTCCCGCGAAGATTTACGTTGAGGCAGGTTTTCTCGGACCTTCGGTTGAGGGAAGCAGCACAGTGAATTACCGAATCGGTGGATTGGACGAGCTGCCGGTAGTCGTCCTCGCCCAAACCGAAGCGCTGTTCGGTCAAGTCGCCCTGGAAAACGCGCAGCTGCGATCGAAAAATGTCCTGGAACCGCCGTGCATCCATGTGGAGCTGCAGCGCGCGCCAGAGGCGGTTTCGCGCCTCGTCCCGCGCGCGCGCGCGCACCACTACGTTAAGCGGCTCGGGGTCATCCGCCAGCAGGTTCGACGCAACATGGGCCCCAATGTAACCCGTGCTGCCAGTCAGGAAAATGGCCACTGTGTTTGGACGTCAGGTCGTCGCCGAAGGTGTTCCCACCACCCCCCGGGCGCTCGCCTCGGCGTGGGAGGCGAAGGGCACACTACGCCGCGGGCCTGTTTCCGGCGGACGTCCCTCGATCAAAGGATAGCACCACTTTCGCAGCGCCGGAATGTGCACATTGATCCAATAGTCCCACCAGTCGATGGATCTTGTGTCGTAGCCGAAGGTGGTGCGTTCCTCGGCCGGCAGAACGGCACTCAGGCGCTCGATGTGGGCGGCCTCAAAAACGTGGTCGTTGTGCAGAATGAACGGCTCGAACAGATGAATGAGCTTGATCACTTTCTCCAGTTCGCGTTCCTGGCGTGCCAGCGGGGCCCGGACAAACGGGATTGGCTCCACGGTCCGATTGATCGCCTGCACAAGGATCATCTGCGCGGGCGCAGAAAGCTTTTCATACCGCGCCTTGGAGACCGGGATGGCATCGAACCTGAGTCGCAGTCGCTGCTGGAACCCGTTTTGCGATCGGTAAAACTTGCGGTGGCCCAGCCCCGTCAGCTCAATCGATCGTCGCATGTCGCAAGGATTCGCGACAGAGGTCGCGAGGTGGTACATGCGTTCCTGCCTCCGCTCGACCAGCGCCGCAGCAATCAGCGTCATTCCCCGGCAGACGACGTCCACGGGAATGAGATCGAGGCATTTGCTCGCATTGGTCGGCAGCTGGCGGAAAAATGTCCCCAATAGATAGGAAAGCGAGGCGGACGTGTTAACCCCCTCGTTCCATCCACAGAAGGGTTGCTCGATCGATGATTCCACGATCGAGGGTCGCACGACGGCGATGGCTGCCCCCGGGCAACGATTGAGATAGTCATAAATCAGCGATTCGGAAAGACTTTTCGTGAAGGTGTAGGTGTTCGGCCAGCCTAGTTCATTTGCCCGCTGCGTGCCTGCCTCAATCATCGCCTGTCGCAGCCAGCGCACCCGATTTTTGCGAATCTGATGATCCAGTGCAGTTCCGTGAAGATTCTTCGCGGCCTGCCGCTTATGGAGAGCTTGTTGCCGAAGCATTTCGGTGACCTCGGCAGATTCCGACCGCGCTTCGATTTCGCGCACGAGCTCCTCCAACCGATCCCATTCCGTTTTCGCATCGAAGTGCGAAAGGTCGTGGGGCGTATAATCTTTGGTAAGCTCCTCCAAAATCCGCCCGTCGCGCTGTCCCACGGCATAACAGGTCGAAAGATGCAGCAGCGCCGCATGATGGCATTGGCACAGAAACTCCAGCAGATAGGCTACGGAGCGTACGTTGGTCGCCAGGCCATCGCGCAGGTCCGGATTGAAATCGGTCAAGCCCGAGCTGTTCACGATCACGTCCAGAGATCGCGCCAGGCGCTCGCGCACGTCGGCCTCGATCCCCAGGGAGGGCCTGGTCGCGTCTCCGTCGATTACTTCCACGCGCTCGCGCAGAAAATCTGCGAGTTTGTCGCCGTGTCGTTCGGCCAGCCGTTCGAAAACGGGCGACTCCTCGATCATCCGCTCGAAGCGCTCGACTGCAGTGGCTGTGCGATGGCTGCGAATCAGTAGATGCACGCGGCCAACCTCCGGTAGGTCGGCGAGAAGACTCGCGAGCCAGACTTTGCCGATAAATCCTGTAGCGCCGATCAATAGAATGTGCTTGCCGCGCAGTGCGCGGCGGACCGAGAAGGGCGTTTGGTTGCCATCACGATCAAAACGCACCAGGGGCATGCGTATCGTCGGCGTCGACCGCTCCGCTGGACGGATCGTTTGCTCCAGCACGTTGGGCCTCGGCGCAAATCCCAGATCGCTAAGCAGCTTTTCTCTGGTGACGGTTCCGTCGGGTCGGTCGGCCCGGAGCTTTGCGAAGGGACCCCGCGGCCGAATGACAGGTTCGAGCAGGCGGCCGGTGGCGATGCCGTCGCGGAAATCGAGCCGGTTGGAAAGAATTCGCTCGACGCCCAAATGCCTTGCGAGGGGCCGCATGATGTGGTCCAGCCCCTGGCTGACAAGCACAACGCTCGCGCCAGACCCCATGATCTCGCGCAGTTTTTCCATCCCCGCCGGCTTAAGCCGCGGCTGTAAATGGTACTGGAAATACTCCTCACCCAGCAGGTCGAGTCGGTCGCGGCTTTGGCCACGCAGCACGGCGTGCATGACGCGTGTGGCGAAAACTCTGTCGGTCGCATACAGGAACGGGCGCGTTACAGCCATCGTGCCCATCAGTCCACGCCGGGCCCAGCGCTCGAGGAAGCTTTGCGCGTTCCAGGTAAAGAACGCCACAGGTCTCACGGCGGTCAGATCCAACAGACTTCCTTCCACACGCCAGAAGACCGTGGCCCTTTCGGACTCTACGATACCTGCCTGCATCTCCAAACCCGCTGCGATGCCTTGAGAACGGGACATGTCTCTTCTTGAGTATGCAATAGATAGGGATCGCTACGGACAGCGCGAAATTAACATGCTTCTTGCGCCGCAATCAACTGTGCTCCCTGGCTGCTCAAGGTTTCACCCCCTCCGCAACCCTCCGTTCTCCCCCGGGGACCTGCATTTCATCCTGCACAGAGCCGCTCGGCCACAATATTCGCAGGACATCGGCAGCGCCTTCCCTGCCAAGCCCGGCTGATACCTCCGCAGGGCCCTGACCAAGATAGCCGGAGGCTCCCGCTACTTGTAGAGTCTGCCGTTCGACGCCGGCAAACAAATCAATGCGAGTTTCGCCGCCCAGGCGATGATCGGGGTTGCCGGTGACCCTCAGCTCCAACCAACGGTTCTTATTTCCGCCGACATTCTTCAGCAGCACCGGTGGGCCGTCATTTTGGGTGATCAGCAGGTCCGTTGCCCCGTCGCCATCGAAGTCAAAAGCCAGCACGGTTCGCGGATGGTGCAGCACGACTTTGTCAAGGCCGGTTTCATGCGTGGCGTCTCGAAATCCGGCCGAGCCCTCGTTGCGGAATAAGACGATACGCCCTTCACCGGAAAACGTTTCTCCCACAGCCACCAGGTCGATCCACCCGTCATTGTCATAATCGATCGCGGCGATGCCCCAGCCCCGCATCCAACCCGGTCCTACCAGCGGCAGGCGCTGGAATGACCTTCCGACAACATTTCGCCACACGCTGATTCCGGGCGAAGCCCAGTGGGTAAACGCGAGGTCCATCCAGCCATCATGGCTGAAATCGAAGGCCACAACGCCCGACGTGGGGCCTGGCATGCTGATCGCCCATGGGTTTGTAGCGCGGAAACCGCCCTCGCGCGAGTTCAGTAGGAGAACAGGGAACTTTTGCCATCCCGTGAGGACCAAGTCGGTGGCCCGGTCGTTGTTGACGTCGGTAGCCACAGCTCCCACAGAAGGCGCGTTCCCGGCCGCGCTTGTTTCCTCGGTAGCGTCCACAAACGTTCCATCCCCCTGATTACGCCAGAGGATATTCCCGGGCGGGGGAGCATCGGGAAACAGAAAGGGCTGTTCCGCGTGATCAAGAGGGAAATCATTGAAGCGCGCGGCGAACAGATCGAGATTCCCATCACCGTCATAATCGAGAAACGCCAAGCCGAGCACCAGGCCCGCGGTGCGGACGCCGGCCGCGTCGGTCTCATCGGAGAATGTGCCGTCGCCCTGGTTGTGAAATAGCGCAATGCCGTTAGCGGAGCTGATGGCCAGGTCCGGGTGACCGTCGTTATCATAGTCGCCGACGGCACAGCCGGTCCCCTGTCCATGAAATTCAAGTTTCGCCGCTTTGGTCACATTGACGAACGATCCCTTACCCGTATTGCGGAACAGTGCCGAATCGCCCTGCCCATTCGAGTTGACTAGAAAGACATCTGGCCTGCCGTCGCCGTCGTAGTCGAAAATGCATGCGCCACTGCCGAGAAATTCCGCCAGCGCTGATTCCGCTACCTCCGGAGGTGCCGCCGTGGCCCGGCCTTTTATCTCGGATGCTTCGCCGCGAACTGTTTTGCGGGATATCGCCGGTGTCAGGCGCCACGCCAGCCCCGAAACTAGAGTTACGTCAACAAAACGAACCGGGATCGTGGCTGGAGCCGGCCGTGGCGGAATTTCCATCTCCTGCGCGAGCGAGTATTTCCCCTGTTCGCCGTAAACAAAGCGTATAGGCTTTGCGAGTCGGCTTGCCGAGAGGTGCTGAAAGCGCGCCAGATGAGCCTTGGCGCCGGCGATATCTCCTCGGTGTTCTTCCGTCTGTGACAGACCGTATTCGGCTGAGACGTGAGCGGAGTCAAGGCTTATGGCATTTTCGAAAGCCGTCGCAGCCTCATTGTAGTGCTGTGATTCCTCAGCCAAATACCCAAGAAAGAATTGGGTGTCGGGGTCATCTGGATCGAGTGCGGTGGCCTTTTCGAAGTCCTGCTTGGCCACTTCGAGGTTGCCCGATTCCCGTTCCAATAAGCCGAGGTTGAACCAGGTACGGGGGTTTTCCGGATGGCGTTCGGCCGATGTAAGCAAAATCTTTGCGGCTTCATCGTAGTGACCCATGTTCAGCAACGCGATGCCTATATTCAGGCAGCCTGTATCGGATTCGGGATTCAAGATGCAGGCTCGCTGGAATCTCGGCAGCGCTTCGGTGAACTCGTGACGCTCCATCAGCGCAATCCCTGCGGCGTTCTCGCGAATGGCGTCCCTGTAGATTTCTGGAAGCGCCACGGCAGCAACGCCACCTGCGGGCGCGGCTGCTTGACTGGGCCTGGGATGAGCGGGACGGGTGGGCTGCTGGCTTGCCTCGGCCAAACCGAGAGCCAGGGCACATAGTACCGCGGCGCACGTTGCCTTGCGGGCGTCGTCAGCAGAAAGCATCACGAAGGCTTGGCCAGATGCCCGGCCTGGAGGCGCGTCTGCAGGATACGGAGTATCGCATCACGGCCGATCATGCCCACGATCTGCTGACCGGAGAGGATCGGCATCTGATTGATGTCTTCGTGCTGCATCCGTTCGAGGATACTAAGAGCCAGATCGTCCGGCGCAGCCTTCTGTACCTTTGCCATCGGCACCATCACGGCCTGAACGGAGGTGTTGGGCCATTCTTCGCGCGGCACGGATTTTGCAGACTGAAGCGTCACCAGGCCAACAGGGACGCCCGCCCCCGTCACGATATGGCAACGACGGCCTGTTCTCAGGACCTCGTGTACGTACTCATCAATCGATACATCGCGGGTTACGGTCGGGATATCGCGCACCATGATATCTTCAGCTCGAACATCGCCGAGGGTGTCTCGAATCGCGACCTGCGCAAAACTCTCCCGCGCCGCCTCCAGCAGAAACCAGCCAATAAAGGCTAGCCAGAGCCCGCCAACCCAGTTTCCGTTGAGTGCCTGCCAGACGCCCACGGCAATCAGAAGGTAGGCAAACAGTCTTCCTGCGGAGGTGGCGATCTGCGTGGCACGCACGAAATTTCCGGTGACGCCCCACGCGATCCCGCGCAGGACACGCCCTCCGTCGAGCGGAAATCCGGGCACCAGATTGAAAATCGCCAGCACGAGATTGGTGAGCGCCAGCCACTTCGCTGCAGCGACCACCATCTCGCTTCCATGAACGAAGCGTGCAATCGACCAGAAGCACCCCGCGAGAAACAGGCTGGATAGTGGTCCGGCGATGGCAATGGTGAACTCCTGTTGGGCGTTGGGAGCGTCGTGTTCGATTCGCGCCAGGCCGCCAAAAACGAACAGCGTGATCGACTGCACCGTAATGTGGTACCGCATCGCCACGACGCTGTGGCTCATTTCGTGAAACACGACCGAAGCGAAGAAAAGCAGGCTCGTGATGATCCCAAGAACCCAGTGCTGTGCGGCGGTCCAGCCCGGGTGCTGTGCCGTGAACTGCGTCCGGAGCGACAGGGTGATCAGCAGGAAGATGAGGAACCAGCTGGTATGCAGATAGATCGGGATTCCCAGAATGCGTCCTAATCGAATGCCCGAGCCACGTTCAGTTTGCGCCATGTTCACCCAGGGCGGATTTTACCAAAAGCCTCAGGCTGAGTCCGATTTTCCACGGCGTGTTTGCCGCCCCACGCGGTTTGGGTCTTCTTGGCTCCCTAACTGCTTTGGGACCAAGCGATCGCCCGTTGGCTGTCGGTCTGCAGATGGCCCTATCGCAGGGCCAAATCAGTCAAAAGGCGCGTGGCGCCAAGGACCCGACCAATGGAAAGCTTTCTGGCATACGTCGAGGTAGTGGGAGCCTTAATCGCGGCATTTGGGTTGGCGGTCGGTCTTGAGTGGGTTGGGTTGTATGGCCTGACCTCCATGATGTCGCATCGTGCCGACCGTCCCGGCAGCGGCGCAAACAGCGATGGCGTGAGCCCGCTCTAGAAAGGTGCCATCCAGGCAAAAGGAAGAACCATGGTATTGCTGAAATTCATGCTGTTGTCAATCGGTTCTGGATTGGTCGCTTGTGCCGCTGGCGCCATCGTGTACGATATTTACCTTGCCCTCGAGCTTCGCCGGATTCTAGGCCGCGGCGAACGATCCCCGGACACCAACCCGGACACGCCCAGCGTAACTTTACCCCGCCCAACACGCACGATTCGATGGCAACTGGCGGCGAAGCTGGCCCTGATCGGCGTGCTGGCAGGGCTGGCGGGCGAGAGCGTGCTTGTGGTACCGGATGGCCAGGCAGCGATCCGAATCAGCCAAATCTCAGGGATCCGGTCTGGCACGCTCGGTGCGGGAACTCACCTTTTGGTTCCTTTGATTCAGCACGCCTCGCTTTATGACATTCGCGACCGCGTCTTCTCGACGGCAGCCCTGGATGTCCGTGCTCAGAAGCTCGAGGTGCTGAACGTGCAAGCGCGCGAAGGCCTGCAGGTCGGCCTGGCCGTCAGTGTGCGGTACCGGATCGACCCTTCACGGCTTGGCTACATCCAGGCGAACCTCCCCCAGCCGGTCGACGACGAGATCGTTGCCCCCGTCGTACTTAGTACCTTCCACGCTCTCGCGCCCAACTATGTTGTGCGCGATATTTTCTCGATCAAGCGCGAAGAGTTCCGAGCAAAGGCCGCTCAAACGATCACAGTGCGTTTGGCGAGTGATGGAATCATTGTGAAAGAAGTCCTGCTGAAAAAGGTAGAGCTCCCCGAGGAGTACGCCAAAGGTCTCGAGGATCTTCTGTTGAAGGAGCAGGAGGACGACCGTACCTCGGTCGACGCGAACATTGAGCAGAAACGCGTGGCTATTGCTCAGTCGCAGGCCGAGGCCCAGAAGATTCGGGATGTGAAACACGCCGAGGCGGAGGCGCAGTCGCAAGTGATCATGGCTAAGGCGCAAGCCGATGCGATGGTTTACACCCTTCCGCTCAAACAGAAGCAGATCGAACAGTCGCGCCTGGAGGCCGAGGCCAAGAAACAAACCACACTCGAGAATGCCGATGCACAAGCGCAGGCCAAAGTGATCGACAGCAAAGCTGAACAGCAACGTCAGAGTCTCCTGGCCGATTCCGAAGCGAATCGTATTCGAGTGCTCGCGCAGGCCGCCCAGCAACGGCAGAATCTCGAAGCCTCTGCCGAAGCCAATCGCATCCGCCTGACGGCAGAGGCCCAGGCCGAGCAGATGCAACTGGAAGCCTCCGCCCTCAAGTCGAATCCGCTGCTGGTCCAACTCACCGTCGCGCAGCGACTTTCCGACAAAGTACAAATTATGATGGTGCCGAACGATGGAAAATTTTTCTTTACCAATGACGTGCTGCGCTCAGCCATGGCGGTGGACTCGGGCGACCCGCCGCCGGTCCGGCCCAACGCGCGACCGTAGGGATTTCCGGCCGGTCCGCATCCCGCAAGGCTTCGGGCCAGGAGCGTGAGGGAGGCGAGCCGGCGGAAGTGCCGGCAAAACCCTTGCCGAGGCTTCGTTCGGTTCAACGGAGCGGGCGAAGCCTCGCCGGCTGCTCTTTCATCTGGCGAGAAGTACAGCGCAACGACACGGCTGGGCCAAGTGTTCGAGCACAAGCCTGTCGTTTTCGATGGCAACCGACCCTGTACCGATGGGAACGGGCCACGAAGTGGCACTCGAGCGGTGTGCTATGATGGCATCTTACGAACGCGTTGCGCATTTGGTCCAAGCCGACACGGCCGCGCCAGCGACTTTCTTGTCTCTCCCTTGCCTTTTGCCTGATCCAGTTTGTGCCGACCCGATTGCGCGCGCAGGCTCTAGGGCCTGCGCCGGCCGGTTCTGAGGAGTCTGGAGCAAATCAGACCACGAGCACCCTACCCACAGCGTGGGCAGACGAGCTGCGTGAGGTTGCGGACCTGGTGGCTCGCGTCTCCCCACCGCCTGGAAAGATCGAACTCCTGGTTAGTAACATGTCATCGTTGAGCGCGGACCAAGTTGCGGCCATTGACGAGTGGCTTCGCACGCGTTTGGAAAACCGACAGTATCGACTTGTCGACGGGGAACCGGTCGACACGCATCTCCACGTCACGCTCTCGGAAGGGACGCAAGGCTATTTGATCGTCGCCGAAATGCGGCGCGGCGCTGATGAACAGGTTGTGATTTTTCCCGTGGGAACGCTATCGACAGCAGCGAAACGTGCGGGGGGCGTTAACCTACAGGATCAGTTGATCTGGGAGCAGGCCGGGAACGTTCTCGATTTCGCGTTGGCACCACCGGAAGCTGGAGCTCTCCCGGCCCTCGTCGTGTTGGAAGCAGGGCGCCTCGCCTTTTACGTTCGCAGGCAGGGGCAATGGCAACTCAATGGTTCGATGACGATCCCGCCGATGCGACCGTGGCTCCGCGCACCGCGCGGCTACATCGATCTCTCGCGAGGTCTCGCGGACGCAACTGCCATGCTTTCGGGCGTCGATTGCAAAGGCGACTTCGGGCACCCTGAGACGATCCAGTGCAATTTCGTATCGCAACAGGCCGCACCATGGGTCATCGAAGCGGCCTGGAAGTCGAAGAACCTCCCAACGGCCGGGGATGCGGCGCTGGTCTCACTTGAATGCGACGGTCGGGACGTTGCGCTTGCGACCGGCGGCGGCGATTGGACGCAAACCGACTTCGTGCAAGGATACGAAATCGGCACGCTCAAAGGGCAGGGGGCGATGGCATCGGGTAATCGGATTGAATTGAAAGGTCCCGTTACGGCGCTTTGGCCGGCAGGCGCCAGCGGCCTAGCGCGCGCCGTGGTGCAAAACCTTCAGACGGGGAACTATGAGGCTCACCTTGTTTCGGCGACTTGCAGCCAGTAGTCTCGCTGTCGCCGCGGTGCTGGCCGCTCCAGGCCCCGCCAAACCAGCCCGGCAGCCCAAGTATGGTGGGACGCTGCGCGTCGAAATCGGCGCCGCCGTGACGTCGCTCGATCCTGCCGTAGAGTCTGCTTCCGCCGAGGAAGCTGCTGCAAAAGACGACATCGCGTCTCTTCTCTACCCACGACGGAGCTCCGAGGGCACGTATCTAGGTGGAGTCGGATCGGGTCCTTTTCGCGTGGCTGCATGGGAGCCGGGCCGACGGGTTGTCCTTGCGGCCAATGAAAATTTTTCCGAGGGACGGCCGTTCGTGGACTGGGTCGAAATTCGTATGGGCCGTCCGGCGCGCGACCGCCTGCTCGATGTCGAGTTGGATCACGCCGACATCGCTGAGATCCCGCCCGAAGAGGCACGTCGCGCCTCCGAGCGTGGGGTGCGCGTGAGCGTCTCTTTGGCCGACGAACTTGTGGCGCTGGTGTTTGTCCCGGGGCGGCCCATAGCGGAAGACCGACGCGCGCGTGAAGCTCTGTCTTACTCGATCGATCGCTCGGCTATCGTCAATTTCATTCTGCAGAAGCAGGGCGAGCCCGCCGGCGGTCTATTACCCCAATGGTCGAGTGGCGCGGCCTTTCTTTTTCCAACGGCGGTGAGCACGGCCGAGGCAAGGAACTTGTGGTCGGAAATCGGTGGTTCTCAGGCGATTGTGTTGGGATATGATGCGGGCGATTCACTGGAACAGTCGATCGCGGAAAGAATTGCCGTGGACGCCCGTGAGGCCGGAGGCTCGGTTCATGTCGTCGCCGTGAAGTCGGGGGCCGCTTTGGCCAGTGAGGACGCTCGGTTCATACGCTTGCGAATGGCATCGCCCAATCCACGCGATGCGTTGGCGCAATATCTCTCCACCCTTGGTCCGATCGTGGGAGTGAGCGACCCCGCACCAGGGACCATGCCGCAACAGATCTACGATGCGGAGCGCGCGATCGTAAGCACTTATCGCATTGTGCCGCTGGTTTGGCTGCCTACAGCGTATGGAGTGGGCACGCGCGTCCGCGACTGGAAAACTCCAGGGCCGGGCCAGGGTTGGCCGTTTGCTGATGTATGGTTGGAGGACGCGCAGTGACGTTTCGTACCAAACTCTTCGTGGTTTTCATGCTCGCGCTCCTGTCGTCGGTGGCTCTGGTAGCTGTCGGTGTGACAGCCGTGACGCGTCGAGCCTTTCAGGAATCCAACCGCACGCACAGCGAGGCGCTTGTCGCCCAATTCGAACGCGAATTCGAGCGGCACAAGCAGGACATTGTCCATCGGGTGCAGGGAGTCGCCGACGCGGAAGCCACCGTCCGCATGGCTATCGACTTGAGCCGACCGAAGGCCGACGTTTCGGTGTACGTGAACGACGCGCGGGGCGTCGCTGGCTCACATCAGCTCGACTTTCTCGATTTTGTCGGAGACGATGGTTCGATCATTTCCTCCAACGAATCGCCAGCGCGTTTCGGATACAAAATGGACTGGCTGGCGCAGCCGCAGGACTGGGCCTCACGCGGCGCGTTTCTCACGAAGGTCGATACGCAGGATGGTCCGGCACTTGGTTTGATGTCGGTCTCGGTTGTGCGCGTGGGCGATAAGAATCTCTACATCTTCGGCGGGGAACATCTGGGTAAGGATTTCCTCGCCTCGCTGGTTCTTCCTTCCGATATGCGCGCCCTTCTCTACATGAACCTCGATGGAAGCTTTCAGCCCACCGATCTGGTCGACGAGTCCGGCCCGGTTACCGACGGCGAACGCTTCGCCGAGTTCATCGAACCGGAGCGTGAGCGCCCGACCGAGCGGGCGTTCAAAATTGCGTGGACACCTGATGCGGCCAGCGCGGAGTTGTTTCATGTCCTGCCTTTGCTCGGGCGTCAGGGCGAGCTATTGGGCGCGCTCTTAATCGGAAGCTCTGCGCGCGAAGTTGTGAGGCTCGAGCGGCGCATCATCTGGCTGGCTGCCGGAGTCGCGACCATGGGTTTGCTGTTGGGCCTGCTGCTGAGCTGGTGGGGTGCCGCGAGGGTCACGCGACCCGTTCGGAAACTCGCCGAAGGTGCGCGAGAAGTTTCCGAAGGCAACTGGAGCGCACGCGTCGAGGTGCGGGGCCCCAACGAGATCGCCCAACTCGCGAGGGCATTCAACCGCATGACCGAGCAATTGAGCGAACAGCGGGAACGTCTAGTGCAGGCAGAGCGAGTGGCTGCGTGGCGCGAGCTGGCGCGTCGTCTCGCGCACGAGCTGAAGAATCCGCTTTTCCCGCTCGAGACGACGGTCGAGAATCTGCAACGCGCCAAGGAGCAGAGCCCGGAACAGTTCGAGGAGGTTTTTCGCGAGTCGACAGGAATTCTGCTTTCCGAAATCGAGAGCCTCAAGAAGATCGTAGCCCGCTTCAGCGATTTTGCAAAAATGCCGCAGCCGGAGATCGGTCCCGTCAACCTGAACGACACGGTGCGCGGCATTGTCAAACTCTTTGAATCGCAATTTGGAGCGGTGGGCCGGCCGCCCATTACTCCCGAGCTACACCTGGAAGAAGGCTTGCCGGCCATTCAGGCCGATGAAGCGTTGTTGCGTCGCGCCATCGAAAACTTGGTGCTGAACGCCATGGACGCGATGCCGGCCGGCGGTGTCTTGATGTTGCGCACTACGCACGAAAACGGCGATGTGGATCTGGAGGTGTCCGACACGGGCAGTGGGCTGACGCCGGAGGAATGCGACCGACTGTTCACCCCGTACTATACAACCAAACAGCATGGCACGGGGTTGGGACTGGCAATCGTACAGTCGGTCGTGAGCGATCACGGGGGGCGGATTTCGGTTGAGAGCGAGTCGGGCGTGGGCACATCGTTCCACCTCCATCTTCCGGCGAAGCCGCCGGTCCGGTCTCCCTCAGCCGTTGCGGAGGAGGTTTCGTCCAACGGGGAGTAGGCAGGTGGGGCTGAAGGCGCATCTTCTGATCGTTGACGACGACGCGAACACGCTGGCGTCGCTTTCCCGCGCCTTTCGTCTTGCTGGACACGACGCGACGGTGTGCGATAGCGCGGCGCGCGCTCTTGATCTGGCAAGGGCGCAGCGCTTCGATCTGATCCTCTCCGACGTTGTGATGCCGGGCCGCGACGGCATTGCACTGCTGGAAGACTTCAAGAACCTCGGTGTCGCTTCGCCTGTGGTGATGATGTCTGGGCAGGCCACGATTGCGATGGCTGTACGAGCGACGCGTCTCGGGGCCATCGATTTTCTCGAAAAGCCGATTTCGACCGACAAGCTCCTGGTGACGGTCGAGAACGCCGTTCGCCTGACACGCCTGGAAGAAGAAAATCGCGACCTGAAGTATCGGCTTGGCCGGCATCACCTTGTTTGGGCAAGTCCCGCGATGCAGGACGTGATGGCACAGGTCGAACATGTGGCCCCCAGCGAGACGCGGGTGTGCATTCGCGGCGAGACAGGCACCGGCAAAGAGATCATCGCGCGCACCCTCCACGAGAAAAGTTCGCGCAGTGGCTCGGCGTTCGTCTCACTGAATTGTGCGGCAATTCCCGCCGATCTGATGGAATCGGAACTGTTCGGACATGAAAAGGGTTCGTTCACCGGCGCGGCCGTTCGCCATATTGGCAAATTCGAGCAAGCTCATCACGGTACGCTCTTCCTGGACGAGATTGGCGACATGCCGCTGGCGATGCAGGCGAAGCTGTTGCGGGTCCTGGCGGAGGGTGAAATTGAGCGCGTCGGCGGCGGCAGCCCGATCGCGGTCGATGTGCGCGTGATCGTCGCGACCCACCGCAACCTAGAAGATCAGGTCCGGCAGGGCGCTTTTCGCGAAGATCTCTATCATCGCGTGTTCGTGTTTCCCATCCTGCTGCCACCACTGCGCGAGCGGCGCGAGGACATCCGCGTTCTCGCCGAGCATTTCGGGCGCCAACTTGCCGAGCAGAACCACTGGAAGCTGAAAAGCTTTTCATCCGAGGCAGTGGCCGCGCTGGAGGCGTACTCCTGGCCGGGAAATGTACGCGAGTTGCGCAATGTGATCGAGCGCGTGCTGTTGTACGCGGTTGAAGATGAAATCACAGTGCAAGCGGTCGGTCGGGCGCTGCCGCGGGGCCTGACCATAGGTGCTGCACCGGGAGACAAGGCAGGTGAGCCTGCGAACGGCTCGCTCGCCCAGCGCATCGAGGAATTCGAGCGGGAAACGTTGCTGGCTGAGCTCAAGCGAAATCGCAACCACATGACCAACACGGCCAAGGCACTGGGTCTAGAGCGCAGCCATCTCTACAAGAAGTGCCAGCAGCTAGGAATCGATCTCCGCGCGATCCGCCAAAGCGCCTAGGGCGGTCAGCGATTGGTTTCTGGCGAACGGAACAAGCGCTTCAGAACCAAGTGAGTGGGCAGGTAGACGACGAACACCAGAAAGAGCCATACGATCAGGATGTGAAGCGCCGGCGGTCCTAGCCGACGATGAAAAAAGGGATCGGAGAAGGCGAAATTAATGTTGACGGCAGGCGGGGTGAACCGGGCCAGGGCGATAACGGGTAAGGCGATCGCCGATTGCAGGGCCCATCCACGCCGATCATATCCGGTGCGGTAGATGCCCCACAGCAGCAACGCCGGCATCACCAGATGGAACAGTGTGAGCAGGCGAACCCAGGCCGGATAGCGCGGGTCGAGCAGATACTCGTTTCCAGGGACCAAGGCGCGCCCAAAGAAAACCCTCGATGCCGCATCGATCGTCCAGGCGGCATCAATGACCAATATGCCGACCGCCTGGCTCGAAATTAATAAAGCGCTGTCGGTCCATATGCCAACGCAGGTTAGGATCACAGCTGTGTCACACAGATGGAGGAAATTTGCCACGCCCCATGTTCGCCAGTACGATGGGAGCCAAGTGACGAACCACACCAGCGCAGTCCAGCGCATCCAGTTCGGATAGGTGGTGGCGTGCGTTTCAGACGATGCCATTTTCAGGATCCGGCCGCCGCGATCGTATCAATCATAGTCTCGGCGCGCTAGAATACAGGCTGGAAGTGGGGGGATGATATCGCGAGGGCGAGCCAAAGAATGGACGAGAGACGTTTCTACGATGAGAAAGAAGAGACCAAACAGATCCCGCTGACCTGCCCTCACTGCCGACAGGAAAACTCATATCCGGTTCGGTGGATGGTGCGGACGAAAAAGGCGCAGCTGCCGACCAGCGCTACAGCCGAAGATAAGCAGCATTTCGCCAAGGCGCGCACCTACATGGTGCGTGTGGACAATCTGGTTGCCTGCCGCAACATCCGCTGCCGCAAACGTTTTGAATTGACGGGTCAGTCCGTCTTCTTAATATAGGGGGTCGACCATCCCCGGCTTGGTGGTACGCTCCAGGCAGCGCGGGGGCTGGGACCGGCATCCATCAGCTAGCAGCGCGAAAGGAACTGTATGAGGAGCTATCAAGTGGTTGCGGGTTGTGCGGCTGCGCTACTTGGCACCTCGTTATCACCTCCGGCTTGGCCACAACAGGGGCCAGCCTCCGCTGTCGCTGCACAGACGGAGTCGCAAGGGGCGGCACCCTCGCTGGCTCCACCCGTGGCTGCCCCGGCGGCCGCTCCTGGCGGCGCACAAATTGAAGTTCCCGCGGGAACGCATCTTCCGCTCGTGCTCCACAACGGAATCTCGACGCGAAGCGCACAGCCGGGCGATCCTGTGTATTTCGAGACGCTGTTTCCCATCATGGTCAATGGACACGTTGTGATTCCGGCCGGTTCTTACATCAGCGGCGAAATAACGGAAGCGAAACGACCAGGGCACGTGAAGGGTCGCGGCGAAATGATGATCAAGTTGACGACGATGATTCTTCCGAATTCCTATATGGTTAACCTGAACGCCTCACCCAGTGGTGCCAGCAGCGGCGGCAACGAAACGGTGAACAGCGAAGGGAAAATTGTGGGCGGCTCTAACAAGGGGTCCAACGTAGGCACTGTCATCCGGACCACCGCGGCTGGCACAGGAATCGGAGCAGGCGTCGGCGCCGCGGCAGGCAACGCAGGGAAAGGCGCAGGAATCGGCGCGGGTGTCGGTGCTCTCGCCGGTCTCGGTGCAGTTCTGTTGACACGCGGGCCAGAAGCCGAGTTGCCCCGCGGCTCAACTTTGGAAGCCGTGATCGATCGCCCGATTTATCTCGACGCAGACAAAGTCCAATTCAGCAGTCCCGGACAAGCGTCCACGTTGGCCGGGCCGGCGAATCGACAACCTGCGCCCCCCATCCCATTCCCGTTCTAGGATTTGTTATGGAGCGTGTTGAGCCTGCTGTTTGAGTTTGGCGAAGCGCAGCGGCGAGAACGGCTCTGTATCGAAAAAAGTGCGCCCCCTCGTCACCCACTCGCGCACCAATCTTGCCGTGGCTGCCGCCAGTAGAATACCGTTGCGATAGTGACCGGTGGCGATCAGCAAACCTTCCAGGGGGGTGGGACCCAGGATCGGAAGGTCGTCTGGGGTTCCGGGTCGCAGGCCTGACCATGTCTCGACGATCTCGGCGCACTCCAAACTCGGAACCAGTTCGAACGCATTCTCCAAAACTCGGCGAACTCCCTGGCCGGTGACGCGTTTATCGAAGCCGACCTCCTCCGAAGTGCTTCCCGCAACAATGTGCCCGCAGCGCCGTGGCACGAGGTAGCCGTTTTTCGAACGCAGTACGCGGCGCAAACGAGGGCGGTTGGGGTGCAACGCCACCATCTGGCCACGCACGGGCCGCGTCGGTGCATATTGTGCCAGGCTTTGGATCTGGCTTGAAAAGCTACCCGCAGCAAGAACGACATGTCCCGCTGGAATCCTTCCCTTATCGACAACCACGCCGAGGCATCGATCGCCGTGGACCGTGACTCCGGTGACGGGACAATGTTCGCGAAACTCAACACCGCGATGGCGGGCGGCGACGGCCACCGCGCCCATAAGCAAGCGAGGGTCGACGCGACCTTCCTCAGGTAACCAGGCCGCTGCATTTGCCGCTTGGCCGATTGCGTTCTCCCAGGCGAGCGCCGTCTCCATCGATACGGCCTCAGCTGCGATGCCCTGTTGCTGGCACTCCCTCACTCTCCGGTTGCGATCCTCCTCCCCACATGGCCCTCCAAATAGTTCGAGAGCGCCTTCGCACTCATATCCGATCGGTTGCCCTGCGGTTTCCTCGATGGCGGCGGAGAATGTCGAATACAACCTGAGACTTTCGCGGCCCAGCCGAACAAGCGGGTCGTCGCGCCAAGAAGCCGGCGCCGGTGACAGCATGCCAGCAGCTGCCCAGGAAGCTTCCTGACCGATCTGCTGACGATCGAGCACGACGACTCGCAGCTTTTCGGCTGCCAGCTCGAAGGCGATTGAGGTGCCGATCACGCCTCCGCCAATGATGGCGACGTCGAACCCCGTCACGCAGTTATTCTAACAACAAAGAGCGAAGCGTCTTGCCGTTTTCCAGGATCTCTCCGCCGCGCTAGGGCAGCCCGGCCCTTAATACCAGAGCATCTTCCAACGGAGAGACGTAGTACTGTTTCCGGCGACCGATCACCGCAAATCCATGATGTCGGTAAAAACCCAACGCCCCCAAGTTCGCAGCGCGAACTTCAAGCGACGCGCCTTCCGCGCCGAAGGTTTTGCCCCAGGCGAAGGATCGGTGCAGCAGTTCAGTGCCTGTCCCGCGCCTTCGCGCATCGGGCCGCACAGCGAAATTAAGAATTTCAAGATCACACGCGATTTGGCGTGCTATCAGGAACCCGGTGATCTCCGCCTCATGATCTGGGTGAGCAATCCAGCCGGCCATTTCCCCGCGCGCAACGCGCGCATAGTCCGACGCTGTCCACTGTGCGATTTCGGGAGAAGCCGACTGGATCGCGAGGATCGCGTCCACATCACGCAGTTCGAGCAAGCGGATCAAGATCCCGTCGATAGCCTCCTGTGCACTTCAGCATCGCTCGGCCGGATGTAGCTCGCATCCAGCTTGAGCGAGTCTGTGAGTTTGCCCTGCTCGGCGTGCTGCAACCCGATCCGCCCGATGTGGGGCGCGAGCGTTGCCGAGACCTCTTCGATTCGCCATGATGCTTGCCAGGGATCTCCGCGGCTTGTCTCACAACGAGACAGCGGCACCTCGAAGAGTTCCGGTACTGGCGTTACGATTGCCAGGTCTTCGCCGTCGGATCTGGATTCCAATTGGTTGAGCAGTTCCTGTGGAACTCCGACTTGTTCGTCACCTTCGAGCACAAGAGGTTGGTTCCCGGAGTTGCGTGCTCGTTGATAGGCAGCGAAATAAATCTGACCCCGTCTCGCATCGAGCACGGATACAAGGTGGTTAGCGGAGGAATGCGATTGTGCGGCGACGGCCTCGAGGGTACTGACTGCAGCGATGGGCTTGCCGTGCACTTCAGCCCAACCCTTGACTGCTGTGAGCCCTACGCGCAAGCCCGTGAAGGACCCGGGTCCCATTGCCACGGTGAGCAGATCGAAATCCTCCATGGTTAGGGAAAGCTCATGTAGCAGGAATTCGAGTTGGCGAAACATGCGCGAGGAGTAGAGTTCCGGTGACCAGGCTGCGACCGTTCCGATGGTTCTAGTGCCTTTCAGTACCGCGAGGCTGCCCGCAGGCGACGAGGTATCGACAGCGAGGATGAGCACGAGCGGATTATAGGGCAATTGTGCTGCCAAAGCTTAGATTAAACCCTCTAGCCCCGACGTTTTGTGCCCCTATGAATCCTGTGGAAAAACTTGACGCGCCGTTCCCGCAGGCCTAAACTTTTTCTAGCTGTTCGGGGGAGGGAATTTCCACTCATGGACTTCAAACTAGGCGAAAAGGTCGTGTATCCGAATCACGGTGTGGGGTTGATTGAGCAGATTAGTTATGGTTATGTCAACGGTCGATCGGAGCGGTTCTACATGTTGCGGATTCTTTCCAGCGGGCTGAAGGTGATGGTGCCGCAAACGAACATTGAGAATGTCGGGCTGCGGCCCGTCATCCGCGCGAACGAGGCGGGCGCAGTTCTTTCCTATCTTGAGAAGGGCCGCTCGGCTTCTCATCACGATTGGAAACACCGGTTCAAAGAGAATTCAGACCGGATGCGGACCGGGTCTTTGATGGAAGTCGCGGCAGTGCTCAAAGGCTTGGTAGCACTGAGTCGCTCCAAACCGCTGTCTTTCCGTGAAAAGAAGATGCTCGAGCGTGCAAAGCATCTGCTTGTGACCGAGCTAGCGACCGTCCGCAACACCACCGAGCAAACGGTGGAAACGAATATTGTCCGCGCACTTGCAAAAGCCAAACTGCAGATGCCCCCGACAACGGCGCTGCCGGATTGATTCGATTCCTTTCTCAAAGGGGCCGGGCACAGTCCTCGACGGCTGTGCCCGATTTTGCTTCCGGAGCGCTCCTGACGTTCGTTCCCCGCACGGCGCCCGCATCGGCCAAGTTGACGCCGCTGTTCTGCCCGTTTAAAATTTTCTAAAGGTGAGAGCTCACAAGGATCGATGAGTTCAACAGTCTTACAGCAACGCCGTCACCAACAAATCCTTACCGACGTGGTGCGCGCCTATATTGAGACGGGCGAACCTGTTTCATCGCGCACCGTGGCGCGTCGCCATCTGGAGCCACTGAGCCCCGCCACGGTTCGCAACGTGATGGCCGATCTCGAGGCCGAGGGCTACCTCTATCAACCCCATACTTCAGCTGGGCGCGTGCCGACCGCTTCGGCCTACCGTTTTTTTGTCGAACAGGTCGCCGCGCAGGCGACGGTTAGCCCGGAAGATCGGCAATGGATTCGCCGTGAACTGGCGTTGGCCCAGACGCCGGAAGCCGTAATGGAACGCGCCAGCCATGTTCTCGCAGCGGTATCTCGCGGTTTGGGAATCTTTATTTCGCCGCCGCTGGCCAGTAGCGTCGTCGAACATCTGCGATTCCTACTTGTACCGGACCATGGCGTGCTCGTCGTTTTGGTCACCAGTGGCGGGCTTACTCGCGACAAATTGATCCGTCCCGAGCGAAATTTCCGGCAGGAAGAGCTCGATCGAATTTCCACCCACCTCCATACGCATTATGTCGGTTGGACACTCGAAGCAATACGCGCCGACCTGCGCTCGCAGGTGGAACGCGACCGCGAGGAGTATGGTCGGCTAGCCAACGACGCCCTGCTGCTTTGCGACCCTTCGGTGCTGGGTGACGGCACTGAACGCAAAATCTACGTCGAGGGCGCAGCTCAAATCGCCGCCTCGGTCGGTTTCACTAACCAGGAGCAGTTGCGCGAACTGCTTCAGGCTATTGAAGAGAAAGACCGATTGATTTACCTGTTGAGCGGCTGCATCGAAGCACCCGAGCCTGTTCACGTTGAACTCGGTCTCGAGAAGATGTCGGCCGCCGGGAAACATCTGGCCTTGGTCTCGGCCTCGTATTCGTCAAACGCGCACGTGCAGGGAACTCTGGGCATTCTAGCGCCCATGCGCATGCACTACGAGCGCGTGATCACAGCAGTGGCGTTTATGGCGCAATTCTTTTCCGAAGGTCAGATGGGGAATTAAGCCTATGTCGTCGCAAGGTCATCGACACAAAGAAACGCCGGAGGAACCAGGCCGACCCGATGTCGGCACTGGGACCGGCTCTTCGTCGCCAGACCCGGCTCTGGCGGGGGACGGTTCGGCTGCCGCTCTTGCCGAACAGGTGCAAAAGCTTTTGGTCGAAAAGCAGGAGCTGACCGAGACGCTGGTCCGGAGGCAGGCCGATTTTGAAAACTACCGCAAACGCGTTGAAAAGGAGCGCCACCATGACCGCCACCGCGGCGCAGAAGCGCTGATCGAGCATCTTCTTCCTGTGCTCGACGCCTTTGACCGGGCGCTGACGGAGTCGGCCGATTCGGCTTATCTCGAATACCGCAAAGGTTTTGAGCTGATCCGACGCCAGTTGTGGGAGACGCTCGCCAAACAGGGCCTGGTACGCATCGATGCGGTAGGGCAGCAGTTCAATCCGCATTTTCACCACGCCATTGAACGCGTCGACACCGAAGAGCACGCCGAGGGTATTGTTGTCGGCGAGTTGCAGCCGGGCTACACGTTTCACGACAAGGTCCTTCGACCTGCGATGGTCCGGGTAGCGGTGCGCGAGCCTAAAGCGGCGCGTAATTCGTAGGGGGACAACTAAGCAAGAGACGGTTCCAATACCAACCAGCAGGGGTCGAGAACACGATATGGCCAGCGGCAACCAACAGGACTATTACGAGATCCTGGGCGTCCCTCGCGATGCCTCGGGCGATCAAATCAAGTCAGCTTACCGAAAAGCTGCGCTGAAGTGGCATCCTGATCGCAACCCGGCCAACAAGGCTGTCGCCGAGGAGAACTTTCGATTGGCATCAGAAGCTTACAGCGTGCTTTCCGATTCGCAGAAGCGTTCGCTCTACGACCGGTATGGTCATGCCGGGCTGGGCGGGCGCGGATTCGACGCAACCGGCTTCAACGCCTCGATCTTTGAGGAGTTTCAGGACATCTTTGGCGACCTTTTCGGCTTCGATCAGGCCTTTGGCGGGGCGCGTCGCGGCGGACGCGGTTCGCGTGGCCAGCGCGGCGCCGATTTGCGATATGACATGTCACTTTCCTTTGAAGAGGCCGCCGCCGGTGTCACCTCAAAGATTCAGATTTCGCGGCGTGAAAACTGCGAAGTCTGCAAGGGAACCGGTGCCAAGCCAGGGAGCGGCATGGTGACCTGCAGCACCTGCGGTGGACGCGGACAAATGGTCTACCAGCAGGGCTTTTTTTCCATCACGCGCACTTGCCCAGCATGTCAGGGGGCGGGAAAAACGATTCGTGAAGTCTGCGCAGGTTGCCGCGGGCAGGGCCGCGTGGAGCGGGAGCGCACGCTGGAAGTGGGCGTTCCGGCCGGCGTGGATTCCGGGACGCGTCTTCGGATGGCCGGCCAGGGGGAGCCGGGAAGCAACGGGGGACCGGCGGGCGATCTTTACATTTTTCTGGAAGTGAAAGAGCATCCCTTTTTCGAACGTCGCGGCGCCGACCTCTACTGCACGATCCCGATCAGTTTCCCGCAAGCCGCGCTCGGCGCGACGATCCAGATTCCCACTCTGCAAGGTGAAATGGACCTCACCCTTCCAGAAGGCACGCAGTCGGGCCAGATTTTCCGTCAACGCGGCAAGGGTCTCCCCAATCCTCATGGTGGCCGCGGCGATCTATATGTGAACATCCAGCTTGTGGTTCCATCGAAGCTCTCTCGCGAGCAGCGCCGCGTGGTCGAGCAACTCGGTCAAACGATGAAGGTTGAAAACAAGCCCACCGAGCGCTCCTCCAGTTTCTTCGACAAGGTAAAAGACATCTTCGGCTAGGAATCGATCCTTTCTGGATCGGTGAGTCGCTCGGCCGTGCGGCCGGCGAACAAGTTGGGAACCGCTCAGAGCCTATGGTTAGACGGCCGCGTCGCGCTAGAATTCAACGGTGCGACGCCGCTTTTTCGTTGACCACTTCGAATCGAACTCTGCGGTTCTACAGGGAGAGTCTGCCGACCATCTTGGTCGTGTGCTACGGGCGGAGCCGAACCAGAACTTTGAGTTGAGCGACGGCCGGCGCGTTTGGCTCGCCAAGATTGAGAGCATCGCGCTCGCCAAGGGTGGCGCAAGCCGGATCGAGTTCTCTCTGGTCGAGCCACTGCCTGCCTCTGAGCCGGCGTTGCGCATCGATTTGCTTCTTTCGATCGTGAAGTTCGATCGCTTTGAGTGGTGTTTGGAGAAGGCTACCGAACTCGGCGCGACTCGCATCGTTTCTCTTGCGGCTGCGCGCAGCGATCAATCGCTGCTCGCGGCGGCTGGCAAACGGCAGAAGCGCTGGAGACGCATTCTGCTTGAATCCGCGCAGCAATCGCGCCGCCTGACGCCGCCTCTACTCGACGAGATAGCAAGTCCGGAAAAGGCGTTTTCACAGTCCTGGGACGGTTTGAAGATCGTTTGTTCGGAGCGCCGCGATGCGTTGCCTCTGCAGGAAGCACTTCGCTCGGGGCCGGGCGCGCGAGCTGCCGTGTTGGCGATCGGCCCAGAGGGCGGTTGGACGGAGGCTGAAATTGCAGCCGCGCGGTCGGCTGGATTCCTGGAGGCCTCGCTCGGCCGAAACATTCTGCGCACGGAAACTGCCGTTCTGGCCTCCATGGCCATTCTCGGGTTCGCACTGGGCGAGGGAACTGGACCTTCGTCGTGCTAGGGGTCACCGATTCGTCTTGGAAATCCGTCCCTATGTCCTTCCTTTGCCTCTCGTTCCGCGCCATGATATAAGTAGAATGGTAAGGCATGCACGACAGTTCTCATCCCGGGCTATCTGAGGCGGGCGGAACTCCGTCGGCTCCGCCCTTGCGGCGCGAGTTGCGCAGTTGGACCCGCGACCTTGCGATTGCCCTCGGCCTGGCAATCGTCGTCATGATTTTTCTTTACCAACCGGTGAAGGTCGAAGGCACTAGCATGTACCCGCTGCTCTCTGACCAGGAGCGCATTTTTATCAACAAATTTGTCTATCGCTTTGAGCCGATCGAGCGGGGCGACGTCATCGTGTTCTGGTATCCTCTTGATCGTTCGAAGTCATTCATCAAACGCGTCGTGGGGTTGCCGGGCGAGACGATCGAGATACGCTCGGGTCATGTCTACATCAACGGCGAGGAGTTGGCAGATCAATACGTTCCGGCCGGTTATCTTGACGGCTTCAATTCGGCGCCGCACCGGATTGCCGCTGACAGTTACTTCGTTATGGGCGATCATCGCGATAGCTCGAATGACTCTCGCGTCTTTGGTTCCGTTCCGCGCCAGTTCATCTACGGCAAAGCCGTGTTCGCCTATTGGCCGGTGGACCACTTTGGTTCACTCACCTCAACGTCGACGGTCAACGCGGCATCGAAATGACATCCATGGGAGGCTACGCTGATCGAGGCCCTCGCAGGACGCGCGAGTCTCGCGCTCGAGGATGGACGGGTATTTAGCGGTCGGGCGGCAGGCGCCCGCATTCGCCGTGGCGGCGAAGTTGTTTTCAACACGAGTCTCACTGGCTATCAAGAGGTCTTCACCGATCCGAGCTACGCCGGGCAAATTGTGTGCCTGACCTATCCTCATATCGGCAATGTCGGCGCCAATGTAGACGACGAGGAATCCAGCAGGCCGTATATCGAAGCTCTCGTGGTGCGTGAGTTCTCCGCGCTTGCGTCCAACTGGCGTTCCCGGGAATCCGCGCAGCAATATCTAGAGCGCTCCGGCGTACCCGTTCTTTGGGATGTCGATACGCGCGCTTTGGTGCTGCACCTTCGTCAAGCCGGAGCTTTGCGCGGTGTATTGTCGACCGATGATACACCTGCTGAGCAACTCATCGCCGAGGCGCGCGCGCTACCCACCATGGCCGGCCAGGAGCTCGCAAGTCGCGTCACGGTTGCCGAGAGTTATCACTGGACGCAAGGTTCTATCGACCTGGCGCAACCTCTTGGGGCCGCCGTTGACACGACTTCTGGCGTCGTCAAAGGAAACGGAAGACGGGCCACGCCCCAGGGCAAGATGGCTCGGGAAGGCATTCCCTACCATGTTGTGGCGTATGACTTCGGCATCAAGCGAAATATTCTCCGGCTTTTGGTGGACCATGGTGGTCAGGTGACAGTTGTTCCCGCCCAAACTTCCGCAGAAGACGTCTTGTCGCTAAAGCCGCACGGAATCTTTCTGTCCAATGGCCCGGGAGATCCCGAGCCGATGACCTACGCCATAGGCAACATTCGAAAATTGGTAGGTCGCGTTCCCATCTTCGGCATCTGCCTGGGGCACCAGCTTTGCGGACTCGCGCTCGGAGGGCGAACCTTCAAGCTGAAATTCGGTCACCATGGCTCCAACCATCCTGTGAAAAACTTGCTCACGGGTAGGGTCGAAATCACGGCGCAGAATCACGGCTTCTGCGTTGATCCGGATTCGCTGCCGGCAAGCGAAGTGGAAATCACCCATCTAAATCTCAACGACCACACGAATGAGGGCCTTCGCCACCGCTCGTTGCCGCTGTTCAGCGTCCAATATCATCCGGAGGCCTCGCCTGGTCCGCACGACGCCCGCTACCTGTTCGATGATTTCCTTGCAATGATCAAAGAGGTGCCGACATCTCACGCGGCCGGGCGATGGAACCCAGATGCCGAAACGCGCTGACCTCAAGAAAATCCTGATCATAGGCTCCGGACCGATCGTCATCGGGCAAGCATGCGAATTCGATTATTCTGGCACGCAGGCGTGCAAAGCGTTGCGCTCGGAAGGCTACGACGTCATCTTGGTCAATTCGAATCCTGCGACCATCATGACCGACCCCGAAGTAGCGGATCGGACCTACATCGAGCCGCTGTCGAAGGAATATCTTGAAGCCATCATCTCCGTCGAGCGTCCCGACGCCGTCCTTCCCACCGTGGGTGGACAAACCGGTCTGAACCTGGCCGTGGAGCTTGCCGAAAGCGGTGTACTCGAAAAATACGGCGTGAAACTGATCGGCGCACAGCTCGAGTCGATCCAAATCGCCGAGGACCGGCTGCTGTTTAAGGAAGTTTGCCGCAAAGTCGGCCTGGAGGTGCCGCAATCAGCCGTGGTGAGAAACATTCCCGAGGCCATCCATCTTGCCGATGCGATGGGCTATCCGGTGGTGATTCGGCCTTCGTTCACTCTGGGAGGCACCGGCGGATCGATCGCTTACAACCATGAAGAATTCGGCGATGCGATCGCCCGCGCCCTTGATGCAAGTCCCGTGCATCAGGCACTGATCGAGGAATCCGTCATCGGCTGGAAGGAGTTTGAGCTCGAAGTGATGCGGGACGTCCGCGACAACTTCGTCGTGATCTGCTCGATTGAAAATGTCGATCCGATGGGAATTCATACAGGCGACTCGATTACCGTAGCGCCCGCACAGACGCTCACCGATAAGGAATATCAGCACATGCGGGATGCGGCCGCGGCCATCATCCGCGCGGTCGGCGTCGAGACGGGCGGGTCCAACATTCAGTTTGCCATCGATCCGGCAACTGGACGCATGGTCGTCATCGAAATGAATCCACGCGTTTCGCGCAGCTCGGCGCTTGCGAGTAAAGCCACCGGGTTTCCAATCGCGAAGATCGCCGCAAAACTTGCCGTCGGTATGACGCTGGACGAAATCCCTAACGACATTACGCGCAAGACGCCGTCGTGTTTTGAGCCGAGTATCGATTACGTCGTAGCCAAAATTCCGAAATGGCAATTCGAGAAATTCCCGGGCAGCGATGCCACCCTCACTACGCAGATGAAGTCGGTGGGAGAGGTGATGGCTATCGGCCGTACGTTCCAAGAGGCTCTCTGCAAGGGCATCCGGGCGCTCGAGCCCAGCAGCGTTTGGCGCCCACCGACGGAAGTCACGACCGCGCTGCTGCGCGAACGGCTGCACGTGCCCGGCCCGGACCGCATTCACTGGCTGTTTGAGGCGCTGGAGCGCGGAATGTCGCGCGACGAAATCTGTTCGCTGACCAAGATCGATCCCTGGTTTATCCGGCATCTGGAGGCCATGCTGGAGATCGACGCGCGCGTAAAAGCCACAGGCCTGCACAAGATTTCGCCGGAGCTGATGCTGGAATCGAAGCGCTCCGGCGCGAGCGACGAAGAGATCGCCAAGCTGTGGAACGTGAAGTCGGCCTCGGTGCGCAAACGGCGGCATGAACTGGGCGTGAAGCCGGTGTTCAAGCGGGTGGACACCTGCGCGGCGGAGTTCGAATCGTTCACGCCGTACCTCTACTCCACTTACGAACAGGAAGACGAGGCCGAGGTGAACGACCGGCCGAAGATCGCCATTCTGGGCAGCGGCCCGAACCGCATCGGGCAGGGAATCGAATTCGATTACTGCTGCTGCCACGCCTCGTTCGCATTGAAGGATGACGGCTACGAAACGGTGATGGTGAACTGCAATCCGGAAACCGTCTCGACCGACTACGACACTTCGGATCGACTTTACTTTGAGCCGCTGACGCTGGAAGACGTGCTCGCGGTAATTGCGAAAGAGAAACCGAGCGGAGTCATCGTGCAGTTCGGCGGTCAGACGCCGCTCAATCTCGCGCTCGATCTGAAGAAGAACGGCGTCCCTATCATCGGAACGGCGCCGGAATCGATCGACCTCGCGGAGGATCGCCGAAGATTCGGCCTGCTGCTTGAAGAATTGCAGATACCGCAGCCGCGGAATGGCACCGCGCTCGCTCCGGAAGAAGCCAAGCGAGTGGCGCAAGAAGTGGCCTTGCCGGTTCTGGTTAGGCCGAGCTACGTCCTCGGCGGCCGCGCGATGGTGATCGCCTACGATTTGAAAACGGTCGAGGAGTATGTGGCGCATGCGGCCCTGATGGCCGGCGGCAGTGGCGGGCTGCGGCCGATTCTGATCGATCAATTCCTCGAAGACGCGATTGAAGTCGACGTGGACGCGCTGGCGGACGGCACGGACGTCGTGATTGCCGGCATCATGGAGCACATCGAAGAAGCGGGCATTCACTCGGGCGACTCTTCCTGCGTGCTTCCGCCGGTGTCTTTGTCGCCGTCGGTGCTGGCTCGAATTCGCGATTACACCGGTAAGCTCGCGCGCGCGCTCAATGTCGTCGGCCTGATGAATGTGCAGTATGCGATTCAG
>DASPVW010000035.1:0-112036 GCA_035622155.1 Candidatus Acidiferrales bacterium
GCGCGTGGTCTGATCGGGCCAGAAAGCCATCGACGCTCACTCCGCAGAAGACCGAGAGTTTTATGTCGAGCCCCCTAAGTTCGTCGCTAGTGTATTTGTCCAAGATGGATTGAGCAAGCAATCCGAGTCAGAGAGACTGACTGACCTTCACCAGGCGGGGAAAATGGAGTTCTGTCCACCAGTAGATTAGAGCCCAAGGGGCTCTACATCTTGCTCGATTTTGGCGAGGCCTCCCTTATCAACCTACTTATCGAGGGAAGCGCTCGTGACGTAGCTGTATGTGTTGGTTTCGCCGCCAAGCACGATGACTTCAATTCCAGACATCGAGCCGCTGGCTGCACGGGCCTCGGGCGTCTTACAAACGAATCGGTGCTGCACGTGGACGGGCTTCCAGCCGTCGGGCAATTTGTCTTCCGTTTCGCTAAAACCGATGTTGTTGTAGTTGAGACTAGTGCCTTGGCTTGACGAAGTGGAACAATAAACGAGGGTTGCCCGGCACAGCTTCTAATCAAAACTCTTTGAAGTCAAATTCAATCAGATCGGTAGTAGCTGTCGGAGCAGGCTCGAATCGCCACTGTTTCAGGGCCTCAAGCGCCGCATTCACTAGCAAAGGGCTTCCCCCCACGACATGCGTGGTGAGCACGTGCCCGTCGGCTGCGATTGTGATTTCGATCTTCACCTTTCCCGCTATATGCATCTGCTTGGCCAGCTCCGGTATCGCCGGCATAACCTTGGTTACAGCCTTCCGCTGTTCGTCTTGTGCCTTCGCGGGCATGACCGAAAACCCACCGTTTAGCAACGCCAGAACAAGCCCTGTGGCTATGAGTGGCTGTTTCAAAGAGGATCTCTCACGGACCCACATTGCATGGTTGATGCCAGGCTAGAACGTTCCTTTGCGAGGATTCTAAGTAATCGAAAAATCAATGTTTTCGACGGAGCCGCGGGAAAGCAGGCTCCTGAAACGACCGATGGTTGTCTCACAGGAAGCCTTCTCCGGGTGGCCTGCGGTCTCATTGTGAGACACGATACCTGCCATACCATTCGACTGATGGAGAAAGATGCCTAACACCACGGTCGCTGTCACGGCCAGCCGCTTCGTTGACTTCAATTTGGTGCCTTCTTTACAATTCTTGCGCATGTCGGACACCTCCGTCCTTCTCGGCCAAACGATCTCTCATTACCGTATCCTCGACAAACTTGGCGGTGGCGGTATGGGAGTGGTGTACAAAGCCGAAGACATCCGGCTCAAGCGTTTTGTGGCGCTGAAGTTTCTCCCTGACGCAGTCTCCAAAGACGCTCAGGCCCTGATGCGCTTGCAGCGCGAAGCGCAAGCTGCTTCGGCACTGAATCACCCTAACATTTGCACGATTTACGATATCGGAGAGGACAACGGCAGAGCCTTCATCGCCATGGAATGTCTGGAAGGCAAGACGCTGAAGCACATCATCACCAACCGACCCATGGAGCTCGAGGCTCTGCTCACGATTGCCATAGATACAGCCGACGCCCTCGACGCCGCGCACTCGAAGGGCATCGTGCACCGTGATATCAAAACCGCCAACATTTTTGTGACCGCGCGAGGGCACGCCAAGATTCTCGATTTTGGTCTCGCTAAGTTAGCTCCCACGAGAAGGGAACCCGCAGGCCTCGATACCATCGCCACCGTGGATGTCGGAAGCGATCAACTCACCAGTCCCGGCAGCACGCTCGGTACAGTCGCCTACATGTCTCCCGAGCAGGCCCGCGCCAAGGAACTTGACTCCCGCACCGATCTTTTTTCGTTCGGCGTCGTCCTCTATGAAATGGCCACCGGACAACTGCCCTTTCGCGGGGAAAGCAACGCTACGATTTTCGATGCCATCCTAAACCGCCCTGCGATTGCTCCCATTCGCTTGAATCCTGACCTGCCTTTGGACTTGGAACGCATTATCACCAAGGCCCTGGAGAAAGATCGCAACCTCCGCTACCAGCACGCCTCGGAAATGCACGCCGATCTCAAGCGCGTCCAACGTGACACCAGTTCCGGGCGCGTTGCCGCTCCCGAGCCTTTCGAAGCAGCTCCCTCCTCTGTGTCTCCGTCCGCGGAAGCCTCCTCGGGCCCGCACAGCGCCGCTCGACTTTCGGGTGCCAGCGTCCCCGCCAGCTCTGCCGCGGCTCCCATGCCGGCCGGCCGCAAGAAGGGTCTGGTGATTGGCTTCACTCTCGCTGCCTTCGTGTTCACGGCAGCCGCGATTGCCTACTGGAAACTCAGCACTCGCAAAACCCCTCTGAGCCTTCAGGACATGGAAATCACCAGGCTAACGCAAAGCGGCAAAGCTTCTGGCGTCGCGATTTCCCCCGACGGCCAATATGTCGTTTATGTTTTGCGCGACGGTGAAAAGCAAAGCCTGATGGTCCGTCAGGTGGCGACGGGAAGTGATGTTCAGGTCATTCCTCCCGACGTCATCTCTTTTGCGGGACTGACGTTTTCTCCCGATGGCAACTACATCTACTACACGGGTTCGAGCAAAGACAATCCGCTGTTCAGTTACCTATACAAGATCCCTGTGCTGGGCGGATCGCCCATGCAGGTCGTTCGCGACATTGACACCGGCCCCAGCTTTTCGCCCGATGGCAAGCGCTTCGCTTTCCTGCGCGGCGCTCCCGACAAGGGAGAAGTCGATTTATTCGTCGCCAACACGGATGGCAGCGGCCAACACATTCTGCGCGCCAAGCCCGGCAGGCCCACTCCAAATGCCGTGGTGCGCCCCGCGTGGTCGCCCGATGGCAAGACGATCGTTTATTTGCTATACGAACCGGGCAATCTGCAGAGCCTGTATGCCGTTTCTGCCGACGATGGCAGTGCCCGCGCCATTTACTCGACGCACGACGATCTGGGCCTGCCCGTATGGCTTCCCGATGGTAGCGCGTTGCTAGTGGGCAAGAGCGAGCGCGGTCCCTCCAGCCGCGGCCAGCTCTATACCATTTCCTACCCCGCTGGCGAAGTGCATCGGCTGTCGAACGACCTCACCAACTACAGCCTTGGTTGGCTCGACATTTCCAAGGACGGTTCTTCACTGGTCACCATCGAAAATAGCCGCGTCTCCGATTTGTGGCTTCTGCCCGGGGGCGATTCCGCCAAGGCGAAACAAATCACTTCCGGTGGTTCGCCGATTGGTTTCGTCACCTTTTTGGGTAAGGATCGCTTTGTTTACCAGACCGATGCCGGTGAGGTCTATTCCATCCCGTCAGACGGCGGCAGTCCCACGCTTGTCGCAGGAAGCGACCGTCACATCGGTTTTGCCACAGGGTGCGGGGATGGCAAACACATCGTCTATCAAAGCGCGGAGAACGACCAGACCAATATCTGGCTCATGGACGGGAACGGAGCAAACCCGGTTCAGTTGGCTTCGTCCAACTCCCTGGCCCTTCCGCTTTGCTCCCCCGACGGACAGTGGGTTACTTTCTTGAGTGACAATCTGCTGGGACCCACTCTCGTCTCGACCCATGATGGCGCACAGCCCAAACCTTTGCCTCTGTCTGGCCGTGCGACAGGGTTTGTTTGGCTCTCCCCTGACAGCAAGCTCTTTCTTTATCAGTGGCAGAATCCCGAGAATTTGGGCGCACGGGTCCGGATGAATGTCGCATCCGTTCAGGGGGGGCCTACGCTTTACTCGTTTGAAAGACCGCCAGGAGCAGGTTTGAGCATTTGGGCGCCGGATGGACGCGCCATCGACTACTGGGTCACGCGGGGTGGTGTCTCCGATCTCTGGCGTCAGTTTCTTTCCGGCGGCCCGCCGAAACAGTTCACGCACTTCCCGTCGGGTCTAATCTACGATTTCGCTTGGTCCACCGATGGCAAGACTCTCGTTGCCGCTCGCGGCACGCTCAGCGCCGATATCGTCCTCCTTCGAGCGAGCAAAAAGCCACAATAGAGGCCAATCCATCAACTTTTTTCGATCTTGCTGACATCAGCTTAGTCGAGCGAGTCATTGTTCTTCCAACGCAACACAGGCTTGCGCGCCGCCGCGACCTCATCGAGGCGGCCGATACGGGTCGTATGCGGTGCCTGTCTTACAAACTCGGGAACCGAGGCTGCCTCTTGGGCTATAGCGCGCATCGCGTCAATGAATAAATCGCACTCTTCTTTCGATTCGGATTCGGTCGGCTCGATCATCATCGCGCCAGGAACGATCAAAGGAAAGGCGGTGGTGTAGGGATGAAAGCCGTAATCGATTAAGCGCTTGGCAATGTCCATTGTATGGACGCCCTTTTCCTTCTGCAGGGCGTCGCTGAACACAACTTCATGCATGGAGGGTAGCCCGTAGCGCAGTTCAAAGAATCCCTCCAGATGCCTACGAATGTAATTTGCGTTGAGCACCGCATCTTCCGTGGCCTGGCGGATGCCCGGCCCATAGGCCAGGATGTAAGCAAGCGCTCGAACTAGGACACCGAAGTTACCCGAGAACGCCTTGACTCTTCCAATCGAACGCGGACGCGCTTGGTCGAGGGCGAGCTCGCCTCCCCCTTTTTCGATGAGGACAGGCACAGGCCGAAACGGTTCAAGGATTTTTTTCATCGCTACCGGGCCCGCTCCCGGCCCGCCGCCGCCGTGAGGAGTCGAAAACGTTTTGTGCAGATTCAGATGCATGACGTCGACGCCAAAATCGCCTGGACGCGCAATACCCGCCAGCGCGTTCATGTTCGCCCCATCCATGTACAGGAACGCTCCCTTGGCATGCAGGATGTCGGCAATTTCGGAAATGCGTTCTTCGAAGATGCCGAGCGTCGACGGGTTGGTGATCATCAATGCCGCCACATCCTCGGTCACCTGTTCCCGCAGTTTATCAAGATCGATCTGGCCGTCTGCGTCAGACTTCACATTTTCGACCTGGTAGCCCGACATCACCGCTGTCGCGGGGTTCGTACCGTGCGCTGAATCCGGAACGAGCACTTTGCTGCGGCCCCTCCCTTGACTCTCCAGATAGGCGCGAATCAGTAGCAACCCGGTCAGTTCCCCTTGTGCGCCCGCCGCCGGCTGCAAAGTGATGGCGTCCATGCCCGTGATTTCCAGCAGACAGATCTCGAGCAATCGAAGAATTTTGAGACACCCCTGCGAAAGGCCCTCGGGCTGTAGGGGGTGCTCAGTAGCAATGCCCTCCAGACGAGCGACCAATTCGTTCACTCGCGGGTTGTATTTCATCGTGCAAGAACCGAGTGGATACATGCCGAGGTCAATGGCGTAGTTCCAAGTCGAAAGCCGCGTGAAGTGGCGCAGGACCTCGATCTCACTCACCTCGGGAAAACCGGCGACCCCACCCATGCGATAGTGCACTCCGAGCGCCTCTCGAGGGTCGGTCTTGGGAACGTCAAGCGGTGGTAAGTCAAATGCTCGTTTCCCCGGTGAGCTCTTCTCAAAGATCAATCCCTCATTCTGGTTGACGTGAATCGACGCTTTTGTAATTTTGGCCATGTTCTATGATCCCTAGCGATCGTGCCCAAGCACCCTTCGGAGAGTGAGGGCAAACCCTTCCATCTGTTTTCGGCTGGTGGTCTCTGTGACGCACACAAGCGCATGCCGCTTGAGCGCCGGATACCTCGATTCGAGTGCCAGCGGGCCGATGATTTTATTGGCGAGCAGCTGCCGGTTCACCACCTCGACCGGCTGGGGCAACACGATCGTAAACTCGTTGAAAAACGAAGCGTCAAACGCGCGCCGTACACCTGGAATCTGAATCAATGCGTCCAGGGCAAAGTGCGCCTTGGAGAGGTTTTGCTCGGCCATCTCGCGCAGTCCCTCTTTGCCAAGCAACGTCAAATGCACGGTGGCGGCCAAGGCGCAAAGCGCTTGATTGGTACAGATGTTGGAGGTCGCCCGTTCGCGGCGGATATGCTGCTCGCGCGTTGCGAGCGTCAACACGAAACCGCGGCGGCCCTCGGCGTCAGCCGCTTGTCCCGCAAGACGGCCCGGCATCTGGCGCACAAATTTCTCCTTCGTGGCAATGACGCCGACATACGGTCCCCCGTAGCTGGGCGGCAGACCGAAGCTCTGTCCTTCGAGCGCCACGATGTCCGCATCGGCCGGGGCACGTACCGCGCCGAGCGAAACGCCCTCGGTCACCGCAACGACGAGCAGCGCCCCCGTGCGGTGCATGCGTTCGGCAAGCTCCGGTGAGTACTCGATACACCCGAGAAAGTTGGGTGACTGAATGACCAAAGCTGCGACATCTTCGCCGAGCGCCGCTTCCAGTTCGTTCCCATCAAGCCTGCCGTCGCCACCAAAACCGATCTCGTCAATTTGGAGCTGGGAATTCTGTACGTAGGTCCTGAGCACATCGCGATACTCCGAATGTAGCGAACGAGCGACCAAGACGCGCCGGCGCTTGGTCAACCGCTCGGCCATGAGCACGGCTTCGGTTGTCGCCGTAGACCCGTCCCACATCGACGCATTGGCAACCTCCTGTCCCGTAAGCTGGCACATGAGCGTCTGAAACTCGAAGATGGCCTGTAGCGTGCCCTGTGAGATTTCGGCCTGGTAAGGCGTGTAGGAAGTCAGAAACTCCCCGCGTTGAATGATCGTGTCTGTAACAACCGACCGCAGGTGCCGGTAGACGCCGGCACCGAGAAAGCTTGTGTAACCGAGCGAATTCTCCCGCGAGCGATCCGTGAAGTATTCGATGACTTCCGCCTCCGAGTAGGGCCCCGGCAGCTTTAAGGCTTCGGCGAGGCGATAGCGCTCCGGGATGCGCAAGAAGAGCTCGTCGATCGATTTCGCGCCGATCGCGGAGAGCATTTCCTGACGTTCGGTGGGACTCTTTGGAAGATAGCGCATCAGGAGTTCGCGCCCTGGCCCGACAGGTAGGATTCATATTCCTTGGCGTCCATTAGGCCGGCGACCTCGTCGCGACCCAAGAGCCGTACCTTCACGAGCCAGCCCGCACCATGAGGGTCCTGATTGATTTTTTCAGGTGCGTTGGCGAGATCCTCATTCACCTCGCTGACTTCGCCCGATGCCGGCGCGAAGATCTCAAAGACCGCCTTGGTGGATTCCACTGTGCCCAACGGTTTTCCGGCCTCAAGCTTCGTTCCCACCTTAGGCAACTCCACGAATACGACGTCACCCAACTGGCTCTGGGCGTGGTCGGTCAGCCCGACGGTTCCCAATTCGCCCTTCACTTCGATCCATTCGTGATCTTTCGTGTAGCGCAGCGTCGCTGGATATGTCATCGCGTCCCCCTCCTTCCCCTGCCACGCCCCGTCATCTTGTGCCACCGGGGCATCATTTGGCGTCACCGGATTCTTCTCTCCTCGGTCGCCTGTAGAATGGCGTCGGAACCACCCGTGCCTTCAACCTTTGGCCTCGAATCTCCACGTGGACTACCGTCCCCAAGGCCGCGAACTCCGGCGGGAGGTAGGCTAGCGCAATACTCTTGCCCAGGGTTGGGGAGGGCGAGCCGCTTGTTACGCTCCCTATCACATCGCCGGCCTCGTTTGCGCAGAGATACCCGTCACGAGCGATTCCTCGGTCGGTCATTTCAAGCCCGACCAGTCTACGCGTGACCCGCGATTTCTGGCGTTGCAGTGCTGCGCGGCCCACGAACTCACCCTTCTCCATCCTGCAAAATCGATCGAGTCCCGCTTCCCACACGTTGATGTCCTGGCTGATCTCGTGCCCGTAGAGGGGTAACCGGGCTTCGAGCCTCAATGTGTTCCTGGCTCCCAGGCCACACGGAAGAATGCCGAACTCACGCCCCGATTCGAGCGTTCTGCGCCAGACGTCTTCGCTGGTTTCGATGTCAGCGGGGATGTAGATTTCAAAGCCGTCCTCGCCCGTGTACCCCGTCCTGGCGATCAGGACATCGCTCATGTCGCATAGGGTGCCATGCCCAAACCAGTAGCTGCGAAGACTGTTCGTGTCGGCATAGCCCAGCTTGGTGAGAACGTCAGCCGCCCGAGGACCTTGAATGGCCAACTGCGTGTAGGTATCACTCAGATCGGCGACCTCGCAGTCGAAACCCTTCGTGTTTTCCGATATCCACGCTACGTCTTTTTCACGCGTGCCGGCGTTGATGACCAGAAAAAAGTCATCTTCTCCGAGGCGATGCACGATCAAATCGTCGACAAAAGTTCCCTCCGGATAGAGCATCGCCGAATATTGAGCCTGCCCAATCGCGAGCCGCGAGACGTCATTCATCGTGATGTGTTCAACAGCCGCCCGCGCCGCTCCCGGGGAACGTCCGCTCACCCGCACATCACCCATATGGCTCACGTCGAACATCCCCACAGTCGCACGAACAGCCTTGTGCTCAGCGATGAGTCCGCCAGTTCTCGGGTATTCGACAGGCATATCCCATCCGCCGAACTCGACCATCTTCGCGCCCATAGCGCGGTGTGCTTGGTTGAGAGGGGTTTTGCGCAGTGCTGTGGTCATTTCAAGACACCCGGCCCATTTCGGCCCGCACACTTCGAAACTGCTCCACGGCAAACTCCAAATCCTCCCGTGTATGCGCAGCCGAGAGCTGCACGCGAATGCGCGCTTTCCCTTGGGGGACAACCGGATAGGAAAACCCCACAACGTATACGCCCTTCTCCAGCAGCAGCTCGGCGATCTTGGATGCTAGCGCCGCGTCGCCCAGCATCACCGGCACGATGGGATGTTCACCGGGCAGTATCTGGAAGCCAGAGGCCGCCATGCCCTGTCGAAACAATCTCGTGTTCGCAAAGAGGCGGTTGCGAAGGTCCTTTGTCTGTGCCAAAAGATCCAGGACCTTGAGCGAGGCTGCCACGATGACCGGCGCGACGGAATTCGAGAACAGGTACGGGCGGGACCGCTGGCGGAGCAGGTCCACAATCTCTTTGCGCCCGCTCGCGTAGCCACCGCTCGCACCTCCGAGTGCCTTGCCCAGCGTCCCAGTAAGAATATCGATTCGCCCCATCACGTGGAGGTGCTCGTGGGTGCCCCGGCCGTTCGCACCCATGAACCCCACGGCGTGCGAGTCATCGACCATGACCATCGCGCCATATCGTTCGGCGAGATCGCAGATTTGGGGAAGCTTCGCGATGTAGCCATCCATCGAAAACACTCCGTCCGTCGCGATCAGAGTCCGGCGAGCCTTGGACGCCTCCTTCAGTCGTGTTTCGAGATCCTCCATATCGCCGTTCTTGTAGCGAAAGCGCTGGGCTTTGGACAACCGGATGCCGTCAATGATGCTCGCGTGATTCAGCTCATCAGAGACGATCGCATCCTCGGCATCCAAAATCGTTTCGAACAGTCCTCCGTTGGCATCGAAACAGGAGCCGTACAGGATCGTGTCTTCCATGCCCAGGAATTCGCTCAGACGACGCTCAAGCTCCTTGTGAATTTCCTGCGTGCCGCAAATAAACCGCACCGATGACAACCCGTACCCCCAGCGATCCAGCGCTTCGTGCGCCGCTTTCAGAACTTCGGAATGGTCAGCCAGGCCGAGATAATTGTTGGCACAGAGGTTCAGGACATGCTTGCCTCGAGGAAGTTCGACTCGACCGTTTTGGGGACTCAGGAGAATGCGCTCGGATTTGTAAAGGCCCGCTTGGCGGATCTCGTGCAGCTGTGACTCATACTGCGGTCTCAGAATTTCGAACATGCTTCAACTCCTCGCAGCCAGGCTCGGATCCCTCGCACGCCAATCCAACAACACCTTGCCGGCATCGCCCGACTTCATGGCTTCAAAACCTTTCTCATACTCATACCAGGGGAAACGGTGCGTAATGACCGGCTTGATGTGGAGCCCCGATTCGAGCATAACGGTCATTTTGTACCAGGTTTCGTACATCTCTCGTCCATAAATGCCTTTGATCGTCAGCATGTTGAAGATCACCTGCTTCCAATCGATCGACATCTCGCCAGCCGGGATGCCGAGCATGGCAATCTTGGCGCCGTGGCTCATGTTGGCCAACATGTCGCGGAAGGCCGCAGCGTTGCCTGACATTTCCAGCCCCACATCAAATCCCTCGTGCATTCCCAGCTGCTTCTGAATCTCCGTCAATTTCTTCTCGTTCGGATTGACAGCCAAGGTGACACCCATTTGCTCGGCTAGTTTGAGCCGGTTCAGATTGACGTCGGTAATGACAACATAGCGTGCGCCCGCGTGACGCGTGACCGCGGCAGCCATGATCCCGATCGGGCCTGCCCCGGTGATCAAGACATCTTCCCCTAGCACGGGAAACGACAGTGCAGTGTGGACTGCATTACCCAGGGGATCAAAGATCGCCGCCACTTCCAGGTCCACACCTCCGCTGTGTCGCCAGACATTGCCCATGGGCAACGCAATGAATTCGGCAAATGCGCCGGAACGGTTCACGCCCACTCCCAAGGTGTGGGCGCAGAGGTGACGTCGACCGGCAAGGCAGTTGCGACAACGACCGCACACAACGTGTCCCTCGCCGCTGACAATCTCACCGATATGAAAATCATTGACGTTCGCGCCGACCGAAACGATCTCTCCGACAAACTCGTGCCCCACGACCAATGGAACCGGAATGGTCGCCTGCGCCCACTCGTCCCAGTCGTAAATATGCAGGTCGGTCCCGCAGATACCGGTGATCAGCACGCGCACCAACACGTCGTTGATCCCGGGACTCGGTTGGGGAACTTCTTCCAACCACAGTCCGCGCTCGGCGCGGCTCTTTACGAGGGCCTTCATGGTGACAATCCTGCCTGCATCTCGATTGGTTGATGGCTTCCTTTAAGCGGCGTTCCTGCCCCCTGCTATCCCATCACACAGGGATCGAGGGCGGCAAGTCCTCCAATGGGGATGGATCACAACCGCTAGGAGTCAGTGCCGGCCGCACTGGCTAGCGACCCAGCACTCGTTTTCCTCAAAACAGCGAGGGTGACAGCTTCCTGATCTAATGACTGCTCGCAGCGTGTCTTTGACCGATGGCATCGCAGGCCATCTTCACGGCCGTATCGGCTGAATGCGACGTCTCAGACAGCAGCGTTTCTCCGTTTTTCGACAGCACCGTCACCTTGTTCACCTTCACCAGGCCACCTAGGCCAGTCAGCCCCTTCTTACTGCTTTGCTTGTCAAATAACACCGCATAATCCGCCTTGGATTTCTGCTGCGTGACCACCGCGGTCGGGCAGTCCGAAGTAAAGTCCTGGTAAATATCCGCCATCTCAGGGTTGTAACCGCCGTACAAATTTCCCGGCGCGACCGTGCTGGAATTGCCGAAGCCTCCCGACGCCAGCCATGATTCGCTGTCGCTCACGTAGATCCGAGATTTGGATGAGTCGCTGTCTTGTTGATCCGGCTGCCCTCCTCCGCCTTGCGCTTGGGCGTCCGTTTCGGCGACAGAAGCTTTGACTTGAGCTGCTACCTGCTGGGACGGCTCGATCGTAACCTGGAAGCGAGTCACATACCCAATTTTTCCACCTGCCGTTCGCACCTTCACCGTGTAGCCCTGCGGATCGGAGAGAATCAACACCGGTTCGTCGCAATGCAGCGTTGCGACCACTTGCAAGGGGACGGCTTGTTCGGCATCCGCCGTTACCGATACGTAAGGCTCTCCCTGACAATGGACGGTAGCTGTTGCCTTGCTGGGGTCGAGCGATGGCGTTTGCTGTGCCCTTAGAGAAGGGTTCGCCAAAATCCCAACCAGGAGGAGCCCATAGGCCAGCTTACTCGCCACGTTTACCTCGGCATCGTGCTCTCTCGGTAGTCTATGCGTAGACGAACCGCGAGGCGGAAGGGAAAAATTGTCTGTGCTGAACGTGCCAAGAGGGGCAAACGCAGCATGAAAACGGCGGAGCCGCACTCACGGCAGAGTCAAAACGAACGAGGCATCCCGAGTACGTGCTCGGCCACATAGGAGAGAATCAAGTTGGTCGAAATGGGCGCGACCTGGTACAACCGCGCTTCCCGAAATTTCCGTTCCACGTCGTACTCGGAAGCAAACCCAAAACCTCCATGGAACTGCAAGCAGACGTTGGCTCCTTCCCAGGAAGCCGCTGCCGCCAGCAGCAACGCCATATTCGCTTCTGCACCGCAAGATTTCTGGGCATCAAACAACGAGCACGCCTTGAAGCGCATGAGATTAGCGGCCTCTAAGTGAACGTAGGCCTCAGCAATGGGAAATTGAACCCCTTGATTCTGGCCGACCGGACGATCGAAGACCCTTCGCTCCTTCACGTATTTCGTCACCTTGTCGATAAACCAATAGCCGTCGCCAATGCATTCGGCGGCGATGAGGGCTCGCTCGGCGTTAAGGCCTGTGAACAGGTATCGAAAGCCCTCCCCTTCCTTACCTATGAGATTCTGATCAGGGATTTCCAAATCGTCGAAGAAGACTTCATTCGTTTCGTGATTGACCATATTCGGGATCGGTCGAGCCGTCATGCCTTTTTCCATAGCGTTGTTGATATCGACCAAAAAAATCGAAAGACCCTGGGATTTTTTCTTCACCTCATCAAGGGGAGTCGTTCGGGCGAGCAATACCATCAGGTCGGAATGCTGCACGCGGGAGGTCCACACCTTCTGGCCATTGATTCGATAGCTGGTGCCCTTCTTTTGAGCCGTGGTTCGGGTCTTTGTGGTATCGGTGCCAACGGTAGGTTCGGTGACAGCCATCGCCTGCAAACGCAGCTCACCACGTGCAATCCTAGGCAAGTAGCTGCGCTTCTGCGCCTCGGACCCGTGCCGTAGCAGTGTGGTCATGTTGTACATTTGCCCATGGCAGGCACTCGCATTCCCGCCCGACTTGTTGATCTCCTCCAGGATCACGGACGCTTCGGTGAGGCCGAGTCCACTCCCACCGTATTCCTCAGGAATCAGGGCAGCGAGCCAGCCGGCGCGGGTCAGAGCCGCCACAAACTGCTCCGGATAATCGCGTCTCTCATCCACCTCTCGAAAATAGTGGGGAGGAAACTGGGCGCACAGCTCACGAACAGCCAAACGGATCTGCTGGTATGGATCGGACCTGTCGGCCACTGGCGGCCTCCTTGCTTAGAAATGCCCGCAACTTCCTAGAGCAAGAACTGTCTCGTGGATCCGCTAACGGTATCTCCTCCACCAACGCTCTGGCAACCCGGCGATAGCAAAACGCGTAAATGTCTGGCCTACGTCCCCATCGGATGAGATACAGTGTTGCCCAACAGAGGAACGTTTCCTCGAGGAGCCACCACATGTTCCGCAACAATCTGCTCCAAGGCCGAACGATTCTGATCACGGGTGGAGGCACGGGTCTTGGCCGGGCAATGGCCCTGCGGTTTGCCGAACTGGGCGCCAGTCTATTTCTCGTGGGGCGGCGCGAAGATCCGCTCAAGCAAACCGTTCGAGACATTCAAGCCCAGCAAGGCCGCGCCGCTTGGTTCTCTGCAGATGTCCGCGACTTTACGGCTGTTGAAGGCTCATTGCTAGCGGCGGAAAAAGAGTTTGGGCGGCCTTTTGGCGGAATCGACACGCTGGTGAATAACGCGGCGGGGAATTTCATCGCGCGCACGGAGAAGCTTTCTCCCAACGCTTTCAACGCGGTCGTGGGAATCGTGCTGCAGGGGACTTTCTACTTCACGCTCGCGGTCGGGCGGCGGTGGATCGCTGCCAGCCAACCGGGAACGATTCTCAACATCGTTACCACCTACGCCGACGCGAATTGCGGCTCGGGCTTCATCGTGCCGTCTGCCTGCGCTAAGTCGGGCGTTCTGGCCATGACGCGCTCACTCGCTGTGGAGTGGGCGCGCTACCGTATTCGTGTGAATGCGATCGCGCCTGGGCTTTTTCAAACTGAGGGTGCCTTTTCGCGCCTGTTGCCATCGAAGGATCTGGAGGAAAAAGCTAAGAACAAGACACCTATGAAGCGTTTCGGTCAGATGGAGGAGTTCACGAATCTCGCCGTCTTTCTCGTCAGTGAACAGGCCGGCTACATCAACGGTGAATGTGTTGTGATTGATGGCGCCGATTGGCCGGGCCGCGCAGGAGCATTCAATGACTTAGCCAATCTGCCCGACTCGACTTGGGAGGCGTTGGAAGCCAGCCGCAAGAAATAAGATCGAAACACTCCTCTACTAGTGGGCGAGTGGGTCGGGTCGAATTTGGAAGTGCACGACCTTGGGGTTCGTACCTTTCCCCGTCTCGCTGTGAAACGGCGTACGCGTGCCCCAGGTTGTCCAAACGCCTTTGCCTTGCCAACCAGCAGAGGCGTCGTCAATCCGGCCGTCCATTCCTTTCGCAAAGAATCCCAGTGGATAAGGCACTCGCAAGATCACGAAGGTTCCGTTTACCAGAGCAAGCAGAGAATCGGAGGAATTGCCCGTGATCATCGGGGTGTCCCTGCCGAGACCGAGTGTACCGAACTGGTCGACCCAGACGTAGTAGTGGGAATCGGCGCTGCCGGAGTCGGTTACGTTCTTAAATTTGGGGCCAGGCGTCTGGTAGAGCGTCCAGCCCTCCGGGCACTGCTGACCGGTGGCCTTCGGCCCATTCAGCGGGCCTTTGCATTTGCGCCGATCGAAGCTTGCCAAGTGACCGCTGGCCAGAGCAATCCAGACCACACCCTTGCTGTCAATGTCCATCCCCCGGGGAGAGTACCCCCAGACCGGAGCCTTGGGGTCATTCCAAGGAAGTTCGTAATATTCCGCCAGAGTCGTCTCCGGTGGATTCGGCCCGGGGTTAAGACGAACGATGCCGCCCGGAAAGCCCAGCACCGTACCCCAAACGATTCCGTCAGCGCCGACGGCAATGCCATAAAATGCCGCGTTGAGACGGGTGTCCTTGGTGGGGTCGGCCGCAGCGGCACTTAGAGCAGAAGATATGCCCAAACTCTCGCCGCCCGGCGTCGTCGCGACGTTCCCTCCGCTATCGGTATACGGGTCCCGTTTGCCGTTCCCATTCGTATCGAGCACCAGCGCGGTCCATCCTTGCGACTTCTCCGCATCGTGGGTTTGGTCCCAAACTTTTGTATTCAACCAGCCCACCACGCCCCCACCACCGCCGCTGCTGGTCCACAACGTATCGTTTGTATCCAAGGCAAACAGCAAGTGATGTGTGCCGAAACAGGTGTCGATCATTGACATTTGCTTTGTCGCAGGGTCGTACACCTCCAATTGTCGCCCTGACCGATCCACCGAAGTGAGCTTGGCCGAGGGTAAGTCCGATCCTGCCTTGCAGAACGCCGGATTGTTGACCGCGCGGATTCGTGCCGTCAGCCAAACGCGGCCGTGTTCATCGAACATTGGATTGTGAACCGTCGTGTGGCTGTCCCAGATCGCTTCATCACCCCAGAATGGTGACGGTTGGAATGGCTTCGGCTGCCCCGGGGTATCTGGATCGCGGTAAGGAACCTTTACCTGGCTGATAGTGTTGTGCACCGGATCGAGCACAGGCAAATAATCACGGCTTTCCTCAGGCGAGCCGTAAATCAATCCGTTGGCATTGATCGTCGGATGACGCTTATCAGTGGAAATTTCATCATGTAGGTAGGCTTTCGGGTCGGCCCAGTCCCACTGTGTGATCACCACATTGCGCTCGATTCCTTGTGGTCGGGAGGGGGCTTCGCTAGGGGACTCACCGCGGGCGATCCGCGTGGTCCAATCGGCGAATAGCTCGGTCGCGCGCTTTGCGCCCAATTGACCTAGCCCGGCCATCATGATGGCGCCAGCCTGTCCTGACTGTACGCGGCGGGCCCAGGCCTGCGGCGGATCAAGATCGCTGAACATCGATGGAATCGTGCGCGTGTAAAGGTTGCCGAGCTGATGGCATGATTCACAACTGTCCGTCTTGACGAGATGAACCCATTGGCCCTGCGCCTTGATGGCTGGCGAGATGCCGTTTCCCGCGGGCCCGGTCCCGGGAAATTCACTTTTGTCGGGAATGTTTAAAAGCGCATACCAATAGTTAGCCGGATAATACTGGGCGGCGCTTTTCGAATCGGGTGCGACGATCGGGGTTAAATTGACCTGCCTGCCAGGTTCCGTTTTCACCTTGGGAGAATCCATCAACCCGTAGCCCCGTGCCCAGACCGTGTAGGTGGCACGCGGCAGAGCGGGAATTAGGTAGCGCCCTCGGTCGTCGGTGACCACTTCCTTGATATAGCGTGTGGGCAGGTCCGTCGTCTCGGCGATGACCCACACTCCGGCTTCCGGTCCCTTGCTGCTCGAAACGATGCCACCGATCTCATTCGCACCCACTTCGATGGGAGCGGTGGCCGTTTGGGGGGCATCGGCGGGGTTGCGCTCGGCGAGAGAGTACCCGGCGATTCCGACCGTTGCCACCGCCGCAACAAGGCACAAGACTCTGGGAATTCGCATCGCACCCCCCCGGTGATTTCTGAAGCTGAAGTGCCAAATTCAATGCCAGGAAGGCCTCTTATACACCGCCAAGAGGTGGGAGTGAACCTCTGATTGTTTTCGATCGAGGCGACGAAATCGATGCGGCCGCAACCGGAATGTAAAATCAATTCGGAATCGTTCGAAAGGGAGCGACAAATCCCCTCTCCGCTTGCACTTAACGAACGGGATCTATTGACGCCCTTTTTGAGCTTGTCGTAGAATTGTTGGGTTTTGGTGAAACGGGCAGCAGCCGGGGCGCATCTTATAGCAAAGATGCGGGGCGCGAGCAGCGAAGAACGGGGTAAGGGGTCATCTCATCGGGTCATACATACCTAGTCTAGAACAGGGCCGGAGTGTCTCATGCTGGCCCTGTGTGTACGTGTTTTAGTTGGTTGCCCATAGCTTGTGCCATAGGGGGAAGAAAGCGTGACGCTGGCTCTCGAAGAAAAATACGATCAGGTAAGGCAACTCGTCGCCATGGGCAAGGAGCGGGGCTACCTGCTCTATGACGAGGTGAATGACATTCTACCTGCCGAGGTCCACTCCTCGGAAGAAATTGACGACCTGCTGTCAACCTTCGAACGCTATGGGATCGATGTCTACGAGGATCTCTCAAGTGCGAAGGCCGCTCTGGCGGCTGCCGATTCGGCCGATACATCCGAGGCGAAGGAAGACGTTACGTCGGAAGACGGCGATCTAGACCTCACGCCGGGCACCCTAGAGAAAACCAACGATCCGGTTCGCATGTACTTGCGCGAAATGGGTACGGTTCCACTGCTGACGCGTGAAGGTGAGGTGGCCATCGCCAAGCGTATTGAGCGGGGCCAACTCCTCGTGCTTAAAACCATCACGCGCGCTCCCTTGATTCTGAAGGAGCTTCTCAAAGTAGGAGACGATCTACGCAACGGCTCCCGCTCGATCAAGGAAATCGTGCAGTTCGATGACGAGGAACTCACCGAAGAGAAGATTGAAGCGAAGACCCGGGAAACACTCAAACAGATTGACAAAATCTCCAAACTCTACCTGCAAGCGATGAAGCTGGCGGCCCGGCTCGAAAGGGTCCCGCGGTCGAAGAGGCGGTCTTATCTGCGCGGCCGGTACGCCGTGGCGCGGACTCGCGTCGAGATGTCAAAGCTCGTCCGCGAGATCGACTTCAACCCTCTTGAAAAGAAGCGGCTCATCGACAAGATTCACCAGACCGTCGAACGTGTACATTTCCTGGAGCGGGAAGTTGCCAAGCTGGAACGCCGCGTCGATGCGTCCAAGGGCGACGTGCAGGCCGAGGCGCGCAAGGATTTGCGTACGCGCCGCCAGGAGCTGACGGACATCGAAACGGCAAGCGAGGTCAGCTGTCAGGATCTCAAGCGTGCGCTTCAGGTGATTCTTCGGGGCGAGGCCGAGGCGGAGCAGGCCAAAAAAGAACTGATTGAAGCGAACCTTCGCCTCGTCGTTTCCATCGCAAAGAAATACACAAACCGAGGACTGCAGTTCCTGGATCTGATTCAGGAAGGCAACATCGGCTTGATGAAGGCGGTGGACAAGTTCGAGTGGCGCCGCGGCTACAAATTTTCGACCTACGCCACCTGGTGGATCCGCCAGGCGATCACGCGCGCCATCGCCGACCAGGCACGCACCATCCGCATCCCGGTCCACATGATCGAGACGATTAACAAGCTGGTCCGCACGCAGCGGCAACTTGTCCAGGAGCTTGGCCGCGAGCCTACCTCGGAAGAAATCGCCAAGCGGATGGATATTCCTGTCGCCAAGGTCCGAAAGATCTTGAAGATCGCGCAGGAGCCGATCTCGCTCGAGACGCCGATCGGTGAAGAGGAAGACTCGCATCTGGGAGATTTCATCGAGGACAAGGCCGTCGTTTCACCCTCCGACGCCGTGATCAATCTGAGCCTCAAGGAACAGACCTCCTCGGTGCTTAAGACGCTCACGCCGCGCGAAGAGAAGGTCATCAAAATGCGGTTCGGTCTGGACGATGGCAGCGAACATACGCTGGAGGAAGTTGGGCAGTCGTTCGCCGTTACGCGCGAGCGCATTCGTCAGATCGAAGCCAAGGCCTTGCGCAAGCTGCGTCACCCGTCACGCTCACGCAAGCTCCGCGCATTCCTGGAGACCTCCGCAAACGATTACTGATCAAGCCGGTAGTCACGGCGTGGTGAAGTTACTCTGCCAGAGTTGCCTCGAGGCGGTTGAGCGCGGCAAACCAATAGGACTTCATCTTGGCGCATTCTTGGGAGCTCGTGAGCTTCTCGTGATCGACGGCGACTTGCGTCTTCGCGGGACCCTTGGGGTAGAAACCGACGCTCAGTCGGGACGTGCCCGCCCATTTTCCACGAACGTATTTCCCAGGTGTGGCGCTGGTAATCTCAAGCTTCGTTCCTGGTAGCCAGCGCTGGCGAAGTTTTTCCTGTGTCCAGGCGGCATACGCCTTGGCCAACGGTGCGAGCACGACGCGGCTGCCCGACGCGCTGAACTGGCCGTCACACTTCTGAAACTTCTGGCGAATCCCACGGGCGTGTTCGTAACCGACGGCCACCATCTGGCTCCACCAGGGGGACACTTTCTGCTTCGCAAAGAGATAGGCGGCAATATCCTTGTGCGCCCACTTCTTCGCACCAGCCTGGTCGAGAATTTGGAACCATTCGGCCCATACCTTACCCGTCCTGGCCTTCACGGCTTTGTCGCTGGAGCGCTTCGTCTCTTTCGGCTTTTTCATAGCTGGCCTTGCCCGCTGACGAGCTGCCGTGACGTCCGAAGTTCGTATTATACCTTCGATCTTTGGCGGTTGAGAACCACAGCTGCCGGAAGACGGCAAAACACTGCGATAATCATGTCAGCATGACTGTGAAGCTCGATGTTCGCGCCTTGACCGTTGAGTTGCCGACGCGTGTGGGCTGGGTTCGGCCGGTCAACGAGGTTGACTTCCTATTGGGCGAAGGAGAGACGCTCGGCATCGTGGGCGAATCTGGCTCCGGAAAAACCATGTTGGCGCTCGCGCTCATGGGACTTGAGCCTCCCGGCGCCCACCGTCACGGCGAAGCCTGGCTCTATCCTCGGACGCGACATGACTCCGACGGAAATCGATGGAATCTTATCGCGGCAGCTGACCCGGAGATGCGTGCGCTGCGAGGCAGGGAGATTTCGATGATTTTTCAGGAGCCCATGACGGCGTTCAATCCAGTCATCCGCGTCGGAGTGCAAATCGAGGAAGCCATCCGCATCCACGAGCCGCACCTGGATGGCAGCGAGATTGGGCGCAGGGCGCTTGAAGCCATCGATCGGGCCGCCATTCCCGAGCCGGCGCTCCGCGCGCGCCAGTATCCTCATCAGTTGTCCGGAGGTCTTCGCCAGCGAGCCCTGATCGCCATGGCGCTCGCCGCCGCCCCCGGCATGCTCATCGCGGACGAGCCAACCACGGCACTCGACGTCACGGTTCAGAAGCAGATTCTCGATCTGCTCCAAACGCTCAGCCATGACTTGAAGCTTTCGCTTCTCTTCATTACTCACGACCTCGGGGTGGTCGACCAAATCGCCGATCGCATTGCCGTGATGTACGCTGGCCGCATTGTCGAACAGGGTCCTGCCCGCGAAGTCCTCTCGCATCCGTGTCACCCCTACACCGAAGGCCTGCTGCGTGCTCGGCCCCGGCTGCAACGCCAAAAGCTGGAGCCGATTCCAGGCGTGGTGCCTGCGCTTGAGGCATTGCCGCCCGGCTGCGCTTTTGCCCCGCGTTGCTCGCTGCGCGTTCGAGGGTGTGACGCGCGTGTGCCCGACCTGGCTCGAGCGAGCGGCGCCGCCGAAGGTCATCGTGCGAGGTGTATTCTGGTGCCTTGAAATGGAGAATCGCCCACGACAAAGGGATCTCGTGCGCGACCAGTTCACGCGGACGGCTCAGGTTTTCGGCGATTATGCTGTCTCCAGCCGCGTGCCGGAAGCGGAACGGCTCGCACACATGGTCGGGGCCAGGGCCGAGGATCGCGCCGTCGACATCGCGTGCGGTTCCGGCACACTGGCGCTGCGATTGGCTCGCCGCGTGCGCTGGATCTGCGGATTAGATCTCACGCCTGCGATACTGGACCGCGCCCGGCGCTTTGCGGCAGAGGAACGGCTTGCAAATCTCGCTTTTGCGCTCGGCGATGCCGAGGCTTTGCCGTTCGGCGACGACATGCTGGACCTCGCAGTGACCAGCTACAGCCTGCACCACATGCCGAATCCGGCCCGCGCGATCGATGAAATGGCGCGAGTGGTAAACCGCGGCGGCCGTGTCGGTGTGCTCGACATCTTCGTGCCGGAAAATCCGGGCGTAGCCGCGATGCAAAATCGCATCGAACGCATCCGCGATCGCTCGCACACGCGCACGCTCGCCCGCGACGAGCTCGAAGCGTACTTCGGGCAACACGGGTTGCGCGTCCGGCAGACGCACGTGGAAACACACGTGCTCCCTTTCGACCACTGGATGCTCGTGGCCGGATCGAACCCAAGCGAACCGCGTTACCGGCAGGTGCGTCGCCTGCTTGAAGAATCGATGGCGGACGACTCCGCATGGTTCCATCCTCGATGGGTGCCGGCGGGCAAGAACGACGGGCAGCGCGAGTTGGTTATAGAAAACACGGTGCTATTCATCGCGGGCGAGAAAATCTGACTGTGAGCGAGCAGCCGCTTTTAGAGGTGCGGGACTTGCGAAAGTCCTTCGAGGCCCCCCGTGGCGCGCGCCAACGCCCCGGCAACGGGTCTCGCCGGCGTACCTGGGTGGTCGATGGTCTCACGTTTTCAGTTCGGCGTGGCGAGACGCTTGGTATCGTCGGCGAGTCGGGATCTGGCAAGACAACGCTCGCGCGCATGATCGTTCGCCTTATCAAGCCCGACTCGGGCGAGATGCATTTTCATGGGCACGACTGGCTGAGAGCGCAGGGCGAAGAACTTCGCACTTTACGGAGCCGCATTCAGATGGTTTTTCAAGATCCGGTTGCATCACTTAACGCACGCATGCGCATCGCCGCGATTGTCAGCGAGCCGGTGGCTATTCACGAACCGCACCTGAAGCGACGAGAGCGCCAAACGCGCACCCTCGAGATGTTGAAAGCCGTAGGATTGGGTACCGATTCGATCGCGCGTTATCCTCACGAGTTTTCGGGTGGGCAGCGGCAGCGCGTCGGAATCGCCCGCGCACTGATTCTCAGGCCCGATCTGGTCGTTGCGGACGAACCGGTTTCCGCGCTGGATGTGTCGGTCGGCGCGCAAATTCTGGAGCTGCTCGACCGATTGCGGCGCGATTTTTCGCTTACCTTGATTCTGATTTCACACAGTTTGCCCGTCATCGCGCAGCTGGCCACTCGCGTTGCTGTGATGCAGGGTGGGCGTTTTGTCGAATGCGGCACCGCCGATCAAGTCTTGCGGTCGCCCGAGCATCCCTACACCCAAGCCCTGCTCCAAGCGGTCCCGCAGGTGCGGAGCTAGGCTGTGACCTATCGGCGTGCAGAGGAGGATTAGATCCGGCGCTCGATCTGAGGAAACTGTAGCCACACTTTCACGCCGCAGAAGTGTGAGCCTTCCGTGCAGATGGGAGTGGAAATTCCCGCGCGCAGAAAGCACGGTGGACCAATGTAGCGGCCGAGTTCGGGAAATGCGGCGCGCACCTGTTCGACCTCCTCGATCGAAGCCTGATAAATCTCCTCCTGGGCGTTGAAGCAGGTCCGCATCGTCCACTTATGCAGCAGGTGCAGAAGTGAACCGGATTCGACCAGACGAATCGCCTTTGCATTGGGCAGCAGATACAGCGCCGACTCGCTCGGAACGCCGCGGTCCAGCAGTTCGTTTTTTGCGTCCCATGCCTCCGCCATCGCCTGCTCGAAAATTTCGAGCGCGCGGGGATTTTGGCGGACGAGCATCGGCGTGACGTAATCATGCGAGCGCGTATCGGCGAGCGTGAGCAGCGGACGCGACCCGGGCACCATGCGGTGCCGCTGGTCTTGGCTATCGGCCGTGTGGCTGACCTTCTTTGCAAACGTAAAATGGGCGTGATCGAGAGGCCGCATCATCGGCGCGTGTACGCCAACGTTCAGTGTCTCCCGGCGGTACCGATTGCGCGCGGGATTCAACATCCGGTCGAGCGCTTCTCGGTCGCCACATTCCGCCGCGGTCAAGCCCATCACGGCACGGTACGCCTCGGTGATCGCCCCGATCGCTTGCGGCGAGTAGCCGACCAGCTTCGACGTCCGCCCTGCGAGCCGGGCATCGAATTCCCGCGCAAACGCTTCACCGTCACGCCCAGACTGTTCGAGTTCGGGAATCTTCTCGATCGGGTCGTTGTCAAAACGTTCAAAAAACTGGCGATCGATTTCGAGCACTCGCGCGACCATCTGACCCACCACGTAACGCCCTTCGGTCGGCGTGTCGCTGGCGGCGCACATCCGCCACAGCCGGTGGAGCACGATCCCCGAAACGGTGTGAACCATGGTGGTGAACGCCGCGACGGGGAGCACGTACCGCGCCACTTCGATGGCACGCTTCTCCGATTGCCGCTCCACTTTCTGTACGCGTTTGGCGTGCGACTGGGCGCTTACGTGCCAGATATCGTCAAGGATCAAGCGGGCTGTCGGCTCGAGCACGCGGGTCAGCTCCCGATAGCGCTGCCATAGACGCGCGATGGCCCTTTCGTAGATCGCACGTTCGGCGGGGCCAAATCGCGGGCTCTCGGCCGGGACATAGGCCTGCGCGCGGTCGAGCCTCACGTAGCGCTGGCTCTGCTGTTCGGAGTTGTAGAACGGATGCGCATGCAGAAACGACCAGACAAATTGCCGGCTCACATTTTCCAGCCCAAATTCGAAGTGAGCATGCTGATAAACGGTGTGATGCCCACCGAAGTAGGTCCCCAAACCGATGGTTACCCGCTGCTTTTCGGTGATCTCCTCGGGACGGATCAGGTGGGAGGAGTAACAGGTCCGTGCTGCTGCCACCGCAGAGTCAAAAGGGTGAGCAAACGCGTTGCGCAAAGTGACGCGTGGCGCGGCCATCTCGACCAGCGAATTAGTAGGCGCGTCCGGTCCAGAGGACAATTGCGTGGACATCTTCTCCGCATTCTACACCGAGCCGCCCTCTTTAAACCGCCCGCGGGGATGATTACTTCTTGGCGGAGGCTTTCTCGGCGTACTTCTTCTGGAACCGCTCGACCCGCCCCGCCGTATCCACCAGCTTCTGCTTACCAGTGAAGAAGGGGTGGCAATTCGAGCAGATTTCCACGCGGATCATGGGACCCTTGAAGGTCGAACGGGTCTCAAACGTGTTGCCGCAGGCACAATGCACCGTGACGGCATGGTAGTCCGGGTGAATTCCTTCTTTCATGAAAGACTCCTATGGGCTGGCCGGTCTGCGCGATCCCCAGCAGATTCGCGTCGCTAGGCCAGCGGGGAAAACATAGTATAGCTGAAAACGGACTGTTTGAAAAACCTAGTCAAACTCAGGAACCGCTAAAGAGCAGTGGCATTCCAAGTTTTGATCGGTAATTGGGCCTATACCGCTCCGTATTGTAGAGCTTAGCGACGTTCACCTTACGGGCTCCGAGGGTCAAATCGGTCAGCGGCGCTTCGGCATAGCAGCCGTTTCGGATCGCGATCATCTTTCCGCTAACCCCATCGCGAATCAGGTCCACAGCGATATTGGCAAAACTAATGCTCACAAGCTGATCGATCGAGTCCGGCTCGCCACTGCGCAAGTCGTAGGTTAGATCGCTGACCATTGTCTCCTCCCCTGTACGCCGATGCACTTCCTCTGCCAGGGCCTGTCCGATATCAGCCTTCTTGCGGTGACCGTAGGCGTCGGCTTCGCCATACTCCCTCACCTGGCCGCCCGTCCACATCGCTCCCTCCGACACAATGATCAGCGAGTAGTTGCTTGGGTTAGTGGCTTTGTCCTCCATCAGCAATTTCGAGAGCCGGTCGAGATCAAACGGGAATTCGGGTATGAGGCAGCGCTCCGACGTAACATAGGCCGTATACAAGGCCGTAAAACCCGCATCCCGACCAAAGATTCGAAAAATCCCGATCCGCTCGTGCGAACCGATGGTGGTGCGCTGACGGCTGATCGATTGCTTCGCGCGCGTGACAGCCGTTGAGAAGCCAATACAATATTCGGTTCCCTGCACATCGTTGTCCATCGTCTTTGGTATTGCGATCACTGGGAATCCAGCTGTAGAAAGAACCGACGCAAAGCTCAAAGTGTCGTCCCCTCCGATAGCGACCAGACACCCAATCCCGAGTCGTTCCAAGTTATCCATCACGATCGACGTGAAGTCATAGTGCTTGCCGTCGAAGGGGAGCTGTTTGACCTGGCTGGGGGAGAGATGTTTCGGCACGCTGGCTTCGGAGACGCGGCGAGGGTTGGTCCGAGATGTATGCAGTACGGTGCCGCCACTTCGGTCGATCGTGCGTGTGTTCTCGCGGTTGAGTTCGCGGATGTAGGTTGGATCGTCCGGGCCGACCATGTGAACCAGACCCTCCCAGCCTCTACGGAGTCCGATCACTTGCCGTCCGGTTTCACTCGATCCATACACAACGGACTTGATCACCGGGTTCAGTCCGGGAACGTCGCCCCCGCCGGTTAAAATTCCGATCTTGTCGTTGGCCGTCACCATCGGTCCTTTCTGCGCGTCGGATCCGCGCGCCCTCCCTCCTCCCCAAGGGTCATCCAATTGTGCTTAGGTTCCTGGCGCGGCGCAATGCGGGTTGCCAGTAAGGGAAACACCGAGACGGAAGATGGGCCTTGCTGTAATCTGTATCGAATCACCTGGATGGGTTCGGGGGTCGAGACTTCGATGCGACGCGTTCGATCGTTCCTCATCGGCTTTCTGCTGATTGCACCAGCGCTGTGGGCTGCCAACTCGCTCGAAATCTATTTCATCGATGTGGAGGGCGGGCAATCCACCTTAATTGTCGACCCGCAGGGCGAATCGCTGCTCATCGACACGGGCTGGCCCGATTCGAATCATCGCGACGCGGACCGCATTCTGTCGGCCGCCAAAGCGGCGAGCATCGACCACATCGACTACGTCCTCCTTACGCATTATCATTCCGACCACGCCGGCGGCATTTCCCAGCTGGCGAGCCGCATACCGATCACGACATTTGCCGACCACGGACCCAATATGGAGCCAACCCAGGAAACCAGTGCCAACTATGCGACCTATCTACGGGTGATCGCGCAATCCCCGCGCTTGATCCTGAAGCCCGGTGATAGGCTTCCGCTGAAAGGAATGCAAGTCGAGGTGTTGACGTCAGCGGGCGCAGAAATCACCATGCCGCTGCCGGGCGCCGGTCAGCCGAACCCACTTTGCCCGACTGTGCCCTCGGCTCCTGTCGATCTGAGTGAAAATTCCCGTTCGGTCGGTGTGCTCCTTACCTACGGCCAATTCCGTTTCATCGATCTGGGCGACCTGACAACCCGGGGAGAACTGGGCCTGGTCTGCCCGCGCAACCTGGTCGGGCAGGTCGACGTCTACCTGACCACTCATCACGGAACCGCGCATCCGGGCAGCGGGGATTCCTCAAACGCGCGCGAGATTGTCGAAGCACTCCGGCCGCGGGTGGCGATCATGAACAATGGTGCGATCAAGGGCGGACATCCGATGGCCTGGCAGATCGTGCACCAATCACCAGGCCTCGAGGATTTGTGGCAGTTGCATTACGCGGTGATGTCAGACAAGGACCACAATGTCGCTGAGCAGTTCATCGCCAATACGGACGAGGGTGACGATGGACACTACATCGAACTCTTGGCTGAGCCCAATGCCACATTTACGGTCATCAACTCTCGCAACAACTTCCAGAAAACCTACAAGAAATAAACGCCTCAGGAGTCGATTCGTGCGAGCTCGTCGGCAAAATCCTGCTGCAGGCCAGACGGAAGAATGCGGGCGTCCACAATCCTGCGAACCAGTTCAAGGTTGTCGCGGGAGTGGGCATAGGCTCGGTTGACGTCTCGGATAGAAATGCCGTCCGATTGCGTGCTGATCTTCTCAATCGTGTCCCCCCCGCCTAGAAGGCCCTGCTCCACAACGGAAAAATAAATCCCTGAACGGCCGCTGACGAGGAAGCGTTTCACCATGTCGTCGCGCCCAAAACGAATCCCGAGCTTATAGCACGGCATGCGTGGCTGCGTAACTTTGACGACTGCCTGTCCCATCCGGTAGACATCGCCGATCCAAACATCTTGTTCCCACAGGCCCTCCGTGGTCACATTTTCACCGAATTGGCCCCAGGTGAAATCCACTTCGGGCAATTGCTGGCGCCAATAGGCATAGTGTTCTGAGGGGTAGGCGTAGAGCGCTTTGTTTGTTCCGCCGTGAACGTTGAGGTCGGCCTGACGGTCGCCCTCCACATTGAGCCGGTAGAGCATGCGAGGACCGTCCGCGGGCGACTTGAAAATTCCTGTCATGACCTCGCGATCGCCATAAAAGATCCGACGGGGGAGGCCGACATTGAGAGAAATGATCTTCATTCTCTGCAGTCCAGGACAGCGGCGCCGTTGACTCGGTCGCTCTTCAGGTCCTGCAGGGCGCGATTGGCTTCGCCCAGCGGAAAAATCGTCACTTGCGTACGAACGGGAATCTCCGCGGCGATACGAAGGAAGTCTTCGCCGTCGTTCCGCGTATTGTTGGCCACACTGCGAACTACGCGCTCTTGATAGAGCAGATCATAATCGATCGACGGAATCGGGCTCATGTGGATCCCGCCGAGCACGAGAACCCCTGCTTTCTTCAGAGCCTGGAGCGCCGGCGGCACGAGTTCCCCAGCGGGTGCGAAGATAATCGCCGCATCGAGTTTCTGGGGAGGCTCGTCGGCGGCTTCCCCTGCCCAGACCGCGCCAAGCGAAAGCGCTAACTGCTGGTGCCTCCTGCCTCGCGTGCAGGCGTACACCTCGACTCCCCAGTGCCGAGCTACCTGGATGGCCACGTGCGCGGCGGCGCCAAAGCCGTAGAATGCGAGGCGGCCGCCCCGCTTGATGCCGGAAAGCCGCAACGAGCGAAAGCCGATGATCCCAGCGCACAGCAGTGGAGCAGCATCGCCGTCGGAGAAATTTTCAGGTATCGCATACACAAAATCCTCCGGCGCGACAGCATATTCGGCATAGCCGCCGTCTGCGGTGTAGCCGTTAAATTCGGGATGATCGCAGAGATTTTCCATGCCCGCACGACAGTATGGGCAGGATTGGTCGGTGCGACGAAGCCAGGCCATCCCTACACGCGCGCCAGGTTTGAATCGTCGCGCGCCTTCGCCGAGCTCCTCGACGACGCCGACGACTTGATGCCCAGGAATCACCGGAGATTTTCGCGGCGGCAGTTCACCTTCCACCACATGCAGATCGGTGCGACAAACGCCGCACATCCTGACGCGCACCCGGATTTCGCCTCGGCCTGGTTTCGGGTCGGGCGCGTCGGCAAAATGGAGCGGACTGGTCTCGACCTTCGCCGGCGAATCGAGCCAGCAAGCCTTCATTCGGCCACCTCGGTCCTCACGCTCGGCTTTAGCCCGGCATCCTCGGCCACGCCCAGCGCAACGGCAGACCAGTCCAAGTCTCCTCGGCCCCTTGCCACGGCTGACAGCCACCGGTCATGAAGCAAGCTGGCCAACGGCAGCGGCGTCGTGCTCTCGGCAGCCGTTTCGAGAACCAGGTTGATGTCCTTGAGGCCGAGCGCGAGCCGGAAGCCAGCGGGTTCAAACTGCTGCTCGGCGATGAGATTTGCGTAGATTCGATGCAGGGGGGAAAACTTGCCCATCATCTCGGCCACGGCTTTCTGCGCGACGCCACTCTTTGCCGCAAAGGCCATCAGTTCGGCTAACGCTTCAATGGTGGACGCGATCAGGAAGTTGCCGCAGAGCTTGACCACATTGGCGGCGCCGGGCTCGTCGCCAAAATCGAAGATGCTCTGGCCGATGGCCTCCAAGATTGTCTGCGCACGCCGACGCGCCCGGGCAGGCCCGGATGTGCAGATCCAAAGTTTTCGTTCGGCGGCTGCTTCGGGCCGTCCAAAAACGGGTGAGGCGAGGTATTCGACCTGGTGTTTCGCGTGATGGACGGAAAGGCGACGTGCCGTGGCAGGCGCGATGGTGCTAAGCGAGATGTGCATTCCACCGGTACCCAGCTTTTCAACAAAGGATCCTCGCGCAAGGCAAAGGTCTTCGAGGGCGCGATCATCGGCAAGCATCGTGAGTACGATTCCTCCCGCCGCCGCTACCTCCGCCACACCTGCCGCGGCCACCGCGCCTTTGGCAAGCAAAGGAGCGGCCTTTGACGAGGTACGGTTGTAGACCCGCAACCCGTATCCGGCCGCCAGAAGATTTCGGGCGATCGGTTCACCCATGTTGCCCAAGCCGATGAAACCGAGAGTTTCCGCCATTCCAATACCTCCCGAATTTCAAGCTAACACAAAGGGCCACTCCATCATCCTGGAAGATTACAGCGAAAAGAGCCTCTCCGCGTTGGTTTGATAGAACTTCTTCTTGTCGGAATCGCTGATCGGAAGATCGTCGGTGACTTTCACTTCTTCGGGAACGAATTGGTAGGGATAGTCCATGGCATAGAGTACGCGGTCAGCGCCCAGCACGGCGAGCGCGTAGAGAATGGGAGGCTGCCAGGCCATGCCGCTTGTGGTGATGTGGAAATGCTCCTTCAAGTAGTCGCTCGGCTTTCGTTTCAGCTTCGGCGCGGTCAAGTAGCGATGGTTTGCGACGAGACGTTGGTGCATGAAATCGATGCGGAAAAGCCAATAGGGAAGCCCTTCACCGAGATGGCCGATCACCATCTGCAAGCGAGGAAAGCGGTCGAAGACACCCGCCACGACGATTCGCAAGACATGGAGGCTCGTTTCTACAGCGAAGCCGAAAACGGCTCCATCAAGACCGCGGTCAAGGAACGGGCCGACCATTCGCGGCGACGGCGTATTGGGATGTAAATAGATGGGCGCGCCCAGCGATTCGGCGGCTTCGAAGATTTCCCAGAATTTGGGATCGTCGAGATATTCGCCACGGGTGTGGGAGTTGACGATCGCTCCTTTGAGACCGAGCGATTTCACGGCTCGCTCGAACTCTTGTGCGGCGGCGGCCGGATTTTGCGGCGCAATCGCGGCAAGGCCCGCGAAGCGGTCAGGGTGCCTGCCGATGGCCTCGGCAAGCTGATCGTTGAAGGAAATAGCAAGCGCAACGGCGGTGGCAGCGTCGAACACCTGAACGCCCGGCGAGGTAATGGACACAATCTGCTTGGCGATGCCCGTTGCGTCCATATCACGAAGGCGACGCGCGCCTACGTCCTGGATCTGCTCGCGAATTTCGACCAAGCGTGGGCCGGAGTTTGTGAGATAGAACCGCATGAAGCTTTCAAAGCCCGGATCGTTGTGAGAACCGTCCTCGAGAAGCTGCCGATAGCGCTTAAAAAGCTCGGGGGGTGCGTAGGCTTCCTCGGCGGCGATCCGCAGGTAGGGAGAAGTGGTCACACCGTGTTGACGCGTTCGTTAGGCCCAGCGATATCCCTGGGTTGCGAGCGGCAACGAACGAACGCGCTGGCCTGTGGCGGTGAAGATCGCATTGGTAATCGCCGGAATCATCGGCGGCAAGCCGGGTTCGCCCAAGCCGGTAGGCGAATTATTCGTCCGCAAGAAGTAGACATCGATATCGGCGGGCGCCTGCGTCAGGCGCAGGGGCGGATATTGATGGAAATTGCTCTGTACCGCACGGCCTCGGTCGATCGTGATCTCATATCCCATGGCGTGGCTCATGGCTTCGATCACCGCACCTTGCGTGATGTTCTGGGCAGCACCAGGATTGATCACTTGGCCACCGATGTCGCCGACAACCCATACCTTGCTGACTTTCACGGCCTTGCTCGAGGTGATACGAATCTCGGCCACCTCGGCAAAATAACCGCGGTGGCTGAAGTGAAAGGCCACGCCCATCGCACTTCCCGCAGCTAGCTTGCGCTTGCCCCAACCGGAGCGCTCGGCCACCAGAGCGAGCACGTCCCGCATGCGAGCAGCGTCAAACGCCACGGGCGCAAAGGCAACCGGTGTTCCCGACGGTGGAGCGGCAGGCGGCAAGGGCGTGGCGGCCAGCAAATCGAGACGGAACTGAACTGGATCTTTGCCCGCTGCGTGCGCAAGCTCGTCGAGGAACGACTGCATCACGAACGCGATCGCATTGCTTCCCGGAGCGCGCAGCGCACCCATGGGAACACCACTCGGCATCATGGACGCAAGTTGCGAGAAATTCGGAATGAATCGCGAGGGAAATTCCTCGCCGGAAAGGCCCGCGCTCTGCGCAAACCGGCCGTTTTCGCCGAAGGTAACGAAGTGATTGCGCCAGGCGACGATCTTTCCATTGGAATCGACGCCAGCCTTGAGGAAATGAAACCCCGCAGGGCGATAAAAGTCGTGGGCCATGTCTTGTTCGCGCGTCCACAGCAGCTTCACAGGAACGCCGACTTGCTTGGCGATCCACGCAGCCTCAACCATGTAGTCGTCGGTGAGGCGCCGACCGAAGCCGCCGCCCATGCGCGTGAGGTGAAGCGTGATGTCGCTCTCGGCGATGCCCAGAGCTTTGGCAGTCTGTTGCACGCCGCGGGCCGGCGTCTGGCTGGGAGCCCACACCTCGAGCTTGCCATCCTTGAAATAAGCCGAGCAGTTCTGAGGTTCCAGTGGCACGTGCGATAGGAAGGGATAGAAGTAAGCAGCTTCGACCACGTGTGCGCAGCGGGAGAAAGCTGCGTCGGCGTCGCCGTCTTTGCGCAGCGTCTGCTGAGGCTCCTTCTTGGAAATTTCGGTGGCGCTCGTGGCGTAGCCTTCGCTGCTCTGCGTAGCCATCGGACCTTCATCCCAACTGACCTTGAGCTTATCGCGCGCATTGCGTGCTTGATACCAACTGTCGGCGACAATGGCAACGCCTCCCACCAGTGCGCTCGGATCACCGGTTGGCTCAACCACGAAGGCGTGCCGAACTCCGGGCAGTGCTTTAATTTCGTCGAGATTCGCGCTGGCGACTTTGCCCCCGAAAACCGGACACTTCTCGAAATTGGCGTAAAGCATCCCCGCCGTCGTGAAGTCGATCCCGAACACTGGTCGACCGGTGACGATCTTTACGATGTCAGGATTGGCGGTTGTCTTGCCGATAATCCGATACTGTTTCGGATCTTTCATCTTGAGAGTCTTTGGATTGGGCGGCGGAACCGAAGCAGCTTTGGTCGCAAGCTCGCCGTACGTGAACGTGCGGCCGGTAGGATCGTGGTGCACGCGACTGGGCGAGGTTGAGCACTCCGATTCGGGAACACCCCACGTCTCGGCGGCGGCGGCGATCAGCATGGCGCGGCCGCCGGCGCCCACCTGACGCAGCGGCTCCCAGTTGGTCGGAGTCGAGGTGCTGCCACCTGCGACCTGCACGCCATACTTCACCGGGTTGTAGTCGCCTTGCTCGATGCGCACGTCCTTCCAGTCAACATCGAGCTCTTCAGCAATCAACATCGGCAGCATGGTCTTAACACCCTGGCCAATTTCGGGGTTCTTAGCAATGAGCGTCACAATTCCATCGGGCATAATGCGGATAAACGATATGGGAAGCAGCGGAGCTGGCGGGCCCGGGGGCCCCTGGGCAAGGGCCTCGGAAATCGGTTCGACGTAGCAGGCCAACAGCATGCCGCCGCCAGCCAGGGCAGTCGCGCGGAGAAACGATCGACGGCTAACCAGTGTGCTTTCCATGAGACTTCCTCCTTACTTGCCGAGCGCGCTAGACCCCGGCTGCAGCAGTTTGCTTCGGCCGGCTTGCGGCGATCGACGCGGCCTTGTGAACGGCTTGACGGATGCGAAGGTACGTGCCGCAGCGACAGATGTTGCCGTCCATCGCTGCATCAATCTCAGCGTCGGTCGGATGAGGATTCTTGGCGAGCAAGGCCGAGGCAGACATCATCTGGCCTGCTTGACAATAGCCGCATTGCGGCACATCGATTTCCTGCCACGCCATCTGCACCGGATGGGTGCCATCTTCAGATAGCCCCTCCAGCGTTGTGATGTGCCGGTCCGCGGCAGCTGAAATCGCCGTCGTACACGAGCGCGTGGCTTCGCCGTTGATGTGTACGGTGCAGCAGCCGCACAGAGCCATTCCGCAACCGTACTTCGTGCCTTTCAAATCGAGGATGTCGCGGATAACCCAGAGCAAGGGCGTGTCCGGAGGAACATCGACGGTTACCGGGCTGCCATTCACGATTAGCTTGTATGACATAGAGTCACCTCGGCGTGAGGTAGGGATTGACGGGGAAGAACGGTAGCATCGGCGGAAGGGCGGTGTCAATCGCACGGCCGAACCCGCTATCTTCTTTCCCATCAGAGGATTCAAGAGAATGCAGTTACGTACTGACTTTTCGGTTCATTCCGCATAAATACGGCTCGGAGCCGCTGGCCGCGAGCGACCCTCGCGACCGTCAGGGCACATGTAACCCCGGTACCATTGGCAGCTTCGCTCTGCGCCGGCAAGCTGACGGCAGGCTCCCAGTGTTCAGGAGGCGGTCGTGCCCATCCAGTCGATCCGGCTCGCTGTGGTTGGTTTCTTCGCGGGGACCGTCTTAATGGGGCTGCCTACAGGTTCCCAAGGCCAAGCTGTATCGCTCGCAGCACCGCAGAGCGCCCCGACCGAGACGGGCGAATCGATGTCGCTCGGCGATCTGGCACGGATGGTACGCGCTAACAAAGAGCATGCCCCCAAAGCAACGAAGGTGATCGACGACGAGAATTTGCCCCGAACCGGCGGTGGGATCAGCGTGGTGGGAAGCAACACGGATCGCCGGGGCGGTGGCGCGCCTGGGAAAATGACGCTGCTGGACTTCTGGGCGTCGTGGTGCGGGCCATGCCGTGAATCGCTGCCGGACCTGAAAGCGCTGCAAAGAACCTACGGAAGCGATCAGCTTGAAGTGATCAGCGTCAACGAGGACAAAAACGAGAACGCCGGCCGCCACTTCGCCGCCGAGAGCGGGATGAACTGGGAAGTGCAGTTTGATCCAGGGGGCCAGACCTCTCGTCAATACGGCGTGCAGGCCTATCCGACTTTCATCCTGATGGATAGCAACGGACGGGAAGTGCAGCGGTTCGTGGGGGAAGATCCTGCCGAGCCACTGGCCGTCCGCATCGCGCCCTACATGCCCAAAGCGCCCAAGAGAGACTCGTAAACACTTCACCTAGAGTGCGGAACGAGACATCTGGTCGGCGATGTACTCGGCCTGGCGAATGGCCAAGGCGACAATCGTCAGGGTGGGATTTTCACCGCCGCTCGATGTGAACTGGCTCCCATCGGACACAAATAGGTTCTTGATGTCGTGCGATTGCCCCCAGCGATTAACGACCCCGTCACGCGGATTCTCGGACATGCGAGCTGTTCCCATGTTGTGGGTGGAAGGAAAGGCCAGGTGGTGTACAGTCCTTTTCGCACCGATGGATTGATAGAGCGCATCGGCCTGCCCGAATGCGTGCCTTTGCATGGCAAGATCGTTGGGGTGGTCGTCGGAGTGAACGTTGGGAATCGCCATGCCGTATTGATCCTTGCGGCTCGGATGGAGCGTCACGCGATTTGTATCGCGCGCCAGATCTTCGCCGATCAACCACACGCCGGCAATGTTCACGTAGTTATCGATGATCGAAGCGCGGTCTCGGCCCCACGCGTTGGGCACGATATTCTGCGCGAAGCTGGGCAGTCCCTGCGGAAGTAGCTCCATTTGGTAGCCGCCGACAAATCCACGCCGAGTGTCCAGGAGCGCTTCGTCCATCACGATTCCCGACTGCGCCGTGCCCCGATACATGTGGACCGGCTGGTCGAAAATCGCGAACACGGTTGACGTCATGTGGCGCATATAATTCTTGCCAAGCTCACCCGACGAGTTCGCCAGACCTTGCGGAAACATGCTCGATGAGGAGTTCAGCAAAAGACGCGGAGTCTCGATGGCGTTTCCCGCCACCGCGACCAAGCGCGCCTTCTGACGATGGATTGTGCCCATGCGATCGGCGTAAACAACTCCGGTTATTTTGCCGGAAGGATCGTGCGCGATGTGCAAAACCTGGGACTCGGGGCGGACTTCGGTCTTGCCGGTCGCCTCGGCCCTGGGAATTTCGGTGTAAAGCGTCGACCACTTAGCGCCGAAAGTGCAACCCTGAATGCAGAAACCCGCCTGCTGGCAGGAAGCGCGACCATCGCGGGGCACCGAGTTGATCGCCATGTTCGTGGTCATGAATTGCGTGTAGCCCATCTTCTTTGCCCCGGCGAAGAGCACCTTGCCGTGATTGCTGACGGGGAGGCGCGGGATGCCATGCGTGCCCGTCACGCCCATTTTCAGCTCGGCGCGATCGTAGTACGGCTCCATCTCCTTCAGGTCGATGGGCCAATCCAGCAGGTTGGCGCCGGCGATGACGCCGTAGCGGGTGCGGGTCTTGAACTCGTGCTCCTGAAAACGCAAGGCGCAGGCTCCCCAATGCACCGTCGTGCCACCGACGAGCTTGCAAATCCAGGCCGGCAGATCAGGAGAGGTCTGGGCCACGTACCACGAGCCGGACGCGGTGCGCGGGTCGAGCCAGGTGAAAAGGCCGAACATGGCGTCCTCGTCGTTTTTAAAATCAGTGATTTCGATGCGTTTTCCTGCTTCGAGCACGACCGAGGAAATCCCCCTTTGGGCGAGCTCGTTTGCGAGCGTCCCGCCGCCCGCACCGGAACCGATGATGACAACCACAGAGGAATCGCTTAGGTCGAATTTTGCCGGCATAGGGTGCTCATAACCAGTTGAGATCGTTGAACCCGCGATGGAGGTAGCCGCCTTTGGCCGAGGACGGACCTTCATAGCCAAACAGCGGCCAAACCTCCGGCTGGTTGTAGAGCGACACGATCGTGGTGCTATACACTTTGTGAAAGAATTCGGCCGACGCCGACTGATCGACTTCGATACGCTTGACGATAGCGACACGCTTTTCTTCGTCCTCCACATCCGCATAGGCTTTGCTGGCAAGCTGGTGAGCCCATTGATTGAGTCGGCCGACTCCCAAGACCAGCACCTGCCGGGTGGCTCCGTCGTTCGCCGCCTCTTCCAGAAGAGGCTTGACGGCTCGCTCATAGAAGGAGTCATGGAGGCGATCATGCGGGAACAGGTCGCGCGTAAATTTCCTAAGCGTGCGCACTTCTTCGGCCGTAAGGTTCCCGGGCGCAGCGGTTTCGGCAACGACTCGCCCGCCACGTGTGGCAACCGCGGCCACAGCCGCCACCCCGCGAGCCAGAAAACCGCGGCGGGAGAATCTTCGCGTCCAATGGAGTAACTTCATAGTCTTCATCCTTTCATTGCGGCACACTATAATCCTTCCGTTCACCGATGGCCAGCTCGGGCCCGTCGTCGGTGCTCAAAAGCCCCCCCGGTGTAATGCCAAGCAGAAGCGCGCAGTAAGGAGCGTCGCGTATGGCCAAGAAGAGCTTCCGCAAGCTTAGCGAGCGCGAAATCCTGGCGCTGGCAATTCAACTCGAGGAGGAAGATAGCCGCGTGTACGGCGATTTCGCGGAGGGATTGCGAGAAACCTATCCTGCCACGGCCAAGAGTTTCGCAGAAATGGAGGCGGAAGAATCGCGCCACCGGCAAAGGTTGATTGAGATGTATCGCCAGCGCTTTGGCGACCACATTCCCTTGATCCGTCGCACGGATGTGAAGGGGTTTCTCGAGCGGCGGCCGGTTTGGCTGGTGCGCCCCCTCGGCATCAACGTCGTTCGCAAGCAAGTAGAAATCATGGAGGCGGAAACGCTGCGCTTCTATCAGCGGGCTATGGAACAAACATCCGATGCTTCGACGCGACAACTGCTGGGAGATCTGGCCGAGGTGGAGCGCCAGCACTTTGACTTCGCAGAAACGCTAAAGCAGGAGCAGGCAGCTTCGGGCGAGCGTGCGGAGGAGGATCGATCCAGCCGCCGCATGTTCATGCTCCAGGTAGTCCAGCCAGGCCTGGCGGGACTGATGGACGGGTCGGTCTCGACGCTCGCGCCGATCTTTGCAGCCGCTTTCGCCACCCACAAGAGCTGGGATGCGTTCTTAGTGGGCCTGGCGGCATCGGTGGGCGCAGGGATTTCGATGGCTTTTGCCGAAGCGCTCTCCGACGATGGCTCGCTCACCGGACGTGGCCGACCTATCATTCGCGGATCGGTCACCGGTCTAATGACCACGGCTGGGGGCTTGGGGCATACGCTGCCGTTCCTAATCTCGAGTTTTCACCTGGCATTTGTCGTGGCAGTCTTCGTGGTAGCCGTCGAACTCGCGGTCATCAGCTACGTGCGGCATCGTTACATGGACACACCGCTTCTTTCCTCGGCGCTGCAGGTGATTGTGGGAGGATTGCTGGTGTTTGCGGTGGGGATATGGATTGGGGGCCAAGGGTAACGCTGGAAGCAGCAGAGGCCAATGGCGGGAGGAAAAGCTAGCTGGTCTCGCTGCCCGAGCGTAGCGAGACCTCCGCGCCCGCTTCGACGGTCGGTCGAGGGGCGCGGCGCATGGTGTCGACGAAGACGCGAACGATTTCCGGATCGAACTGGTTGGCTGCGCAGCGCTCCAATTCGGCAAAGGCGTCCTCCGGCGTCCGAGCTTTTTTGTAGGTGCGCTCGGAGGTGATCGTGTCGTAGGCGTCGGCGACAGCGATCACGCGTGCGCCATGGGGAATGTGCTCGCCTTCCAGGTGCTTCGGGTAGCCGGATCCGTCGAAGAACTCGTGGTGGTGGCGGACCATCTCGCGAATGCGGACCATGGGTCGAAGCGGCTCGAGAATTCGCGCGCCCAAGTCGGTATGCGTCTTCATCGTTTCCCACTCGTCGGCATCCAGCGGCCCGGATTTGTTGAGAATGGCCTCCGGAATGCCCACCTTTCCGATGTCATGCAGCAGTCCGGCAAGACGAATCTCTTCGATGTCGGCCTGACAAAGTCCGAGTGCCTGCGCGATCATCACCGAATAGGCGGAAACCTTCTGCGAATGTCCCTGCGTGTAGTGGTCCTTGGCATCGATGGCAAAGGCCAGTGAAGTGACCGTTTCGACCACGACGGGCGGCAAGGCATCTCCGGAAACATCCGAGCCCTGTTCGTAGAGTGAGCGCGTGAACTGCTCCAGGCGACGGTAAATCTCCTCAAAGGCTTCGGGGCCCGTTGCGAACAGGCGCTTCAGCGTGACGCCGAGATAGGCCTCGAGAACGTCCTTCTTCCAGCGCTTACGCTCGCTCAAATCACCTTGCTCGGCGCTGGACACCGAGTTGCCACCCTGATGCTTGGAGAGATACATCGATGAATCGGCGACCTGAATAAGTTCCTGGGGCGTCGCACCATGCACGGGAAACGCAGCGATGCCGAAACTGGCAGTGATGTTCTTATCCCGCAAGAGTGGGTCCGAAGCGATCCACCCGCGCAGCTTGTTGGCAAGCTGGCGGGCCTGTTCGACGCTCGTTTCCGGCATGAGGATCACGAATTCGTCGCCGCCGTAGCGGGCCACCACATCCGAGCGGCGGCAGTTCTGCTCGAGGATATGACCCACGCGCTGCAAGACAACATCACCTTCGAGGTGACCGTAAAAGTCGTTTACGAATTTGAAGTGGTCTAGATCCATCAGGACCAGCGCCAGAGGCCGGTTCGCGCGGGTCGACCGCTTCCACTCCGAAGAGAGCGCTTCCATCAGGAAGCGGTGCGTCTTAACACCCGTCAGCCCATCGGTGATGGCCTGCTCTTGGGCCTTCTGGAATGTCAAGGCATTGTGGAGGGCGCCGGCGAATAGATCGGCCAGCGTTCGCAGCAACAGGACATCTTGCTGAGGGAAATCGAAGGGCTCCGCAGATTCGACGTACAGAACGCCCAGAAACTGTTCACCGTACGTTACCGGGAGCGCCGCTCCAGCCGCCGAACTGTCAAGCAGCAGCCGCAGCGTGGACGCGCTTGCCTGGCGAACGATGCTTATCTGCCCGCTGCGCGCTACCTGACCGACCAAACCTTCACCGAGGAGAATCCGACGGCCGACGGCTTCGCGGCACTTGCCCGCTACGGCCTTGATCACAAGTTCCTTTGTGGAATAGTCAAGGATGGCGATCCCAATGTGATCGTATCCGAGATCCTTCCCCATTTCTGCGGTGATCTTGGCCAGCATCTCGCTGGGATCCAGCGTCGTGATGGCATGGCTTGAAACATTGTTGATCAATGTGAGCTGGCGCGCCTTTTTCTGCTCTGCCGCAAAGAGTCGGGCGTTCTCAATGGCGATGACGGCTTCACTGGCTAGCACGCGGAGAAACTCCACGTGCCCCTGATCGAAAGCTCGCTCTCGCGCGTTGTGCACAGCCATCACACCGACCGGATGGTCGTAGAGAACCAACGGAACGGCACAGATCGAGCCAACCGACCGCAGAGGCTGGAATCCCAGGCGTGCCGTTTCCTCCTGGTAATGCTCACGAATCAGAAGCGGCAGAGCCGAACCAACGATGTACTCCACCATGTGATTGCCCGCCGGGCGCGTGCGTTTCGGAAGCCGCTCACCGTCGGTCACCTCGATTTCGAATCGGACCTCGCCGGATTTTGGCTGATAGAAGGCGATGAAGAAACTGTCCACGTCGATTCCGCGGCGCATTTCCGCATAGACGCGCTCGAGCAGCGTGTCCAGATCGAGCGTCGAGCTCAAAACACGGCCGATTTCATTGAGCACATGGAGCTCTTCGGTGCGCCGGGAGGTTTGCTGGATCAGGTAGCTGTTTTCAACGGCCATACCGATCTGCTGGCCCAGGGCCAGTAGCAACCGTCGCTCGGCCGGCGTGAAGCTGCGATTATCCGGTGTCCCGAGAAGCAGCACGCCGGAAACTCGCTCCTTCGCCTGCAGGCTAATGCCCACAACCGTGCGCAGTTTCTGAGAGAGAAGAATCTGCCGCACCTGCCGAAACGACTCCTCCTTCTCGAGCGCTTCCCAGCTCGCCTGGCGCGTCAAATCGCGAAACACGACGAGCCCGCCGAGACGGGCCACCAGATTGATGAAGTACCCATCGAAATTCGACCGCTGCATGGCGGTAGGGAAGGTGTCGCTCATTCCTGTCACGATCAACGATGTCGGCCCGCTCCCGTCCGCCTGCAACAAGCACAAGGCGCCGGCCGGAATACGGACGACGTTGAGAACTCGCTCGAGCGCCTGCGATAGCATCTGCTCAATCTCGCCGCCCACGAAACCCGACGTCACCAGGTTCAAGCTCGACAGCGCCAGCATGTTTCGCTCCACACGCCGCCGCTCCTCTTCGTACACCGACATCACCATCAGCACGCAGGCGAACATCTCCGGCAGCTGCAGCGCCGGAACCAAGTCAGCTCCGGAGAAAAGATTGAGCCGGGGCTGCACTACGAGGAAAAGGTTGAAGCTGCCCCAGACGAAAAACGTGAGGCCCATCAGCACGTCGGCGCGAGCTTCTTGCCTGTGCCCTTCGTTCCAAAACGTCCACCCCACGACAAAATAGATGAGCCCGACTCCCAGACCTACGGTGACGCTGGTGACCCCGTGCACGTGCAGCCCGGACCAAACGGCCAAAAGGACCCCGGCCGCGGCCACCGTCCGCACCGGAATCGACAACCGCACGTACAGCCGCGCCGCACAATAAAAGGCTAAGGCGGAAAGCGCGATCAGCCACTCATCCAGGGTGCGGTACCAGAGGCGAAGCGGGCCGGCCGGAACCAACGGCACGCCGTTGCGGACCACGAAAGACAAGCACATCAGCAGCCAGGCGATCGACCAGGCAAGCAGATAGGATTGACGCTTCCGACCGTACAGGGAGAAGAAAAAAGCCGCCAGCAAGAATGTGCTAACCTGAAAGCTTATGACGGAAGCAGAATGGCTTACCAACTCAAAGCTCCCTATCCATGTCTTGGGGCATGTCGCCAGAGAATAGCAGAAAATCGGTGCTCGTCTTTGGGGTCCAACGCCCCAAGTTTCGTGGAGGTCAACCTCTCGAGCGGTCCTGGAGAAACTCCCTGCGGTGAGCTAGATCATCATCGGACCCAGCCGCGCCCAGGTCAACAGTACGCGGGTACCAAATCGTGTCGGCTCATGCAGTTGCACCCCCGATCGCTCGATTTTGATTTCGCCTTTCGCTAAGATGAGTGCTGCGAAGGGAAAAAACTCGATGGAAAAGCCTCGCGTTCGCTTTGCGCCTTCACCAACCGGTTATCTGCACGTCGGTGGTGCGCGAACCGCGCTTTTTAACTGGCTTTTTGCTCGGCATGAAGGCGGTAGCCTGCTGCTGCGCATTGAGGACACCGACATAGAGCGCAATCGTCCCGAGCTTGTCGAAGGAATTCTCCAGGGCTTGCAGTGGCTGGGAATCGAGTGGGACGAAGGACCGTTCTTTCAATCGCGGCGCCTTTCCCTTTATCGAGAAGCGGCAGACCGCCTGCTTAGAGGCGGCCACGCCTTTCCCTGCTACTGCAAGGCCACTACCTGGAGTGGTATCGATTCGCAAGAGCAAGGCGGTGAAGGCGATGAGGAGGGCCCGAAGGCAGCGAAAGCAGCTCGGTGTGCCTGTCGGCATCTGAGCGATTCCGAGCGCGCCGGACGCGAACGTGAAGCGATCACACCGGCCATCCGCTTTCATGTCCCAACGACGGGCACCACACGGTTTGAGGACGCTGTCTTTGGTCCACGCGAACTGCCCAATGCCGAGATCGAGGATTTCGTCCTGCTGCGCTCAAATGGACTTCCCACCTATCAGTTGAGTGTGGTGGTGGATGACATCGACATGCGCATCACGCACGTCATCCGCGGTGCGGATCACCTTTCCAACACGCCAAAGCAGACGATGATCTACCAGGCTCTCGAAGCGACCCCGCCGGTTTTCGCTCATGTCCCTCTGATCCTGGGCCCGGATCGCACGCGCCTCTCCAAGCGCCATGGCGCTACCAGTGTCACTTCGTATAGCGAAGAAGGATTCCTTCCCGAGGCGTTTCGAAATTTTCTGGCGCTGCTGGGGTGGTCGCCTGGCAATGATTCGGAGTTTCTGCGCACCCCCGAGATTATCGAGCGATTCTCGCTTGCCGGCGTAAGTCGCACGAACGCGATCTTCGATCGCGCTAAGCTCGAATGGTTCAATACGCAATATCTGCAGAAGCCGCCGGTGGAGGAGTTACTGCCGTATGTCGAAGCAGAGCTGAAGCGCGCCGGCCTGTGGGATCACTCCCAGGCCAGCCAGGACCGCGCCTGGTTTCGACGTGCGGTGGACTTGATTCGCCCGCGCACGCGCCTGCTTGGCGACTTTACGGTCTGGGCACGCGCTTTTTTCACCGATGATTTCACCTACGACCCCGAAGCGTGTGAGAAATTCTGGAAGGACGAGCGCCTGCCGGCGATGCTCGAAAAGCTCGCTGATCGCCTTGCGGCGCTTCCGGAATGGAACCACGACGCCTGTGACACGACCTTGCGTAGTCTTGCTGCGGCCGAAGGTGTGAAGGCCGGTCTTCTGATCAATGCTACGCGCGTAGCCCTTGTGGGCCGCGCGGTGGCCCCACCGCTGTTTGATACCATGGTCGTGCTCGGTCGCGACCGAGTTGTCAAGCGACTCCGCCACGCCGTACCAGCGGTCGCAAACCGCTAGCAAACGCCTCAGGTCCACGGTTCACAAAAAAGCGAACTGATTTGGAAAGACGATTTATTTCGACGAAGCGGAGAAGATCTCAGGATGTTCGGCGCGAGTGCTTGTGCCCGCCGCGGCCACTTTGATCTCAGCGGTCACGGGAACCTTCACCGGCGGTAGGCAGGCCGAATTGTTGCAGGCCTGGTAGCGCAAGGTCATCGGAACGGAGGTTTGGCCCAAGGCTGCGCTTTCCCCGGCCGTAAGGCGCATTCGCAGCGTCACGCTTTCGGTGTACACGTTGAGCGGCTTGTCCGGAGAGAAGGGAAATTTGAGGTTCTTGCCGGCCGGATAGATCGTGTCGACTAGCGTCAAGCCCGCGGGCAGCTGAGGAGTAAGCGTGGTGGGGATCAGATAGGAATCGAGCGGCTTATGTGAGTTCATATGGTAGCCGCTGGCGATTTCGACCACCACGGCGACTTGAAACTCCTTGCCGCGGGGCACAGGATCCAGCGATGCGTACACTTTTGTCTTTACCACCGATGCCGGGCTTTGTGGCGTAGCCTCCTGCGCCCGAATCCCAACCTGAGTTCCCATCGACGTGAGAAATACGACCAGGGCTGTGAGCGATCCCCAGGCTGTGGTCATAGCTGGCTCTCGACGTCCTGGATGATCTGAACTTCGTTCACGACACCGATATATTTCTTAACGATTTTACCGTCGCGCGAAATCAGATAGCTGGTGGGCATGCCGAGCAGACCGCCGAATTTGTCGGCAATAGCGTCGGTGCCTAGCACGATCGGATAATCCATGATTCGCTGCTGGCCGGCGACGTTGAACTCGGTCGTATGAACGAAAGGATCGACCGCCTTCTCCCCATCCTCGTCCATCGAGGCACCCAGCATGGTAAAACCTCGGCCGCTGTACTTGTCCTGTAGACCAATCAGCACAGGGATTTCACTGCGGCAGGGCTCGCACCAAGTAGCCCAGAAATTCAGGAGAACAACCTTGCCCTTGAGGCTCGCCAGAGGAACCTCGCCACCCTGCAAATTCTTGAAGGTAACGTCGGGCTCGTCTAGCAACGCCACGTGGGAGGGGGAGCTAGCGACGACGTCGCCAACCGGGGCGTGGCCTCTCATGCTACCCAGGAGGTTCTCCGGGTTAAGACGTCCTAACGTCCCAGAGAGGTATGTCAACCCGTTCACAAAAATCAGCGCGCCGATCGCCAGTAGGAGAACACCGCTCGAGACCTCCACCGTGTGAAGATGCCTGCGGAACTTTTGGTAGAACTTGAGGAAACGACCAATACCCACCGCGGTCAGCAGAAAGGGAATGGCCAGGCCCGCTGAGTAGAACATCAGTAACACAACGCCTTCGGTAACTTTTTCGCGCATCGCAGCGATCGCCAGCACGCTGGTCAGGATGGGCCCGATGCATGGCGTCCATCCGAGCGCAAAGGCAAATCCCAGCAAGAATCCACTGACCATACCCGGCTGATTTCCACCCACGTTGCGTAGGTGCACATCGCGGTTTAGCCACCGCGTCAAAGAAGGCCCGAACAGGAAGATCAAGGCGGCTGCATAGAATTGCACCGGCTTGAGAACGAAGTGGGATTCCGTCTGTAGGCTCAGAATGAGCCCCATCACGACAAGGACGATTCCAACGACCAGGCCCACGCGGACCGAGATTTTCACCAGCCAGCCAATTAAGTGCAGTCCGAAAAGAATAATCAATGCGCCGGCGATGGGAGCGAGCAGATTTCGATTTCTCAGCAAAAACGCACCGACCGCGCTGGCCGTGGCCCCCATGGTGATAAACACCGCCGAGAAACCAATCACGAAGGCGAAAGCAGAGCTAAGTAGCTTGCCGCTGGAACCCTGTCCCTCCTTGAGTTGCTCAACGCCCACGCCGGAAAGCATCGACACATATCCAGGCACCAGGGGCAAGACGCATGGTGATAAGAATGAAATCAATCCCGCAAGAAACACCCAAAACGCAAAGGCTGCCATCCAAATCCCTCACTGGTCGAGCTGGTTGTCCTCGCGGACCCCGTCGAAACCCTATTCCAGCACAACGGTTAGACGCATCGTACCTCAGTTTGGTTCTAGAGGATACGAGCAGGCGCAGGCGAAACACGACACGTGCCAACGAAATCATCCGTCTGGGGAACGGCGAGTAAGAGTCCAAGCTTGCTAAGTGAATGAAAAATCAGTGTCACCATCCGCGACCTCAATGGCAGCTCGCATGCGTTGTCGGTAGAGCGGGCCCGCCGCTGGAACCGCAGCCGGTCAGACGATTGGCCGGTTGCGGTGCGGGCTCGTAGGAATTCTCCTAAGGAGGTGTGCGTGACACCCAACCAGGTGACGGTCGCCCGAATATTCACCGCGTTCCTGGCGGTCGGGTTGTTCAGTTGGGGCACGCACTTGTTCGTCGTCGATCTTACCGCTGTCGTCCTGACTGTCGCAGCCCTAGCGCTGGATGGCGTCGATGGATACTTGGCGCGTAGGCGCGGCCTGGAGACGGCTCTCGGTGCGAAGTTCGATATTTTGGGCGATCGCCTGGTCGAGAACTTGTTCTTCATGTGCTTCGCCGCGAGGGGATTGGTCTCGCTGTGGGTCCCGGTGCTGTTTTTCGTACGCGGAGCACTGACGGACTTTCTGGCAGGACTCGCCGCTCGGACGGGGTTCGGCCCGGCAGCGCTAGCCGGGGCCAGGTGGGGGCGAAGCCTGGTCGCTTCCCGAACAAGTCGAGCTGGTTACGCCGCGCTGAAATGCATTTGCTTCTGCTACCTAGGGTTTCTGCTGGCTGTCCAAGACATACCTGCGACCGAGCTCGGCCGATGCTTCGGTCCGACGGGCGCGACCTGGCCGCTTGCCACTGCGCAGGCCATCACCTTGCTAACAGTGATGTTTTGCTTCGTGCGCGCGATTCCGGTGCTGTGGGAAGGCCGGCAGTATCTTCTGGGCCAGCAACGCGTGCCCAAAAGCGCTGCCGTGATGTTGAGTCGATGATGGCGCCGGAGAAAATCGGCGCCTTCTTTGACCTGGACGGCACGCTGCTGGGGCCGCCTTCGCTTGAATGGCGCTTTATCGCTTTCCTGCTGGCACGCGACGAACTCGTCACGCGCGATATCGCTCGTTGGTTGGTTCATTTTGCGAAGACCATCGTGGCGGATCGGCGCGGCGCAACGGTCGGGAACAAACACTACCTCGGCGGACTCCGAGCTTCGCTCGCAGCCGAGTGGGAACAATCGCTGGCCGATGAGACCCCGCTTTTCTATACGGCCGCGCGGGAACGCATGACCTGGCATTGGGGTCAGGGGCATCGCGTTTTTCTCGTCAGCGGCACGCTCGATTGCCTGGCCGATGTCCTCGCGCGACGACTGCCCGGACCCGTCGGAACCGTCGCCACGCAACTGGAGGTGCGTCAGGGCTGCTGGACCGGTCGCATCAGCGGCGCCCATCTGAGCGGCGAAGAAAAGGGGCGCGCGGTACGGAATCTGGCAGCGCGATTCGGCCTTTCTCTGTGGCAGAGCTACGCGTACGGAAACTCGATGAGTGATTTGCCCATGCTGGATTCTGTCGGGCGGCGCGTGGCTGTGAATCCTCCCGCTCGGCTGCGCCAGATCGCTTCGAGCGAAGGCTGGCCTGTATGCGATTGGAGACCCGCGGCACCGACCCCGCTTGCGCGCTTGGATCTTGCGGCCAAGGAACTACGATGAGCATATCGGATGCTGAATCGCCCCACTCGGGAGTGGTTGGGGCGAGCGCGAACGGGGCGGCGGTTTCATTCTCCGTCTGGTTGGGTGAAACTGCCCGGGCGTCAGGCGCGTTTGAGTGGGTGACGTTTCTGTATTTAGCCTGGCTCTGCGGCCTCTCCATACGCTTTCACTCCAACATTCCTCATGCCATGCGCTCGCTCGGAGTGCACTGCGCAATAGCAGCAACCATCGTCTGGCTCGTGAGAGCGGCCGCCCACTCAAAGAACGAAATCGTACGTTTTGCACGCCATTGGTATCCACTGCCACTTTATCTTTTCCTTTTTGAAGAGCTTGGCAGCCTGGTGCACGCGATCTTCCCTGGATGGTTCGACCGCGTTTTTGTGGCATTCGACTACAACCTCGCCGGCGCGCACCCATCGGTATGGCTCGGCCAGTTTGCATCGCCCCGACTCAACGACTACATGCAGTTTGCTTACATGACGTATTTCCTCTATCTCATCCTATTGCCCGCGATTTTGTACGCCAACGGCGAGCGACCGAGGTTCTGGACCGTGATGGTTTCCACCGCCATCGCGCACTATTCGGTGTATGTGATTTCCATTCTGCTGCCTGTTGAAAGCCCCTACTTTTCACTCGCGGCATTCAACGCAAAGCCTTTGACCGGTGGCTACTCGACCGCACTGATCAACTTGATCGAACGACTGGCGCGCGTGCACGGGGCAGCATTTCCGTCCGCGCACGTGGCCGGATCGATCGTGGCCCTGATCGCGTCGTGGCACTACCGCCGTTGGCTATTTTGGATCACTCTACCTTTTTTTGTGAGTATGTGCGTGGCGACGGTCTATGGGCGCTATCACTATGTGGCCGACGTTCTCGCAGGTTTGGCCGTCGGAGGAATCGGATTCGTCCTCGGCCAATGGCTTCTCACAAAGAAGGGCGCGCTACCGACGATGGCGTCACAGCATTGATGGGGCGTGCGGCTCAGCCGAGAGCGGGATGAGCGTCGTGCCAATCGGTGGCTTCTTCGTAGGCCCGCGCAATCGACAGCAATCCTGCCTCGCCCCATTGCGGTCCCGTCAGTTGCAAGCCGATGGGCAGCCCCTCCGAGGTGAACCCACAGGGAATCGAAATCGCGGGGAGGCCGGTTATGTTGGCTGGCCGCGTCAGCCGGAGCAGTTCGGCTCGCACCGTGGTCTCTCGCTCTCCCGCAATCCGAACCTGTCCCTGGCCAATCGGCGGCGCAGAAATCGGCGAACTGGGCGCGAGAATCACGTCCACCTTGTCGAAGGCTCGCGTGAAGTCCTCTGTAATTTTGCGCCTGGCTTCCAGACCACCGAGATAATCGACCGCGCGAACGGTGTGACCCCATTCGAGGTGCCCACGCACATCGTCACCGTAGTCTTCCGCATGCGAGGGATAGTAGCCCTGTGACTCATGGTAGTAGTTGGCCTCGACGACCACGACGTTCGTTGCGTGATCTACGGCTGTCGAGAGGTTCGGCAAGCCAATCTCTTCGATGCGCGCGCCCAGCGTCTCAAAGGTCTTGGCCGCGGCCTCGATAGCGCTTCGTATTTCGGAATGAATGCGCTCGAAGAAAAAATCCTTCGGCCAGCCAAGCCGGAATCGACGAGGCCGACTTGGATGGAGCGCTCGATGGCTTGGCCGCGTCTTGCCTCGTGGATCTTTGCCGGCGATGGCCTCGAGCACGATCCCGGCATCAGTTACGCTTCGCGCCAGCGGCCCCACATGATCAAAGCTCACGCCCAGCGGCACGACGCCTTCCACACTGACCAGGCCGAATGTGGGTTTCAGCCCCACGATACCGCACAGCGCGGCCGGAATGCGGATCGAGCCGCCGGTATCCGTACCGACGGAAGCCAATCCCATTCCGGTCGCTACAGCCACCGCCGAACCTCCGCTCGATCCGCCCGAGACCCGCTCGGGCGCCCAGGGATTCCGCGAACTGCCGTAGTGCGGATTCTCTCCGGTGATGCCGTAGGCAAACTCGTGCATGTTCGTTTTTCCCAGCAGGATGGCCCCGGCTTCGGCAAGAGATTTTGCGACCAGGCTGTCTTGGGTGGGAACGAAGTCAGCGAGAATTTTCGAGCCTGCCGTTGTGCGAATGCCCCGGGTCCAGAAATTGTCCTTGAGCGAAACAGGGATTCCGTGAAGGGGGCTGCGCGCCTCCCCGCGGCGAATGACCCGCTCGGCCCGTTTTGCGTTTTGGCGCGCCTCGTTGGTGAGGATCGTTAGAAATGCGTGCAGGTTCGCATTCCGCTCCATCCGTGCCAGTGCGGCGTCGACAAGCTCGACGGGGGAAATTTCCCGCCGGCGCAACAGGGCCGCCGCCTGCTCGATGGACAAAAACGCCAGCTCGGATTCGGAGCGCACGGTCATGTCGTTTAGAAAATTTTCTCCTGGCGCCGCATGTTCCCGGCCGACCCAATATTGGCCACGCGGAAGATCACGCTGTACTGGTTTTCATTGCGGATCGTGCCGAACGAGAAGCGTCGGTACTCGAACCCAAATCCGCAACAGGAGCCGTTGTAACCGGCCTCGGCGATCTGGTTTTGAAACGCCCCGGCTGTGAAGTCATAGCTCGCACCGAAGATGAAGTTCCAGCCGTGCTGGTTTGGATCTCCGTATCCGGAAAGCGCACGCACTTGATTCGACCGCTGCTGGAAATTGGGAGGAGGCGGTTGCGGATTGTTCGGCAGGTTGAGGACGGAAAAGTGGGACAGGACCAGAAATGAGTCCTTGTACGGTTTGAGCTTGAGCAGTTCACCAATGGCCGTCAGCCGGTCAATCGTCGGATCGTAGTTGACGATAAACTGGGTATCGAATCGCTTGCCTGGTTCAATCTTCAAATCGCTAATAATCGGCGAGAAATGGCGCGGCTCGTCGGCGAACGCAAATGGTGTGAACAGATCGGTCGTTTGGAAAACGTTCGGTTGTCCCGGGACGAGCGCACCATTAAACGTGGGATCAAAGAAGTACTTTTCGGCCAGGTGCCAGGTGACCAACTCTTCGGCGCCGTCGTCGCTGGTTCGGCGGAACAGGCGCTGCGTGACGCCGTACTCGATCTCGTTTGTGTCTGTCAGGGTGTCATCCTCATCGAAGCGCAGAATTTCGGCGAAATCGTTCACACCGCTCACGTACCGATAGGTGAGGTAGGGCTCGATGACGTGCTTGTATTTCGTGTCGCCCTCATCCCAGATGCGCTCCAGAACCGGCAACCGGATATCGATCGACAGCTCTTCGGTGTTGCGAAAGAAACCCTGCGGAATATAGGTGTTGTTCTGCATTCGGCCGCCGTAGGAGGTGGAGCGAAACGTAAAGTTTGAGGTCACGTCCAGCCACGGACCGAAGTGCAGGGGGATCGTTACGCTCGGGGCCAATTCGCTGCGCTGGACAAAGGGCGGCGTAGCGAAGGGTGTCACGTTTTCGCTTCGGCTCTGGGCTCCGGTAAACGCGTCGAAAGAAAAATAAAACGGGAGCCGGCGAAAAAAGGCTTGATCCACCGAGCTGAACCACAACTGCGGAGCGGTCCTCAGCGTGATGGAGGTTTGCGGCGAAGCGCTAAAATAGTTCTGATAACTGAGCCCTGCTAGGCCCAGACTAAATCCGTCAAAATTTTTCTGTACAAAGGCCGTGTTGATCACCTCGGAGTTTACCGCTTCTTTGATCGTTTCCATCCATGCGAGACGAAACTGAAGAGAGGTAAGCTCATCGAGATCGCCTACGGCGCGCCAGCCATCGGCGAGCTGCGAAGTAAACAGCAGCTTGGCCTCGTGCCCGCCCTGATAAAGCGTCGGGGCGTTCTGCTGGGTAAGACCACGATCGACCACTCCGTAGTAGCTCGACTCGAGCTGCGTTCCTTCCCACGGGCGCATGCGTATCTGGCCCCTTTGCGCCCACCCACGGCTGGTATAGAGAGCGGCGCCCAGAGTCGTGTCCATCCAGTCGAAAGGAGCCCAGTAGAACGAGTCTCCCAGCACGAAGCCCTTTTGCGACGTATCGCCGACGATAGGAATCATGAATCCGGACTCGCGGCGTTGCTCGGCGGGCAGCGTGGCATAGGGTAAATAGATCATCGGAACCGACCGAATCCGAAAGTTTCCATCCTCGATCTGCACATTTTTCTGGAGACGAACCCTGGCCTTCGGAGCATAGAACTTCCACGTGGGATGAGCGGGATCGCATACCGTGATCCATGCCTTGTAGATCTGGTAGGTGTTCTCGTTCAGCCGATCCGCTTCCACGGCTTGAAAATAAAGGGGGTTCGGGCTGACTAGGAGTGTCGGCGAAGGGCGCCGTTGCAAGGCAAAGGTACCCGTCACCTCGTGGAAACTGCCGCGGCCCGTCTTCAGTTCGTAGCGAGCATCGGCAGCTTCCACATGCTGCGTCAGGTAATCGAGTTGGACATGTCCGCGCGCGATGACGATTTGCCGCTCGCTGTCATACTCAACGTGGTCCGCGCGGAGCCTCGTATTCTGGTAGCGCACTTCAACCCGGCCATCGGCATAGAAAACCTTCCCCACCGCGCGTTGTTGGTCCGCTTCCAACGTGGCCTCGCCCCCGCCCGTGAGTTCAACCGGCGAGGTCTTCCCCTTCGCCTGGCCGAGCGTGGTGGGTGCAACGACGAGCGAAACAGAAAACAGCACAACGCCACAAGCAACTCTCAGCACCGATTGCGACCAAATGGCGTTCGGCATTTCCCCGGAAAAAGCTCAGAAAAAGAAAGCTGAGCCTAACATGTGGTCCCCGCGCTCGCAATCGGGCGCAACGATGGCGCCCAACACTCAGGCCACAGCCGCAGGTATCCGATAAGTGACACCAATCAGACGGTGGCTGGCACGAGTCGCACGGGCGGCGTGCTATGATCCCGTTGTTCCATTCAACCCTCCGCGGCGCAAAATGGACGCGTGATACGCATCTGCTCGAACTGTGGCGCCCTGCTTTTGGATGACACTGAGAAGTGCTCATTCTGCAACGCTTCTGCCGAAACCCGTTCCGCCGCCCCCGCAGACGCGGGTGAGCCCGAATGGCGCCGAGAGGTTTCCCGTCGCCTTCAGCAGTACCGCGAGCGCCGCGGGCACCTGCGCCTGGATGACTCTCAGTCCGGACTGCCGTTCGAGGAACGTCGAGCCATCGATGTCGAAGAAGCAGTACGCGAACGCCCGCGACCGCGTCCCCTGTTGCGCCAGCGCCAGAACGAGCGCGTGGAAATCCGCATTCAGCCCGAGCTGGACTTTTCGAGCACGGCCGACGAGCGGGGGCACCCGCAAACCGCGCTGGTTCCCGTCGCTGGCCTCGCCCAGCGACGCTGGGCGGGCCTGATCGATGTGCTTTTCCTGGGCCTAACGTGTGCGGGATTTCTGGGATTATTCCGGTCGCTCGGGGGGCAGGTTGCCATCGACAAGACGACCGCCGTCATTTACCTGGTGATCTTCTACCTCTTCTATGGGCTCTATTTTGCTCTCTTCACCACCTTGGCCGGAGCAACTCCTGGCATGCAGTTTCTAAACCTTTCGGTGGTGCGCCTCGATGGCAGTCTTCCTGACACGCGTCAACTCGTCTGGCGCAGTTTTGGGTACCTTCTGGCCGGCGCGACCTTGACGCTCGGATTTGTTTGGGCCTTGTGGGATGACGACCGCTTCACCTGGCAGGATCGCATCTCGCAAACCTACATCACCGCCGCCGTCCCGCTTTCCGACAGCGATTTTCTCAGCGTCCCCACGACGCGTCCCCTTGTGCACAAATAGCGGGGGTCCCAGCTGCCCGCCAAATCCGACGATGCAAGCAAGGCTGGTGCTATAATGGCACGTCGCGCGGAGCGGCCTGGCAATCAGGTTTCCAACGAACAGAAGGGTACGGTATGAGTTCTCTCACCAAGAAAATTGTCGTCGCGCTTTCGGCTGTCGTCTTCGGATTCGTGGCCGTCGGTTACGTACGTGGCCGGTCCTCCGATGAGAAGGCCTTTCGTGCCCTCACGGTCTATACCGAGGTCCTCGAGCACATCCAGCGTGATTATGTGGACCAGCCTAACCTGCCCCAAGTGACCAATGGCGCCCTTCACGGCTTGCTCGATTCGCTCGATCCGCAGTCCAGCTATCTCAGCCCACTCGAGTACTCCGACTACAAGCAAAAAAGCGCCGCCGCCGACAAGGCCAGCGCGGGCCTGGCCCTGACCAAGCGCTTCGGCTATATCAGCGTGATCTCCACTCTACCGGACAGCCCAGCCGAAAAGGCCGGCCTGCATTTGGGGGATGTCCTTGAAAAGATCGCCGGTTTCACGACCGCGCAAATGGCCATCGAGCAGGCTCAGCTTTTGCTAAGTGGCGACCCAGGTACGACCGTGAAGCTTTCCGTCATCCGCCGCGGCAAGACCGAACCGCAGGACATGGAACTTACACTGGACAAGCTGGCTTCTCCGAAGCTGGTCGAGGATAGGTTGGAAGGCGACATTGCCTACTTGCATGTCCCCGTGTTCGAACCGGGCGAAACCAAGCAGATTCGCGAGCGACTCATCCAACTCGATCATCAGGGTGCCCACAAGTTGATCCTGGATTTGCGTGATTGCGCCTTGGGAAGCGATCCAGAAGGAATCGCTACCGCTCAGCTGTTTCTTTCCTCCGGAACGATCACCACACTCAAGGGACAAACCATCGATCCGCAGGTATCCTCTGCTGATCCTTCGAAAGTCGTCTGGACCGGGCCGGTTACCGTGCTGATCGGCAATGGAACGGCAGGGGCGGCCGAAATCGTAGCGAGTGCCATCGCCGACAATCACCGTGGTGAGACAGTCGGTGACCGCACCTATGGAACAGCGTCTTATCAAAAGCTGATTGAGCTCGATGACGGCTCCGCACTTTTCTTGACCCTCGCCAATTACTACACTCCGAATGCCAAGGAAATCCCGATCGAAGGCGTCACGCCGACCGTTGAGGTTCGCTCACTGCCGGAAGATCTGGCGGAGCTGACCGAAACCAGTCCGCCGGCTCCCTCCAGTTCGGTCAGTGACCCTGTGGTGAAAAAGGCGGTCCAAATTCTGGAGGCAGGGCCCGCTTGGAGGAAAGCTGCGTAGACGAAGGCTGCTGTTCGCGGGCTTTATCGCGGCCATCACCCTGACGGGCTGCGGAAGCAAATCCCCCCGCAAGTCTGAGATCCGCGCCATCTCCGCTGAGGTTGTCAGCGCCGCCCAGCAAGCGACCAATCATTCAACGCAGATTACGATTCGCCCGGAAGTCAAGCAAACCGGGGCCAGCGACCCCATCGTCGCAGACTATATCTATCTCTCGCTTCACGATCGCTCGCAAGTCGACGTTTTCACCCAGAGCCTCGGCGCGATCGCGGAACACCATAAGTTGATTGTCGACGAAACGCCGACTAGCGACGTGACTCGCTTCTATTTCAGCAGGAACGGGGTTCGCACCCATACGATTGATTTGATCCTGCCGCTGCCTGCGCGCCCTGACTCGACGCCGGCCGCAGTCCCCCCGCGAGCACCGGAACTGGCGATTATTGTCGACGATCTGGGCCACGACCGCGCTGCCGCCGATTCTTTGCTGGCACTGCCTTTTCCGCTGACCGTTTCGGTCTTGCCGAATCTGCCGCTGTCCACGCAGCTTGCCGAAGAGGCTTACCACCGTGGAGACCAGATCCTGCTCCATCTCCCGATGGAGGCAGAAAGGGAGGGCCCCGAGGGTGCGGTGCCTGAGGCGGGCGAGCTGCGCGTGGGCATGAATCGAAGCCAGGTGGCGTCCACTGTGGATGGAATGCTCGAAACGGTGCCCCACGCACGAGGCGTCAACAACCACCAAGGTTCGCGCGCCACCGCTGATCTGGCGCTCATGCAGACCTTGATGCCCTTGCTGCGGGAGCGCAGCCTTTTTTTCATCGACAGCCGAACCACCGCTGCGACGGTCGCCTGCGATGCGGCGCAAGCTTCGGGGGTGCAGGCCGCTTCGCGCAAAGTCTTTCTCGACGACACGGCCACGCGCACCGCGGTGCTGGCCCAACTCGATCTCGCGGCTCGCGATGCGATGCGTGATGGCTCGGCGATAGCCATCGGCCACCCTCACGCGACGACCATTGCGGCCCTCGCCGAAGGCCTCCCCCATCTAGAGGCCCGCGGCATCCGGCTCGTTTTTGCCTCTGACCTCGTCCGTTAGTGCCGCTTTTTCTTCGCGACACAATCGACATTTTTTCGCCTGTCATTGGGGACAGGCGCACGGACTAGAACGAAATCTGGCCTGGCGATCTATTTCTGCCCGCAAGTCCCGACGCTAGTTTCCCTTTAGCGCCCTGCCACGAACCGGCGGTGCAGGGTGCGGAAGGAGCCTATGTCCCACTGGATTGGAACCACCTCCCCGGCAGATGCCGGCATGAGCGACTTCAAAGAATGTCTGAAGTGCCTGCGCGACGGAAACGCAAATGACGCCCTGTTGGCGGCTCGGCGCGCTCTCGGGGTTTCCCCAAAGAATCCGTTTTACCTCTCCTATACGGGCTTGTTGGCCGCCATCGCGGAACGTCGTTACGCCGACGGAGAATCGCTGTGCCAGGAAGCACTGGGGATGCGGCACAACCACGCCCAACTCTACCTGAATCTTGCCGAGGTCTATCAACAGTGCGGTCGGACCCAGGACGCCATTGCGGTGCTGGAAAAAGGCCTGGTGTCGGCGGGCCGCGATTTCCGAATTCGCCGGGCGCTGCAGAGGATCGGTACGCGCCGCGAACCTGTGCTGTCGTTTTTGCATCGCAGCCACCCGGTGAACCGAACGCTCGGCAAGCTGCGTCACCAGCTCGTCGGGCCAACGACGAACTGAATTTTGAAACCGCTTCCCCCTGCAGTGCTCCGGGGCGAGCTACCCGCGAATTCGCGTCGGTGCCACCCAGCGGCGCGAATCATGCTCGTCCCGGATCCCCCTTCGCAAAGCGACACCCCACCCAGTGCCACCCCTCCTTCGGAACGAGAACAGGTCTTACCCGCTCTCACACAAGGGAAGGAAGTACTGCGTGCCTTTGACCGGCTGCCGGAGTCGACGCAGCAGCTCCTGCAAATCCTGGCTGCGTTCGACGAAGTCGATCTCGGTGGTGTCCACAACGAGCAGGTTCGAAGCCGAGTAGCGAAAGAAGAAGTGTTCGTATGCACTGGCCACGGCTTGAAGATAGTCAGGCGAGATTTCCTTCTCCGCAGGATGGCCTTTTTTTGACACACGCTTTCGCAGAACATCGGGTTTCGCCTGGAGGTAAATCACCAGATCGGGCCCTGGGACGGACGGCGCAAACGAATCAAAATACCTCTCGTACAGCTTCAGCTCCTCGTTGTCGAGATTGATGTAGGCGAAAATTTTGTCCTTTTCAAACAGGAAGTCAGTCACGAGGGGGGCTTGATGGGGCTGGTGATCAGCTTCCGTCAGACGCCGATATCTCTCGAAGAGAAAGTACATCTGAGCGCGAAAGGCCGCGCCCGGCCGTTCTTTGTAAAAATCGGAAAGAAACGGGTTGTCCTCGCAATCGAACACGCGGCGGGCATGGATTTGTTCGGCAAGTACTTTCGCCAGCGTCGACTTTCCGACGCGAATGGGCCCTTCGATCGCGATATAGCGCGGCGGCGTGAACCCGGGGTTTTTCGCCTGCTCCCGAACGGGCTCGATCATGGCGGGCGATTATAACAAACGGCAGACATCGCCCTACCAACTCTGCGCAATGACTCGAATCATGCGGGCGAGCGCGTCCACGTCACGCGTGTCGATCACCTCCGCAGGCGAATGCGAGTAACGGAGCGGCCACCCGATGGCGACGTCGACGGCACCATAAGGAACGAACGTCGCGCCGTCATTGCCGCCGCCGGTGATGCCGATTTGAAAAGGAATTTGATTGGTGCGCGCGAGCTCGGTCAGCCGATCCACGAACTTGAGGGAAACGATGTTCGAATTGTCGATGGCGCGGATCGCAAAGCCCTTCCCGAGCTGCACATCGGCAAAGCGTTTCGACTCGAGTGGTGAATCCGAGGAGACGACCGTGTCCACCGCAAAAACGTAATCGGGCGTGCGACCTTCGGCGGCAAGCTGCTTGGCCAAGGCGGTAGCCCCGACCAGGCCAAGTTCTTCGCTAGTAGACCAAACGAAGGTGACGTCCCGACCCGGAAGCGGTCCGCCGAGCGCCCCAACCGCCCCAACAAGCGCGGCGGCGCCTACCCGGTCGTCGAAGCTGCGGCCGTTCGCGCGTGTCCCGAACAGCGAGCGATATTGCTTAGGCACGGTAATGGAATCCCCGACTTGGATGCCGAGCTTGGCGATCTCATCGGGGTTGCGCGCGCCCACATCGACACGGATCGCGTCGGCTGATTGGGCAGGCCATTTGAAATTGGGTTCGTCCCAGCCGTTTGGCAATTCCATGACGGCGTCCCGGTCGCCCGTCGACGCGTGTACCAGCATCGGGTGGCCCTCGTAGTAGCTCAACTCCATTCCGCCCAGCATTCCGGCTTGGAGTCTACCGTCGTTGGAGATCGATTGGACCTCGAAGCCGATTTCATCCATGTGGGCGATCACAACAATTCGGGGAGTTTTCGAGCCGGCCGGCGCCGTACCCAGGTGGAGGATCAGATTGCCGGCTCGGTCCGTCTCAGGCTTCGCCCATCGCGGCAGCAAGAGTTTGATCGCGGCAGAAACGCTCTCCTCATGGCCACTGGCACCGTAGGTGCCAACCAACTGTTCAAGAATCTCCGTCAAAGACGACGTCTTGGGCTGTTCAGCGACGTTCGAGCCGCGGACCGAGGCCCGTCCCGGGCGCGCTTCGGCCGATGGCCCGCCTACGTAGATCCTGAGCAGCTTCGCGAGATTCGACAGATCGATCGAGGCCAGCGTCGCCCCCGGGGTGTCGGGCCAGGAAATGGCAATGGCGGCGTGCGCCCACTTCGCGGGAAACGGCGGGAGAGAGCGATCGCCGGCAGGAATGAGGCCTGCAGAATAATCGACCGAGACAGGAATCTCGTGGGAGTCCCCAAGCTGTTTCAGATCGGCAGCCAGACCGGAGAGCGTCTCATTGGTTTGCGAGAAGCCGAGCAAGACACCGCTGCCTGGCTCGCGGCGAGGGGCGCGATGCACGCCCTCGATTCCCGCGATCGCGCCGCCGGGAAGCAAACGTCCTACATAAATCATTTCGTCAAAAGAATTCGTGCTTAAAATGCGTTCCAGTCCGCGCTCGCCTATCCGCCCCTGGACGAGAAAGGCGACAGTCAGCCTGCCTGGAACTTTCGTCGGATCGATCTCACGCAGCAGATCAACCAAGGCCGCGGCGCCAAATTTATCGCCGATCGATGGGCCGGCCATCTTGTCATCATTCAAATTGAAAAGGCGTCGGTTGATCACGACCGGACTGAGAAGATCCACGCCTGTCTTGCGCACTTCATCGGCAGAACTCGCGCCCATATCGACGTACATATTGTCGACGTCACTCGCTGGGGGAGGGTTCGCGCGCCCCGCTTGCAAGTGAACCGAGAGCCCAGCTACAACACCATCGATCCATTTCCCGGAACCCGTTCCGATCCGAACCGGTTGCGCCGAATAGAGCTCGTTGAAAATGAGGGGGAGGCCCGACTGCGGAAGGCGCTGCAAGCGCAAGTAACCGTCATGGGTAATAGCGCTGACCACAAAGCCAGGCTCATCGATCGGCGTAACCAGCAGGCGATGGGGCGCACCACTGCCGATGGTAACGATCACGTCGCCAAGATTGTCAACAACCGGATGAAGCAGCGCGACCTTCGCGCGAACTTTCTCAGCCAGCTCACCCTCATACCCAGAGACCGCCGGCGTTTCCACGAATTCTCGCAGGTCTTCGCCAAGGCTGCCGGGAACCGACACGGTTTGCGCGGTGGCTGGGCATAGGCAAAGGCTGGACAGGATGCTAAACGTGGCTAACGCGCCTTGTACTGCCGAAGGTAGACCGAAGAATCTGCGGCACGGTGCGCCGGGTACAGGCAATTCTACCTGGGGTGGGTTGAGAGGTAGAATGGCTTCGAGCCGGTGAATAGCTGGACTGACGTGCAGATTTCGGATCAGGGGCGTCCAGGTCGCGGTGGGTCTTGCTAACCAAGTTGGGAGGAACATCGTCAGAGTCATCGCTAACAACCTAGCACGATCCGGTGGAGCTTGTCGGAACGTCTTTCGCGTGTCGGAGGCCGGTTCCACCCCATGAGATACCTTCGGAGGGTCCTATGAAAGTGAAGTTTGCCCGAGCGCTGTTTCTACTTCTGCTAGCAGTTCTCCCTACGGCGTGGGGGCAAAAGGTAGCGACCCATCCGCCGAACCAGAGCGGGCTGGTCGCGCGCGTCGACGATACCGGCTTTGTGAAACTGTCGGCGGACAGTTTCCGATCGCTCGATCCGAAGCAACAGGCACTCGCCTACTGGCTGACACAAGCCGCCATCGCCGTCGATCCCATCATCTACGATCAGCTATCGAGCTACGGATTGCGCGAGAAACGGCTGCTGGAGGAAATCGTCGCACATCCAGCCGGCATTCCCCTCCCGACGATGAGCCAAATTCGCGATTTCACGGAGCTCTTCTGGGCTAACCGCGGAAATCACGACAGCGAAACCTCGCAGAAGTTTCTGCCGAAGTTCCGTTTCGATGATTTAAAACAGGCCGCCCTAACGGCACAAAACAACGGCGCGATGAAAACCGCCTACGGCGATTTGCCACCGATGAACAATCGCGAGGAGCTTGAAAAAGAGCTGGAGGCGCTGCGAGCACCACTGTTCGATCCCGACTTCGAACCGATGGATACAGCCAAGAGCCCCCAAGGCGGTCTCGACATCATCCAGGCCAGCTCGAATTCCTTCTACCAAGGTGTGTCGCTCTCAGACCTGAAAGGTTTCCATGAAACGCATCCTTTGAATTCGCGCGTGGTGAAAGGACCGGACGGGCATCTCGAGGAGATCGTCTACCGCGCGGGCACGCCCGACGGCACCATTTCTCCGGGCCTGTACGCGGTCTACCTAAAGAAAGCGATCGATTATCTGGAAAAGGCACAGGCATTTGCCGACCCGCAACAGGCGCAGGTGATCGGCGATTTAGTCCGCTACTACCAGACGGGGGATTTCAAGGACTGGCTTCGGTTTGATGCCGACTGGGTGCGGGACGACGCGACGGTCGATTTCGCCAACGGATTTATCGAAATCTACCGTGACGCGCGCGGGGCCAAGGGCAGTTCGCAAAGTTTTGTCTCGGTGACGGACAAGCCACTGAGCGACAAAATGGCAGCGCTTGCTGCCAATGCGGCGTACTTCGAGCAGAAAGCTCCATGGGAGGCCCAGTACAAGAGGACTTCGTTCACTTCGCCGGTGGTCAAAGCCATCGAGACGCTGATCGAGACGGGCGACTTCCAGGTCAACACCGTCGGCGACAACCTGCCGAACGAGAACGAGATCCACGAGAAATACGGCACCAAGAATTTCCTGTTCACGGGCAGCACTCGAGCCTTCAACGAAGCCTCGGGCAATAAAACGATCGAAGAGTTTGGCTCTTCGGCGGAAGAGATTGCGCGAGACGAAAAATACGGCAACGAAGCAGAGGACTTGATGACTGCGTTGCACGAAGTCATCGGGCACGGGTCGGGGAAACTGAGCGACCGACTCAAGAACGGTGCCGAACCGGAACTCAAAGAGTATTTTTCAACGCTCGAGGAAGCCCGCGCCGACCTGATGGCACTCTGGAACGTCTGGGATCCCAAGCTCAAGGAGCTGGGGTTGGTCGGCAATCAGGATGAAGTGGCGAAAGCCATGTACGACGCCGCGGCGCGCATCGCCTTGCTGCAGCTGCGACGCGTCCCCCAAGGGAGCACCCTTGAAGAGGATCACGCACGCAACCGCCAGCTCATCGTCCGCTACATCATGGATAAAACCGGTAGCATCGAGCAGTTCCAGCGCGACGGGAAGACGTATATCCGCGTAAAAGATTACGAGAAGATGCACGAAGGCGTAGGGATGCTGCTTCGCGAGTTGATGCGCATCAAGGCCGAGGGAGACTACGCCGCGATTAAGAGTCTGGTCGACAAATACGGCGTCCACTTCGACCCGGCTGTGCGGGATGAAGTTGTTCGGCGGTATCAAAAGCTGGACCTGCCGACAGACTGGGCCGGTATCAATTCCGAACTAACTGCGCGATTCGGTAAGAACGGCGAAATCGAGAAGGTTGAGATCGGCTACCCGGACAGTCCGGCGAGCCAATATCTGCATTATGCAGAGATGTACGACCAGGGCCTAAAGGCCGCTCGCCCCTAGCTTCCCCGGGAACCGGACCACCTGCGGACCTGCGCGGTCACGACGTTCGGGGAGGCCCTTGGATGATATACTTTCGCGGCCTAAGAGAAGACCGGAGGCACAGGCTATGAGCGAAGCGGCAGCGGCAAAAAGCAATCCGCTGGACCCAAAGCTATTTCGACCTGAAGCCGTTTCTCCGCAAATCCTCGCGGCCAACGAGGAATTTCGGCAGCTTCTTTCGGGTGCCCCCGACTGGTGGGATATCGGCGCCCCGGCCTATCGCGCGGCGGCGGCCAGCGGGCAAGGACCATTCCCGGTTCCGGAAAAGTCGCCGCGAGGACGCACGATCCGGATCGATGGTAAGGGCGGACACAAGATTCCGCTGCGCGTCCTTGCGCCGGAAAACGCAAAGGGGATCTACCTACACTTCCACGGCGGCGGGTTCGTGTTTGGTTCGGCCGAGTCCCATGACGTGATGCTCGAACGCGTAGCGCAGAGTACAGGCATGGCGTGTGCCAGCGTCGAATACCGCTTGGCTCCTGAAAATCCCTACCCCGCCGCCTGGGACGATGGCGAATCGGCAGCGCTCTGGCTTGCGAAAAATGGAAAATCCGCTTTCGGCAGCGATGTGATGACAATCGGCGGCGAATCGGCGGGAGCAACTCTGTCCGCAGCCACTTTGCTGCGCATGCGTGATCGCCACGGATATACGGGCTTTCGCGCAGCGAATCTGGCGTACGGCGTTTTCGATTCGTCGATGACGCCCAGTCAGATCCTGTCACCGGACCGGGGAATCCTGGTCGGGAAATTGAGCATCCAGAAGTTCTCGGAAGCCTATTTGCCTAAAGGGGTCGACCCGCGCAATCCCGATGTTTCCGCTCTCTATGCCAATCTGACGAATATGCCGCCTGCAATCTTCACGGTCGGCACCATCGATCCACTGCTGGACGACACACTTTTCATGTACTCGCGCTGGATTGCGGCAGGCAACGAAGCGGAGTTGGCTGTCTATCCGGGCGCGCCGCACGCGTTTAACAACTTTCCGCTGCCGCAGGGCCCCGAGGCGAATGCGCGAATCGACGCGTTTCTGAAACGCGCCATTTCCTAAGCCTCGTTGAGACTCGCCAGGCCTTTGGCGCCAAAACACCGCTTGTTACGAGCTAGGTGCGGCAGAGCTCTGCGATCACGGTTTCGCGGCGCCGGGTGGCGAGGGCATCGATGCGGGTCAGTAGGTAGCTATACGCGCGAAGTGCCCCGGCGGCGAAGAATAAGAGCAGAACCGTGGCTATCCAGGTGTGGTGGAAGTAGGCGGCGACCAGCACAGCAATTCCCGCCATTCCCAAGGTTCCAGCCTGCACTCCCAGAAGCGCAAACCCGGTTACGGCCGATGCACGCTGCTTGCCGAAAGCTGCCCAATCGATCTTTTTCGGCGCATAGAGGGACATTAGGTTTCCGACGATAAAGGTGACCAGCACGGCGAAAAGCGCGCCCACAAGCGTTGCCAGTGTGATGCCGACCGAAGGTGGGTGGAAGAGAACCGCCGAGCCAATCCACACCAGAATCGTTTCGGCTAACAGAATGGCGCCCTGCGCTAGGTTCTTCCCCAGCAGAACTTCGCGAAAGCGCACCGGCGACATGAAGTAGAACTGGACGCCCGCGCCTTCGGTTCCAAAACAGTTGTAGGACAAACTGCTCAGGATCAGCATCGCGTAGGCCACGCCGATGGGAAACGCCAAACCGGCATGCGCGCGAAGGAAGTCGGAACTGTGCCGAGCATTGGCAAAGCTGAAGCGAAAAATGACCAGGATCACAAACGGCATCACCAACGGAAACAACATCGGACCACTGCGAAAGAGATAGTGAAAATCCTTTTCGAAAATGGCCGCGATCGGCCCCGAAAGACCCCCTAAGTCCCAGCCCGCCGGGACGGCTTCGTGATTCTTCCTTTGAGCCGCAGCAGGCACACCGGCTTCGCTCAGACTTTCTCCGCGGTATTGGGCCAGGAGGCGGACGTGGAGCGCAGCCAGGAAGGCGCTTGTATAGGCGCACAGGAGGGCGAACGCACCAAGAGCTGAAGTGAAATCGTCTTCTAACGCACGCACCACGGCAGCCGACGCAAGGCCTGGCGGCAGGAACCTCTCGATCGAGAGGAGTTCCATGGCCAGGGCGAAGGCAGGGGGGTGGCGCAATCGATTGTAGTGGTGGAGGTAGTAATTCGTCAGCGGCGAAATCAATTGCACGCCGATCACAAAGAAAAGAAACAGAAGGAACAAGATTTCGCGGCTCTTGCGGCGGGCAAGCCAGCGCTCGATCCAGGAAAAAATCGCGCGGCTCAGTGAGATATTGAAAGCGGCAAATGCAGTTAAAACCACCAACACCCAGGGCAAAAGACGCGGCGCTCGAGCACTGATTCCTGCCGCTAGTCCCCCAAGCCAAAGGATGGCGACAAATGTCGTGGGATCAAGCGATCCATAGACCAACCGCATCAGAAAGTACGAGCGATAGCTCAGCGGGAAGCGAAGAAAGCTCTGGGCATCGAAGGTTTCCACAAACGCCGTCGCGATGACGGGAAATAGCTGCCAATAGAGCAAAACGCCCCAAAGCGGAAGCGCTAACCATTCCCAGTGGTGGTGTGAAACGATGTACCAAGACGCGACCCCCAGCCCGATCGTGCCTCCGATCCCAATGATGGAGTAGCCGATGCCCGCAAAAAAGCGCGAGACCAACTCCAGCCGGCCGCGCAACGTGCGAAGTGAATGGACAAATATCCGCCAGCGAAGCTCCGCGATCGCCGCCAATTGGCTGCGCGTGGCAAGCCGCTCGAACGTAGAATTTAGCCGAGCCATGAAAGTTCGTGCTCGGCCAGGCGCGAGCCTCCCACGATGCGGAGAAAAATCTCTTCCAGCGTCAGCTTTCCCCCGTCAGCCCCGGTTGGATCGGACGCTGCGTGCGCTTGGACTCCCGCACGCAGCTCCTCGATCGATCCCTGTGCAACCAGCCTGCCTTGATGAATGATGCCCACGTGGCTGCACAGCCGCTCGACGATTTCAAGAACGTGCGAGGTAAGGAAAATCGTCGCGCCACGGGCGATCATGCCTTGGAGCATGACTTTCAATGTGCCCGAAGCGATGGCGTCAACGCCTTCAAATGGCTCATCCAAGAAGAGAATCTTGGGGCCGTGGATCACGGCGGCGGCGAGTGCGAGCCTTTTCTGCATCCCGTGCGAATAGTCGGTGATCAGCGCTTTCGGCTGATCGCCCAACTGCATGAAGTCGAGTAACTCCGCAGTCCGTTTCGCAGCGGTATGCCGATCGAGCCCGTACATACGGGCAGCGAAGTTCAGATATTCCGCGCCAGTTAGCCGGCCAAACAGGGCCATGCCCTCGGGAACAACGCCGATCTGCCGTTTCACATCGACCGGATGGTTCGCAAGATCAAGGCCGAGGATTTCCATCCGCCCGCCCGAGGGGGCAAGCAGCCCGGTGAGCATTTTGATCGTCGTAGACTTGCCAGCGCCGTTGGGTCCCAAAAACCCGAAAAATTGCCCGGACGCTACGCGAAGATTCACGTCATCGACTGCAACAAGTTGCCCAAAGCGACGCGTAAGATGTTCGGTAGCGATGGCGGGGATGTCCATCGGAGTCCACGATCTCTCCGGACTGTACCGATGCGGCCTGGCGGAGGGGGTGGGATTCGAACCCACGAGACCCTTGCGGGCCTAACGGTTTTCAAGACCGCCGCATTCAACCGCTCTGCCACCCCTCCGAATTCATTCTGATTGTAACTGACAGCTCGGACGGCCGCCCGATTTCTCTTCTGGCGGACTTGTCAACTCACATCCTCACCAAAAATGGAACGTACCGTGCAGTATATACTTCTCAAGCAGTGGATTTCGCAGGAGCAGCGCGCGAATCTTCAAATCGGGCAACAGCCAGGCGGTACGGTCGCCGAAAATTTCGCGCCGAAGCGCCTTGCTGTGCTATCGGTAGAGAACTGGGCGAAAAGGAACCGAGGTGATCAATGAAATCAATGACGATATGGGTCGCTGTTGTGGCTGGACTACTTGGCGGGGCAGTCGCGAGCGCGTTGACTCGCGTTTCGAATATTTCAGCAGACACTCCTGCCCCCACGATTACAGCTAAGGAAGTTGACATCGTTGACGATGCGGGACATATCCTGATCCAACTACATTCGGATAAGGGAACTCCGACGATCTTAATGCAAACCACTGAGGGTGCGGGCGACCATAAGGCAGCGACGCTTGGGCCGTCGAGTCTAAACTTTTCAAAGAATGGTACGGTTTACGGCCATTACCCGAGGTACTAGCTAGCGCTGTCGGAGCTCGCAGCTCTCAACTGTGGGCGCCCGGTTTTATCGGCGAGGCTCGTCGGGTGGGGACACTACGAGGACCAGCGACGCCAAGTAGATCAGTATTCCGAGACCTATCAACGAGGCACCCACGAACGCGAACAGCGCAAAGGAAAGCGGATGGTCCCAGGCAAGACTGATGATTTCGACAACTAGGCCAATGACGATGAACGCACTGGCAATTCGCAAAATTCTCGCCATGCCCAGCGTTCCGATTTTCATTTCCCGGGACTCCACATTTTCAGGTGATCCACTTCCGAGGCATCGTGGATCATGCTGTGACACGAAAGGCAAGACAGCTGATTTGAGGTAAGAGAATCCATGATGGAGGCGTGAACAGGATTCGCCTCAAAGTCGCGGGCCCCTAGATGACACCGTAGGCACTGACGGTTTTGATAGCCGCCCGGTATTTGGATCTTTTCTGGGGGGGTGCTCAAATACTGCACGTAAATGCGCGTTACCCCCCGGAGCTTGTCTTTGAGAGGGCCGTAGATCGTGTAGTCGGCGTGACAACTAAAGCAGGCGGTATCCGCAGGTACGCGATGGTTTTGAAAGTGTTGCGCGGGAACGTAGTTCGGATCGTCTATGTAAAGGCTCTTCCCATAGTTCGCCATGCTATGGCACGAAATGCAGAATTTGGTCTCTTCGCCACGCTGCATGTGCGTAGACAACCCCCCTGCAATACAGAGCGCGGGGAGGACGCACAAAGAGACAAAAGCCAGAGCCTTGCCAGTCGCTCCCGCCGTGATCGACGGTCGCAAAAAAAAGACTGCAGCCAGCACAATTGTCAACACGACCAGAGCGACGATAAGTCCCGCGAGTCCCATTCAACCTTCCAGATACGGGCGAGCCCGCCCCGCGTCTATCCCTTCTTGGCGAGTTGGCGGATAAAGACGACAAGCTCCTTGATTTGGTCGGCCGTGATTTTATCCTTGAAAGCAGGCATGGCCCCTTTGCCGTTGGTGATAATGTCGGTGAGCTGTTCATCCGTCTGTTTCTGAACGTCGGCAGAGCTCAGATCGCGGATCTTCAAACTCTTGCCAACCGCTGTTTTGCCGCTGCCGTCCGCTCCATGGCAGGCGGCACACTGGGCCTTAAAGGTTGCGGCCCCGTCGTCAGCTCTCAGTGGCGCAGAAAGCCCCACACCAAGCAAACTGGCAAGCAGTAGCGCGGCTGTCTTTCGGATTCTCCGCTTGTTCATCGCGCCTCCTCGGCGCGTTTGTTCCTACTGGGGATTACGGTGTGACTCAAGCCCAATTGACATCAAAAGGCATATTGGAACGAAAACGTAAAGGTGTTGCCATTAAAGTCCTGGGACGGTATCGCAGCCAAGCCGAACGGATTCGTGTTCGCCTCCTGATTGAACCCGTAATAGTTCCATGCCGTCTTGTAGCTGAAGCCTTTGTACACATCGATCGTGACGGCAGCATAGGGCATTTGGTAGTCGAAGTCGAGCATACCGGAGGGCGTAAGTGGATTGAGGTAGGTCGTGTTTCCTCGCACGAAGCTTCCGCCATATCCAATGGCCGCTGTGACGCGCCTCGCAGGCTTCCAGGTCACGTCGGCGTGCACAAAATTGTCCTTGCTCAAGTAATAGGAAAGAGTACCCAACCCGGCCCCCCCGACTGAAGCTCCGGCAATGGGACAGGCCGTGGTGGCCACGCCGGGAGGCGACGTGCTCACTGGCAAAGTGGTAGGAGGCGGCGCTGGGTTCGTGTAAGTGATGGAATAGTTAAAGCAGATGTCAGCTTGGGTATAAACGTTCCAGTAGTTGTAACCAAAGCTGATGGACAAGTGAGGGTTGGGTATAAGGATCGTGGTGAAACTGTAGGAATTATCGTGCTCGATGTTGGCGACCTGAAAGACATTGTCCCGGTTGTCGTTAATCTCAACTGCCCCCTCTAAGTTCGCCCAAGGCTTCGGCTTGTAGCTCACGTGAATTTTGTAGCTTTGCACGTTCCGTGGGTCGATGCGGGTAAATGCCGCGTTATTGTAGCCGAACTGAAAATTTCCGGTAATGCGGAGGCTGTCCCAAGGATTGAAGACAACTCCAAGCAGCAGTGAGTTTTCACCGATGTTGTATGGGCTGACGACGGGTCCGGTGGTTGGTGGCGCCACCGTGTTGATGATGGAACCGTTGCCGTTGGGGTTGGGAACGCAGCCGGCAGGGAGCCCGCCTCCGGCGACCACGGCGCAATTGCCCCGCGCGGCGAGATAGAAATTGGCCGCTGAGGCGCCGACTCCGCCCGGATAATAGATATTCTCAGTTGTGTAGCTGAGCGAGGAAGTGACAATCGAGCGATCTGTATACAGCCAGCCGATATACCCGCTAAGACGCTTGGAGAAGTCGTAGGCGAGCTCGAGGGTGTTGGATTTTATGTCCTGCTTCAGGAAGTTCTGATTAAAGCCGTTCACCAGATCTGCGGCGGAGGTCGCGGTGTGGTTGGGACAGGTGGGACCACTGTAGGCGTTGCCGACATTGCAATTGGCGGGAACAAACAGCCCGATGGGAGCGCCCAATCCCGCCCCTCCGGTGGTGAAAAGATTTCCCAGGTCGCTGTCCCAAACGCCGGGAATGCGCCAGTTGTAATAGTGGAAAAAGTCTTCGACGCGCAACTTGTCGGTAACCGAATAGACTCCGGCCCAGTCAGCGTCCACCGTGTCGCGCTTCGCCTTGGCGGGGCCAGCCGTAGTCTCTCCAGGCGAAGACGTGCGGGTCGTCCAACCGATCATCGTTTCGCTAAAACTGGGATACGAGGTGTTGGCCGTGCTGTAAGCGATCGAACCCGTCGTTTGGAACTTCGGGAAATAGTTCGACTGAAATCGGAGTCGTTCGGTCGGCATGAAGTCCGTGCCGTGGTTCGCTTGGCTGTAGCTAACGAAGCCGTTGCAAATCGGGTTGACCGTGGGCGGCGTAGTGGCAGCATTGGTGATGGGAGCGGCACAGGGCGAAGTCGAGGCCGGAGTCAGCGTGGTCCAGGTAATGCCGAGGTCTACCGGTGTGCCGTTCGGCACCTGGTAGCCGTACTTCTCTGGCGTCGCAGTCGGCGTTTCCAGCACGGCGTTGTTCTGGTAGAACGAGTTGAAAAACTGGTCGTAGGAAATCGTCGTGCGGGGCAGGAGGCGGACGTCTGCTCCAAAGCGGTAGGTATTCATGGAGTAACGATAGCCTGCTGGAAACTGCGGTTCGGTGCCGCTGTCGGTCGTGAAAAAGCCGGGGCCCTTATTAGTATAGTTCGAATAGCCCACGTGGAACCGCACCGCGGACTGCGGCAGCAGGGTCACATCGTAGTCCTGCATGATGCGGGCCAGATTGAACGAATGGGGCGAGGTCGTCTGAGCGATGGAAGGACTCGAGCAGTAGCCCGGAAGACCGGGGTTCGCCGCCGAAGGGGGGCTGACAATGCAGCCTGTCGTGAACGATCCAACCGGGCTCAGCGCGGCCGGGTTAAGGGGATTCGCCCAGAGGTTATAGTCCCAGAAGTTTTTGTCGCGCCGATACAGCATGTGGAAGTCGTACCACTTGTTTTTGTCGATGTGCAGCCGCGACACGTCGTTGGGATCGCCACCCCAACCGAAGTTGAACGAATACAGGTCGTCAAAAAAGGTCCCTTGATGGTTGAGTGAGCGCATCTCAAGTGTGCTGTCAAACAGGCGCACGCCCGTCTGCAAGTTGACGAAGGTATTGAACGTATTCTGGTTGCCGGTAACATCGTTATAGCGATAGCCGAATTCGAGCGACCCGTGAATACTATAGTCGCCGTACTCCATCCCCTGATCGCTCGAAGCACCCTGGGCGACCGACGGCCGAGCTCCCAGAAGCAAGACGGCGAGGGCTGCCAATCCAAATGCGACAATCGCTCGGCGATCGTTCATAGCCGTGCTCCCTGATGCTGCCCGCGCTCGCTTGCGCTCGGGTTCGACTCCCGCAGGCTGCACCTGAGTGTGTTCATGCTGGCTCTATTTAAAAAACGTGGCGTCGAAATTCGAACCGTGAATGGCCACGTGGCAAATCGTGCACGCCTGAAAAACGGACGCCTGGTTGTGGAACGAAGGAGCGCCTGGTGCGTTGCTGAAGGTCGACGTAGTGTGGCATTGCAGGCAGAGCAAATTCACGTTGCTGAGCTTCAGCATATGAGGATTCGGCCCACCATGAACCGAGTGACAAGAACCACAGCCATTCACCTTCACAGGCGCATGCTCAAACACAAAGGGTCCCTGCTTATCGGTGTGGCATTTGAGGCAAATAGCGTCCAGCATCGGCGCCATCCGCACTTGCTTCGGAAGTTCCGTTCCATGCACGTTGTGGCAATCGGTGCAGTAAATAAGCCCCTCGTTCACACGATGATGAAACGGCATCACGAACTGCGCCTGCTGCTGCAGGTGGCAGCCGTAGCAAAGCTGCGGTTGCGGTTTCGACAGCAAGAATTCCTTCGTTTCCGCGTGATGCGGCGAATGGCAGGAAATGCAGCTCACGCCGTTCTTGGTGTGCAAAGAATTTAACGCGTTCATCTGTTGCGGACCACCGGCATGGCATGTCAAGCAGCGATCGGCGATTTCTTTGGTCGTGGCCCCCTTAAACGTAAAAATTTTCGTGACGTCGCCGCCTCCGGCCACATGGGCTGCGCCTGGACCATGGCACCCTTCGCAGCCTTGATGAGACGGGCCGCCCTTGGTGTCGAGAGTCGTTTTCCAGTGAGGGCTTTTCTCCCAGCCGTTGTAAATTTCCTCGTGACACGTCTTGCAGACCTCGGCACCCACATACTCTGCCGATCCCGATGCCTGTGCCCCTGCTCCCGCATCGGCTGCGGCAGATGGTTTCGAATCCTTTGCAGTAACCTGCTTTCCCTGCGCTTGGAGAATACCAGGGGGCGCGACGAGGAGGGCAAAAGCCAGGACGACAACACGCTTCAGGCTCGGGCACTTTTCCATTTCGGCTTTCCTGTGCGGTATCGCAAAATCTGAGCGATCGATGAGCCGAAAAATCGATATCGGTACAACAGGTTCTACCCCAACCTACTCTAGTGCAACAGCGCTCAGCCCCGCACCTGTCAGAGTTGACAGGAGCCCTCCGCTGAGGTATCCCTGACAGCCCAGCAAGCTGGTTTCGTCTCGATCACTGGTGCGGTCGGTCTTACCGGGTGCAAAAGATAACGCGACCCTGCAATGATCGTCAGGAGATCCGTGTCTTCTGTTCTGACTATCGCTGCCCACACACACCTTGGACATACCTTATGCCGGTGCGCATAGCCACAAGAACTTAAACCAAGAAGCCCCATTAGCTCAATTCTCAAAAAGGAAGGATAGGACTCTAGGCCTTTCGATATAGGTAGGGATGGAGGCGATTATGGATCGAGTTCGGCTATCAGAAGGCATCGCGGAACTACCGCTTCCCAACCGGGCGCCAGGAGATGGGCTTTGCATTCGATTGTGCAAATTGGGGGCCTAAGGCTTGAGGGCTTCATTATGATTCGAGCTGGCTGGTGTGACAAAGATCACTGAGCCATGCGACCCTTCCGCATAGAGTCACAACGATAGTCATAAGGGGGTCTAGGTCAATCAACAGCTTCGTTGGGGGGCCGGCTATATGCGCGATCGAATACACCGTGTTCTCATCGCCTGTACGATCGGATTGCTGATCGCCGCGGTCATGAATCGCCTGAACGCGGAATTCACCCGCCTGACCATCGCTCCTCATCCCACCGTTGTCGATTTGATCGTGGGATTTGTCTCTGGTTTGTGTGCTTTCGCCTGGGTGTCGCTCTTAGCCGAGCGAGCGGCGTATCAAGTCGTAGTCGAGAAAATCAGAGAGGAAGGAATTGTACGAGAGCGCACGCGAATCGCTTGCGATATTCACGACGTGGTCGCCCAGTGCTTCGTCGGAATCATCGGAGACGTGGAAGCTGCTCAAGAGTTTCTCGGCGATTCTCCACAGGCTCGGGCGTTCTTAGAACGCACGCGCAGGATTGCGCGCGAGGGGCTCGTAGAGACCCGTTCGCTCGTGCGAGGCCTTCGGTCACGAATCCAGGTTGAGGAGGACTTGCGAGGAGCCGTTACGGATCTGGCCGAAACGCTCACCGAGGGTACGCAACTTCGAGTGAATTGTTCGGTGGACGAAGTATCCAGTCTACTTTCACCCGCCACGGAGATGCAGATCCTCCGGATCATTCGAGAGGCTCTCACCAATGTCATAAAGCATGCCAACGCAGACCAGGTCTGGGTGACGCTGTCGAGGACAAGAGATCAAATCCAGCTCTGCATTGAAGATAACGGAGGTGGATTCGCGCCTGGGAACGCTTTGGACCGCGAGACATTCGGTCTGTGCAGTATGCGTGAGCGAGCACGCCAGCTGGGAGGTTTGCTGTGGATCTACACGCAGTTGGGGCAGGGGACGCAGGTCGCTGCCGTGATCCCAAATTCTTGTTCAGTCAACGAGGGGGTAGGGTTATGCAAGACACCAGGTCAATTCGGGTCGTTGTCGCAGACGATCATACAGTCGTTCGCGAGGGACTGATTTCGATCGTAAACACAATACCTGGGATGTCCGTGATCGCGCAGGCACGAAGCTGGTCTGCTGCCATCGCGAAGATTGACTCGCTTCGCCCAGAAGTGGCGATGCTGGACCTCCGCATGCCCGAGATGGAAGCGACCGAAGGAGTGGCCCTGATCCGCCGGACCTGCCCTGCGGTGCGAATTGTACTCATTTCCGCCTTCGACCTTGAGGAAGACATCTACAGCGTGATGCGGGCGGGAGCGAACGGGTTCCTAGTCAAAGATTGCCCGCGACAGGAATTCCAGCTCTGCCTTCGCGCCGTGCTGCAAGGCAAGGCATGGTTGTCGCCGGCTTCCGCCGCCAAGCTGACGGCGCGAATGAACGCGCCGCAAATGACACGATGCCAACGAGAGGTGCTCGCACTAATGGCAACGGGTAAGAGCAACAAGGAGGTCAGCGCTGCCATGAACATTGCGGAAGGGACCGTCAAGATTCACGTGAATCAGATTTTCAGGAAGCTGGGAGTGGGCGGCCGTACTGCAGCGGTCACCAAAGCGCTCGAGCGAGGCTTGGTTCAGCTGTCCGGATTGCCCGATACCGCCGCAATCGAGAAACTCCTGTCTCGAACCATTTCGCCGCCACGAAGCAGGTAGGTGGTCCGTCAGCCAAGCTTTCTCCCGAGGCCACGAGGAGCCAAAAGTGCAAAAAACATGAATTCTCGACGGGAGCCTTCGCGGAGTTGGCGTGCCACCATTCTCCACCTGACCGCGATATCGTCATACACTGCCGCGTCATGGTAACCTTCTGCGCTTAGTTGCGACTTTACCCGTTTGTGTAGGGGGGGCAGTGTCAACTGAGATCCAGATACGAGTGAACGAGCGGATCCACAGCGTCACCGCTGATCCGGACACGCCTCTACTTTACGTGCTCATCAACGACCTCGAATTGCAAGGTCCGCGGTTTGGCTGCGGCCTGGCGCAATGTGGGTCCTGCTCGGTGCTTGTGAATGGCACGGAGACGCGCTCTTGCGTGACGCCGGTCTCGGCCGTCGCGGGGAGGTCGGTGGTCACGCTCGAGGGACTTCCTGCGTGGTATGCCCAGCAGAAGAAACTCGCCAAGGTTCCTGCGTTGCATCCCGTCCAGCAGGCGCTGATCGACGAGCAGGCCTTGCAATGCGGTTACTGCTTTAACGGCATGATCATTCAGGCAGCCGAGCTGCTCTCGAGAACATCTCAGCCAACCGAAGCTCAAATTCGTACGGCGATGAACGGGCATCTTTGCCGGTGCGGCAGCTATCCGCGTGTGATTCGGGCTATCCAGCGCGCATCCCGTGCCATGAAAAGCGAGATCGAGAACACGTCCGACGATACGCTCGCCCAACAGGTGCAGGCGCTGGAAGTGGCGCGATGAATGGTGTGATTTTTCCGTCACCGCTTCCTCGTCGTGAATTTCTCAAAACCGGCGGCGCGCTGGTGATAGGACTAAGCCTGCGCGGTGCGATCATCGATGCCCGTGCAGCGCAGGACGCCGCGGGGGTTGGTATGCGCGGCGCTGTCGCGGGCCCTCCCGATCCCAAGCAGATCGACACATGGCTCGCGATTCACTCCGACAACACCGCAACGGTGTACATCGGCTATGTCGAACTCGGACAAGGCTCGACCACGTCCCTTTTGCAGATTTCGGCCGAAGAGCTGGATCTGGACATGAGTCAGGTCAGCACGGTCCGGCTCGACACGAACATCACACCCAATCAGGGCGGCACGTACTCGAGCTCGTCGATCGCGCGCGGCAGCTCAGCGATTCGCACCGCAGCAGCCGAAGCGCGGCAAGCGCTGCTCGAGATGGCCTCGAAAAAAATGGGCGCACCCCTCGAGCGCCTCACCGTCTCCAAAGGGGTTGTGACGGTAGGGGCGATGGGCGGCGAATCGCAATCTGTCACGTACGGCGAGCTCATCGGCAATCAACTGTTCCTGCTCGCGTTTACCGGAACCGCTCCTGTCAAGCCCGTTTCCGAGTACAAGCTGGTGGGCTCGAGCCCCTTGCGGAATGACATCCCGGAGAAGGTGAGCGGCCACTACGTCTATCTCCAGCACGTGCGCTTGCCCGGCATGCTTCACGGGCGCATCGTTCGCCCCCGCGGGCAGACGGCATATGGCTCGGGAGCAAGAGTCGCGAGCCTCGATGAACGCTCGATTGCGCATATTCCGGGGGCGCGTGTGCTCCGCAAGGCTGACTTCGTCGGCGTCGTCGCAGAGCGCGAATGGGACGCTGTCCGTGCGGCGCGCGATCTGAGAATCACGTGGGAGACTCCCGCCGTTCTGCCAGGCAACGATGGGTTGTATGACAGGATGCGCTCGGAGAAAACATCCGACCGGGTCGTTTTGGAGCGCGGAGACGTTGATCACGCGTTCGGCGGCGCCGCGCACGTGGCATCGGGCCACTATCGCGGAGCCTACCAAGCCCATGCGCCCTTTGCTCCCAACGGTGCGCTGGCCGACGTAACGCCGGATCGAGCGCTCGTCATCTGTTCAACGCAGGACGTCTACGCCACGCGCAATACGCTTTCGGGCATCCTTGGATTACCGCAACAGAAGGTGCGCGTGCAGTATTACGAGGGATCGGGCACGTACGGTCACAGTTGCTACGACGATGCCGCACAGGCAGCGGCGATCCTTTCGCAGCTGGCGGGCCAACCGGTCCGGTTGCAGTTCATGCGTTGGGATGAGCACGGATGGGACTTATATGGACCTGCGCATGTCGGAGAAGTTGGCGCAGCCGCAGACGCCGCCGGTAAGATCGTTGCGTACCAATACGATGGCTGGCATCACAACTGGAGCGCGGTGGAAACCTCGGCGCAGCTAGCGCTCGGCACACCGGCCGCGGAATGGCGCGACGGCGCTGCGCAAATGGTGAATCCTTCCGATTGCGGAGGAATGTACGAAATCCCCAACGTGCGACTGGTGAATCATCATGTATCGGGGATGAACTACCTCCGTGGAGCCTGGCTGCGCTCACCGCTTGACCTGGCGTTCTCGTTCGCCTCCGAACAAACGATTGATGATCTGGCTCGCCAGGCGGGCGTCGACCCATACCAATTCCGGCGACGCAACATAACGAACGAACGCTGGATGGGAGTGCTCGATCAGGTTGCGAAAGCCTCGGGTTGGCAGCCGCGGCCCCCCGCCTCGCAATCGTCCGATGGGAAGGTCCGGACGGGGCGTGGCATCGCCCTGGGTACGCATCTCACTTCGTACGGCGGCGCCGTTGCCTTCGTGGAAGTAAACAGGGAAACCGGCAAGGTCCTCGTGAAGCGATTGTACGGCGCGATTGATGCCGGCCTGGCTGTCAATCCGGCGTTCATCGAGAATCAGATCAGCGGGCAACTGGTGCAAACCGCAAGTCGAATGCTTCTCGAGGAGGTCACGTTCAACAAAACCAACGTCACGAGCCTTGATTGGAACAGCTACCCAATTTTGCGATTCGAGGAGTGCCCCGAAGTGTTCCCGATGGTCGTGCAGCGCCTCGATCAGAGGTCGACGGGCGCGGGCGAAGAAGTCATGGCCGCCGCTGCCGGCGCGATCGGGTGTGCCTTCTTCGACGCGACCGGCGTGCACATGCCTGAGTTTCCGATGACGCCCGACCGCGTTCTCGCCGCCCTCGGCCGCGCCTAACTCCCGATGTGCGACCCGGAATCTCACGCTTGCCGCAAGATGCTGTCTAAGCTCCTTTTTGGAGCGAAAAAATGAAGGTACAGGCCGCGATCGCCGCGGAAGGCCACCAGCGATTCTTGATCGAGGAGCTCGAATTAGGTGAGCCCGGGCCAGAGGACGTTCTTGTCCGCGTCGTCGGCGCCGGACTCTGCCACACGGATGTGAAAGCGCTTCGGGGAAGCATGCAGATCCCGAAGCCAATGGTCCTCGGCCACGAAGGCGCAGGCATCGTCGAACGCACAGGTACCGGCGTCAAGAAAGTAAAGCCCGGAGACCACGTCGTGCTGACGTTTGACTCGTGTGGCGTCTGTCGCGCCTGCACGGGCGGCGGTCCGGCCTACTGCGAGCATACAGGCGCGCTCAATTTTCGCGACGCGCGCGAGCGGGAGCCAGGATCTTTTCGTCAGGGAAACCGATTGGTCCATGGCCATTTTTTCGGCCAATCGTCGTTTTCAAGCTACGCGATCGCGCGATCGCAAAACACCATCCCTGTGCGCAAGGACGCTCCGCTAGAAATCTTGGGCATGCTCGGTTGCTCGGTTCAAACCGGCAGTGGTGCGATTATGAATTCTCTCGCTGCCGCACCAGGGGAAAGCGTGGCCATCTTCGGCGTAGGCCCGGTGGGTCTCAGTGCCATTATGGCCGCGGTCGTGTGCGGCTCAAGCGAGATTGTCGCTGTGGACGTGATCGAATCTCGTTTGGCCATGGCGAAACGGCTCGGCGCAACACACTCCATCCTCGCCGGACCGAATGTCGACACAGCCGAGCAAATTCGCCGGCTCGTCCCCGGCGGTGTCGTTTGCGCGCTCGATACCACGGGCCGCTCCGAGAGCTACCACCAAGCGCTCGCATCGCTCAGGACCAAGGGTCGTTTCGGTTTTCTGACGGTGCCCGCCAGCCCTTTCGAGCCCAACCTCGGCGCGATCATGCTGGGCGGCCATACCATCCGAGGCATCGTACAGGGCGATAGCATCCCCGATAGGTTCATTCCCCGCCTCATCGACTTGCATATGACAGGCCGCTTCCCATTCGACAAACTCGTGACCAAGTATCCCCTCGAACAAATCAATCGGGCTATCGCGGATCAGGCCAGCGGCGAGGTCGTAAAGCCGGTTTTCACCTTCTCCCACGAGTGACCCTTCACTTGAGGTAAGTGCGGACGATTTCGATGACGTCGTTGGCCGCTTCTTCCGATGACTTCGAATGGCGTGGCAGGTGGTTGCGAATGTGATCCTCGAGAAGTTCCCCCATGAGGCTATTGATCGCTCCGCGCGCTGCGGCGAGGCGTTGCAGCACGTCGGCGCAGTGCTCGTCGTCATTCAAAGCGCGCAGCACGCTTTCAAGCTGCCCGATCACCTTCTTGGTCCTTGTGACCAAATCCAACTTCTCTCGCGATAAATGCGACATTTTCCGTTTGACTACCCTAGGGGGGTATGGTACTAGAGGAACTCTTGCGCCCCAAGGGTTGCGGCAACTCGAGTATATGGAAATCACACCTCGAGAACCAGAACCTCTTGGTCGTAGGAAGGCTCCCCGGGGTTCCACGAAACGGCAGACCTTGTTTCCGGGGCGTCGCCGGGCGAGCCTATGGCGGTTCTTGAAGCGGCGCGGGAGCAGGACCGACCGCGAGCATGCGAAACCATGCGGCCTTGGCTTGTCCAACTCGTGGTGCGAGCTCTTACTGTTCTGCTGGTGTGCTGCGGCGCAGCCCACATCGCGGGCGCGCAAGATCCTGCCCAGGCGCCAACCGAGACCACCCAAACCGGCACGCCTTCGACGGGCGATTCGCCCTCAGACAAGCCGCTGACCGTTTTCCCGCACTCAGAAACCAGTCGCTACTGGATTTCCGGCCAGGCCAACCTCGTTTTTCAGTGGCATGGGTCGTTCCCTGCACAATACACCGGGACAAATAGCTTCACCCCATGGGCTCAGAGCGCCACAACGCATGTCTTGACCCTTTACACCGGCTACGAGATCGCGCGTTGGACCGAGGGGTTCTGCGACATCGAGTATGCAACGGGGAATGGCATTGGTAGGGCGTTTGGCCTGGCTGGCTACACCAACCTGGACGCCGTGCGCACGGTGGAAGGCTCACAGCTTCCCACAACGCCCTATCTAGCCCGCCTCCTTCTACGGCAGATTATTCCGCTCAGCGACCAGCTCGTCGAGCAAGAACGTGATGAGCTACATCTGTTCACGTCGGTGCCGGTGCGGCGCATGGAGATCGCTTTTGGCAAATTCGATCTTGCCGACTTCTTTGATCTGAATAGCTGGGGGGGTGACAGCCACCTGCAATTCCTAAACTGGACCGTAGACAACGACGGCGCCTGGGATTATGCCGCCAACACGCGAGGCTATACCGATGGCGTCATCCTTGAATATGACGATCACTGGTTTACAGCGCGATTCGCCGAGGTCCTGGAACCGAAAGTCGCCAACGGCATCAATCTCGAAGCCAATGTGGCCCTGGCACGCGCCGCGAACCTCGAATTTGATGCCACGGGAAAGCTAGTCGCACATCGGCAGGGTGCGATACGTTTCCTAAGCTATCTGAATCGCGCCAACATGGGAAACTATCGCGAGACCATCGACGAATATCTCGCCGGACCCAGGACTTCACCACCGAACATCACCTCGACGGCTCGTCAGGGCCGCCACAAATATGGCTTCGGCCTGAATTTCGAACAGGAGATCACGCCGGTCGTTGGTCTCTTTGGCCGTCTCGGCTGGGATGATGGTCACAACGAATCTTTTGCCTACACCGAGTGTGATCGCACGCTCGAGCTGGGCGGATTCTCGCCGGGCAGCGCCTGGCATCGACGGAACGATCGCGCTGGCATCGCCTTTGTTATCAATGGAATCGTGGCAGCACACCAGCAATACTTGGCGCTCGGAGGGCTCGGTTTCCTGCTCGGTGACGGCGGTCTGACGTACGGCACTGAGAAAATCCTCGAGGGCTTCTACACCGCTCACCTTTGGCGCGGCTTCTTTGCCTCGATCGGGCTGCAGCACATCAATAATCCCGGCTACAACCAAGTCCGCGGCCCGGTCACCGTTCCCATGCTTCGCTTTCACGCCGACTTCTGACAACCCTAGGACCAAGGCTAGCGCTTCGGATTGGGCTGTGGACCGGCAGTGCTGTTTGCTGACGGCGGCCAAAGAGGTTGCTTGAGAGCGTCCATGACATCCGGCGGCAACTTGTCAGCACGGGCCAGCAGCGCCGCGACCTGCCACATCTGGTCATCGGTGAGCACGCCTTGGAAGCTGGGCATGCCTGTCATACGGATGCCGTGGTTGATCTTCCAATAGGTCACTCCGACCGGATCGTCTGTTACCGAGCCGTCGGGAGTGAACAGCTGGGGTGGCGGGGGATACATCTTCGGTTCGGGGCCATTGCCGGTTCCACCAGGCAGTCCATGGCAACCGCACCCGCGCCGGAAGGTCTGCGCGCCGGCCATGAGGTCGGCGGCGTTGAAGCTTGCAAGATCGCGTTTGGGCGCCGCTTGATGGATGCGTGCTTCGAGTGCGGCACCGGCGACGTACTGCTCAAGAGGAAAGGCGCGGTCGGTCACGCCGACCGGCGCGCGGCCGCTGATCAGATACGCGACGCCGAGAATCGGAAACGCAAGCAGTCCGATGATCAGTCCGACCAGGAATCGTCCCATCGCCGCTCCTCCCTCCCGAACGCTTCTTACATAGCACATCTCGCGACGGCTGCCACACAATGTTTGCGCGCCTCGGGCAGAATGCGCTCGGCTGCGTGTGAATTTTTAGCACCAGTGTGCGATGTCGGCGAGTCGACAGAACATTTTCTCGAGCAAACGCCGGAGAAAATTTCTAGGCCATGATTCGGGAGGTAACGCACATGGATTCAATTTCTTGCCCACAGGCATCGTCCCCTCTGTATTACAGTTTTTCGATCGATCTAAAACTGCCATACCATATTCATATCGATACGATTTGTGGTAGGCTCCTAGCCGATGGAAAGACAAAAAGTAAAAGTCTCTCCCAAGTTTCAAATCGTCATCCCAAAATCGGTTCGCCAAGAGCTGAAGATTGAGGCCGGGCAGGAACTTCTGATTTACTCGATCGATGGGGCGTTGCGCCTGGTGCCTCATCGGCCCATCAAGGAGCTTCGCGGCCTCGCCAAGGGCATGCGATGGAAAGAGGAACTGCGTGATCATGCGGAGCGCTTCTGAACTTTACGTGGTCGACTCTTCGGGCTGGCTTGAGTACCTCACAGAGGACGCAAAGGCCAATGCGTTTGGCCACTACCTGGAAAACGAGGCCGCTGTCGTGGTGCCGTCGCTTGTGATCTTTGAAGTCTACAAACAACTGATCAAACATCGCGGGCGGGCGGTCGCCGACCGCTTCGTCTCTCAAGCGCTCTACCGCCGTGTGGTCCCGATGGACGAAACCGTTGCCCTTGCCGCCGCAAACGCTAGTCTCGACCATCGCCTAGTAGGCGGCGAGGCGATCCTCTATGCGACCGCTGGCCTCTGCCAGGCCCAGCTGGTGACCGCCAACACTCACTTTCGGGGCCTCCCAGGTGTCGTTATCCCCTGAGTGGGTCGGCGGCCGCACCCGGCCTTACGCGTCGCCACCTCGTTCTGTTACACTCAACCCCACGACGAAGATTGGAAGTGATCGGGTGGGGGCCAGGGATGACTATGGCCACGTCCCCCAATTCGGTCGAACTGCTCGAATATCTTCATCTCAAGCTCGCTGCCCTCGGCCAGCCCACGCTTGGCAATTTCTCTGACGCACGCTTCCTGCAAATCGCGCGGCCGCTTCTGCGCCATCACTACGAAAAGGAGCGTCTCCTGGGCGCTTATCTTTGCCCCGCGGATCGGCGCATCCAAGCGTTTCTCGATGACTATCTGCGCGACATGTGCCCGGGCGGCGTGCCTCGCTTGCCCACAACTACATTCATTCTCGATCGCGCTGGGTTGGCCCGCGTACTATCGCTCCCAGCGGGCGCGCATAGCTTCTCTTCTCCCTATCTGCGCTCTTATCGAGTGCCCCAGGGTATCCTGCACAATCCGACAAGCGATCGCCGCACCACCCGAGGTGTCTTCCACATTGCCGAAGGCGGCTTGCCGGTTCCCGCCGACAAACAAGCGGTCCCCAAGCAGGCGTTTCAAGCCCTACTCGTCGGGGCCCTTCACCCGCCAGGGGAGGTTCTGACTTTGCCATTCACAGCCGATCAGTCCGAGCCTGCGCGTCTATTTGTCTCCTTGCTGTTGCGCCCGCTGGTTTGTCCGGCCACCGGCACTGATCGGGCCAGGACCATGGAGATCCGTTTTTTTGCTCCAGGCAGCTTGGTCAGCAATCTCGATTTCGTCGAAGGAATTTTTGGCAATGGCGGTGATCCACACCTTCCGGAAAACGATGCGGCTCTCGATGTGGCTCATTGGACAGGTCACACCGGCTGCGTGATCCTCGCTCCTCATCTTGTTGGCATGAAGAAATCCGCGCTGGGGCTGCCCCACGTGAACGATGCCTCAGCCCGCCAGCGCCGCGACGGCATGTGCTGGAGCGATCCAGACGAACCCTACAACGATGGCGCCGCCTTCAAGATCTGTTGTCGCGATGACCGCGGCGTGATGGTCACGATTCTTGCTGACAACTACTACGGCTACTGCAAGAAGGACGTAAAAACACAGATCAGCTACGCCGCCAACCTCTTCGGCCTGGCTGAGGAGGAACACGCCGGCGGCGCGATTGCCTTTGCCACCTACGTTCTCGGACAGGAGTTTCATGCTGGTCGTACGGTCAGCCTGAAGAAAGCGACCTTCGAGCACGGCAGGCAGTTGCTCGGCGAACTCGTCGAGCAAAAGCCGGAGGGTTATGCCGTCGACCGCCGCTATCCGGACGTCTTCTACGTGCCCGAAGATTCCATCTTCACCCTGCGCGACGGCTTCGTTCGCTGGCAGCACGCCAGCCGCGCCCATCAACTGGCTCTCCGCGTCTCGGCTGTGTATGTGCTGCCGTCCGGTTTCCGAGTGCGCCTGGAAAAGCAGCTTTCCGGTACCGCGTGGCGGCTAATCGGTTCCCGCCCGCGCGGCACGCTTTGCCACAAGCCCTGTACGGTCTCCGGCGGAGGCAAATCTGAAATCTCGAAGTCGATTAGCCACACCCTGCTGAAGGGACCGGTGTATGTTCGCGACTATCACAGCGATATGAATGAGGTTGCAGACATCCTGGAGCGCGACTTTTCCTCAATCTACAAGTCACGTCCCCCTGACCACCGCTCGCGCCGGCCCATCCTCAGCTCCGAGCGCACCCTGGGTTCGGTGATTCAGCTGTTCACCGCATCGCCCGACTACAATGAGGAGCACAACCAGTGGGTTCGCCAGTTGCCGCAAACCACGCGTCAGCTTCTGTTTACCGTGAAGCGCTACTATCGTCCCGAATGGGGCGCCAACTGGCGAGAGCATTTCACTGTGGACCGCATCAACGGCTTTCTCGGCCACGAGCTGAAGTTCGATAATGACCCGCTAGTCGCCAATTACCTGCGCGTCGGCTACGATCGTGATGGCGCCTGGCGCATCTACAAGCTCCGTCCCGATTTCTATCCGGCTGACAAAGTCCAAGTCGAGGACGACATCACTGCCTCGGTAGTGCTGCCGCGCGCCAGCCTCAGCGATCTCGATCGCGAATACAACAATGAAAGCGTCAAACTGGTTGCGAATTGCGAAGCGCTGCTTTTTCAGCGTCCCGACGATGCGATCCACCCCGGTGTCGATCACCAGGCCGAAGCGGATATCGCTAGCCCGGGGACGTTTCTGTCAAACTATGAGCCTCTGACGCGTGACCAGGTCCGTGCGCTGGTCGATCACGTCGTCGAGTTCGATCGCTACACCACGCCCATGAAGGAACTGCTGGAAGGCTTTGCCTCGAGCGAGTCCCACAATGGCGGCTTCGCCGTCGCTTCTTCCCATCCGCGCCTGGTCAACGGCAAACCCTCGCAAAATCCGCGGTATCTTCAAAAACGCCCAGACCTCACCGACCCCCGCGCTTCCTATCTGGCTGAAATCGCGGCTCGTTTGGAGCGCGACATTCCCGCCGCGCGTCCCGTCTATTTTCCGGTCAATTCCGTCCTGGCTGGGCGACGTAACAGTCCCCCGGACCTGGCCGTCGGTCTTCCGCCACTGGCCGTCTACGCACCCATTCACTATCAGGAGCTGCCTGAGCTGTTCATGGAGTACATCTCAAGCCTCACCGGCAGGTCGCCTGCAACCATGGGATTTGGCAGTGAAGGGGCCCTGACCAAGGGTCCTTTCAATGCTCTTTGGCCGGTTGTCGATCTCAACAACGCGCTGGTCTCCGCAATCCTGACCGGCGACACGGGCTTCACGACCTCGGCCGGACACATCGGCCCGCACTTCCGCGTCGACCACGATGTCAGCTTGTTGGTTCCGGAGATCTGGTGCCGCATGCGCGTTGCCGAACGCGATCCGCGCTGGCTCATCGAGAGCGGATACCTTGAAAAGGTGGAGGATTTTACCTGGGAAGGCCGACGGGTGCTTGCCAGCCGCCTAGGGTACCGGATCACGCTGGCGTTTGCCGACCGGTTTCTCGGCCGCATTTTCGAAACGCCGGATGCGGTGTTTCCTCGGGAGATGTTGCGGCCCGAATTGCAGGATCTGGGCATGTTCGTGGCGGGAGTCGATGCTATTGTCGAGTCGCAGCGCCAAGTGGCGGCTTGCTATTTCGAGGACGGCAGCATCGAAGCGGCCTGCCCGCCGCTTCGGGCGCTACTCGAAATCATGGCCCGCGGCTCGTCGCGCGGCTTGGACGCCGACCATGCTGAAATCCGAGGCATGTTCGCGAGGGGGACGCTCCTCGCCAGCGATTGGTATCGGGAGCGGCTTCGCACCAAACAACAGCGGGACATCGCCCTCTGGCAGCGCCACCTCCGGGCGCTCGAAGAGTTTCGCGCCGCCGGCCGCGAGTTTCCAGCCGAGGATGTCATCGACTACGAAAATCGCGAGACGCTCGCCCGCGCGCAGTTGCACCGCGTCAGTTCCCGCGCCTACCTTGACGAACTGGTTGGCACCATCGGCGCCGACCCCTTCCATGCCCAGAACAGGTCACCTGTGGGATGAAATCTCCCGGAGATCGTGCTACGTTAATTTTGAAAACACAACAATGGAAAGTATTCACGTCACGCTGCCCGATGGCGCGGTTCGCGAGGTTCCCCGCGGAACAACCGCTGCTGAGTTTGCCCAAAAGATTTCGCCGCGTCTGGCGAAGGAAGCCCTGGTGGCGCGCGCCGACGGCGAGCTGATCGACCTTTCGCGCCCTCTCGATCATGACGTCAAGCTTTCGATCCTCACGGCGCAGGATCCGGAAGCGGTCCAGGTCTTCCGCCATTCCGCTGCGCACCTTTTGGCTGCCGCCGTTTTAGAGCTGTATCCGAACGTGAAGCTTGGGATCGGACCGCCCATTGAAAATGGATTTTTCTACGAATTCCTCCGGGAGGATCCTTTCACGACCGAAGACCTGGAAAAAATCGAGGCCAAAATGCACTCCCTGGCCGCGAAAGACATTCCCAACGAGCGCAAGATGATTGCAAAGGCCGAAGCCCTCGAGCTGTATCACCAACAGGGCCAAGAATTTAAGTGCCAGCTGGTTGAGGAAAAGGCCGACGCTCCCATGGTTTCATTCTACACCACTGGAAAGTTCATCGATTTCTGTCGCGGCCCGCACATCCCCTCGACCGGACGCATCCGAGCGTTCAAGCTGATGAATGTCGCCGGCGCCTACTGGAAGGGCGACGAGCAAAATCCGCAGATGCAACGGATCTACGCCGCTTGCTTCGTCGAACAGAAGGATCTGGATGATTACCTGCACAGGCTCGAAGAAGCCAAACGCCGTGATCATCGCCGGCTCGGCACCGAGCTAGATCTTTTCAGCATTCAGGACGAAGCCGGCCCGGGCCTTATCTTCTGGCATCCCAAAGGCGGCGTCATCCGCCGTCTGATGGAAGACTGGCTTCGCGCCGAACTCACGCGCCGTGGCTATGAGCTGGTCTACACGCCGCACATCATGCGTTTGGACCTCTGGAAAACCAGCGGCCATGCCAATTTCTACCGCGAAAGCATGTTTGGCCCGATCGAAGTCGAAAAGACCGATTACCAGCTCAAGCCCATGAACTGCCCCGGCCACATTTTGATTTTCCAGTCGCACTTGCGCAGCTACCGCGAGCTGCCGATCCGGTTGGCGGAGTTGGGCACGGTCTATCGCTACGAGCGCTCCGGCGTTCTCCACGGCCTGATGCGCGTCCGCGGCTTCACCCAGGACGACGCCCACATTTTCTGCACTCCCAATCAGATCGAATCGGAGATTCAGGATTGTGTCGAGTTCGCCTGGGAAGTTCTGCGCGTTTTCGGCTTTGACGACTACGTGGTCGAGCTTTCCGCACGCGATCCCTCCCGGCCCGGCGATTACGCCGGTACCGTCGAGGAATGGGAGCAGGCCGAAGGTGCTCTGATCAGCACACTCAAGCGCATGAATGTCCCGCACCGGTATATGCCGGGCGAAGCCGTCTTTTACGGTCCGAAGATCGACGTGAAGCTAGTCGACGCGATCGGCCGGTCGTGGCAGCTCACCACCGTACAATTCGATTTCAACTTGCCACGCCGCTTTCACCTGGAATACGTCGGCGAGGACGGCTTGCGTCACCAACCGCTGATGGTGCACCGCGCCCTGTGGGGCTCGGTCGAGCGGTTCTTCGGCGTGCTGATCGAACACTATGCGGGAGCGTTTCCCGCATGGCTTGCGCCGGTGCAGGCGTCGGTGCTGCCAGTCAGCGGAAAATTCGAGACATACGCAAAGAAGGTCTCTGCGCAACTGAAGGACGCCGGTTTTCGCGTTCACCTTGACGACCGCAACGAAAAGCTGCAAGCGAAAATCCGGGACGCGCAGCTGGAAAAGATCCCCTACATGCTGGTTGTGGGCGGCAAGGAGGCCGAGGCTGGAACGGTTTCCGTGCGTCACCGCTCGCAAGGGGATCTGGGGGCGCGGCCGCTCGGACAATTTGTCGCTGACCTCCAGAAAGAGGTTGACTCGCGCGCGCGGCAGTAGCCACGTTTCCGGTGACCAATGAGAGGTCCTTGCTAAAGCTTGCGGTGCTGTCGCTCGGGTTGACGCTCGGGGGTGCGCTCGCCCAGCCGCAAAATCAGCCCGACCGTGACTGGACCGACAAGCACTTCGCCAGCGCTTTCGAGGATTTCTTCCCGATCCGGAGCGGGCAGGGCGATTTTATCGCGGCTCGTGCCCACCAGAGCGTCACCAACGAAGCCCCGGAGTTTTCGTTTATCATCGAGAACACACAGGACCCACAGGCGATCGATAGCACGATTCGCCAATCCCAAGGCGCGTCGCTCTATCAGCAGCTCAAGGCACTACACCATCGAGACCCATCGAAATCGTACGCAGATTTGAAACCAGAACTGAAGGTTCAGACGTGGAATCTAACCGTCGCCAACTGCCCCGCGGTCTTGTCCCAATTCACCGCATTTCAGAACATCCAGTTTGTGCGGCCGCGCGATGACGACGAGGTTGGGGAAAGTCCCATCCTGTACGAGATCAATGAAACCGTCGGGGGCGGCAGCTCGCAGGTGATCGAGTTTGTCGCCTCGCGCGCCATTCCCCGCTGGGCCAACCAGACACGGAAAGCTCTGCTCGCCTGCGCCGCTTCCTCGGAGGGTGATGGCAGAGAGGGGGACACAAAAAAGGACTGATCGGAATGTTGCGGGCGGTCTCGCGCCGCCGTGCTATACTTTTTGCCCCGTCTCCGAATCAGAAGCAGGTGGCGGGCGTCGGGCGGGGCGCATCGAGCGAGCGCGCTCGGGAGGTGGGTTTATCGCAGATCGGGGTGGCAGTAGCGGTCTTCGAGTGAACGAGCGTATCCGCGCCCGGGAAGTGCGCGTGATCGATGATGCGGGAAATCAGCTCGGCGTGATGTCGCTGTTCGATGCGATGAAGGCCGCACGGGATGCGGGACTCGATGTAGTCGAAATCTCGCCCAATGCCGTTCCACCCGTCTGCAAGCTCGTCGACTATGGAAAGTTTCTCTACGAGCAGAACAAGAAGGCCCATGAGCAAAAAAAACATCAGAAGAGCTCGCACATCAAGGAAGTGAAGTTCCGGCCGGCCACCGCTGAGCACGATTACCAGGTTCGGAAGAATCAGATCATCCGGTTTTTGGGCGAAGGCTATAAAGTAAAGGCGATGATTTTTCATCGCGGGCGCGAGATGGCCCATCAGGATGTGGGACGCGCGAAAATGGACCGACTGCTGAAAGATATTTTGGATTACGCGCAGGTCGAATTCGGGCCGAGGATGGAAGCGAACATCCTGCTCGCCCTGCTCGCACCGAAAAAAGGCGCTCCTGCGAGGGTCGCGCAAGCGACGGCGGACAATTAGCAGCTGCTTGAGGCCATGAGGGGATCGTGAAGAAGAACACGAAAATGAAGGCGAAAACGCACCGCGGCGCCGCCAAGCGCTTTAAGATTACATCCACAGGACGGGTGATGCGTTGGCGCTCGGGCAAGCGGCATTTGCTCGGCACCAAAAAGCCGCGGCGCATGCGGAATCTGCTGAACAAAGTAGAAGTGAGCTCGGCCGATGCACCCAATGTGCGTCTGGCGCTCCCTTACGGAATCGAGTAGCGGACGTTTTCGAGTTTCTTTCAGGGCCAGGCAGAGTAAACCCGCCGCGGCGGGCCTGCCGGCTTCGCCCTGCACGTAGCAAGGGGCTGGGCCCCGCGCCTTGCGAGCGGGCCTCCGGGAGCCGGACCTTCGGCTCCTCTTGCTGGCTTCCGGAGCTTTGCTGGGCGAACCGGGCTCAACGAACACGCCGCGGAGATCGTCGCCGCCGGTGCCGACCTCGAAAAAAGGGTTAAAGGCGCCGCGGCGAATCCTCTCCGCACGACCTTTTCGCACCAACATAGGAGAATAACAGATGGCTCGGGTCAGACGAGGGACCAAGCGCCGCGCCCGGCGCAAGAAACTGCTAAAGCACACGAAGGGGTTTTTCCTTACAAAAGGAAAGCTCTACCGATCAGCCAGAGAGGCAGTAAACCGGTCCTTGCGATATTCCTATCGCGACCGGCGTGCTCGTAAGCGCGATTTTCGCACGTTGTGGATTCAGCGCATTGGCGCAGCCGCGCGGGCCAACGGTACCACCTACAGCCAGCTCATCCACGGCCTCAAGGCGGGACGGATCGAGATTGACCGGAAGATCTTGGCGGACATGGCCGTGCGTGACGCCGAAGGTTTTCGGGCGCTGGTTACAGCGGTGAAGCCACACCTGAAGCCGGTAGCGACGCCGACCGTCTAGTCGATCCGCGGGATGCTCCAAGCGGCAAACGACGTATGTTTCGTCCCCTTTTATCACCCAGATGACGATCGATCCTACAAAGCAAACTCTCGCCGAGCTCGGCGTCGAGACACCGGAAGCTGTCGCTGAGATGTTTGCCGCAGTACGCCAACGTTTCCATGCCGACATCGAACAACAGGGTGTGGACCCAGCTGCTCAGGCGACGCTCGTGGCTCGTTGGGTTGGAAGACGGTCCGGCGTGCTCACCCAGATCGGCGATCACTGGTTGAAGGCTGCCCCGTCGAAACTCAAACCTGCGGTGGGTCAGGAATTTCAAAAGCTCAAGGCGCACGTGGAGGCGGTGCTCAAGGAAAAAGGGCAGGAGATCGAAGCGGCGGGAGAACCTACTGCCGCGGCGCGTGATCAGATCGATCTCTCCCTTCCTGGCGTCGAGCGCCCGATCGGAACGGGGCACTTGATCTCTCAGACGTTTGACGAATTGATGGAAATCTTTCATTCGATCGGTTTCAGCGTCGTCGAAGGCCCGGAAATCGAGACGCCTTACTACAATTTCGAAGCGCTCAATATTCCTGAACACCATCCGGCACGCGACAACATGGACACGTTTTACATCGCAGGTGCGAAGGGACGATACCTGCTGCGTACCCACACCTCACCCATGCAGATTCGCACCATGGAAAAGCAGGCGCCGCCGGTGCGGATCGTCGTGCCAGGAAAGGCCTATCGGCGCGATAATCCGGACGCGACCCATGGCTACATGTTCCATCAGTTGGAGGGGCTGGCGGTCGATACCGACATCACCTTCTGCGATTTCAAGGGCACGGTCGAATACTTCGTTCGCCGGTTTCTGGGACCCCAAGCGAAAACGCGCCTGCGGCCGAGCTATTTTCCGTTCACCGAGCCATCGGCGGAGGTGGACGCAACCTGCCATGTCTGTGGCGGTAGCGGCTGCCGCACCTGCAAATTTTCCGGCTGGATTGAGCTGTTCGGCGCGGGAATGGTGAATCCGGCTGTCTATGGGTTCGTGCATTACGATCCTGAAAAGCTTTCGGGATTCGCCTTTGGCATGGGAGTAGATCGCCTGGCCATGATGAAGTACGGCGTGGAGTTGCCTCTGCTGTTTCAGAATGATGTGCGCTTTTTGCGCCAATTCCCGTGAACGCGAACCTGTCCGTGCGAGCGCCTGAGTCCCAATCGAATCGCCTGCGTCGGTACCGATGAAGATTCTCTACGATTGGCTGAAGCAATTCGTCGATATGAAGGCTTCGCCAGCCGATTTGCGCACGAGGCTCTCAGGGGTCGGTATCGCGATCGACGCGGTCGAGGAATCCCCAGCAGGCCCCGTGCTGGATGCGGAAATTACGGCCAACCGTCCCGATTGTCTGGGTCATTACGGCCTGGCACGTGAAGTGGCGACGATGGAGCGGCTGGTGTTGAAACCTCTGGAGCTCACAGTCGAGGAAGCTGGCCAAAGAGCAGGTGAGAAGACACAGGTTACGATCGAATCGCCGGACCTATGCGGGCGCTACACCGCGCGCATTCTTTTGGGCGTGAAAATTCAGCCGTCACCGGACTGGCTGCGCAGGCGCTTGGAAGCCATCGGGCAAAATCCGATTAACAACGTGGTGGACATCACCAATTACGTGATGTTCGAACTGGGACAGCCGCTGCATGCGTTCGATCTGGATCGGCTCGCCGAACGGCGGATTGTGGTGCGGCGGGCGCGGCCGGGCGAAAAAATTCGCACGCTTGACGGCATCGAGCGTGGGCTTGGGAACCAGATGTGTGTGATCTCCGATGCGTCTCACGCCGTGGCGATTGCCGGTGTCATGGGCGGCGCGGAAAGCGAAATCGGCTTCGCCAGCCGCAATCTTTTGATCGAATCGGCGTGGTTCGATCCTATTTCGGTTAGGCAGACGTCCAAAGCCCTTGCGCTGCGCACCGAGGCGTCGTATCGCTTCGAGCGCGGAGCGGATCGGGAAATGGCGGAGACGGCTTCGCGGCGTGCCGCCGAGCTGATCCAGCAACTGGCGGGAGGCGAAATTCTAGCAGGCGTCATTGATGCCTATCCGCGTCGGGAACCACCACCGGTCATCGAACTATCCCGGCAGGAACTGTTGCGGGTGATGGGTGAAGACGTCCCCGACCGAGATATCGAACAGATCTTGAGCGCACTAGGATTTCATCCCGTTCGCAAAGACCGAAATCGTGGAAGCAGTGAATCGATCTTGGCCGTTTGGGAATGCCGGCAGCCATCCTGGCGCCGGGATGTGACCCGCGGAATCGATCTGATCGAAGAGGTGGCACGGCATTACGGGTACGACAAATTCCCTCCGCGGTTGCCGCCCGCCAAGCAGCCCGCTCATCGACGGCCGCACGCCGCTGCCCTTGACCGTCTGCGTGAGCGGCTGATCGCACTCGGTTACCAGGAGATTGTGACGATTCCGCTGGTTGACGGGCGCCGCGACGAACTGTTTCGAGCCCCGGGCACGGCGCCGGCAGTGATCGGCAATCCGCTCGCGGAGGATGCGTCGGTGATGCGGTCGAGCGGAACCGTCAGTATGGTGGGTGCGCTCGAATGGAATCTGAACCACGGACAGCGCAACCTGCGGCTATTCGAAATCGGCAAAGCCTACCAGCTCGGAAACAGGGAACCGGTCGAGACGGCGGTGCTGACGCTCGGCGCAACCGGCCTGGCGCAGGAGAAAACGATTTACGAAGCGGCCCGCACATTCAGCTTCGCCGATTTGAAAGGTGATCTCGATAGTATCGGCCACCTCGCTGGCGGCAATTGGTGCTGGAAACGAACGACAGAAAGGTGGTTGAACCCAGCACGCGCCGGACTGGTCGGCACGCCGTCGTTTCCGTCCATCGGCATAGCAGGGCTGCTCGCAAGGAAGATTGCCGATCCACTGAAACTGCGCCAGGAGATTTTTCTCGCCGAGCTGCGACTGGAACCGTTGCTTCAAAGCATCGAGATGGCGGAAGCATCGCGCCGTTTTGAGCCGCTGCCGCGTTTTCCAGCCGTGGAGCGGGATTTTTCGCTCGTGCTACCCGACGGCGTAACGTTTGCTGAAGTGGCCGACATCATCCGAGCGCTAGCCATTCCCGAGGTACGGCGCATCGAAGCCGCTGATTTGTTTCGTGGCGGGCAAGTTCCCGCGGGGAAATTCTCACTCATGATTCGGGTGACGCTTCAGAGGACCGAGGCCACGCTGACCGACACGCAGATTGGCGACACCTGCTCGCGCATCGTTTCTGCGCTCGAGAGCAAGATCGGCGCGTCCCTGCGGGCTTCCTAACGGCCCCGCAGCACGCTCGCTGTCACGGTCCTGTAACAACCCCAGGCGGCCAAGACAGTTGCGCCACCAAGCGCGATAGCCGACAATGGCGCGGTCCAGCTGGAGCATCGAGTGGGAGCACCGACGTGAAAGTCGAAATCTACGATCAGAGCTACAATGTCAGCGCGGGCGACAGTGAAGCTTATGTGCGAGAACTGGCGGCTTACGTTGACAGCAAGATGCGTGAGGTTGCCGAAGCGACTCGAACGGTCGATTCGCTGAAGGTCGCCGTGCTAGCGGCACTGAACATCGCCGACGAATTCTTTACGCTCCGCTCGCGCCAGCAGAAAATCGAAGGGCCGCTGCGCCAGCGCGTGGAAAAGTGCGTGGCGCTGGTTGAGCGTGCCCTAGAACACTCCAACTAAAAACCGCCTCGGTCAGGCGCGGAGACCGCTTTGCTGCGCCCATCGGGGCGGGCCGATTCTCATCCCGATTTGCGAATCGAGGTGTCGACGCCTATGCGCACACAATTTTTCTGCTCTCTGCTCTGTATTTTGGTGGTGTCTCTTGCTACGGCTCCTTCGCCCATCTTCGCCCAAGCTTCGACCCCCCAGGGACCGGTAAGAATCACGCTCGACGAGGCGATTCAGTTGGCGATTGCTCACAACCACAACCTGTTGGCGGCGCGAACAACGATCCCGCAAAGCGAGGCAGAGGAGACCACGGCGAACTTGCGCCCCAATCCCGTGCTACTGGGCGACGCGGAGTTCCTCCCCATTTTCAACTGGGGACTTTTCAACGGGGACTTTGTCAACAACTTCATGGAGTTCGACCTGGGTGTCAGCTATCTTTTCGAGCGCGGCAAGAAGCGCCAGCACCGCCTCCAGGCCGCGAAAGACCAGACGGCGGTTGCGCGTTCGACCGTTGCTGATAACGAACGCACGCTCACGTTTCAGGTCGCCAGCCTATTTGTCTCCGTCCAGCTGGCTGAATCCACGCTCGACCTGGCACAGCAGGACCTGAAAAGTTTTCAACGGACGGTCGACATCAATCAGGAGCGTTATAGAGCGGGCGACATCAGCAAAGACGATTTTCTAAAGATTAAGCTGCAACTCCTGCAGTTTCAGATGGACGAAACGCAAGCGCGCCTGGCCCGAACTCAGGCGCTGTCGGATCTGCGGCAGCAGGTGGGCTATGACTCCGTGCCGGCTGACTACGACGTGGCCGGCGATCTCGACTATCAGCCAGTGCACGCGACTCTTGACGATCTCCAGGCCAGGGCGCTGGCATCGCGGCCTGACCTCCGCGCCTCCCAACAAAGCGTCACCGCGGCGACCAGTCAGTACGAACTGCAGAAGGCCATTGGCAAGGTCGACTTCACCGGCCAGGTCAACTACACGCACTTGGGCGGTTACAGCTTGGCCTCGCTCTACTGGAGCATGCCGATCCCCTTATTCAACCGCAACCAAGGAGAAATCGCGCGTACGCGTTTTTCCATCACCCAGGCGCAGGAGCAGGAACGGTGGGCGAACGACCAAGTGCTGACCGACGTGCGAGATGCCTATGCGGAGCTGGGGAGCAACGACGAAGTGGTTCGACTCTACCGCTCCGGCTACCTCGACGCGGCCCAGGAGGATCGCGACATCAGCGAGTACGCCTTTCAACGCGGCGGCGCGAGCCTGCTCGATTTTCTGGACGCCGAACGCACGTACCGAGCTACGCAGCTCGGCTATCGACAGGCGCTGGCGTCTTATAACACGGCGCTCGAGCAGCTTCGTGAAGCCGTGGGCACAAGGAGTTTGCCATGAGGAGCGCTCAGGCGCCTTCCGGGATGTTGCTTGATCCCGCAAAGTCGGAAGTGACCGTTTCCTCGCAGCGGGCATCCGAGCTATGATCATGGCGAGGTCCCGCTGAGCTAATCATGTCGAAGCAGCCCCGTAGCCGTCTGCTGGCCGTTGCGCTCGTCTTGGCGGTGGGCCTGTTGGGCCTTCACGCGGCTCTCCACTGGCACGGCCCCAGCTACGATAACTGTCAGGCCTGCCATACCGGGCGCGTGGCGCTTTCCGCACCTTTCGTCCTGCCGGCGGTCGAGACGCCTGAGACGATCGCGCGATTCGCTCCGCCGGAAACACCTCCGGTGTCTCTCGAGCCATTTTCGACCTCGCGAACTCCCCGCGCTCCTCCCGTCTAGCCTTTTTCTGTGGCAACAATTCCTCCCCGCGTCGAGCGGCGCGTGCCGACTTTCTTTCATCGCCCGGAGTCCAGTGGCCGGGCCTCGGTCCATTGGAGGAGAAGGTTTCATGAAATCTGCAAAGGCAATTCTTGGCGCTTTGTTCTCGATCTCGATTCTCTTGTTCTGCCCCGCGAGGGCTTCTGCGCAGAACGCAGGCAACTCGAGTAGCGTTACTGGGACAGTCACCGACCCGTCGGGCGCGCTGATACCCGGAGCGACCGTGACCATTCATAATCCGGTGAGCCAATTTGAACGCACCACAACCACCAACGCGATGGGGAATTTCACGATTCCCAACGTTCCCTTCAATCCCTATCACATGACCGTCACGGCCACCGGTTTTGCCTCCCAGGTGCAGGATATCGACGTGCGCTCGAGCGTCCCGTTGAAGCTGGACATAAAACTGGAGTTGGCCGCCACGACCAGCACGGTCACCGTCGAAGCTGCCGGTGATTTGCTCGAGACGGACTCGACGGCACACACCGATGTGGACCGACAGCTCATTCAACGGTTGCCGCTGGAAAGCGCCTCGTCGTCGGTCAGCTCGCTGGTGACTCTCGCCTCACCGGGCGTCGCAGCAGACTCCAACGGGCTGTTCCACGGGATGGGCGATCACGCGGAAAACTCTTTTTCTGTCGATGGCCAACCCATCACCGATCAGCAGAGCAAGGTCTTCTCGAACCAAATTCCCGTGGATGCGATTCAATCGATTGAGGTCATTCAGGGAGCCCCGCCCGCTGAATACGGCGGTAAGACAAGCCTAGTGATCGATGTGACAACGCGCTCTGGGCAAGGCATGACCTCGCCCCACGGCACCGTCACCGCCAGCTACGGTACGTTCGGCACGGCAGCCGGCGGCTTCAACCTCGGCTACGGGGGCCAGAACTGGGGCAACTTCATTTCGGTGAACGGGCTCAATACAGGGCGGTTCCTTGACCCGCCTGAGTTCACCGTCCTACATGACAAGGGCAATCAGGAAAATGTCTTTGATCGCCTGGATTTCCAGCTCTCCAAAGCCGATGCCCTGCATCTGAACCTTGAATTCACCCGGTCGTGGTTCCAGACACCGAACTCTATCGACGCCCAAGATGCATCGGCCTGGTACGGGTTCGATTTGGGAAACACGGTAATGTCAGTCAGCGACAACGGCATCGGGCCGAATGGTCTGCCAGTGGGTCCAACCGATCAGCGTTCCCAGATCTTGACGTATAACATAGCGCCTACCTGGACACATTTGATCGGCTCGACGATTGTTATCACCGGGGGCCTTTTCGTACGACACGATCAGTACAACTATTACCCAAGCGACAACCCGTTTGCCGATCTCGGTCCACCCAGTTTGCAGAGAGAGACGGTTTCCCAGCTTCGGTTTCTGCTCAACGCCGGAGCTCTTGCCAGCGTGTCTTACGTTAAGGGTATCCATAATTTGAAAGCCGGCGTCTTGTACCAACAGACCTTCCTCACCGAGCATGACAAGCTCGGCATCGTTGATCCCACTTTTAACGCGCCTTGCATCACGTTTAATCCGACACTGATCGATGCCAACACAGGATTTGCCGGTTCCTATGAATCGGTGCAAGGCTTCACCGATCCCTCTCAATGCGCAGCGGCACCCGCCACCGGCGTGTGCGCACCCTATGGTTGCCAACCCAACGACTCGTCGAATCCGAATGCGCCGAACTCGGTTCAATTCCCGCTATTTAACCCTTTGCTCCGGCCCTATGACCTTACACGGAGTTGCACGAACCTCCCAACGCCACCCACACCCTGCGTTACAGGACTAGGCTTATATCCCTTCCTGGGCCACACCGACGTGAAGCAATTCACGACGTACGTACAGGACACAATCACCTTGCGGAATTGGTCTTTCAATCTGGGTATTCGGGGAGACCTCTACAACGGACTTACCATCGCGAGTCAGGCGGAGCCGCGTGTCGGCATCGCCTACAATATAAAGCAGAGCAATACGGTTCTCCGCGCCTCCTATGCGCGGACGCTAGAAACGCCCTTTAACGAGAACCTGGTCCTTTCCAGCATTGGCTGCAGCTCACCCATTTTGAATCCGCTCCTACTGTGCTCGTCGAGCGCACTCACGCCCTTGAACCCGGGATTTCGCAATGAGTTCCATGCTGGACTGCAGCAGGCATTTGGAAAATACGTGGTGTTGGACGGTGAGTACGTCTGGAAGTACACACACAATGGATACGACTTCAGCGTGTTGGGCAATACGCCGATCACGTTCCCGATCGAGTGGCATAACTCGAAGATTCCAGGCTTTACGGCTCGCGTAAATCTCACGAACTTTCACGGGGTCACGGCCTACGTTGTCATGTCGAGTGTCGCAGCCGTCTTCTTCACTCCCCAAGTGGGCGGTGCCGGCGCCGTTCCTGTCGTCTCCGTACCGGGGGAATTTACGCCATTCCGGATCGACCACGACGAACACTTCAACCAGACGACACATCTGCAATATCAGCCGGGGAAGCGCCCACTTTGGCTCGGCTTCAACTGGCGATACGATAGCGGGCTGGTGGCTGGCGCGACGCCCTGCTACGGCATCCTGCCAACCAACACCTGCCCGGGCTCGGTCATCATCAATGGCGTGCCGAACGTGTCGATGGTAGCCAGCAACATCGGATTTCCGCCCCTGGTGCCTCTTAGCGCCGATCAAGAGTTCGAGGCAGGATTTACTTGCAATGGCGTGCACGCTACGCCGACGCAACCTCTACCTTTCAATTGCCCTGCTGCCGTGTTCGGCTCGACGCTCACTCGCGTGCCTCCTCCCAACAAAGAGCAAGACAATACTTATCCACCCCGCATCCAGCCGCGAAATCTATTTGATCTTGCCGTGGGAGATGACAATCTATTTAGTGGCGACAAATATAAGTGGAGCGCCAGGATAACGGTCATCAACCTAGCCAATGAATACGCCCTTTACAACTTCCTCTCAACCTTCAGCGGAACGCATTACGTAACGCCCCGTACCATCGCCGGAGAGATCGGCTTCCACTTCTGAAAGCAAGGAAAAGTCGGCACGTGAGGTAAGCGTGGTGCGTGCGTTTTCTTGTTGACATAGGGTATCAACTGGCTTTAGCATTTGGCCCTCACCTGATAACGGTTTACAAGTAAGGGGCGGCTGTGTTTCCTGGGCATCATCCACTTCAAGGATCGCGATCTTTCGGGGCACTCGTCTTCGCAGCCGTGACAATGATCTTCTATGTCGCCGGCGTGGCCCAAGCGGGCGTAGGCGGCAGCATTTCGGGCACGGTCCACGATCCGAGCGGAGCCGGCGTGCCCAAGGCCACCGTGACGGCCACGAACGCCGCCACGGCCGTGCAACAAACCGTGACAACAGATGAACGGGGCGCCTATGCCTTTCTGAGCCTGCCGATTGGGCGCTATGACATTGAGATCAGCTGTGCGGGCTTCAAACCCTACTGGCGCAAGGGTGTCGCAATCGATGCCAACAGTGCCCTCCAAGTGGATGCGCAACTCGAAATCGGTGCCAGAACCGATCGGGTCACGGTGATGGAAGACCAAGTTCAGATTGATTGGGCAACCACGCAGATGGGAGACGTGATCGGCGGAGCCGAGATGACATCTGTGCCGCTGAACGGCCGCAGCTTCACCGATCTCCTAGCGCTTCAGCCCGGAGTTGTGCCGGTTACGACCATCACCTCGGAGACCGTCCAAGACGTAGGGGCCAGTGTGCTCTCGCCTTCTGGGGATCTAAACCCGGGAACGATGTCGATCAACGGGCAACGGGAGTTTGCCAACAGCTTTCTGGTAAACGGAAGTGACGTCGAAGAGGACGTCAACATGGGAGCAGCCATCGTTCCTGATCTCGATTCCATCGCTGAGTTCCGCATTCTCACGAACAACTTCGACGCCGAATATGGCGAGTTCAGCGGAGGGCAGATCAACGTCGTAACGAAGTCGGGGACCAATTCATTTCATGGGGACGTATTCGAATTCGTCCGTAACACCGATTTCGACGCGCGTAACTATTTTTCTCCCGCGCGAGCGGCTTTCGACCAAAACCAGTTCGGCGGGACCTTCGGAGGACCGATTCGGCACAACAAGATCTTCTTCTTCGCTGACTATCAGGGGACTCGCTCGACCCAGGGAGTGGACACCGGACAGATTCCGGTACCGTCGATCGACGATCGCACGACGGGGAACATGTCGGATCAACGGAACTCCCAGGGCTTCGATCAATTGGGCTTCTGCGGATCGGAAGCCGATCCATCCAGTAAGCAAGTGTTTGAAATCCCCTGCACTGTGAGCGGGCCTTATATCGCCACGATGCTTTCGAACAAGCTCGGATATGCGGTGACGACGGGCGAGCCATATTATTTCGACGGCAGGTACATCAACCCTGCGACAGGCCAGCAAAGCTCCGGTACGTGTACGAGCAGTATCTCGACGGCTCCGAACGGGTGTGTGTTCCCAAACGCAACGGTTCCTCCAGCCGCCTGGACGAGTCCAGGCACCAATCTGCTGCCGTACATACCCCAACCCAACAATGCGAACGGCACATTCTCAAGCTCGGCTTACAACCAGACCTTGCGAGACGATAAAGGCGCCTACCGGATCGATGCCAACACGCGTTGGGGCTTGTTGACTGCCTACTACTTCCTCGACGACTGGTCCCAAAACAATCCCTACCCTATAGCGCAGGGCGGCGCGAATGTCCCCGGCTTCAACGCCCTGTACACCGGCCGGGCACAGCTGCTCGATCTTGCCGACACGAAGACGCTGGGGGCGACGGCGGTAAATGAATTCCAGTTCAGCTACTTGCGTGATGCCAATGACCTTGGCAAACCAGTCGGCGGCGTGGGCGTCAGCCTAGCCGCTCAGGGCTTTGTAGTGGGTCAGGGAACCTTGGGAATCGTACCTTTGTCGCCTGAAACGGAGGGCGTCGAAAGCGTCGGTTTCAACAGCTTCACGATAGGAACCAATACCAATGAATTGAATCAGATTGGCAACACTTTTCAGTGGCTCGACAACTTCTCCAAGGCCATCGGAACGCACACCCTGAAATTCGGCGGTGAATTCCACTATGACCAAGTCAACGTCCATGCCATTGCACAGTCGAACGGCAGCTTTCTGTTTCTGGGCAGCGAGACCGGCCTTGATTTCGCAGACTTCCTGCTGGGCACTCCGACTCAGTACAACCAAAGCCAACTCCAGCCCTTTTACGGTCGTAATCGATATGCAGGCTTGTACGGGCAAGATAGCTGGCGTATCACGTCCCGTCTCACTCTGAATTACGGACTGCGCTGGGACCGCATCGAGCCTTGGTATGAAAAGTACAACCAGATCGCCACATTCATACCGGGTAGGCAGTCGGTGGTTTTTCCGGGAGCTCCTGCGGGGATACTTTATCCGACCGACCCGGGCGTGCCGCGCACTCTTGCTCCTGCCGGCAATCGCGACTTTGCTCCGCGGATTGGCCTCGCTTACTCGCCCAGCGTTTCCGGCGGCATGCTCGCCAAAATCCTGGGTGGCCCTGGCAGCAGCAGCGTCCGGGCCAGCTATGGCTTGTTTTATACAGCCATCGAAGCTCTCACCATCAACGTGATGAGCGCCAACGCACCTTACGGAATCACCTACACGAGCCCGGCCCCACCGCTGTTTGCGACTCCGTTTGTAACCGCCGCAACTGGGCAGGAGCTGGGACAAACCTTCCCTGTGACTCTGGCCCGGTGGAGCTCAACTGCCAGCCATCCAGATCCCGACGTCAATTGGGCCCAATTTGAACCCGTCACGGGGCTTCCTAACTATCTGACCACGAACCGCATTCCGTACAGCGAACAATACATGCTCTCTGTCGAGCGCGGCTTTGGCGCCAACACGGTGTTCGGTTTGAGCTATGTGGGGACGCAAGGTCACCGCTTGCTGGTCCTGGAAGAAGCAAACCCAGGCAATCCGTCCCTCTGCTTGTTCTTGAGCAATCCCGTCAACCTCGCGCCGGGCCAGACTCCCTGCGGACCTTTCGGCGAGGACAGCACTTATAGGACTCGTACAGGCGCCGTCTATTACGGGACGCGCGGCCCGCTGGGGTCGAACTTCGGCAGCAACGCCAACCAAGCGACCATCGGCAACTCGAACTACAATGCCCTACAGCTCACGTTGCGACATACCGGCCCACGCTTCGAACTGCTGGCTGGCTATACCTACAGCAAATCGCAAGATCAGGCCTCCAATTTGGGCGAGGAAGTCAATCCCTTCGATCCCGCCTTGAGCAAGGCTTTATCCGCATTCGATGTGAGACAAAATCTTGTTGTGAGTTACAGCTATCAAATCCCTTTCGAACATCTCGTCCGGGCCACAAACCGCTGGACCCAAGGTTGGCAAATTTCCGGAATCACCCATATCAGCAGCGGCCTTCCGGTGACGCTCGTGAACTTCGGAGACAATTCGCTGATTGGTTCTGAGCCGAACGGCGTCAACAACTCTGGTGTGGACGAACCCGACTTCACTCCTGGAAATCTCGGTCTGAACCAGAATCCCCGCAATGGGCGGCCCTATTTCAACACCGCGCTATTCAGCGAAAATACACTCGGGACGCCGGGCACCGCTAAGCGTCGCTTCTTCTCCGGCCCAGGAATGGCCAACTTCGATGTGGCATTGCTTAAGAATGTGCTCCTGACCGAATCGAAGTCTCTCCAGTTTCGCCTCGAAGCCTTTAACGTTTTCAACCACACACAGTTCTTCGGCCCCCAGGCCGTCGACGGGAATATCTCTAGCTCCGCATTCGGTCAAGTCATCAGCGCGGCAGCACCGAGGCTCGTCCAACTGGCAGCGAAGTTCAGCTTCTAGCTAGCCCACGCCGCTCGGGCCTACCGATCCTGGTACAATCAATCGCGGAGTCGGCCTGCGACGCAGGTGACGTTGCGAAAGCTTATTTGAACCAACACTGAATCCCAGGGTGCTCGGTTGTCCTGCCCTTGTGCATGTCCCGGCCCGTGGGTTCGGGAAAGCCTCAAAGCAGGCGCTGGGCGCCCGACCTAGTGCGTGGGGTTCAAGGCCTAGCAACGCACGGCCAAGTGGACCACTCCGCTCTGGATGCCAGAAGCTGTCCGGAAACGGAAGAAAAATCCCCTTCGTGAAAACCCTGTTCATCGGTGACATCGTTGGCTCGCCCGGCCGCAGGATCGTTCACGATCGACTTGCGGATATCCTCGCGCTGCGTACCATCGATTTGTGCATCGTCAATTGCGAGAACGCCGCCTCCGGTTTCGGCGTCACGCCCCGGATCGCAGAGGAGCTTTTCCAATCCGGCGCCGACGTATTGACCAGCGGCAATCACATCTGGAAGCGCAAGGAGATCATCGACTATCTGCCCAAGGAGCCACGGCTACTGCGCCCCGCCAATTTTCCGATCGGCTCGCCCGGCAGCGGCCTGTACATCGGCCGGGCCAAAAACGGCCTTGGCTGCGCCGTTCTGAATCTGCAGGGCCGCACCTACATGGCTCCGATCGATGACCCATTCCGCACCGCCGTCCGGGAACTCGCTCGGATCCCCGCGGATACAAAGGTCATTCTCGTCGACATGCACGCCGAGGCCACGTCGGAAAAGATGGCCATGGGTTGGTATCTCGACGGTAAGGTTTCTGCCGTTCTCGGCACGCATACCCACGTTGCAACGGCCGATGAGCGCGTTCTCATCGGCGGCACGGCCTATATCACCGATGTCGGAATGACCGGCCCACACGACTCTGTCATCGGCATGGAGAAGCAGGGCATCCTTCAGCATTTTCTCGACGCGATGCCGTCGCGTTTCGTCGTAGCCGAAGGCGACATTCAGATGAACTGCGTGCTCGTCGACGTCGATGAATCGACAGGCCGCGCCAGATCCATCGAGCGGCTGAACTTCCGTTTGGACTAGCGCAGAGTTTCTTCCAAGCAACGCGCGCGTCCGACCCCCCATCTTCGCGGCTCGAACGGAGTAAACTATTGGCGTAGCCCATGCTGCGGCACCTTACCCTTATTGTTTGCATGGCCACGCCGGTGGTCCCGCTCGCCAGCTCCGCACAGGAGCAGGCATTCACGCGCGAAATTCAGGCCCGGGCACGCGTTTTCCCCGAAGTCGGACCCGGCGTAGCAGCACTAAAGCGCGACGCCGCCGGGCACTACTACATTCTGGCTGCGCCAGCAAACGCCGTCACGATCTATGGAGCCGATGGCCATCGAATCGGTCTCATCCCCAACGCACAGTCGCATGGAGCGAAGATTGTATACGCGTCGGACCTCGACATCGATGCCGATGGCCGACTGTTCGTCGCCGATCGGGGCTCCAATACAGTCAAGATTTTCAGCAGCGACGGTACGCTTGTTGCGACGGTCGACGTCGCCACTCCGATGTCGCTTGCCGCGCTCTCGGGGCTGGAGTTCGCGGCCACTTTATTGCACTCCGATCATCTAGTGAACCTGTTCAGCGCGCGGGGCGCGCTGGTCCGCGCCTTTGGCGAAGCCTCTGGCTCCCCTCGAAACCCAGCAGGGCATGCCCCGCTTGCCAGCGGCCGCGTGTCGGGAGATGGCAGAGGCGAAATCTTTTTTGCCTTCACCGAATTGCCGGATCCAACGATTCGGCGATACGATCGCTTCGGCTACGCCGCCTGGGAAGCTTCGCTACCCGCGTCCGAATTCAGGCCCCCGCCCGGTGCAAGACAATGGACAACCGTTACCATCGGGAACGGTCAGGCCCCGCCGCCTAAGCCCGTGATCCACGCCTTGGCCGTCGATCCAGAGACGGAGGAAATCTGGGCCGCCATCGGCAACGAGCTGGTACACTTCGACAAGGACGGCAACCGGCGCGCGGCCTACCTCACGGCGACCAAAGATGGCGCGCGGCTCGAGGCCGCTGCGCTCTTGGTCGAGCACGACCGCCTTCTCATCGCCGACGATCCCAGCGGAATTTTCGATTTCGCGCTTCCCGAACCTCGCACGACAACACCGCCAGCACACTGATGAAGCTACCCTGTTGAAACGTCAGCTGTGGAAAACCCCAGGGCGGGGCCTTCCGACAATGACTGGCTAACCGCGTCAGTTCGAGCTCTTGCGGGCTTCGGATCTTTTGAAGGGCCTGCAAAGCAGTCTGTGGAAAAGCTGTGGATTGTATGTGAAGCGCGTGATCCAGATCGGTTCAGTTTTCTCTTGCTCATCGCGTTTGATTTAGGCAGAATCCCGCCTCGCGTACCTGAGCAAAAGACTCCAGCGTTGCTAGGAATCGCACTTGCCGGGTGCGTTCCGGTAGACCGAACCCGACACGTCGGACGCCATAATTAACACCGAATCTCGCGGGGGCGAGAATTCCACAGCATTTCCACAGCGGTGGAAATCAGGGCGGGAGCTGTTTTTTTCCATGAGTCTTTGGGACAAGATCCTGCAGCATGCCGAGCGCCGAGTAAATCCCCATAGCTTCGCCACCTGGTTTCGCCCCACTCGGCAGGAGCGAGCCGAGGACGACCGACTGGTGATTCGAGTTCCTACCCGCTTGTTCTGTAAGCGCTTGACCGAGACCTACGGAGAGCTCTTGCAGGCGGTCCTGGCCGAGGTGGGCAGGCCCGGGCTGATTCTCGAATTCGTTTGCGCGGAAGCAGAACCGGTGCCACCGTCGGCCGCCCTTACCTCGCAGGCTAAGCTCGATTTCGACTCCTCCGACACCCAGCTCAATCCGCGCTACACGTTCGACAAGTTTATTGTCGGCAAGTCGAATCAATTCGCTCATGCGGCGGCCATCGCTGTGGCCGAGCAGCCATCGAAGTCCTACAACCCCCTTTTCCTCTATGGCGGAGTCGGTTTGGGCAAGACACACCTGATGCAGGCGATCGGCCACACCCTCAAGCGGCGCATTCCCGCTTTGCGGCTCACCTACATCAGCGCCGAAAAATTCACAAACGAAGTCATCGCCGCCATCCGCTTCGAGCGCATGCCGGCTTTTCGGGACCGCTTCCGCAACATGGACGTGCTGATGGTGGACGATATCCAATTCATCGCACGTGCCGAACGAACCCAGGAAGAATTCTTTCACACATTCAATGCGCTCTACGATCAGCAGAAACAGATTGTCATTTCATCTGATTGCCCCCCCAAGGAAATTTCCGCCATTGAGGAGAGGCTGCGCTCGCGTTTTGAGTGGGGTCTCATCGCCGATATCCAGATGCCCGATCTAGAAACAAAAATTGCCATTCTGCAGAAAAAGGCAGACAGCGAAAGGGTCCACCTCCCCGACGAAGTGGCTGAATTTATCGCTCGTTCGATTAAGTCGAACATCCGCGAACTAGAGGGCGCGCTGATTCGCTTGATTGCCTACTCCTCGCTGACGGGTGCCGAGATCGACCAAGCCACCGCACAGCAGGTGCTGAAAAACATTATTGAGACACAAGAGAAAAAGGTCACGATCGAGCAGATACAAAAGCGCGTCAGCGAGCACTTTGGGATGCGCACACAGGACTTGAAAATCCGAAGCAACTCCAAGGTGATTGCCTTTCCACGACAGATCGCCATGTTTTTGGTCAAGCAGCTCACCACGGCTTCGCTGCCGGAGATCGGCAAGCAATTTGGCGGTAAGCACCACACCACCGTCCTCCACTCCATCAACAAAATCGAGAGTCTCCGCCAACGCGACAAAGATTTGAACAGGACCATTAACAGGCTACTTGACTCATTCGGTTAGAGATAGGAACTCCGACAGGGGTTCGCGCTGTTTCGCGCGGTGAGGGAATTGTGGATGAGCTGTGAAGGATTTCTGAATGACCATGACACTAGCTTCAAATGTCACAATCGCGACCGGAATTCAACAGGGAGCGGAGTAAAACAAATCCCCTCTCCACCTAAGGGTACGCGGTTTTTTCACGAATCCACAGGTGCGGCGACGACGACGGTTTCTTTTCTTTATAGCAATTAGGAAAAGCAGTAGAGTAACCAAGGCAAACCATGACCACCGAAACGAGCGTAAGGACTGCACACGAGATGGAATTCAGCATAAAAAAGTTTGATTTGCTTGAGGAGCTCGTTCTCACGCAGGGTGTCGTCGAACGCAAGACCACGATTCCAATCCTGTCGAATCTTCTTTGTGAGGCTAAGAGCAACCGCTTGACGATTACGGCTACCGATCTCGAACTGAGCATACGTACTTCGTGTGAGGCCAAAATCAAGAAAGAGGGTGCGGGAACCATCCCGGCCAAAAAGCTTTTGGAGCTGGTGCGCCTGCTCCCAGAGGAGGAAATCCGCTTCAAGCTGCTTGAGAATCACTGGATGCAAATCACCTCCGACCGGAAGAATTACAAGCTTGTGGGGATGTCGAAGGATAATTTTCCAGCGTTGCCCAGCTTCCCGCACGCACTGGTCAAAATTCCAGCGAAACTTCTGGCGGGTCTTATCGCCAAAACTACCTTTGCCATTTCGCAGGAGGAGTCGCGTTACACGCTCAATGGAGCACTGCTCGTCCTGAAGCCTGGGTCGGTCACCATGGTTGCAACTGATGGCCATCGGTTGGCGATTGTCGAAACCGATCACAAATTTGAGGGTTTCTCAGCTGAGACGCGTGTGCTCATTCCCAAGAAGGCCATGAATGAGGTCGAACGATTAGCCGCTGAGACTGGTGAGGAGAGTGTCATCGATTTCGCACAGGATGAAAGTCACCTCTTTTTTCAATTGGGTGGGCGCCTACTGACCTGCCGCAAGTTGACGGGCCAATTCCCTAACTATGAGGCGGTCCTGCCGCGTGACACGAATCGGAATGTGGTTCTTGAGCGCGATGAACTTGAGGACGCGCTTCGCCGCGTCTCGCAGCTTGCCGATCAGCGCTCCCATGCTGTGAAATTCACGGTCGCAAAGGAGGGGCTGGAAATCTCCGCCTCCAGCCCCGAGTACGGCGAAGCAAGGGAAGCGATCGAGAAAGAGTTCAAGGGTGAGCCCATTTCCATTGGTTTCAACGCTCAATACTTGCTCGATTTTCTGGCCGCCGCCCCTGATGGGCCCATCAGCTTTGAGCTCAAAGATGAGCAGTCGGCCGGTCAGCTTCGTCCACTAGCCGACGAATCCTGTCGTTACCGCTACGTTGTGATGCCCATGCGCATTTAGCGACGGAAAAGCCCCTTCACCTGCGACCTTGATAGCCTTGCTAAACACCTGAAAGCAAATGTCCTACTGCACTTTTGGGCACCCAGAATCGCCTTGTGAAACCCTACCGGTTCCGGTAAGATAGGCGTGGTCCTGGATTCCTCCTGAATGGCATTTCCCGGACTGAGCTTGCGTCGGCTCCTAGCTAGCCAGAGCCAGAACTGGCAGCCCCAAAAAGCTCGGCGTGAGCAACTGGCTTCCTCTTCCGAGGGGAGCTTCGCCGCGTCCACCCGAGTTTCGGTACAGGACGGGATGGAGCTCATAGAAACCCTTCGAGTCCCAGATCAAGCGCTTTGCGCCTGATTCGGATGGGACCAATGGGCAAGGTAAGTCGAGCCGATCCGCGCGACCACCTTCCCGGGTACGATTCAAGCAGCGCCGCATTTTTTCAGTTCCAGCTCAGGTCCGCGGACCTGAGGCATTTCTGAGGAGACGCACGATTCATGGCTGACAAAGAGAATGCGGTCCCTAAAGGGCCCGGCAGCGGGGGTCCGTCAGGCGGGCACAAGTACGACGCCACTTCGATTAAGGTTCTTGGTGGTATCGAAGCGGTCCGCAAGCGTCCGGCGATGTACATCGGCTCGACCGGCGAGCTAGGGTTGCATCATCTGGTCTGGGAAGTCGTTGACAATTCCGTCGACGAAGCGTTGGCGGGCTTCTGCGATGAGATCAATCTACAGGTGCATGACGACAACAGCGTCACCGTGATCGACAACGGCCGCGGCATTCCTGTGGACATGCACGCGACGGAGAAGAAGCCAGCCGCCGAGGTCGTCATGACCGTTCTGCACGCAGGCGGGAAATTCGACAGCGAGACCTACAAAGTTTCCGGTGGGCTGCACGGCGTCGGCGTTTCTGTGGTCAACGCGCTCGCCGATTGGCTCGATCTGGAAATCTGGCGTGACGGCGAGGTTTGGGAGCAGTCCTACGAGAAGGGCGTCCCGACCACAAAACTCAAGGCCTCCGGTAAGACAAGAAAAACCGGTACCAAGATCACGTTCCATCCCGACCCGGCGATCTTCTCAACTACCAATTTCAGCTTCGATACCCTTTCGCAGCGTCTCCGGGAGCTGGCTTTTTTAAACAAAGGCCTAAAAATTACGCTCGACGACGAACGCTCGACCAAGAAAGCTGAATTTCGCTTTACCGGCGGCATCTCGGAGTTTATCAAGCATCTGAATCGCGGCAAGCAGACGCTGCACGATTCGCCGATCTACATGGAGGGCAAGCGCGGCACCGTGGACATGGAGATCGCGCTCCAGTACAACGACAGCTACGCCGAGAATGTTTTCGCCTTTGCCAACACCATCAACACAGTCGACGGGGGCACGCACCTGGCCGGATTCCGCTCGGCGCTTACCCGCACGATCAATTACTATGCCGGCTCCTTCGGTATGCTCAAGGAACAGAAGGACGAGATCTCGATCACGGGCGATGACGTTCGCGAGGGGCTGGTCGCGGTCGTTTCCGTGAAACTTCCTCAGCCACAGTTCGAGGGTCAGACCAAGGGTAAGCTGAATAGCGACATCAAGGGGCTGGTTGAATCGCTGGTCAACGAAAAGCTGGGCGAATATTTCGACAAACATTCCTCGATTGCTCGCAAAATCATCGGCAAGTGCATCGATGCCGCGCGTGCCCGCGAAGCCGCCCGCAAGGCTCGCGAACTGACCCGTCGCAAGTCGGCGCTTGATTCCTCGGGCCTACCCGGGAAGCTCGCCGATTGCCAGGAACGCGATCCGGCACGGTGCGAACTGTTCATCGTAGAGGGCGAATCGGCCGGCGGGTCGGCCAAAGGCGGGCGAGATCGGCGGTATCAGGCCATCCTGCCGCTCAAGGGCAAAATCTTGAACGTCGAAAAGGCTCGTTATGACAAGATGCTCGGCCACGAAGAAATACGCGCCATCATCACGGCGCTCGGCACCGGCATCGGCAAGGATGACTTTGACGCCTCCAAGCTCCGCTATCACAAGATCATCCTGATGACCGACGCAGACGTCGACGGTAGCCACATCCGCACGCTGCTGCTCACGTTTTTCTTCCGGCATATGCGCGAGCTTATCGACAAGGATCACGTCTACATAGCGCAACCGCCGCTGTACCGCGTCAAGCGCGGCAAAATGGACCGTTACATCCGCGACGAGCGCGAATTTTCGCGTGAGCTCATGAAGCGCGCCACCGAAGAGCACGTCGTCAAGGGCAAAACCGGGCGATCGCTCGAAGGCGGCGACCTTACGCAGTTTCTGCTGAACATCCAGGAGTACGATCAGGTGTCATCGAAGCTGGGCCGCCGGCTCCGCGATCCAAGGCTCGTCCAGCTGCTGGCCGAGGCCGAGCTCGACAAAAAGGCCGACTTCACCGACAAGCGAAAGCTACAGGAACTCGTGAAGGCCGTTGAGAAAGCCAAGCTCGACATTGACGCGAAACTGGAATTTGATGAGGAGCACAGCTTGCACGAGCTGGTGTTGAAAAACGGCGGCGAAAAGCGCATCAACTGGGCGCTGGCGGCGTCGCCCGAGTACAAACGCCTGCGCACGCTCCGACAGGCGATCGAGGAAAACGACCAGCCGCCTTTCACCATTACACACAACGGCGATAAAACCACCAAACAAACCGCGCTTGAGTTGCTGAATTGCGTGCTGGAAGATGCCAAAAAGGAGTTCACCATCACCCGGTTCAAGGGTCTTGGCGAAATGAATCCCGAGCAGCTTTGGGCGACGACGATGAACGCCGAGACACGCACGCTGCTGAAGGTCCGGCTGGAAGACGCCGTCGCCGCCGAAGAGATTTTTGCCACACTGATGGGCGAAAACGTTGAAGAGCGCCGGAAGTTTATCGAAGAAAACGCCCTGGAAGTCGTCAATTTGGATATCTAGCTCGATGGCCAACCAGCTCTCGCACTTTGCCATTCACGCCGATGATCTGGATCGTGCGCGGAGGTTTTACGGCGGCGTCTTCGGATGGACGTTTTCAGGCTTCGGTGGTGGTCCAATAGACGAGTTCTGCCAGATCCGGGACGGATCGGGCGCTTTGCTCGCGCCGCTGGGGGCGATCCAGTCCCGCAAGTTCAACTCGGCGCCAGACCGAGTGCTTGGCTTTGAGTGCTCGATCGCCGTGGACGACGTGGATGCCGTCGCACGAGCCGTCGAAGCCCATGGCGGGAAAATCGTCCTGTCGAAAGCGGCGATTGGGGGAGTCGGCTGGATCGTCAAGTTTACCGATACCGAGGGGAATCTGGCCTGCGCCGTCCAATACGATTCTTCGGCGGGCTGAGAAACTTTGGGCAAGAGGGGTCTACATGGCTGATGAGCAGATATTGACGCCGGTCGACATCGAATCGGAAATGCGGAAGTCGTACCTCGACTACGCCATGAGCGTCATTCTGGCGCGCGCCATTCCCGATGTCCGCGACGGCCTTAAGCCTGTACAACGGCGAATTCTCATCGCCATGAACGACCTCGGACTGGCTTCCAACCGAGGTTTTCGCAAGTGCGCCAAGATCTGCGGAGACACATCGGGCAATTACCATCCCCATGGAGAGGCCATTATCTATCCGGCCCTGGTGCGGCTCGCTCAGGATTTCAGCATGCGCTACCCCCTTATCGATGGCCAGGGGAACTACGGCTCAGTCGACGGCGATCCGCCCGCGGCGATGCGCTACACCGAAGCGCGGCTTTCGCGTGTCGCCGAGGAAATGCTCGAGGACTTGGAGAAGGAAACGGTTGATTTCGTCGAGAACTTCGACCAGACCCGGATGGAGCCAACGGTCCTGCCCGCCCGGATTCCCAACCTGCTGGTCAATGGGGCCGACGGTATCGCCGTGGGCATGGCCACCAGGATTCCGCCTCACAACCTAAGCGAGACGATCGAAGCCGCAATCTTGCTCATCGAAAATCCCGATCTGACGCTGAAGCAGGTGATGAAAATCATACCCGGCCCGGACTTTCCGACCGGCGGTTACATCTATGGTCGCGAGGGAATCGAGGAAGCCTACAAGAAGGGCCGTGGATCGTTTCAGGTGCGCGCCAAGGCCGCCATTGAGCAGCGCGCGAAGGACCGCGAGGACATCGTCATTACCGAGCTGCCCTACCAGGTCAACAAGGCCCGTCTGATCGAGCACATTGCGGAACTGATCAACAACAAAAAGATTGATGGCATCGCCGATGTCCGCGATGAAAGTGATCGCGAGGGAATGCGCATCGTCATTGAACTTAGGCGGGACGAAGAGCCACAGATCATTCTCAATAAGCTCTTCAAGATGACGCAGATGCAGGAATCGTACGGCATGATCCTGCTGGCGATCGTCGGCGGCACCCCGCGCGAGCTGGGTCTGCTCGATCTGCTGCGCCTGTTCATTGAGCACCGCGTCGATGTTGTCCGCAGGCGGACGCAATACGAGCTCCGCAAGGCCAAAGAACGGGAGCACATCCTGCTGGGCTATCGCATCGCCCTGGATAATGTAGATGACGTGATCCGCATTATTCGGGGTTCGACCAGCCGCGCGGGCGCCCGTGAGAATCTACATGAGTTCTTCTTCAACAAGTCGGTCCGCGTAATCGTCGCGGGTAAGGAAACGACGATCAAGGGTGTCAAGCTCGATGCCAAGAAGTACGGTATCACGGCCGCCGGCGGCGAGAGTTGGGGCCTCAGCTATCTGCAGATCGACGCCATCCTTGAGCTCCAACTGCATCGCCTCACCCAGCTTTCGGTTGACGAAATCTTGAAGGAACTCGCCGAAATCCGCGAGCGCATCCGAGAACTCGAAGAAATCCTCGCAAGTGATAAGAAGCTCAAGGCCGTTATCATCACCGAGCTGAGAGAGGTCGCCAAGGACTACGGCGACGAGCGCCGCACGCAGATTGTCGATCGCGTCGAGGAGATTAAGCTTGAGGATCTGATCAAAGACGAGGAAATGGCCATTACCGTCAGCCATGCTGGCTACGTTAAACGCACGTCGGTAGAGACCTACCGTCATCAATCCCGGGGCGGCAAGGGTCGCATTGGTGCGAAGACGCGCGAAGACGACTTTGTCGAACATTTCTTCATCGCCTCAGCGCACAGCTACATCCTGCTATTTACGTCCAAGGGGCGCATCTATTGGCTCAAGGTATACGAAATTCCCGAGGCCGCCGCCGCGACCCGGGGCAAGGCGATCACCACGTTGGTTCGCTTCCAGGAAGCGGAAACTCTGAAGGCCATCGTCCCGGCGCGCAATCTGGAAGAGGCGGGACGTTACGTCTTCTTCGCCACCAAGAACGGAACGGTGAAAAAGACGGAGCTCGCCGAATTCTCCAACCCGCGTCCTTCCGGCATCATTGCGATCAATCTCGATGCGAACGATGAGCTGATTGGCGCGAAACTCACCGACGGCAAGCAGATGGTGTTCCTGGCGAGCCGCGACGGTCAGGCCATCCTGTTCCGCGAGACCGAAGTGCGCTCAATGGGCCGCAACGCCGGCGGCGTCAATGGCATGGAGCTCGCCCAAGACGATTTCGTTGTGTCAATGGATGCTGTCCAGCCTGATTTCGATATCATTGCGAAGGAGTACAAGAAAACCACGCAAGATCTCAACGAGCTGGAAAGCGACGAAATTCGCGAATCGCTTACCTCCCTGATGCTGACGGTAGCGGAAAAGGGCTATGGCAAGCGCACGCCCCTTGCCGAATACCGCGTCACCTCGCGCGGCGGCAAAGGCGTCATCAACCTGAAATCAACCGAACGCAATGGGTCGGTCGTCGCCGCGCTGCAGGTTCGCGAGGATTCCGACGTCATGATCATTACCGGGCACGGAAAAGTGATTCGGGTCCACGCCGCGGAGATTCGTGAAGCGGGCCGCTCGACGCAGGGTGTGCGCTTGTTGCGGCTCGATGAAGGTGACCGCATCGCTGCGGCCGCTGCCATCTTCGAAGAAGACGAGTCTGTCCCGGGGCCGGAAAAGTAATAAAAGAGGGGAAAGCGCGGTTTCGGCTCCTTGACTCTCGAACGATCGCTCGGCCGGCACCAACCATGACTAGGCATCGACAACGGCTCGCCCATCTTCTGCGCGCCAAATCACTGGTCCGTGGCGAATTCACTTTGTCCTCGGGCAAGAAGAGCAACTACTACCTGGATTGCAAGCTCACTACGCTCGATCCGGAAGGCGCGCTTCTGGTGGGCTACTCGATTCTGGAAACGATTGACGAGATGGGCCTGAAGCCCGATGCGATTGGCGGACTCAGCATGGGCGCCGATCCGTTGGTCACAGCCGCCACGGTGGTCAGCGCCATCGAGAACAAACCGTTGCACGGTTTTCTCGTCCGCAAAGAAGCCAAGAAGCATGGCCGCCAGCGGCAGATCGAAGGGCTCGAAAACCCTCAGGGGAGGAAGGTTGTGATCGTCGATGAGGTCTGTACGACGGGCGGATCAACCCAGGAAGCCATCGATGCCGCCGAGCGCGAGGGCTCTCAAGTCATCGCGGTGATCAGTCTGGTGGATCGCGAAGAGGGCGGTTCCGACGCACTCCGCGCCAAATACAAATATCGTTCCATCTTTACTGCCCGTGAACTTCTTGCGGAAGTACCCAAGCCCGGAAAAGCCTCGAGCGCGTCTTAGTCCGCTTTTGGCGCCACGACGGCGATGCGAGTTGCCGACCACTGATCCCAGCGAAAGTAAAGAGTTCGCGTTGCGGGATCGCGCATGGGTGCGCGAAGTCGGCGCGCGACGGCTGATCGGTCACGCTAGAATGTTTCAGCACTTCTTCTGGGGGAAATTATGAAGCGTTCCGGCCACCTGCCGATGCCCGACCTGGCCTACCAGGATCCCGTGTTCATGGAAAGCCGGCCGGCTAGACCGCTCCGCATCCTGGCTGAGTACATCGATCCGCTGAACCGTCTGCGGCGCGCCGGAGTCGGCGACACGATTGTCATGTTCGGTTCGGCGCGCGTTTACGCACGGGATGTCGCGCTGGCCAATCTGCGAAAAATCCAGCGCTCTGCGAGAGGTCGCCGCAATGGCCGGTGGCGCACCAGGCTCAGTGTGGCGCGATCGATGGTCAACATGTCCCGCTATTACGAGGAAGCGCGCGAGCTGTCGCGCCGTATCACCTCCTGGGCCATGACGCTCGGCACCCAGCCAAGGCGCTTTGTCATCTGCTCGGGGGGCGGACCGGGCATTATGGAGGCGGCAAACCGGGGCGCCGCCGAGGCGGGCGGGTCCTCGATCGGCCTAAGTATCCAATTGCCACATGAGCAGCGGCCCAATCCCTACATCAGTCCGGAACTGAATTTCTGTTTCCACTACTTTTTTATGCGCAAGCTATGGTTCGCCCAGATGGCCAAAGCGTTGATCGTTTTCCCGGGCGGTTTCGGCACAATGGACGAGCTGTGGGAAATGCTCACGTTGATGCAAACCGGCAAGCTCGCCTCGAAGCACTTGATCCTCATCTACGGTCGCGAGTACTGGGACAAGGTGCTGAACTGGCGGCATATGGTCCGAACTGGCACCATGAGCGAGGCCGACTCGAGGCTTCTCCAATTTGCCGACACGGTTGATGACGCCTTCGAGCAAGTCCGGCGGCAGATGGAGAAGTATCACCTCGCTCTTGAGATTGA
>DASPVW010000036.1:0-454010 GCA_035622155.1 Candidatus Acidiferrales bacterium
CGTCGTGCGGGTCGGGTCCATCAGGCCGATTTGCTACGCCCAACTTTTCCGAATGCGTTCGGTCTTGTTCAGCTCCACGATGCGGCCGTCGTGCACCGTGAGGACTAAGGAGCCATAACGAATGCTGCGCAGCGCGAGAACGACCTCACGCAACAGATCGCGCTCGCCCGCCGACAGTTCTTTCTCCCAATCAGGCAAAGTGCCTATGCTCATTGGTTTCTCCTTCCCCCTTAGCGTCTTGGGACCCCGCTCTCTTCCCCAAAAGCGAAACTCTTCAATTCAGCCAAAAACGTTTTCAGTCCGGCTTACGGGTGGACTGCGGTGGAGACCAGTGCGGTTACGACAACAGAGGTCTGTGAGAAACGTATGATCGAGGATCTTCGCGGTGGCGGTGCGAACGTCCAAAAGAGCGCGAAACGAAGGCCGATGCTTCGGATCGTAGCTGACCCGGCGACGCAAGCACTCACCATCCTCAAATGGTGCAAGGGGACCACTTCCTTGGCATATTTTCCCGCAGGTACAGTGTTCGGCTCCCAGCCCTAGAGGCATAGAGCGAACGACAGGGCTGCAATTCTCTGGGCGGCGACTCGCCCGAGCATGGACAGAACGACCTCCCCTTGGAGATGCTGCACGATTTAACACGCCCTGATGCGTCCAGTCAAACCGAAATAACGCACTTACAGGGGCAAAGGCTCATGTATAGTAGGTGATTACAAGGTTAGGACAGCAAAGAGATGAGGCGCAAAACAGGTACCCCACACGACGAGACGATGATCCGCCGAATGCGAAAGGACCCACAATTCGCTGCTGAGTATCTTAGAGCCTCCCTAGAAGACGCCGATGAACCGCGTGTGCTCCTTCTCGCCCTGCGCCATGTCGCACAAGCGCGCGGAATAACGAACATCGCAAAAGCCGCCGGAGTCAAGAGAGAGAGTCTTTATCGTGCACTTTCCGCCAACGGCAATCCGCGCCTCTCCACCCTTTGCGCGACTGTGAAAGCTTTGGGCTTAAAGGTCACCATTGAGGCCGCTTGACGCCGTCACGCGTCGCCACCATTCCGGGCTCTGCGGAGGCCGCCATGAGCTGCGCGACGCTGACACATTCCTATTCGACTCAAATCGCCTCGACCTGTCCCGGATGCGCCGTTTTTCTTCGCGGGATGGGCACGGCTTCGGGGGAACGGTAAGGGAACAATAGGCGACGAACACGGCCGAAAACCAGCTACCACGACGCGAGAACAAGCTATACGAATCAACAACTTAATGTGCGGTGAAGTGACAGCGGTTGTCGTTTCGCCTTCTGATCGTTTCCGCGGCGAACTCAGTCGAGAGCCCAGATGCGTATTTCAACTCGTCTTGGATCGCTTGTCGTTCGCATGAAGTAAGATCTGGGAGGATTTTGATGATTCCTCGCTCTTCGCGATTCACGCTGACCCTATGGCTTGTGATGTTATGGCTGTTCGGTGTGGGTTTTGCGGCCGCAGCGCCACAGAACAAAACGGAGATTATAGTCTCAGCGGCGATCAGTTTGAAAGACGCGCTCGATGGGGTCACGTATCTCTGGGCGACGGTGAACCCGAATGTGTCCGTCAAGACCAACTACGGCGCATCGGGCTCTCTCGAAATACAGATCGAGCAGGGAGCGCCGGTCGATGTCTTCCTTTCAGCGGCACCCAAACAAATGGATGCACTCGAGGCAAAGGGACTGTTGCTTGAGGGCACGCGGAAGGACCTGCTGCGCAACGAAGTCGTTCTCATCGTCCCGGTGGGCTCTTCGCTATCGATCTCTTCCTTCCGGGATCTCGCGCGTGCAGACGTGAAGCATGTCGCACTGGGCGAACCTACTGTTGTTCCGGCAGGACAGTACGCGAAAGAAGTGCTCACCAACCTTGGAATCTGGGACGCGGTGAATTCGAAGGCTGTTTTCGCAAAGGATGTGCGGCAGGTGTTGACGTACGTGGAAACGGAAAACGTGGACGCAGGCATCGTGTATACAACGGACGCGCTATCGTCTCCGAAGGTGAAAGTCGTCGCCCGGGCCCCCGAAAACTCTCACTCACCTGTAATCTATCCGGTCGCCGCGATCAAGAGCTCCAAGAATCCCAGCGCCGCGCGTGAATTCACAAACTTTCTTTCCGGTCCACAGGCGCACGCCGTTTTTCAGAAATACGGTTTCACGTTCGCAAAGCCGTGACGCAACCTCATCGTCTCAGTCCGGCTCCGTTCGCACCATTTGGCCTTTACGAGGGTCGAAGGATGCAGCTATCCTAAGTCACTATGACCATCTCAGCTCGCAACCGCCTTGAAGGGAAAATTACAGAGCTTCAGCTCGGTGGAGTCATGGCTCACGTGGCCATCCGCGTGGGAGACAACGTAATCGAAAGCGTGATAACCAGACGCAGCGCGGAAGAAATGAACCTGAAGGTTGGTGACATCGTCTCGGCTGTAATCAAGTCCACGGAAGTCATGTTGGAAAAGAAGTAGACGCCGATCCAATCGAATCATCGCAGGCGGCGCGTCTAAGCACTGTGAGAAATTGTGTCGTGCGTCGGCTGAACCCAGTCCTAGGGTTCATGATGCGTTGAGGCCTGGCTGACGGATTCGTGGCGAGCAAGACATAGTTCGCGATTTCGTCCCATTTTTTGACCAGCCCGTACTTCCTTAGTGTCTCAGCGATTGCACGTCGATTGTGCAAAGCGCAGTAGCCTCTTCGGATACCGGCCTCCACATCGCCCAAACTGCTCTCGGCAGTCAAGGTTCCAGGTGACGCGAAGGCTCGTGATATCGTGTCGAGGCTGTCCTCCACCCCTCGTACCAATGCTTCCCATTCAGCGTTTTGGGCATTCATCTATTGGACGCTCCTAGTTCAGCTGCTAGAGCCTCTCTTGAGGACTTTATCCCCTGCTTTGGCCAGTTCTATTCGCCACCAGCCCCTGAAAAGCGCATCCTTTTTGGATTCCAGCATTGTCCAACCACACGCAAAAAGCTCGTCCAACCGCTGAGCAAACTCATCGAGATATGCGTCGTTCCCTAGCGCATTGAAATTTTCAAATTGATATTCACAGACGATCACAAAGCACTTACTGTTCGAGCCTTGATTTGCCCATCCTCAGATCCTGAGTTTCCTACGTTCTCCTATGCAACTACTTTGGAACGTTCACGACTTTGATCGACTGGAGCATTCTGACCCAGCGACCTGGGCGTAAGTCGTGGGGCATAACCAACCTGAGCGGACCCGCGCCCGATCCGATGGGTTGGCCATTGATCGTGTCGGCGACGAGGATTTGAGAATCTTGAAAACTGTAATCGGCTTCAGCAAGAGCCAGCACAACTCGGTATCCATCAGATCCCTGTGCTAACAAGTAGGTTGCCATCATGGCGCCGCGCAATTTCTCACCCTGGGGAATGCCAGCTTCCTTCAGCAGCTCGGCCAGCAACACCCCCTCATAAACCTCTTCCTTTCCTTCATGTGAATTCAAAGCTTTGACGGTCGCTCGCGGCAGGTGTTGCAGGTCTGTAAGCGATAGGGACAGCGGTTTATCGACCGCACCTGTAACCGTTAGCGCAGGGTCACTAGATGCCGTGGACGCAACCTGAGAATGGGAGGGCGCCTGTCCGACGATGGGCCCGCAAATCAAAAACAGGAGGATAAACTCGGCCCTAATTCTGCGTAGCGTATGCATGCAAGCCTATCCGATTTTGTACGAACTAGACTGTTGCGTCAATACGCTAGACACCTATTCGCTTTGCCCAATGGATACATGTAAACTCTCGCGGCGGTGCCACCATCTACTGTACTCATAGTCGATGACTTTGAGCCCTTTCGGCGATTGGTCTGCTCGATCTTAAAGGGAAGGTCAGAATTCCGGGTCATCGCTCAAGCCTCAGATGGGCTGCAAGCCGTCCAGAAGGCCGAAGAGCATCAACCGGATCTGATCCTGCTGGACATTGGGTTGCCGATTCTGAATGGGATGATGGTCGCTAGGCGTGTGCGTAAGCTTGCTCCCACTTCAAGAATCCTGTTCCTCACTCAAGACCCGTCTCCCGCTGTCGTACAAGAGGCTCTTGACCTAGGGGCACTGGGCTGTGTTCGTAAGCCGCGTGCCCACAGTGACCTGCTGCCTGCCATCGAAGCGGTTCTTAGAGGTACCCAATTTGTCAGCCAAGGTCTGGCCGAAGAAAATCGACCGAAACGGAAGATGTGCTATTCATTCGACTTCGATCCGAAGAACCGCATTCTTCGTTTCTGTCTCAAAGGGCGGATCACTGATGAATTGATGAAGGACTTCCATGAGGGCATGAAGAAACCAGCAAGCGTCGTTCAGCCGGACGCGGGAGTAGTGGACATCTCTACAGTCATCTCGTTTGAGGTCTCTTCCCAAGCCATTAGAGAACTGGTCGAGGCTTCGCCCATCATGCCGAATGAGTCTCCGCGCGTCGTTATTGCGCCAACTCCCAGTGTGCACGGACTGATGCGCATGTATGAGACAGAGGTACGCTGGACGCGCCCGAACTTTCACGTGGTCCGGGCTGACCGCGAGGCGTGGGCAATCTTGGGCGTGCAGAACCCGCAATTCGAGCCGCTCGACACGAAGTAATCCACCGGCCACTCGAAGAGGCCGTCAATAGTGGGTTGGGACAGCGGGACATTACAATTCATTATGCCCCGAATCCACGTTTTCTTTGCTCGAACTCCTCAAAGCGGCACCACTTATAAATCGCGATAGAGACAACCCAGCTAAACGCAAACAGTCCTACGATGAAAAAGCCAAGAGTAGCGAAATTGTCATTCAGATTCGCGACGACACTCCAGAATTTGCCCATCAGATCGAAATATCCTCCGATAAGCCCCAGAGCTTCGATACCTCCGACGACGAGCGCGACGATGACAGAAACACACGTGATCGTAAGGTTGTAATAGAACTTGCGAATTGGCTTGAGAAATGCCCAGCCGTAGACCCCCAACATTAGAATGTTGTCCGCCGTGTCGACAAGCGACATTCCCGCAGCAAACAGGACGGGGAAAACCAGGATCGACGACAAGAGAAGCCCTTTAGCCGCTTCGGCAGCGGAAATGCCAAGGACGCCTATCTCGGTAGCGGTGTCAAAGCCCAATCCGAATTTAGGCCGAGCAGATACATATGCCAACCTCTGCTTATCATGCGGAACATCGGGCGGAGGACCCGTGACATAAATCCTCTGTTGCCGAGCAAAATGTCGAAATCTTCATCCGCATAGGGTTCGCCGCGCCGCTCTCTGGCAAAGGCGTCGTACACCGACCGGAGGACAACTAGATTAGTGATTGCGATGGCAAACAAAAAAACCGGTGAGACCAGCGCCCCGATCAGTCTTCCGATGCTGTTGAAGCCATCGAAGTGATGCTGTAAAGCGATTGCCGTGCCAGCGATTGCCGCCGCTCCGACCATAACAACCGTTGAGTGGCCTAGCGAGAATATAAATCCAACCGCCACTGGGCGCTTACCATCCTGCATCAACTTGCGTGTCACATTGTCGATCGCAGCGATGTGGTCTGCATCGACTGCATGTCGCAGCCCAAGGCTGTAGGCAAGCAAGGCAGTTCCAAGGAGCGGAGCATAGCATAGCGGTGGAAAGCGACAGCAGCCCAAAGCCACGCAATCAAATTGAAGGAAAATAAAATGCCAGATATGCTGACGATCCTGCCGCGAAGATGATCGGGCGAATCATCGGAAAACATTCTCAATAATCTCGATCGTAGGAGCAGCCTCATAAAAGCCGAGTCATCAAGACGCCACAACTTCCTAGAAACTGAACTTAGCGGCGAGTTGCACGAGACGGGGATCGACCGCGCTGATGACATACCCGAATGTCTGGTGATCGTTTACCTCGCCGTCGACCGACGCGGGGCCGTAAAACTGAGCATGATTGAAGGCGTTAAAGCCTTCGACCCGCAGATCTAGGTACCTCGATTCCGTCAAAGCAATGGTCTTGGTCAGCTGCACGTCCCAGTTGTTGATGCCGGGTCCGTAGAAAAACCGTCGTCTTGCATTTCCCAATTGCCCGAGCGTTTCGGTCTGAAACAACGCCGTGTTGAACTCCGGTCTCCCGTTGCGCGGGTTCGTGTTGATCTCGAGCGCGCCAGGCGTGAACTGGGGAGTGTCCAGCAGCTCGTTGTTGACACCGTTGCCCAGCGTGCCGAGCAGCGAACGGTCGGAATCATCGTAGAGCGTGACGGGAAAGCCCGTGGCGAACCGTGTGTTTCCGGAGATCGTCCAGCCTTGCGTCAGCTGGTTTGAGCGGCCGAAGACATGCGCAAACGGCAGGTTCCAGCTGTAGCTCGCCACGAAATCCTGCCGCATATCAAAAGAGGAAATCGTGCGGCTGAGCCTGGGATCAAAAGGATTCAGCTGCTCGCCGATATTGGACCCCTGGTCGATCGATTTGCTGTACGTGTAGGAGAGAAGAAAATTCGATTGCTTGCCCGAGTACCGCAGATTCGTTTGCAGAGCGTTGTAGTTCGAATTGGCAATGGTGCGTTGTGCCGTCATCGACCCGTATTCTCCGTACAGAGCTGGATTTGCTCCCAACCCAACGTTCCTGGTTCCTTGATACACCTGGCCCGAGGGCGACGTGTAAACGGCGTCCTCGCCATAGGGTCCGCAGGTCGGGCTAGCCGGAGCCACCTCGCTCTGCTGGCTGAGGCTCAAGCAGAGCGCGGCATTGCCGACATTGGTAGGCAACAGCACGACAATGTGATGCCCTTCGTTTCCTACGTAGCTTGCGGTCCACACCACGTTCCGCGTGATCTGCCGCTGAAAGGAAAACATGTAGTCCTCGGCGTAGGGTACGGCGTTGCGAACATAAAAGTACGGATCCGCGCTGATAGGTGTGACCGCGGCCCAGTCAAAGGCGGTGTACGGATTTTTGGCCGATACCGTGTTGGGAGGAAAGGCAATCGGAAACGGATTGGTGTTCACCACCCCGTTGGCGGCGGTGATGAACGGTGTGGCAAAAAGCGGTGGCGCTGGACTGAGGTAGGTGTATCCAAATGGCGGAATGGCATACATGATGCCTGCCGATAGACCAGGAAAAGCCGTGTAGAAAATCCCATAGCTTGCGCGAATACTGCTTCGGTCGGGTCCGCCGAAAATCGCCCCTAAGATTCCATGGTCAAAAGAGGGAGAATACGCTAGACCGATCCGGGGCGCGAAATTATGATACTGGGAGGGCGACAGCGTGGCGGGAATTCCTGGATCACCCGGCACGACCAAACCCGGAATCGCATTCGGATAGAGAACCGACTGCTCACCCGGGACAACGGTTTGAATGTTATTGTTTTTCTCCCACCAAGGCATGATGAAGTCCCAACGCAGGCCGAGATTGAGCGTCAGATTGCTGCGCAGTCGCCAACTGTCCTGGAAAAACGCGCCAAAATAGCGGTCACGAAGATAGAAATACTGGCCCGTGGACTGTGTGAAGTTACTCGGAACACCCAAAAGGAAGTCGGCGAAAGCGGAGCCGGTTTCAGTACCGAGAATGTTGAACGTGCCATTGAAAGTCGCGTTGGGGTGCTCGTTCACCTGATCGTCATGAAATTGACCGCCAAATTTAAGCGTGTGCGCACCAATGGCTTTTGAGAGCGAATCGCTCAAATAGAGGGTGTTGTTCCATTGATTAACGTTGGTGATCGGCACGCCCATAACGAATGAGGGGAACACGATATTCTCTACACCTTCCCACTGCGGTGCCTGTACGGTAATCCCGGGCGTCCCGGCTCCTGTTTCAAACCCCTGCGATGCGAGACTGACTCCCAGTCCTCCGCGGGGCTCGCCGATATTGTTAGCGTTGCGGATGAAGCCGGCATGAAATTCATTTACCGTGTTTGCTTGCAGCACCCGCGTGTAGCCGAGCGTGAAGAGCTGCGCTTGGCCGACCGTGAGGGCGTCAAATCCGGGAATGCTCGCGCCACCCTGAAGGCCCGGATAAGGATTGTCCAGGCGGTAGTTGTCCAGAAAATAGTAGAAGGAGAATTGGCCCAAACCCAGGGAGGCGTCGATCCGCCCGCCGAGCTTGTCGTCGCGAATCGTCTCGTTGTACGCGGACGTGGAGAAGAGATTGCCGGATAGGTTGGGCTCGGGAATATACGCCAAGAGGTGGATCGCCGGAGCTGACCAGGCGCCCATGGGTATCTGCGCGCCGGGAAGAACGCACGTTGCGCTCGTGCATCCGGGCGTGAAGTATGGTTCGCCCTTCGAAACAGAGTAACCAAGCTCCTTGCTGAGCAGAGTAGCGAGCGCTGGCCCGCTAACCTTTCCCACCAATAAGCTTTCTTGATCGGAAAGATCGCCGGCGCGATCTGCGAGCGACGGAACAGACGTAACCGGAGACGTCACACCTTCGGTGGTGCGCGTACCCTGGTAGTCGGCAAAAAAGAATATTTTTTGATGCTTGATCGGGCCGCCGATGGTGCCTCCGAATTGATTTTGAAGGAAGGTGCCACGCGTCTGGGCGAAGTAATTTTTGGCGTCGAGTATGGTATTACGCAGAAACTCAAAGACATTTCCGTGGTATGCGTCGCTGCCGGATTTCGTCACCACGTTAATCATTCCACCGTTATAGTTTCCGTATTCAGGATCGAAGTTGGTCGTCAGAACCCGAAATTCCTGGATGGAATCCAAGTTGGGGATGATCGATGTGCCTCCGTTCATGCCTTCCTTCACATCGATTCCGTTGACCATGAATCCATTCGCGGATTCCCGCTGACCGTTGATCGAGACATCCCCGGGGTTCAAGTCACCGGAGGGATTAATGGTCCCCGTGACGCCAGCCATGATCACCGACGTAGGCGTGAGCGTGGTGACCGGGGCTACTCCCGGTTGAATCGCCAGCAGATCCGTATAACTGCGCCCATTGAGCGGAAGCGACACGATCTGGGTCTGCTCGACCACTTCCCCCAAGTGCGTCGCGATCGTTTCCACCTGTGCTTCCCCGGCCTCGCTGGAAACCGTCACCGTGTTAGTCAGTTCGCCCAGCTCGAGCTGTGCGTCTACGCGCACAGCGTCGTCGGCGTGGACCGCCAGCCCGGTTTTCGTCTGCGTCCTGAATCCGGTAGCTTCGATGGTCAGCTTGTACCGACCGACGGGTAGGTTTGGAAACGAATAGCCGCCCTGGGCGTCGGTCGCTGCCTTGTAGCTTGTGGTCAAGTCGAGATTGACAAGCGTCAAAGCTGCTCCGGGAATCACGGCGCCGCTTTGATCCTTTACGGTCCCTGAAATGCTGCCACCTGTTGCTGCGCCCCACACCGCACATTCCGAGACTACTAGGAAGAGGAAGAGACCCCTGAAGATTGCACCGTTCGTTTTCATAACTCCGTCTGAGCTGCTATTTGGTTGGAAAGATTAGTTAAATAGAATGCCTACGATAACACGTATGTGATAATCGTGCTACTGCATTAAATTCTGACTTGCCGGAATCATATTGGTAGTATTGGGTTTCTCTACATGAGACGAAGGCTTGGGAGGTTCTATGGGGAAGTTGGTTCGGACGGGCCTTTCCCTCGACGATGAATTGTTGCAGAAATTTGATTTGGCGATTGCCGGGAAAGGCTATCAGAATCGTTCAGAGGCAATCCGCGATCTTATTCGCGGCCGTTTGGTAGGCGAAGAAATCGACAAAAACAAAGTCGTCGTGGGAACGCTAACAATAATCTATGATCATCACCGTCCAAACCTGACGGAGAAGCTCGTCGAAGCTCAGCATCGAGCCGGCAGCAGTGTGCTTGCGGCCACGCACGTGCACCTCGATCATCACAATTGCCTTGAAGTGATCATCATGAAGGGTCGCGGAGGGGACTTAAACGATTTGGCGAACGGAATTCTAAGTTTGCGAGGGGTCAAGCACGGGCAACTCGTAATAACGACCACTGGCAGGCACCTCACATAAAGACACTCTGGAAGCGCAAAGGAATTTGCCATTCGCGAAGTTTCCTGAACCGCGACGGCAGATGTCCCCTCCATGTTTAGGCGTATTTTATTCGGCTCGGATGGCATTCGCGCCGGTTGGCGACTGTTGCTCTACCTCATCTTCGCCATCGTCCTTATCTGCGTGCTCACCTATGTCGTGCTCCAAGTTCCTCCGTGGCGAGTTCCTGGTTTTCGATTGGGCAAGCTCTTGCCCCTCGAATTGATTGCAGTGCTTGCTACGGTCACGGCTGCCGCGATCATGTCGAAAATAGAACGCCGCCCGTTTGGTAGCTACGGCTTGCCGCGGAAAGGAGCATTTGGCACAAGATTCTGTGAAGGCGCCGCGTGGGGCTTCATGGCCATGACGGTGGTACTCCTCATCCTTCGGGTCACACGCAGCTTCTCGTTCGGTTCCATGGAGCTCCGTGGTTATCGATTCCTGCACTATGCGTTGGGTTGGGGAGCCTACTTTGTTGCGGTTGGACTGTACGAAGAGTTCACCTTTCGTGGCTATCCGCAGTTCACCCTGGCAACTGGCATGGGTTTCTGGCCGGCAGCATTCCTGCTTTCCGCCATTTTTGGAGCTGTGCATTTCGCGAATCCCGGCGAGAACTGGATGGGAGTGTTCCAGGTTTTCCTCGCCGCGATTCTTTTCTGCCTATCGCTTCGAAGGACAGGCGATCTCTGGTTCGCGGTGGGACTTCACGGGGCCTGGGACTGGGCCGAGACCTTTTTCTATGGAGTTCCGGATAGCGGATTTCAGGGGCCAGGACACTTTTTGAATCCGACGTTCCACGGACGAACGTGGCTCACCGGCGGAACCGCCGGGCCAGAAGCGAGTATCGTGACGTTGTTGGTCGAGATCGCGATGATGGGGCTTGTATTGGTGCGCTTTCGCTCCTCACCTAAGATCGTGCAAGCGACATAGAAGTGTCCTGCTTCTCGCACCCTTTCCGTACCCACCAAAATGAACAGGGATAGGAGAGAGGCGCTCGGTAAGATCACAAGCGCCTCTTCTACTGCGTCAACGTAAGCCGTACCTCACTGGATCACCTCCTCCTCGGCGGGAGCGCCGATATCGACCAGATGTCGAGTGGTCCGAGTATAACTCCGGATGAGAGGGATGCAGGCCGTATTTCCTTTCGCTTTCGGTTTGGGCGGGCGAACAACTTACCGGGAGGGCGAACACCCACCTCCCGGCGCTTCCTCGAATTCGAATCTCGCACCCCTCGTCGAGCTTGTATGTTTGCGCGTCCGTAGTCGTACGGTTCATGGAAAGACCGATTATGAGCGTCCGTCCCGCGTTCGGTTTTGCTGGGACGTGCGTAAGCGTGATTCCGGACCGGAGATAACTTGCTTTGCGCCGTCGGCACATTCGCATCGGTTGTCTGTTTCTGAATCTCGATCTTGAAATCGAGCTAGGGTGAGTTACACCTGACCGCAAAGCTTGGAGGCCGAGGTTACTCCGGGCGCAGCGTTGGTCAGGCGTTGGGCGATTCCTCGCTCTAGATAAATCAGCTTGGTGCGAGCGCACCTTGTATGTACCATAAATGAACTTCCGGGTGTCGGGAGCCTTTGGCATGCAGTCCTCCATCTTCGTGGGTCCCTATGAAATGCTTTCACTTTTGCATGTTTCGTACCGCAGAAGTCGGCCCCGTGTGATTCTCGACCAATATGGAAGCGGAACGCTCGAAGCAAGGACACGGCTTCGGACGCACAGCTTCACGCGACCACGGGCGGCCTGCACTTCCTGAGGGAGGAAATCGTGGCATTCCGGTGTGCGGAGGACAGAAATGAGTAGGGTGCTGAACTATACTTTCGTCGCGATCGCCACAATGCTCACGGCAAGTTCAGCGCCTGCCCACCACTCGTTTGCGATGTTCGACCAGTCGAAGACGCTTACGCTGCAAGGCACCGTCAAGGATTTCCGCTGGTCCAATCCCCATGTCTTCATCCAGTTGCTGGTCAAGAATGACGACGGCGTCGAAGAAGAGTGGAGCATTGAGATGACGAGCCCGGAGCATCTGGCGCGCGTCGGGTGGCGACCCGGAACGTTGAAACCGGGTGACAAGGTCACGTTGAATATTCATCCCATGCACGATGGCGTCAAGGGCGGCCAGTATCTGTCGGGCGTCGGACCGGACGGGCCCCTGATCGGCTCACCAGTGCTGTCACAAGTTCAAGCCAAATGATTTTGCCAGGCAGGCACAATGTACGGCGCTCCGGCTGCTGGAGGAAGAGGGCGTCCGTGGTGTGGATTCGAAACCGAGGTCCTGACAAGCCGGACAAGTTTCTCCTTCAGTAAGTGCGCTAATCGTGGCTTGTGCTGAGTTGACGATCCTCCTGATCGTTGGGCCACCGCAGCGCTTGCAGTCGCACAGGAGTCAGACATGCAATGGTATCCCCATCTAGCGTTCAACGGGCAATGCGAGACGGCCTTTCAGTTTTATGAAGGGTGCTTGGGCGGGAAAATCATCTTCATGATGAGGTACGTGGAAGCGCCAATGGAAACGCCGCCTGAAATGAAGAAGAAGGTCATCCACGCTACGTTCGCAGTGGGCGACCAGATGTTCTCGGGTTCAGATGAGATTCCTGGGCATTATTTGAAGCCGCAAGGATTTCACATTCAACTCAATCTGAAGGATGCGGTCGCGGCGGAACGTATCTTTAGGGCGCTGGCGGAAAACGGCTCAGTAGAAATAGCGCTACAGGAAACGTTTTGGGCGCGGCGTTACGGCGCACTTGTAGACCAGTTCGGCACACCCTGGGAAATTAACTGCGAGAAAGGGAGCTCGTAGCGCCACCTACGACACCCACAACTGCCGAGGGCAAGTTGCGGAACGAAAATGAGCGCGTCAATTGACACTGTCAGTGCGACGGCGCGGCCCAGGTTGGTAAACTCAAGTTCCCCGGTTTCGACGTTATCAATCAGGAGCTAGCTGCGTACGGCCCTGCCTTCAGCCTGCTTCGTTGCTTCCTGCTTGGCACGGATCGCTGCGCCGAGGCAGGCTGCTGGAATCATCAGGATCATTCCAGTGATCCAGCCCCAGCGCGGTGCTTCGTGCGTCTCCGCGAATGGAGCTGCGATCATAATGTACAGCGTGAATGCCACTTCGATGGCACCCATGATGGCGGCGTGAATGAGCTGCGCGCGGCGCGCAATCCATGCGGTGACGTAACCGCCGGCCGCGATGGAGAACGTCGTATACGCCAGCATGAACAGCCTGGCCGAAAAATTCGTCGCGAGGGCCGCCGCGTCGGGCAGCGCGCCGGGAAACAGATACATGAGTAGCGGATCGGCGGCTGCTTCGATTGCGAACGAGACGATGGTCAGCACGACAAGTCCCGCGAGGACCGCCAGAGTGCTGCGAATCATGGACGTGCGTCCGTGTACGGCGTCGGGGATTGACGCTGACATAGATTCTCCTCACCTTGCGAGGTTGACGCCCTGACGCTTCTGGTCACGTTTCATTGTCTGCACGGTTCCAGGTAATGGAGATAGAGACTTCAGCGGTGATGATGGTCCCGCATCGGAAGCAGGCTCAATGGGCCCACGGGGGGCGATCGATTCCAATGGAGATTTGCTCATCGGTGACGGGAGCGCTCGAGTGCGGCGTGTGGACGCAGTGACCAAGACGATTCAGACAGTTGCGGGCAATGGACTGTCCCATATCATGCATGGCGTAGAATAACAATTTTCCTCCGAAAGGGTACGCTACTCTACACACTCTGCCGAACGTGATCCAGACTGGCAGAAACAATGATCGGCACACGTACCATGGCGGAGAATACTGGGTCGGGACCTGACCTCGGTGCGGTGCTTTCGCGTTGACGGCGTCATCGTGAGCAAGTGGCTTCGACGAGTCGCACGCAGTTCCTGCCGTCGTCCTTGGCGCTATAGAGGGCTTTATCCGCTTGCTGCAGCAATTCCTCAATGGTGAGGTTTTGCATTCCTTCGGCAGCCGTGATTCCCATGCTTACTGTCACCGGTACCATCGCGAACGTGGTAACGATCGCATCTTTGCAGACCAAATTTCGAATTTCATCGGCCCTTCGAGTTGCAACCTTCAGGCTGCAGTTGGGTAACACGATCAGGAATTCTTCGCCTCCGTAACGGCCGACCAGATCGTAGGGCCTCAAGTCCGACTTCAGTCGCTCTGCGACTTCCTTCAATATCGTGTCACCGACCGCATGCCCCAGCGAATCGTTGACCTTCTTGAAATGATCTATATCGGCCATGATGATGGCCACGGGCTTACCCTCGCGCGCACTGCGGGAGAGCTCCCGTTTCAGGGACGCCAGAATCTCTGCACGGTTCAAGAGTCTGGTCAGAAAATCATGCGTCGCAGCGAATCTCAGTGACTGATGCAGATCGAGTATTCTCTTAGCGACTAAAATACGTGCTTTCAGTTCCGAGGGATCAACTGGCTTGGCCAAGTAGTCATCCGCTCCGGCGGCCATGGCAGTCAACAGATCCTGCTTCTTATCCTTGGCCGTGAGCATCACCGTATAGATATAGATTCCGTTGGCCCCGAGAGTTCTTATTCTTCGGGCGAGCTCGATCCCGTCGAGTCGGGGGAGCATCCAATCCAACAGAATTAGGGTCGGAGCATCCGGACTTTGGAGGCAACTCCACGCTTCTACACCGTCTCTGGCGGTGGCAAATTCCAAGTTCCATTCTTTTAGATATCGGCCAATCTGCCGCCTCTCGATTGCTGAATCTTCGACGAGCAGTATTCTCACAAGCACTCCTGAAATCGAAGCTGGGGAAATTGCCCGTCATCGATGCTGCGCTTCGGAAATCTCGACTGTCCAACGAAGTTGGAGATGCTGTGCCGCTAGGGTAAACCAGAAACAGTGGGCCGCGCGGCAATGACCCGAGTGCGAATAAAGTATGAATCGCTGCTTGACTTGACACGTCGAAATTCATCTGCTTGCTCGTTGGCGGAGAATCTGCAGCATAAGCCGGGTGCGTCGCGAAAAGGTGCTGGAAAGTGCTTCCGGGCACACATTGCCGTACGCGTCGCCAGCCGCCTCCTCATGCTCGACCGGGAGCCCGCCGCGGCTAATAGACAATTGTAGGTTGCCGGGGGTAGGTGTACATTCGGTCCGCCGGGGCCGCAAGCAGAACTCCGGTTTCAGCGCTGACAAGGAGGCTAGGCATGGGATTCCTCGCTTGGATCGTTGTTGGATTGATTGCTGGTTGGCTTGCGGGTCAGGTTATGAAAGGAGGCGGCTACGGGGTATTGGTTGACATCATTCTGGGCATCCTCGGCGGCCTCCTCGGAGGCTGGATTTTCGGGCTGTTGGGGATTTGGCATGGCGGAGGAATGATTGGATCTATCATCGTGGCGTTCATTGGCGCGGTGATTTTGGTTTGGATTACTCGGCTCATAAAGAAAGCCTGAGCGAGAGATTTGACAAACGAGAAACGCGCTGTGACGGCGATCGTGCTTGGAATCGCGTGGTTTGGCTACTCGAGCACATTCGAGACGTCCACGCAGTAACAACGCGTGCCGCTACGGCTCACCGGGGACCGTCTGGCTACCCCGTCCCGGTAACGCGCGCCCGACCGCAATGGGTTTGGTTGCCGGCTTCGGGCAGGAGGCGTACGAAGTGTTGTTGTGACAGCGGGGCAGCACGTACAATCGTGTCGATCGCTGTCGCCTTGCTAAGGGCGATACGATCAACGCTGTCGTCGAGAGCAGTCAGTTTGCCCCACCACGCGGAAAGCGCAACCAATGCCGTGCTCCGGGCCAGTACCCACGGCGTAATCCCGTCCTGGCGCTCGATGGGCGCCCGATCTGTGCCAAAACATGGAGGTCACGGCAAAATGCGAGGCAATACACGCGAGGTTCACTCAGATTCCGGCAGGAGAAGATTTCTTCAAACGGTTCTTTCCACCGCCGTCGTGGGAGCCGCGGCGCAGGCTGGAATCGGGTTAGCTGTTCCTAGAAGGCTTAGCGCTCAAACCAATCTGAGTCCCGACGCAGCTCTACAGGAATTGTTCGCGGGCAACCAGCGCTTCGCCGCAAATCAGCTGACGTCCCTTGAACACGACCTGACAGTCCTGAGAGAGAAAACGGTCGATAAACAGGAGCCTTTTGCCGCGGTGCTGTCCTGCGCCGACTCGCGCGTACCTGTGGAGCTGATTTTTGACCAAACGATTGGCCACATCTTCGTTTCACGAGTGGCCGGCAATATTGTCACGCCAGAAATCATTGCCAGCCTGGAGTACGGCGTTGCTGTCCTTGGAGTCAAGGCTCTTCTTGTGCTTGGACACAGTAGCTGTGGAGCCGTGAAGGCGGCTATGAAAGCCGATGTTGTCCCCGGCCAAATCAGTGCATTGTATGCTCCTCTCAGGCAGGCAGTCGAACAGTCTGGCGGGAGCGTCGACAAAGCCATCGAAGTCAATGCGAAAATTCAGGCCGGATTGCTTCGCACGTCTTCCACCGTCATTCGGGATGCCGTGAAGGTCGGAAAACTGAGAGTCGAAGCCGGTGTGTACGACCTCGCCACAGGTAAAGTCACTGTGAGCTGAAGGGGCGTCGAAAACGCCGTCGAGCTGCCTGAGAACCGACAACAACCGGTGGATCGAATAAAAGAGGTCCTCACTGGGCCCGAGGCAAAGTATCGTTGTAAGAATGCCTGGCCCATCCTAAATAATGCGGATTCGCCCGATTGGCCTCGTCTAAAGTCCTAAGCATCACCGGCAACAGCTGATCGTAGTCCGGCGTACGCAGCGCGATTATCATCTTGGCTGTTTGCGTTTCACTCAAACCCTCGTAGGCCATAGCTAAGAACTTTTCGCTGGCCGCCTTCACCTTCTCGCTCTTTTCTTGAATGCTGTCTTGATCGTGGGGATCGCTCAGCTCATACATCATCAGCGTAAGTTGAGGCAGCGCCGACAAAAGCATTCGGCGTTCCTCCAGGGTGCCTTTCAAAAGTTTATTTTGAATGTCCGCATTTACGGTCAGCCCGGTCGGCGCTGCCACGCCGCGTACCGCACGATACGCTTCCACCAAACCCGGCAAGAACCTCAGGTTGCCTGGCCCTTTGTTCTCTGGTCGTTGTTGCGGCTCGATATCCAAGTGAATCCCGTCGAAGCGCTCCTCAGGATGCTTCTGATTGAATGTGAGTATGGATTGAACACGCCCCACTAACTTTTCCAGGTGGTCCCCTCCCTCGTCAGCATTCTCGCTCGAAAGCAATGCCTCGACTCGAATACGAGCCTGGTGGAGAATATCGATCATCCGAAACATGCCGCCCTCCGACATCATCTGGCCTCGCTCAGATACCGAGACGTACACTTCGTTGATATTTTCCGCCCGGCAGAAATCTCGCAACGATTCCACGCTGCGCGCACTTTCCAGCACCGACGGGCCTTTCCACACCCAGAGGCCGTGTATCGGTGCGCTTTGATCCGCGTCGATAGGGCGAGCCGAAACAGCGAGAAGGGCAAGGCAGATGATCCAGACCCGAGAGACTCCCCTGGGCCTGATGGAATAGACGACGTGCATCAGTGTGTTCGCAGGCTTTCGATGTCTAACCATGGGAAGGCCGCTCGGCTTGCCATCGGTGTAGTAGCTCACGGCCGTAGCCGGCACGCCTGAATCGCTCCTTTCGCTAGTCTGATCTCGGAGGCGATCTCGGTTTGATACTGCGTGGATCCGAGCGGTTTGACTTCTTTTTCCAGCCAGGCAACATGTTCGCTCAAGATCGGAATATAAGCCTCGCTCGGGTTTTGGACAGCGGCCAACACCAAACAGGACGGCGCGCTACGGTCTTTGTAGCCGCGGAGCTCGGGCCACAAGAGCATGGCCACGAGTCGACCGGTTTCCTCCGAACTGAGTGAGCCATGAGAGAGTTCCTTAGCGATCTGGTAGAAATAGCCGCCTCGTTCTCCCGCGGGTGCCCAGCTGGGCACGGCGCAGAATCGATGGATCCGTTCCAGCTCTCCGATGATGTCAACGGTGGTCATGCTGTTATGACGGATAAACAGATCCGCTAGCATACGGGTGGCTTCCTCCTGTTTTCGAATCTGCTCTTCCTCTTCGCGACGGCGCTCTTTGCTTTCCTGGTTTCGAAAGAGCCATTTCATAGCAGACTTCCCTCAACGCAGAGTTGTTTTTTCGGCGTTGACTTCAATTCGAGAACGCGATGCCCCATTTGGTGCCATCGATTTCATGGGGCGGTATTGCTTGGCGTTGGAAGACGCTTCGGAATCTTACCCGCAGATCGTACGCCTCCGCTGGTCCCGACTCAACCATGTGCTACCGGGAGTCATATCGCGTGGCGTCCTAATTCGATTTCGTAGGCAGAACGGACTACAATCGGCTCTTATGCCTGCCACCTTCCAGATTACAGGGCGTGCGGGAGCAAACGCGAGCGCTCACGTGCTGTTTGTAAAGGGCGCCATCACGCACGCGACGGCGCCCGCCTTGCAAGAAGCAGTTCGAGACGCCCCGGCCTCACCTGTTTTAATTCTCGAGCTGAGTGAAGTGCCATCGGTCGATTCCATGGCCGTTGGGGCACTGGTCCGTGCCTACGTCTTTTGCAGCAAGTCCGGTCGGAAACTGATGCTCGCCGGAGTGAATCACCGCGTTGCGAACGTGCTTCGACTGACGGGTGTTGACTCACTGTTTGAGACGTACGCGACCGTCTCGGAAGCAGAGTCTGCGATCCGTTGATCCCAACTGAATCGTCTCAATTCGCGTGAAGCTTGTCGATTTTGGCAGCGAGGATGAAATCGCTTTCGGTGAGGCCGTTGATCGCGTGCGTCCACGTAGTGATTTCGGCTTTGCCCCAGGCGAGAAAAATATCGGGATGATGCCCCTGTTCTTCGGCGAGATTGCCCACCTTGTTAACGAAAGCGAGGGCCTGACGGAAATCCGGAAACTTGAAGGCGCGCGTAATGTGGTGGCCATTCATTACGTTCCATTCCGGTACCTGTTTCGAAAGCAGCTCCAGTTCCTTGCCGGCTAGCGGCGGAACTCCTCCGCGGCATGGCACGCAGCTCTTGCTGGCAAGATCGGTCATAACAGATGCCTCCTCTGATCGGTCCCCAAATTGTACCGGAACATGCCGAGCAGAGCCACCGCCTGTCAAGCCATTTGAGAATGTAACCCTAGCGATGATCGTCGAGACATTTGCAATGTAACCGTAGACTCGTCGCCGGGGCGGTGGGAAAGTGGAAATCGCTTCTCGATTTCCAAGCTCACGGAGCGAGCGTCTTTTCCACCGCCTGTTCGCCGCCGACTCGCTGCCGTCTCCTGTTCCGGTCTCGGGCTCAGGCGACGATTGGCCCAGCGTTGGCGCAAAACTCGCTCAAGATCGCTCTCTTGTCCTTGCGTGCCGCCTTCTGATACCGGTCATACACCGCTTCGAGATATTCCCGTCGCCCCTTGTGTCCCAACCTGGCCTCCTCAAATCCTTTTTGGTTGGGTTACATCTTAAATGGCGCGACGTTTCAACCTTCGGTTACATTTACCACGGCGCGATACGCACCGTGGTTGGCGACAAACCATTCTGCTATTCTCTCCTGCTTTAAGAAATCTTGCCTCAGCGAGGAACCAGAATGCCTGACGAGATCCGAGAGTTGCACGAACAAGCTAAGGAGGGTGTCCACCATCCGAGTCTTGTGCCGGTCACCCTGACCATGGCGATACTGGCCGTGTTGGTTTCTGCCGTGTCCCTGCTTGGCCATCGCGCACACACCGAGCAACTGCTGCTTCAGACGAAGGCGACTGACGAGTGGGCCTATTATCAGGCGAAGGACATCCGGCGACACACCTACGAGCTTTTCCTCGACGAAACGTCCGTCTTCGCGCTGCAGAACTCCCAGCAAGTTGAGACGTTGAAGGAGAAATATCAGAAGGAAGTGGAACGCTATTCCGACCAGCAGAAGGATATCGAGGCCGAAGCTCAAACAGCGCAGGATGAAGTGAAGGTTGAGCAGCGCCGGGCGAACCGCTTCGATCTGGGCGAGGTGATGCTGGAGGCGGCGCTGGTGATTTGCTCAATCACCCTGCTGACGCGGAGGCGCTTCTTCTGGGGTTTGGGATCGGTTCTCGGACTGGGTGGACTGCTGATCGGGGCCACCGGCCTGCTCATCCGCTAGATTGCGACCCTGCTCAACGTTGACGCGGTGCGGCGGTGTGCGCTTCGACATATTCGCGAACATACTCCCGGAATACGCTTTCCAACTTCTGTGCCACAGGGCCCGGCGCCGTCGCGATTTTGTTGCCGTTGACCTCGCTCACAGAAATCACGCCGCGATTGGTCGAAGAGATCAGGACTTCATCGGCCGTGTAGAGGTCTTCTGGGTACAGTGTGCTTTCCTCAACCGGCACGCCGGCGGGAGGGCCAACTTCCAGCACAATACTGCGCGTGATGCCTTCCAGACATCCCGAGGAGAGAGGGGGCGTCGTGATCTGGCTGCCGTGAACGCAGAAAATATTTGCGGCCGTGCACTCGGCAACTTCGCCGCGCTCGTTGAGCAGAACGACTTCGTCGTAGCCGGCCCGTTGTGCGTCGGAAAGAATCCACACGTTGTTGAGCCAGGAGGTTACCTTGACTCCGGCAAGCGGGGAGGCCGCATGACGCCCCTGTTCGCGCAGCGCCAAGCGCGCCGGTTCGCGATACGGCGGTAATCCGGCTGAGCAGATCAGAAGATCCGCCTCCGGAAACGGCTCGCTGCTTCGCCAGGGACCGAACTGGTTGTAAACGACATAGATACGCGCGCAGCCTTCGCGCACTTCGTTGGCCGCTAAAACCTCGTTCAGCTGGGCTCGCACCCGCTCAGGATCGAACGGAAAAGGGCAATGGGTCTTCTCGGCATCGCGCGCCAGTCTCTTCCAGTGGCGTTCAAACGCGAATGGGATTCCCTCGACAATGCGCATGGTCGTAAAAAGACCCCAGCCACACAGCAACCCCGACTGACCCGGTGACAGTCGCACATCCTCAACCGCCTGGGTGCGATGGTTGTGAAAGACGAAGCGATGGATCATTTCCCGTTTTCCTCAAAACATTCTAACCTAGAGCGCTCCGGCATACTCGGTACGGCAAACACAAAAAAGGAACAGCGAGGAGGGATGGCTCACCGCCAAGAGTCACACCGAGGAGGGCAGCTTACTGCTGCCCGGGAGATTGCTTTTGCTGTTTGGCCATGTCCGCCTTCGCAGCGTCGGCGGTCACGTTTGCTGTAGGCTTCTGATAGCGAGTCAGATAGGGCATGAAAGGCGTGACCTCGAAAGGCATCTTCTCTCGCGCTGAAAGCAGAGCAACGGGCTTGGCCTTGAGCAATTCGACCTTGTCGGTCCACGGATCGAGTTTTACGCGGCCTCCAATGGGCAAAGCCGCAATCTGATCCACTTTATCTGGCTGCAAGGAAGGACCCGCACTCGCAAGGTACGAAGCCAGTTCCACGCTATTGCCCAGACGGGGGTTGATGAGCGCTGGGAGCGCCTTCGATTCGGTCTGAAGTTGCTTCAAAAACAGGGCGGCGTTGCCCAGCTTGTCTTTGTAAGGGGAGTTCTTCAACAGTTCAGCCGCTTTCTGGTCCGCCGCTTGGATATCGGCAGGATTGTCGCGGAAGGAGAAATGGCTCAACGCTTCAATGGTGGAAACGTTGGTCATGTCGTTGAAGCCCCACCGATCGGTCGTGGGCTTGGTCACGACGATCTGACCTAGCTCCTGAGCCAGCATAGCGGCGAGGCTCGCTTCATCGGGAAGCACATCGATCAAGCCGCGGCTCAGCACAATTGTGTGGCCGATCGAAAATGATTCGAGAGTGGTGGTGAGCAGCACTCGGCAGCGAATCTCGGGCTGTACGTCGAGATTGTTCGTGACTTCCAGATTGTTTACAACCGTCTCAAGCACCTTGTCCACTTCATTAGGCGGCGCAAGCAAACCCGTCCGCTGGAGCCGGTCGATTACGTTGATCTCGGCCTGATGCTGCCATTCGCGTTCTGCCTCGATCGGAGAGCGATCCACCGGTGCCGCGTTTTGGTCCTGAATGGCATCAGCGGATTCGATGGTGAGCTGGCTGAATTCTTGTTCGTGCCCAACGTTGCTCAGATCGTAACCCCACAGGCGAGTCTGTGCCTTGAAGTGGATCTGATTGCCCATAAAGTCCTTCAGATCCGATTCCTGACTGTAGATGAAGGCGGGCAACCACAACCCGGGTTGGACATTCTCGCGCCAGCTGTCGAAATGCAGGTTGAAACCGTTCAGCCCTGCCAGTGGCGTGTAAACGCCATTAAAGCGGACGATGGTGAACGCTTGGTCTTCCGCCCAGATGCGGCCCTTGAAGCGACCCTTACCGGATTTTGGTAGCGGCTGGATGTCGAAGACCAGGCAGCGAACCTCACCGAGGAACTCCCGCCCTACATAATCGAATTGATAATGCTGGCGGTCAAAGCCGCTGGTGTCCAGATAGATCATCTGGAGAAAACCCTCGGGCACATAGGAAGACTCAAAGAAGCCGGCGATGTGCGAAATGGGATTGAGCGCATTCAGCTTGCCCTTGCTCTTGGCCAGCATGGAATTGTCGACCACGCCCTTAGAGAGGTTGGCCTGCCCTAGAAAGTAATGGTCGCGCACCGGGACCGAGCCCAACTCCTTATCGGGTTTCATGTCCTGAATGTAGGTTTCAACGATCGGGTTATAGCGTCGAAACAAGGTGTTCTGATCGTGCTCTCTGGCGATGATACGATCGATAGCCTGATTGACGGTGGTGACCGGAGCCGATGGACTGCCGGTCTGAGGCTGAGCCTGGGGCTGAGTTTGATCGACCTGCTTCTCTGTCTGGGCGCTCACGATGCCCGCGAGAGCGCCGACGAGCAGGATCGACACTGAGACGTTCTTCTTCCACGTGCCACCCATTGCCTTCCCCTTTCAGTACGCCAGTTCGAACGTGATGTGCGCAATGGCGGGAGAATCAACCGGCTGCCCGTCCTGCTGAGCGGGCCGGAAGCGAATCTGACGCGCCGCTGCTTCAGCGGACTCATCGAGGCCGTACCCCAAGCCTCGGACGACGCGGAGCACTTCGACTTGGCCCGACGCGGTGAAAACAACCTGCACCAGCACATCCCCCTCAATTTTCTTGGCGCGAGCCTCGTCCGTGTAAGCAGGCTTCGGCACCGACAGAATCTCGACCGGTTTGGTGTTAGACGCCGCGGCTGTCTGCTTGACTTTCGGTGTATCGGCAGCCTTCACGTCAAACGTCCCCTGCTGCACGATGCCGTGGCCTCCACCGCCCGGGCTCCCCGTCGCGACACCATTGCCAAAACCGGCGCTGGCGACAACTCCACGCGCACCCTTGGCTCCCCCCGTTCCGTTGCCGGTGCCTGGGCCGGTCGGCATGTCGTAACCGCCTAGCTGTACGATATTCGGGTTTCGGTCCGTCTTGCCATTGGTAGGAATACCATTGGGATCGCCGAAACCACCCGTTTGAACCGATTCTCGCGGCTTTTTCAACGTGGGCAACGCGGAACTGCCCATGGTCGGGTTTGGATCGGGAAACGCCTTGGCGACTTCGCTCATGTCGGGCGTCTGTTGCTTGCGCACCTTCGGTTTTACCACGGGCGATGTAATGACAGGGTTATAAATTTTCGGTTTGGGCACCTCGACCACTTCCGGCTTAGGTGGTTCCGGTGGCTTGAGGATCTCTTTTTTGACAACAACCGGCTTTGGCGGAGGCTTCGGTTTCCAGGCTTCGATAATCGGTGCTTCCAGTGGAGTGACCCAGTAATGCTGGACTGCCTCAAACTTCTGCGGCATAAATAGGGGCAGTAAAAGAAGTGCGGTCAGCGCGAAACACTCCAGACCGAGACCTATGCCGAATGATCCCCAGCGTCGTTTCCCTTCGGGAAGCAACGATTCCTTAAAGACGGGTCGGTTCTTTGGTAGCACCATCAGAGTTTCACCCCGGAGTCCCTCGGTTGGCTGGGATCGTGCGCATACACAGATAGCGCACCCATCTTCGTACTAGAAAAACAGGCTGGGATGATATAGAACCCGCGTACTATTCTACCCCCTGCAGTGCTGAAAGCGATAACCCAACAAATGGGGCATCCCGCGCTCGAATCAACCCAATCGCGGGCGATTGGTTGTTACCGCTCTTCGGAAATTCTCTGTCTGCTTGCTAGGGTGTACGGAGCGCGGTAACTAGCCATCGCGCTCCGTACCATCTCCAAAATCGAGTTACTGCGACTCGATCACAACATAATGCGTTACGCCCTGGCTGTTCACCAACAGTAACACAGACCCTTTTCCTGCGGCCGATACAGCTTGCCTGAACTGTTCGATGCTGGTTACAGGCTTATGGTTGACCTCCTGAATGACATCCCCACGCTGCAGGCTCGCGGCTGCGGGGCTCGCCGGATCGACCGCCGTGACCACCACACCGCGCGTTCCGGCCGGCAGCTGCAACTGTTCGGCGATGTCCGGAGTCAGCGGCTGCACTTCGATTCCCTCCAAACCGCTACCCCCATTTTCTTCTGAGCCCGCTTTTTCCGACTTCTCGGGGAGCTCGCCGAGAGCCACGTTAACGTCCTGGGTCTTCCCGTCACGCGAAATCTGCAACTTGATGGTCGTCCCCGGGGACGTCTCTGATACACGGAGCCGCAGATCGTTGGCAGAAGTCACGGACTGGCCATTTATCGCCAGAATCACGTCACCTCGCTTTAAGCCCGCGCGCGCCGCCGGCGTATCGGGCTCCACTTCCCCGACCAACGCGCCCGACGGTTGAGCCAGGCCGAACTGCTTTGCCAGAGCCGGCGTGACATCTTGCGGGTACAGACCCAGATAGCCGCGCACGACTTTTCCGTGAGAGACGATCTGGTCCATCACCGAGCGCGCCATGTTGATGGGAATGGCAAAACCGATGCCTTGATTGCCTCCGCCGTTCTCGGCCAGAATCGCGGTGTTAATTCCGATCAAATCGCCGTGGAGATCAATCATGGCCCCGCCAGAGTTTCCCGGATTGATCGCTGCATCGGTCTGAATGAAGTCCTCATAGTTCTCGATGCCGAGATCGCCTCGACTCATGGCGCTCACGATCCCCATGGTAGCTGTGCTCGTCAGGCCATAGGGTTCGCCAATGGCGAAAACCACATCGCCCACGTGCAGCTTCGACGAATCGCCGATCGGCAGCGTTGGCAGGTCGGTGGCGTTGATCTTCAAAACGGCGATGTCCGTCTTGGCATCGGTTCCGATGAGCTTGGCCTGAAATTCCCGCTTGTCGCTCAAATCGACTTTAATGTCGGTCGCACCATCGATCACGTGGTTGTTTGTGAGAATCGTGCCATCCGGTGTGACGATGACACCCGAGCCGAGGCTGTGCTCGCGCTGCGCACGGGGCGTGTCGTTGCCAAACTGATCTCCAAAGAACTGTCGAAACATCGGGTCGTTGAAAAACGGCATCTGACTCTGTCGCTGCTTCACAACTTTCGATGTGTGGATATTGACAACGGCCGGTAGCGCGGGTTTCAGTACCGAAGCAAATCCATTCGTGAAATTTCCTAGAGGTACGGGCTCTGCGTTTCGAGCCAATCTCAGATCAAGGCTCGACGCACCGAAAACTTCGTGACCCGACCAATCTTTCAACTGTAGTGCAAGCACGCCTCCGCCGACTAGCGCCGTCACGAGGACGAGAATCGCCACCCAGCGAGGAATGTGCAAATAACTGCTCTTCATAGCTGTCTTTCTCCCTTGACACCATCAGGCTCTGTCGGCCTTGGGCGTATCAGTGCGTTAGACGTGGTACCGTGAAATTTGTATCCTTACATCCGTCCAACGAGCGAACGAGGCAATTTCAGAGCAGGCGCTGGGGGATCTCCTCCTGCTCCCTTCTCTCCGCATCCATTATACGCCCATTTCAACCGGGACGGTTGTTTGAGAAATTCCCCAACCGGTTCGGGGTGTATAATCCGCGACCGAATCGTCGCGGCGAGGATCAACACGGCACGCGTGTGGAGTGATTCGGTTCGATTCTTGGCGCCAGCGTTGCTGGTTGGATGGCTGTTCGCTCCGACACAGGTGTCGGCGCAACAATCCTGCGAAAGTCTCCGGACACTTCAGATCCGGAATGTTACGATCACCATGGCGACGGCGATCCACACGCCGCCCGATTTCGAAGTGCCCACGACCGGCGGGCGCTTTGGCACCCCCGCGGGTCTGAAGGTTTCCACCCCTTTTTGCCGCGTCGCTGGTTTTTCCGCCCCTACCAAAGATTCCCATATTGGCTTTGAAGTGTGGCTGCCCATCCCCGAGCATTGGAACGGGAATTACATCGGCATCGGAAATCCCGGATTCATCGGTTCCGTTAGCTACGCTGGTTTGAGCCGCGAAGTCGCCCGCGGCTCGGCCGCCGCATCCACCGACACAGGCCACTTGGACGTGAACGCCATCAGCGAAGCCCCTGACGCCTGGGCCATGGGTCATCCGGAAAAAGTGGCTGACTGGGGGCACCGTGCGGTCCATGAAACGGCACTGGTGGCGAAAGTGCTCATCCACGCCTATTATGGCAAGCCTGAAAAGTTTTCGTTTTGGAGCAGTTGCCACGAAGGTGGCAACCAGGCGCTGACTGAAGCGCAGAAATATCCCACCGATTACGACGCCATCGCCGCGGGCGATCCGGCCTACTACATCACCCACCTTCAGGCCGTATCGGAATACATCACCTGGGTATCGCTTAAAGATGGGGTGAAAGCGCCCGGCTATATTCCCCCCGCCAAATATGCTGTGATTCACCGCGCGGCGCTCGATGCCTGCGACGCCCTCGATGGGGTTCGCGACAACGTGATTGAGGATCCGACGCGCTGCCACTTCGATCCAGAAACGATTCGCTGCCCGGGCAAAGCCGACTACCCATCGTGCCTCACTGGACCGCAGGTCGAAACCGCGAAGCTGATCTACGCGGGGCCGAAGTTTCCCGATGGCCAACAGATCTATCCCGGCTTTGATCCGGGCAGCGAGCTTGGCTGGGGCTTGATGTCAGCAGGTCCCGAGCCGCTCAGCATCAGCACCGGCTTTTTCAAGGCGGTCGTGTTTGAAAATCCCAACTGGGATTTCCGAACCTTTGCTGTGGTTCGCGACACGCAGCAGGCGGACGTGAAAGTGGGAGCAGCGGTAAACTCGATCAATCCAGATCTAAGGCCTTTTAAGAATCATGGTGGCAAGCTGCTGATTTACCAGTCTTGGGATGAAGCGATTATTCCTCCTCGCAGCATGATCGATTACTACAAAGCGATCCAGGCGACAATGGGTGGGACCAGCGAGACCAGCGATTTCCTTCGTCTCTTCATGGTACCGGGAATGGGGATGTGCCCCGGCTTCGGCACGGGCGACAACGGCGCATTCGACGCGCTCGACATCATTGCAAGATGGCGCGAGACGGATGTCGCCCCGGACCAAATCATCACGTCTCATCGCGTCGCTGGCATTGTCGATAAAACGCATCCGGCTTGTCCCTATCCTCAGGTCGCCATCTATGACGGCAAGGGTGACCCACTTAACGCCACCAGCTTCCGCTGCGGCAATCCGAGTTGGTGATCAGGGAAGGCCGAGGCTGCCGAAGGCACGCGGGTGGGTAAGAATACCCCAGGGGACCTGAAATCCACCGATCACGGTGATCGGCTGATAGGAATTCGCATCAATCACATAGACATTGTTCGAGCGACCGCACGCCAGCAACAGCCTTCGATCGTCCGGTGTGAATGTGAAGTGCCAGCAACGCTGCCCGATGGGAGCCTCAGCTACGAGTTGGAGTGAGTCGGCGCCATAGACCTGGAGAGTTCGCGCCCCGGCTGCGGCTACAAAAATCCTTCTGCCGGAGCGGTCGAAAGCGACGCCATAGGGTTTGGCAGCCGTCATCGTCCGTTTCATCACGTGGAAGTCTGGATCCAGCAGAAGCAGTGTACTCGAACCCTCCATCGTCACGGCGTAGGAGTTTCCGTCTGGTGATCGTTTCACGCCGCGAGGGCGCCTGCCATACATCGCCAGATCCACGCTTTTGACGAGCTGGCCCGTGCCGGTCTGGAAGATGCCGATATTGTCCTGCGCTTCGTTGGCGACAATCAACAAAGTCCCATCGGCGGAGAATTCCAGGCCTTCGGTTTCTTTGCCGGCCGTAAACACTTGCCCCCGTGACCAGTCCGCAACGCTGAACGACACAATCTCGGAGGGCTTTTCGTTCTCCTCTTGCTGCTCTTCGCCCGCGGCGGTTTCCTGTGGCGGCCCGCCCGCAGAGCCCGGCTCGAAGGAGGTGAACAGCCACCTACCCGTCGGAAACATTTTGATGAACTCTGGATTGTCGCCCACCGGAATCCGCCGCACGAGATCGAGTCTGAGCCCGCGAGTATCGAACACAGTCATATCTGCGGAGTCTTTGTTGGCTGTGACCAAAAATCTTCCGTCGAACGTGAGGCCCAGTCCTCGCGGCGCCACATCGCTCGGATGCACGTGCTTCACCACCGCCAAGCGATTCAGATCAATGACCGATACGCCCCCGTCTTCTTCGGTCACGTAGGCGACGTTTGTCGGAATCCTGGTGAGCCACTGGTACAGCGACGCGCCCGCTGCCGATGCGATCAGGACCGTCATTCCCCACACCGCCAATTTACGCACGCTCGTCTGCTGCCTTTCGAGAAGACTCTGATCGGTTCGTGGATTCACACGGGCCGGCGAAGCCTTACAGGTGAGGATCGCGCGAAGGCTCTGCGCGCCTCCCGCGTCTTCCCACCCGAGCGGTCCGTGTCACATCATTGTGCTGAGCTTGACCGTCGCCCAACCGATTCCCTTCTTCACTTCGAGCTTATCTACCAAGATCGAGCCGTTCCTGAGCTTGCCCGTGACGCGAATCGTTTGCCCGACGAATTCGGCGATGTCCAGCGAGGGGGCCAGGAGTACAAAGAATTTGCTATCCGACGTTACGATTCCTGCCGGCCGGCCCATCTTCAGGCAGGCCGTGCCGCAACGCTTCATGTCCATATGATCGTTGCCCTTCTCTGTTGGATCGGTTAGGTAACAGGACGCATCGACGAGCAACCCCGTCCAAACCTGATTCGGCTCGGCGCGCCCAACCGAAAGGGCGGCTGCCAGGACCATGCACAGCATCAGAACCCCGGTCTTCTTCAACTGGGACTCCTCGATTGGGCCAATTCCGTGTCAGTCATGCGCGATTCTATATCGCCTAGAAGCTGTGAGAGCCGTTCAAATGCGCCGCAAGTTCTGTCAGGCTGTCGATCAGGATGTCGGGAGGATAGATTCGCAGGCCTTCGGTTCCTAGGCCGTAGCTCACACCGCAGACCCAGGTGCCCGCGTTCCGCGCCGTGCGCACGTCCACCTCCGAGTCACCGACCACCATCGCTTCGTGCGGTCGAACGCCCAGATCGCGTAGCAGGACATTGGCGCCTTCCGGATCAGGCTTCTTGGTTCGAAAGCTGTTACCACCGTAGACGTATCGAAAACAACGCGCGATTCCCAGCCCATCCAGAATTCCCTGGCTGAACCGAACCGGCTTGTTCGTCAGCACCGCCATCCGATAGGCTTTCAGCAGTTCCAGTCCTTCGCGGACTCCCGGATAGGTGACCGTGTGATCCAACATATGGTCGCGATAATAGGACAGAAAATACTCGAGCCCCTGTGCCAGCTCTTGCTCGCTCACTTCCGTACCCAATGCGCGACGCACAAGCATCGGAGCACCATCCCCGACATAGCCGTAGATTCGTTCGTGCTCCAGGGGTTCGCGGCCCATATGTTCAAGTGTCGCATTGACGGCGAGCGCTAAGTCGAGCTTCGAGTCGATCAACGTTCCGTCGAGATCGAAGATCAGCGCTTGCACACCGTGAAAGGTTCGATTCGAATGGTTTACGGTCACTGTGGTTCTCTCATTCTAAGTGGCACCTGCTCGCCTGTCACTGTGTCGATCCTCGCCGGGAAGCGAAAGGGTCTCTCCCATTTCTTGCGCTTGTGCCAGCCGCTGTTACAATGATGGCTCTCGGCAGCCCCACAACTTCACCCCGAGGCCCTGATGGCCGAAATCCAGCCGTTTCGCGCGTTTCGGTACGATACAACCCGCGTCGCTGCCAAGGACGTTCTCACCGAACCTTACGACAAAATCACTGCCGCGATGCAGGACCGCTATTACGCGCTCAGCCCGTACAATCTCATCGTCGTCGAAAAGGGGCGCGTCTTGGCGGGCGACACGACTGAAGACAATGTTTACGCGCGCGCACAGCGCAAGGTAGAGGAGTGGATTGCCGGGAAAATTCTTGTGCAGGACGCCGCGTCCGGCGTCTATGTCTATTCGCAGGAGTTTATGGTTCCGGGAACCGGTAGCCGCCGCGTGCGAACGGGTTTCATCGCGCTGCTGCGGATCGAGGACTACGACCGCGCTGTTGTCTTCCGTCACGAGTACACTTTATCAGCCCCCAAAGCCGATCGTATCGAACTGCTCCGTTACACACGCGTTCAGACAGGGCAGCTTTTTCTGCTCTACGACGATCCCGCCCATGAGATCGACGCCTGGCTCGACCAAGTCACAGCCAAGCTTCCGGCGCTCGAACTAAACGACGAAGTCGGTGTCACGCACCGCCTCTGGCCCGCGACCGATTCGGGCTTGATCCAGCGGATTCAGAGAGCCATGGCCTACAAGAAGATGGTCATAGCCGACGGCCACCATCGCTATGAAACCGCTCTCGCCTATCGCAACGAGTGCCGTGCTCATCGAGACAAACCCGATGCACTGGCTGCGTCGGAATTTGCCATGGCGACATTGGTCAACGCGCAATCTAAGGGCCTAACGATCCTGGCCACGCATCGAATCGTTTCGGGCCTCACTCGATTCAGCTTCGACGACGTTCGCCGAAAGCTCGCACCATTTTTCGATTGGTACTCCTATCCGTTCGCGAATCCGGACGAACGCCCTGCGGCCTATGCCGAGTTCCGCAAGGATTTCGAAAAGCTCAACGAGAGCCGCCGGACGATTGGCGTCTACCCTCGTGCTTCCGGGCCGGGGGACGCGTTTTATCTGTTCGTGCTGAAAAGAGGAATCGATCTCGCCGACTTGCTTTCCCACCTTTCTGAAAGCCAGCGTGGGCTCGATGTTGTTTTGCTGCATCGTTTGATTCTGGAAAAAGGCCTGGGCATCACGACCGAAGCAGTCGCTGAGGAAAAACATGTTGGCTACGAGCGTGAAATGGATCGTGCGATCGCTGCCGTCGATCGTGGGGACGCGCAGATTGCGTTCCTGCTCCACCCCGTGCGCGTTGAGCAGGTGCTCGATATCGCACTTGGCGGCCACGTCCTCCCACAAAAGTCAACCGACTTCTACCCCAAGCTCCTAAGCGGCCTCACCATCTATCGCGTGGAAGGGCAAATCAACGGCTAAAGTAAGGTCCGCAGCGAACGGGAGCGGCTCAGTGCTTCCCGCCCGGAGAAGCTACTTCGCGAAGCTCTGTATCGCCGCCGTCTCATTGTCATAGGTATCAAAGACGGTCATGAGCTTCGTCACCTGTAACACTTCTTTGAATTTCGCGCCAAGGTTGACGAGCTTCAACAGTGCACCCTGCGAGCGTGCACTATGGAACGTAGCGACCAGGGTGCCTAGTCCGGCGCTGTCGATGTAGCTAACGTTCGCCAAGTTCAGCAGAATTTTCTTTTTGCCGGCCGCCAACAGACTCTTCACTGTCTCGCGGAACGCGTTGCTCTCTTCGCCCAAGACGATGCGACCTTCGATATCCAGCACGGCCACTCCACTGACATCCCGTTCCGTCATTCGCAGTGCCACGTTCGCGCCTCCTAGACTGTTTGAATTCTTGCAGCCGTTGCTTGAGAAAGCAGCCCGCGGGCTGCGACGTGCAGGTGCCTTACTTGAGAGATATCCCTCAGTAAAAATCCGAGCAGGACATATAGTAGCCGCAGTCCGGACAGATCAGCTTGCAGCGGCGCGTTCTCAGACGGGCCGAACAGCGCGGGCAGTAGCCGATCGCCAAGCCATCGCCGTCGCCCAACTCGCCCTTCCCGGCGCCGGAGCTCGATCTCGCTGCTTCGACCCGTGCCGTGGCCGCGTCCGGCTGTTCCATGTCGACCCTGGCTGCCTCTCAGAGCGTTCGTTTATAGCACATCCGGCTCATTGGGCAAAGCAAACGGTCCGAATGAAAGGGTCGCGGTCGATGTCGGCGCGCTGCAACCTGTGACGGCCCGCCGACGTCTCATATGCCAAGCGGAGGTGCTAGGATGACCACGCATCGGATGTGGGTTACTGCGGTGGTTTTGGCTCTCTTTGTAGGGGTGAATGTCGTTCAGGCGCAACGAGCCGTGTCCGCTCCGCGAATCTCTCCCGTGCGGGTTCGTTCAACTCCCCAGCGTCTGACAATCGCCCGGGTTAGCGGCAGAAGCTCCGCGGCGGTGTCCCCCTATAGCCGGTCTACTATCTCCCCGAATAGCCTGTTTGCGGGCAGCGGCTTCGGCCTATTTGCCCCATTTCCCGGCCTAGGATTTAATTTCGGCGCCGCCAACCAGGATTGGGCGATCAAGGCAGCGATCGACCCAGCCACGCAGTGGCGCTTGTTTGAAACGCAAAGGTATTCTCGCAATCTCGGGTTCGGTGCCTCGGGTTTCTACCTTCTGGATGGCGGCGCCTACTATGCCCCGGTCCCCGCCGAACCTGCCGAGGCCGAGCCGGCGCCACAGGAGCAAGGCGCAACAGCTGGAACGGAGGCCGCTGAGGCAGCACGTATCGAGCAGCAGCCTGCGGTAGCGGCGGCGGCGCCTCTTGAGGACGTCGGCCAGTTTGTCCTGGCGCTGCGTAACGGAAGCCGAATTGAAGCAGTGGCGTTCACACGCGCCAATGATCGCATCATCTATGTGACGGCCGATGGTTTTCGCCGCACTCTAGCACTCGCCGATTTCGATCCCGACGCAACCATCCGCATCAACGAGGAGCGCGGTACGCCCCTCGAGATTTCGCTGTAGAGAATCGGGCTACCGCCAGCGGAAGACCAGCGCCGCCCCGAACAAAGCAAGAGCACCCGCGTACAGAAATCCGGCCTCCGGGCCCAGGGTAGACCACAGAGCGCCTACCACCGAACTAGAGATGAGGTCGCCGACTCCGTTCGCCGTCGCCAGTACGCCGAAACCTGAGCCGCGCACCTCGGGCGGCAAAAGCTCCGCGGCGGTCGACTTCTCAAGCGACTGCTGAAAGGCTTCGTGGACGCCCGCCAGCCCAAACAGAACGACGAGCACCACAGTGGTCGGTCTCTCGACGATAAAACCTGCGCAGGTGACCGCGCTCACGAGATAGCCCGCGGCGAGCAACCCGCGCTTGCTGCTGCGGTCTGCCAGGGCGCCCGCTGGATAGGAAACCGTCGCATTGACGAAGTTGTAGAAGGTATACAGCGCCAGTGAAACGGTTGCCGCGCGGCCCGAGCCCATGCGCGGTGTGAGAATCTGAGCCGCGCGCAGAATCAGAAGCGTCGGCGCAAAATCGCCCATCCCGTGGACAAAAACGCCCGCGAGAAAATGCCAGAACGATTTCGGGAGTTGCGCGAACCGACCGCGCAGCCCCTGGGCATGGCCTGAAAGCGTAGCGGGGTGCTCTGCGGCCACCGCGGGCACCACAAACGCAAACACGGCGGCGGCGATGACCCCAGGTACCAGTGTCCAGCGCAGCACTCCGCGCGCACCCAGGGTGCCCAGCAGCGCCGTCGCCGACAGTGGCCCAAGCACCGCACCGACCGAGTCCATCGCGCGTTCGAAGCCGAAGGCTCGCCCTTGCTGTTCGGGACGCACGCCATCAGCGAGCAACGTGTCGCGCGAGGGCCCGCGCCCACCTCGTCCCATCCAGCCGAGTGCGCGCATCTGAAGCAGAAAGGGCCAACCTTCCGCGAATGAGTAGGCCCAGGTGGTAACCGCCGTCGCCAGGTAGCCGACGATGCCGGCTGGCTTGCGCCATCGCGGGCGGTCCGCGATGAATCCGCCAACAAGTTTCGCAAAACTCGAGAAACCGTCCGACACGCCCTCGATGACGCCCAACGCGGCGGCAGGCGCTCCCATGTTTAGAAGAAATGCTGGCAGAATCGCCGTGGCCGCCTCGTGTCCCCAGTCCGAGAAAAGGCTTGCAAAACCAATTCCGACAACGCCGCGTGTCAGCCAGCGTTCGGAGGGGGTGGACGGCCTAGGGCCTTCGCTCATCGGCACCGACACAGCATCCATCGTAGGGATCGGCCTTCGTCCACGCAACCGAGCAGCGACACGGTAGAATCACGGGTATGCGGGCCGTCGTTCAGAGGGTCAGTCGGGCACGGGTCGTTGTCAACGATAAGGTCACGGCCCAGATTGGTCCGGGGCTCGCTGTACTGATCGCCGTGGGCCGCGATGATGGCTCCGACACGGCTGCCCTGGTGGCAGAGAAAATCGTCCATCTTCGTATCTTCGACGATGAGCATGGCAAGATGAATCGCTCGGTTGGCGATACCGGTGGCGCCATTCTAGCCGTATCACAATTCACGCTGTATGGCGACGCGCGTTCCCAGCGCCGGCCTAGCTTCCTGGAAGCTGCCCGTCCTGAGAAAGGCAAGGTGCTCTATGAGGAGTTTGTACGCGCTTTGCGAGCGCTCGGCGTCGTTGTGGAAACAGGAATCTTTCAAGCGCGCATGTCGGTTGAGCTGGTGAATGACGGGCCAGTCACGATCCTGCTCGACTCCGACAAACTTTTCTGAGGATGAGTCGCTTGCCACTCTCGGCGTGCTGTCCTACGCTTCTATGGTTAGAACGAGATGCGTGAGATCGAGAGAATCGTCGATCAGATGGACCGAGCGTTTTCCGGAGACGCCTGGCACGGGCCCTCGCTGATGAGTGCACTCGAAGGTCTTTCGGCTGAGGACGCATCGAAACACCCGATCCGGGGTGCGCATTCGATCTGGGAACTGGTGCACCACTTGGGATCCTGGAATGCAATTGTTTTGCAGCGTCTGAGAGGTGAAAACGTCGAAGTGACAACCGAACGCGATTGGCCGCCCGTCTGGGAAGTGAGCGAAACAGCTTGGCGACGCGCTGTCGAAAATTTGTCAGACACTCACCTGCGCCTTCGCAACTTCGTCGCGAGACTTGAGGATGATCAGTTGGATCGCATGGAGCAAACAACCAGCGGGGGCAAAACGCCGCGCTATGTCGTGTTACACGGAATGGTTCAGCACAACCTCTATCACGCTGGACAAGTTGCCATTCTCAAGAAGGCTCTTGGCTGACGTTTTCTACCGAATTCCCTGGCCATCGAAGGCCATCGCCGAGATTGTCTATCTCATCGTGATGGCATGCTGGATCGTCTTTGCCGCGATTGTCGTGTTGGGCAAGCGGGGCGCAGCCCCCGGGGCGCAACGAAGCGATAAGAGGTCGCTGGTGGGAATGCTGTTGCAAGCGACGGCCTACGCCATCTGTTTGGGCGGGGTTCGACCGCGTTTCTCCCCGATTTTTTGCCTCTCGCAAAGCGGCGAAGCGATCCTGGGAGCGTTCACTGTCGCGCTCGCGCTCGTTTCTACGTGGTTCTGTTTTGCTGCCGCGCGCGCGCTTGGCAGACAGTGGGCTCTCCTGGCAAGGGTGATCGAGGGCCATGAGCTGATTCGCCGAGGCCCGTACGCGATCGTCCGCAACCCGATCTACCTCGCGATGTTTGGAATGTTGATCGCGTCGGGGCTGGCCGTCAGCCGCTGGCAGGTGCTGGTGCCCGCCATCGCCGTGTTTCTGATCGGTACGGCCGTTCGCATTCACAGCGAAGAGAATCTGCTTAGAGCCATGTTTGGCGTCCAATTTGATGAATACACGCGCCAGGTTCCCGCGTTCCTACCTCGCTTGCTCTAAGAACGAAGCCGTCCATGCCCTGGACGAGGGAATTGCGCCCGAAACCTCTCGAGAATTCTGCGCGTCTCATCGTCTTTATTGATGGTATGCTGCGCGACTTGCGGAGGGATTCGATCGATGCGCTGGGGATGGATGATGAAACCGTTCGGCGCCGCCATCCTACTGGCGTTTCTGGCGACGGGAGGCCAGGCGCAGTTCGCAGCGGGCGATTGGCCGCTTTATCGGCACGACGTCGAAGGCATGGGCTACTCCGCACTCAAGCAGATCAACACAACCAATGTGTCGACGCTTACCGAATCATGGACCTTTACCTTGTCAGAACGCGGCGGCCTGGAAGTGACCCCCATCGCAGTCCGCGGCGTGATGTACCTACCCGGTACGGGCAAGGTATACGCGCTCGATGGGGCCACCGGGAAAGAGATCTGGCACTATGACGTCCCGATGGCGCCCACGCGTGGCGTCGCTTATTGGCCTGGCGACAAAGATCATTCCCCTCGCATTATCTTTACTACCTTTAACCGCAAAATGATCGCGCTCGACGCCGCAACGGGCAAGATCATCTCGACCTTTGGCAAAAATGGCGTGGTCGAAATGGAGGTCGGTTACAACGGTGTCCCAACGATCTACAAGAACCTGGTCTTCCTCGGCGCAAGCGTGGGCGAGTTGCCGGTCGGCCCGCCCGGTGATTCACGTGCCTACGATGCGATCACAGGCAACCTGATCTGGGACTTCCATACGGTTCCACAGCCCGGTGAGGTTGGTCACGATTCTTGGCTTAATGATGGCTGGAAGGGCCGCTCCGGAACGAACGTCTGGGGCTGGTACATGACGGTCGATCCAAAGTCCAACACCCTGTTTATGCCCATCGGCGGGCCTTCGCCGAACTACTACGGCGGAGACCGCCCTGGCAACAATCTGTTCGGCAATTCGATCGTGGCCGTTGACAGTGATACGGGCAGGCTCAAGTGGTATTTTCAGACGATCCACCATGATTTGTGGGATCAAGATCTGCCGCCGGGTGCCGCACTGGTCGACGTTAGACAGAACGGGAAAGAAGTTCCAGCGCTAGTCACGATCGGAAAGACCGGCCTAATGTTCATTCTGAATCGTGACACCGGCAAGCCTGTCTTTGGTGTCGAGGAGCGCCCCGTTGCCAAGGGCGATGTGCCGGGCGAGTGGTATTCACCGACGCAGCCGTTTCCGCTGAAGCCCCCTCCTCTGGCCCGCACGACTTATAAGCCGGAGGACATGGTCACAGCCGACGATACGACTTCGGAGCACGCCAAGGCCTGCCAGGACCTCCTCGCAAAAAGCGGAGGGAGCCTTTATAACGCAGGTCCGTTCACGGGCTGGCTCTACCACGAAGACGGTACACCTCCCAAGACCACAATCCAATTCCCCGGGGGCACAGGCGGTACGAACTGGGGAGGCACGGCTATCGATCCCACCAATGGCTACATTTTCGTACAAACGCACGACATGTCCCTCATGGGGTGGATGGAGAAGAAAAAAACTGGCGCCAATTATGGACGAGGCACGGAAGGCTCGACGCAGCTATACGACCGCGCCAGCGTCGATGGCCCCGGTCCTTATTTTGGCTTCAGCGTGATTGTGAAGGACGCAAACGGCCATCCGCTCGGAAACTGGCCATGTCAGAAGCCGCCGTGGGGGAAACTGTACGCCATCAACGCGAACACGGGCGACATCGTCTGGCAGTCGGTCGTCGGCATCACCGAAGGTCTGCCGTCAGATAAGCAAAATACAGGCGGGGGTGGCAGCGCCGGACCGATCGCCACTGCCGGAGGGTTGGTGTTCATCGGCGCGACTCCGGACAATCGCTTCCGCGCCATTGACGCAAAGACCGGCCGCGAGCTCTGGGTTATCAAGCTCGGTAAGAATGCCAACGCGGATCCCATGACGTACCAAGCAATGGATGGCAAGCAGTACGTCGCCATCGTTGCCGTCGATTCGGTTTATGTCTTCGCACTGCCCTAGGCGGTTGAAGTGCACGAATCGGCCTGTTCTTCATTCCTCTGAATCGCCCTTTGGGTGGGACCAAAGCGTATGCCCGTGCCGTCCATATTGACCGTTGACCCGAGCGGCTGGATTTAGCGAGACTAGATCTTCCAGGCGATGCTCTCGGACCTACCAGGGCACAGCGAAGTCGGCTGTAAGGAAGGAGAAAATGGACGCAGAGCATAGCGGCGAGCTGCTACCGCCCGAACGATTGATGCTGACGCCGGGGCCCTCCTGTATCGACCCGCGCGTGTACCGGGCGATGGCCGCACCGATCGTGGGCCACATGGATCCGTGGTTCACAAAGATGATGGACGACGTGCAGGTGCTGCTGCGCCGTGTCTTCCAGACACAGAATCACTTGACGTTTCCCATCTCCGCGTCCGGTTCGGGGGGTATCGAGGCAGCGGTGATGAATCCGCTCAATGTGGGCGACGAGTGCATCGTCTGCGTCAATGGAGCATTTTCCGAACGCATGGCGATCATTGCCGAGCGCATTCCAGCGAACGTGATCCGCGTGGAGGTTCCCTATGGGCGCACGGTCGATCCAGCCGATGTGTTGCGCGCGGGCAAGGGCAGAAAGATCAAGTTCGTCGGATTGACGCACGGTGAGACGTCTTCTGGAATCGTGCAATCGCTTGCCGACTACCGCCGGGTCTCCGATGAACTGGGCGCGCTGCTCGTGGTAGATGCCGTGGCAACTCTGGCGGGCGCTCCGCTCGACGTGGATCGCGAACGCATCGACATTTGCTTCAGTGGTTCGCAAAAGGCGATTAGCGCGCCCCCGGGGATGGCGCCGATCACGGTGGGCAAGCGCGCCGAAGAAGTGATCGGAGCGCGCCGGGAGCCGGTCAGAAGCTGGTATTTCGATTTGACGACGGCGATGAACTACTGGGGCAAGGAACGCCTCTATCACCATACCCCTCCCATTTCGTTGATCTATGGTTTGCGCGAGGCGCTTCGGGCTGTGCTCGAAGAGGGCCTGGGAGCGCGCTGGGAGCGTCATCGCAGCAATCAGCAGGCGCTCGTAGCAGGTCTGGAGGCCTTGGGGCTGGAGCTTTTCGTTGCCAATCCGGCCGATCGTCTGGTGACCGTCACAGCCGTAAAGGTCCCTGCGGGAATCGAGGACGCCTCGGTTCGCGCACAACTGCTCGATGAGTTCCACATTGAGATCGCAGGGGGGCTCGGTCCTATGAAAGGTAAGATCTGGCGCATCGGACTGATGGGCTATTCCTGTCAGAAGACGAACGTTTTGATTTTCCTTGCAGCTTTGGAAAAAACGCTTTCCGATCAAGGCTTCCGACTTTCGGCCGGCGCCGCGACGGCGGCAGCCCTACAAAGCTACCGGCAGGCCAGCCAGCCTGCACTCGCCGGTGCTAGGAAGTAGGCGTTTATGGTCAAAGCAGCCGTCTATGCAACGATTCCCAACGTCGGAGCCATGAACGAATTCATCGGCGCGTTCGACGTGCCGTCGAAAGTGACCGATTTCATCTACCACTGTCGCTTCTCGCACTGCTGGAACGCCATTGCCACGCGCCATAGCGATACGATGGATTGCAAATTCTTCGTGGACGGAAAAGGCGTCGTGCTCGGACTGGCGCACGGTGGTTTTGTTACTTTTCGCGAACGATCGGGTCGGAACCTAAGCGATCGGGAAGCCAGTTACATCGCGGCTGAATACCTACGCGAGCGTTTGGAACAGGAAGACGAGCACTCGCTCTACGACGTCTCCGTGCCGGACGTTCTGCGCCTCATTGAAAAGCTTCAAATCTGCTAAGTCCGAGTTTTGCGTCCAAACCGGCTCCCACTGATCGGTACGCTGTTGTCTTGTCGGCGCCAGCGCGCCAGCCAGCCCTGGTCGCGCACGCCCTCGTGTTCGAGCTGACGAGTCCAGGCTCCGAGAAGGTTCGAGCGATTCAGATAACCGACCATTTTTTCAGGATCCCTGCGGCGGACGACCGGCAGCCGGCCCACATCGTGCCGGAGCATGCGATGGAGCGCCTCTTCCAGCGGTTCGTCCTCGTAGGCAACGATAGGAGGGTGGGAGCCTGCCTCGCGCACGGTGATCTCTCCGGCGGGATAGCCTTCCAGTGCATGCAGCAAATCCCCCTCGGTGATGATGGCAGCGAGCCTGCCGTCTTTGGAGACAACGGGAAGACCGTCGCGGAGCTTCACGACAGGGTTCGGTCCCTTGGACCTGTCGGCCAGCTCAGCCACAGTCATGTCCTCGGCCAACGGTGCCACCTTTTGGTCCATGATCTCGCCGACGCGGACGATGTGGAACACGCCCGCTTCGTACTCGCCGGGAACGCGAAGGCCGCGGCGGGCGAGTTTTTCCGTCATGATGGAAGTTTCGAGGTAGCGGAGGGCGATCAAATCGGCAACGACGGAGGCGAGCATCAGCGGCAAGATCGCGTTGTAATCGCGCGTGATCTCAAAGCCGAATACGATGAACGCAAACGTGGCACGCGATGCGGCACCGAACACGGCGGCCATCGCGACCAACGCATACGCTCCGGGCGAAAGGTGGGCCGCTGGGAAGGTATGATTGATGCCGATGGCGAAGACGCCTCCCAGTGCCGCGCTTGACATGAACATGGGCGCGAGCAATCCTCCGGACGTTCCCGATCCTAGCGAGATAACCAGTGCCAACGCTTTGAAGACGGTGATCAAAACCAAGAGCTTCAGCGCGAGATGGTTGTTCAGGATATCTGAAATCGTGTCGTAGCCGACCCCGAGCACGCGCGGGATGAAAAAGCCGATCATGCCCAAACCGAGCGCGCCGATCGCCGGATGCCAAAGATCATCGATCGGCAGGCGATCAAACAGATCCTCCACTGCGTAAAGCACCCGGGTAAATCCAATCGCGACGATGCCTGAGACCACGCCGAGCAGCACATAAAATGGCAGGCCGCGAACGATATCGAAATCGACGTTGCCCATGCCGAACATCGGCCGTGGACCGAGCAGCACCGTACGGACGCCCGTGGCGAACGTCGTCGAGATCACCAGAGGAATGAAGGAACGCGCTCGAAATTCAAACAACAGCAACTCAATGGCGAGGATGACCCCGGCGATCGGTGTGTTGAACGTCGCGGCCATTCCCGCGCCCGCCCCGCACGCCAGCAGCACCTTGCGTTCGGCCGCGGTGGTCGAAACAAGTTGGCCTACCAGAGAGCCGCAAGCGCCGCCCGTTTGAATAATGGGGCCTTCGGCACCGAAGGGCCCTCCGGTGCCAATCGCGATTGCCGCGGAAAGGGGTTTCAGGATGGCGACGCGTGCCTCAATCCGGCTGCGCATCGTCAAGACTGCCTCCATCGCCTCGGGAATGCCATGGCCTTTGATTTTCGGGGAGCCATATTTTGCCATCCAGCCGACCAACAGGCCGCCGATCACCGGGGTGACGATGATCCACGGGCCGATGGCCGTGTTCTCTGGGCTCCGGAAATGAAAAGACCACTGGTGATAGTAGGCTAGATTGGTGAACAGCCCGATGAGGTGGTAGAGAACATAAGCGATGATTCCAGCAAGGATTCCGACAAAGGCAGCCAGAATCGACATCCATCCGATCCGGAAGCTGGCAGGCGCCCCCGGCTCGGGCGCACTCGTTCGCCTATCACCGGACCTGGCCGAAGACTCCATGCGACTCCTCCGAAACAAATCCTATCTCGGGCGGCGCGTCGTTGCTCGGCGACGGCGGGAAGGTCGCGACTGGCGCTCGAGGACCGACCGAAGGGCCGCAATCAATCGCGGTCCCGCGGCGCGCAGTTCCGCACGATGCGAAACAGAAAGTATTTCCAGAAGCTTCCCGCCGCGCTGCGTCAAGCAAAGATTCACTTTGCGTGCATCGCCGTGGCTACGCGAACGGCGAATCCAACCCTTGGATTCCAAGCGATCGGTTAGCTCGACGGCCGTGTGATGCCGTACCTGCAGGCGCTCGGCCAACCGGCCAACCGTCATCTCCACTCCCGGTGAATGTCCCTTGATTGCCAACAGCGCCTGATGCTGCTGTGGCTCGAGGCCGCTTCTGCGCGCCTCCACTTCGCTGAAATTCGAAAAGCGCCGGATTTGATAGCGGAATTCAGCGAGTGATTTGTAATCGACCCGTGGCAACCGTTTCCCACTCACTCGGAAAGTATATCGTATAGCGATATACAGAACAAACGAGGCCGACGGGGATGGGTGGGGATTTCCCGCCGCCTTGTTCCAGAGTTGCCAAAGCGGCGCCGAGCTTCACCCGCCAGCCATGGTCAGGCGCCTTCGAAACTCCGCTCACTCGCGGGGGGTTAGCCGTTGCGCAACTGTCCAGAGGGCTTATTGAAAGGCCCACACCCCTATGCTAGGCTGAAAAATTGACCCCCTGTGAGCACGATCCACGACCAATCCGTCGCCGTTTCGAAGCCGAAGATTTCGCGCGTCGAAGTCTACTGGCACACGGTGAAGTATCGCACCGTGATTCTCTACGCGGTCGTCATCACTGCCATTGTGTTCGCCTCGACCTACCTGGTGTTCCCTGATCAATCCTCCAAGCTGCTCAACGCCCTATCGGACGCAATCGGGCGTCCCGATCCGGGAGTCGCCGCGACGCTTTCTGCACGACAAGCACGCTTTGTCAACCTCGACGGTCGAGTCCAGGTGAAGAAGGCCAATTCGGTTCAATGGGTGAATGCGGACTACCAGATCACGCTTGATAAGGGCGACCTGATCCAAACCGGCTCGGAAGGGATGGCGCGCATCGCGTTCGCCGACGGAACTACCTACACGGTGAAGGGCGATACCTACGTAACCGTCGAGGAAAATTTTGTAGGCCAGGATCGTCCCACGCAGGTGGCCGTGCACATGAACTCCGGTCAGGTCGATCTAAGGACGGGTGCCTGGCCCGTTTCAGGCTCCAAGGCGGAGGTCTCGTTTGAAAACGCGGTGGCTTCGGCACGCGCCAACAGCAGCATGGCCGTGCGCAGCGATCCAGAGACCAATGAGCAGCAGGTCACCGTCGATTCCGGAAGCGCGGAACTGGAACGGGGCAACGAGCGCGTGGATATCGGCGCATTCGAGAGAGCCACGATCCCCTCTGGTGGCGGGGCCATCGTGAAGACACAGGTCCTGGCGCCTCCCGAGCTGGTCGCGCCGCTGAATTTGCAGCCGATCATCGTGGCCGATCCCAAGCATGATCCGATCCATTTTTCCTGGAAGTCTTCTCCGATGGCCAAGCTCTACGACTTCCAGGCCAGCACGACGACGATGTTCACTCACATTGTCACGGAGCGAAAGACCGGCGAGACCAGTGTCGACATCACGGGTCTTGATCCGGGCGACTATTTCTGGCGCGTGCGCGCGATCGACGGCAACAATACGGCGAGCGAACCGAGCGATCCCTATAAGTTCACGCTCGTGGCGCAGGGCAAAGAGCAGGAAATGCTGCTCGAGGTCGACGGCACGCAGCTGCACGGGGATGTGATCGAAGTGATGGGGCGCACTGAGCCCGGCGCGGCTCTGATCATCAACGGCGAGGCCGTTGCCGATATCAAGTCCGATGGAATTTTCCGCTATTTCACGCCGGTGATGGCGCGTGGCAGCCACGAAATTGTGATCACCGGGCAAAACCGGCGCGGGGGCACCGCCATCAAACGCGTGGAAGTCGTAATTCCTTAACGGCAGCCAGACACGCAGGCGCTACGGCGCTTGGGGGCGCCGGTCGGGGAACTAGGGGGAAGCAGGTCGTGAACAAAAATGGCTACAACCTGAGGTCGGTTTTTAGCCTCCTTTCATCGGATCTGGCTATCGATCTCGGTACCGCCAACACTCTTGTCTTCGCGCGGGTCAAGGGCATCGTTGTCAATGAGCCTTCGATCGTCGCCATCAACAAGAACAACGGAGAAGTCGTAGCCGTCGGCCGCGAGGCCAAGGAAATGCTCGGTCGCACGCCAGGAAACGTGGTGGCCATCAAACCGATGAAGGACGGAGTTATAGCCGACTTCAAGGTGACCGAAAAGATGCTCACCTACTTCATTCAAAAGGCCCACAATCGCCGCGTTTTGGTACATCCGCGCATCGTGATCGGCGTTCCTAGTGAAATCACGCCGGTGGAAAAGCGGGCGGTACAGGATTCGGCCTATCGGGCCCGCGCCAGCGAAGTCTATCTCGTCGAGCAGGCCATGGCGGCGGCGATCGGCGCAGGCCTACCGATTGAAGAGCCTTCGGGCAACATGGTCGTGGATATCGGTGGCGGTACCACAGACATCGCCGTCATCTCTATGAGCGGCATCGTCTACTCGCGTTCGGTTCGCGTGGCCGGAAACGAGATGGACGAATCCGTGATGCATTATCTCAAGCGCAAGTACAACCTCCTGGTCGGAGAGCGCACGGCTGAGCAAATCAAAATCGAAATCGGCTCGGCCTATCCGCTTGAGAAGCCTATGACGCTGGAAGTCAAGGGCCGCAATCTGATCGAAGGAGTACCGCGCACCGTCACCATCGATGACAGCGAGATCCGTGAAGCGCTTTCGGAAAATATTTCCACCATTGTCAACGCCATTCGCGTCGCGCTGGAGCGCACGCCGCCCGAACTTTCCGCTGATATCAGCGATCGAGGCATCGTTTTGACCGGCGGCGGGGCACTCATTAAGAATCTCGATAAGCGCATCCGGGAAGAAACAGGATTGCCGGTTTCGATCGCCGACGATCCGCTCGCGTCGGTCGTGCTCGGAACCGGGAAAATGCTGAGCGACTTCAAGCTCTTGCGCACCGTTTCGATCGATTGAAGAGCGACTACGGCGCGAACCAACCATGGTCGACACTGTCATCTCGCGTCATCGCCCGCTCGCTGTGCTGGCCGCTACGGTGCTTGCGCAGGTTCTGCTGTTGGCATTCCAGATCAAGCGCGACCACGACGTCCGTCTCATCCGCTACTGGGCGGAGGAGGTCGTCACACCGTTCGAGCGCTTTGGAACCTGGTCGCTGGCAAGAGTGGGCGGGGTGTGGACGGGCTACATCGCCTTGCGCGGAGCGCATGCGGAAAACGCCCGCTTGCGCGCTGAGCTCGCACAACTGCAGCTGCGGAATCGCCAACTCGAGAGCCAGTCCCTCGAAGCGCAGCGTCTCAGCGTGCTTTTGAACTTCCGCGACGTTCACTCGGAAGCTTCCATGCTCGCGGCGCAGGTGATTGGTGCTAGTGCCGATCCTGCGTCTCACACCTTGGTTCTGAACCGCGGTGAACGAGATCGCGTTCGCCGCAACATGGGCGTCATCACGCCGGAAGGCGTTGTCGGGAAGATCGTCGAAGTTTTTCCCACCACCTCGCAGGTGCTGTTGATGAGCGATAAGGATTCTGGCGTCGGCGCGCTTCTAGCCGACACGCGTACCCACGGCGTGGTCAAGGGCAGTGGAGATCCCGAGCCGCGCATGGACTATGTCGTGAACGATGAAAAGGTCCACCTGGGTGAAATGATTCTGACGTCGGGCGAAGACCGCATCTTTCCGAAGGGCCTTTTGGTCGGGACCGTCGCGGTAACCAAAGAGGGCAATCCGTTTCAGATCATTCATATTCAGCCGGCCGCACGCCTGGATCGGCTCGAGGACGTCCTGATTCTGCTTACGCAGCAGGATTTGTATCAGAGGAAAACCGACGACTTGACCGATGCCACCCGACCGTCTCCACCGTCTGGCATCGTGCAGACCGGAGCACTCGCCTCGGCCCTTCCGCCCAAAGCCGGTGCCGCGAGTCCCACCAACCCATCAGCGCCAGCCAACGCCCATCCAGCGCCTGCCGAAGCACCGCCTGCTCCGCGAAACTGACATGTCCTACATGCTGAATCCGGGAGCGCAGTCTGAGGCCAACATCGAGGTACACAAATACTACGGCGGCACTGTGATTGCCGTCTGCTTTCTGGCGCTCGTTTTACAAGCGTTTCTTCACAAGTTCGGCCACTGGGCCGAACTGGTGGATTTGCCGCTTCTCGTGACGGTTTACTTTGGCATGAGTCGCCGCAATCCTGTCAGCGGATTGCTGCTGGGCGCAGCGGTGGGAATTTCCCAGGATGCGCTTAGCCACGAAAACCCCATCGGTTTATTCGGAATCGCCAACACCTTGGTCGGATATTTGGCATCGTCGATCGGTGCACGCATCGACACTGAACACCCGGCCAGCCGTTTCGGCTTGATCTTTCTCTTCTTTCACTTTCACCAAATTGTGCTGGCCACGACCGAGCGCGTCTTGCTGAATCATGCCGCGCCGTTCTTTACGTTTCCGCTTCTTTGGAACTCACTTGCGACGGCGGCCTTTGGTGTCGTTCTGTTCGCACTCCTAGACCGCCTCCGCCGCCCGTCTTAGCCCGTTGTCCCTCTAGCGTGTCGCGGCGGGCTGCGAAGCCTGGCTCGCTGTCGCTTGCTCGGATTTCACCTGCGAGCGAAGTACCAGCACAGGACCCGGGGCCATCTTCACAACCTTTTCCGCCACCGAGCCGAATGCCAGCTTGTGCCAGCCCGTCATTCCATGCGTGGCTATCACAATCAGATCTGCGTGATTGTCTTCAGCCATGCGTATGATTTCCATTCCCACGTCATTTGCGATTCCTACCTCTGTTCGCACTCGCAGGCCCTTCTTCACAAGATCCTGTGCCAGCAGCTGCAGGCTGCGCTCTGCCTCCTTGTGCAACGCGTCTTCATACTCAGCTTCGCGAAAAATCGTCCCCGGGGACGGCAGCTTGGGAATCGCCGGCACGGCGTGCACCAGCAAGAGATCGGCTCCGAGCCGCAAAGCGTAATCCGCGGCGACGTCGACGGCCGCGTGCGAGTGGTCGCTGAAATCCACCGGCGCAAGAATCAGTTTGGGAAGTCCCATGAACTCTCCTAGCTCCGCTCACTTAAAAACAGAGCGGAACACCCAGAACAAAAACGCTGATAGACACATCGCTGCAGGAAGCGTGAGGACCCAGGCCATCGCCAGATTCCTCACCGTGCTCCACTGGAGCCCCGAGCGGTTCGCTGCCATCGTGCCGGCGACGCCGGAGGAAAGCACGTGCGTCGTGCTCACGGGTAGACCGAACCAGTCAGCAGCGCCGATCGTGGCCATGGCCGTGATTTCCGCCGCAGCTCCTTGCCCGTACGTCAGGTGAGTCTTTCCGATCTTCTCACCGACCGTGACGACGATGCGCTTCCATCCGATCATCGTTCCCATTCCGAGCGCCAAAGCCACGGAAACCTTCACCCAGCTGGGAATGAATTTCGTCGCTTTGTCGATGTGCGACTTGTAATTCTTTAAAATCGCGGCCGCTTCCGGCGCAAACTTCGGGTTCCCCGATTTCTGCATCAACCGCAGCGCCTCGCTCACTACATACATATCGTTTCGGAAGTTGCGAACCCGATCCTGCGGTACCAGCTTCAGTTGCTTGTCCAGCGCCATTTCGGTGCCGATGCCGTTCACGAGATTTCTGAGCGCCAACATCGTATTCGGGGTGAACTGCCGTGTGCGAATGTAGTCGGTCAGCTCTTCGCGGGAATCACCGACCACCGCGCCCGGGGTTACGTAGTGGCTCAGCATCTCCGCCGTCTGCTGAGAGACAGCCACGAAATCCTGCGTCTGTTCTGCCGTGACCGCATGGTTAACGGCGTATGCTGTGGGCACCGTCCCGATCAGGATCAACATGATCAGACCCATCCCCTTTTGTCCGTCGTTCGATCCGTGCGCGAAACTTACCCCCGTGCACGTCAAAACGAGCAAGCCGCGAATCCAGAAAGGGGGAGGTTCGGCTCCCCTCGGTGCTTCGTAGAGTGCCTTATTGGGAATCAAGGCCTTGCACAGCAATAAAAGCAGCGCTGCCACGACGAAGCCGACCAGCGGCGAAAGCAGCAGGGATTTGCCGATGTTCGTGGCTTGCACCCAGTCGACTCCGCTTGTTCCCGTTCTGCCGGACATCAATTGGTTCGCGATACCTACCCCGATGATCGAGCCGACCAGCGTGTGGGAGCTCGAAGCTGGGAGGCCAAAATACCATGTGCCGAGATTCCAGAGGATAGCCGCCACCAGTAGCGCGAACACCATGGCGAATCCCGCGCTGCTCCCGACCTGCAGAATCAGCTCCACGGGAAGCAGTGAAATAATTCCGAACGCCACCGCCCCGCTCGATACCAGCACACCGATGAAATTCCACAGCCCCGACCATACGACTGCCAGATGCGGTTCGAGGGAGTGCGTGTAAATCACCGTCGCCACGGCGTTGGCGGTGTCGTGAAATCCGTTGACGAACTCAAAGCCCAGCGCCGTCAGCAGGGCAATTCCCAGTAGCACAAACGCTAGCCCGCTCGAATGGGTGCCGTAGAGGTCGGTGACGAGGTGATCGGCCGCATAGATGAATCCCACCACCATGGCCACGCCAAAGATCGCCACGCCGATTTTGCCTGCTCTGCCAGTCCTCGAGCCCAGCTTTGATTCCAAGATGCTTGTTGCTCCGGTTGCTGCTGCCATGCCAATCCCCCCTAGAGAAAAAAGATGAAACGGCAAGAGGCCTCTCCGTCGTGCGGCTCCCCCGTTCACTTGTTAGGCAGTGAAGGGGCGACCGTACCGATCCATTGTTACAGCTTTGTGACTATCGCGTGAAAGCTCCCGCAACCTTTGGAAGATCTCGGGTTTTCGCTCGGCTTTCGCCTGGCCGCAGGGCTGCGGTTGGCCAGAGAATCGAGCGCAAGCACGTTGACCAGAACGACATGGCGGCTTGCACCCTCGTAAGCCAGGTGATAGCTTGAACACCCGAGACATGGCAAGATTACTCTCGACATGACACCCCTGGCGGTGTGCGCGACGTAAAGAGGTTTCCCGCAGGAGTTTCGTTGGCACCCTGGAACGTTATCGACCAAAAGATCCCGCAGGGGAGACTTGCACTTTTCTCCTACATCTCGGCCGCACTGGTCATTTTCCTCCTGGTGGGTTTCTGGAAACTGCAGGTCGTGCAGTCAGAACACTACGCGGACTTAGCGGATAAAAACGGCATCCGCCCGATCGCCATCATCGCTCCGCGCGGAGCCATGCTCGATCGCGAAGGCCGCGTTCTGGTCGATAGCTACCCCTCCTTCAGCATTTTGTTGATGCGCGACAACCCCAAGTTGCTGGAAAGGAGCCTTCCGCAGATCGAGGAAGGCCTGGGAATCGCCAAAGAAGACCTGCAGCAGCAGCTCGACGCCGCTAAGTTCGAACCGAAATTCCTTCCGCTAGTTGTCAAGCCGGCAGCCAGCGAAGCGGACATCGAGTTTGTCGACTCGCATCGCGCCGATCTGCCGGTTCTCGAATTGGAGATGGTCCAGCGCCGCCGCTACCCGTTCGGGGAAATGCTGGCAAACACGATCGGGTACGTCGGTGAGGTATCACCGCAGGAGCTCGAAAAAAACCCCGACCGATACAAGCCCGGCGACCTCGTCGGCAAAGCCGGCCTCGAACGCGAGTATAACGACCAGATCGTCGGCACCGACGGCATGAAACGCGTCGTCGTGAACAGCGTGGGCAAAGTCATCCGCACGCTTGATAACATCGACGCCATCCCCGGCAAACCCATTCAGCTCACGATCGACGAGGACTTGCAAAGAATTGCCGATACGGATCTGGCGGACAAGCAGGGCGCGGTTGTGGCGATGGACGGCCACACGGGCGAAATCCTCGCCATGGTGAGCCGGCCCACGTTCGATCCCAATGATTTTGCCGTTCGCATCCCTGCCCAAGAGTGGGCCGCACTTAATAGCGATCCCAACACCCCCTTGCTGAATCGTGCCATTCAGGCACAGCTGGCGCCCGGCTCTACCTTTAAGATCATCATGGCGACGGCTATGCTCGAGTCCAAAGCACTTCCGGACGATTTCACGGCGTTTTGCCCCGGACAGGCCGTCTTCTACGGCCGCGTCTTTCATTGCTGGCAGGCAAAAGGACACGGCTCGGTGGATCTTCACAGCGGCATCGTGCATTCCTGTGATGTCTTCTTCTACAACGTCGGTCAGCGGCTCGGTATCGACAAAATTTACCACTATGCCAGCGGTCTCGGCCTCGGGCGTCGCACGGGGATCGATTTGCCCGGGGAGGAACCAGGACTGATGCCCTCGGAGGAGTGGGTACAGAGGGTCTACCACCACAAATGGTACGCGGGGGAAACGATCTCAGTTGCGATCGGTCAGGGAGCCGTTACGGTTACGCCCATCCAACTCGCCCGAGCCTACAACGCAGTGGCCAGTGGCGGCGTGCTCGTCCAGCCGCACCTACTGAAGAATGTCACCGATACGAAGGACGAGCGTTTTCCCCTATCCGACGATACGGTCGAAAAAGTCACTCAAGGGATGTATGGTGTGATTAATGAAGGCGGTGGCACTGGCTACGCCCTCCGGCTGCAAAATGTCGAATTCTCGGGCAAGTCCGGTACAGCGCAACTGATGAGTTATCAAGCCGGAAGCAAAGTCGGCGGTCGAGCTGGGAAACTAACGAATGGCTGGTTTGTCGGCTATGCGCCCCGGCGCAACCCGGACATCGTCGTAGCGGCCGTGGTGCAGGGCTCGACCGAGCACGGCGGCACAACTGCCGGACCGGTCGTCCGCGATATCGTAAAAGCCTATTACGACAAAAAGAACGGCCGGCTTGCCCAGCCTTCCACGGCGGAAAATATCCCGCCGTCCCGCGTTATTCCGGTGGTTGACCCCGAGGCCGAGGCCCAGACCCGATGAAGGATCGGCCGCGCGTTCAGGACTTCGATTGGCCGCTTCTGGGCATCGTCGGGGTGATCAGCCTGCTCGGCGTTCTTGAGATTTACTCCTCGACTCACGCCAGCGCCATGGCCGGCATGCATTGGCGTCAGCTCATGTGGATCGGGATCGGTATTGTGGGGATGTTCTTGATCTCTCGCATTGATTACCACACCTTGTTGGACCAGGCTCCGATACTCTATCTGGTGGGCATTGCAGGGCTTCTGGTCGTTCTGGTCGTGGGCTACTCCCGCTTGGGCGCGAAACGGTGGATTTCGCTGGGCGGGCAGACTTTGCAAGTGTCAGAACTGATGAAGTTGATTATAATTATTGTGCTGGCGCGCTACTTCAATGAAGTACGCACGGATCGTTTGACGCTGGCGGACCTGGCCAAGGTCGCCGCCTTGACCCTGGTTCCGGTCGGTTTGATCCTGAAGCAGCCCGACCTGGGAACAGCTATGATGTTGGTTCCCGTTGCACTGGTAGGGGCTTTCTTCGCCGGCATCGAGTGGAAGCACTTAGCGGTGGGGTTGTTGCTGATCGCGTTGCTGGTCCCGCTTGCATGGAACATGCGGCATCACCTAAAGCCCTACCAGCAGCAGCGGATCGAGACTTTCCTTCATCCCGAACAGGACCAGCGCGGCGCCGGCTATCAAATCTTGCAGTCGGAAATTGCCGTAGGGTCTGGAGGATTCTGGGGAAAGGGATTTGGGAAGGGTAGCCAGAATCAGTTGGGCTTTGTGCCTGTCCGTTACTCGGACTTCATTCTGGCAGCCCTGGCCGAAGAGCAGGGTTTTATCGGTGTTTGCGTGGTTTTGCTGTTGTATTTAGGCTTGATTCTGCGGCTGGTGGATAACGCGCAGAAGGCGAAGGACCGTGCGGGGATGTACGTCGTTATGGGAGTCACCGCGATTTTGGGCTTCCACGTTTTGGTCAACGCTTCCATGGTGATTGGCTACGTGCCAGTCACCGGCATTCCCCTGCCGCTGATGAGCTATGGAGGGTCAACAACAGCCTTTGTGTTCTTGGCTTTTGGGTTGGTGATGAACGTTCGTATGAGGCGGTTCGTCAACTGAACAACAACGAGGGCTTCCGCTTCGCCGGAGTTGTGAATTCTAGTTTTGAAGGATGGACGCATCGAGTGAGGAAAGTGAATCGAACCCCTTTCCTAGGCGGTCGATTGTGGCGCGCACAAGGCTCAGCCTCCCGCGCCTGGGCGCAGGTTCGCGTCGTTTGTGCGAACACCGAGATTGGCGCCGCCGCCCTCGCATGCGCCGCAAGGAGTCTAAATGTCGAAGGAAATGGTTATTTCGGCGAACCCGCACGAAACGCGGGTCGCCATTTTGGAAGAAGGTCAGCTTTGTGAGTACTACGTTGAGAGGGAGAAGGAATTTGCTTTAGTCGGAAGCATTTACAAAGGCCGTGTGACGCGCGTGCTGCCAGGCATGCAGTCGGCCTTTGTGGATATCGGGCTCGACGGCGACGCCTTCCTCTACGTTAGCGACTTCCTCGAAGGGGTCGAAGAATTCGAGCCCATGGTGGCGACCGTCGAGGAAAAGTTTAAGAGAATGCAGGAGGAGGGTGGATCGGTCTTTGCCGACGCAGGGTCTGCGCCGGCGGTCGAGCCGCCCGACGTTGAATCCCCGGCTCCTGCGGCCGTTCCGATTGGCGAGTTACCCGGAGAAGTCCTGGCTCCGGTCCGGGTGCTCAGTCCGGCACAGCCCCAGAACCCGACACAACGCGGTCGTCCGCATTTTGACAGTCGCGGTCGTCACGGACATGGTCGCGACTTCGGCCGGCGCGGTGGGCGTCGTGGTGGTCGATCGGGTCGAGGTGGCCACGGTGGGCGTGGAACCGACCGTCGCTACGGCCGCGAATTGCCCGCCTCCAAGTACGCTTCGCATCACCCGTACGAGGGGGCTGCTCCCACATCGGGTGGCGAGGCTGAGATTTCCACGATTCTTCCCGGAGAGCATTTGGCTCGGTTCCGCGCTCCGGGGGAAGAGGCCCTCGGGACGCCCGCAGCCGAATCTGGGCTGGCTGCGCGGTCCCCGGTTGAAACAGGCGAACCCCTGCTCCGTGAAGTGCCTCAGGAATCTAGCCGCGGCAATCTGTCGGGACTTGAACCTTTGCCAGGCGAAACACTTTCGAAATGGCGACATCCTGAGCCCGCGCCGGAAGTGGCGGCCCATGCCGAGCCCGCACACAGGGTAACTCCCCTAGAACATCTGGTGGCGCACGACGAACCGGAACCTGTGCACGCCGCCCAGTCGCAGCCCGGGCCGCTGACCCTCTCACCCGAACTCGCGCTGGAGGCAGAAGCCGGTGAAGCCTCCGAGCTCACCGAGGAGGAGGCCAACTCTCTCGCCGAGCAGGTTGCCGAGGCGCAGAGTGAAGAGGCGGCGCGAAAGAGCGCCGGCCGCGATTTTGCCGGAGACGAGAGCGAAGAACACGAGATCGAAGAGGAAACCGAAGGCGCGCTCGGAACCGAACTTGCCGAGGAACATGAAACCGAAGAGCACCGAGCCCGGCCAGAAGATCTGGTCGAGGCCGAGGATCAAGCCGAGGCTGAAGCCACTGCTGAAGAAGTGCTCGAGTCGCTCGAAGAAACCGAACACGCACTTGAAATGGTCGCAGGAATCACGCCGGTTCATGAGGACCTGCCGGTGCCGGATGCCAGTCCCATCGTCCGGCCGCCGGAGTCCTGGCAGGCGCGCGTGCGCGATGATTTTCGCTCGCGTATGCAGCATCCTGCTCGTCGCGGAGGCCGCGGGCGCCGTCTACCTCGCGGCGGCCCGTATCGTCCGCAGCCGCGTCGGCCTCAGCTGATCTCTGAGCTCTTGAAACAGGGCCAGGAGATCATCGTACAGATCGCCAAGGAGCCGCTCGGCAAGAAGGGCGCGCGCATCACCAGCCACGTCGCCCTGCCCGGCCGCTCCCTTGTTTACATGCCTACGCTTGACCACACCGGCGTATCGCGCAAAATTGCATCAGCCGAAGAGCGCTCGCGCTTGCGCCATCTCGTCAACGAAGCAAAGGGCAGTGCGGGGGGAGGGTTCATTGTACGGACGGCAGCCGGTTCCGCCTCGCCCGAAGAGGTGCGTGCCGACGTCGAATTTCTTACCCGGACGTGGTCGGAAATCAAGAACCGAGCCGAGCAGCGCAAGGCGCCTTCGCTGCTGCATCGTGACCTGAATCTGGTCGAGCGCATGTTGCGTGACCACATCAGCAATGATTACAGTGCCGTATGGGTGGATACCGAAGACGAGTACACCAAGGTTGTTGACTTCATGAATCGCTTCCAGCCGACCCTGGTCAATCGCGTGAAGCTCTACACCAAGGACACACCGATTTTCGAGGAGTTCGGCATTCAGCAGGAAATCGATAAAGGGCTTCGGCCGAAGGTCTGGCTTAGGTCCGGAGGCTATATCGTCATCAACCATACCGAAGCACTTGTAGCCATTGACGTCAACACCGGAAAATTCGTCGGCAAGGGCTCGACGCGCCTGGAAGACACTATCGTCCGCACCAACCTTGAGGCGGTCAAGGAAATCGTCCGTCAGATGCGCCTGCGCGATCTCGGAGGAATCATCATCATCGATTTCATCGATATGGAGGAGCGGCGCAACCGCGAAAAGGTTATGGCTGCCCTCGAGGAGGCGCTGAAGGCCGACCGCGCACCCTCCAAGATGCTGCGGTTCAATGAGTTCGGCCTGATCGCAATCACGCGCAAGCGCACCAAGCAGGCGCTGGAACGCACGCTGTGCCAGCCCTGCCCGTATTGCACAGGGTCGGGCATGGTGAAATCGGTTCCGACGCTTTGCTACGAAATTCAGACCGAAGCGCGCAAGATGACGCCCGAGATCGACTCGGCCAGCGTTACGCTGCGCGTACATCCGGAGATCGCCAAGGCGCTCAAGACGCGCGAATCGGCGCTCGTCGAAGAACTGGAGCGCTGGACAAAGAAAAGTATCATTATCCAGGCTGATCCTACGCTGCACTGGGAGCAATACGATATCTACTAGCCCCGCGGATCGAAACGGAGACTAAAGCAGAGCCTCCCTCCGGGCTGGCTCTGCTTAGAGTCCTCCCCATCGCAACCGGACGATAGAAGCGCTCGATCTGGTAGTGTAGTGGCGCATGTCCCATGGCCACAGCTCAACGATCTGGCACCCCCATCAAAGAAGGCCTGGTGACCATCGGTCCACGCGGGGTGGACCGCCTCCGCTCGGGACATCTCTGGGTCTATCGCAGCGATGTGGCGGCGGTTGAGGCCGCGCCAGGCTCGGTCGTCCGATTGACGGACGAGCGAGGGCACTTTCAGGGGCGCGCCTTCTATAGCGATCAATCACAAATCGCCGTCCGCCTTCTCACGCGCGACGACGTGCCCGTCGACCGTGCGTTTCTGACCGCGCGGGTCGAACAGGCGCACGCCTATCGCAAGCTCATTGTTGAAAACTCCGATGCCTACCGACTTGTATACAGCGAAGGAGACCTGCTTCCATCACTCATCGTGGACCGCTACGGCGACTATCTGGTTTTGCAGACACTGAGCCAAGCCACCGACAGGCTGAAATCCCTCTTCGTGGAAATCCTCGTCGAACTGTTTGCCCCCAAGGGAATCGTCGAGCGCAACGATCCCAGGGTGAGGCGGCTTGAAGGGCTTGAGCAGCGTGTCAGCGTGCTCTACGGTGAGGTGCCCGCGGAAATCTTGACAAAGCAGAACGGCGTAATCTTTGCCCAGCACCTCATGAAAGGGCAGAAGACCGGGTCGTTTCTCGATCAGAGGGACAACCACTGGGCGGCGCGCCGATACGCCTCGGGAGACGTGCTCGACTGCTTTTGCTATGAGGGTGGTTTTGCCCTCACACTGGCCAGCAGCTGCAGGCGCGTCGAGGGAGTCGATCTCGCCCCGACGGCCGTCGAGGCCGCCGAGCACAACCGTGAGCTGAATGCCATCCCGAACGCCCTGTTCCGCGAGAAAAACGCCTTCGATCTATTGCGCGAATACGCCCAAGAGGGTCGTCGCTTTCAGATGGTCATTCTCGACCCGCCGGCCTTTGCTAAAAACCGCGACAGCCTGCCGGCCGCCAGTCGCGGTTACAAGGAAATCAATCTGCGAGCCCTGAAGCTACTCGAACCCGGAGGATTTCTGGTCACCTGCTCGTGTTCCTATCATGTCTCTGAGGCTCTATTTCTCCAAATCCTAGCCGAGGCGGCCAACGATGCCGGCAAGCAAATCGCCGTGGTCGAGCGAAGGGCACAGGCCCAAGACCACCCAATTCTGCTGACCGTACCGGAGACGCACTATCTCAAGTGCCTAATAATAAAACTGTTAGACTAGTTGTGTACACCAGCAATGATGCAAAGAGCGGGCCTGAGATTCGTCTTGACAATAACACGCTCATATTTTATGATTCAGTTGCGCTGAATGGCGCAAGTCAACTCAGGAGGATAGCAAAGTGAGCGCGATTACCCGCAGAGACCCGTTTCTTAGCCTGGCGAACTGGCAGGAGCAGGTCAATCGAATGTTTGAGAGCGCCCTTCCCGGGCGTGGAGAGGCTTCGGCCATGACGGCCTGGGCTCCGTCGGTCGATATCTACGAGACGGAGAACGAGCTAGTGTTAAAGGCCGATCTGCCCGACGTCGACGAGAAGGATCTGGACGTCCGCGTCGAGAACAACATGCTGACGCTCCGCGGCGAGCGGAAGTTCGAGCAGAAGGTCAAGGAGGAGAATTACCTCCGTATCGAGCGAACCTACGGCTCGTTCAGCCGGAGCTTCAGCCTGCCGAACACAGTGAACCCTGAGGCCATCAAGGCGGAGTACAGGAACGGCGTACTGACCGTTGAGATGGCCAAGCGAGCCGAGTCGAAACCCAAGCAGGTGAAGATCAACGTTACTGCCAGCGGCGCTAAGTAAGACCGGCGGCGGACACGGGGGCCGGGCAGGTTGTCCGGCCCTTGGTGCCTGTCTAGGATTTTGAGAATCAAAGTGAGAAGATCGAGCCATGGTAAGGTTTGAAAAGCTGACGGTCAAGGCGCAGGAGGCCCTGCAGGCAGCGCAGGAGCTGGCGTCGCAGTCCGGGCAGCAGCAGATCGAGCCCCTGCATCTGCTATGGGCACTGGTGGCGCAGGGTGACGGCGTGGTTCCACCGCTGCTCCAAAAGCTGGGCGCCGATCCAGCGGTCTTGGCTCGTGAGGTCGATAAACAGATCGAGCGCCTGCCCAAGATCTCCGACGTATCGCAGCAGTCACTTAGCCGGGCGTCGAATGACGTGCTCGAGCGGGCCTTTGACGAGGCCAGCCGGCTCAAAGACGAGTACGTCTCGACCGAGCACATTCTGTTGGCTCTTGCTGGGTCAGATCGCGATCCGGCCGGCCAGCTGTTAGCTCGTCAGGGTGCAAGCCACGACGGGATCTTGCAAGCCATGGCGGCGATCCGCGGCAGCCATCGCGTCACCTCTCAGAATCCGGAGACCACGTACCGCGCGATCGAGCAATATGCAAGTGATCTCACCGAGCAGGGCCGACGCGGCAAGCTAGATCCCGTGATTGGACGCGACGAAGAGATCCGCCGCGTAATGCAAATTCTGGCCCGACGCACGAAAAACAACCCCGTGCTGATCGGCGAACCGGGCGTCGGAAAGACGGCGATTGTCGAGGGTTTGGCGCAGCGCATTGTCGCGGGGGATGTGCCGGAGGTTCTGAAACCCAAGCGGTTGGTGGCACTGGATCTCGCAGCTCTGGTGGCTGGAGCCAAGTACCGAGGCGAGTTTGAAGATCGACTGAAAGCGTTGCTGAAGGAGATCACCGAATCGAACGGGCAGATCATCCTTTTCATCGACGAACTGCACACGCTTGTGGGCGCAGGCGCAGCCGAGGGAGCGATGGATGCGTCGAACATGCTGAAGCCGGCGCTGGCGCGTGGCGAGTTGCGAGCGATCGGCGCGACGACGCTCAACGAATACCGCAAGTACATTGAAAAGGACCCGGCGCTCGAGAGGCGCTTCCAACCGGTGATGATCGGCGAGCCGTCGGTCGAAGATACCATCGCGATTCTGCGGGGTCTCAAGGAGCGTTACGAAGTGCATCATGGAGTGCGCATCCAGGATGCTGCCATTGTGGCCGCCGCCATGCTCTCGCAGCGCTACATCACCGATCGGTTTCTGCCGGATAAGGCGATTGATCTGGTGGATGAGGCCGCTGCGGGCCTGCGCATGGAAATCGATTCGCTTCCCGCCGAAATCGACGAGATTGAGCGGCGCATCATGCAGCTTGAAATCGAGCGGCAGGCGCTGCGAAAAGAATCGGATTCCCATTCCAAACAGCGGCTCGCCGAGATCGAGAGGGAGCTCAGCGAGTGGCGCGAGCAATCGAGTAGCCTTAAAGCGCGTTGGCAGACCGAGAAGGATGCCATCGCTCGCATTCGTAAACAGAAGGAGGAAATCGAACGACTGAAGGCGGAGGAACAGCGCTACGAGCGCGCCGGCGATCTTTCGCGTGTAGCGGAAATCCGCTATGGCAAGCTTTCCGCAGCAGAGAAGGAATTGAAATCGGCACAGGATCGTCTGGCAGAGGTTCAGAAAGATCACGCCATGCTGAAGGAAGAGGTCGGCGAAGAGGAAATTGCGAAGATCGTAAGCAAGTGGACAGGGATTCCCGTCGGGCGCCTGCTCGAAGGCGAAATCGAAAAGCTCATTCATATGGAAGAGCGGCTTCGCGAGCGCGTCGTGGGACAGGACGCGGCGCTTGCCAGTGTGGCCAACGCCATCCGCCGCAGCCGCTCGGGTCTGGGCGATCCGAACCGGCCGATTGGTTCCTTTTTGTTTCTCGGGCCGACCGGAGTGGGGAAAACCGAACTGGCACGCGCGCTGGCCGAATTTTTGTTCGATGATGAGCGAGCCATCATCCGCCTCGACATGTCCGAGCATATGGAAAAACACTCGGTGGCGCGCATGATTGGTGCCCCCCCGGGTTATGTAGGTTATGAAGAAGGTGGGCAATTAACCGAGCAGGTTCGGCGTCGACCGTACTCGGTCGTGCTGCTTGATGAGATCGAGAAGGCTCACCCGGATATCTTCAATGTACTGCTACAGATTCTCGAGGATGGGCGCCTGACCGATGGAAAGGGCCGAACCGTAGACTTCCGCAATACGGTGGTCATCATGACATCGAACGTGGGATCGACGGCGCTTTTTGAGTTCGCGGCGAAGGATCCGAAAAAGGCCCGCGAGGAAGCTATGCGAGTGCTCCGGGAGTTGTTCCGGCCAGAGTTCTTGAATCGCATCGATGATATCGTCATGTTCCGTCCACTGGGCAAGGACGAGATCGAGCGCATCATCGATCTGCAACTGACCTCGCTTACGAGGAGATTGACTGAGAAACAGGTGAGGGTCAAACTCAACGCGTCGGCTAAGACCCTGCTCTTTTCCGAGGGCTATGATCCTGCGTACGGAGCGCGGCCGATGAAACGGGCGATCCAGCGACTGATTCAGGATCCGCTGGCGCTGAAAATCCTGGGCGGAGAAGTCCGCCCTGGTGATGAGGTTTTGGTGGACGCCGATCCGAAGACGGGAGAGATGAAGTTCCGTCGCGCGACCGTGACGGCGGGCGCCGCTTGATAGAAGAGTGGTGAAACAACCATGAGAGCGATCAAGACGACATTGCTTCTTACCGCTTTGACGTTGTTGCTGCTATTTGTGGGCCAGGCCTTTGGTGGACGCCACGGGATGACGATTGCCCTGTTCTTCGCCATCCTCATGAACGGCGTTGCGTATTTCTTCTCCGACAAAATCGCGCTGATGTCGAGCGGGGCGGTCCCCATCAGCCGCGAGCAGGCACCGCGCCTTTATCAGGTGATGGAGCGACTGGCCGGGAAAGCCAATCTTCCCATGCCCAAGCTCTATCTGATTCCGCAACCTGCGCCGAATGCGTTTGCGACAGGCCGCAACCCCGGCCACGCGTCGGTGGCCGTAACCCAAGGGCTTCTCGAGCTGATGGATGATGAAGAATTGGAAGGTGTGATCGCGCACGAGCTTTCCCATGTCCGTAATTACGACATTCTGACCTCCTCCATTGCCGCGACCGTTGCCGGGGCCGTTACGTGGATTGCGCAGATGGGAAAATGGGGAATGATCTTCGGAGGCTGGGGCGGACGGGACGACCGCGACCGCGGAGGCGGTGGGATAGCGGCACTGTTGATGCTGTTTTTGGCGCCCCTCGCCGCACTCCTCCTGCAACTAGGCATTTCTCGCCAGCGGGAGTATCAGGCCGATGCGTCGGGGGCTAAAATGGTCGGGCACCCGTACGGACTGGCGCGAGCGCTTGAGAAACTGGGTGCCTATAACCAAAGAATACCGATGCAAATCTCGCCATCTACCTCGGCCCTGTGCATTGTGGCACCCAAGACGGTGGGGCAATTCCTTGCCGGCCTGTTCAGTACGCATCCGCCGCTCGCCGATCGTATCGCGAAACTGCAGAACATGACGATTACCCGGTCCTAAAAGGCTGGTCGAGCCTTCCAAAATCTGACCTAGCGCAGAAGTCGTAAAAGCAAGTAAAAATTGCAGGGTGGCAAACCTCATGCCGCGCCCTGTCCCTACCTCGAAAAAGACCTAATCCTTTATATGTCTGTTACTTACAGATGGTGAGGTGAGCTCGAACGATTTGGTTCAGGGCGTGCTTCCCACCAGGCCTAGCAAGGGGTTTGGTTTCCACGGAGGAATTAAAAAAATGCTCGACGAACGGCAAGACGTGATACAGGAAGCGCCAGCGCCCCGCTGGATCGGGATCGTCATTGTTGCCTTGGCGGTGATCTCGCTGGCAGGCCTAGGAATGGCATGGTCGGCGTCGAATCATGCCGCAGCTCTTCAGCAGACGGTTGGGACCCAAGCGCAGCAATTCCGGCAGACCAATGATGCCCTGGCGCAACGGCTCTCGAAGGCCGAAGACCTCAACGCGCAACTCCAGGGCGAGTTGAGCGTTGTGACCGATAAAATGAAGCTGACGCAGTCGGAACTCGGCCGTGCGCGACAGCAGGCCAAACAGATTCGGGATGACGATGCGCGGCAACTTTCCGACCTACAGAACAACATGAATGGGCAGTTGGCGACGAAGGCTAGCGTGGATGATGTGAATAAGCTCGGCACTGACATGACCAACGTGCGGACCGACCTCGACGCGACCAAGAACAATCTGAACATGACGCGCGGCGAATTCGGCACACTCATCGCGAAGAATCACGATGAGGTGGAGGAGCTTCGCCGACTCGGTGAGCGCGACTACTACGAGTTCACCATCAACAAGAAGAACACCCGTGAAAAGGTGGGCGATCTGATGGTGGAGTTGCGTGGCGTGAACCAGAAGAAGAATCTCTACACGGTGGCCATTTACGTAGACGATAACCGCTACGAAAAGCAGAATCGGTCCGTCAACGAACCGCTCTACTTCTTCATGCACGGTTCGCGCGCTCCGCTGGAGTTCACCGTGAACCAGATTGGCAAGGATAAAATCGTAGGTTATCTGAGCGTGCCGAAGGCAGGTGCGACGCACGCGCAGGCTGCGGGCAACTAGGCAGGGCTGCACCGTCCTGGCGGGAGCAGCCGAGGAGACAGCGAAAGGGCGTCGGCGCAAGCCGGCGCCTTTTTTCTTATTGCGCCTTGCTCAGAGCCCGCGTTTTGCGGGCTAGGAATTTCTTCGCCAACGAGGGCAGCTTGTCGTAGGGCAGCTTGCCTTGTTCGTAAAGCTTCACTTTTCCTTTGGCGGCCTTGCGGCGGCGGCGCTGTCTCTTCTGGGCCACATAACGCTTCTCATGAGCCATCCCATCCCTCCCCGTTGTTTGCGCCAAACGCGCGACACACGATTGTAGCGGACCAGGCAACCGATGCAAGCTCCGCCGTCTTTTTGCGCCCCAATTCCACTAGCATACTTAGGAGCTAGGCACGGGCCAAGGAAGCGCACAATCGAAAGGCCGCGCTTCGTTTCTTCTCGAGACTGAGAGCCATGCAGACGACCGTCATTCATGCGAGCCGCATTCTGACGCCTGACGAAGAGATCAGCGACGGCGTCATCCTGGTCGAGGGCAGCCGCATTGCGGGCCTAGGCCATCGCGACATGATGCGCGTGCCGGCGGGAGCCACCGACTACGTGGCCGCAGGCCTAACCGTCGTTCCTGGGTTCATCGATCTGCACATTCATGGAGCGGGTGGGCACGACGTGATGGAAGCAAACGCACGGGCCCTTGATCGGATTGCGTCTGTCGTCGCGCGCCACGGGACGACCTCCTTCCTCGCAACGACGGTGACGGCTCCGATCGAGGAAACCTGTCACAGTCTCGAAGGGATGGCGCGCTACATTCACAACCACGCCAGCGGCGACGACATGTCCTCGCGCGGCCGACCTGTGGCCGAGATCCTGGGAGTTCATCTCGAAGGCCCTTTCATCAGCAAAGCACGCTGCGGCGTGCATCCTCCCGAGGCCCTCGCCAAACCCTCGATCGAATCGCTGGACAAGTTGGTGAAATCCGCCGACGGGCTGGTGCGCATCGTGACGATTGCACCGGAACTGCCCGGTGCGTTGGAGTTGATCGCCCATGCTGTGGCCCAGAAAATTTTAGTTGCATTGGGACACACCGACGCCGATTACGAACAAGCTCGGGCCGGGATCGCGGCCGGCGCACGACATGCCGTACATTTCTACAATGCCATGCGGCCGTTCACGCACCGCGATCCCGGGGTTGTCGGCGCGATTCTGACCGATCCTGAGGTGACCGCAGAGGTGATCGCCGACCTCGTGCACGTAGCGGGTCCCGCCATTCAGGTTCTCCTCGGCACGAAGGGTTTTGATACGGTTCTGCTGGTGAGCGATGGCATCGCGGCCACAGGAATGGCAGATGGCAACTATCGCCTCGGGAATCTCGAAGTGACGGTCCGAAACGGTGTGGCTCGCAACCAGGAAGGCAAACTGGCTGGGAGCACGCTCACACTCGATCGCGCCCTGCGCCACGTGGTGGCGTTGGGCGTACCTTTGAACGATGCCCTGCGCATGGCTACGGTTTTGCCAGCGCGCCGGCTGGGCCTCGCCGGCAAGAAGGGCATCATCGCGGTGGGCGCCGATGCCGACCTGGTAGCGCTGACGCCGGACCTGCGCGTGGCGGCCGTGATGACGCGCGGGGTGGGATTAACCGAGCCTTCTGGCAGCTAGGAATGCAGCGGGATCTTCAGTTCACGAGACAGGCGATAGGGGTCAAAGGGGCTGCAAGCGAAGTAACGACCTTCGATTTCGATTGTAGGTACTTTGCGGAGACCATTGTTCACCCGCAGGACAAGCTCCTCGGCATCGGGTTTTTCGTCGATATTGACCTCGCGGAACTTGACACCGCGCTCGCGCAGGAATTGTTTAGCGCGGCGGCAGTCGCAACACCAGCGTGTTCCGTAAATGATGATCTCCGACATTTCTCCTACGGGATCCGAAAGGAGGTCCGTCTACCGCGTAACTTAATCATCTCATGGGTTGGATGCCGCGCGACAGCATGCCGATTCATGACGATGCGAGAGCGTAACGACGAAGCGAGGTCCTTCGGGAGATCAACGCGCGGAACTCGACGCGCCGGGAACGCCGGCCTTCGCCGCAGCGCCCATTCGAACCATCGCGCGCTCGACGGCCAGCTGCTCTTGCTGCCACTGGGGGCTCCCAGTGGCGACCCGCTCGAGTTCGGCTTTCGCCCGGTCGCGGGCAGCACGGCTGCGGTTGACGTCGATCTCTTCGGCCTTCTCTGAAATTTCAGCAAGCACGATCACACGGTCGGGAAGGACCTCCGCATAGCCGTTGATGATGGTTAAGTAGCGGGTTTGGGATGCGGTGCGATAGGCGAGAATGCCAATGCCCAGCTCGGTGATGAGCGGCGCATGGCCTGGCAGCACGCCGAGATAACCTCCTCGGCCCGGGATCTCGATGGCTAGCACGGTTTCCGCGAGAACGTGCCGCTCGGGCGTCACGACTTCAAGTTCGATCGATTTGGGTAGCATGTCTCGGATTAAGCCGTCGCGGCGATCTTCTTCGCCTTTTCCTCAGCCTCTTCAATCGTGCCGACCATGTAAAACGCCTGCTCGGGCAAGTCGTCGTGTTTGCCTTCCACGATCGACTTAAAGCCTTGGATGGTGTCTTCGATCTTGACGTATTTGCCTTCAAGGCCGCTGAACTGCTGCGCGACGAAGAACGGCTGCGAAAGAAATCTTTCGATTTTGCGGGCGCGGGCGACGGTCTGCTTGTCCTCGTCGGAAAGCTCTTCAATTCCGAGGATGGCGATGATGTCCTGAAGCTCCTTATAGCGTTGGAGCACGGATTTGACAGCGCGCGCGACGGTGTAGTGCTCCTGCCCGACGATGCGCGGATCGAGAATCCGCGAAAAACTGGCCAGCGGATCGACGGCCGGATAGATGCCGCGCTCAACGATCTGACGGCTGAGGTTCGTCGTGGCATCCAGGTGCGTGAAGGTGGCGGCAGGCGCCGGGTCGGTATAATCGTCGGCGGGAACATAGATGGCCTGCACCGAGGTGATCGATCCGCTCTTGGTGGAGGTGATGCGCTCCTGCAGTTCGCCAATTTCGGTGTTGAGGTTGGGCTGGTAGCCCACGGCCGAAGGCATGCGGCCAAGCAGCGCGGATACTTCCGATCCAGCCTGTACGAAGCGGAAAATATTGTCGATGAACAGTAGCACGTCCAGATGCTCTTCGTCGCGAAAGTATTCGGCGACAGTCAGGCCGGTTAACCCGACGCGCAAACGAGCGCCGGGCGGCTCCGTCATCTGGCCGTAGATCAGCGCGCATCGCGATTTCTCGGAGTTACCTGCCTCGATGACATGAGATTCCTGGAATTCGAGCCAAAGGTCATTGCCTTCGCGCGTTCGCTCGCCTACACCTGCAAATACGGAAACACCACCGTGCTGCATGGCGACGTTATGAATCAGCTCTTGGATCAGAACCGTTTTCCCGACGCCGGCGCCGCCGAATAATCCGATCTTGCCGCCTTTCAAGTACGGCTCGATCAAGTCGACAACCTTGATGCCTGTCTCGAACATTTCGAGTGTGGTGGACTGGTCGATGAGAGACGGAGCCGCTCGATGAATGGGGTAGCGCTTGTCGAATTTCACCGGCCCGAGCTTGTCGACCGGGTCCCCCAGAACGTTCAGCACTCGCCCGAGCGTTCCGCGCCCGACCGGCACCGTAATCCCCTCGCCTAGATCAACCGCTTTCATGCCGCGAACCAGTCCTTCGGTCGGCTCCATCGCCACGCAGCGAACGCGGTTCTCACCTAAATGTTGTTCGACCTCGGCGATGATGTCGATAGGGTCAGAGGTGTCAAATCCGTCGCTGGTGATTCGCAGCGCATTATAAATCGGTGGCAGCTCGCCCTCTAGGAATTGCACATCCACGACGGGGCCTATCACTTCGACCACGTGGCCTGTTTTGGTGTTTTCCGTTGCCATAAGCAGCTCCGTTGATTCTGTGGGGACCGCAGATTCGGTTCGCGTCGAACCCGAATCACGCGGTTGCCGACGCTGCACCGCTCACGATTTCAATCAGCTCCTTCGTAATGCCCGCCTGGCGAACCTTGTTCATCTCCAACGTCAGTTTGTCAATCAGCTCAGACGCATTTCGCGTTGCCGCGTCCATCGCCGTCATGCGGGCTGCCCATTCGGCCGCCGAGGACTCCAGTAGGATGCGCAGTATCTGCGTCTCGACATACCGCAAGACGAGGCTGTCGAAAATTTCGTGGAAGGGCTGCTCGTAGATGTAGTCGACAAGCCGTCCGGCCCCGGCCGCATATAGGTCATGCGGCAGCACCTTCTCTCGGTCGCGTTCACCCGGCTCCGGTTCTTGTTCCCACGGTTCAGGCCGCAGCACGTGCGGATCGACGGGAAGAAGCTTTTCGATAAGCAGGTTGTGCACGAGGACGTTTTTGAATTCGTTGTAGACGACGTAGACGGCGTCTACCTCGCGCTGGGCAAAAAGCTGTGCGATGCGTCCGGCGATCTCCTTTGCCGTAGCAAGATCGACGTTGCCCGATACATTGAGATATTCACCGGCAAAACGCCAGCCGCCTTTTTTGAGTGCATTGCGTCCCTTCTTTCCGATCGGCAGCAGGAGGATTTCCTGCGAGGATTTTTCGCGCAAGAATGCCACCGCCCGCCGGATGACGTTTGTGTTAAACGCTCCACACAGCGAGCGGTCACCGGTCAGCACTAGCACCAAGATTTTCTTCTCCGCCGGACTAAGCAACGGGTGCTCGGAAGGATCGAGCCGCGCGGCAGCCGAGCGCAGCACTCGAAGGATCTCCTTCGCATAGGGCCGCGCGGCAAACACGCCGTCCTGAGCGTGCCGCAGTTTCGCCGCCGCGACAAATTTCATCGCGCGTGTGATCTGCCGGGTGCTTTTCACGCTGCGGATGCGCCGCCGGTAATCAAGAAGGGTGGCCATGCGAGATTCCCGTCTAATCCGCCGCGGCTGCGGCAGTAGCCGCCGCCTTGAAGGTCTGTTTGAATTGATCGAGCACTTTCAGCGCCTCGGCCTTGATCGCTTCGTCGATGGCCTTTTTCTCGCGTAGGTCCTTCAGCAATCCGGAGTAATTGGTTTCAACATAGGCGAAAAGCTCGCGCTCGAAACGGCCGACTTGCGCCACGTCGATCTCGTCCAGATAGCGGTTACCGGCTGCAAAGATGATCAGCACCTGGCGTTCGACCGGAAGCGGTTGAAACTGGTCTTGTTTAAGCACCTCCACCAGGCGCTGGCCGCGGGCGAGCTGCGCCTGCGTTGCTTTGTCGAGTTGCTCGGTGCCGAATTGCGCGAAGGCCGCGAGGTCGCGATACTGTGCCATATCCAGCCGGAGGGTGCCTGCCACCTGACGCATCGCCTTGATCTGCGCGTTCCCGCCCACACGGCTTACCGAAATGCCGGCGTTGATCGCCGGGCGGATCCCTGCGTTGAACAGGTCCGCTTCCAGATAAATCTGGCCGTCGGTGATCGAGATGACATTGGTCGGAATGTAGGCGGAGACGTCACCGGCTTGCGTCTCAATGACAGGAAGCGCGGTCAGCGAGCCTGCGCCCAGGCTGTCGTTCAATTTGGCCGCACGTTCGAGCAGGCGCGAATGAAGGAAGAAAACGTCTCCGGGGTATGCCTCTCGTCCCGGTGGGCGGCGCAGCAGCAGAGAGATCTCGCGATACGACTGTGCATGTTTGGAAAGATCGTCGTAGAAGCAGACAGCATGGCGCTTGCTGTCCCGAAAAAACTCGCCCATGGCCGCCGCGGCAAACGGCGCAATATATTGCATCGTAGCTGGTTCGCTTGCCGAAGCTTCCACGACGATGCTGTATTGCATCGCATCGGCGTCGATGAGCGTTTTCACCACTTGTGCGATAGTGGAGCGCTTCTGCCCGATCGCGCAGTAGATACAGATCAGGTCGCCGCCGCGCTGGTTAATGATGGTATCGAGGATGATCGCTGTCTTACCGGTCTGTCGGTCCCCGATGATCAATTCGCGCTGGCCGCGACCGATGGGAATCATCGAGTCAATCGCCTTGATGCCCGTCTGCAGCGGCTCGCGTACCGGCTGCCGATCCACGACGCCAGGAGCCAGGCGCTCAAGCGGATTGCGGTGTTCGCTCACGATGGGACCCTTGCCATCGACCGGCTGTCCCAGTGGATTCACGACCCGCCCGATCAGCGCGTCGCCTACAGGTACCGACATGATCTTGTCGGTGCGCTTGACCGTGTCGCCTTCACGGACTTCGGCGTAATCGCCCAGCAAGACCGCGCCGACCTGATCCTCTTCCAGGTTGAGGGCGATCCCGAATACATCGTGCGGGAAACTCAGCATCTCGCCAGCCATGCACCGTTCCAGGCCGTAGATGCGCGCGATGCCGTCGCCCACCGAAATGACCGAGCCGACTTCCTCGACCGCGACAACCTGCTGATAGTTCTCGATCTGCTCGCGCAGAATCTTGGTGATTTCATCCGCTTTGATATTCGCCATTGCTCGCTCCTATTCGGTTTCGAGCTGTTCACGCAGCCGGGTCAGCTGCTCGCGCACCGAACCATCGTAGATGGTCGACCCAAGGCGCACCACCGTGCCGCCCACAAGCGACGGATCCAGGCGAAATCGCGCTTCGATTCTCTTGCCGGTGCGCCGTTCGAGCGCCGTGGTCAGTTCTTTCCGTTCTTGAGGGTTCAGTTCGCGCGCTGAAGTGACATCGGCTTCCGCGATCCCCAACCGCGCATTCAACTCCGTCTCGAAGGCCGCTTGAATCTCGCCCAGCATCTCTGTGCGGCGATGATTCACGAGGAGGTAGAGGAAATTTCGCACGGTGGGCGCAAGCCCCATGCGCCGAGCGAGTTCTTCGACCACCGTGTGTTTGAGCTCCAGGCCCACCGCCGGGCTACCCAGAAGTGTGCGCAGGTCAGCGGAGGAGGCGAACGTCTCGGCGAAAGAGCCGAGGTCGCGCTTCACGCCTTCCGCAGCGTGCTGCTCGAGAGCCACATCGGCCAGCGCGGCGGCGTACCGGGATGCGAGCGCACCATTCAATTCAGCTTACCCTCAAGCTCCCTGACAAAGGTGTCAAACAGCATCGCTTCCGATTGCGGCGTCATTTCCTTGCGCAGCCTGGCTTCGGCTCGCTCAATCGCCAAGCGCGCGGCCAGCGCCTTTAGCTTCAGCCGCGCCACCCGTTCCCGAGCGGAGATTTCCGCCTGCGCGGCCTGCTCGATTGTCTGAGCCTCCACGCGCGCCAGCTCGCGCAAACGCTCGGCTTCGGCTTGGTCGCTGCGTTTGGCCTCGACCCTCAAGCTGGCGACCTCTGTTTCGATCGCGGCGAGTTTGGCCTGTACTTCGCGGCGCTGCTTCTCTGCCGCTTCCCGCGCCCGCGTGCCCTCGGCGATGCGCTCGGAGATGTCATCGGCGTGACGGCGGAAAAATGGCGCTGCTTTCCGGAACGCATAGATGATCAAAGCGAGCACGATGGCGAAGTTGATCCAGCGGAAAACCCAACCCGTCGGAGTATCCGCAGGGGAAGCTTCGTCCTCGGCTCGGACAGGAACAGCCGCTAGCAGCAGTGCCCCCATCCAAGTGGTGGACCGCCACAGCCGAGCGACCGGCGTCATCAAGCCGCTCCTCCGCCTAACGAAGTTGGCTTCGCAAGAATGGTGCGGACAATCTCGCCGGCCAGCGCCGGCGCCTCGCGTTCCACCTGCAGGCGGGCCTGTTCGAATTCCGTCTCGATGCGCTGGGTCGCGAGCAAGACATCCTCCTGCGCCCGGGCACGCATCGCCTTCAGCAGCTTCGCCCGATTTTCCAGTGCCTCGCGCCGGGCCGCTTCCTGCTCAGTGAAGATCTCAGCGCGCGCTTTACGAAGAGCGTCGTGGTAGGCATCGATTTCCCGCTTCGCTGCAGCTTCGATGGCAGCCGCTTCGGTGCGCGCGCCCTCTATTCTGGCCTCGCGCTCTGCCATTGCCTTCTGTATCGGCGTAAAAAAAACCGAGCGGAGGAAGACATAAAACAATAGAACAATGATAATCGTGGGCACAGACCCAAGGAACAGCTGGCCTAAGCTGTGAAGAAGATCCATCGCTGTGATCTGGGGTCGCGCTCCTGATTGTTTTTTCGCCGATTCGCGGTTCGCGATGCCAGTATGAGTCTCAAAAAGCTGACAAGGGAGAGAAATTATCGCATCGGCACAACCTAAGGTCAATCACTAGCGTCGCGTGGCCCGATACAGCGAGGAACGACGTCACTTCTCGTGACGAAGCGAGGAGCGAGCAGAAGCAGCCAGAATCACGTCGGAAAGTAATTCACCCAAGCCTCGGTTTTCGCCATCGACAGGCGCGCGGCGCGCCGCACGGTCCATCCATCCCAGGACAAGCAGCAGAACCACCTCGGACCATGCTTGTGCGGCTGGCCAAGAAAAACCGATGTCGTTAAGCACCTCCGCAATCAATTGCGCACGCTTCCGCTCGATGGAGGCGAGCGCTCTGGCGACCTTTTCCTCGCTGCGCGCCCAACCTTGCATGGCCACTTCTAGGTGGATGTGCTCAGGATCGGAAACTCTAGCAATCAGATTTGCCCATCGACTTGCCATGCTCGGGCTATTCGCCCTACCGTCGAGCCAACTGAGTTCGGAGTTCTCCCACGCCGCTAGCATTTTCTCCCTCATTTCGGTGCGATTGCGAAAGTGCCAGTAAAAGCTTCCCTTGCTCACGCCTAGGTCGCGCGCCAGCAGTTCCACGCGTACACCCTCAATCCCATGTTTGGCCAGACGTTCGAGGGCTGCCCGAATCCAATCGGCGGGCTCAAGTGAACTGAGTTGAGCTGGGGCCAAGGAGACCATACGGTGGCGTATGTCAGCCTAGCCGTTCCTGCATACTTCGTCAACGAGATCGTTACCGAGCTTGGGCGTAATTCAGAGCGGCGGAAATGACATCAGGATCATCACCAAAACCTGTGAGCCAACACACTCCGCGCTCCTTGCGAAACCAGGTGATTTGCCGCTTGGCAAATCGCCGAGTAGCCTGCTGAATCGCCCCTGTGGCGCCCCCGGGTTCGCGCCTGGCTTCGATCTGCCTCCTCAGCTCCGAATAGCCGATGAACTGAAAGGGTTTTAGGTTTGTGAAGCCTCGGCTGATCAGCTCCTCGACTTCCGCCTTCCAGCCGGCCGCAATCATCGACTCGACTCGGGCATTGATTCGAAGATAGAGCTCGGTGCGTGGTGGCAGGAGCCCGATTTTCCGAATGTCCCATCCTTCTAGGGGACGTCGTCCGCTGCGGTGGATGTCTGCCACTGCCTTACCGGAAAGGATTCGCATTTCAACGGCGCGGATAACTTTCTGCGTGTCGCGAGGGGCGATTTTGCGAGCCGATTCCGGGTCGAGGCGCGACAGAAGCCGGTAGAGGCTCGCCGCCCCGTGCCGTTTGACCCGGGTGCGCAAACGTTCCCGAAGCTCCTCGGAACGGGTTGGAGCATCGGCAAGTCCTTCGAGCAGAGCTCGGAGATAAAGGCCGGTGCCAGCGGTGAGGATCGGCAGCTTCCTTCGTCGCCGGAGCTCATCGAGAACAGCGCGCGCGCGCTCCCGATACTGGCCGGCCGTGAACACTTCGCACGGTTCGACGAGATCGACAAGGTGATGGGGAATGCTGTGTTGCTCGGCCGGCGGCACTTTGGCTGTTCCGATGTCAAAATGTCGATATACCTGGGTGGAATCGCAGACAAGAATCTCGCCCCCGAGCTGTTCGGCAAGCCTGATTCCGAGGGCCGACTTCCCGGAAGCGGTCGGCCCAAGCACAACCACGAGCCGCGCTAAATCGCTCATCCGGAGAATCCCCGCCACACAAATCCGCCCGGTCCTAGAGCCGCACAGCCTCGGCTTGACCCAGCCTCAACGGAGGTCAACTTGTTCCGGCGGAATATTATAAATGAAAGCGATGCGCAGCCTGAGGTAGGGTCCGTGGAAGGCGGAGGGCAGCGGCTCAAACGGGTTCGAGGCGTGTATCGCGGACATGGCCGCATTGTCGAGCGGCGGCTTGCCCGACGTTCTTTCCAGGGTCGGGTCTGGAGCCGGAACGCTTCCGTCCGGATTGATTTGAAACGTGGTGAAGACAACGCCTCGGTCCCATCGAGCCGACTCGGGCATGACATACAGCCAATTTCGTCTGAGCGTGGCGAGAAGCCTGGTGATGTAGGGTCTGAAATCCACCCCCTGAGTATCAGACAGGATCGAAACGCCCTGACCCAGCCCGGGCCCACCACCTCCCGGTGCTGTCGGTCCACCGCCGCTATAGGTTCCTCCCTGGGTGCGGGCACGACTAATGGCATCGCCCAGTTGGTTATCAAGCTCTTTGCCTGGCGAAGCTGGCGAAAGACCGAGATTAAGGTGGTTGTTTTGCGGCGTCGCTGGCAGAACGGGCTCGAGGTGTGAGGGTGTAGGAGCCATGGTTTGAGAGGGCGCGGGCTGCGCCGGTACTGCCTGGTTTCGCGGCTTGGGCGCTTCGGGCAACTCGGCTGGTGGCCGCTCGGGAGTAGGCGCTGGTGCGGGAATCTCCGGTTTCACCTCCGGCACGACCTTCCGTAGAATCTCGCGATTCATTTTAAGCTTGGGTGTCGGCGCGGGAGGTACGGGCTTTTCGACGCCCGGCACGTAGACGAAATTCAATTCCTTCTGTGCGAGAGCTATGTCGGCATCGCTCGGCGCATGGGAGGGGAAAATCTTCGGCCACAGCAGCACGAAGGCCAGCAGGGCCACGTGGCAGGCGACGGAAAGGGCGCGCATCAGCGCATCCCACTTCGGGTCTTTTTTGGCAGCCGGCTGGATGAGAAGATTCGGATCGCCGGTAAGGAAGATGTCCGGTTCGATTACTTCGCGCAGGTCCGGCGTCATCGCCGGCGCGTGCTCGAATTTTTTGATCGTCTCGGGCGCGGCGGGCTCTACGAAGGCCGGAACGACGACACGCTCATCGAGCACGGCCACCGGCACGTATTCGGTCAATGGTCGGAATCGTTCGATCGGTTTGGCCGGCATGCCGCGGGGAACGAGGGTGCGCGCGACTAGGGCGTCCAGCGGCAGATAGGAGGGAATCGAGGTGCGGCCGTCGAGTGGCGGCACGCCAGCATCCGGCAGGCCGACCGGCACCACGGTGCGCTCGTCCATGTAAGTTTCAAGACGACGTGGCGGCGTCTTCGCCTCACCGTTCGTCACGGGGCGGACGTCGACGGGAACTAGGGTACGCGGGATCATCGAACTTCCTGAGGCCGGAACGCATCCGGTTGGACGCGCCGTGCATGGTCGAGGATGCCTGCCATCACGCCATCGGCCAGCTCGAGGGCCCGCCGCCCAGCCGCTCCATCGACGACCGGAGGCTTACGCGTGCGCACGGAGTGGGCGAATGCGCGCAGCTCGGCACGCAAAGGCTCCTCGGGTGTGGTCGGCACCTTTTCAAAGCCAACTTCTGGCTGTGATTCACCCGTCTTCACGCGGATGCGCAGTACGTCCTGACGGGTGAAATCGAGTGAAATATATTCGTGCTCTTGGAAAAAGCGCATCTTGCGGACGCGCTCGGTAGAAACGCGGCTCGCCGTGATGTTGGCCACTGTACCGGTCGCAAATTCGACGCGCGCGTGTGCAATGTCAACTTTGTCAGTGATCACGGGAATGCCGACGGCTTTCAAATCCACGACGGGCGAGTCGACAAGGGTCAGTAGAATGTCCAGGTCGTGAATCATCACGTCGTAGATTACATCGATATCCAGGCTGCGGGGCGTAAAGATTCCCAGGCGGTGCACTTCGAAAAACATCGGCCGCCCGACGATCTCTTGGGCCGCCACAACCGCCGCATTAAACCGCTCGACATGCCCGACCTGCAGAATCGCGCCGCGGCGCCGGGCGGTGGCACTCAACTGATCGGCCTCGCTGAGCGAGGCGGCCATGGGCTTCTCCACGAGCACGTCGAGGCCGGCTTCCAGGATCTGGCACCCAAGTCGCGCATGTTCGCGGGTCGGAACCGCCAGGCTCACGGCATCGACCCGGTCGCGCCCGAGCGCTCGAACGTCGCCGATCGCCTCGGTCCCAAAGTCCGTTGCCACTTGCCGCGCGCGCTCGGCATTGGCATCCACAATGCCGACGAGGTCAACGCCGCTCAGTTCACGCCATACGCGTGCGTGGTTCCGTCCGAACTCCCCAGCCCCCACCACAACCACGCGAATCGGTCTGTCGCTCATGCGTCTGTTCTTGGCTCCGGCGCGAACGCCTGAATCGCAATACCGGCGTCGTCGGCTGCGCCGATCACGCTCTCGCGATTCAGAACAAGCGTGCTCCCGGCATCGATGGCAAGCGCCGTCGCGTTTGCCCGCCTCATGACTTCGATGGTCTTGATTCCCACTACGGGCACATCGAATCGCATGTCTTGGCGCGGCTTGCTGACCTTTACAACCACCAGCCGCTGCCCGCCGGCTAGGCGCGCGGCGCGCTCAATGGTCTCGTCGGTGCCTTCCATGGCTTCAATCGCGATGCAGGCGCGATCGCGCACTACGACGGTTTGGCCCAGATCGAGGCCTGCGATCTGCCGCCCGATGCTCCTCCCATAGGCAATGTCCGCCGCCTCGGATGGATCGGGCGAACGCTGCGTGAGCAATCCTGCCGCAGGCAACAGGGGTCCGAGAAAGCTTGTTGAATCCACAAGCTCGATGCCTTCCTGCTGCAAAACACCTGCAATCGCGCCGATCAGAGAATCGGTGTTCTTTGTCGGAAGCGACAGTAGCAGCTTCGCCAGGCGCCAGTCTGGCCGGATCGCGCTGAAGATCTTGTTGTGCTTGACCTGACCGGCCATCACGGCATGCTTCACGCCTTCGCGGTGCAGGAGTTCGATGCCGCGGCTGAGCTCGCCGAGACTGATCCAGTAGAAACGCTTGGCCTGTCGCTCGAGCGCCGGGGAGGCTTCCTCGCGGATCGCCAGAACCGCCATCTCGATGCCGCGACTGCGCCCACCCTCCAGCACCAGAAATGGGAAATCGCCATTTCCGGCTATCAGCCCCCACTCGCCTGATATTCGGTCGGCTGTGAACACCATGGCCATTCCTACTTCGTCAACCCGCGATCGGTGGTCGACTCGATAAACCGGATCAGTGTTTGGACGTCTTCAGAGCCCGACAAGGTTCCACGCATTTTCTCGACGGCCTGTGAGGTGTTAAGTTTCGAGCGCAGAAGATAGCGGTAAGCCTGTTCGAGGGTGCGAATGCGCTCGGGTGAAAATCCATGGCGTTCGAGACCTACCTTGTTGATTCCGTAGCAGCGGTTGGTGCGTTCTCCCACAACCAAAGAATACGGCAGCACGTCCTGCGTAATCACCGTGCCCGCTCCGATGTAGGAATGGCGCCCGATGCGCACGAACTGGTGCAACAAGCAGAACGAACTGATGCCGGCATAGTCCTCTACCACGATATGCCCTGCAAGCTGCGCTCCGTTGGTCAGAATGACGCGGTCACCGATGACACAATCGTGGCCGACGTGCGAATAAGCCATCAAGAGGCTGTGGCTTCCAACGCGGGTCACTCCACCACCTTTAATGGTTCCGCGGTGCACCGTGCAGAACTCACGAAACTCGTTGCCCTTGCCCACCTCCAGTCGGACGCGCTGCCCCGTATAGGTGAGGTCCTGCGGATCGCCACCGACTGTCGAGAAGGAATAGAAGTGATTGTTGGGGCCGAAGGTCGACGGACCCCTGACGACTGCGTGGGATTCCACGACGCAGCTATCACCCAGCTCCACTTCATCACCGACGATGGCATAGGCCGCGATTTGCACTCGGTTCCCCAGTTTTGCTGAGGGCGAAACCACAGCGCGCGGATCGACTCCGCTCATCGCGCCTTCTCGGCTGCTTCGACGGCCGACAATGGCTCATCGTCCATATCGACCATCTTGCACATCATGGTCGCTTCCGCTGCGAGTTCACCGTTGACCGATGCGCGGCCCTCGAGTTTGCAGAATGTTCCTCTGCAAGAATGGACAATCAGCTCCAGCCTGAGCTGGTCCCCTGGCACGACCGGTCTCCGGAAACGCGCGTTGTCGATGGCGACGAAATAGATAATCTTGTGGTCGCGATCCGGAATCTCATGGAGCAGCAGCACGCCTCCTGTTTGTGCCATGGATTCGATAATCAGGACGCCGGGCATGACCGGTTTGCCCGGGAAATGTCCCTGAAAATAGCTTTCGTTGGCAGTGACGTTTTTGATTCCTACAATCCGCTTTTTTGGTTCCATTTCTTCAATGGCGTCTACCAAAAGAAAGGGGTAGCGGTGCGGCAGGATTTTCTGGATCCCATTCACGTCAAGAAGCATGGTCTACCTCTAGACAGCTGTGTTTTTTCGCGCTGGGTATTCAAACAATTCTATACGAATCCTCGGTACCTGGGAACCAGCCGAAAACGGGCGTTGTCGGTCGCCAAGCGCCGCTGCTACGATACGCCGCGATGGACCAAGCCGGTCTCTCGATGCGGCCGATCATGCAGCAACTGCGCGCAGATTTACGGCAGCGCCAGGCGGGGATCGTTCAGCTGCTGGGGCGATTTGTCCGCTGCGAATCCCCAAGCCACGATAAGTCTTCCGTCGACCGTATGGCACGAATCGTGGCCAAGCAGTGGCGCCGAAGAGGTGCGAAGGTAACTATTCTGGCGCAGAAGGCACGAGGCGATCACGTGCGGTCGGAAGTCTGGTTGGGCCGAGGCCGCCCCACTGGCCAGATCCTCGTCCTCGGACACCTCGACACCGTCTATCCACTCGGTACACTTGCCAAGACCCCGTTTCGGATTTCTGCGGGGTGCGCTTGGGGACCGGGAACATTCGACATGAAAGCGGGGCTCGTGTTGGCGCTGGCGGCAGTGGATGCCCTGAAATCGTTAGGCCTACGACCAGAGAAGCGACTCGTCTTCCTCTGGAATTCGGACGAAGAGATCGACAGCGAGTCGTCACGCTATCTGATCGAGCGCGAGGCCAGACGCAGCGATGCGGTGCTCGTTCTCGAACCGGCGCTCGGCCCAGGCGGCGATCTTAAGACGGCGCGCAAAGGTGTGGGAACGGCCGAGATCATTGTATTGGGCCGATCGGCACACGCCGGCCTGAATCCCCAAGCGGGAGTTAACGCGGTCCACGAACTCGCCTTGCAAACGGTGCGCCTGATGAAGATGAACGATCCCCGCCGTGGTGTCACGGTGCAAGTGACGGTGATGGCCGGCGGCACAGTCCCTAATGTTGTTCCCGACGTCGCACGGGCGAAGATAGACCTCCGCGTTACGAGAAGGGCCGACGCGCCTCTGCTGGAACGAGCCTTGCACGGCTTGCGTCCGATCCTGCCAGGGGCCCGAATTGAAATGCGCGGCGGCATCAATCGTCCGCCTCTGGAGCGCGCGGCTGGGGTTGTCGACCTGTTTCGCCGAGCCCAGTCGCTGATGCAGGAGATCGGCGTGCCCCTCGGCGAGTCCTTCGCCGGTGGCGGTTCAGACGGGAACTTTACGGCGGCCCTGGGCATACCTACGCTGGATGGGCTCGGGGCTGTCGGCGACGGCGCACACAGTCCGCGTGAGCACGTCGTCATCGGCTCACTGCCCGACCGGGCCACATTGCTCGCTGGGTTACTTCAGACGCTCTAGCGCAAGTACGCTCGTTTTAAATAAGCGATGGTCTGCTGGTTTAAATCGTCATAGCTGAGGTGCAGAGATTCTTTCAACGCGATCTCGGTCGACGGCGCGCTGGCTACGCGATCCAGCAGGCGGCTGATGTCGGTAACGCCGCCGGCATCGATGATCGATTCCACGACGGCGAGTGACCAGGCATACGCAAAGGCCGCCTGGTTACCGGAGAGGCCCATCCAGGATCCCTCCATCCCTGCTAGCGAGGGCACCCGGCCCTGGCCCGCCGCATCCAGTAGCGCGCTTGCCTCAGAGCTGCTGCGGCGTCCCTCCATCCACTGCGCGATGCCTTCTTGAAGCCACGTGGGAGCACGGTTGTGGGATTTTTGCCCTACGAAACTGTGCGTCAACTCGTGCCTGAGCACGCGCGCCAGCTCGGGCGTCACATGCGTTAGCCCTTGGACTGGAATGCGCAGACGGCCGTCGTTCAGTGCGCCAACCCATCCCGGCGCTCTCGTGATATCGGCAAATCCCTGCTCGGTATAAAGAATGACGGGAATCGACTCAACCGGGGTGTAGTCGAGCTGAGATTCGAGATCGCGAAAGTCGCCTTCGAGCACTCTCAGGAGTTCGCTAGCAAGATCCGGTGCCGCACCGCCATAGTATTTCAGATCGAAATGGGCGGTCTCGCCCTCACGATAGCTTTCCTCTTCGGATTGATCCCGCCGAGCTTTGGCCAGAGCTTGTTCGACTTCCGGATCTGGCCGCAAGCGCTCGGCGCGCGTCCAGGCCTCGATCGCATCCTTCATTTTGTTCGCGCCGTAGTACGCCCAGCCCATCAACTTGGCAACGTCAGCCGAATCGGGTGAAACCCGGCGCGCGTGTCCTAACGGATCAAGCGCTGCCGTAAACTGGCTTTCGCGCAAATACAGGACCGCGAGATTCAGCAGCAAGCCCGTATTGTCCGGGGCAAACACGAGCGCTTGGCGGTATTGCTGGATCGCCGCGTCGGTGTCGCCCTTGCCGATGAGGAACTGTGCTGCCGCGTGGTGTGCGGCCGCGACTTTGGCAACCGCGCCAGAGCCGCCCGCGCGCCCGTCGGTTTCTAGTTGGGCGATGTAGGCGTAATCGATGGAATCGCCGTGGACCGCTCGGGTCGCGACATCCTCATAGCCTTGCACCGGTTCGACTTGCGGTGCCGAAACGGGAGGTTCTGCCGAAGTGGCTGCCGCTGATGGGTAGATGAAGTCATCGTGTTCGATTCTCGCGACAAGCGATTTGGGTATAGACATCTGGCCGGCAGGGGTTTGGTAAGTGACGTGGTTCGAGTCTTCGGTCACGTTTTCCGCTACGATCCGACGGCCGTTCTTCAGCACGATCGTGTCGGCTGTGGCGGACGACGCGGCGAGCCATAGCAGCATGGATGGCACGAGAAGGCGCATTCGCTCGATTTTATCAACCGAGCAAGCGCGCGTGGCTGGTGCGGTTTGATCGCTATGCCGTAAATCGAACAGCGGATTTTGACAACAAGCTCGCGCGGTCGTTATCGAGCTTTCAATCTTTTTTGTCGGCGCATCCCCACGCCGGAATGTCTTTCAGCGCGGTTAAGAAATTTCGATTTCGACTTGCGTATCATTGCGTCCAGTCATATGCTATGCCGTCCTAGATAAACCGGCACGCTGGCCGCAGCCTTATACACAGCCGCCGGAGCAAACAGTCGGCGCGAAGCGCAATCTTCCAGGTATCGGTTTCATATCCGCGCTGGGTGATCCCGGGGATAGGTTCCAACGCCCCTTCTAACAACGCAGAGGCGTCAACGAGCGCAGGGGATACCGAGTGGCTTCTGAAGTCTCTCATCGGCCTGAACCTCTCATAGGTCCGGGCCACACGTTTGAGACCGTAACCGACAAAATCAGTTCCATCGTGCTGACGCGCGGCACGACCCCGGGTTGGGTGTTCGGCTTTTTTATTGCCTTCTGCCTCCTGATGCTTTTGAACTTGGTCATCACCCTTTTGATGATGAAAGGCGTGGGCATCTGGGGCATTAAGATTCCGACCGCTTGGGGCTTTGCAATCGTCAATTTCGTCTGGTGGATCGGAATCGGCCATGCCGGGACGCTGATTTCGGCCATCCTCCTTCTGTTGCATCAGACCTGGCGCACTTCGATCAACCGTTTTGCCGAAGCCATGACGATTTTTGCCGTTATGTGCGCGGGCATGTTCCCGTTACTGCACATGGGCCGCCCTTGGCTGTTCTTCTACCTGATGCCTTATCCGAACCCCATGTGGCTATGGCCACAATTCCGCAGCCCGCTGGTCTGGGACGTCTTCGCGGTTTCAACCTATTTCACCGTTTCGCTGCTGTTTTGGTTTGTTGGGTTGATCCCGGATCTCGCCACGCTACGTGATCGCGCCAAGCACAAGGCCGCCAAGATCATTTACGGGATGCTTTCCATGGGATGGCGAGGCTCGGCTGTGCACTGGTCGCGTTATGAGATGGCCTCGCTTCTACTAGCAGGCCTGGCCACGCCGCTGGTCCTTTCCGTTCACACGGTTGTGAGCTTCGACTTTACGATCGGCATCATTCCGGGTTGGCACAGCACGATTTTCCCGCCCTATTTCGTGGCTGGCGCTATCTATTCGGGTTTCGCCATGGTGTTGACACTGGCCATTCCAATCCGCCGCATTTACCATCTCGAAGATCTGGTCACCGACCGCCACCTCGACATCATGGCCAAGGTCATGCTCGCCACCGGAATCATCGTCGCCTACGGCTACATCTCGGAAACTTTTATGGCCTTCTACAGCGGCAATGAATACGAGCGCTACATGATGATGAATCGTTTGGCCGGTCCCTATGCCCCTTTGTATTGGCTGCTGATCGCCTGCAATCTGCTGATTCCGCAATCGCTGTGGTCGCGGCGCCTGCGTCGCAATGTGTCCTGGCTTTTTTTCATTTCTCTGGTGGTCAACATGGGGATGTGGCTGGAACGATTCGTGATCGTTGTCGTCAGCCTGCATCGCGACTTCCTCCCGTCATCCTGGGCGATGTACTACCCGACGAAATGGGACTGGGCGACTTATCTCGGGACGTTTGGACTGTTCTTTACGATGTTTTATCTCTTCGTGCGTTTCCTCCCCATGATCTCGATCGTGGAAGTGCGGTCGCTGGTTCACGAAACGAGCGAAGAGAGGGTGCCTTCCTAGGCCGAGAAAGCCGAACGATTCGATGGCACAGATCTTTCATCGCAGCACGAACCTGATCTCGCGGGTGAGCATCTATGGTGCGGTCCTGATCGTGGGTGTGCTGGGCTTCGCGCTGTACGAGATCGCGCTTTCGTCTTGGTACACCGGGCAGCACGTGAAGCTGCAACAGCCCGTGCCGTTTAGCCACCGGCACCACGCGGGCGAACTGGGAATCGATTGCCGCTACTGCCACACCAGCGTCGAGAAATCGTGGTTCGCCGGCGTTCCAGCGACCGAGACCTGCATGACATGCCATTCACAGATCTGGACGAACGCATCGATGCTCGAGCCGGTCCGTGCCAGTTTTCGTGACAACATTTCGCTCGCCTGGCAGCGAGTCAACGCTCTTCCAGAGTTTGTCTATTTCGATCACAGCATTCACGTCGCCAAGGGCATCGGCTGCACCAGCTGTCACGGCCAGATGGCCGGAATGCCGCTGACCGAGCGTGCCGGCACTCTGTATATGTCGTGGTGTTTGGATTGCCATCGCGAGCCGGAGAAGAACCTTCGTCCCGAATCGGAAGTATTCAATCCTTATTATGAGCAGCCTGGCTACACGCACCCGGTGCGCTTTGAAGGCGTCGACTACACCGACCAGGTCGCGCTCGGGCGGCGGCTCGAAAAGGAGTATAGCATCAGGCCGCTCCAGACCTTGCAATCCTGTTCGACGTGTCACCGGTGAAAACAAAACGATGAACAACCACTCCATGCCCAACCACTTGACCGACTTAGCACGAGCGCGTGCTAAGCTCGCTGGACCGGATGCCCCGCGCTTCTGGCAGAGCATCGAGGAATTGGCGAACACCCAATCGTTCCGGAACTTCCTCGAGAACGAATTTCCTGCGAATGCCGATTCCGATCGAAAGTCTTTTGGCGTGGAACGCCGAGATGTCCTGAAGTTGATGGCCGCTTCGGCCACCATGGCGGGGCTGAGCGCTTGCACCAAGCTTCCTCCCGAGAAAATTGTTCCGTATGTTTATCCGCCCGAGGAAATCATTCCCGGACGCCCGCTCTATTACGCAACGTCGTTCCCCGACCACGGCGTGTCGACCGGTGTGCTGGTCGAAAGCCACATGGGCCGCCCGACGAAAATCGAAGGCAATCCCGAGCATCCAGGCAGCCTGGGCGGTACGAGCGTTTTCATGCAGGGATCCATCCTATCGATGTACGACCCCGACCGCTCGCAGTCGGTCATTTCGGAGGGTCGCGTCAGCACTTGGACCGATTTCGCGGCGGCCATGGGGAATGTGCGAACCCGTTTTTTGCCCACCGGAGCCGGTTTGAGAGTCTTGACGGGCACTGTTACCTCCCCTACCCTCGCTGCGCAGATCGATAGCCTGCTGAAGCAATTTCCCCAGGCCAGATGGCACCAGTGGGAGCCATGCGGCGCACATCAGGCGCGGGAAGGGGCGCGTCTAGCCTTCGGGCGCCCGGTGAATACGGTCTACCATTTCGATCAGGCCGATGTCATCGTCTCGCTCGACGCAGATTTTCTGGTCCGTGGTCCGGGATACGTCCGCTACGCGCGCGATTTTGCCTCCCGCCGCGATCTATCCGCCGGCACCTCCTCCAAGCTGAATCGGCTGTATGTAGCCGAAAGCATGTCGACAAGCACTGGCGCCGTTGCCGATCATCGCTTGCCGCTGCGCTCGTCCGATATCGACGACCTGGCCCGCCAGCTGGCTGCCGCTGTGGGCGTCGCCGTGCCGCCCAGCAGCAATGCGAGTGCAAAGATTCCTTCCGGATGGGTTGGTGCCGTTTCGCGCGATCTGCTTGCGCACAAAGGCTCGAGCATCGTACTGGCGGGTGAGGGGCAGCCTCCCTTCGTGCATGCGCTCGTGCACGCGATCAATGCGGCGCTCGGCAACGTTGGCAAGACCGTTTCGTACACGGAGTCGATTGAAGCCAACCCAATCAACCAGCTGGACTCGCTGCGTGATCTTGTCAATGACCTGAAGTCTGGCAAGGTGCAACTGCTGCTGGTTCTGGGAGGAAATCCTGTCTACAATGCTCCGGCCGACCTGGAACTTGAGGCGACGGTTCGCGGCGCGATATCTTCGGGCGCGTTAAAACTCTTCATTCACTCCAGCCTTTATAAGGACGAGACGGCTGAATATGCGCACTGGCACGTCCCCGCCACCCATTACCTGGAATCCTGGAGCGATGGCCGCGCCTTCGACGGAACCATCGGCACTCTTCAGCCGCTGATTGCACCCCTTTACGACAATCATTCCGCCCATGAAATCCTGGCCCTTTTTACGGGTGATTCCGATAAATCCCCGCATGACCTGGTCCGCGGCTATTGGCAGAGTCAGCGCCCGGAGAAGGGTAAAGCCTTCGAGAATTTCTGGGAAACGTCTTTGCACGACGGCCTGATGGCTGGTACTGCGCTGCCGGCAATTTCCCCTTTCCTTCGTGCTGACTTCAGTCAGGCGAGCGCGCCGTCGGTGGGTGATACGAATGCACTGGAACTCGTCTTTCGGACCGATCCTTCGGTGGGGGACGGTGAATTCGCCAACAATGCATGGCTACAGGAGACTCCTCGTCCCATTACGCGGATCACCTGGGACAATGCCGCTATGATCAGTCCAGCGACCGCCGAACAGCGCGGCCTCAAGTCAGGCGATTACGTCATCTTGCGTCTTGCTGGTCAGGAGCTGGCAGCCGGGATCTTCCTTGTTCCTGGCCATGCCGATAATTCCATCACGCTTCACCTCGGTTATGGCCGACCCCTGGCGGGAACCGTGGGCTCCAGCGTTGGTTTTAACGCCTATCTCCTGCGCACGCAATCCGCGCTGTGGATAGCGCGTGGGCTGCAGATCGAGCCAACGGGCAAATCGTATGAGTTCGCCTCCTTGCAGCATCAATACACGATCGATGTGGATGGTCACCCGGTCGATGAAGAAAGTGTGGCCGCATTTAACCCGCACCGCGATCTAGTGCGTGTCACAACGATGGAAGAGTTTCGCAAAGATCCCAACTTTGCGCGTGATCCGGAACTGGAAGCAGACCAGACCATCTACCCCAAATTCAAATACGACAGCTATGCCTGGGGCATGTCGATCGACTTGAACCGTTGCATCGGTTGCAACGCTTGCGTGGTTGCGTGCATTTCGGAGAACAACGTCGCCGTAGTTGGCAAAGATCAAGTCGCGCGCGGCCGTCTGATGCACTGGATCCGTATCGACACCTATTTCCGGGGCAATCTCGACAACCCGCAGTTCTACTACGAGCCGGTGCCCTGCATGCAGTGTGAAAACGCTCCGTGCGAGTATGTATGTCCGGTTGGTGCCACGACGCACAGCTCGGAAGGCTTGAACGACATGACGTATAACCGCTGTGTCGGTACGCGCTATTGTTCCAACAACTGCCCGTACAAGGTCCGCCGCTTCAATTTTTATCTTTTTTCCGATTATACGACGCCCAGTCTGTACGGACTGCGCAATCCGAACGTTACGGTTCGCAGCCGCGGCGTGATGGAAAAGTGCACCTACTGCGTGCAGCGCATCAACGCGGCCAAGATCCTCGCCGAGGAGGGGAACCGCAGGGTGCGCGACGGGGAGATTGTCACCGCCTGCCAGGGTGCTTGCCCGACCGAAGCGATCGTTTTCGGGGATGTCAATGACCCGGCCAGCCGCGTTTCGAAGCTCAAAGCGCAATCGCGCAATTATGGCTTGCTCGAAGAGTTGAATACGCGTCCGCGTACGACGTATCTAGCGCGGGTGAGGAATCCGAACCCGGAGATTCACGACTGAAACTGCTCAGAGTGGCATTCGGATGATGAAACGCAGACCTATCTATGGATTGATGGCCGAATTTGAAACGCCCGAACAAGTCCTCGCGGCGGCGCATCGTACCAGGGCGGCGGGTTACCGGCGCATCGATGCGTTTACGCCGATACCGGTCGAGGGACTCGCTGAAGCCGTGGGTTTCGAATGGACCGCGGTGCCCATCATCGTGTTCTGTGGAGGTTTTCTCGGCGGCTGCACCGGATTCGCGATGTGCTTTTATGCCAATGTCATTAGCTTCCCGCTCAACATCGGTGGGAAACCGTTCAACAGTTGGCCGATGTGGATTCCCATCACGTTCGAATTGACCATTCTGGGTGCTGCGCTTGCTGCCGTGATCGGCATGCTCGCGCTCAATGGGCTGCCGACGCCTTACCATCCTATGTTCAATGTCGAGCGCTTCGCCCTAGCCTCGACGGACCGCTTTTTCCTGTGTATCAAGGCGCGCGACAAGAAATTTGATCTGGACGAGACCAAAGCGTTTCTCGAGGAACTCAAACCGCATGGTGTGTATGAAATTGACGACTAGGCTCGGATCCGAGAGGCCAACGCGGGCCTGCTCGATGGGCTCCGTCGCGCGTGGCCCAAGGCTCGTCTGGTTCGGGGTGTTCCTCATGCTGCTCGCCGGCTGCCGTCTGGACATGCAGGTGCAGCCCAAATACCTACCCGATCAGCCGACGAGCTTCTTCTCCGACGGCCGTTCGGAGCGCCAACCCGTTCCAGGCACCGTGGCGCGCGGCCAGTTGCGCATCGATGAGCTCTTCTACACAGGCAGGGAAAATGGTGTTGCCGTAGACAAGTTTCCGTTTTCAATCACGCGCGCCGATCTAGAGCGCGGACGCGAACGTTACAACATATATTGCACGCCCTGCCACGATTACACCGGCAGCGGCCGCGGCATGATCGTCGAACGAGGCTTTCCGCAACCACCCTCCTACCACATCCAGCGGTTGCGTGACGCCCCGGTCGGCCACTTCTATGAAGTGATCACCAATGGTTTTGGCGCCATGTACAGCTACGCGGCTCGCATCGAACCTGCCGATCGCTGGCGGATCGCTGCCTATCTTCGCGTTCTTCAACTGAGCGAGAACGCCAAGATTGACGACGTGCCGGAATCGGAGCGACCGAAGCTGGGCGCATCGGTGGCAGAGGCGCCGGGTGGCGGGACGGGGTCCTCTCAATGAGTCCATCCGACACAGTGCGGCCCGAGATCGATCGCGCACAGAAGCGCGCGATGAGCCTAGGCGCGATCGGCGTGATCGCGGCCGTGGTCTGGGGATTCATCGACGCACACCGGAGCGGGGGACAGGGTTGGGAAAGCTTCTTTCATTCCTATCTGTTCGCCTACGTGTTTATCGTCTCGATTCCGCTCGGCTGCCTGGGGTTTTTGATGATGCATCACCTGACGGGCGGTCCTTGGGGACTTCCCATCCGCCGCATTCTCGAGGCTGGTACACGCACGCTCTGGATGACGGCCTTTTTGTTCATACCCGTTCTGGTCGGCCTGTCGCGCATTTTTCCCTGGACGAAGCCAGGCGAGATACCGGATAACGCGGTCAATCATTTCAAGCGCGTCTACCTGCAGCCTGGATTCTTTATCACGCGCGCCGTCGTGTACTTCGCCATTTGGGTGATCCTCGCGCACCTTCTGAACAAATGGTCCGCCGAACAGGATCAGACGGCGGACCCGCGACTGAAAGACAGCATGAGCAACCTATCCGGTCCTGGCCTGGTGGTGTGGAGCATCACGGTGGGAGCGGCTGCCGTGGATTGGGTGATGTCGTTGGAGCCCGAATGGTACTCCACGATTTGGGGGATGCTGTTCATGGTGATTATGGCCCTGGCGGGTCTCACATTCTCGATCGTGATTCTACGTACGCTCTCCGGCGATGCGCCACTAAAGGACTGTGTCCGACCGAAGGACTACAACGATCTCGGCAACCTCGTGCTGGCCTTCACCTTGCTCTGGACCTATATGTCCTTCTCACAGTTTTTGATTATCTGGTCGGGCAATTTGAAAGATGAAATTCCGTGGTACATGATTCGTGCTCGCGGGTCCTGGGCCGGTGTGGCCGTCGTGCTGCTGTTGTTTCACTTCTTTCTGCCCTTTTTCGTCCTGTTGCAGCGGAAAGTTAAGAGGCGACTGGCCACGCTGTCGATCGTGGCGGGTTGGATGCTCGTTCTGAGCCTGGTGGACGTGTACTGGCTGGTCGTTCCGGCCTACGAGCCGAACGCTCCGGAGTTCCGCCTTTTGGATGTGCTGGCGCTTGTCGGCATTGGCGGTTTGTGGCTAGCTGCGTTTTACGGGCAACTCAGGAGGCTTCCGCTGCTTCCGCTGCACGACCCGCGGTTTGGGGATTTTTTGGAGCATCCGCATGGCGACTGAAGAACGGCACGGAGAAAAACCCCCGGTCGATCGTGGTCTCGGTTATGAGCCGCGTGACGCCAATATCAAAGGGCTCCTCGAGTTCGCCTTTTGGTTGGCGGTCCTGCTGGCTGTCACCCTTGTGGGAATGAAGTGGACTTTCCACTACTTGAACAAAATGGCTCCGCTCGGTCAGACAGCGTCGCCACTGGTAGAACCAGGCCAGCAGCAGCTTCCACCGAACCCTCGGCTGCAAGTTCACCCGCATCAAGAGTTGGTGGAGTACTGCGAGTACCAGCAGAAAATGACGAGTTCCTACGGCTGGGTCAATCAGGAAGCCGGCGTGGTGCGTGTTCCCATCGATCGGGCCATGGATCTGATTCTTCAAAAGGGATTGCCGGCGCGGGGTGCGAACCAGGCACCACCGGGCGCGCCGACCGTCGCGCCGCCGATCGTCGTCGCTGGTGTCGGCTTAGAGGGGCAGTGCGGTTACCTCACCGAGCCTAGGCTGACGGCTTCAAGCGAAGGCGGTGAGTCGAAATAGCGATTTGCGGCGGGAGGGACTCTCGACGACGAACATGAGCAAAGTAGCAAGACTGCGATGGAGCGGGCAAGCTAGAATTCGAAAAGGGCTCACGTGGGCCGCCTTCACGCTCATTTTTCTGGCCTATCCGGCGAACACGCTTGCGCAATTCAGCGATCCCGACCAGAGTATCGGCGTTCGTCCTGAGCTGCTGAAGAGTGTCGGCGTTGACGAGAGGCTTAATCATTCGATTCCGCTCGACTTGCGGTTTCGCGACGAGCATGGCAAGACGGTTGACTTCAGCCATTATTTCCGTGGCAAGCCCGTAATTCTCACGCTTGTCTATTACAACTGTCCCATGCTCTGCACGCAGGTGCTCAACGGGCTTGACCGCAGCCTGGAGCAGATTCCTCTGAGCATTGGAAAAGATTTCGATGTCGTAACGGTGAGCATCGATCCGACCGAGCAGCCGTCTCTGGCTGAAGCCAAGCAGGCGGTGTACCTCGGCATGTACAACCGGCCCAGTGCCTGGCAGGGTTGGCATTTCCTGACGGGCGAAGATCCTCAAATCCGGCAGTTGGCTGGGGCGGTCGGCTTCCGCTATGCGTACGACCCGGAGTCGAAACAATACGCTCATGCTAGCGTGATCATGCTGCTCACGCCGGACGGAAGACTCTCGCGTTACTTTTACGGTGTCAGCTACCCGGCGCGCGACTTGCGCCTCGGGCTTGTGGACGCTTCGGGCGGGAAGATTGGCTCCCCGGTCGATCAGGTTTTGCTCTTCTGCTATCACTACGACCCTCACGCCGGAAAATACGGCCTGCTCATCTCCCGCGTGCTCCAGCTCGCGGGGCTCGCGACCATCCTGATCGGTGGAGTTTTGCTGATCCTGGCGTTCCGTGGTGAACGTTACTCGGCGTCTTTCTCAAGGATTGTGACGAAACTGTGATCATCGACTGGCTACAACCTGTGTCGAACGCCCTGGGTGTGACGATTCCGTTTCAGCCTCCGGCGGCGTCCTCCATCGCCGGGGACGTGGACAAGCTGTATCTGGTTTTATCCGGCATCACGGCGTTTTTCACGGTTCTGATTTTTTCGATCATCTTGGTGTTCATGATCAAGTACCGCCGCCGGAAGGACGACGAAACGCCGGTGAGCACGCACACCCCTTTGATCGTCGAGCTGACCTGGACCATCATCCCTTCGCTGATCTGCGCGGTGCTGTTCGTGTGGTCGGCCGCGCTCTATGTTCGAAACGCCCGGCCGCTGGCGTCTTCGACCGAAATCTTTGTCATCGGCAAGCAATGGATGTGGCATCTGCAGCATCCCGAGGGGCCCCGCGAGATCAACGAGCTTCATGTGCCGGTGGGCGTGCCCATCAAACTGACGATGACGTCGCAAGACGTGATCCATGACTTCTACATTCCAGCGTTTCGTGTGAAAAAGGATGTGCTGCCCGGCCGCTTCACCGAGATTTGGTTTCAGGCTACCGAGACCGGTACCTACCATCTGTTTTGCGCCCAATACTGCGGCACGAACCATTCGGAGATGATCGGCTGGGTCTATGTGATGACGCCCACCGACTACGCCAGTTGGCTGGCCGGAGGCGAGAAGGCGGAATCGCTTGCTCAACTCGGTGCACGGCTGTTCAGCCAGTACGGCTGTGACAACTGTCACGTGCCGGAGGGTAATGGGCGGGCACCTTCGCTGGTGGGCGTCTACGGCAAGCCCGAAAAACTGCAGAGCGGTGAGACGCGCGTGGTCGACGAATCGCTGATCCAACAAGCGATCCTGACTCCGAACTCCGTCCATCTTCCCAATTACAAGCCGGTCATGCCCACCTACCAGGGGCAAATTAACGCCGATCAAATGCTCGATCTGATCGCCTACGTAAAGTCGCTGGGCTCTGAAGAAAGGAGCGGGAAATGAGTACGGTGACTGCCGAGCTGCACGATGTTCCGACCGAGCCCGCCGTCAATTATCTGAACGCCAGTTACGGCATCAAATCGTGGCTGCTGACGCTCGATCACAAACGAATCGGACTGCTCTACCTGGCCTCGATCACACTGATGTTTATCGTGGGAGGGGTGGCGGCCACACTGATGCGCTTGCATCTGGTTGAGCCACAGGGGGCGCTGTTCGAGCCGGAAACGTACAACAAGATGTTCTCAACGCACGGGATCATCATGGTCTTCTTTTTCCTCGTTCCTTCCATTCCCGCCACGCTCGGAAATTTTCTGATTCCCCTGATGATCGGGGCGCGCGATGTGGCCTTTCCCAAATTGAATCTGATGAGCTGGTACATCTTCATCACCGGAGCCGCTTTAGCTCTGTACGGCACGATTTCCGGAGGGGTGGACACCGGCTGGACGTTTTATCCGCCCTACAGCAGCTTGTACTCCCAGACGCACGTGGTCGTCGTCGCCCTGGGCATATTCATTGCTGGTTTTTCTTCGATTCTGACCGGTTTGAACTTCCTCGTTACCATTCATAAGATGCGTTGCCCGGGGATGACCTGGTTCCGCCTGCCCCTGTTTATTTGGGCGTTGTATGCAACAAGTCTGATTTTTGTTTTGGGCACGCCCGTCATCGCCATCACCATTTTCCTGCTCGCACTCGAGCGCCTTCTGCACGTCGGCATCTTCGATCCCGCGATCGGAGGGGACCCACTGCTGTTCCAGCATCTGTTCTGGTTCTACTCGCACCCGGCCGTGTACATCATGATCCTGCCGGGCATGGGCGTGATCAGCGAGCTCGTGACCGCGTTTTCGCGGAAGAAAATCTTCGGATACAGCTTCGTGGCTTTCTCGAGCCTATCGATCGCCGTCATCAGCTTTATCGTTTGGGGCCATCATATGTTCGTGACGGGTCAGTCGATTTACGCCGGTCTGGTATTCTCCGTTCTCAGCTTTTTGGTCGCGATTCCATCGGCGGTGAAAGTTTTCAACTGGACAGCGACGCTGTATCGCGGATCGATTTCCTACCAGGCGCCCATGCTGTACGCCCTCGGTTTCGTCGGTCTGTTCACAATCGGCGGCTTGACGGGACTTTTTCTTGCTTCCCTCGCCACCGACGTGCATCTGAACGGCACGTACTTCATCGTCGCGCATTTTCACTACATCATGGTGGGCGGTGCGGTGATGGCCTATCTGGGGGGGATCCATTTCTGGTGGCCAAAAATCTCCGGGCGTATGTACCCGGACATGTGGGCGCGCATTTCGGCAGCCATCGTCTTTCTGGGGTTCAATCTCACCTTCTTCCCCCAGTTTATGCTGGGCTATCTGGGCATGCCGCGCCGCTATGCCGTCTATCCCGCGGAGTTTCAGGTGCTTAATGTGCTGTCATCGGCTGGCGCTTCCATCCTTGGCGTCGGTTACGTGATCCCTCTCGTTTATCTCGCCTGGTCGATGCGGTACGGGCCCGTGGCTGGACCCAACCCATGGAAGGCGAAGGGGCTGGAATGGACCATACCATCCCCTCCGCCGACCGAGAATTTCGAGGAGATTCCCATCGTCACCGAAGATGCGTACAACTATCCGGCGATCGAGGCGCCCGATTATCCGGAAGTCCCGGGGGTGGCTCGTGTCTGAAATGGCCGCCCACAGCGTGCATCCACCCGGCTTTGCGCACCAATTTGAAACCGTCGAGCAGCAGCAAGAAGCTGGTCATCTCGGGATGTGGATCTTTCTGGCGACAGAGATTCTGTTCTTCGGCGGGATGTTTACTGCGTACGTCGTCTATCGTTCGTTGCATCTCCCCTCGTTCATTCTCGGCAGCCACGAGCTGCTTGTGAAGTTTGGCGCGATGAACACAGGTGTGCTGATCTGCAGCAGCTTGACCATGGCTTTGGCAATCCGCACCGCGCAAACGGGAGGATCGAAGGGGACGATCATTTTCTGGTTGCTGCTGACAATGGCGCTAGGCGCGGCGTTTTTGGCAATCAAGCTCCGCTTCGAATGGTATCGCGATTATGTCGAGGGCTTGATTCCGGGTGTGAGCTGGCTCAGTGGTGGGACGCATACCCCGGGCGTGCAGATGTTCATGTGCTTCTATTTTTTCATGACGGGTTTACATGCGCTGCACATGGTTGTGGGGTTGGGTATTCTGACGGTGCTCGTGATTATGACTGCGCGCGCCCGGTTTTCGCCGGAGTATTACGCTCCCCTTGAGATCAGCGGACTCTACTGGCACTTCGTTGATATTGTCTGGATTTTCCTCTTCCCGCTCTTGTACTTGATCGGCGGGCGCTATCCAGGGAGCTGAGCGCTTATGACGGAACATTCCGCATCCGATTACCAAGCCCCCCACATCGTGCCTGTGAGCACCTACGTGCTAGTGTTTTTAGCTTTGATGCTGGGCACCGCCGTCACAACCTGGGTCGCCTATATTGACCTGGGAGCCTGGAACACGGTTGTCGCATTGACGATTGCCGTGTGCAAAATGCTGCTCGTCGTGCTTTTCTTCATGCACGTGAAATACCACCCAGGCCTGACGCGGATCGTCATTATCGGCGCATTCTTCTGGTTGGGAATCATGATTACGCTCACCTGCTCGGATGAGTTGACACGTCATTGGGAAATCTACCCGCGCGGTTGGAGTGCGGGGGCCCCACACATAGCTCGGTTGCTGTTTTAGCTGCCCTGGGCGAGCTTCGATTGCAATAGTGAGCCCACCACGCTCCCTGTCCCTTCCCTCGGTTCGAAAGCTTCGGCGGTCTCCGTCTGTCAGCGCGGCGCGGCGCGGAAGGCGACGACGGCGTTGAGACCGCCGAAAGCAAACGAATTGGAGAGCGCTGCCAGGACGTGCCCTTTGCGAGCTTGATTGGGAATGTAGTCGAGATCACACTCCGTGTCAGGCTCGCCGAAGTTCGCGGTCGGCGGCAGAATACCTTTGCAGAGCACGAGCAGAGTGGCGATCGCTTCGAGCGCCCCGGCAGCGCCCAGCGCGTGGCCGTGCATCGATTTGGTTGAGCTCACACCGATTTTGTCCGCATGCGGCCCAAAGACAGCGCGGATGGCGCGTGATTCCACGGGATCATTTCCTGGTGTGCCTGTGCCATGCGCGTTGATGTAGCCGATCGCTTCTGGTGCAAGACCGGCTTCACGAAGGGCGGCGCGCATGGCGCGAGCGGGCCCCTCCACGGTGGGCTGCGTAAGATGGTGCGCGTCGGCCGTCATCCCGCAGCCGCAAACCTCGCCGTAGATTCTGGCGCCGCGTGCCTGCGCAACCTCGAGCGGCTCAAGGACCATCATGGCGCCGCCTTCGCCAAGAATCATGCCCTTGCGATCCTTGCTGAAGGGCCGGCAGGTGTCGGGCGAGATCACTCGCATGGCTTCCCAGGCCTTGAGCATTCCGACATTGAAAAATGCCTCGGCACCGCCCGTCATGGCCATTTCCACCTCAGCATCGCGAACCATTCGGAAGGCCTGACCGATGGCGTGATTGGCCGAGGAGCATGCGGTCGAGATGGTGAACGCCGGGCCGCTCAGGCCCAGATCCATGGCAATGTGACTGGCGCCTGCATTTGCCATCGTTTTCGGTATCGTCAAAGGATGGACGCGGCCGCGGCCGTTCACCCAAAGGTCCTCGAACCCAGCTTCAATGGCCGACTGGCCTCCTACCGCCGAGCCGCAAATGATGGCGGTCTGTTCGCGCAGCTCCGGCGTCAGCACGATTCCGGAATCGTGGATCGCCTGGCGGGCGGCGACAACGGAAAACTGCGCGAACCGATCGAGTTGCGCGTCCTTGCCGCCTTCAAAGTGCTTCAACGGATCGAAGCCGCGGACCTGCGCGGCGTTTTGCATTTTCAGGCCAACCCGAGAGCCATCCACACCCTCCAAAGGGCGGATGGCGGGGCGCCCCTGGCAGAGCGCGTCCCAATTTTCCGCCAGGTCGAGGCCGAGCGCGGAAATCACCCCGAGGCCTGTGATGACCACCCGGCGCGGTGCCATTAGCTGGCCGGGCTAGCCGAACCCATAGAAGTTTCGGGTGGCGCAGAGGCGAGGAGCTTCTTGACGCCTTCGACGATGTCGTTGACGGTCTTAATCGACCGGACGTCATCGTCTGGAATCGAGATCTTGAAGGCATTTTCGAGCTCGAAGAGAAGGCTGAATACGTCGAGGGAATCGATGCCCATTTCCTGTAGATTCGTATCCAGCGTGATCGTGTCGGCGGGGATGCGCTTGACAGACGCGAGCGTCGCGATCACTTTTTCCGCGACCGGATCAGGCATCAGGCCCACCACGCGGGAGAAAGGCGGAGTTCTCGTTCACGTTTTCACCTCGAATTTTCAAACAATGGCTGTCCGCACACCTGCGCCGTAGTCTAAACCAAATGGAAAACGAAATTCTAGCAGGACTGACTGGCAGGGGATGAATCTTTTTCGCAAAAAAGTAGCTGTCGTGCAGCCGACTGGCCGAAGATCGGATCGTGAGTGCGGTGCCCAGGTCGAAATGTTAACGAGCTCGCAAGGTTTCGAGGATGGCGGCAGAGGGCGCATATCGCTATGGCATAATAAGATACCGGCTGGATCGAGCGGCCACTTGGCGAAATCGGTGACGATGGGACGCAAAATGCGCAGGACTTTTCGCGCAGCGCACCGCAAGCTGCGAGAGGCGCGGATGCTGGCGAAGGGTTTGGTGTCGACGCGGCATCCGCTGCTGGTGCACATTATTCCAACTCGGCGCTGCAATCTTTCCTGCACCTATTGCAACGAGTTCGACGATGTTTCGAAACCGGTGCCAACCCAGGAAATGTTCCGGCGGATCGACCGGCTGGGCGCGATGGGAACCGCCATTATCACGATCAGCGGTGGCGAACCGCTTCTGCACCCGGATCTGGACGCGATCATCCGGCGCATCCGAAACAACGGGATCATGGCGGGTCTCATCACCAACGGATATCTGTTGGTCGCCGAGCGCATCGAGCAGTTGAACCGTGCCGGGCTCGAATACCTCCAGATCAGCATCGACAACGTACAGCCGGACAACGTGTCGAAAAAGAGCCTCAAGGTACTCGACCAAAAGCTGATGCTATTAGCTGAGTTGGCTGAGTTTCAAGTGAATATCAACTCGGTGCTCGGCAGCGGCGTCCGCGATCCGGAGGATGCACTGACCGTGGCACACCGCGCGCGGCAACTCGGGTTCACCTCTACGGTCGGGATCCTCCACGACGGGAGCGGCCAACTTCGACCTTTGGGCAAGCGAGAGAGGGAGATTTTTGAACAGATCATGTCACTCGGGAAACGCTCGTTTTCCCGCGTCAACAGCTTCCAGCACAACATCGCCGCAGGACGCGCCAATGACTGGAGATGCCGTGCCGGATCGCGGTATCTCTATGTGTGTGAAAACGGCCTGGTGCACTATTGCTCGCAACAACGCGGCTATCCCGCCATTCCGCTCGACGAGTACACCGAAGCACACCGGCGGCGTGAATTTCTCACGAGAAAAGGTTGCGCAGCACGATGTACCGTTTCCTGCGTTCACCAGATTTCCGTCGTGGATCGATGGCGTGCGCCTCAAACTTTCCAGGCCAGCCCGCCGGCGCGGTCCGAGCCGCTGGTCGAGCTCACCGGGCCGGCTGCGCGCAGCTAGACTTTCCAGTACAGGCATTCAGTACGCCCCCAGCGCCGCGAGCGTTCGGCAACTGGTTTCCGGACACTCGGACGCGAGAGGTCTCGACTCGAGCAACGGGAGATGCGGGTGAACGATCGCGCCTAAAGAAATGAGCGCTACTGCCGAATACGTCCGGCCGATGCCGCAAGTGAATCCGTGGCTCATTGCGGCCACCGTGATTTCAGCGACATTTATGGAGGTGTTGGACACCAGTGTTGCCAACGTTTCTCTGCCGCATATTGCCGGCAGTCTCTCGGCAAGCGTGGACGAGAGCACCTGGGTCCTGACGTCCTATCTCGTCTCCAATGCGATCGTTTTGCCGCTGACGGGATGGCTCTCGACCCTGTTCGGCCGGAAGCGATTTTTTTTGGTCTGCGTTGTGATTTTTACAATCAGCTCGCTGCTTTGTGGCACGGCACCGTCGCTCGCAGCGCTGGTATTTTTCCGGGTGATTCAGGGAGCGGGCGGCGGAGGCATGCAGCCGATGTCGCAAGCCATTCTGGTCGACAGCTTTCCGCGGCAGAAGCAGGGAATGGCAATGGCGATTTACGGAATGGGCGTGGTGGTCGCGCCCACACTGGGGCCCACGCTGGGCGGGTGGATCACGGATAATTACTCGTGGCGATGGATTTTCTTGCTGAACGTGCCCGTGGGGATCCTTTCGGTAATACTGATCGCGCTTTTGATCGCCGATCCTCCTCACATGGTGCGCAAAACGTTTAAGCAGGGCCTGCGAATTGATTTTCTGGGGCTGGGGCTGCTGAGCGTAGGACTGGGCTTTCTACAGGTGGTTCTCGATAAGGGCGAGCGAGACGACTGGTTTGGTTCGAGCTTTATCACTTGGGCGACAGTTGTTGCGGTCACGGCGCTGCTTGCGCTCGCGATCCGTGAGCTCACCACGAGCGATCCAGTCGTTGACTTGCATCTGTTTAAGGACCGGAACTTTGCCATCTCGACCTTCATGATGTATACCCTCGGCGTCGTGCTGTACGGAACAACGCTGCTGCTTCCCATTTTGTTGCAAACCCTGATGGGCTACACCGCGATGGAAAGCGGCATGGTGCTGCTGCCGGGGGGGCTCGTGCTGTTGGCTGTTCTACCGTTTGTCGGGGCGCTGCTGGACCGTTTCGAGCCTCGCTGGATCGTCGTGACGGGACTGCTCATCATGTCGACCGGCCTGTTTCAGCTTTCCCATCTTGATCTCGATGCGGGACCGCGCTCTCCGGTGGGCGATTGGATCATTTCGCGCATGGGCACGGCATTCCTGTTCGTGCCGATTAACGTGATGGCGTTTTATTTCGTGCCGCGCGGGAAGATGAACAATGCTTCAGGATTGATCAACCTAGCGCGGAATATTGGCGCGAGTACGGGCATCTCGTTTGTCACGACGATGCTGGATCGGCGCTCGCAGTTTCATCAGAACGTTCTCTCAGGAAATCTGCAGGGTGGAAACTTCCGCTATCGGGATGCGCTGCACCATTTGACACAGCTTTTTACTTCTCGCGGCGAAGACCCGGCTCGGGCTCTATCGGGGGCCCACGCCATGGTATATCAGCAGCTCCAACGGCAGGCCATGATGCTCTCCTTTGTCGACAACTTCCGGCTCATGGCCATGATCTGCCTCGGTGTCTTGCCACTTCTGTTCATCATGAAGCCGAGAAAGCGGTAGGCAACCGCGGTGGCCGCGCCCCTAGGCTCCTCGCTCCGCGAAAATCCTTCGAAACGAGCCGCTGCGAAGTTCGGATGCCGAAAGGGTTGTAAGCTGCTGGACTTCGTTGGCTGTGAGCGCCCCACAATTGATCGCCTGCACAAAGTAGTTGAGCAAGCCTTGTGCCATCGCCGCATCGTCAAATACCTGGCCGACGCGCGTGGCTTGCGCGGCCTTCTCGATGAAGTTCCGCAGCCGTTCTGCCGATACATCTCGATTTTCCAGGAAAAAGGAATAGACGGCTGCATACCGCGCCGGAAGCTGCGCCGGGTGTAGGTCCCATCCTTGGTAGTAGCCTCTGTCCAGAGAGCGGCGCACGTTCTCAAAGTGAATTTTCCAGCCGCGATGAACCGCCCCGGAGTTTTCTTCGATCTGAACCGGGCTCAAGGAAGCGCCATCTTTCGTTCCACGGTGGGGAGGAATCGGCATGATGTTGGTGGGGCCATCGGCGATGCGTAGGCCGGTTCCGGCGAGCGCAACTTGGATGACGCCGCGGGCGAGGTCGGAGGCGAAGTGCGCGATAGGTTGATAGGTGGCTGCGATGTGGAGCGAAGCAGTGTAGTCGTAAGGACCGAAGTGAACGGCGCTGCAGCGACCTCTGGCCGCGTCCACCAGCGCAAGAAGATTCACTTCGCCGCGCTCGTTGAAAATGGCGCGGGGCGTTTCGATCATCAGCTCGATGCGCAAGGCACCGGGCTCGAATGCAAGCAGCGGCTCCAAACGCGAGCAGACGTCGGCGAGCGCCGCGACTTCCTCCGGGAGCGTGACCTTCGGCAGCGTGACATAAAAGGGTTGTGGCAATTGGCCGCGCGCCTGGTGCGCGAGCTCGGTAAGAAAGATGTCCAGCGTGCGAAGACTCCTTTCGCACAGTTCTTCGTTGAGCGGCTTGATGCGAATACCGATGAATGGTGGCAGTTCGCCCGAATTCATGCCCGCGCTGACCTCGCTTGCGGCCGTGGTCGCGTCGCGGTCCTCCTCGGCGTCGGGGCGATGGCCGTAGCCATCCTCAAAATCGATCCGCAGATCCTCGACCGGCTCCCGGAGCAGCTTTTCACGAATCCGGCGATACAGCGTGTGCGCAAGGAAGCCCGGCGGATTTTCTCTCCGAGCAGCTTCGGGGTCCGCGTCGATGGACTCCGCGAGGGCCGCCCGTCGATCGGGTGAGTCCGGGAGACTAAGCGCCCCGGGCAGGCCTATCGCCTTGGCGAACGCCGCAAAGTCACCGGCATAGTCGTCCAGTGATTTCAGGGCAAGCTCACCCAGCCGCCGCGCCGTGCCTGATCGAAACAGGTGCGCCCCTCCGTAGACGACATGAATGGGCTGCCGCTCGCCCACCGCACCCGGATAGCGGCGCAGCAACGCGGTATGAGCTCGCCCGAGGCGTGCCTGGATTTCCGCGAGGGATTCCGATGGCAGGGTTCGTTTCATGCCGAGGGCAATATCCTTAAGTTCTTTTGGGTCTCCGGGTTGTTCGAACGGACTGGACAGGATACATTTGTTGGCCGCGGCGGGGAAGTTCGTCCCCACGTCGGTAGCCAACCGGCCGCTTTCTGCTTGCTCGCGGCACCTGCCGACGGACCGAAACAGGCCACCGAACCGATGTCTGGAAGAATTTTGATCGTCGATGACGAATCGGCAGCGCGCATTGCGCTAGCGACATTGTTGCGCCGGGAAGGTTTCGAGGTCGATGAGGTACGCGATGGTGGGTCGGCACTCGACCGGTGCGCGTCATTTCGACCGGACCTTGTCTTGTTGGACATTCTGATGCCTGGGGTGAGCGGCTTCGAGGTTTGCCGCCAGATCAAGGCGACTCCCGAAACGCGGTTGACGCCCGTCGTTTTGATTACGGGCCTAAGCGCCACGGAGGATCGCATTGAGGGAATTAATGCTGGTGCGGATGATTTTCTAAGCAAGCCCATCGATTTCAACGAGCTCCTCGCGCGGACCCGCTCGTTACTCCGCCTGAAACAATTCACCGATGAACTCGAGCACGCCGAAGGCGTGCTATTCAGCCTCGCCAGGAGCATCGAGGCTCGTGATCCCTACACCCACGGGCACTGCGAGCGGCTTGCCGATATGTCCGCGTTTCTCGGCGAAAGGCTGGGCCTGCCGGAGGAGGACATCAAGGCGCTTCGGCGCGCTGGGATCGTGCATGACATCGGCAAGGTTGCGGTGCCCGACGCGATCCTGTTGAAGCCAGGTCCGCTCACCGAACAGGAGAGGGAAATCATGCGGCGGCATCCCGTGGTGGGTGAGCAGATCTGCGCGCCGCTAAAGACCTTCCGACGGGTCTTGCCGATCATTCGCCACCATCACGAGCGGCACGATGGCTCGGGCTATCCCGATGGCTTACGCGGCTCGGACATTCCGCTTACCGCCGCCATTCTTCAGCTCGCCGACGTGTATGATGCGTTGACGACGAACCGTCCCTATCGCAAGGCCTCTCCGCCTGCAGTTGGACTCGAAATCATGCATGAGGAGTGTGCGCGGGGATGGTGGAACCGCGATCTGCTCGACGCGTTTACGGATATGATTGACAAACGACGTCCTGGGGCACCGTCGGAAGGAGTGGGGAAAGCGGCCTGGTAGCTTGCCTCGCGGTCATCTGCTTGTCTCAAATGCCTGTGATTCGCTCTTCGCCCGCATAGATCACGAATCGACTTCCACGCAGGAAACCGACCAGTGTCTGCCGCAGTTCGCGCGCGAGCTGCACAGCCAAGCTCGACGGGGCCGAGACGGACGCAACAACCGGTAGACCAGCGACGATCGCTTTCTGCACAATTTCGAATCCGCCGCGCCCGCTGACAAGCAGAACCGAGTTGCTGAGCGGGATCTGACCGTTCAGAAGTGCCCATCCCACCACCTTGTCGACCGCATTGTGTCGGCCGATGTCTTCCCGCAGCACCTGCAATGCGCCCTCCGCGTCGAATAGAGCAGCCGCGTGCAGGCCGCCCGTTCGACCGAAGACAGCTTGTGACGCGCGGAGCGATTCCGGAAGGCGCAAAAGAACTTCTCGGTCAAACCGAAAATCCGGATTCGGCGGTTCGAGCGTCCGCGCACGCACGGAATCGATCGAAGCCTTGCCGCAGATGCCGCAACTTGAAGCTGCAAAAAAGTGCCGACGCATCTTCTCTAAATCGGGCGCTGCGTCGGGTGCAAGAACGACGCGAATGACATTATCGCGATTCTTTTCGCCGTCGTCGATTCCGTAGTCGAGAGTGATGATTTGCGCGCGTTGGGTGACGAGACCTTCCGTGAACAGGAATCCAGCGGCTAATTCCAGATCATTCCCTGGCGTCCGCATCGTAACGCTCAGTGGCCGATCGCCGACCTGAATTTCAAGCGGTTCTTCGGCGGCAAGGTAATCCTGTTTGCGCAGAACCCTGCCGTCGTCCCATTCCGAAACCTGCGTCAGATCAAGGCTCCGTGTTCTTTCAGCCACCCGGATCTCTCCTAGGGCGCGATAGCTCTACGGCCGATCCTACAGGATACATCCGCGACATGCCGTGAGAAGCAGCCAAAAAATGGACTGGCTCGTCCGAGAGGATGGGGAACGAGCCAGGGGGCGTTGCTCGGCGTGAGGGACTACGGGGAATTTCGTTGGCACCTCATAAGAACGCGGTAACTCCCTTCGTCCGGATCTACGGATGGGGTCGTGGACAGCCACGATCCCTACTCCGACTCGTCAAGACAAAAACCCGCAGCCTGATCCCGCTCCGCCCCGGCGCGCCCTGACAACATCGATCGAAAACTCTGTGCCGGGCGTCTTTGAAATCAAACTCGTAAGGGGATGAATACTCGCCCCTTGTTATTACCGAATGACAGAGGTATTAAAAACCGAGTGCATCCGTCGGCTCTGTCCCATTCCCTTCGGTAGAACTCCGCCGAAAGGCGTCATTCCGCCGTCGTCGTGCTCGAGCTGATAGACAAGTGTCGCCGACATTCGGACCGCGAGAGTCCATGCGCAGCCTCACGCGGGGATCAGTCCGTTAGCGCCCTGGCTCGATCCTCGATCCATTCTCTTTTGTGCTCCTCGATCATGGGCCGGCTTTCCGCATCCTGCTTCTGGATCTGTCGAGCGGCGAACTGCTGAGTTGCTAGCCACAGGGCTCACGATGCGGCTGGCCGAGCCTTGCCCGTACCGGACTTGGCTGCTACACTATGGCGGCAAGAGCCTTATTACTGCTCCTGCCAGAGTTCCCATTAAAGGCCGGTCCGTGTCTGGACACTCGAAGTGGGCGACGATCAAGCACAAAAAGGCGGCAACCGATGCCCGTCGCGGCAAGATTTTCACCAAGCTCATTCGAGAGCTAACGATTGCAGCCCGCGTGAGCGGCTCGGACCCAGACTCGAATCCTCGCCTGCGGACGGCCATCCTCGCCGCGAAAGGCGAGAACATGCCCAATGAGAATATCGAGAGGGCCATTCAGCGTGGCACCGGACAGCTGGAAGGCGAAACACTCGAGGAAGTGCTGTTCGAGGGATACGGCCCTGGCGGTGTCGGCGTTTTGATTCAGGTTGTTACCAGCAATCGCAATCGTATTGTCAGCGAAATTCGCCATTTGATGTCGAAAAACGGTGGGAATCTGGCCGAGTCGGGGGCCGTGGGGTGGATGTTCCAACGAAAGGGCGACATTGTCGTTCCCAAAGAGCAGGCCGACGAAGAAAAGATGATGGGCATCGTCCTGGACGCGGGCGCCGAGGATCTGCGTGACGACGGCTCGTCCTGGGAAGTGATTACCCCCTCCGAAGCGATGGAGAAAGTTCGCGAGGCTCTGACAGCGGCGGGAATCAAACCCGCTTCGGCGGAGGTTGGTTGGCTGCCGCAGAATTACATCAAGCTGAGCGGTCCACAGGCGCAGCAGATGCTGCGGCTGGTCGAATCGCTGGAAGATCATGACGACGTCCAGCACGTCTACGCGAATTTTGACATCGACGAAAAAGAGATCCAAGCTGCCGTCGCTGGATAGTTCGCACCTCATCGAAAAAACTCTTTTCTCCGCTTCCGTCACACACGTACACTTGGGTTCGCTGACAATGCCGGTTCGTTCCCCACATCCCGAGCCCCCGCCTCACAAACTCCGCATCCTGGGTGTGGACCCGGCCGTAACCGGCGCGACCGGGTATGGCGTCATCGAAGTGGAGGGGTCGATCGCGCGACCCATGCATTTCGGGGCACTACGAATTCCCGAAAGGATCACCTTCGCGATTCGCCTGCGCGAAATTCATTTTCTCGTTTCGGGGCTGGTCGAACAGTTTTCTCCTGATGCCGTTGCGGTGGAATCTGTCTTTGCAGCCCTGAATGTCCGAACCGCTCTCAAGCTTGCGGAGATGCGTGGCGTGGTCCTGCTGGCCGCTGCGCAGGCGCAAATTCCGGCGCATAGCTATTCCCCGCGCGAGATCAAGGCTAGCGTGGCCGGTTTCGGCGGCGCATCGAAGCAGCAGATCCAGCAAATGGTGAGGTCGCTCCTTGGACTGCTGGATACACCGGAGCCTGTCGACGCAGCCGATGCCCTTGCCGTTGCACTGTGCCACGCGCAGGCTTCGCGGGTCCGAGAGCGCATGGCGATCCAAAGTCAGAGTCGACGGGCCGCTCAAGCGGGTGCTGGGACTTCCACTCGTGCAGCGAGTGTTTCGGTGTCACGTCTGCGGTGAGTTCGGTGAACGCGAGCCGCCGGCTTCTCCTGTTTGTTTTACTCTTGCTACCGGTTTGCCGAGCAAGCCTTGCGGCAGAGAGTGCAACCATCACCTTCCGCAAGGTTTTCCGGTCTAGCTACCCCGAGTTCATCGAGATCAAGGTGGATGAATCCGGATCGGGCACCTATGATATTCGCCAGCTCGGTGACGAGCCCAGCCCGCAGCCGATGAAGGTAGGAGCTCCCCTCGTGCAGAAAATTTTCGAACTGGCTGCCAAGCTCCACAATTTCAACGGGGTCGAACTCGAAATGCATCGGCAGATCGCCAACCTCGGCGAAAAGACCTTTCGTTACGATCGCGGAGGTGAAACACATTCGGTCACGTTTAATTACACGACGGATCGTGCCGCCGAACAGCTGCTTGACATCTTCGAAGGGCTCTCGCGTCAGCAGACCGATCTCTCCGATCTGATCCGCACGATGCGCTACGACCGGCTGGGCGTCAACGACGTGCTCCTGCAGATTGAGAGGGATTACGACCACAAGTTGCTCCCTGAACCCCAAGCGCTCCTGCCACCCCTTGACCAGCTGGCCTCCGACAGCCATTACATCGACATCGCCCGCGAGCGCGCACGCACACTTGCCGCACAAATCCGTTCCCAGCACTAGGAGCTGGGTGAACCCACAGTGAGCCCTTCGAACTCGCCATCCGCCCGGCGTCCTTCTTTTTTTGGAACTCTTCAAGCGTTTGATGGGAATACAAATGGGTTGAGACCAAAGCTTTCAAGATGTCGAGTTGAAGATGTGTGTTGGCTCTTGATACTCGCGACAGGGTGGCTGTACAAAGGTCATGTCCTGTACCAAAGGACAGATCTATTACAACTTTGGCGACATACTCATCCATCCCGACAGGCTCTTGCTAGCATCTCATCAGTCCGAAAGTGTACTCATACTCAATAAGGAAAAAGGTTTGCGAACGATGCCCATCTGCAACCGTCATATAGGCAAGCTCACATGGCTTGTCTTTGTCTTCTTCTTTTCGACCCTTTCCTCATGGTCGCAGACTGTCGAACCGCTCATCACACAGCCGGTCGACGAAACGAAACGTACGGTCCTGCGCGGCAACACACATCCACTCGCGCGTCCGGAGTTTGACACGGGCGCCGCTCCCGCGGATCTCGCTTTGAATCACATGCTGCTCGTGCTCAAACGCAGCCCCGAACAGGAAGCCGCGCTTGAAAAGCTGATGGCCGAGCAACAAGAGAGATCGTCGCCTAACTACCACAAATGGCTCACACCGGCTGAATTCGGTGCACAATTCGGACCTTCCGATCAGGATATACAGACGATCACCTCGTGGCTCGCGTCTCATGGCTTCACGATCGGGGCTGCGACGAAGGGCAAAATGACGATCGACTTTTCCGGCAGCGCGAGCCAGGTTACGCAGGCATTTCATACTGCCATTCACAAATACGTCATCCGAGGTGAACAGCACTGGGCCAACGTGTCGGACCCGTCCATCCCAACCGCGCTGGCTCCCGCCATCGTGGGTGTTGCGTCACTCCACAACTTCTTCCCTAGGCCTCAGAGCCGGGCGAGAGCAGCAGCTAGACGGGTAGACCGGCCTCTGTATACGTTCCCGGCAGGCTGTAGTGAAACTTCCAGTACCAATTCCTGCAACTATGGGCTCGCGCCTGCTGATTTCGACAAGATCTACAATGTCCCGTCCTCGCTGAACGGGACCGGTGAAACGATCGCGATTGTCAGCGATAGTGACATAGCGTTGTCGAACGGCAACCCGACCCAACCAAGCGACGTGAATGCCTTTCGAACCATATTCGGTCTGCCCGCAATCAATTTCGAAGAGATTGAGACCGACGCTAGCGACGATCCTGGAATTCTAGGGCCCAACGCCGCCGGAAGCGGGGACGAGGTTGAAGCAGTTCTGGATGTTGAATGGTCCGGAGCCATCGCACCCAATGCGAAAATCGATCTCGTTGTCTCTAAATCCGACTCGACGTTCGGGGGTGATACGTCCGCTTCCTACATCATCAACAATCAGCTTGCGCCGATTCTGAGCTTTAGCTACGGTCTATGCGAGCTGGCCCTGGGCAACGCAGGAAATCAGCTGCACAACACGCTTTGGCAGCAGGCAGCGGCCGAAGGCATCACCGTGCTGGTTTCCTCGGGAGATAATGGATCAGCGGGCTGCGATATCGTCGAGGTCAACGGACCTGCGGTCCAGCCGGCCGAGTACGGGCTGGAGGTCAATGGAGTTGCTTCCACACCGTACAACGTTGCTGTCGGCGCGACCGACTTCAATGATCCCAATCCGGCCAAGTACTTTAGTACCACGAACAATCCAACAACCGGGCAATCGGCCCTGAGCTATGTGCCCGAGATGACCTGGAATGACAGCTGCACCAATTCCGTAGTCATCCAATACTTCCAGGGTGACGGATACGATACGGGAACGGCTGCGTCAACCTGCAACGACCCAAGCGTGGCGGAATTTGCCGAAGAGGATGGCATCGTTTTGATCGCCCCTACGGGTGGTTCCGGCGGGATGAGCAACTGCATTACCTCGAATCAGTCAACTCCCTCGAGTTGTGCGGGAGGGTATCCCAAACCTAGCTGGCAGACCGGTCCGGGCGTTCCCAATGACGGCGCGCGTGACCTTCCCGATCTCTCCCTGTTCGGCGCGGACGGCATCATTTCAGGCAGCTTCTACATCGACTGCGAAGAAGACTTCGTAAATGCTCCGTGCAATCTAACCACAGGAGATTTTGTCGAGGTGGGAGGAACCTCGGTCTCAGCCCAAGTGATGGCAGGAATCATGGCCTTAATTGACCAGAAGACAGGTTCTGCGCAGGGCAACGTGAACCCAATGCTTTATTCACTGGCGTCGCAGCAATCGGCGACAAACTGCAATGCATCGACACCAGCGACCTCCTGCGTCTTCAACGACGTTACGGTGGGCACCATCGAAATGCCGTGCGCCAGTGGAAGCCCGAACTGCACCGTGGTGGGATCCAACACCGTCGGTGTGCTCACGGGATACAACGCAGGTATTGCCTACGATTTGGCGACCGGACTTGGTTCCCTCAACGTCGGGAATCTGGTCAGTGCTTGGGGGCCGACCTTCTACCTAAGCTCCTCGAATCCTGCGGTCACAGTCACATCGGCCGGCAGTTCGGCGAATCTCTCGGTGACGGTCACGGCGGTCAATGGCTTCGCGGGAACCGTCGCTCTGGCGTGTTCGGGACTGCCGACGGGGGCCTCGTGCACGTTCATGCCGTCGGCCTCTGTCAGCTTGACCGCCTCGGCGACGAGCGCCACGGTCACCGTGACGGTGAACACCACGGCTGCTTCCGGGTTGGTGCCGGCATCTCGGCCCAGGAGTGAGAAGACGACGCCCGGCGAGGGCCCCCTGGCTCTCGCCCTACTCTGCTGCATAGCGCTGTTGCTGACCTATTTCCGTGGCATCCAACGTCGATCGATCAGGACAGCGCTGGCGTTAGCTGCCTTTGCGCTAGCAATCGCAGTTGTGGGTTGCGGTGGTGGTGGCAGCAGTGGTGGCGGTGGTGGGGGGAGCTCGAGCGGCGGGACGCCCGCGGGCACCACAACCGTCACCATCGCGGGCGCCAATGGGAACGTTTCCTCTGTGATGACGTTCCAGCTAACGGTCCAGTAGCGCGGACGGCCTAAAGGACCATAATTCCGGCGTAGCCGACGACGCGGTCTAGCTCGCCGTTGACGTCTCCCGAAGTGCCGTAGCAAACCAGCGTTGCTTCTGTCGCACCCAGTTCGCGCGCGGCGACGAGCATTGCCACTGTCGCCGCGTAGCCACACATGGTAATCCCCTCCTGCCGCACCGTGTCGTAGAGGCCGCGCGGATCCAGCGCGAGGACTCGTGTAATGGCACGATCGTCCTTTACGCGCGTGATCGCGTCGCTCTCGTAATGATTCATATCTGAGCTTGCCATCACAAGCACCGGCTCGTTCTGCGCTTTCACCACCTGTGCGACGCCGTGCCCCAATGCCTCGATGGAGCCGTAACGGTCGGTGCCCAGCACCACAGGCACCATGCGCACATCCGCCCGGAGGCTCTGCAAGAACGGAAGCTGTACCTCGAGAGAATGTTCGCGCGCATGAGCCACCGCGTCCTCGCGAAGCAGTGGACAAGCGCGCGCAAGTTCCGCGGCCAGCCCCCTGTCGATGGTGGCCTCGCCGAATGGAGTGGCAAAGGCGCCCTCCGTGAGAATGGCCAGGGGCTGGCCCTGCGGAAAATGTCGTGGCCCGATAAGAATGCACCGTTGCGGAATTTCGATTGAGGAATACACCGCTCCAGCTACATGTCCGGAATACATGTAGCCAGCATGAGGAACGACACACCCAAGCGCGTGCAATTTCGTCTTGCCGCGAGGGCAGAAGGTACGGATCTGGCGCGCGAGCTCCCGCGGCTCGGAAGGATAAAACAGTCCAGCAACGGCAGGCGGACGGACCATCACCGAAGTTGTATCACAAAGAGAGGGAAACCGGTTCGGCCGGCAAACGCGCGCCCCTCAACTCAATCGAGCAATCTCAGCTGGGCTTAGAAGGTTTTCCGGAAACTTTGAGCGCCACCGTTTGCCCATGCTGATGCAGGATCTTCACCTTATCGCCGTACTGATATCCACCGCTGTCCACGATTGCTTGCATCCGACCCTTCAGGGCCGGTGCGATCGTGAATGTGTGGATCATTCTTTCGTTGTCTCGCTGACGGACGATGATGGAGTGCGCATCGGCATAGATCACTTCTCCCTTGAGCCACTCGCTCTTGGGATTTGTGTTTGGATTCGAGCTCTTAACGATGATCGGGGCGCTGATTGCCTGCGCACGGATGGGGGTGGCAGAGAGCGCCATCGCCAGAGTGAGTGCTCCGAGGGTGAAAGCGGCGCTAGATTTCTTCATCGAAGGAAATTTTCAGCGACTTCAAAAACTTGATGTCCTGTGCAGTAATCTCGACTTTTGGCTCGGCGCCTTCTTCTTCTAGCACTTCGTCATCGACACGGATGTGCAGCGATTCTAGGAAACGCCTGTCTTGTGAGGTCATTCTTGAATCAGATGACTGTCGTCGTGCCAACCCGATCGTGGCGTCGAGCTTCAGCACGATGTCAAAGCCGGCCGCGCGAACGCCGGAAATCGCTTCGGCGATGCGCTCGGAATCCGACACGCTGTCGTTGATCGCATGTCCCAGTTCACGCAGCAGCTGCTTCATGTGGTCGTCGAGTTGCAAGGGATCTGACCTCCTGAGACGTTCCTACCGTAATTCTAGGGCCGTGGCAAGCCCGAAACAAGCTCTCTCGCGCGCCACGATTCCCCGGAAGTAACCTGCGCCCCGCCCCCGGAGGGAACCCCAATACTCTGGCCGGCCCGAACAGCGCTACCCTGTTAGAATCCAAGCATGCGCGCGAACCTGCTTCCGGCGCTTTGGCGCTCGCTTGTGGTGACCCTGCGGACGCTTTGGCGCGTGGCCCGCCAGCTTTTTCACGAGGCAACCGGTGCCCTGTTTGGCCTCTTCGCTGCCTGGGCCGCGTTCGCCGTATGGAAGCAATGGAGACAGCGCCCGGCACTGTGGCTCATGGCCTTCGCCATCGCCTATTCCATCACCATGGCGGCGTTCGCCATTGCATCGTTTCGACGCGCCCGACGGGTCCGCTGATGACCGACATAAGCAAAAAACCACCAGCTATCGATAGCCGCCGTGCAGCGACCTCGGGCCTTCCTTTGGAGACAGTGATCTCGGCAGAGGATCTGGCGGGCTGGGACGCCGAGCGTGATCTTGGTTACCCCGGGCGGTTGCCGTTCACCCGCGGTATCTATCCCACGATGTACCGCGGACGCCTCTGGACCATGCGACAATACGCCGGTTTCGGAACCGCCTTCGAATCCAACCGCCGCTATCGCTACCTGCTTGCGCAGGGCCAGACCGGCCTTTCCGTCGCCTTCGACCTGCCCACACAGATCGGCATGGACTCCGACCATCCGCTCGCCCAGGGCGAGGTCGGAAAAGTCGGCGTCGCCATCGATTCGTTGGAGGACATGCAGGCGCTGTTTGATCAGATTCCGCTCGAGCGCATCTCGACCTCGATGACCATCAACTCGACCGCCGCGATCCTTCTTGCGCTCTACGTGGCCGTTGCCAAACAGCAGGGCGCGAATCTTACACGGCTCTCCGGGACTGTGCAGAACGACATCCTCAAGGAATACATTGCACGCGGCACATACATCTACCCGGTGCGGTCTGCCATGCGCATTATCACCGACATCTTCTCCTGGTGCCGCAGCGAAATCCCCAATTGGAACGCGATCTCCATCTCCGGTTATCACATTCGCGAAGCTGGCTCGACTGAAGTGCAGGAAGTCGCGTTCACGCTCGCCGACGCCATCGCCTATGTCGATGCGGCGGTTTCCGCCGGGCTTGAGGTTGACGAGTTCGCACCCCAACTTTCCTTCTTCTTCAACGCGCATAACGAGTTCTTGATGCAGATCGCCAAATTCCGTGCCGCGAGACGCCTCTGGGCGCGCACGATGCGTGATCGCTTCGGGGCCCGCGATCCGCGCTCGATGATGCTCCGTTTTCACGCACAGACTGCAGGCTCGGCGCTCACGGCGCAGCAGCCAGAGAACAATCTCGTGCGCGTCGCACTCCAGTGTCTGGCTGCCGTGCTCGGCGGCTGTCAATCTCTGCACGCCAACGCGCTCGACGAGGCGCTCGCCCTGCCCACCGAACAATCTGCGCTTCTGGCCTTACGCACCCAACAGATCATCGCGCAGGAAACCGGCGTTGCCAACACGATCGACCCTGTGGCTGGCTCTTTCGCCATCGAAAAGCTAACCGACGAAATCGAATCGGCCGCGCAGCATTACCTTTCAAAGATTGACGCGCTCGGCGGTATGTTGCGTGCCATCGAGACAGGCTATGTCCAGATGGAGATTCAGAAGTCGGCGTACCGATATCAACAGGCCGTTGAGCGCGGCGAACAAATCGTGGTTGGCGTGAACCGTTTTCGGGCCGAGCGGGAGCAGCCGATCCCGACGCTTCGGATCGATCCAGAAATCGAGCGCTCGCAAATCGAGCGCCTTGGCGCCTTGCGGGCCCGACGCGACACTGCCAAGGCGCGTGCCGCCGTCGATGAGGTAGAACGTCGCGCCCGCACCACCGAAAACCTGATGCCTGCCATCCTGATGGCCGTCGAATCCTACGCCACGGTCGGCGAAATTTCCGATGCCCTCCGCCGCGTTTTCGGCGAATACCGTGAATCGGTTACGATTTGACTGAGAAGTCTGCCACCCCGGGATCTGTGGGCCGATAGGTCGGTTTTTTTCTCGTCGCATGCGCACCAGGGTCACTCTCGACCATGAGATTTGCTGGCCGCGTCGCGTCCTGACGCCTGCCGACGCGGTGAAATACATTGACGCAGTCGGCTACTGCATGCTTTTTCCCGTCAACAGCGTTCCGCTCCCGTCGCTTTATTACGCGGTCACCCGACGCTATCCTCATGAAAAAATGGTCTGGGACAAGTATTCTCGATTGGTGTGGCACTGGAAAGATGATTTGCCTCGCCTCCGCCGCGTCTTCTACGCGAAGTATTTTCGCGGCCGCGGCACGCTCATCTCGCTGGCTCATCTGCCCTACTTTCTCGCCATGCGCCAAGCACCCCTCCTCCCGAGTGACCACGCCTGCTTCTTCGCCCAAGGACATATACACGACGATGCCCGTATCATTTGGAAGGCTCTCGACGAGCATGGTCCGCTCGCGACGCTCGAGCTTCGCCACGCCTGCAAGATGGAGACAAAGGCCGGTAACGTCCGTTTCAAACGCGCCATCGCCGAACTGCAATGTGGGTTGATTGTTGTGCACGCCGGTGCTGAGCAGGAAACGGCGGCGTGGGCCTCTGGCCGATACGAACTGACATGCCGCGCCTTTCCGCGGCAAACAGCCGCTGCACCCGGTATCGGGCCGGAACAGGCTCGTTCCATGCTCACCGCAAAGTTTCTCGAGTGGCGCCCCGACGCATCGCCCGCGCAGGTGGCTCGCCTGTTTAGCTGGTCCAAAGAAGAAGCCGCGGTCGCCTGTACCTCTGCGCGACGTCCATCTCATGCTGGTTCCTAGCGAGGTGGGATCGGTGGCGGCCGCCTTGGGGTAAGAAAGTGAGGCAAAGCCTATCTCCCCGGAACGGCTTCAACAGGTTAGGATACGGCATGGTAGGTGACCCAGTTAGGCTCGATAGCCGTGGATCGGTTGCGGTGAAACTCATTCTCGCATCAGCTTCGCCGCGACGCGCCGAAATTCTGCGTCGGGCGGGCATACCGTTTGATGTGCGCGCGGTGGCATTCGACGAAACTCGCCGCCCCGGCGAGCTCCGCGGTGACTACGTCCGCCGCGTCGCGCTTGGCAAGGCTCGCGCCGCGGCAAGCGAAGCGGGCAAATCCGGTGATTGTCTGTTCGTCGGTGCCGACACGATCGTCGTCGCCGGAGACGAAATTCTTGGCAAACCTTGCTCACAGGCCAACGCCTACCGGATGTTGCGCCTGTTGAGCGGCGCCGTCCACGAAGTCCACACGGGTGTCGCCGTGGTGCGCCTGCCCGGCGTCATCGAAGGCGTCATTGATGAGACCACACGCGTCACCTTCGCACCTCTTTCCGATACCGAGATCGAGAGCTATATCGCCACCGGCGAGCCGTTCGACAAAGCGGGAGCCTATGCCATTCAGGGCATCGCGGGTCGCTATATCACCCGCATCGAGGGCTGCTATTTCAATATCGTGGGTCTTCCTCTCGCGCGTCTCTGGTTCCTTCTCCACAATCTCGGATGGAGGGATCCGCTCACCCGATAGTTCTATCCTAAGGCTGACCTGGATTGTTGCGCCCCAATAGGCAGTCCTGAGCTGGTGGGCGGAAAAGAAAACGGCGGCATGCCAGCCGCCGTCTGAGACCTTGGCAAAAAACCTTGAGGGAGGCTTACTTCTGCTGCTCGGTTGCACCTGGAGTGGATGTCGTGGTTGTGGCTGGCGGGTTGGCAGGCTGGCCAGTCTGCGCGGGCTGTGTTGGCTCGCCACGCATCCCTTCCTTGAATTCACGAACTCCCTGTCCGAGTCCCTTCATCACTTCAGGAATCTTTCGCCCCCCAAAAAGCACAAGGATGACGATCGCAATTATCAACAGATGCATGGGGCTGTCCCACATGGGTTCCTACCTTTCACACCCGGGCCGGCAGCGCCCGAATGCCCCGAATAATCTTAACCCTATTCAAAGTATAACACGCTCGTCACCCACCCTGCGCGTCACATGCTCGCGGTCGAGGAACTCCAGTAGCGGAATGGCATATTTGCGGCTTACGCCAGCGACATCCTTAAACGTCAGGACTGTGATGCGGTCGCCTCGCTCCTTCCGATACCTGGCGATCAAATCTCGCAGCCGTGCCACTGCCGTCCGGTGAAAAACGAAATCCTCCGCCACCTTGACGAGAGTTCCCTCGCGTATGAGGATTTGCAGGATCTTCTGCGCACGGCTGGCTTCCACCGGCAGCTTCCCCAGAACGGCTGGAACGCCCGGAACTGTGAGCCCGGCCCGCTCGAATTCCTTCTCGATCAGCTCCTTGGAGCGCACCTCTTCGGGCGAAAGCGAGATCGCTCGGCCCGCCCGCTGCACCAGCCCCCCGAACACTGATACGACGGCCCGTCCGATAAGGTCCGCCAAGGCCGTTTCGAAAAGCGCAGGCCGCGGATTTCCCACCCGCCCGCGGAGCTCCTGCTTGGGGATTCCCGGCAGCAGAGGATTGGCTGTGTGAAATTGCTCGACGGCTTCGCGAAGGGCCTTGCTACATTCCTCCAGTGCCTGGGCCGATGCGATTGTGAAGGGCTGTTCGGTCAAAATCCGAAGCTGTTGCTTGGCAACCAATTTTGCCGCTGTCTCCCGAATTTCGTCTTCCAGCCATCCGGTACGCGCGCGGACTTCCTCGAGCATCAGCCCGCGAGGCATCGCTTCGGCTAGCGCCGCGAGAAGGTCTTCTTGGCTGCCGCTCTCGAGCGTTTCTAGAAAATGACGAACCTTTCGATCGTCCCGCCGATGCCGCCGTGCTCTCGCATCGATCACGATTCCGCCGCCAATCGTCACGACCGGGGAAAACTGCCGAAGGATGAAACGGTCCTCGGGCAGAACGACTACTTCGTTGTCTAATCTAAGTTGTGCTAGGGCGGATCCGCCGGGCGCCAGCTCGTTCCCTTCCAACAGGACGACTTCCGCAATCGCTTCGGCTGACCCCTGGTGAAAATGCACGCGGGCGCGATTCGTCAGCGGCCGAGACGAGTCCAACAGCATCACCCGCGCATCTAGCTTCCGCGTCGGCTCAAAGACGCCTGGCCGACCCAGTACCATGCCGCGTTGAATTTCTGCCTGATCGATGCCCGCGAGATTCACCGCCGTGCGCTGTCCTGCCACGGCCTGCGCAATCGGCTGACCGGCGGAATGAAGTCCGCGAACCCGCACGCGCCTCTGTACGGGATAGATCTCCATCTCATCGTCAACCTGCAAGGTGCCCGAGATCAGTGTTCCTGTCACCACCGTCCCAAAGCCTTTCGTTGCGAACGAGCGGTCGATCGGCAAGCGAGGATGGCGCTTCCGGTCTTTCTCTGGTGTTGCCTCCGCCACACGTAGAAGCTCCTGTTTAAGGACATCAAGCCCTGCACCTGTCCGCGCACTCACCGGCACAATCGGCGCGCCTTTCAGGAACGACCCACGCACGAATTCTTCGATTTCCAGCCGGACAAGCCCGAGAATATCCGCATCTACCAAGTCCGATTTCGTGATCGCTACCAGCCCACGTGGGATTCCGAGCAGACGACAAATATCAAAATGTTCGCGCGTTTGCGGCTTAATCGATTCATCCGCCGCCACGACGTGCAGCACGATGTCGATGCCGCCCGCGCCAGCCAGCATGTTACGCACGAAACGCTCGTGCCCGGGCACGTCGACAAAGCCAAAGCTCACATCCGCAATGGTCAAAAACGCGAAGCCGAGATCAATGGTGATCCCTCGGCGTTTCTCCTCTTCGAGGCGGTCGGGATTGGTCCCTGTCAAAGCCTCGACCAGCGATGACTTCCCGTGGTCGATGTGCCCGGCCGTCCCTACGATGACGTGCTTTCGCGTCCCCATCAAGGTGTCCCTGGTAGGGTGATGCTAGCCGAGCCCGTTAACCGGGTCAAACTTCGCAAGAGAAAGCGTACCGGGACTTGTGATCGGGAATCTCCAGTTATGCGCGCCGGGCAAGAGCGATTTCGCGGGCGATCGCCCGAGCGGCCGTGTGAGGATCGTCGGCCTCGGTGATGGGCCGGCCGACGACCAGATAATCCGCTCCGGCTTCGATGGCCTCCGATGGCGTCGTTATTCTCGACTGATCGTTCGCTCGGGCGCTCTGGGGCCGTACTCCGGGCGTCACAACCAGAAACCTCGGTCCGCATTGGGCGCGGATCGCCCGCGCCTCCTGCCCGGAAGCGACAACTCCGTCAAGCCCAGCTTGCTGCGCGAGCTTTGCCAAGGCAAGCACGGTCTGATCGGGCGGTCCAGCTATCTCAACGCCGCGCAGCGTCGTCTCATCCATGCTGGTCAAAAGGGTGACGCCGAGCACGGCGGGGCGACGTTTCTTCTTGCTAAGTGCAGCGCTCGCGGCCTCCAGCATCCCAGCTCCTCCGAGCGCGTGCAGCGTGAGCAGGCGCACCTGCGGCAGCTCGGCGGCTGCCATCACAGCTGCCGCCACGGTGCTAGGGATGTCGTGGAACTTCAGGTCGAGAAAAACCCCGAAGCCCTCTCCCGCGAGCATCTTAACCACTCGCGGGCCTTCGGCTGTGAACAGCTGGCTCCCTACCTTGACGAGCCCGGCCGCTCCTCGGAGCTGACGCGCTAATGCGCGGGCTCGCCCAAGGCTGTCAACGTCCAGGGCAACGATTAGTTGTGATGTTCCGAGGCGGGGCGTGAGGGCACCTCTAGCAGCTCGAGGCGGACTTTAGCCAGCCCGCGCTGGTCGAATCCGAGCTTTCGGGCGACTGCGTACGAGACGTCGAGCTCACGGCCTTGCACGTAGGGGCCACGGTCATTGATTCGAACCACCTGGCTGCGGTGGTTTCGGGGGTTTACGACACGCACGATCGATCCCAGAGGGAGGGTGGGGTGTGCCGCTGTTTCTGCATACATATCGTAGGTCTCCCCGTTGGCGGTTGGCTGGCCGTCGAAGTCCTCGCCATACCAGCTTGTCGTACAGTCCCATGCTGCCAGGGGCCTTATCTGGCCGCTCGCATGAGAGGTCGATCCTGATCCGGACAGAGTGGTTGGGCCTTGTTGAACTGGGCTGCTGGCTCTCACGCTGGCCGCCGGATTGGCCGATGGAACGAGGGTAAGCACACCCAGTCCTAAGAACACCGATTCGAGAACCACAAACATCTTAGCTCTCATCTGCCACTAACCTCCCTGAAATCAGCTGATTCTAGCATTGCGAAGACCTCTCGGACAATCGAATTAGGTCCCGAGGGATCCTCGCAAACCGCTGATTTCACGTACGTTTTCCTTCTGACACCACGCTTCGAGTTCTCCGACAAGTCGCTCGGAGGCCCTGGGGTCCACAAAATGCGCGGTGCCTACCTCCACTGCCGAGGCGCCTGCGATCATATACTCGACCGCATCCCTTGAGTTTTCAATACCACCCAATCCTACGATCGGGATGCGAACCGCCTGATGCGCCTCATGAACCAGCCTCAATGTTATAGGTTTGATGGCGGGGCCCGACAACCCACCCGCCGTACTACCTAGGTATGACCGCCGGGTGTGTACATCAAGACACAATGCCGGATAGGTGTTTGCAATCACAAGCGCGTCAGCGCCAGCTGATTCGGCGGACATAGCCACAAGTCCAATATTTCCAACAGATGGAGAGAGCTTGACCCATAAGGGCCTTCGGCAGACCCCTCGGACCAAACCGACGACCTCGGCCGTAAGAGCCGGGTCAGTACCATACTCGGCCCCGCCCTTTTCCACATTAGGGCAGGAGATGTTCAACTCGCAGGCGGCTAGCCCCTCTGTGTCTTCTAGGACACGAACAACCTCCACGTATTCGGCGATACTCCGGCCGAAGACGTTCGCGATCACGGCGGTCCTGTATTTTCGGAGTTCCGGCAGCTTCTGGGCGACGAAGGCTCTAACGCCTATGTTTTGTAGGCCGATTGCGTTAATGAGACCGCCCACCGCCTCCCGCATCCGGGGCGGAGGGGAACCAGCCATAGGTTCCAGTGATAGACCCTTAACGACAACGCCGCCGAGCCGGTTAAGATCAACGACGTTCGCGAGCTCGACCCCGTAACCGAACGTGCCACTGGCAGCTATGACGGGATTTTGGAGCGACAGAGTACCGACGCGGACGCGGAGGTCAACCCCCGAGGGCCGGTCGGCGCTGCGCGCCGGCTCGGGCGAAGTCACGGGCGCGAGTGTAGCACGGTGGTCAAGGTTGCCCAGGGGCGCGGCGGCTCTAAGATTCGGCGACTGCCGAGCGAAGCGGGTCTGTGCTAGGATGAGGCGCTCGATGCGCGTCGTCGAAAAACGCCAGTTGCTTTCGGCCGAAGAAATCTCCCGCACGCTGAATCGGTTAGCCCACGAAATGGTGGAGAAAAGCGGGGGAGCCCACGACCTTGCTTTGATCGGCGTGCGGCGGAGAGGTGTTCCGCTTTCTGAGCGACTGGCAAGTGCGATCCGTGGATTTGCGCACCGGGATATTCCCGTCGGCACCCTCGACATCACCCTCTACCGGGATGATCTTTCAACCGTCGGTGCGCAACCTGTCGTTCAGTCCACTAACATCGAGTTCTCGGTGGATAACCGCGAGCTGGTGATCGTGGATGATGTCCTCTATACGGGTCGCACCATCCGCGCCGCGATGAACGGGCTTTTCGATTTGGGCCGGCCGCGCCGACTCCGGCTGCTCGTATTGATCGACCGAGGCCACCGCGAGCTGCCCATCGAGGCCACCTTCATCGGCAAGACCATCCAGACCAGCGAAACCGAGATTGTCGAGGTGCGGCTGCAGGAGATCGATGGCGAGGAACGTGTCATGCTGGTGGATCGCGTTCACTGATTCCTTGCACGATCGATCCGGAGGAAGGATGTAAGCTAAGAGAAACCGTGCTTGCGCACCTGTCCAATTTGCTCGGAATCGAACCCCTCAGCCGCGAGCAAATCGAATTTTTCCTCGACCAAGCCAAACCGTTCCAGGAATTTCAGCGGCACCCGCTAAAAAAGCTTGCCACGCTTCGAGGCAAGACCGTCGCCGTGGCGTTCTTTGAGACCTCTACGCGCACGCGGATCAGCTTCACCACGGCTGCCTCACGCCTGGGTGCCGACACGATGGCGCTACAGGCCGAGGCGTCCAGCCTCAAGAAGGGCGAATCACTGATGGACACGGTTCGGACGCTCGAAGCGATGAAGCCTGATGCGATCGTACTCCGGCACAGCTCGTCCGGTGCACCTGATTTCGTGGCATCGCGGCTCGACATTCCTGTTCTGAACGCGGGCGACGGAACGCACGAGCACCCCACCCAGGCACTACTGGATGCACTGACGATCCGCGACCGGAAGGGAAGGCTGGAAGGCTTGGCTGTCACGATTCTGGGCGACATCCTGCACAGCCGCGTGGCGCGCTCCAACATCCACCTGCTCAGCAAGTTTGGCGTCCACATCACGCTGTGCGGTCCCTCGATGTGGGTGCCGCGCGAGGTGGAATGCCTGGCACTCAACATTCGGCGTTCGCTTCAGATTGACGAAGCGCTCGAGGGAGCCGATGTCGTCATGGCGCTCCGGGTACAGACCGAGCGGTTGCACGAGCCGGCGCTGGCGGTGGATGAATACATCGCGGGATACCGGCTGACGCCGGAACGGCTGCGGCGGGCAAAGCCAGATGCGCTCGTGATGCATCCGGGGCCGATGATTCGCGGGCTTGAAATCGACTCCGCCGTAGCCGATGGCCCGCAATCGTGCGTTTTAGAACAGGTAACCAACGGTCTCGCCGTGCGCATGGCTCTTCTCTATCATCTGGTCGGCGGCCCGCCTGCCGAGGCCCCCGATCCTGCCAAGGACTGACGGATGCTCTTGATCAAGAATGGCCGCGTGATCGACCCGGCTACGGACACCGATGGGATCCTGGACGTCCTCATCGATGGCGAGCGAATTGCCAAGGTGGGCCCCCAGTTGCTAGCGCCAGGTGCTGAGATCTACGACGCGAAAGGCCTCGTGGTCGCGCCGGGATTTATTGATCTGCATTGTCATCTGCGTGAGCCGGGCCATGAGCTTTCCGAAACCATCGAGACGGGCACGCGTGCGGCAGCGCGAGGAGGTTTTACGGCTGTTTGCTCGATGCCCAACACGCAGCCGGTGAACGACAACGCGTCGGTGACCCGGGGTATCGTCGAACGAGCAGCCCAGTCGGCGAGCGTCCGCGTGTGGCCGATCGGCGCGGCTTCGCAGGGAAGCAAAGGCGAGGCATTGGCGGAAATCGCAGCCATGAAAGCCGCGGGTATTGTTGCTGTTAGTGATGATGGCAAGCCCATCGCGACGGCGCGTTTGATGCGGCAGGTCATGGAGTACTGCGATTCGCTGGGCCTTCCGGTAATTGACCACTGCGAAGATCCGTCGCTCTTCGCAGGCGGCGTAATGCGAGAGGGGCCGCAGTCGCTTCGGCTGGGCTTGGCTGGAATTCCCGCGCAGTCCGAATCCATCTCTGTGGGACGCGACGTCGAGATCGCTGAGCTCAGTGGCGCGCGGCTGCATATCGCTCATCTATCCACGCGGCGCTCCCTCGAACAGGTACGCTGGGCGAAGCAACGCGGGTTGCGCGTGACGTGTGAGGTCACGCCGCACCACTTTACACTGACCGACGAAGACGTTCGCTATGACACGCACTACAAAATGAACCCGCCGCTCGCTTCCACAGACGATCGCGACGTGCTGATCGAGGGGCTTCGGGATGGCAGCGTCGATGCGATCGCTACCGATCACGCTCCGCATCATCCGGCGAGCAAGGATGTTGAATTCGATCGCGCGCCTTTCGGCATCGTCGGATTTGAGACAGCGCTGGCGCTGGGCCTGACCGAGCTGGTCCATACCGGAAAGCTACCTCTGATGAGATTGGTTGAACTGTTTACGTGCGGGCCGGCACGCGTTCTCGGCCTGGAGCGAAAAATTGCTGCCGGCGCCCCTGGTGATCTCACGCTGTTTTCGACGACGCACGAGTGGACGTTCCGCGCGGCTGATTCGCCGAGCAAATCGCGCAACACACCGTTTAACGGCCGCGCTTTCCGTGGCGCGCCCATCGCCACCGTTGTCCGGGGCCATCTTGTGTTCGGCTCACTCCGATCTCATCGGCAAGCGCCACGGGGGGATTTTGCGTGAGCTCACCACCTAAAATGCTCAAGGGTCCCAGCCTAGCCGACCAACTCGCCGCCGAACGCACGTTCCTGGCGTGGATTCGCACAGGGATCGCGTTCATGGGATTCGGCTTTGTGGTGGCGCGCTTTGGGCTTTTCCTGGAGCGGCTTGCGTTGATTGAAGCGGCCGTTAAGGAAAGCCATCAGAGACTTTCCATCTGGTTCGGCACGAGCATGATCGTGATGGGTGTCGCCACCAATTTCTTCTCTACATCGCATTATGTTCGTCTCATCAAACAGTTAAATCGGGACGACACGTCCTTTACGAAGCCATCGGCTCCAGCGGTGGTCACCGCTCTCGTCCTGGCAGTCGTGGGCCTGGCGTTGGCGATCTATTTGATCTCGGTGTAAGCATTTCCAACGCGGCTGTTCAGAAGGGCCGCACGGTTTGATCGCGAGGACCCGTCGCCTGCTCGCAGCGTTCCTCCTTATGGCGGGCACGGGCCTCGACGATCTTCGCGCCGAGACCCGGAGTCCGCCAATGTGGCCTACAGTCGGTTATTTTGGGAAGGTGAATAGATCAAACAGGTCGGTGATCGCCGGACTGTTCGTGGGTACGTAGGGGTTGCCTGGTACCGTAATTGGGTTAGGGAAGTTGTCTCGGCTGCGTCCCGTGACCGTTCCAATGCCCCAGTTTCTCTCGATGAACTTAAGGATCGAAACGTGATCGGCATACGCATGCGAAATTGTTCCGCCGGTCGCGTAGGGAGACACGGCAAGAAAGATAATCCGCGTGCCGTCACCGAAGAAGTCCAGCGGCTGCACGTAACCGGAATCGTAGTAACCACCGCCTTCATCCTCGGTTATGAAGATCGCCGTATCCGCCCCATACGGAGGGTAGCTCTGGACCATTTCGATGATCTTCTTTGTGAAGGCCTCGAACAGATCGAGCTTAGAGGACGCTGGGTGGCCATCGACAAGCCCGCTAGGCTTCACGATAGAGACAGCCGGCAACGTATCGCTCTGTATGTCGTTGTAGAGGTTCAACGTGTCCTGAATGTGAGCTTCGCGGACATCCGCGTTGGCCATGATCGACCTATCGTACTGAAACGGATTGCAAATGTTGCAGTACTCGTCTGAGTACACAATGGGTGCGTTGGTCGCATAATTGAGCGTACCAACGGGCCCATAATTGAGCTGGTATTTGTCCTCTGGAATGCCCAATTCCGCATTGCCGGCATAGGTGTTCCAGTGGTCACCGTAATACTTCCAGGAAATGCTGTTGGCGATCAGGTCGTCGCCAATGCTCGGCACAGAGGAAGGTGGAATTGTGAAAGGGGTGTTGTATTGGCTTGTGTCGAGGAAGGCGTTCTCGCCTTGACCGAAATAGCCCGGATTGTAATTGTTTAGAAGGTAGTAGTGGCCCGTCTCGCAGCGGGGATCGATACCGATGGACATGAGGTAGAACACGATCTCGCCGACGCCGGGTTGAGTCGGATCGGAGCATTCACTGTACGACCCGCCGCCGTAGACAGGCGCGTTCAGGTACGTGGGTGGCGGAGTTGGGTTCGTATTGCCATCCGCGAAGCCACCGTCGCCGTAACCGTCCTCCGTGTACCAATTGTTGGTGCCCGGTGCCGGGTTGGGGTTTTCGACCTCGTTGACAACACCCGCTTCGCTAGGGTTCGCCGTGTCCACTTGCTGGTTTTCCGGTGGCTCGAGAGCGTTGCCGTTGCCGTCGCTGAACCAGATTGCATCGCCGTGGCCAAACATGATGTGGTTGGCACCGGTGCCACCGTCGACCGATTGGTGGAAGTTATCACTCATCGCGTAGGTGTTGGCTAGCGAGGTGAAGTAGGGCACGTCACCCTGCTGAACGTTGTAGAACGCCATAGCCGTCGATCCTTCGCCCGTGGTTTTTGCCCCGGGAACGTTGGGCAAATAATTCGTTGTGAAGCAGGGGAGAACATCTTTGTCGGAGGCGCACAACGGCGGCTGCGCCAAGCCATTGGTTCCAGCGCCTACGGTCGTTTCCACCCAAGGAAACAATCGCGCGTCGCAACCAGAAGGATTCGATGGGGTTATATTCTCGGTACCGCAGTCCAGCTGCTGCCACATTTGATAGAACCGGTGCACAGGGCTAGCCGCATAGTCGTCGTAGACAAAACCAGGTCCTGTTAACTGAAAAGGTCCTGGAGGCAACGACGTGACATTCTTGATGCGTGTGTCCGGAGTCTTGGATTTCGCGGTCGAGCCACCAGTGAGCAACAGCAAGATGTCCTCCGGGAGCAGTCCATTTTCGGACTCGACGGCATCCACGATACTTAGCGGGCACGAAGTTTCGGGAGTTCCCGCGGCACACGGATTGGGAACATAGGAGACGTTCGGGCCGCCCACAAGGGGCGCTGGCAACACTCCACCAGGGAGTAGGGTTTTGGGAGGGGCCAAAAGGAACGTATCAGGGTGCTGATCGGTAGCAGCCATTTGCTGCACGGTGTTGAAATTAGGTCCCGGTGTGCCGTCGGCGTTGATAATTCCTTCCGACAGCAGGTTCCACACGGTTTGCCCCTTGACGGGTACGTAGGTTGCAAAGACGTGATCGAAGCTGCGATTTTCACCAATGATCACAATCACGTGTTTGATGGGCGTGGTGGTATTTTGGTCGTTCGAACCAGGACCCTGTGGGAGTGGAGACGCGGTGGCCAGAGATGCGCCGAGCGTGAATGGAAGCAGTACGAGAGATACAATGCGAAACGCGACTAAAGCGACATGCTTCAAGGACATTCTTCCTCCTGTCTCGTGGCTGGGTTACGACAGGGGGACTAATAGCCGCGAAATGTTTCACAGAAATTTCTCAGCGGTAAATCAGAGAAGAAATCATGGGCACTCTTTGTTAATTTTTATTCAAAATGTCGGCAGGTCGACGAGAGCTAGCGATCTCGAAGCGCGAGCAATAATTTTCTCTCCTCCAAGGTTCCAGTTCTCTCCCTGACAACCCGCGAGCGATTTCCTCCGACTTGCGCGGATCAGTTGCCGCCGTTAGAGAGACTTGGCGCACGGCAAAGCCGCGCTGTCAGGTTTCTCGGCCGATCCTGAGAAGCATGCGCTTTGGAATTCTTCAAGGGGTCGGCCGATTCCACCCGGATCAGGCCCATCATTCCATTGTCTTCGTGCTCTAGAAGATGGCAGTGGTAAACAAAGTCGCCGACGATCTTGGGATCGCGAAAATCCATCCGCACGCGCACGGCGGGGTAGGTAAGCGCCTTGCCGTCATAGTAGGGAACATTGACCGTATCTCGGAGAAATGGCTCGTTGACGGCTCTGCCGAGATAATCGAGCAGCATGAAATGCAGTTGGTGAATGTGGAACGCGTGCAATTCATTGGACCGGTTCTCGATGATCCAATCCTCCACGGTTCCCTGTGTGGCGGTAATGTTCGGAACTCCCGATGCTGGATCAAACGCGGCGGGCGCTTGGCCTTCGACCGTGAGATAGAATTCGGTGGCGCTATTGGGGTTATTCGGCTCAAGAAGCTTTTCAGAGAAGTAGAGCCTCCGCGTTCTGACGGGAGTTACATCGCCTAGCCATGGGCGACGAGAGGGCGGAAGCGGTGTGGGCGATGCCGCCAGTTTCGATGGCAACTCGGGAGCTTCTAGCGAGGCTGTAATTGTTGCGAGAGCACGATTGGTGTCGTTCTCACCGCCCGGCCCTGTATCCACAGTTCGCGTAACAAAAAGGCCTGGAACGCCCAGCGGCGGTCCCGTCACGATGAATTCCACGCGCGCGCCCGGCGGCACTCCGAGGTGTGTCTGCCAGCTGATAACGTCAGCCAAGCTCGGATTTTCGTCAAGCGGTACCCCATCGAGGGCCACAAGCCCCATCGGCTGCGGCTTGTGCTGAAATAAGACCTCCAAATTTAAGTAGGTAATGGCCGACGCGTTCAGCACACGCCACAGTTCCTTTTCATCCGGCCGAATCTGGATGGCGGCGGGCGGGTAGTCGGGATAAGGCACGGGAACAAAATTGATCGAGAGGTCCTTCGCCGGTTTGCCAAAACCGGTGCCTGTGTTGGCTGCGTCACCATCACGATCGAACAGCATCTTTGGGACAACCGGCTCGGATTTCGAGGGCGGAGCATTTGGATTGATGAGGTCCTGATCGCGAATGATGAGCACCCGTTCGGGCAAATTCGCTAGGGCTTTATTGGCCCGCTCGATTCCTTCGACGATAATCGCGCCCGAGGCGCCGCCGAGCACCTGAACTTTCGTTAATCCATGAAGATGCGGGTGATACCAATACAAACCCGGCGGCTGATCCTCGGGAATGCGGAAGCGATATTGGAACGGGTGTTCGCTTGGCTGAATCGACGTCTTCAGTACATCGTCCTGATGGCAGGTCGGAGGAATCACCAAGCCATGGAAGTGCAGGTTCGTTGAAGTTGAAGTCATCGGGCCGCCCTGACACGCGCCGGCGCCCTCCGGTGTGCCCGCGTGGCTGTGATGAGGAGCTGCCGTAGCAGAGTGCTGATCAGGATCGGTCAGTTGGTTTTTCAAATTCAGAATGACCAGATCGCCGGCCTTCGCTCGAAGCGTTGGGGATTCGTGGCCGGTCGCATCGATATAACAGTAGCGTTTTGAACCGTTGGGCTCCGGTTGGCTGTGAAGTGCTAGATCGACTTTCAGCACACCGTTGTTGCTCCGCAGATCTTCGGGTTCGGTCACAACACTTCCCTCCACCGGACGCGGGCAAGCATCGCGAGCGATCTCCTGGGCGGTCAGAGAAGCTTGCGCACAGTACAGCCCTAGGAACGCAATTGAGATAAGGCTTTTCGGGTGCCACACCATTCTCGGACTGGCTCAAGCAAGACGGGTTGGGCGACGCTAGGTTCGCCCCAACGGGATGAACGCAAGATGAACAGGAGTTGAATCTAGCAAGATGCTAGTGCGCAGCAGGTTCGGCCGCCTCGCGCCATGCACGCTCTCTCCAAATCGTCGTTATTTGGTCAACCCTGGTAATCCTCGAAGGTCTAACGCAGACAGATAAGAGGGCTGCTCGGGCTGTTGATTCAAGGCTTGGTTCGACAATCACATGATGTGTAAGGGAGGCGATGGTTTGAATTTTGCCGATGCCCAGTATGCTGCTCACGGCAAAATAGTCTGTCCGCCTGACAGAAACTTCTCGGCAACAACTGAGAAAGGGAAAAATGTGTTTGGTTATAAGCCCTGGGGACCAGTTCGTGGATCTAGTTTTCAATCAGAGAGCGGATCGTTCTCTAGTTCTGAATCGGTCAAGTCCGTTGCAGTCTGTGAGAACTCGCCACGGAAGCGTTCTTTCTCCACGGTAACGGTAATCTTCCTGGTCGGAGACTTGCGCCCTGTGTACTTGTTCGGCTTCCGTTTACCATCGTCTGGAATCAAAGGCGAGGCAGCAGTGGATTCGTCGCATCATAAATTTCGCCGCTAGGGGTACAATCCGGAGGGGTTCCACTTGGAGTGTTCATGAGCACCGTGCCGAAACAGATCAAGGGCGCAAGCGCAATCGACTACCTGGCCGCCGAGCGCACCTTTCTGGCATGGATTCGCACAGGAATCACGTTTATGGGATTCGGTTTCGTGGTGGCACGCTTTGGGCTTTTCCTCGAGCGGCTGGCCTTGATTGCACCAGCCACCCGAGACACCCATAAGGGTCTTTCCATCTGGTTTGGTACGGCACTGATCGTTTTGGGTGTGGCTACGAATTGCTTCTCAGCCTGGCACCACTTTCGCTTAGTTAGACAGCTCAATCAGGGCGAGACGTCTTTCACGAGGCCGTCGGCTCTGGCGATGATCACGGCTCTGCTGGTTGCCGGTGTGGGCCTTGCGCTGGCCATCTACCTGATTTCGGTGTAGCACCAGACATCGCGTGAAAGAGGCCAGGGCCTCTGCATCACTTGAACGAAACAGAGTGCCTCCACAGGCCTCGACGTTCGCCGAGGCCCGTAACGCAGTTGCGTAAGTTCGTGAATTTTTTCTTGCGCTAAGGAATTACCGAGACCGTTGGCCGGTGAAGCCAAACATCAGTGGTGACGGTCATCATCATCGTCATCGGGGTGTTTATTCGGACTATTATTCGGATGCTTCAGGCCCTTCGTCGCCGTCCAAGGCCGCTGGGGCTCATCCACTTCTCCAGCATGCCCCAAGAAAATCGCTATTTCAAATTCGCTGCTAAGAATCTCGAGGCTCAATGTCTCTTCGACACTTTTTCACGATGTTTCTTGTTCTCGCTAACCTCAGTGGAATTTCACTACGTGCCCAAAATGTGGTTCTAAGCGGGTCGCTCACCGGCCGGGTTACGGACCAGCAAGGTGCCGTGGTGCCGAAAGCATCGGTTCTTGTACGAAATCTCGATAACGGAGTAGAAGCAGCGACCGAGACCAGTCACTCCGGTCTTTACCGGTTCAACGCGCTTTGGCCAGGCTCCTATTCCATTGCGGTAAGTCTTCAAGGATTTGTCCCTATGCATGCGGTGGTGCAAGTTCAAGTCGGAAACACGACCTCCATGAATTTTGAGCTGCACGTGGGCTCCAGCGGGGATAGCGTCACGGTAGTCGGGACGACTCCTCTGCTGCGACCGACCGAGTCTTCCACCAGCACCGTGCTGCAACGGTCCTTTTTCAATGAATTGCCGCTGAACGGACGGAAGTATACGGAGTTTACGCTACTGGCCCCGAATACCAGTCCCGACGGTGATACAGGACTGGTCAGCATTGCTGGTCAACAGGGCGGAGAGGACTCGGGATACGCCAACGGAAATGGGTCGACCTTTTTCAGCGTGGACGGTACCAATGCCACGAGCAACTACTTTGGCGACATTCTGGGCCGTTATCGCATCCCGTACCTCTACGGAGAGAACTCCGTTCAAGAATTTCAAGTAACCGTTAGCCCATATTCTTCGATCTATGGAGGCGGCGCGGGCTTCGTCAATACGGTGACCCGATCAGGAACCAATGCTTTTCATGGCCAGGCCTTTTACTACAACCGAAACTCTGCGTTCGAAGCCAACGACGCTCTCTCTCAAGCTAGTGGTTACCCAAAGCCGCAGGATAATCTGCAGCAATTTGGCGGAACCGTAGGTGGCCCAATCCTTCGCGACCGCTTGTGGTTCTTCGTCGATTACGAACAGCAACTTCAGAACGCTCCTATTTCCGTGATCAATCCGGCCTTACAGACGACGCCGGAGAACGAAGCCAGTTTTCTCAGTGCTAACTTTGGAATACCAGCAGGGACCGTGCTGCCGAGTCCCAATGGACCTTTGCCGCTGCCGGGCAACGACACCGCTCCTGATCCGACCAACCCTGTGTACCTGCAGCAAGTGTCGAATGCAATGAACGCAATAAATGCAAATCTTGGAGTTAAACCAAGGCGGCGCAACGACTATGAGGTTATGACCCGGCTGGATTTTCAAGCCAGCTCTCGAGACAGTTTGTTCCTCACTTTTAATATGAACTGGTTCAACTCGCCCGGCGGCGTCATCACCGATCCGACCGTGGGCAATTATGGAATACAAACGCTGGCTAACGCGTACGTGCATGATTTCCAAACCACCGTTGGATGGACACACTCATTCTCCGACAAACTCCTCAATGAATTCCATTTCGGCGCTTCCGATGACAACCAGATCGCGACGCCCACGGGACTAGCTCCCAACACACCCACGATCATACTGGACAGTCCAGCCGCCTTTACTCTGGGCAACGCACCGTTCTCGATTGGAAGGGTTTTTGAAAGACAGTGGTCATTCGCTGATCGCATCGACTATGTGATGGGAAAGCACACGCTGCAATTCGGGGTCGATTGGAACCGTGCCTGGGACGCGGATAACAATGATGGCGGCGCAGACCCGAACGCCGCCGTGGACCTAGGTTCGTTTTTGGGTAGCTACCAGTTTTCCAACCTGGAGTCCTTCGCACTTGGGCAGTACAACATCTTCAGCCAGACCTCGGGAAATCCCACTTTTTCCTTTGCTGTGCCTTATTACGGATTCTATGTGCAGGACACCTATCGGGTTTTACCTCAGTTGACCCTAGAAATGGGCTTGCGCGAGGACTTTCAGGTATACCCCCAGCCAAAGGAAAATCCGGAGTTCCCGCTCACGGGCCAATATCCGAACCAGTTTCTGCGGTTGGCGCCCCGCGTCGGATTTGCTTGGCAGCCTATCTCGAAAACGGTCGTCCGCGGAGGATTTGGCCAGTTCTACAGCAACATGAACGGCCTGAACTACCGCAATGCAGTGGTTTCAAACGGACTGGCATCACAGCAGACTTCGGTGAGTATCACTTACAATGGCGGTTCACCAAACCAGCAGCTACCGACGTTTCCGAACATCCTGGCCAGTGATTCTTCTCTTTTCTCGGCTTCAGAGGATATTTCTGTGGTTTCTCCCCAGTTTAAAGTGCCCTATGTGTTGGAAGCGAGTTTGCAGGTAGAGCGGGAAATTTTCGAAAACACCACTCTGAGCGTTGGCACGATATGGACTCGCGGCGTGCATATTCTGTCGGGTAGCGCCTATGACCTAAACCTGAATCCTTTACAGGGCACGACGACGTATATCGTGTGCCCCCCGGGAACTACGACCGTACCGTGCTCTGGCCAAGTGATTACGCTCCCCAATATGGACAATGGTTTACTGACCGAGGGCCGCATCAACCCCAATCTAGGCCAGATCAACGAACTGATCAGTCCTGGACAGACCCAGTACAATTCGTTGTTCGTTCAACTGCAGCGCCGCATGACAAAAGGGTTGCAGATGCAATTTTCCTATACGTTTGCAAAGAGCCTGATGTGGAATGGCATGGATTTCAACAATCAGTTCAACTTGAGCAACACCAATGGTCCCTCTTTGCTGGACCAGAGGAACAACATTAACTTCGCGGCGGTCTACCAGCCCAACTTGGCCCGACTGAGCAGTTCACAGACGGGCCGTGCATTGCTTTCCGGCTGGATGCTCAGCACCGTTATGAATTTCTCCTCCGGGCGTCCCTATGCTGGCTTGTTGTCCCCCGCCTGCACGAGTTCCACTCTCTCGTTCAGCAATTGCGACGGCGCCAATGGCAATCTGAATGACACTGCGTTTAACCAAGACACCGCGAATACGGCGGCAGGCATCAATGGTGCTGGGCCCACCCCGGGAATCGTCCTAAATTCTTTCTACGGTCCGTGGCTGGAGAGGATCGACTTGAAGTTGGCCCGAAGTTTCCCGCTCAAAGAAGGCAAAGAGCTGCAGGCTCAAGTCGAAGTGTTCAATCTGTTCAATCATGCCAACTTCTATGTGCAGAACGGCGACGGAATCAACCAGTTGCAGTACAACCCTATTGGGACCAACTGCGGCGACGGCCAGACTCTAAACCAGACGTGCTATCTGGTGCCAAACTCGGGCCAAGGGAATTTCGAGACCTATCAGGAAATCAGCCCATACGGTCTTCCACGCGCATTCCAGTTTTCATTGCGTTTCGCGTTCTAGGTGTTTTCTCTCACTATGATGAACCGCAACCCATTTACCTGGACGGGAAGCTTTACGAAGAGTGACTGGCTGCGGCGGTCCGGTCTATGGGACCACTTCTAGTGTGCGGCCGGTTCGGCGGCGGGGTGCATGCCGTGCTGTGGGACTTCGTGGACGCCGCGCGGCGGCGGCCCTTGATGGAAGCGGAAAAGCTGGTTGAGCGGACCGGCACCCTTGCCGATCTGATAGGATTTTTCAATCGCCTTGGTAACATAGGCCTTTGCGAGGATCGCCGCATCGCGAAGATGTTGGCCGCAGGCGAGCTGCGCGGCAAGCGCAGAGGAAAACGTGCAGCCGGAGCCGTGGGTATTGGGGCTCCTTACGTGATCGCCGCCAAAAGTGTCGATTCCCGCCGAGTCGCAGAGTACATCGGTCGGCTTTTCCAAGTGCCCACCGGTGACGATCACGGCGCGAGCGCCCATTTCAAGCAGCTTCTGCCCCGCCGCCTTCATTCCCGCAACGTCCTTCACTTCCATGCCGGTTAGGAACTCGGCCTCCGGAATATTCGGCGTAACGACGCTAGCGCGCCTTAGAAGCTCGTCGCGCACGAACTTCAGTCCCCCTGCGTCCAGCAACTCGGCACTGCCAGCGGTGGGCCGCGAGACCGGATCAAGCACCACATGGGCGAAGGTATGCTGGTCGAGAAACTCAGCGACGGCTGCGGCGTTGGCGCGATTTGCCAGCATTCCAATCTTCACACCCGCCAGTGCGCTGTCCTGCGCGAGCACTTCTAATTGTGCGCGCAGGACAGCAGCCGGCGTTGCATGCACGGCGCGCACACCTTCTGTCGATTGAACGGTGAGCGCGGTCACAGCGGCCACGCCATAGCAATTGTGGGCTGCAAATGTCTTCAGGTCGGCCGCGACACCCGCGCCGCACGTGGGATCAAATCCCGCGATGGTGAGGAGAATCGGAGGTACCGAATTAACCTGACCGTTGGTATGCGTACTCAATTCGTGCGTGCCCTCCGCGCTAGGCACAAATGCCGGCGACACCCACCTGCAGGGTGCACCGGCAAATGCAAATGTACGCGCGTTGCCGTCATACGTGCAAGAAAAAATTTCGTCGGAGTAAGTCGCGGAAACGGCGGAAGAACCGGGAGGGCGGCACCACCCACGCGGTTGAACGAGCCAATCAGGGAAAGAGGCCGCGGACAAGGGTTGCATCCGCAACGCGCCCAACTGCAAGAACGTAGGCGCCAGTGCGCATGTGGGTCCGGTGCCTGCGGGCCATGTCGTGCACTTCGAGAAACGCACGCCGCATCACGGATTCGAGTCTGGCGTTTACTTCCTCCATCGGCCAGAAGAAGCTCTGCAGATCTTGCACCCATTCGAAGTAGCTCGCGGTTACACCGCCTGCATTGGCGAGAATGTCCGGCAACACCACGATGCCTCGCCTCACCAGCACTTCGTCGGCGTGCGGGGTCGTGGGTCCGTTCGCGGCTTCGGTGACGATCTTGGCCTTGATCTGCTCAGCGTTGTTCAGGGTGATCACATTTTCGAGCGCGGCGGGTATCAAAATATCGCACTTCATCGTCAGTAGGTCGTCGTTGGAAATGCGCGACGTTCCGGGCATGCCAACCACGGTCTGCGCGCGCTCCTTGTAGCGCATGGCCTTTAGCGGATCGATGCCGCGTGAATTAAAGACACCGCCGCGGGAATCGCTGATCGCGACAACACGCGCTTTCTTCTCTGTGAAAAGCCGAGCCACGAGCGAACCCGCATTTCCGAATCCCTGAATTGCCACGCTCGCGCCGCGCAGCGACATCTTCTTGATTTTGCACGCCTCTTCAGTGACGACAAGACAACCTCGTGCGGTGGCTTCTTTGCGCCCCTCCGATCCGCCGATGGAAACGGGTTTGCCCGTCACGACGCCGAGCGTGGAGTAACCTTTCGTCATGGAGTAGGTGTCCATGATCCAGGCCATCGTTTGAGGATCGGTGTAAACGTCGGGCGCCGGAATATCCTGCTCGGGCCCGATGACCGGAAGAATTTCAGACGTGTAACGACGCGTCATGCGCTCAAGTTCGGCCTTGCTCATGCGCTTGGGGTCGCAGATCACACCGCCCTTGCCGCCGCCGAATGGAATGTTGACCGCCGCAGTCTTCCAGGTCATCCAGGTCGCCAGCGCCTTCACCTCGTCGAGCGTGACATTGGGGTGATAGCGAATTCCGCCCTTCGCTGGGCCGCGTGCCACATTGTGCTGCACGCGGTATCCCGTAAAAACCTTTACCTGACCGTTGTCCATCTTGGTTGGAATCGACACTTCGAGCACGCGCTTCGGCGTCCGCAGGATTTGGCGAAGGCCCGGATCGAGCTTCAGATATTCCGCCGCGATGTCGAATTGGATCTGGGCGATGCGATGAGGGTTTAGATCCTCGCGCGGCGCAATGCGCGGTATTGGTTGGGGAGCCGCCTTGGCAACCGTCGCCATCGTGCCTTCCTCCTAAGGGGGAGACTAGGGTACGGGCCGTATTACGTGCAAAGAGATGTCTGGGTAACCGTAAGTCATGCGAGAATCGAAGTTTAGCGAAGCAGCCAAGGATGTCAATCAAAACCGCGGACCAAGGTGGGCAACTGGTGCCGTCACAGACAATCCTGACCAGTGTGAGCGGCTCATGTATTTTGAATCTTATTGCAAATAATAGGGTTGCGTCTCAGGCGCACGGTCCGACGACTTCCCTGTCGATGCTCGCCACTCCAAGACAGAAAGCGAAAGAGGCGCGTCTGGTGAGTCAACTTGTCGGTCTATTGTGCCCTGGAGTATAAGTGAGGTGCACAGTGGGAGTTATTTGGCGGGAGGAATCAGCCCCAAACGACCCACCACGAACGCAGTTCTGAGGAGAACCACATGAAAAGAGTGATCACGGTGTTCGGACTGCTCGCCATACTGCTGGCCGCAATCAGCCTCAGTAGCTATGCCGACGACAAGACAAACTGGACCGGCTGGATCAGCGACAGCCATTGCGGCGCCAAGGGCACGAGCGCGGGGCACAAGGCCTGTGCGGGGACCTGCGTCAAGGCCAACGGCGCCACCTGGGTCTTCGTTGACTCCAAGAACAGCAAGGTGTACCCCATCAAGAACCAGGGCTCAATTGATGCGGACAAGGATCTCGGCCATCCGGTCACCGTCACAGGACGCTTGAATAGCGACGGCAGCTTGTCGGTAGATAGCCTTGTGGAAGCAAAGATGTAACAGGTTGCGTAGTCTTGGCCGTCGGGTGCGGGGTAACTTCGATCTAGCGCTCCGCGTCGGATGCGGCCTACTGCAGACCCATCCCGGCTTACGTTCGGTAGCCCAACGGCTCGCCTCTCAGTCCTATTCTCTCTGCGCCCATGTACGGCACAAGGGCCGGGGGGATCCTGATCGATCCGTCCGCCTGCTGGTAATTCTCAACAATGGCGATCCAGGTACGACCAACGGCGAGCCCCGATCCATTTAGCGTGTGCACAAAGTCGCTCTTGCCCCCTTTGGGCTTGAAGCGGATCCCAGAGCGGCGCGCTTGAAACGCCTCCGTATTCGAGCACGATGAAATCTCCATAAACTCACCCGATGACGGCAGCCACACCTCGATGTCGTAGGTTTTCGACGACGCGAATCCCAAGTCCGCCGTGCAAAGCTGTACCACGCGATGATGAAGCCCAAGCCGCTCGAGCATCTTCTCGGCGTTGCGCACAAGCGTTTCTAATTCATCGTAACTGCGGTCCGGATGCGTGAACTTAAAAAGCTCCACTTTCTGGAACTGGTGTTGGCGCTTGATGCCGCGCGTATCTTTGCCCGCGGCGCCCGCTTCGGACCGGAAGCATGCGGTCCACGCGCACACTTTGATCGGTAGTTGTTCGGCGTCGATCGTTTCGTCGCGATAGAGATTCGTCAGCTCCACCTCTGCGGTGGGCGTGAGCCACAAATCCGTGCCTTCAAGATGAAACATATCGGAGGCGAATTTGGGCAGTTGCCCAACGCCCGTCAGTGCCGCGCTATTGACGATGAACGGGGGCAGAATTTCCGTGTAGCCGTGCTCGCGCGTGTGCATATCCAGAAAAAAATTCGCGATGGCGCGTTCGAGCCTTGACCCGAGTCCCTTGTACACCGCAAATCGCGCGCCGGACATTTTCACTGCTGCTTCGAAATCCAGAATCCCGGTCGACTCGCCCACTTCCCAGTGTGGGCGCGGCGTGAAATCGAATTTCGGTGGATTTCCCCAACGACGCACCTCCACGTTATCCGCCGAGCTTCGGCCGACGGGAACGCTCGAATGCGGGATGTTGGGAATGGCGAGCATGAACAGACGCAATCGCTCGTCGAGCGCGGCGATGCTTTCATCGTCCGTCTTGATCAGCTCAGAGACTTCTTTCATCCGCGCCAGAAGCGCCGACCCGTCCTGGCCTGTTTTCTTGAGCCGTGCGATTTCTTCGTTGGCTTTGTTGCGCTCAGCCTTGAGCTGTTCACTTTGAAAGATGAGCTTGCGGCGCTCGTGATCGATTTGGCGGAACGTGTCCAAATCGACCGTGACCGAGCGATCGCGTGCCATCTTTTCGATCAGCTCGAGGTGCTCCCGCACGTATCCGAGATCCAGCATTAGCGAACAAGGATAGCGAATTCAGTAGTGAGTGGCGAGTGACAACTGGCCGAACCTGCCTGCCGTCGGCGCAAGTTTAAGCACGAGTCGGTACCGAAGGCGAGGCAGATATGGCCCGGCATGCCATTGCCGACGTAACCGGAGCTGACCAACACGACACACGAGCGATGCCTCAGGCCCGATCGGACTTCGATGCTTCGATCAGACGCCCTGCGAGGGGTAGGTAGGCACCTCCTTCGCTTCGTGTGGCCGCTGGGGCGATACGGCAGCGAGCGCTTGCTCGAAATCATCGAGCAGGTCGCGCCAATCCTCGATGCCGACCGAGACGCGAACAAGTCCGTCGGTAATGCCGTTCTGGGCGAATTCCTCCTCCGTAAAACCGGAATGCGTGGTCGTCTTCGGATGGCAGGCAAGTGTTTCGACGCCGCCGAGGGAGACGGCATTGCGCGCGATTCGGAGGTGACGCAGAAAATCGAACGCCGCGCGTTTTCCGCCGCGCAGTTCGAGCGAAAACATGGCTCCGGGATAATCGCACTGATCGGTGAAGATGCGTTTCTGATCCGGATCGGTGAGCAGCGTCGGATAGAAGATGCGCGCGATGCGGGGATGTGAGGTGAGACGCTCGGCGATGCGTTGCGCGTTTTTACTCTGGCGATTCATGCGCAAGCGCACGGTTGGCAAACGGCCACTCAGCATCCAGCATTCGTCGGGTTGAAGGATGTTGCCGAAGAGGTTGCGCAGCGGGCGAATCTCGCCGACGAGATCCGGGTCCTTGGCCAGGACGATGCCGGCGAGCATGTCGCTAAAACCAGAAAGATACTTCGTGCCGGAATAAACGACGAGATCGGCACCGAGCGAGAGGGGATGCTGAAACGCAGGACCGAGCAGCGTATTGTCGACGATGACGATCGGTCGTGATTCTCTGGTCCGCGATTTGAGCGACGCAACGGCCTCGCAGACGCTTCGAATGTCGGTCATCACGAGTGTGGGATTGGCGGGCGTTTCGATCAGCACCGCGCCGAGATTCTGCGCCGAACGGATGGCGTCCACGAGCTGTTCGCCCCGGCCCGACGGCACCGAAACACTCAGGACGCCCCAAGTGGAGAGGTAATCCTGTACAAAGTGCTGCGTGCCTCCATAAATCGGGGCGGTGTAAACGACCGACTGGCCGGGGCGTAGAAACGCAAGCAGTGACGTCATGATCGCGGCCATGCCGGAATTGAACGCCAGTGCAGCGCTCGCGCCTCTTTCGAGGTTGACGATCTGATCCTCCAGAATTTCTGCGTTGGGATGATTGAAACGCGCGTAGATAAGGTCGGGAGATTCTCCCTCGCCTGCTTGCGCACGGCCCGACGCCACATCGAAGGCTCGCTCAGCGGCCTCCGGACTGGAGAAGACGTAGGTCGAACTGCGAAACACGGCCGGGCGAGCCGAGCCAACGGAAAGATTCGGGTCGAAACCCTCGGTCAGAATTTTTGTTGTGGGCCTTAGGTCGTGCGGCCCGTGGCGATTACTCGGGGACATGACGGCACCTCCGTTTCGGTTATAGACCAATGGGAACGCGAAGGGAATAGCGACGGGTCCCACGCCTCGGCCAGGCCGCGCTACTGGCGGAGATAGCCCCAGTTGTGAAGGCGGTCGCTATCCTCAACCCATCGGTCGCCTATGTCGGTGCGGTAATACATGTTCGGGATAAGAACATTCTTAATGCGCGAGTAAACCTGCGCTTGAGCCTGCTTGATCGTTGGCCCGAGGCCAACCACGATCAGGATGACGCCGGAAGTTCCGGCGACAAGCCACTGGCCGTTAACCTGCTTCACGTCCTCAATGTGGATTTCATCCTGCGGCGGCTTCTTGAAGACGATCACGGAATTCTTCGAGAAGGAGTCGAAGGTGGCGTCGTCGTCGAACGGAAACGGCGGCACGACAATGCGAACTCCGATCTGAAAGCCGCTCCGCGTTTTCAACTTGGGGTCCTCTCCGTTCGCCAGGTCCCAGAACAGTTGGCCGATGGGCGTCAGCATGCCAGCCTGCTGGATACTGATGGTCGGATATCCGAACCGGGAGGTGAATTCGAGCGGATAGATTCCGTGGTTGTTGACGATGCAGTTCAGGTCGATGTAGCCGACGTAGCCCTCCTGTGCGAGGACCTGCTCCATTTTCAACAGCGTCTCATTGAACAGTTGATTGGCACCACTCCAAAACATGGATGTTCCCATTTCGCCGGTGGGTGGTCCGATATCGCCGGGGAAAAGTTTCTTGTGCTCGAAGTTGACATTGATCGGATAGATGAAATTCTTGCCATTAAAAAATGCGCCGACCGCCACTTCAACACCCGTGACCCGTCGCTGCAATTGAAAAACCTTGATCTCCTCCGACAGCGCTTTCTTGTACGCATCCAGCATGCGTATGACGTCCTGCCCATCGTCCTCCTCGCCGACAAACAGGCGCCGCTTCACGTTCTGCGCTTCACCGCTGGGCTTGATGACGTAGCGGGCGGGATTTTGCGTGACGTGCTCGATGGCTTCATCGAACGACACAAAATCCGCGTACGGGATAATGCTTACGCCAGCCTTCTTCAGCTCTTCCTGCCCGAAGGAGCGATCGTCCTCGAGGCGATCGGTGTAGGGCGTGCCGCCGATGACTTTCTTGCCCTGCTCCCGCAGCGCCTTGGCGCGTTCTCCTTGGCCGAGCGTGTCATCAAACACAATGACGTCTGCCCAGTCGATATCCTTTTCCCAGTCTTTCGACTTGGGGACGAAACCATCGGCGATGTCGCGTTCCTTTTTGTCAGCGATGAAGTAGCGGACGTCGTGACCCTCCTTAGAAACTTGCCAGGCGATGTCGCTGATCAAACCGGTCAGCGATACGAACAAAAAGTGTTTTCCATCCATCGCGTTCCTGTCACCGATGTGGATTGAGAGAAGCGCCTCATCTTAGCATGAGGCTTGGGACCAAATACGAGCGCCGGGACGCCTATTCGAAATTGATGAGGACGATTTCGGGGCTGGTGCCAACGCGCATGGGCGGACCCCAGGTGCCTGCGCCGCAGGATGTGTACACCAGAAGATCACCGAGATGCTTGAGCCCGTAGACAAAGGGGCCATAGATGCGCGAGGTGAACCACGTGAACGGGAAGAACTGCCCGGCATGCGTATGGCCGGAGAGCTGCAGTCCAATCCTTTCCTGCGCGGCGATGGGCAGCTGGTTCGGTGAGTGAGTGAGCAGAATACTGGCTGTCTCGGGGTCCAACGCCGCGTTGCGGAGGATTGCGCGGAAGTGCTCGGGATGCACAGAATCACGGTGATGGACTCCGATCAGTTGCAGACCATCGACCACCACTTTTTCGTTGTTCAGGATGCGGACGCCGGAACCCCGCACGGCTTCGAGGTACTTTGTGCGGTCGCCGAACTCTTCGTGGTTTCCAGCGATGAAGTACGTCCCGAAGGGTGGCGAAAGCTTTCCCAGCGGTGAGGCCAGCAGGTGGGCATCGGCGGCAGTGCCGTCATACATATCTCCGCCGATCAGGATGATGTCGGGAGCAAAGCGAGACAGTAGCGCCACAACGCGGTTGGCGAAAGCATAGCCGCGAACGTGCCCGAGGTGTGTGTCGGTGACGAGCGCGGCGACGCGCCCGTGCCAGGTGGCCGGCAAATTCGGCAGCTTGACGGAAACTCGCGTGACGCGCATGTGCGCGGAATTCAGAAGGCCGTAGATGCTAGCGAAAGCGGCAAGGGCGAACATCACAAATACAATATGCTGTGACTGCCATCCCAACCCGAGCAAGAGCGAAAGGCCCCAGATGATCCAGGCAGCGATGGCCGCAAAAAACGCGAAGCTGAAGAAACCAAGCCATACGGCGGCCATGGTGTAATAGGCACGGACCAGCGGACTCGCGTAACGGCGCGCCAGGAGCGAGGCTGTGAGAAACGTAATGGAGAGAACGGCGAGTGCATACGCCAGAGGCGAAATTCCATGCGAACGGCCGACCGTCGATGCGGGCTGGAAGGCTGTCCAGGTCTTGTAAACGAACCAATGTCCCAAGAAGAGAATCGATTGCACAACCGTCAGGAAGTTGACGATGCGTCTTCGCATGTCGGGACAGCCCTCCAAAGCTTAGATGCGTTTGGGGTTCGGTGGGACTCACCCAGATGGTAGGCGTTGCGTCAGCCCCGCAAAGCCGGGGTTGGGATTTCAGATCGTCGCCAACGTTTCCGGGCCGACCGCTACGTAGGAACTGGAGATTTCGGCGATCGTCCGCACACCGGCCAAACGCATGGTCATTTCGAATTCGCCATCCAGATGCTGCAAGACGGCCTGGACGCCAAGCCATCCGCCGAGGGCGAGGCCATAGAGAATTGGCCGCCCGACGGCCACGGCGTGAGCGCCCAGCGCCAGGGCCTTGAACACATCCTGCCCGCGCCGAACGCCGCCATCGATGATGATGGTCGCGCGGCCGCGTACAGCGTCGGCAATGCGCGGCAGGACAGTGATCGAGGCGGCTACATCATCGAGCTGTCGCCCGCCATGATTGGATACCTGCACTCCCGCGCAGCCACGCTCGACGGCGGTCACGGCGAGCTCCGGCGACATCACGCCTTTCAGCAGCACAGGGAGCCCAGTCGTTTTCCAGATGAACTCCACGTCTTCCCAGTCGAGATCACGCTTGATCGGGGCGGCGGCGTAAGCCCCGCTTTCACCGGGGAAGTTCCCGACCGGCAGCGGCGATCGAAAATGGTTGCGACGATCCGTTTCGCGATTGCTCGGGACGACGGTGTCGATGGTGAGGATGATGGCACGGTAGCCCGCGGTTTTGGCGCGGATCAGAATCTCGCGGGCCTGGCCGCGGTCGGCGGGCAGATAAATTTGGAACCACTTCGGACCAGAGCTGGCCACAGCGATTTCCTCCATCGTTTTTGTAGAGAGTGAGGCGGCTGTGTAGAGCGCCCCCGCCTCGCCCGTCCCTTTTGAGGAACCGACTTCGGCAGTGACATGTGCCATGCCGTGCCCGGCCATGGCGGAGACGATGATCGGCATAGAGACCTTCGAGCCCAGCAACGTGGTCGAGCGGTCCGCGTCTTTGTAGCCCGTGAGATAGCGCGGAACGATGGTAAGGCGCTTGAAGGCCGCCTCGTTCTCGCGTTTTGTCCACTCGTCGCCAGCCGCGCTCGAGATATAACCGAACCCACCGGCGGGAATCACCTTCTGCGCGGCGGGCTCAAGTTCGCGGAGATTGATGATGTCGATGGCTTTAATTTCCGTCGGGGCGGCATAGGCGCTCGAGGTGGCAGTTTGCGGGTCGCTGCTGGCTAGCGCGGGAAGAGTGGTCGACAGCGTCACCGCGGCGGCGGTGGCGGAAAGAAAATCGCGGCGCGTGCGGTCCATGGAATCCTCCAGCTCGAGTCGGCTTGTTCTACGGTACTGGGCGACCGAATTCCGCGGATGATAACACGCCGACACTCCCAGCAAACAAAGTGCGATGCGGGGCGGCACGATCACAGCCGAATCACGATTTTGCCAAGGTAGCCGCCAGACGCTTGGAGGGCGAACGCATCCGGGGCCTGAACGAATGGGAAAACTTGGTCGATGACGGGCTGAATGCGATTTATTTCGATCGCCCGAATCAGTTGCTCAAGGCTGGCGCGGCTGCCGACGCCGATACCGTGTAGGCTGGCGCTCTTGAACATGAGGTCGTGTGGATTCGCATTTCCCTCGCGGCCGGCGAGCACGCCAATCAACGCGATCTTTCCTCCCCAGCCCACACACTCAAAGGAATGTGCGAGAGTGCCGATGCCGCCATTTTCGATGATGCAGTCGACGCCGCGACTGCCGGTCAGGGAAAGCACTTCCCTCTCCCAATCGGGGTGCCTGTTGTAATTGACGCCATCGGAAGCACCCAGTTTGCGGGCACGTTCGATTTTCTCGTCGCTCGATGAAGTGACAATTACACGCGCACCCGCCGCCCGCGCGAATTGCAACGCGAACATCGAAACTCCGCCGGTACCGAGGCAAAGGACTGTATCCCCGGGTTTGATAGGAGTACCGGCGCGCATCAGCGCGTTCCAGGCCGTGGGGCCGGCACAGGGAAGCGTAGCCGCCTGCTCAAACGAGAGGCTACTCGGCATGGCGACCCAACCGTCTTCGTGAAGTGAGACGAATTCGGCGAGAGTGCCGTCGAGCGGCGCGCCAAGCGCCGCACGGTTTTTAGGCGGCTCGCCATTGATCCAAATCTGGAAGAACGTCGGAATGACGTGGTCGCCGGGACGAAAGCGCGTGACGGCGCTGCCCACGGCGACAACTTCCCCGGCCCCGTCAGAGCAAGCGATCGTGCTGTGGTCGAGATTGTAGCGGTACTTTCCGGTGAGGATCGCGTGGTCGCGATAGTTCAGTGCGACGGCGCGCAAGCGGACAAGGACGTCGTACGGGCCCGGCTTCGGTTCGGGTCGCTCGGCGCAGTGGAGGTCTTCGACACGCTTCGCGTCTCGGGGAATCTCGTAAACTTTCATCGCGTTACTCCGCGCCAGGAGGTCAGAAAACTGGGATGTGCCCGAAGATGAAGATCAACGCGGCAACAACCAATGCCAGGATCATCGACAACCCGATGACCAGGCCAGCGATTCGCATTTCTCGCGCGCCTTGGCGCCTGCTATTTTTTTCGTCGTTGCTTTCCACGCCTGCTAGCTTACTTTGCCAAAGACGGATGTCAACCACACCGAACTCTTAGCCAGCGCCAGTCGTTATTTTTTCGGCGTGAGGCGCAGCAGTTTGCCATCGTCGGTGAGGAGATAGATGGCGCCTTCCGGTCCCTGACGCACGTCGCGAATCCGCTGATTGAGATCGTGCAGTAGACGTTCCTCGGCGACGACGCGGTCGCCGCTGAGCACCAGGCGGATGAGACTTCTCGCAAACATCCCAGCAACAAAAAGATTGCCCTTCCATTCCGGAAACAGGTCGCCTGTGTAGAACAGAACTCCACACGGCGCGATATCCGGATACCAGAAATAGATGGGCTGTTCGGTCCCTTCCTTGGCCGTGGCGCCAGTTCCTGCGATGGGGTCGCCATTGTAGCGACGGCCGTAGCTGACGTTGGGCCAGCCGTAATTTCGGCCGGGCTTGATGATGTTGATTTCGTCGCCGCCGAGCGGGCCGTGTTCGATCACCCAGAGCTTTCCAGTGGCGGGATTGATCGCAGCCCCTTCGGGATCACGATGGCCATAGGAATACGTCTCCGGCAGTACGGTGGGCTGATCGAGGAAGGGATTGTCCTTGGGTATCGAGCCGTCGCGATTGATGCGCACGACGCGCCCGGTGAAATTGCGAAGAATATCAGGGTCCGTGATTTCGTGGTTGGTGCCATCGTACCCTGGCTCGTAAAAGCGGAAACGGTCAGCGCCGGTAACAAACATCGTGCCATCGGGAGCAAAGACGATCCGACGGTTCACGCCGTCCAGCAGGACCTGAACATTTTCCAGCCTCTTTTCGTCCTCGCTCAGCCGTGCCCGCGCCACACGTTCTTCTCCCACTCGCATCGCACGCCGCTCCGAGACAGACGCTGTCCAGACCTCCTTGTAGAAGACATCAATCGGCCAAACGCCTGGGTCTTCCCCGGGCGGAGGCGCGAAATAGGTGAAATAGATGAGGCGGTTGCTGATGAAATCAGGATCGATGGCCACATCGTGGAGCGATTCAGCCGCGACGATTTTGGTGTCGGGAACGCCGGCGATGGGCGCCGAGTAGAATCCATTCATCGAGGCAACCCGCATGAAGCCGTAGCGTTCGGTGACGAGCATCTTGCCGTCGGGCAGAAACGCGAGCGACCAGGGCGCCATGAATCTCTGGATGATGGTGTCGACATTGAACGGCGCCGACTTTTTCGCAGGAGGGGGCGCATTCGTCTGCCCAGGAAAGGCAGGCTTGGGCGGCGGATAGTCTTCGGCCTTGGCCTGCTGCGCGTGAACCGGCCGGGAAATTACCGTAACCAGCGCGATCAGGGAAGTGAAGCACGCTGCCAGCGGCCAGATTCCTCTCGTGGACATCAAGACCTCACAGGGTGTCCCTTGTCGACTGGGTGCGCGATGTTACCTGCGTTTTGAGTTGGAGGCAAACATCGACTCGCCGGGAGGTCGTACGCGCACGGAATGCTAGCATCCGATGCGTCATCATGGGGATCGGGTTCGTCCGGGCGGTGCGCCTTTCTTAACGGGCGAACAAACACGAAGCTGGAGGACCACGACGCCATCGAGCTGAATCGCGATTTGCACTTCAACCGCCAGAGGCTCAATCCGAATGGCGGAGCGATCGCGCTCGGTCAACCCATCGCATCGACCGGCAACCGCATTCTTACGACACTCCTCCACGAGCTGCGCCAGCCTTCCACCCTGGCTGGCCAGACGGACAGTCCGCGGACAGGCCGACGGGGTCTTGCCACTTTGTGTGTGTCGGGCGGATTGGCCATGGCAGTGGAAATCGAAACAGTCTAACCTTTTCGGACAGAGCCTATCGGACATCTCAGGGCTCGGAGCAAGTTCCATGGCCCCTAACGGGCGCAACGTAGAGGTACTCGGCACGCTGGCGCTGGTGGCGCCGAAAATCGAAGACTTTCAGTTCGTGAAGGTGCGAGTCGAGGAGGAAGTCGCGTGGATTACTCTCGACCGCCCAGACCATAACTTGCTGAACGAGCGGATGCTGGCGGAGCTCGCCGCCGGCATCAACACGCTGGGCGAGCGAAACGAAATCAAGCTGATGATTCTGGATTCCGCGGGCAAAACGTTCTGCGGCGGAATCGAGATCGGTGAATACACGCAGAGGCGCGTGTTTCAATTGCTCGACGCGTTTCACGGGGCGTTTGCGGCGATGCTTGACACGTCCAAGCCTCTGCTGGTTGTAGTTGACGGGCCGGCTTACGGCGGTGGTGCCGAGCTTGCTGCCCTGGGTGATCTTGTGATCGCCACTTCCAAGGCTCGATTCGCGCAGCCGGAAATCAAGCTGGGAGTCTTCCCGCCGCTGGCAGCGGCCGTGCTGCCCTACATTCTGGGACCGAAGCAAGCGCTGGAACTCGTGCTGACGGGAGAGGCCATGACTGCTGAGCGGGCTCGTGAATTGGGGCTCGTGAATTGGCTGGTGTCGGAGGCGGAGCTGCAGAAGAAGGTGGACGAAGTGATCGCCAAGGTGACTGCTCAATCCGGCCCGGTGCTGACCATGGCGAAAAAGGCGATTTTGGGCAGCCTCGGATTGCCGCTGCGCGACGGTGTACGAAACTCGATGAAGGTTTTTCTTAACGAGCTGGCCGAGCTGGAAGACTCGCAGGAAGGCTTACGCGCACTGGTCGAAAATCGTGCTCCGAAGTGGAAGAATCGCTAGCCTGGGCCTGAGGTTGACACTACCGTGAGTGCGACATAGACTCCAAGCGACAATTGAACTGGCACGGGATGACCCTTCGAGCAAGTCGCCGACAGGGTACAATGGAAGGCCGCGAAAATCGGCCACGGTCCCGCCACTGTGATCGGCCCGCTGGGTGGTTTCCAGGTTGAAGCGGGCGAGAGTCAGGAACATACCCGAGCCAGTCGAAGCCACACTCTTCGCGAGAAAGAGTGCTGGCCATGAGCCTCGCGCCTCTCGCGAGGCTTTTTTGTTGGAGACGCAGAAATTGAAACGGGCCAATTCAAATAACGCCGCCATGATCGCGTTCGCAGGGGCGCTGCTGCTGTTGGCGACGGCGGTGCGGGCCTCGGCCGATGTAGAACCTGGTGGACAAAGCAACGCAAGGACGCCTCGCTACCGAATCGTGACCGATGACGTCGGACGCGAGGTCAAGATGCCGATCGAGGTGAATCGTATTGTGACGCTCGCGCCGAATCTGACCGAGATCGTTTATGCGCTTGGTCTTGCGGATAAGCTTGCGGGTGACACGAACGAATGCGATAGTCCACCGGCAGCCAAATCGAAGCCACATGTGGGCGAGCCGCAAAATCCCAACCTCGAAGCGATTATCGCTCTACATCCGGATCTCGTGCTGGCGACCACTGCGATCAATCGGGTGGAAACAGCCGACGCGCTCGGGCGGCTGGGCATCGCAGTGTACACGAGCGACGGCGAGGCCGAGACGGTCCTCGGGATTCTCGATTCCATCGCACGGATGGCGGATCTGATGCTGGCGCAGGCGAAGGGCGCCGATTTGGTTGCACAGATGAGGCGGCGGCTTGATGAACTGCACAAGCGGCTTGAGGACAGGCCGATGGTTCATGTGCTGTTCGTTGTGTGGCTGGACCCACTCACCACGATCGGACAGAAGACGTTCATCGCCGATGCCTTGCGCTGGGCCGGTACCGAGTCGGTCGTGCTTTCGAAGCAGACTTGGCCGCAAATCAGCATGGAGGAGGTCATCCGCCTCGAGCCGGACTACATCGTGTTTGCGGGCACGCACGGAGAAAGCAAAGCGACGGAACTGACTGACTTGCGAAGCCGTCCCGTGTGGCGCGATCTGGACGCCGTGCAGGTGGGCCACGTGGTGAATCTCAACCAGGAGGTGATACGGCCGTCGCCAGGCTTGGTCGATGCCATCGAGCAGCTCGCGCGCCAAGTGCATCCGGAAGCGTTTGCGCGACGAAGCGAAAATCGAGGGCCGAGCAGCGAAATTCCTGCTGAGGAACCGATTCGATGCGCCCGCTGACGGCGCGGCGTCTGGCGCTGATCTGCGCGGCGCTGGGCGCGATGCTTTTCATCGCCGTCGTGATTTCGCTGCGTATGGGTGCCTATCCGATCTCGATTCCCGAGATCGTGATGACACTGGTCAACCGCTTCTTTGGCCGCCGCAATGAGATTCCTCCTGACTTCTGGAACGTGGTGTACGAAATCCGCCTGCCCCGGATCGCGCTCGGAATTCTAGTGGGTGCTTCGCTGTCGACGGCCGGCGCCGGCTTTCAGGCACTTCTGCGGAATCCGCTGGCCGATCCCTACGTGCTGGGAGTTTCCAGTGGCGCGGCGCTGGGCGCGATCATCAGCCTCGCCATCGCGCCGCAAACTGCGGGCATGATTCAGTTTGCCGCTTTCGCCGGGGCTGGCGGGACCATTGCCGCAGTCTACTTTCTCGGGCGGCGCGGCGGACACGTGGATACCGCCACGCTGCTTCTTGCGGGAATCGTTGCCGTCTCGTTTCTTTCCGCGGTGATTATGTTTTTGATGACCACGCTTCCAGGCCGCGAGTTCCGCGGTATGGCGTTTTGGCTCATGGGGGATTTGGCTTCGCCACCTCCGATCAGTTCACACTGGCTGTACCTGTTACTGGTGATCGGTGTGGGATCGATCTACACGACTTCCTCGGACTTGAATCTGATCCTGACCGGAGAGCAAGAAGCGCGACACCTGGGCGTGAACGTGAATCGCGTGAAGATCGTCGTGTATGTTGCGGCTTCTCTCTTGACCGGACTGGCCGTTTCGGTAAGCGGTGCGATCGGGTATGTGGGCCTGCTCGTGCCTCATCTGATGCGGATGATGTTCGGAAGCGATTACCGGCTACTGATTCCGACGTCGGCACTCGGCGGCGCGATTTTGGTCGTTTTGGCTGACCTGCTTGCGCGCACCGTGGTGGCGCCCACGGAACTGCCGGTGGGTGCAATGACCGCACTGGTCGGCGCACCTGTGTTCATCTACCTTATGCGGCGGAGGGTGCGATGAGCACTGCGGGGGGCAGCGCTGCCTCGCGGCTCGCCGTGACGTCGGGGACGGGCACCGTGCGTCTGAAAGTCGAGCAGGCCAGCTATGCCCATCTGGCGACGGATCGCTCGGCGCCGACGTTCACTCTTGGCCCCATAAGTTTCGAGGCCGAGGGGCACGAGTTGGTTGCGATCCTCGGCCCGAATGCGAGCGGGAAATCGACGTTGTTGACGCTGCTGGCTGGTTTAAACAAGCCACTTTCCGGGCGCATCGAGGTAGATGGAACCGAAGTCACTCAGTTCGATCTGCGCGTGCGCGCGCAGCGAATTGCGCTGGTGCAGCAGGAAAGCGAGCTGCTGTTCCCGCTGCGGGTGTGGGAGTACGTTCTGCAGGGTCGCTATCCATACGGGCGGCGGCTGCGCTTTGAGTCAGACGAGGACTGTCTTTTCGCCGGAAACGCGCTAGCGCAAGTAGGGGCAGACTTGCTGCGCGACCGATGGATGGACCAGCTTTCGGGAGGTGAAAAGCAGCGCGTGATTTTAGCGCGCGCCTTGGCGCAGCAGCCCGCGCTGCTGCTGTTGGATGAGCCCACCCAGCACCTGGATATCGGAGGCAAAGTGGAGCTGCTCCGGCGCTTGAGGCGATTGGCGGATGGCAACCGCTACGCGGCTATCGTCGTCACGCACGATCTGGATTTGGCCGCGGAATTTTGCGATCGGGTTGTGCTGTTGCACAGGGGCAAATGCTTGCGGGTCGGAACGGCGGCTGAAGTGTACGAGCGTGCGTTGCTGGAAGAAGTTTTCGAAGCTCCGCTCGAAGTCGAAATGCGGCCGAACGGGCGACCGCGCGTGATTTTGCAAGGAAGCTGACCAAGGTACGTTCCATCACCCTTCGCGAAGGCGCTCGCCTTCGCAAGCGGCGCTTCCGGTATTCGCCGCGCGCCGTTCACAATCACCTGTAGACTCCGTGCACGGGAAGACGGTGAAAAGCCGTCGCCGCCGCGCGACTGTAAGGCGGAAAGTGTTCGGTGCGAGCCACTGTTCAGCCTGGGAATCACGAGCGATTCGCTGGCTGCTGGGAAGGCCGCATCCTAGCCCCAATTCATCGGGGAATCCGCCAAGCCAGGAGACCGGCGGAGTCTCGACTCTGATTCCTTTAGCTGTCTCGACCGAATCGGAGCTGCCTTCAACTCCCGCGCGAGAGGGAGAGGAGGAAATATGAGGCGCCCACATTGTTTCTGGCTCTGGCTGCGAATTGTGTTCCTTACGGTCGTTGTTCCCCCCTCACTCGTCCACGCTCAGACCAACGCCACTCTTCGCGGAAAGCTGACCGATCTGAGCGATGCGGCTGTAGGAAATGCTCAGATCGAAGCGCAGCCGCTGGATTCTGCCGCACCTGTGGTGCGGGCACAGAGCGACGTCGAAGGAGTATTCGTGCTCACCCTAGCGCCTGGTCGCTACCGCATCACCGTGGCGCACGCGTCGTTTGCCCCTGTTGAGCAGGAATTCACGCTTGCAGGCGGCGAAACCCGAATCTGGAATGTGCAACTCAAACTGGAGACGCTTTCGTCGCGGGTCATCGTAACCGACACGGCCACTCCCGAGAGCGCGCAAACGACCCCCGATCTGGTCGATGTCATCACCCGGGATCAGATCGACCAACAGCAGCAGATATGGCTGACTGACATTTTGGCGACCCAGCAAGGAGTGGCCTACGGCCGCCTCGGGCCGTTCGGAGGAATCACGAGTTTCTTCCTCGATGGCGGCAATTCCAATTACACGCAGTTTCTCGTCGACGGCACTCCGATCAACGAGCCGGGTGGCTATATCGATTTGTCGAACCAAACGCTGGAAAGCGTCGACAAGATCGAGATCGTGCACGGCGCATCCAGTGCCGTCCATGGCTTGGACGCCATGGACGGGGTCGTGCAAATCTTCACCCATCGCGGGACATCCACAGTGCCAGAAATCATTGTTCAAGGCGATGGTGGCACCTTCGATACAGGGCACGGGAGCGGACAACTGAGCGGCCTACTGGGGCCGTTGGATTATTCGTTGGGCGTCGGATACTTTTCAACCGCCGGGCAGGGGCCGGGAGACTACTTCCGCGACACGACGCTATCGGGTAACTTCGGCTGGCGATTTTCCGATAGCGATTCGGTTCGCCTGAGCGTGCGCAACAACGCCAGCGGTGCTGGCCAGCCGGGTCAGACGCTGCTTCCCGATCAGACCGTCCTGGGTCAGTACAGCAACATCCTGGACTTTTCCGCCAACTTTGTGTGGAACGCTGCGATCAATGATCACTGGCAGAATCAGCTCGAGGGTTTCGAGTGGCATTTTGAGGATGTGAGTTATTCGCCCTTGTTTCCACCCGCCTTCGTGAGCAAATACAACACGGCCGGATTCAACGAACAATCCACGTACTCTTTCCACCAGGGAGAGGTCACCGTGGGGTACGATTACGAAGTCGAGATTGGCCCTACCGCCACACGCCACAATCAAGCCGGATATCTCGAAGCGCGACGCCAGTTTGGACGCCTGACCGCCATCGTCGGTGCACGGGTCGAGGCCAACAGCTTCTTTGGCACGCGTACCGTGCCGCGCCTGGGCGCGTCGTACGCGCTCCGTGAAGGCCATGGTTTCTGGGGCGCCACGCGCCTGCGCGCTTCCTACGGTCAGGGAATCACGGAGCCGGAGATTTTGCCGCCCGATTGCAGTCCTGAGCTGCAACCGGAGGAGAGCCGGACGGTGAACGGCGGAATCGATCAGTATTTCTCATCCGACCGTGTGCGGATTTCGATCACCCCATTCTACAACCAGTTCCGCGACATTATCAGCTTTGCATCGGGTGTTCCGATGCCGAACTGTCCAGCCTTCGATGGAAGTTTTTTCAACACCGAAAAAGCGAGAGCCTTCGGGGCCAATTCGGCGTTCGACGCGCGGGTCACCCGCTGGTTGCAAATCACCGGAAACTACTCATACGACGATTCCAAAGTGCTCGTGGCCGGCCCCCAATTCGATCCGTCCTTTGAGGCGGGCAACCGGCTGTTTCGTCGACCGCTCAACTCTGCCAACCTGATCGCCAACGTGCACTTTTGGCGGACGAACTGGAACCTGTCGGGGCATTACGTGGGGCGAAGGACGGACAGCGATTTCATCAGTACCTACGTAAACGGGGTATGCCAGTACGATCCGCCCACGAGCCCCTGCATCACGAGCAACCCGGGCTATGTGCGGTGGGATTTCGCCAACAGCATCGACTGGGGGCACGGTTTCTCCACCATCGCCCACATCGGCAACCTCTTTGACAAACACTACCAAGATGCCGTCGGCTATCCGGCCCTCGGCTACAATTACCGCGTGGGAGTGAAATACACCTGGGGCGGGGAGCCGAGCGCTCGATGACCGATGACAACTGAGCGACAGAACTGGCCGATGTTATAATTTTCAATCCATGATGGCTCGAACGACGACAGAAACACTGCGTATCGGGCCCGATGTGAGGGCCCGCTATGAAGCGGTTATTGGACTCGAGGCGCACGCGCAGCTTCAAACGCTGACCAAGGCATTCTGCGGATGCTCGACCCAATTCGGCGCCGCTCCGAATGTCAATACCTGCCCCGTCTGCCTGGGTTTGCCTGGGGCACTGCCGGTGCTCAACCGGCGAGCGCTGGAATTGGCGATCCGAGCATCGCTGGCGCTTCGGTGCACAATCCAGGAGCGGTCACGTTTTGCGCGTAAAAACTACTTTTATCCCGATCTGCCCAAGGGCTATCAAATCTCGATGTACGAGCTGCCGCTCGCAACGGGCGGCGTGATTGAAACGGAAGTGGCAGGCGAGAGAAAGCGCATTGGCATTACTCGGCTTCACATGGAAGACGATGCGGGGAAAAGCCTGCACGAGGGATTTGCCGACTCAGACCGGTGGAGCCACATTGATTTCAACCGGTGCGGTGTTCCGCTCATTGAGATCGTCTCCGAGCCGGATCTCAGGACTCCCGCCGAGGCCTACGAGTATCTGAACACGCTCAAACAGATTCTTGAGTACACCGAAGTGAGCGACTGCAACATGGAGGAAGGTTCACTTCGCTGCGACGCGAACGTCAGTGTGCGGCTGCGCGGGGCAACGAAGTTCGGCACCAAAGCGGAAGTCAAGAATCTGAACTCATTCCGTTATCTCACCCACGCGCTCGAATACGAAATTGAGCGGCAGATCGCCGTTTTGGAATCGGGGGGCACCGTGGTGCAGGAGACGCGGCTGTGGAACGTCGCCGCGGGCCGCACCGAGCCGATGCGGTCGAAAGAGTTCGCCCATGACTATCGCTATTTCCCCGACCCCGATTTGCTTCCGGTCTCAATCGGGGCCGCCCTGCGAGAGCAAGTGCTCAGGTCGATGCCGGAGCTGCCTGATCAGAAGACCGCTCGTTTTCTCGCGCGTTACGGCATCACGCCCTATGACACAAGCGTGCTGACCGCGACCCGCGCCCTGGCCGATTATTTCGAGGCCGTCGTGGCGGCAGGCGGTCCACCGAAAGCCGCCGCTAACTGGATTTCCGTCGAGCTGCTTCGGCACCTGAAAGAAGGGGCCAGTATCTCGGAGTGCCCGGTCACCCCATCTTCGCTAGCCGATTTGCTCGAGAGGATGGAAAAGGGCGACATCACCGCCGCGAGCGGAAAGAAGGTCTTTGCGAAGATGTTTGACACGGGCCAGGGCCCGGCGGACATCATCGCCGCCGAGGGTCTGGCACAAATCACCGATGCAGGCGCGATCGAAAAGATCGCTCGGGAACTCATCGGAAAACATCCCGACAATGTCTCTAAATACCGTGACGGCAACGAAGGTGTGTTCAAGTTCTTCATCGGACAGGTCATGCGCGAGACGCGCGGGCAGGCCAACCCGCAGGCCGTTCACGAGATCCTTAGGCGACTGCTCGCGAAATAGCGTGGCGGCGAAAAGGGAGAATCCATGCTGAAGGCAGGCAACCGAGCGCCGGCGTTTCACACCACGGCCGACGACGGCAAGAAGGTCTCATTGGATGACTACAAAGGCCAAAACCTGATTCTCTATTTTTATCCCAAGGCCAATACCGCTGGATGCACACATGAGGCGGTCGAGTTCAGCGGTGCGCTCGAACAATTCAAGACTGTCAACGCTGCCGTCGTGGGCTGCAGCGGCGATTCCGTCGATGCGCAGACGAAATTCAAGACGCGGTACAAAATCCAATTCCCATTGCTGGCCGATACAGAATTTGATGTGATTGAAGCCTTCGGCGCACGCCGAATGAAAACGTTCTTCGGAAAGTCTTTCCTGGGTATCGTGCGGATGACATTTTGGATCGGACCGGACGGAATCATCCGCAAGGTGTGGGAGAAGGTCACGCCCAAGGGTCACGCCGCAGAGGTGTTGGCCGCCATTCGGGAAGCCTGACGCCGAGCCTGATCGTTAGTCCAGCGACGTCGTCACAACGTTACGTTCAGTGATTCGGCCGCCGGCTCAAGCAAAGCGTTATCAATCAGGCGGGTTTGACCTACCCGCGCTGCGATCAGCACGTAGGATGCTTTTCGCAAGGCTACGACCGGCTCAAACGTGTCTGCATCCACAAACTCCGCATAATCCAGCGTTACGGCCCGCTCGGAGGCGATCACCTGGCGCAAAGCCATGAGGAGGTATGCCGGATTACGTTCGCCCGCAACGATGGCCCGGCGCACCGCATCCAGCGAGCGATAGAGGACCGTCGCGGCCTGGCGGTCGGCGCCTCGCAGATAGGCATTTCGAGACGAGAGTGCCAGTCCGTCGGACTCGCGCACGATGGGGCAGACCACGATCTCCGCATCCAGGTTCAGGTCGAGAGCCATTTGGCGGATGATGCGAACCTGTTGCGCATCCTTGCGGCCGAAGAATGCCAGCCGTGGCTGCGCGATTTCCAGCAGCTTCAGAACGATTGTGGTAACGCCGCGAAAATGACCCGGGCGCAAGCGCCCTTCCAGACGCTCGCTCAGCCCCTCGACAACAACCGCCGTGCGAAATGCCGCCGGGTAGATTTCCTCGGGCGAAGGAGCAAACAGATAATCCACACCATGTTGTTCGAGAGACCTGCAGTCTGCTTCGAGCGTGCGCGGATATTTCTGAAAATCTTCGGCAGGTCCGAACTGCTTGGGGTTTACGAAAATCGAAACAACCACAGGCGAGCACTGCTTTTGCGCTGCGCGGACCAGAGAGAGATGCCCCTCATGGAGCGCGCCCATCGTGGGTACAAGGCCGATGACGCGATCCTGCCGGCGCGCCTCAGCGGCAACGTGCTTCATCCACGCGACCGTGTGAATTGTCTCCATCGGGCAGGGCGACGGTAGGCGGCCGAGTTTGCACAAACGCGGAAAGGCCGCGGCCCTATGCCTTGGCCTGCGCGGCACGCTCGCGATAGAACCCAATCAAATCCGTGCTCACGGCCTTGGCCCCCAGTTGCCTGAGCAAGGTGGTGACCTGGCCGCGGTGATACGTGCTGTGGTTGGCCAGGTGCTGGAGCATTTGCCAGAGCGGCTGAGAGTACACGGCACCCGCGGTGGTTTTGATGTCCATCACCCGTTGCAGATCCCCGGCTGTCAGCGAGGCGACGTAATCGACCAGATCGCGATCGATTTCGGCAAATCGGCGGCGCGTCGTCTCAAGATTGGGAAAGTCGGTGGAGGACGGAAGTGCGGCCGGCGTGCGCCCGTGCCAGCGTTCCAGCCAAATCCATTCCGCACCGTAGATATGCGCGAGCGTATCGCGCAGCGACCGGAAGCTCGAGCCTAGATCGCGTGTGAACTCGGCCGGCGTCACGGCTGCACAGGCCTCGAGTGCGCGGTGATTGGCCCAGGAATTGTAATCGTAGAGTGTACGAAGATCTTCGATGTTCATTCATTCTCCTTCACGGGCACGCTCGCGGCGAAGTTTTACCTGGATTGCGTCGGTTCGCGCATGGGAAGCTGTTCTCGCCGCTCCGTTGCCGAATGATAGGACTCGGCATCGGACGGGAAGCGACCGCTGCGCACATCGCTGCAGTACTCGGCAGCTGCGCGTGAGATTTCCGCTGAGAGGTTCGCATATTCTCGGACGAACTTCGGCTTGTGCTCGGTTGCGTATCCGACCAGATCGTGAAACACGAGCACCTGCCCGTCACAATCCGGTCCAGCGCCTATGCCGATAGTGGGGATGGACAGCTTTTCCGTAATGCGCGCGGCCAGTTCGCGTGGCATCGATTCCAGCACCACGGCAAAGGCGCCCGCGGCCTCCACGGCACGGGCATCGCGCTCCACTTGCCTTGCCGCATCGGTGGTCTTGCCCTGCACCTGAAATCCGCCGAGGGCGTGCAACGATTGCGGCGTCAGGCCCACGTGACCCATCACGGGAATCTCCGCCTGGACGAGCCGCGCGATCAACTCAATCCGTCGCTCCCCGCCTTCCACTTTCACTGCCTCGGCGCCGCCTTCCTTCACCAGGCGAACGGCATTCCGTACCGATTCGTCGAGCGAAACGTGAAAGCTGCCGTACGGCATGTCCGTGACAACGAGCGCGCGACGGGTACCACGGCTCACCGCGCGCGTGTGATGAATCATGTCATCCAGTGTGACCGGCAGCGTGCTGTCATAGCCCAGCACGACCATGCCGAGCGAGTCACCGACGAGCAGAATATCCACACCTGCCTCGTCCAAAAGGCGCGCGGTCGGATAGTCGTAGGCGGTGATACAGGTGATATTTAGTTGTTTGCCGGAAAGGGGAGAAAGCGAACCGGACTTACGGGAAGCGACGTCGGGTACGGTGATTTTCCCGTTGCCCGCGAGGGGTCGAACACTCATAGGTCCTCCGGTGCCGCCCCCAGACCTCGAGGTGCAGCCCACCAACCACCCCATGCTATCAGAGTTGTGCGCCTTCTCGCAAAAGGAATACGACTTTCTGTCGAGCCAGGGCCACCTGCCCGATGCAAAGCGCTGAAGCCAGCCAGGAAATCAAGCCTGCGCAACGGTGGCAGGCGGGGGCTGAGCGGGTAATTGCGGCTCCACACCGCGCCAGCCCACAGGCCGTCCTCGGATCGCTTCCTTGAGCGCGCTGAACAGCACCACGTACATCATCTGGCGGTAATAGAAGCGCTGGAGGATCAATGGCGCGAGCAGTGTCCAGTCTTCGCGCTTTTCCAATGCGAACGCCACAACGCAAGTGAAAAGGTCGATCACCATGAAGATCGCAAAGAAAATCAGCGAGCGCTCCACGTCCTGAGAGGTCCATAGCTGCGGTAGGCGGGCAACGCGGAGCTGCGCGAGCCCCCACAGACCGAGCGACATCAAAAACAACAGGTCAATGATCGGTGAGACGAGCGGAAGCACAATCTGGAATAGGAAGATATTGGGAATGGCAATCCAGCCCAAGGTGCCGTAGCGCGGATTACCAGCCGTGTCGCGATGCTTCCAGACGGCCTGGAGTGTTCCGAACGTCCAGCGGAATCGCTGCCGGACCAGCGTATCAACATTCTCTGGAGCTTCGGTGCGCCCAATCGCCTCTTCGTCGTACAGGATTTTCCAGCCGTTGCGCCGTATCGTCAACGTCAGGTCGGTATCTTCCGCCACCGTATCGCCGGAAAAACCGCCGTTGCCGCGGAGCACATCGGTGCGCCACGCCCCCACTGCTCCGGGCACCACAGGAATGCAGTTAAGCAGATCGAAAGCCCGCTTCTCGAGATTCTGGCTGGTGATGTACTCCAGTGCCTGCCAACGGGTGATCCAGCGATTGCGATTCATCACCTTTACGTTGCCAGCCACCGCTCCGACCGTTGGGTCCGCGAAGTGTCGAATGAGCCGGGGCACCGCTTCCGGATCGACAATCGTATCCGCGTCAATCGAGACGACGATTTCGCCGGCTGCCTCGGCCAGCCCGTGATTGAGCGCCGACGGTTTGCCGTGATTGCTCTGCATCAGTAGGCGCACCCTCCGATCGCGCCCGAAATTCGCGCGCACGAGCTCTGCGGTCCGGTCGATGGAGCCATCGTCGACAACTAGCACTTCGAGGTTCGGATAATTCGAACCCAGCGCTGCGCGAACCGTGCTGACAATAACCGCTTCTTCGTTATAGGCCGGGATGAGAACGCTCGCGTTCGGCTGATATTCGGGATGGTCTTGCGGAGCAGGCCTCATCTTTTCTACCAGGGCCAAAATGCCCACAACCAGCGCGCGGCCGCTGACCAGCAAAATGCCTGCGGCAAAAATGAAGGCGATGCTCGACCGCAACCAGCGGAAAACCTCGAAAATGAAGGCATCGGAACGTGCTAGAAGCCATTCCCGGTGGCTGAGCGGCACCATCACTTGGTCCCGTTGCTGCCCGAGCAGGTCGGCGACGGACACGAACTGGTAGCCCTTGGCCCGCAAAGCGTCGATGATTTGGGGCAGTGCCGCCACGGTGTGACTGCGGTCCCCGCCGCCGTCGTGCAGCAGGACGATGTTGCCCCGATGAGCTTCGGCGTCGGCAAGAACGCGCTGGACAATTGTGCTCACGGGCGCGGGCGGTTTGCCGTTCGGCTCACCCCAATCGTGCGGATCGATCCGGGCGCCCACGATCATGTATCCCATCGATTGCGGAATCGGCAGCAGCTGGACCTCCGCCGCGGTTTCTGGCTGATGATCGATCCCATAGGGGGGACGGAACAGCGTGGTCTTGACGCCGAGGTAGCTCTCCAGAAGTAACTCGGTGAGATTCAGCTGAACCTGGAGCTCCGTCCTGCTCAGCCGCTCGAGATCGAACTCCGGATGCGTGAACGTGTGGTTGCCGATCTCGTCCCCCTGGGCGTAGGCGTGCTTCACGATGTCGGTGTATTGATTCGCCGATTCACCGATAACGAAGAAGGCCGCTGGTACTTGCTTCTGCCTTAAGATATCGAGAATTTTCGGCGTCCACACCGGATCTGGCCCATCATCAAAGCTGAGGGCGATTTTCCCTGGCGCGGCACCCATCTGCTGGATGCGCCATGACAGCGGATAGTTCAAAAAGCTTTCGTCGTCAAAGGTATCTGAGTCCGCGTCGTATTCAAACGAACGTCGCCCACTTTGCGGCGTCGCCGTGATTTTCCAGATGTCGCCATCACCTTCGCGAATTAGATCGTAGCCTGGTGGAACATCTTCCAGCTTGGCCCGCGTGGCATCGTCAGCATGCGTCGCATCCCAGATCGACCAGATAGATGGATCCTCCATGCCGAGGCGCCACAAAGCCGTGCCCTGCACGCCGGCACGCTCGGCGGCGCGTAATTGGTTGTAGGCGGTCACTCCATCGGTCAACCATACCGTGTGCGCGCGGTTGTTCTCATCTGCATAGGAGTAGTGCGGGTTGAAAGAATCGGAATCGAACGTCATGTCGGCGCCTGACTCGACAGCCGTAATGACACCCTGCTGAAACGTCACGGATTGCGCCAGCGGGTGCGGATCGTGCTTGGTTTTCGCCGGCCAGTCATAGCCGTAATTGGCGATGCCCATCACCAGTTTTTCTGGTGGCACGAGCTTCACCATGTTGTCGATGTTGCGTAGGAACCAATCCTGGGGTGCGATGGGACCAGGATCGGACGAAGACCACCGGAAGTCGTAGTTCATCAAAATGATGGCGTCGGCTTGCGAGGCGAAATATCTGTAGTCGTAGCTCCAATCCGCCGCCGGTAGGCCTACCATCAGCTTCAAATTTTTGCCGTGCAATCCCACGGCGAGGTCGTGCGTGAAAGCCTGCATATCCTTCTGGCTGGACGTCGGCAGTGATTCGAAGTCGACGACGATGCCAGATTGATGCTCCGCGTCGGCATACTCCTCGAGTTGGCTGGCCAGACGCGCTCGCGCCGCGGGATTGGCGAGCATCTGGAGAAATCCCGGGGGACACCACTGGTTCTTGACCGCGTCGTAGTTGTTGACCATCGCCATCACCGGCAGCTCGACCGGGGGTGTGCGCTTGGCGAGGTTCTGCAGAAATGAAGTGAGATTCTGGTCTTGGTCCGCGACCAGCTTACCGTCGGCCAATACGGCGTGCAGCGCCTCGGGAATCAACAGGTCCAGATCGTGATAATGCAATTCGAGCGAGGCGAGGCTTGTGTAGTCATCACTTACATAGAAGGCGGCGCGCAGCGGATCATAGTTTTGGGGCACATGGCCGAGCGCGGCGACCTTCCGTTTCCGAGGTCTCCGCACCACGCCCGCTTTCTGCTTGCTGGGGAGGGCGTGCAGGCCTTCGTGCGTGTCCGGGCGGAGAAGGTTCGGCAACTCCGGGTTGCGTACGACGTTGGCCAGGAAAATGACGAGCACCAGGGTAAACAAGGAACCCGCCACTTCCAGCGCCAGTCGCGTCCGGCGCCAGCGCCGACGTTCTTCATCGTAGAAAATGGGCTTGCGTTCAGCCATCGGGACATCTCAAGCTAGCGGTCCATCAGAAAACTGTCAATGACCACAACAGGTTGGATGCGCGTAAATGCGGCTACCGCTGTACTTGCCGGGCTTGCGCTTCGTCTTTTTTTTATACTGAAATTTCCCGTCACCGGTTCAGGAGATAGCCCATTCTACATCCAACTGGCCTGGAATTGGCTGAAGAACGGCGTCTACGGCGGTGTGGTAAACGGCCGCCTGGTTCCGCTCGACATGCGCATGCCCGGCTATCCCGCCTTTCTCGCAGCAGTTTTTGCGATTGCCGGTGAATCCTCCCGCGCCGTGATGATCGTGCAATTGGGTGTGGACCTGGCCACATGCTTGGCGATCGCTCTGCTAGCGGCCCGGCTTGCTCCGGAGGCTTCACGCCGTCGCACGGCGCTGGCAGCGTTGTGGCTTGCCGCACTGTGCCCATTTACCGCGAACTACATCACGGCTGTTCTCACCGAGACGCTGGCCACATTTCTCACCGCACTCGGTCTCCTGCTGGTGCTGGGGGCGTACACAGGAGAGGGTTTGCCGGCTAGGGGTATCAGCCCGTGGTTTCTCGCGGGCCTGGTGGGCGGCTTCGGAGCACTTGTGCGTCCCGAGACGGCGCTGCTGCTGGTCGCGGCGGGAGTTGCACTGATCCTGCGATGGTGGCGGCCAGTCGACTGGATGAAACTCGCGCGCGCGACCGTGCTCGTGGGCGTCGGGCTAGTGGTGCCGCTGCTGCCCTGGGCCGCGAGAAATTGGCGCAGCCTCCATGAAGTGCAGTTTCTCGCGCCCCGCTACGTGAACTTACCGAGCGAGCTTGTGCCGACCGGATTCAACGCCTGGACGGCGACCTGGCTTTGGCGCTTCGGCGACGTCTACTTGACGCTTTGGAAGCTCGAAGAGGAGGAGATTCCGCTTGCAAGCCTTCCGGCAAGCGCCTTCGATTCCCCGCAGGAGCGCGACCGCGTCGGGATGCTGCTTGCGTCGTACAACACTCGGCTGATGCTTACACCGGAACAGGATGGCGGCTTCGCCGAAATTGCGCGCGAACGCACGGCCCGACGCCCCCTGCGCACGTACGTCGATATTCCGCTGTTCCGCTCCGTTGCAATGTGGTTCACGCCCCGCGTCGAGCTGCTGCCATACTCAGGGAAGCTTCTCCCGCTTCGAAGCCAGTGGGAAGACGATCGCAAAGATCTCATCGTCACGCTGGCTCTTGTGGGGGTGAACGGCGTCTACGTTGCTCTCGCACTAGCGGGTGCGTGGATCTCGCGACGATCACCAGGCTGGGCCCTGTTGATCGTGTTCGTGCTGTTGCGCACGGCGTTTTTCGCGACGGCCGTCGAAACGCCGGAGCCGCGCTACGTTCTGGAATGCTTTCCGGTTGTGATCGCCTTCGCGGCGCAGGTCTTCGCGGCGCGCCATCAGCTTTCGTCGACCGGTTCGGGATGAATCGTCAGCCGGTAGATTTGTGGGAAATGTTCCTTCACACGATTTTCGAACGCGGCCGTCAGATCGTGGACTTGGGTGATGGGCAGGTTGCCGTCCATCGCGCAATGGCAGGAGACGAGAATCTTGTGATCGACGCTGCGCACATGTACTTCATGGCAATCGGCTAGCTCGCGATATTCTCGAGGGAGCGAATTCAGGAACTCCTGCACCGAGCGCGACAGTTCCTTCATCTCCTCCGCGCTCGCCACGCGGGCACCGAGCGGCTCGATGTGAATGTTAATCCGGGTGCCTGGGGCCGTGACGTGCTGAATTTCCTCTTCGAGCTCGGTGGCGCGTCGATGGGCCTCGCGCAGGCTCGCATCCTCGTCCACTTCCAGATGCAGCTCGACGAACAGACGACCGTCGTAGTGGTGCGCGGCAAGCTCATGGATCGCGAGCCCGTGCCGCAGTGCGATCGCGCGTATGGTTTCGAAAATTGGCTCGTCGATCGGTCGACGCGGCTCGACGTGAACCACAATGTCGGCGGGAATGATCCGCTCGATGCTTCGCTCGACGGCATCGCTGGCGGCATGGGCTTGTTCGAGGCTGGCCGAGCGCGGAACGCTGATCGTCACGTCCACAAAATAACGCTGCCCGGCACGACGCACGCGCACCCGCTCGGTTTGCAGCACACCTTCGGTTTCATCAACCGCCTTCACAATGCGCTCGCGCAGCCCGAGGGGCGCCACATCCAACAGTGCCTCAATCGTGCGCTTGCCAAGCCGCGAGCCAATCCACAGGATCACGCCCGCCACGCCGAGCGCCGCCACGGCGTCAAGCATGCCGAGCCAAGGAAGATCGAACTGGATTCCCAGCCAAGCGCCCGTGATTCCTACGATGACAACCAACGTGCTCCACACGTCGGTCGAGAAATGCAGCGCATCGGCTTCCAAAGCTTCGCTGGGATGTTTTTTCGCCACGCGATCAAGCGCCCGCGCCCGCGCAAAATCGATTCCCATGCACACCGACAGAATGCCGATGGCCGCCAGGCTCGGGCGAATGTGCACCTGGCGCAGCAGCAGGCGGTCGAACGCTTCCCAGATGATGTAGATCGCGGTCAGGACCAGCAGCGCTGTCTCGACGAACGCGGAAAAGCTTTCGATTTTGCCGTGACCGTAGAGATGCTCGGCGTCGGCCGGCTTGTCGGCGACACGAACGGAAAGATAGGTAATGACCGCCGCCACAAGATCTAAAATGGAGTGCAACGCTTCCGACAGCACGCCCAAGCTGCCTGTCACAGCGGCCAGCGTCACCTTCAGAGCAACCAGCGCTAGGGCCGAGCCCACCGACGCCAGCGCGGCAAAGCGCTTTTCGCGGCCGGCCTGGTCGAGTCGTTCGGTTCCCATTCGCGCGATTATACGCTCGGGCCCATTTTCAGGCTCGGGCCATGACTAGATCGGCGGACCGGTCGCGGGCGACCGTGGGCTGTTTCTAGAGGAGTTGTACAAACTGGGCTTGGCACCTTGTGTTTGCGCAAATGGCTGGAACGGCTACAATGCGGTAGTGAGCATCGAAAGGCTCAGAACGGATTTGGAGAATATGCCGTCGCTGCCCGATTTCGCTTTCTTCGGGCCAGCATGACACCCATACGAGATGGACGTTGAAAGGGTTATCGACAGCGTAGTCGCGCGCTTCATCGGCACCAAGCACGAGCGCGACGTCAGGCGCATCCAGCCCGCGGTAGCAGCGATCAACGCGCTCGAGCCGGAGATCGAGAAGCTCTCCGAGCGGGACTTTGGCTCGCACACCACGGCGCTTAGGGCCGAGGTAGGGGAGCGAGTCAAGGATCTGGAGCGCGACGACCCCGACTATAAGCGCAAATTGCAGGAGGCGCTCGAACCGGCGTTGCCACACGCGTTTGCGCTGGTGCGTGAGGCGGGGCGCCGGACGCTCAACATGCGGCATTTTGACGTGCAACTGATCGGAGGGGTGGTTTTGCACGAGGGCAAAATTGCCGAGATGAAGACGGGGGAAGGCAAAACTCTCGTCGCGACACTGCCGGCTTACCTGAACGCGCTAGCGGGGAAGGGCGTGCACATCGTAACAGTGAACGATTATCTAGCCCGCCGCGACGCGGAATGGATGTCGCCGATTTACCGCCTGCTGGGGCTGAGTGTGGGCGTCATCGTCCACGATCTGGATGACGCGCAGCGACGCGCTGCCTATGCCGCCGATGTTACCTACGGCACGAACAACGAATTTGGCTTCGATTATCTGCGCGACAACATGAAGTACGACCTCGCGCAGTGCGTGCAGCGCGGGCATCACTTCGCGATCGTGGACGAAGTGGACTCGATCCTGATCGACGAGGCGCGCACGCCGCTGATTATTTCCGGTCCTGCCGAGGAATCGACAGACAAGTACTACAAGATCGACAAGGTAATCCCCAAACTGATCCGCGACATCGACTACACCATCGACGAAAAGATGCGCACCGCGACGCTGACCGAAGAAGGCGTGTCGAAAGCCGAGCGCCTACTGAATCTTGGCAATCTCTATGATCCTTCGAACATGGAGATCATCCACCATGTCTACCAAGGACTCCGCGCACACACTCTTTTCGAACGGGACGTGGACTACGTGGTCAAAGATGGCGAGGTCGTGATTGTCGACGAATTCACCGGGCGGCAGATGCCCGGGCGGAGATGGTCCGATGGCTTGCACCAAGCTGTCGAGGCCAAAGAAGGTGCCAAGATCGAGCGCGAAAATCAAACCCTTGCGACCGTTACCTTCCAGAATTACTTCCGCATGTACAAGAAGCTTGCGGGAATGACCGGCACGGCGGAAACCGAGGCGCCGGAATTCGACAAAATCTACAAACTGGAAGTCGTCGCCATCCCGACGAACAAGACGCTAATTCGCATCGAGCATCCAGACGTTGTCTACCGCACGGAAGCCGAGAAATTCGAAGCGGCGGTCAACGGCATCCTGCAGGAGGACGGCACCTATGCCGGGGGGCTTCGCCAATACCATGGAACGGGCCAGCCTGTGCTGGTCGGAAGCATCTCGATCGAGAAGTCGGAAAAAATCTCAGAGCTGCTGAAGAGGGCGGGAATCCCTCATCAGGTTCTCAACGCCAAGCAGCACGAGCGCGAAGCGAAGATCATCGCGCAGGCTGGACGCAAGGGCGCGGTCACCGTATCCACGAATATGGCTGGCCGCGGGACCGATATTCTCCTGGGTGGTAACCCCGAGGCCATGACACGCGATTTTTGCCTCAAGAACAAGCTCGCGATGCCCTACGCACCGGCGGGCTCGGTGATTAGCCCTGAGAGCGGCAGCGCAACGGCGGCCGAAGCGGATGCAGCCCTTGTACCAAAATCGACGGGAGCGGGTGGGACAGGATCGAATGGCGCGGGCCGAAGCGATGGCGCCGGCAGTGCGGCCATGGTGCTTTTTCAACAGGAAGGCAAGATTTTTCAGGTGCCGCTCGAGCAGTGGAAGCCCATTTTCGATCAGTTTGCCGAGCAGTGCCGCGCCGAACACAATGAAGTCGTGGCGCTCGGCGGATTGCACATTCTGGGCACAGAGCGGCACGAGGCTCGCCGCATTGATAACCAGCTTCGCGGCCGCGCGGGACGTCAAGGAGATCCGGGCTCATCGCGATTCTTTCTATCGCTCGAAGATGATCTGCTGCGAATTTTCGGAGGAGAGCGCGTAAAGGGATTGATGTACGCACTGGGGATGAAGGAGGGTATTCCCATCGAGTCGCGGATGATTAGCAAGCGGATCGAGCACGCTCAGAAGAGCGTTGAGGCCCAGAACTTCGAGGCTCGCAAACATCTGCTCGAGTACGACGACGTAATGAACAAGCAGCGGGAGACGATCTATTCGCTGCGGCGGTCGTTCTTGGAGGGACGCGACCAAAAGGAATTCGTACTCGAGCGCGCTGCTGCTATCGCCGACGAGCTGGTGGAGATGTATTGTCCGCGCGACCAGCACCCCGATCAATGGAACGTGACCCAATTCGCCAACGAAGTGCTCAATCAATTCGGCATCGACTTGAAGACGGCGGGTGTCGATGTTACGCAGATGAATCACGACGAGCTATCTGCCGCGCTGCACATGAAGGTCCAGGAGCGATACCAAAGCAAGGAGACGGTTTTTACACCCCCGACGCTCCGCTGGCTCGAGCGGCATATCCTGCTGGATATCGTCGACGCGCAGTGGAAGGACCACCTGCTGACCCTCGATCATTTGAAAGAGGGCATCGGACTCAGGGGCTACGGGCAAAAGGATCCGCTGGTCGAGTTTAAGAAGGAGGCCTTCACCCTGTTCGACGACCTCATGAACCGCATTGACACCGAGGCGGTGCGGTTCCTTTTCCTGATGCAGCCGGCCAAACCGCAGGAGGAAGCCAAGCAAATCGAGCAGCGCCAACTGCGCCAGACGCGCAATCTGCAGTTTCAGGCGGGTCCGGCACAGGCAGAAGCACCCAAACCGGTGCGTTCGGGTGCGAAGGTCGGGAGAAATGATCCCTGCCCGTGCGGATCCGGCAAGAAATACAAAAAGTGCCACGGCGCGGCGGCTTGAGCGAAGTCTCAGACCCTGCTCATCTCCGGCAGCTTAGCAAGGTGGCACCGGCGCAGCTTGCTCACCACCGATGTCCGCGTTGCCAATGACAACTGGCCTGGACCGGGCCGATTTACCGATGAGGTACTCGAAACCTGGATACTTCCGCACGACAAGAAAAACTGTGATACGCTCTGCGGCACGTGCCTCGGTGACTACGATTTTTCCGAGGTTATTGGGGTGTGGCCATGGATTCTGGCGTCTTGCGACATTGCCGAAAGTCCCCGTGTGCAAGGTCGATCCCCACCGCGCTGGCGAGCGAACAGCTTTGCCTGGATCATTTCCTCGATGAGGCGTTGGTCCGCACAAATCATACGTTCACCCGCTGCCGCGAACAGAGGGCACTGACCCCCGCGGATCTGGAATGGCTGCTGACGGACGCGCTTCTCATTGTCCAGAATCTGGAGGAAGAGGTGGGCGATCCTGTTCCCGAACAGCGCGAGCGGATGTTGGACCTGTTGTTGATGTTGGCGAACCTGCACGAATATGTGGCGCATCATTCGGTGAGTTTGGACCGTCCCGCCTGAGTCATGCAGCTCGCATCGGTCGAAGGGTTGGCCTTGCAGCATGCCAAAACGTCAACACCTGCCAGCATTGCCTTCTTGCATTTCCAGCATCGTCGCTTCAATCTGAAGGTGTCTTTGCCAGATAGCCCAGCATGCCCGACGATCAGAGGATAGATCCATTCAAGCCCGTGCAGCCTAGCATCCCTGGCATCCGGGCCGGTGCGAAGCCGAACACAGCCGCGGCTTCAGCGTCTGCCTCGCCACGTCCGCCGTTTCGCGACCGTGTTTCGCAGCACCTGATCTGGATCGTGGCAGGAGGCCTGACGGTGTGTATCGGCGGGGGCGCCTTCTTCCTTTGGCAGCGAGGCTCTACCTTACACGCGGACCGGCCCGTCGCGGAACCGACCGAAGCTGCACCGCCTGTCGCGGCGGAGCCTCCGAAGCACACCGTAAGTGGGCCCGTTGGACCGGGGCCGGTGGCAACGACGGAGGAATTGGCGAAGGCGTGGGCGGGCAAGCGATTTTTCTTTCGTGATCCAATTACCTCTGAACCCGTAGCGGCCATGATCGTGCGCCTGCCGGATGGCAGTTACTGGGCATTTTCCTTGCGCGAACCTTTTGGTACGTGCGACCTCGATTACGTGACCGATCTGGGGAAATTGGCCAGCGACTATAACTTTCACGCCTCTCATCCGATGGTCGTCGACACCTGCAATCGCACCGTCTACGATCTTCTGCGCTATGGGGGCTCGTCCGATGACGGACTGGTTCGCGGAGAAGTCATCGCTGGGGCGGGCATTCGTCCCCCGATGGCCATCGAGGTACGCGTCGAGGGCAAACAACTCGTTGCGGTGCGCATGGAATAGCCATTCTCGATTCGCCTCTCGCTGAAATTGCTTAATAGCACCGACGGCCGCAAACCAGAGCGCCGCCGCCCTGCTCCCCAGCGAAGCCGGACGGCGGCGCTTTGTCTGGCAGAACGCCGCTTGGATCTAGTCTTCGACCTGCTCCACGCTGCGTGCGACCATGACCGGCGCGTTTGTCGCGGAATCCATGAAAATGAAACCGACCACGCGAAGGGGAATCGGCTGTGACCCGGTCAAGGCGGACAGACCGCTGAGATTGATGAAGTTGGTTGCATCGGTTGTGTACACCGTCAATGGGTTGGGCAGCAGCACTCCTGCCGTCCAGTTGTCAGTGAACTGGAAGCTGCCGTTGTTCCCGCTCTGGACGACTGTGCTGCCAGGTACCCACGGTCCGGCCTGGCCCTGGCGACGCAGGACCACCCGATGAACGGTCAGTATCGGAACGCCGTTGTTGGTAACGAGCGATCCGCCAATCCCAACCGACTGCCCTGCCGCCAGCAAGGAGTTATTGAACAGCAGGGTGGTGATGGGGCTGTTGACGTTGGCAATTTTGTACGTCTCACTGCCGTTCAGCGTAAGCGTGGTGATCTGACCATCCTGGATGCCGTTCAGGTCAGGAAGCTCGGCGCGAACGTACAAATCCGCCTGCGTCGCCGGACCCGATGGCGGGCGAATGCTAGTGAATAAGCCAGCCAGGAAAAACTTGTCGTTGGATAGGACCTCGATTTCAGACGCATCGATGTCCTTGCTGACGGGATCGAGCTGGCCTGAAATCTGAACGATCGTGTTCGTTGTGAATGAGCTGATCGGCTCGCTCGGATCGTCGAACATAGTGTTGCTGTTGGTTTGCACCGTCCACTGCCGACCCTTGGGTCCTTGGACGACAAACGACGAGTCGCTGGTCACACCGACCACGCCAGCCAGAAAATCATCGATCGAGGCGTCTGGATCGGTGGCACTGAACAATTGCATGTGAAATACGGGGTTTACCACTCCTGTTATCTGCGCGTTCGCGTCGGTTTGTAGCGATTGGGCCAGATCGAACTCCATACGCAGTCCGACCAGATCGGCCGAATTGATTACAAAAGGATTGACGAGGTTTACCGTAACCGTCGACTGGCTGAGCGTGCCGTTGATCGTATTGACGGCCGGCGGATTCTGGGTCGTGTCGATAAATGCGATGACGGGATTTGCCACGGTGACCGTTGCGGACATATAGGTTCCCGGCGGAACCGCATTGAGATCCAAAAGCTGGTGCAGGCCACTCAATTGAGCAAAATCGACGACTTGTTGCGTTGTAAGCACCGGCACGTTGGTGCTGCCGTTGTTCAGCGTAACCCCCGTAACCAAGACTTGGCAGGAAATCACGCTCGGCAGCGGCGCGTCTGTGCCAACGGTAAACACATTGGCTTCGTTGGAACTTCCTGGATTGCCGTCATTCGAAGCTGATCCCGCGCAGCTGGAAAGGCCCAAGGCGGCCAAGATCGTCAAGAACACACCCGTTGCTTTAAGATTCCGCATACGCTTATCTCCTGTCTGTATGACGTGACTGCTAAGGCTCAAACACCCATTTCGACTGCCGGAGATAAAACACCTGTCCGATGAAAAAGTTGTGGTCGATGTCTGCGGTGGCCGATCTCACTGTTAGGCAAATACGATCAGAATGCGCGATTCGCCTACTGTTCGGTGCGAACAGGCGTTCCGGTGTGCTCGCGCATCGCAGGAGACTGTTGGCAGCGACTCCCGGCAGAAAGTTCGGCGACCAGGAGTCGACCAGAAGGAGAAGGCGCTCTTGATCGTCGTCGAAGCAACTCACAACCAACCGTCGGCTGCTGCGAGGCTTGGGCCGAAGCCATTGCTTCAGGCCCAGGCCGCCCTTGAATGTTACCGTGATGCCCCGTTCGGCTCCCTCAACCCGTAGCACGAGCATCGCGCCTTTTGCTCGCGAAAAATCGACTGGATGGGTGTGGTCCCTGATGCTACGCTTACGCGGCGTGGGCGGAACCTGGTAGCGATTCCTTCCGTCTCACCCAGCAAATCGCTGAACGTCGCAATGTTGACCCGCGCGGCTCCTGGCCGCGCAGGTCTACGAGCTTGGCGCATGAAAATCCTGGGATTGGTGCTGCTGGTGTCGGGCTGGGCGATCGTTCTGACATCGGTAGCGCTGCTGATGGAGGACGTGCCGCGCGCCGCTTTTGTGCTGGCCGGCCTCGGCGTGGAGATTGTCGGGTTGGTGCTGCTAGTCCGCGCGCATCCCGTCCATCGAAGTGAGCGCGAGTAATGTCTGGCCTCGCTCCCGCCCTGTCCGATACGAGTGCGCTTTGCATGATTTTCATTCTGCTCGTTCCTCTTGCCGGTGCAGGACTGGCGCTGATCAATACGGGCCTGGGCCGCTCACGCAGCGCGGCGCAGCTGATGATGTCGTCGTTGTGTGTGGTTTCGATCGCGGCATTGACCTACTTCGTCTGCGGCTTTGCTTTCCAAGGTTTGCCGAACCAAGCGTCACACTGGTTGACAATCGGCGGTAAGCCGTGGAGCTGGCTGTCGGATGGGTATCTGTTTTTGCATCATGTGCCACTCGACGGCTCGCCGGCGTCTCTGGCGGCGCTGTTAGGGATGCTCAGTGCCGGATTGGCAGCCCTGATTCCGCTCGGCGCGGGAGCTGAGCGCTGGCGGCTGGGAGCCTGTTCGATCTCCACAGTCGTGCTGGCGGGCTGGACCTACCCCCTGTTCGCGCATTGGGTGTGGGGTGGAGGTTGGCTTGCGCAGCTCGGCTCTAATTACGGCCTGGGACAAGGGTTTATCGACTCAGCGGGCGCGAGCACGATCCAGGGGGTGGGCGGTTTGAGCGCGCTCGCCATCGCTTGGATTCTCGGTCCGCGACGAGGAAAGTACACCAATGACGGTATGCCCAGCGCCATTCCAGGCCACAATGCCGTGCTGGTTTTGTTCGGGTGTGTTCTAGCCCTGGCCGGGTGGTGGGGACTCAACTCATCTTGCGCGATTCTGTTCAACGGCGCGGAAACCGGCGTTGCCGTGCGGGTTGCGATCAACACGCTTGTGTCCGCTGCGTCGGCCGCGCTAGCTGCCGCATTGGTCACCAACACGAGGTTCGGCAAACCCGATGCTTCGCTGACTGCGAACGGCTGGATTGGAGGGCTCGCGGCAAGCAGCGGCGCGTGCGCCTTGATTCAGCCACTCGCGGCTGCATTGATCGGTGCCATAGCGGGAGTTCTCGTCATGTTTGCGGTCGAGTGGTTGGAGCTGCACATGTCGGTGGACGATCCAGGAGGCTCGATTTCGGCGCATGCCATGGGCGGATTATGGGGAGTGCTCTCGGTAGGGATTTTTGCGCGGCTGCCAGCCGTCAATCGATCGACCGAAGCGTCGACGCCTCATCCAGGCCAATGGCTTGCACAATTGGTTGGCATTGCGACCCTGATAGGATTTGTTCTTCCGCTCACCTACTGCTTGAATTGGCTGCTGAACAGGGCCTATCGGCAGCGGGTGAGCACGGAAGGAGAGCAGCAGGGTGTGGATCTTTACGAGCTCGGCGCGGGGGCTTATCCTGAGTTTGTCACCCACAGCGAAGAATTCATGGACCGATAGTGGAATGCTGCGGCTTAGTGCCTGGTTGCGAAGAGACAGACAGTGTAAACGAGCGCCGGCGCCGGCCGTTGAGGACGGGGCGAACCCGCGCCAGATTGGAGTAGGCCTCTGAACAGAAGGAAGCTGTTGTCCTTGCTTGGGATGTCGCCGGCGCTCCTGGCAGGTACGGCAACCGGAGCGCAGGAGCAGAAACCTCACGCTACCAGCGCCTCCTCTTCGAGTCGCGACTTTGTGGCGGGTAAGATCACAGCTGTTAATCCGAAGGGCACCCCTCCTCCTATCCAACTCATTCCCATGGCTCCACGCCTCGACACGCTTGACGGCAAGACCGTCTACCTCGTCGACACGGGTTTTCACGGCTCCGATGTACTGCTCGGGCAAGTCCAGGCCTGGTTTAACCGAAATATGCCGAGCGTGGTGACTGTGTTCCGACGAAAAGCCGGGCCGTACATGGAGGATGACCCCAACCTCTGGAAGGAAATCCAAGCGAAGGGTAACGCAGCCATCATGGCTGTGGGCCATTGAAGCACCTGCACGCCAGCGACCGTCGGTCACTGCATCACAACGGAAAAGATGGGAATCCCGAGCGCGCCTCTGGTCACCAAGGCGTTCAAAGATCTCGCGCTTTTGAACGCCGCCAAGCGCGGCATGCCGCACGAGCGCATCTGCTTTACCCCACATCCGGTGTGGGGCAAGACCCCGGAAGAAGTGCGTGTCTACGTCGAGGGCCCGGACCCAGTGACGGGCAAACCGTTCATGCGAGAAGTCGTCGACGCCCTGACCGTGCCGCTCAGCGAGGAAGACAAAAAGGTTGGAAACCTCAGCGTGTCTGTTGGACCGGCTACGTTCACCGACACTGCCGACAACCTGCAGGAATTCTACCTCAACAACGGCTACACGGATTTTCTGCCGATCATCGTCCCCACTGAGCAGAGAGTGGATCAGATGTTGAAGGCCACCAGCCACCACCCCGACGATGTGGTTGGGAAAATGGCTGCGGGCGCTTATCCGGCTTGGAGTTACAACGTGCGGCAGGTGGCTGCCAATGCCGTGATGGCGGGATGCCGGCCCGAATATTTCCCAATCGTGCTGGCGATTGCGTCGTCGGGAATGGCGTCACTGTTCAGCTCCACCAACTCGTTTGCCTTTGCGATGGTCATCAATGGACCGATCCGTGACAAGCTCGAATTCAACTACGGAATCGGCGCGCTGGGGCCGTTTGCACAACCGAATGCGACGATCGGCCGGGCCTGGACAATTCTCTCGAAGAATCTCGGCAATGGCGGAATTCCCGGCGATACCTATCTTGGATCACTCGGGAACAATCTGAACTACAACAACGTCGTGATCGCCGAGCACGAAGACGCAAGCCCCTGGGTTCCCTTCCACGTGCAGAAGGGATTCAAGAAAGAAGAGAACGTGGTCAGCTTGTTCCGCGGGTTGGGCGTTGTGCCGGGGCAGGTGGCTCGCGGCAGCAGCGCCAACGAGAACGTCCAATTCGATTACCAAATGAGCGATCTGTTCAGTACGTTCACTGGATTCTTCGGTGCGCTCATCATCGCGGATCCGCTTGTGGCGGCACGGCTGAAAGAGCAGGGCTACGACACCAAAGAGAAGCTGATCGACTGGCTGTATAAGAACACGAGACAGACCGTCAAAGACTATAAGAGCAGAAATTACGCCTACTTGTTCGACTATCCACGAGCGCTGCGTGGAGACGAGCCCTGGGCCACGTGGTACAAGCTGCCGGACGACGCTGTCATCCCGCATTTCCCGCGAGCCTCTGATTTCAACATTGTCGTTGCGGGCGGCCAAACCAACGCCTACCCGCAGGCCGGTAACCTGAGCTACGGCGTAAGCGTCTCAGTAGACAAATGGACATGACGCGTCTTAGGCGAACGATGCTACGGGTGAAGTGATGAATAGACGGAACTTGTTGGGGTTGTTGGGAATGTCACCGGTCGCCCTGGCTGGCGTTCCTGCGCTGGCGACGAGTGACAAGAAGGCCGATCAAGCCAAGAAGGGCGCAGTACCGGCGAGCGGCTCCCTACTGGAAGTCCTCAATCCCAGGGGCTTGCCGCCACCTATCACGCTGGTCCCGATGGCGAAGCGACTGGACTCGCTTGATGGTAAGACCATCTACCTTGTCTCAGACGGCTTTCCTGGTGCCGACACGTTCCTGAATCAGATCGCGATCTGGTTCAAAAAGAATATGCCCTCGGTTACGACGGTGTATAGGCTCAAGGCCGGGGGGTTTGCCGATGACGACCCCAAATTAATGGCGGAGATCAAGGAAAAAGGCAACGCCGTCATCATGGCGATCGGCCATTGAAGCACCTGCACACCAGCGACCGTCGGTCACTGCATACAAATTGAAAAGATGGGAATCCCCACCGCACCCATGGTGACGATTGCCTTCAAGGACTTGGCGCTCACCAACGCTGCGAAGCGCGGAATGCCGCGCGAGCGTATCTGCTTTACGCCGCATCCGGTGTGGGGCAAGACAGACGAGCAAATGTACGCCTATCTGGAAGGCAACGATCCGGTCAGCGGCAAACCGCTGATGAAGGAAGTGGTCGCCGCGCTTACCGACCCTCTCACGGCAGAGGATTCGAAATCGGGGACCATCACTCCCCCCGTGGGCGCACCTACCTTCACCGGTACGGTAGACAGCCTGCAGCAACAGTTCCTCGACAACGGGATGACGGACTTTCTGCCGATCATCCTACCGACGCGGGAAAAAGTGGATGCCATGCTGAAGGCGACCAGCCACGAGCCCGACGAGATCGTCGGCAAGATGACGCCGGCGCAAGGCGCGTTTCCAGCGTGGACCTTCACCGTGGAGCAGGTGGCCGTGAACGCTGTCATGGCGGGAGCCCTGCCCGACTACTTTCCCATTCTTCTCGCGATCGGTTCCACAGGAATCTCGGCGCTGTTCAGCTCGACCAACTCGCTGGTCTCGGCAGCTATCATCAACGGGCCGATTCGCGACAAACTCCAAATGAACTACGGAATCGGCGCCATGGGCCCGTTTAACCAGGCCAACGCCACGATTGGCCGAGCCTGGACCTTGATGTCGAAGAATCTGGATGGCGGCGGTGTCGCCGGCGAGACCTACATGGGCTCGCAGGGCAACATCATCAACTATAACAACCTGGTCATTCCCGAGAATGAAAAGGATAGCCCGTGGCCCCCCTTCCACGTGCAGAAGGGGTTCAAGCCGGACGAGAACGTCATCAGCTTCTTTTTCGGTTTCGATATAACGCAGGGGCAGGGCGGCAAAGGTCTGGGTATGAAGCCGATCCCCCATTACCAGGAGGCTATGTCCGCCAATGTCGCGCCCTTTGCCTCGCTTTTCGGCGCTCTGTTTATCGTTGACCCGCTCGTAGCTCACGGGTTGGGAGACTTGGGCTTCAAGACAAAAGAGGCCATCGCCGACTGGCTCCAGAAAAACACGACGGTCACAGTCAAAGACGTCAAAACGATGCTTTTTAGCGGACTTCCGAGGGGCGCTGAGGCCGCCAATCTTACCGACGACTCCATCATCCCGAAATGGCCGAAGGCCGACGCCTTCAGCTTTGTTGTCTGCGGCGGCCAAACGAATCCCTATCACCAACTCGCCAACATGAGCTATCGGCTGAGCGTGTCGATTGATAAGTGGATATAGTGGCTGTTTTGCCGGGCAAAAACGATTAATCGCAGAGCCTGATTCGAGAGGTCTAATTGCTCTTTGCCCAAAGGTAAATCAGCGCGAACGTGGTTCCATTTCCATAGGGCTCGATTGCCACAATGTGCTGCTTCTCTTTTGTTCCCGCTTTGAGCAGCACTCCATCCTGATCCGGCTTATCATTCCCGCAGGTAAGTGCCCGCGAGTCGTTCTTTTCCTGATCACTCGCGACACCACTGCCGCAGTCCAACACCTTCCCATATTTTGTGAGAGCCTTTCGGTAGAAGTCCGCCACCCGTGCGGGCGCGTCTTTTGACTCCATCTTTAACACCGCCAGCTTGAATCCCGATCCGCCTCCCCACAAGGCCAAACGCGCCGCGTCGGAATCGTCACCTGTGTCCTTGTGCGACTTTGCGCCCGGATAAATGGGTAGGCCCACATCCTTAGCGGTAGCCTGACCGCTCACAACCAAACCAGCCCCGTCTTCTCCTCGGGCAAGAACGCCGCGAACCAAGACTCCCTGGAAAAGCGCCGAGGCGATCAAGGTAGACAGCCAATCACGCACGAAGCGATGCCTGCGTATCACGGGACGCCTCCTGTGCGAGATACGTTTGGACCGGAGCAAAAGTTCCGGAATCCTCCCGGAGGTATCAGGTTCCTGATGAAACGCTATGGCAGCGCGAAGGCGATGTACGTGTTGCCCGCCGTCACGAAGATGTACTGCTTGCCCTCGACTTCGTAACTGATCGGATTCGATCGCGCCGAGTGGCCCATCTGAATGTCCCACAGCGGCTTGCCGGTTTCGGCATCCAGTGCGAAGAAATTACCTTCATCGCTGCCGCTAAAGACCAAGCCTCCGGCGGTGGAAAGCACGGGTACCCAGGCGGAAGCCAAAAGTTTGAACTGCCACTTCAGCTTTCCTGTGGTGGCTTCGAGCGCGCGAATGGCGCCGTAGGACTGTTCGCCAACGAGCGCGCGAATGCCCCCGCCGCCCACGATTCCCTTTGGCGGGCCCGGCTCAATTTTGCCTGTGCCTTTGATGAAATAGGCGCCCGTTTCATGGGCGCTCACATAGAACAGTCCGGTCTGCGGACTGTAGGACGGGCTGGTCCAGTCCACCCCGCCGGTGATGCTGGGATAGACCAACGTTCCAGCGCCCAGAGTGGGCTCCTGGTTGGGCGCGGGTATGGGTCGGCCGTTGGCGTCAAGTCCCTGGGCCCACGTTTCCTTCACAAACGGAACGCCCGTGATGAATTTTCCCGTGACGCGGTCGAGTACGTAATAGAAGCCATTACGGTTGGCAAAACCAACCAGCCTTCGCATCCTCCCGTCGATGGCGGCGTTAAACAGCACGGGAGGTTCGTCGGAGTCCCAGTCGTGGTCTTCGTGAGGCGAGAATTGGAAATACCACTTCAGTTTCCCCGTGTCGGCCTCGACAGCCAGAAGAGAGCAGGTGTAGAGGTTATCTCCAGGCCGGTCATCATCATTGAAATCCGGCGCCGGATTGCCGGTGCCCCAATAGATAAGGTTCAGATCGGCGTCATACGAGCCATTATTCCAAGTGGTCGCGCCGGCACTTTGAGCAGCGCCGTTGCCCCAGCTTTCGGCACCCGGATCGCCTACTCTGGGCGTGGTCCACAAGCGCCAGAGCCGTTTGCCGCTCTTTGCATCGTACGCATCGAGAAAGCCGCGCACGGCCGCTTCGCTTCCAGCAATGCCGACCACGATTTTGTCGTTGAGCGCCAGGGGCGGTCCCGTCATCGCATAGCCCATGACGTTGTCGGCGACGTGCACGTTCCAGCGCACAGCTCCTGTTTTCACATCGAGGGCGATCAGGTGAGCATCCGCCGTTCCGACGTAAACCATGTCGTCGAGGATGGCTACGCCTCGGCTGGTGGCGTAAAGGCCGATGGAGACGACGTGTTCGGGCAGAGCCGGCGTGTAGCTCCATATCTTCAGGCCCGAGCGAACATCGAGAGCGGTCACCGTGCTCGGAGGTTCGGTAATGTACATGAATCCATCCACCACAATCGGCGAGCATTCGAGATTGGCGACGGGCCGGGACGGTTGGTACATCCACGCGATCTTGAGGCTCGCTACGTTCTGCCGGTTGATCTGCTTGAGCAGCGAGTACTGCTGTGAAAAGTAACTGCCGCCATACGTCAGCCAGCTCTGCGGTTCGCTTTGAGAATGTAGAAGGCGCTCATACGAAACGTTCTGGCTCCAGCAACGAGCCGGAGTCGACAGAAGAAGGCCGAACGCGACGAGAGCTGTTCTCATGGGTTCCCCTTCAAGCTAGCCAGGTATGCGACCAGGTCGTTCACCTGCGTATCGGAGAGTTTACCTTTCATGCTGGGCATGGTGCTCTGGCCGGGCGCCTTTTCGAGTTGGCGCAGCTGGTCCTTGCGGAACGAGTGGAACTTTCCCTGCCCGTCCTCGAGCACGATGTGAAAGGAATCTTCCGCAACCCGCGTTCCATCCACCGTCCGTCCGTCTTTGGTCGTGACTCGCACAAAGAGAAACTCGAGTTGTCCTCCGCTTTCAAGAAATACCTTTGCCTGGGGCAGATCCGTTCCTGGATATAAAATCGTGTTGCGCAAATAACCTGGGCCCCGCGATTGACCAACGGTCGTCAACTCAGGGCCACTATCGCCGCCCTGGCCGGAAATGGTGTGGCAGTCGGCGCAGCGACTCGAGTCATACACCCGCTTTCCCGCTGCTGCATCGCCCGTCACTTTGCCCTCGTCCTTGCGCGTAAGCGTGAGCAAATAGCCGACAACCTGTTGGATTTGAACGGCGTCAAGCTGCCCGGCAAAGGCGGGCATCCCGCCCGGCATTCCGCTTTGGATGACATTGGTCACGCGATCCACGCCCAGGCGAAAAGGAATGCCCTGAATGTTTGGACCCATCGCGCCGCCACCGTCCAGTCCATGGCAGATCGAGCAGGTCGAATCGAAAGTCTGCTTTCCGCGCTCCCACTGGTCTGGAGCCAATTGCACCGCTTTTGTATCTTGCCGAGGGTCTGCAAGACAGGGTAGCGAGCTCCCCATCAGTGCACACAGTATCCAAGGGAGCGCTTTAGTCTGCACACGTATGGCGCAGCAATGGCATTTCCCGAAAACCACGCGAAGCCCCCTGGAAACGGCCGATAGCATACTACCGGAATCGCAAAGAACAGAAGAAACCAGAAGCAAAAACCGCTCGTCAGCATTAGTATGTGTGGGCTGCGTGCGACCGGTTTGGGGCCGGGACGCGATTTTAGACGGGGGAAATTCCGAAAAATGGAGATCGACAAGAAAAACAAGCTGTGTTGGTTTGTCCTGGTATTGGCAGTTGGGGCAACGACCGCTGTAGCCCAGCGCTCCGGCCTCGTGGACGACAGCGCGTTGGTGAACGCCGGCAAGAATGCGAATGAATGGCTCATGAATGGCCGCGACTACACCGAGCAGCGCTACAGCCCGCTGAATCAAATCGACGCGTCGAATGTAAGCAGGCTCGGGCTGGCGTGGTACTACGATACGGGATCGGACCGTGGAACGGTCGAGACCACCCCGATCATTTCGAACGGAGTGATGTACGCGACACTGCCTTGGAGCGTTGTCTTCGCCCTAGACGCGCGCACCGGCAAGGAAAAGTGGCGCTGGGACCCGAAGATCGGCCACCTGAATTTTCCTCCTGGATCGGCTGGAAACCCCAGTAAGGTTCGCCAAGGCCCCAGTGTTTGCTGTGGTCCGGCGAATCGTGGTGTCGCCATTTACAACGGCAAAGTGTACGTCGGAACGCTTGACTCGCGCCTGGTCGCGCTTGATCAAGAAACCGGCAAGGTCGTGTGGGAGGTTCAGACCATCGACAAGGATGCCGACTACAGCATCACCGGCGCTCCCCGGATTGCCAAGGGTAAGGTCATCATCGGCAACGCCGGCGGTGAGTACGGTGTTCGCGGCTTTGTGACGGCGTACGACGCCGAGACGGGCAAACAGGTCTGGCGCTTCTACACCGTTCCGGGTGATCCGTCGAAGCCTTTCGAGAACAAGGCCATGGAAGCTGCCGCAAAGACGTGGTCGGGAGAGTGGTGGAAACTCGGCGGTGGTGGAAACGTTTGGGACGGAATCACTTACGATCCGGAGTTTAACATGGTCTACATCGGGATCGGGCAAGGTGGCCCGTGGGTCCAGGGTTTTCGCGATCCCACCATTAAGGACAACTTGTATCTGTGCTCAATCGTTGCCCTCAAAGCGGACACAGGCGAGTACGTATGGCATTTCCAAACCACGCCGGCCGACGAGTGGGACTACGATGCCGTGCAACAGATGACGTTGGCCGATATCAAAATTGACGGGAAGATGCGCCACGTCCTTATGCAGGCCCCCAAGAACGGCTATTTCTACGTGCTGGATCGCAAGACCGGCAAATTTATCTCCGGTGCGCCCTATGTGAAGGTCACTTGGTCCTCAGGTCTTGATCCGAAGACCGGCCGTCCCCACGAAGCGCCCGGCATGCGCTATGAAAAGGAGCCTATTGAAGCGTCGCCGGGTCCCGCGGGAGGCCATGCTTGGCAAGCGATGTCCTACAACCCGAGCACGGGGCTCGTCTACATTCCCGCGCTCGATAGCACCTTCAAGTACATCGCCACGAAGGAATTCAAGCCCGAGCTGGGCGTTTACAACTGGGGAATTGTCTTCCAGCCACCCCCGCCTCCGCCGGGAGGTGCCCCAGGAGATTTGCCGCCGCCGCCTGCCAATCAAGCATTTCTGACAGCCTGGAATCCCGTTACGCAAAAGGAAGTCTGGCGGGTTACAGGGATGAATGGCGGCGGCACAGTGACGACTGCCGGCAACCTTGTTTTCGCATCATCCGGGAGCGGGGAAATTGTCGCCTTCAGCGCGGACAAGGGCGAGAAGCTCTGGTCGGCGAAGCTCCTGCCTGGGCTGGCGAATCCAGTGACCTACACGATCGACGGTAAGCAGTACGTTTCGGTTCTTTCAGGCCGCGGTGGCAAGGCTCGGATCTACACGTTCACGCTGGATGGCACGGTCCCACTTCCCGGCCCGGCGTTGGCGCCTGCTCAGCCTGGTCCGCCGCCGGCTCCGGCGGCGCCAACAACGCAAAACCAGCAATAGGGAGCGGTGCGTCGTCGAGCTAAAGGGCTAGGATCTCGTAGCTGCGCCTGCGCCGACAGGCTGCGACTCGGGACCTGGGGCGGCTTGCGGATGCACGAACGGTGGGGGTTCGGGCGCGGGCACCTCCCAATCGCAGTTTTCACGGATGCACGCGCGGAAGCTGCCCTGTTTGGTGCGTTTCTCGACGACGAAGGGCGCGCCGCATTTCGGGCACGGTTCATTGATCGGTGCATGCGGTGTGGTGAAGTCGCATTCGGGGTAGCGGCTGCAACCGTAAAAGACTCGCCCGCGTCCCTTAGCTGTCCCGCGCCGAACAAATTCTCCTTCCTGGCACTTCGGGCATTTGATTCCGAGCGTGATCGGCCGCGTGTACTTGCAATTCGGATATTTCTCGCAGCCGATAAATTCACCATAGCGGCCATGCCGCCGCAGCAGCTCCGCTCCGCAGGCGGGGCATTTTTCATCCAGCCGCACATCCGGTTCTAGCACTTGGCGCGTGCCGCTGGCCAGTCGACGGGTGGTTTTACAATCCGGATAGCCCGTGCACGCAAGAAATGCACCGAACCGTCCGCGCTTAATGGTCATCTCGCGTCCGCAATTGTCGCAGTATTGCGGCCCGGTCTCGCTATCGGCTTCTCCGCTGCCAGGATCGGAAAGGTCGCGTGTGTAGTCACATTCCGGATAGCGTGAACAACCCAGGAAAAATCCGTGGCGGCTGATACGCTCCAGTAGCTCTCCCTGGCCGCACTTTTCGCACTTCTCTCCGGTGGGTATGCCGGCCTTGTAAGACTCCATCGCACCGGCGGCGGTTTCCAGATCCACTTCGAAGCGATCCCAAAATTCCTTCACCGACGCGCGCCAAGCCAGCTTCCCCTCCTCGATTTCGTCGAGCTCGTCCTCCAGGCGCGCCGTGAAATTGACGTCGAAGATATCCTCGAACGCCGTTACCAGCAGATCGCTCACCTTCTCGCCGAGCAGCGTGGGAGTGAACCGCCCTTGGTCCTTCCTTACATACTCGCGATCGACAATGGTCGATATGATCGCTGCATAAGTCGAAGGTCGGCCAATGCCCTTTTCTTCGAGTTCCTTGACCAACGTCGCTTCCGTATATCGCGGTGGAGGCTCAGTGAAGTGCTGCTCGGGGCGAATTGTTTCCAGGCGCAGCTGCTCGCCTTCGCTCACCCGCGGCAGCCTGTTGCCTGCTGCATCGCCCTCATCTTCTTTTTCCTCTTCTTCCTTCACGGCCTGATAGGCGGCCAGATAGCCGTCGAACTTCATGACCGATCCAGTCGCCCGGAATGTGTAGCCGCTGGCATCCACATCAATTGTGGTTTGATCGAATACTGCCGGCACCATCTGCGAGGCAACAAAGCGTTGCCAGACCATCTGGTAGAGCTTGAACATGTCGTCTTCCAGGTAGCGGCGCACGCTTTCGGGAGTGCGGGTTAGATCGGTGGGACGAATCGCTTCGTGTGCCTCTTGCGCGTCCTTCTTCGATTTGAAGAAGTTCGGCCCCTCAGGCAGATAGCTTGGTCCATAGTTTGAGCCAATATGATCGCGCACTTGCGCGATCGCGTCGTTGGAAACCCTTACCGAGTCGGTACGCATGTAGGTAATCAGCGCCACCGAACCCTCGTCGCCGAGCTCGACGCCTTCATACAGTCGCTGCGCCAGCATCATCGTCCGCTTCGCCGTGTAGCGCAGCCGGTTGTACGCCGCCTGTTGCAGCTTGGAGGTCGTGAAGGGCGGAGGTGCGAACCGACGCTTTTCCTTTTGTGCGACGCTCGCCACCTGCCAGATCGCGTGATCGACAGACGCTAGGATTCTTTGTGCTTCCGCCTCATCCGGGATTTCAATATCCGCACCGTTGTACTTGATCAGCTTCGCTTCGAAGGAGGGCGGATCACCCGCGGCGAGCAGTGCGTGGATGGTCCAGTATTCCTTCGGCACGAAGGCGCGGATTTCGCGCTCACGCTCGACAATCAGCCGCAGCGCCACGGTTTGCACCCGCCCGGCGGAAAGCCCCCGACGCACCTTTTCCCATAAGAGCGGTGAAATCTTGTACCCGACCAGCCGGTCGAGCACGCGCCGCGCCTGCTGCGCGTCGACTAGATTCTCGTTTACCTGTGTGGGTTTCTCGAAAGCAGCCTTAATCGCTTTCTGCGTGATTTCATTGAACAGCACGCGGTAGATCTTCGGCGCCGTCAACCTAGTAAGGCCCGAACCGGCAACCTTGGTCGGCTTCGTCGTTGCTCCATCCTTCTTACCATTCCCGTTAGTTCCTTCAGCGATCCTCGCATATTGTTTCGGATTGCCCAGAATCTCGGCGAGATGGGCGCAGATGGCCTCGCCCTCGCGGTCCGGGTCGCCGGCCAAGTAGACGGCTTCCGCCTTTCGGGCCGCCCTCTGCAGATCGCCGATCACCTTGATTTTTCCCGGGATCACCTCGTAGGTGGGTTCAAAAATGTTCCGCGACGTCACTACCACCGGCTTGGCAGCCTTCTTCTGTTTTGCTTTCGTCTTTCGTTTTCCGCTCTTCCTTCCGTTTGATCCGCCGGGCAGAAGTATACCGATGTCCTTCTTGGGCAGATCCATGACATGCCCATAGGAGGCCTTTACCGTGTAGTTCCGGCCCAGATATTTATTGATTGTCTTTGCTTTAGCCGGAGACTCGACAATTACGAGTGATCTTGCCATTCTTTCCGATGTCCCCTCTATCGACGACCTTCTTGCCGAATCTAGAGACCAAGCTCCTGTCCATTAGACGTACCATCCTAACCTGTTGTCCGGGCTTTAATTACAACAGGACTATCGAGAATTGTTGTCCCGGTAACTGGCGTACCACGCCTTCCAGCTATAAGTCAAATGGCCCGCCAGCACGTCTGGGGCCTGGGACCGATTGGCGTCTACATCAGTTTCTGTCCTCACCTGTCTTCCTCGTGACCTGATTCACTTCCATGCCCGATGGTTGCGTCACATTGCCGGGTACGCCACAAACCAGACCGCGATCGGCTCAGCCTTGCGCCATCGCTCGGCATTGGATTCCTCTCCGGGCGCTGGCGTCGCAGCGGGCGCTTCCGATGTTGGCGGGCCGACCGAGCAAGTCTATTCAATTGTTGGGGATGGGATAGATGATGTTTCCCTTCCGGATTGTGTAGCGGACCACGGCAAAGTTGCGGACATCTCGGGTGGGATCGCTGCCTAGCACCACGATATCTGCCTCCATTCCAGCAGAGATACGCCCTCGGCTGTGCGATTCGCCGAAGCGCGCAGCCGGTGCGGTAGTCAGCGAATCCAGAATTTGCATGGGCGTGAGTCCCGCACTCCCCATTAGCACGTACTCCTCGGTCGGATCATAATCCGTCATGTACCCCACATCGGTACCGAACAGGATTTGTCCGCCGATCTGTTCATACTGCCGAAGTTCCCCGACGCCTTGGTCGGCAAATCTCTGCGCCTGCTCGGGTGTGGCTCCACCTCGGCTCGCCTCATAAATCCACAGTTTTAGCGTAGGAATGAGAGACATCTGGTGCCGTTTCATGTTGGCTGTCAAGAGGTGATCCCAGTCGCCGGACATCGGGGTCGTGTGTGCCGCTACATCTACGCCCGCGTTCAAAGCGATTTCGAGCCCCTCCCGATTCGAGGGATGAGCGAATACCAGTCTTGCTTGGGCATGTGCTTCTCTGACGGCGGCCCTCGCCACACCGATGTCCATCGGCACCACCTTTGTGTGAGTGGCGAGGGAACCTGTAAAAAGCTTGATCACGTCGGCACCACCGGCTATGTCTTGCCGGACCACAGCCACGCCCGCGTCCGGCGTGGCGGGCTCTAGGCTGCTCTCGATATAGGCGAGGATGGCAGGGGGAAGCGTATCTTTCAGGTAAAAGGGTGTGCCACCGGAAGGATAGACAGGAGAGCCGGCGGTACGGATGCGAGGACCGGGGACATCTCCCGATTCGATGCGAGACCTGAGCGCCACGGTGTTGGCGAGAGTCGAACCCGTATCCACAACCGACGTGAACCCATATCGTGTAAGCATCTGCTGGAGTTGGAGTGAGAGCTTCTCTGCGCTCTGCAGGCCAGCCTGATCCCACTTCGGCTCTGTAAAATGGACATGGCTGTTCTGGAAGCCTGCGGTAATGAACAATCCCGTGCAATCGAGCTTCTTCGCGTCTGCGGGAACGTGCACGCTTCCGGTTTGACCGAACGCCGCGATCCTGCCATCGCGAATCAGCACGATGCCATGCGCAATCGGAGCGTCGGTTGGAGAGGGGTCGATGGTCGCACCTACGAGCGCGAGGGTTACTCCCTCGGCCGCCACGCTCGCCCGCCAGCACAACGCGAGAACGGCTTCCAACAACAGCAACGTGTAAAGGATGTTCTTGCACTTCTTCATGGCCCGCACCAGCTTCGTGTGTTCGCGAAGCCGTATAGAATACGCCTTCTTAGGCTAAGTCGCTCAATTCAAAGGACCGGGACATGGTTCGGGCCAGCAATCGGCGCGCGCCGCTGCTGTGATACCATTGCCGGGCTAGGAGTGACACAACGACCTTGAAGAGGTTACGCATCTCGATCGTCGAGTACCTGAACACGGCACCCCTGGTCTGGGGTTTCGTCGACGGTCCGCTCGCCGGAAAGTACGACCTGTCCTTCACCGTGCCGTCCCAGTGCGCCGAGGCCCTTCACCGCGGCGACGCTGATGTCGCGATCATACCCAGCATCGAGTATCAACGGATGGATGGCATGGTGGTGCTGCCGGGAATGGCCATCGCGGCCAAGCGAGAAGTTCGCAGCCTGCTGGTCGTCTCGAAGCGGCCTATTGATAGAGCCAAACGGATTGCGCTGGACACCAGTTCACGAAGTACCGCCGGACTGGTTCGCATCTTGGCGAAGGAATATTGGGGCATTCAACCGGAATTCGTCGATGCCGCCCCCGACCCTGTCGAAATGCTGAAAAGCGCAGATGCGGCACTGGTCATCGGTGACCCTGCCCTGCGAATTTCGCTCAAGATGGAGGCTCTCGCGGGAAAGACACCCGACAGCGGGGGCTGCTGCGAGGGTGATCCGGAAGAGATGCCAGTCCCAGGATTCGAGACCCTCTTCGTCTACGATGTAAGCCATCAATGGCGCGAAATGACCAATCGACCGTCCGTTTTGGCGATTTGGGCGGCGAACAAAGGGGTGGTGAGCACGGAAGTGGTAGCGGATTTCTTGACTTCCAAGAGGTACGGCGTGGAGCGCATTCGTGACATTAGTGAAGCGGCGTCGATCAAGCTTGATTTGCCGCCGCGGGCCCTCGAGCGCTACTTGACCGAGAACATTCAGTTCGATCTCGATGACGAAAACCTTGCCGGTCTTGAGCTCTATTTCGAAAAGGCCGCGGCACACGGATTGATTCCACGCGCACGTGCGGTTGAATTTGCCCGGGCAGCTTCAGACTCAGCGGTGCGTCGAGGCGCGTGAACAACGAAGGTAGCTCACGATGGGAATCACAGCAGAAGAGGCTCTGGACCTTTTCAATTCCGATGACCTGATTGGCATGGGCATGGCGGCGAACCAAGTGCGCCGCCAGAAGACCGATCCACGGGTAGCCACGTATCAGATCGACCGCAACATCAATTACACCAACTTCTGCACCGAGTATTGCTCGTTTTGCGCCTTCTATCGGCCGATTGGCTCAAAGGAAGGATACATTCAGCCCCTGGAGGCGATTTACGCGAAGATTGAGGAGATGCTGCAGCTTGGAGGCACGGGCGTCTTGCTGCAGGGGGGGCTGCACCCGGAGCTCAAAATTGACTACTACGAGAACATGCTGCGTTCAATCCACGAGCGCTTTCCGCAGGTCCACCTGCACTGCTTCTCTGCGCCGGAAATACTCTGCATCGCTGAGGTTTCCGGGCTTTCGATTGTCGATACGATCGTGCGCCTGCGCGATTCCGGACTGCAATCGATTCCTGGCGGCGGGGCAGAAATACTCGACGATGAAGTCCGGCATCGTATCGCGCGCTTGAAGTGCAAATCCGAAGAATGGGAATCGGTGCACCGCGAGGCGCACAGGCTAGGGATGCGCACCACGGCGACGATGATGTTTGGTTGTGGCGAGGAATACCGCCACCGCGTGAACCACCTGGAGCGGCTTCGCCGGCTGCAGGAAGAGAACGGCGGCTTCACAGCGTTCATCCCGTGGATTTTCGCACCTGAAAATACTTCCCTTGGTAAGAGAGTATCGGAAACCACGGCCTTCGATTACCTCAAGACACTGGCGATCAGCCGTCTGTATCTGGACAACATCGATCACATTCAGTCGAGCTGGCTTACGCCGGGAATCAAAATCTGCCAGGTAGGCCTCGAGTTTGGCGCGGACGATGTAGGCAGTATCCTGATCGAAGAGAACGTGGTCTACGCGGCTGGTGTGCGCAATCGCACCAATGAACAGGAACTTCGTCGCATTATCTCCGACGCGGGTTACATCCCCGCCCAGCGCGATACGCTGTATCGCTCTTACATTCTCAAGCAGTAGGTTTCTTGATGCTGGAGCGACGATGCCCGCCGGCTGATTTGCTCTTGTCGAACCAGCGAAACCCGCCCGCGGCCTACCACCAAATGGCGCTGGCCGGCTGAGCTAAGGCGGGTTGCGGCACGGCGAACGGCAGGTCGATCGAGACGCTGGCACCGTAGGGATTCAGGTTCGAGAGGGTGATCTCGCCGTTGCACTCCTGCACGATGCCATAGCAGATGCTGAGCCCCAGACCGGTGCCTTTTCCTACGGGCTTCGTTGTGAAGAAAGGATCGAAGGCGCGGGCCAGGTCGGAAAAGCCCGGGCCAGTGTCCTCGAAACGAATCATGGCACGGCCGGACTGGCTGGAGGCCCGGATTCGGATTTCGCGTTTGGCACTCTCTTCGACGGCATCGATCGCGTTGTTCAATACGTTCAACAGAAGCTGCTTCAACTCGTCTTCGGAAATTCCGACAGGTGCCAGTACGGGCTCAAACTGCATGTCGAGCGATATGCCGTGGGCGCGCAAGTGATATTCGCGGAGCTGGACCACATCGCGAAGCACCGCCTCGAGTGCCGTCGAGCGTGCGGCCGAACTGTTCTGGCGGCCGAATCGAAGCAGGCCGTCGAGGATCCGCTTCATGCGCCGTGCCTCATTTCCGAGTTTCTCGATTCGTTTTCGGGGGCTCGGTTCTCGCACTTCTTCGGCGAGCAAATCGGCATAGCCGATGATGCCCGTGAGCGGATTATTGAGCTCGTGCGCGACCCCGGCGACCAGCTGCCCGAGTCCTGCCAGTTTTTCCGAGCGCACCAGTTGCTGGTGCAGCCGCACATTCTCAAACGTCACGGCCAGGTCGGAGGCGAAGACCTCCAGATTGACCATTTCCCGGGAATCGGGGCCTCCGGGCCACTTGGAATCCGCTATGTAGAGACAGCCCACATCGGAGCCTCGCCAGGAGACCATGGGAATCAGCATAAGATCTCCTGTTTCCGACATCCGGAAGCATTGGTCAGGACGGCCAGAGGTCTGCGCCCGTCGCTTCGCGGCTTCCAGGGCGTAGCTGCTCGAATGCATCTCGAGAGTCTCGGCTTCCTGCGCTGTGAACCCACTCAGCCCCGCCAGATAGAACTTGCGATCCTCGCCCAACAAAAGGAGCGCGGCGCGTTGAAAACTGCTTGCCTCGGTGATAGCGGTGGCGACCTCGCCACACAGCGCGCCCGGATCGTTTCCTGCCAGCAAACGCGACGTGATTTGCGACAGACGTTGCAACAACAGGCTTTCGGCCTGGGCGCGCGAGCGCGCTTGTTCGAGGACTCTTGTTTTCTCCTCCAGGAGGGTGAGGACCATGCCGAGGGCGACCAAGATGCGCGGCACATTCCAGAAATCGAGGTTCACATGAATCGTCGTCAGCAGATTGCGAATCCCCAGTGCGACGGGGTATTCCGCTCCCCAGGCGATGAAGCCGATGGTCGTGGTAATCACGCCCAGTGAAGAGCGCCGATAGATTTTCCAGAATTGCACGCCGCAGAGGCAGAAGCTGATCGCAAGAAACAAAGCCATGGGGGTCAAATCATCACCCCCCGCTTGTGCGTGAACCGCCCATAATCCCGCCGCTGCCACAACGACAGCTCCGAGCGTGTGGTGAAACTGGCGCCGCGGCTGAGCGAAAAACAGAAAACCAAGGGCTGACAAAATGGAAGGCACCAGCAGCGCGGCCCAAAACGCCGGTGAGCCCACATGGAAACCAATCACCAGCGCGTGGATTAGAAACGGTAAGCCGAGCGCGAGGATCAAAGCGATCCGCTTCGACCGCTCATGGGCTTCAAAAACCAGGGAGGACAAGAATACGAGAGCGGAAAGCTCCAGGGCCGCGTAGTCGACCGGCGTGATGACCTTCTGGACGATCCCGCCTTGGTCCTCGATCGCCTGCGCAAAGAAATGCAGAAACGTCAGCGACCAGGCATAGGCCCAGAGCCGCACGCGCACTACCGGCGCCTGTCGTTCCAGCGACAGGAAGACGCTTACCAGTACGGCAAGAACCAATGTAATGGGTAGAGCGTCCGGCACGCTAATCACAGGCGTCTCCCGTCAGACTAGAGTGGCGGCTCGCTTTTCGACCAGCAATAGAGCCTTAGTACCAAGGGGTTCTCGAAAACCTGAGCGGGAAGACGAAGGTATTTACTCGCTTGCCGGTGGGAGGTGGACCTCCACGACGACGTCGGTGCCCTCGGGTAGGTCCAGCGGTTCCAGTGGTGTGAAAACACCGTGGTCAAACCGGGCGCGGATTCGTCGCGAGATGATCGGCGCCGCCCTAACGGCAGAGGAAATAGTGCCTGCGTCGAGGGCTGTGTTGGCGAGTGCATCGGCTTCGCAGTTTTGTTCGCGGGGCACATGCTCGATGGCGAAGGACGCCAGCTGCCGCACGAGCTTTGAAGCGCGTTCGTAGAGCGGCTTGAGATCGGCACTTCTCACCCTGTACCGCCCTAGCATCTGCCGGACGAGCAACTCTGAATCGCTGCGGATGCGAAGCGCCGCGATTCGCTGACCGATGGCGTAGTCCAGCGCGGCCAATAGCGCGTAGTATTCGGCCACATTATTGGTTTCGCGGCCTATGCGTTTGGCGAGTTCGAGGACCACATGGCCGGACGGATCGCGGATCACGACGGCATAGGCCGCCGGCCCGGGATTGCCGCGTGAAGCGCCGTCAATATGAGCGATGTGAACCCCGGAGGTAGGCGCTGCCGAAAGCGCATCCGAGAACAAACGTGCGCCTTCTGGCGCCAGCACCTTGACTCGGCGGTTCATGGAATTTGGCGGCTTGTGTGCCGGATGCGCGAGACCCGGCGCTCCTTCCGGCCGATACCCCTAAATTTCACCGCTGGAGGAGGTCGATGTCGAGGCAGCCGCAGCGTCGGCGGATGCAGGTGTTTCCAGATAGAGAATCCGTGTGCAAGTCTCACAGTGAAATATTTCTTGGTTGCTAGAACGCCGGAGTTCCTGAATGACGTGAGGTCGGATCATCATGCCGCAGGCGCTGCACTTTTCGTCACGGATTTCGGCCAGCGCGATGCCGTGGTGTTTTTTTGCGATGCGCGTGTAGTGATCGAGCAAGTTTTCCGAAATCTCCCGAAGGGCGCTCGTCCGCTCGGCGTTCAGTTCGGCCAGGCCTTTTTCCGCCTCGGTTTTTTCCGCCTCGATCTGGGAGCGCTCCACTCCCGCCGTTGCTTCGATCTCCTTCACTGATTTTTCAGCCGCCTTGACCCGCCGGTCGTACTCCTCGCCGGCGACCATTTGTTCCAGCAGACGGTCCTCGGCCTTGGCGATTTCCGCTTCGGCTAACTGGATTTCATGCTGGAGAGCCCGGTAGGCTTCGTTCGTCTTAACCAAAGAGCCCTGGTCTCTGTACTTACGGGCTCGTTCCTTCCACTGCTCTACGTCCATCTCGTATTTCTTACGTTCCTTGATTGCTGTGAGCTGCGCGGTCTTGGTAGCGTCGACCCCCGCTTTCGCCTTTACGATGCGCGCTTCGATTCCCGCGAGCCTCTGGGGGAGGCGGGCCAGCCGCGCACGAACGTCGTTCAGCTGCAGGTCCACACCCTGCAGCTCAAGAAGCCTCTGAAGGACTTTTTGCACTCTAAGGTCATTCTAGCACAGGGATCGCGCCGGCCCCGGGGCTGGCAGACAGACGCAGCCCGGGGTTTGTGCGACCCCTCAGGGCGCAGGCTGCACTTCCATCGTTTGATCGACGACGTAACTAGTGCAGCCGGGAACGGCCGCGCTGGGGCAGCGTGCGACGATGCGAAAGCTTTCCACCGAGGCTTCGGCTTCGTACGTATAACCACCCCGACCAGGCTTTTTCATGGTCATCGCGCCGCTAGAAACCAGATCGTCGAGCGAGCCATAGGAATTGTGCTCGGTCTGATAGATTCGCTCGGCCTGTGCCATCCCCAGCAGATCATTTTTTACGCCCGTGACATCGATGATTTGTTGGGGATGCGCAATGGGCGCGGCTTGTTGATTCTGCGAAAAATAGTACTTATACATTAGGCCCACCACGGTGGCCACCACCAGAAGTCCTATCAGGCTGCCTACGCTTCGCAAGGGCACCTCGCAATCTTTTTCTTATAGGATCACACAGACCTCGGTCATGCAACGTCACCCTTGCAGGCCGCGGCGAAACGAAAAACACCGCGTCGGGGACCCGTGGGCTATCTTTTTTCGCCTACCGCGCGTCAAACGGGACGGGTCGTGAACACCCCGCCAAGGCAGGTTTGTTTGACACTCGCGTGCAGTCCCATGATACTGGCAGACGCAGTTCGGCCGGTGAGGTGCGTTCACAGGGGACAATCGATGAGGATGAAAGCGACATGGCAGGGAGTGCAAGTCGCGGTCGTCGTGTTGCTGGCCCTCGGAACTGCCGCACCTTTCCAGACGCCCCTACGTGCTCAGCAGGAATCCGCTGAGGTTCGGCCGCCGCATTTGAATTTGACGACTCACAAGCTTACCAATGGCTTGAACGTGATTCTGCTCGAAGAGCATGCCGTTCCGGTCATCAATGTTCAAATCTGGTATCACGTCGGAGGAAAAGACGAGCAGCCTGGTCACACCGGATTCGCGCATCTGTTTGAGCACTTGATGTTCAAGGGTTCGGCGCACGTGGGACCGGACGAGCATTCGCGCATCATCCAAGCGGCAGGGGGATTTGACAACGCCGAAACGGGCGATGACACGACGGATTTCTTCGAGACGTTTCCGAGCAACTATCTGGAGCGGGTCTTGTGGCTCGAAGCCGACCGCATGGGCAGCCTGAATATCGATGAAGCCAATTTCAAATCCGAGCGTCAAGTGGTCGAGGAAGAGCGACGCGTCCGCGTCGACAATCAGCCTTACGGTTCGATCGAGGAGGATCTGCGCGCAGTTGCGTTCACCGTTCACGGTTATCATCACACGCCCATTGGCAGCATCGCTGATCTGGAAAAGGCGACCCTTCAGGATGTTCGCGACTTCTTTGCCACCTACTACAAGCCGAACAACGCCACGCTTGTAATCGTCGGCGATTTTAACTCCGATCAGGCGTTGGCTTGGGCGCGCAAGTACTTCGAGGGTATTCCCGCATCGACTAAAGCGATCCCGCGCCGCGGTACGCCCGAGCCGCCTCAAACGGCTGAGCGCACCGTTGAGAAGTCCTATACCAACACGCCGTTGCCGGGCGTCGTGATCGGCTACAAAATTCCCGCTCGATACTCCCCCGACGCTTATCCGCTCGACCTTGCTTCGAACATTCTCGCCGGCGGCGAAAGCAGCCGCCTGTATCAAACGCTGGTGTATAAAGATCAGATTGCCGTTCAGGCCGCCGGTTTCAGCAACCTGACCGAGGATCCCAACTTGTTCTGGGCCTACGCGATCATGAATCCAGGGCACACGCCAGCGGACGGGGAAAAGGGGCTGGTGGCTGTGCTCGACGGGATGAAGGGTTCGCCGATGGATGAACTGGAACTTCAGAAAGCGAAGAACCAGGAAATTGCTGGATTCATACTGGGTCGCGATACCGATGAGGAAAAGGCTGTGGCAATCGAGTCGGCAGCGGTGATCGGCAAGGATCCCGACCTCGTCAACACGGAGCTCCAGCGGTACCTTGCCGTCACGCCCGCCGGCATTCAGAGTGTGGCGAAGGAATATTTCGTACCGCAGCGGGCGACGGTCTTGATCATTACGCCCGCTCCCCCCGCTCGATAGACAGATCCATGGAATGTTGGGAGCATCGATGAAGCGCACAAAAACATGCTCGATGGTTTTACTCAGCCTGCTCCTAAGCGTTGTGGGTGCCGCGTCTGCGCAACAACGCGAATCGCCTTCTGACGAGGCGTCATCGAGTCCCGCGCCAGAACAGAAGGGTGGAACGGGGATCGTCCCTCCCGGCGTGCAACTGGTCCCCCAGATGCCGCCTGCCGGTCCGCCAAGGCCCTTTCAATTTCCGCACGCTGCAACGAAAACCCTCCCCAACGGCCTGCGTGTATTTGTCATCACAGACCACAGCGAACCGGCTCTGGCTGTGCGGCTGGTCGTTCTGTCGGCCGGGAGCATCAAAGACCCGCCGGATAGGCCCGGCGTCGCGCAGATGACCGCGAACTTGCTGACGCAAGGAACCGAAAAGCGTTCCGCACGAGACATCGCTGAGGCCATTGATTTTGTTGGCGGTACGCTGGCAGCCTCGGCGGGGAAGGACTCGACAACCATCACGCTCGACATCGTGAAGAAGGATGTAAGGATCGGTCTCGACCTCATGTCGGATGTCGTTCTACATCCTGCTTTCAAGGCCGATGAGCTCGAGCGCCAGCGCCAGCAGCTCCTTTCCAATCTCACCGTGCAGTATTCCGATCCGGACTATCTTGCCTCGGTCGTCTTCAATCGCGCGTTGTACGGCGGCTCGCCCTATGGCTGGCCGGAGGAAGGCACGCCCGAGACTGTGAAGCAGTTTGATCCACCGGAACTCGTCAAATTCCACCATGCCAACTACGCACCCAACCAGACGCTTCTCGCCTTCGCCGGGGACGTTACTCCGGAAGAGGCCTTCGCGCTGGCCGATCAATATTTCGGAGCATGGCCAAAGATTGATGTACGTGAAGGTGCTCCGGCGCCGTCCCAGGCAGCTTCGGGCCTACACGTGTGGCTCATCGACAAGCCGGACGCCGTGCAGACCCAGGTTCGCGTAGGCAAACTGGGCATCCGGCGCGGCGATCCAAACTACATTCCGGTGGTCGTAATGAATTATATCTTCGGCGGTGGTTACAACAGCCGCCTGAATACAGAAGTGCGCGTGAAAAAGGGGCTTACCTACGGCGCGTATTCCTCTTTCAGTCCGCATCGCTACGCAGGCTCCTTTAACGTCGGCACGTTTACGCGCACCGCGACGACGGTCGACGCCACAATACTCGTCGTGGACTTGATCGCGAAAATGTCCACGGGGGAGGTCACTTCGAACGAGATGGATTTGGCGCGCGATTATCTCGCCGGTGTCTATCCCATTCAGTCGGAGACCGCCGAACAGGTCGCAGACCGTGTCCTCACGGTAGCTGCCTACGAATTGCCGGCCGACTACAACAGCACCTACCAGCAAAGAATTCGAAGCGTGACTCGCGTCGAGGTGGGGGAAATGGCTCGGAAGTATCTCAGCGCAGACAACCTCGAACTCGTCTTGGTAGGCAATGTGAGTGCGTTCCGCGATGGGCTGAAAAAAGCATTCCCCAACGCCCACTACGAAGAAATTCCGTTCGATAGGGTGGACGTCCTGGCTCCCGATCTTCGCTTGCCGGGCAAGGCGGCCGCGGCCCGTTAACGCTATCGAACCGAAAGAATCACTTTCCCGATGTTCTTGCGGTCGTGAAGGAACTGATGCGCTGCGCCAGCTTGATCCAGCGGGAAGGTCTTAGCAATCACGGGTCTTATTTTTCCAGCGGTGTAGAGATGAAAGATCTCTTCCAGCTCGCGTCGCAATAACGCGACGCGAGACCCGAGCTGCCCCAGACTCACCCCAATCACCGCCAGATTCTGCGACATCAGCTTCAGTGGATGGAAGCGCGGTGTCTTGGCTAGGGCCGTCAGACCGCGCACTAGGCTGCGTTTTCCCCGCGATCCCGCGGCATCGGCAAGTCCATAGATGACCAACCGCCCGGTGGGCCCGAGGCACTGCTGGCTGCGCGCCAACGAGCTTCCGCCGATCGGATCCATCACCATTTCGATGCCATCGGGGGCAAATTTTCTCACGACCTCGACGAAGTCACTCTTCTCATAATCGATGGTATGATCGACGCCGATCTTCCGGAGATATTCTTGTTTGGTCGGTCCGGCGGTGCCGAAGGTCAAAAGCCCGCGCGCCCGAGCCAGTTGCACGGCCGCGATGCCAACTCCTCCCGCGGCGCCGTGAATCAGGATGCGATCACCTGGCTGGAGATTGCCCATAAAGAACATGGAGTGATACGCCGTTAGGTAATTCACCGAGATCGCAGCGCCCTCCTCAAATTTCATGCCCTGCGGCAGCCGGTACACTTCCTTGGCGGGAACCACGATCCACTCCGCGTAGGCGCCGGAAGGGGTGATCGCCGCCACGGCATCGCCGGGATCGAGGCGTTCACCTTCCGCCTGCCGGGTTCCGTCGGGAATTTTTTCCACCACCCCGGCGATCTCCAGACCCGGGACAAACGGTGGCTTTGGCGACCCAGGATAGAGCCCCATGCGCTGAAGCAAATCGGCGAAATTAACGCCAATCGCTTTCACGCGGATCAAGACCTGTCCAGGCTTCGGCTGGGGATCCGGGATTTGTTGCGTCTCGAGAACCTCGGGCGGCCCATACCGCCGAACGACCACTGCCCGCATCTAATCTCCTTCTGCCCGGGATGAGGCCCGGGCTTGCTCCCGGTGGCGAGCTAGGCGGCAACCTGCCTCGGCTTTTCACTGGGAATCCGGTCGATCCTATTCTAAACTGATAGACTTTGTGCTGCGATGAAAAGCCAATTGATCGTTAGACGTCTGCTGGTCGTGGTGGTTACGTTTGTTTCGGCGTCAGCCTATGGGGCTGAAGATCGCTCCGCGCAGGTTTCCACGCCGCCTGTACTCGAAGCGATGCACGGGGAACTCGAGCGCTCGTTTGCGACGCTTAGCAAGGCCGATCCCCCTGCCTATTTCATCAGCTACACCGTCTCGGACCGCAAATACGCGGAGGTGTCGGGCTCGAACGGCGCGCTGCTTTCCAGCACGCAAGACCGTGCGCGGTGGCTCGAAGTGCAAACGCGCGTAGGAAGTTATCAACTCGACGACACGCACAAAGTAGGCGATCGCCAGCCCAGCTGGACCAGCCCGGGCACCACCGTCTCGCTCGATGACGACCTCTCCGTACTTCGCCGCCAGATCTGGCGCGAAACCGATCGACAGTACCGTGCTGAGTCCCAGGCCCTCATCAAGGTCAAAACCAGCCAGAAGGTACAGGTACAAACTGCCGAGGGCACCGCACCGGATTTCTCTGCCGAAGCGCCACATGTTTCCATCGATTCTCCTGTGGATATCCATGTCGACCGAAAACCATGGGAAGAGCGCGTGCGACGGTACACTGCGGCCTTCAGCAAATCGCCCTACGTTCTGAATTCGATCGCCACCTTCACCGCACTGGGGATGAATCAGTATCAGACAGACACTGGAGGGACGAAGATTGCTTTCGGGCTGGTGCACTATCGCCTCGAACTATTTGTCCAAAGCAAAGCGCCGGATGGCATGGACATTGAACGCTACACGAATTTCGACTGGCTCGACCCGAAAGATGCTCCTGACGAAAAAGCCGTTTCCGCAGCGGTTCAGAAACTGATTCAGGAAACCGAGGCGCTCGATCAAGCGCCGCTTGCCGATCCCTACGCCGGCCCCACTCTCCTGACGGGACGGGCGGCCGCAGTATTTTTCCATGAGGTTTTTGGCCACCGGGTGGAGGGCTTCCGCCAGAAAGACATCACCGAGGGGCAGACATTCACAAGCAAGATCGGCGAACAAATCATGCCGAGTTTTATCTCCATCAAGGATGATCCGACCCAAGCAGCTCTGGACGGACAAATGCTGTTGGGTTATTACCCGTTCGACGATGAAGGGGTGGCCGGCACCAACGTTCTGCTCGTCGACAAAGGCGTCCTGAAGAGTTTTCTGATGTCGCGCTCCCCGCTCATGGACATTTCCCATTCAAACGGACACGGCCGCCGCCAGCTGGGCTTCGTGCCCGTTGCGCGTCAGGGCAATTTGATTGTGTCGAGTTCGAACGGTGTTCCTTTTAACGAGCTTCGGCAGAAACTCATCGATCTGATCAAGCAGCAGCACATGCCCTATGGTTTGTTGATCGACGACATCGAAGGCGGCTTCACATTTACCGGCCGCGGCCAGCCGCAAGCCTTTCAGGTAACCCCACTCGTCGTGTACCGAGTTTTCGCCGACGGCCGCCCCGATCAGCTGGTCCGCGGTGTGAACATCGTAGGAACTCCGCTCGTGTCGCTGTCTAAGATCGTCGCCACCAGCGACAAGCAGGAAATTTTCAATGGCTACTGCGGCGCCGAATCCGGCTCGGTTCCGGTCTCGGCGGTTGCTCCGGCGATCCTCATTTCCGAAATGGAATTTGCGAAAAAGGAAACCTCCACCGACCGGCCGCCCATCCTGCCACCTCCTGCCCACGATCCGGAAGGCAAGGGGCAGCAACAGTGAGAAAACTGGCCCTTTCGTTCCTTGCAGCGCTTCTTGCTGCTACGTTCTCGCCCACCAAAGCATCCCAGACACCTGCCGCGCAGCCGGACCTTAAGATTCCGGCGGGCGATAGCGACCAGACCCTCCGCGCCCTGCGCGATGAAATGGAGCGCTCGCGCACGCGACTTGCGTTGCCGGGCGTCGATAAACCCTTTTATGTCGAATATCGCCTCCTTGACCTCGACGTCCGCAGTGTCACGGCGTCATTCGGTGCACTGCTTGGCAGTTCGACCGTTCGCAGCCGCCAAATGATCGTTGACGTTCGCGTCGGCAATTACCACCTGGACAGCTCGAATTTCATCAGTGAGGATGGTTTCCAGGGTTTTCTCGGCCGTTCCGGCCAGGTTGGCATCGATCGTGACTACAATTCGCTGCGGCAGGACCTCTGGCTTGCCACCGACCAGGCGTACAAAGAGGCCGTGACACAGATGTCGCTCAAACAGGCTTTTCTGCGCAGCCTCACCAAGCCGCCCGAAATCGACGATTTTGCCCAGGCTGAGCCTGCCGTGAAAGTGGACCCGCGGATCGAGCCCGATTGGACTTCGCGCAACTGGGAAGAGGAAGCCCGCACCGCCTCGGCCGTGCTCAAGAGTTTCCCGCAACTCTACGGCACGCGCATCACGTATTCGCTGATCTACGCGACCTCCTATCTCATGACGAGCGAAGGGACAATCATCCGCACGTCCCACCATTTCGCAGGCATCGAAGCAGGCATGGACACAGCGGCCGACGACGGTATGCCTTTGAATAACTTTTATGCTGTCTATGCGTCGGATCCCTCCAGTCTGCCTGACGCCTCGGCCGTTTCCAAGGCGCTCACCCAAGCCGCAACCCAGCTCATCGCGGAACGCGATGGCCCGCTTGTCCCGGATTACAGCGGCCCGGTGCTTTTTGACGCACCCGCCGCAGCTGCGACGCTCGCGCAAGTTCTAGAGCCGTCCCTTTCCGGCGCGCGCCCGCCGCTGGCCATGACCAATGAGTTCGACGAGCTGCTGGAGCGCTACGGCGGTCGTAGCGAGTGGACCGGCCGCGTCGGGACCCGTGTTCTGCCCACCAGCGTCACGGTCATAGACGATCCCACAGCCCGCGATTTCCAAGGCCAGCCTTTACTGGGCGGCTACGGCCTCGACGCCGAAGGCGTGCGTGGCGAGCGCGTAGCCATCGTCGAAAATGGAATGCTAAAGAACCTACTGATGTCGCGCCGTCCGGGCCCTGACTTTTACATCTCGAATGGCCACGCACGTTCTGCGATGCTTTCCGAGCCGCAGCCCTTGAGCAGCAACCTGTTCTTCCAATCGTCGGCAGCGCTCGGTCCGGTCGAACTTCGCAAGAAGTTTCTCGATGCCTGCCGAGACGACGGCCACGACTGGTGCCTGGAAGTGAAGCGCATGGCCAATCCAGCGCTTTCTGCGCTTCAGCAGGAGGATTTCTCCGACTTCGTCGGCGAAATGGCCGGAGGGCTTGGGAGCGGCCAGCGCATGCCGCTGTTGGTCTATCGCGTCTACGTGGCGGACGGGCGCGAGGAACCCGTCCGTGGCGCAATCATCGAAGGGCTCACGTTGCGCACGCTGCGCAACATGCTCGCGATTGGCAATGACCCGGTCGTCTATACCTATATGCAGAACCCGGCGGGTGGCCTGGCCGGGACCGCGCTCGGTTCGTTCGGATCGGCGCAGGACGGAATTCCCACCACGATCATCGCTCCGTCGTTGCTGCTCGAAGACGTAGAGGTTCGCGGTTTCCACGGTGAACCGCGCCGCCTGCCCCTGGTCCCAGCTCCGCCCTTGCAGTGAGGGGTTTTCTGAGGTTAGCGAGGCGCGGCGTTCACCTGCGGAGCGGTGGGCAAGTAGACCAGGCGCGCGTCGGTGACCGATGGAAGCAAACGGATCTCCTCGACAATCGATCCGCTGATGTCGCCATCGAGGCCGACGAGCGCGAGTGCTTCGCCGCCTCCGCCGGGCGCGCGCCGGCCGAGTGCGAACGTTGCGATGTTGACTCCGAGTCTGCCAAGCGCCGTGCCAATGCGGCCAATTACGCCCGGCACGTCAATACTCCGCGAAAGCAGCAGCGTACCCTCTAGCGGAGCTTCCAGGCTGATCCCGTCAAGGGAAACGATGCGGGGTGAGCCGTCTTGGCCGACGGTTCCCTCGAGCGCAAAGTCGCACGCGCCATCGGCGACGATGACTTCGACCGTGTCGGGAAATCCGTGGCCTCGCCGTCGGGTTGTTTCCTCAACGAGCAATCCACGCTCGGCAGCCGCCGCGGCCGCGTTGACGAGATTCACTTTTTCGTCGAGCACGGAATTGAGAGCGCCGACCAGCACGGCACTGCGAATCACGTGCGAGCCAAGTTCTGCAGGTTCGCCTGCGTACCGGATGCGGATGCGACTCAAGCTGGATGAAGGGGACGCTTGCGCGACAAACGATCCCAGACGCTCGCCTAATTCCAAATACGGTCGGAGCCGACGATATTGATCGGGGGAAAGTGCTGGCATGTTGACCGCGTTGCGGATCACACCGTCGGAGAGATAATCGCGCACCTGCTGCGCAATGGCCGTGCCCACCTCCTCCTGCGCTTCGGCGGTCGAGCCGGCGATATGCGGCGTCGCGATCACATTCGGCAGGCCAATGAGCGGCGAATTTCTCGGAGGCTCCTGCGCAAACGTGTCGAGCGCCGCACCGGCTAGATGGCCGGAGCGAAGCGCCTCGGCTAGCGCTGCTTCGTCGATCAACTCGCCGCGGGCACAATTGATCAGCCATGCGCCGCTTTTCAATTTGGCGAGTGCGGCGGCGTCCATCATTTTGTTGGTGGCTGGACTCAGCGAAGTGTGCAGAGAGAGCACGTCGGACCGCTTCAGCAGTTCCTCGAGCGTGACCAGTTCCACTTCCACTTCACGCGCGGCGGTGGGCGTGACATAGGGGTCGTAAGCGAGCACTTTCATCTCAAGCGCACGGGCGCGACGAGCCACCTCGGTGCCGACGCGGCCAAGACCCACGAGGCCGAGCGTCTTCCCGCGCAGCTCCGTGCCGGAAAAGGCAGACTTCTCCCACCGCCCCGACTGTGTCGAGGCGTTGGCCTGCGGAACGGCGCGCGCGAGCCCCAACATGAGCGCCAGGGTGTGTTCGGCAACGCTTACGGCGTTTCCACCCGGCGTGTTCATCACCAGTACACCACGGTGCGTCGCGGCCTCCACATCAACGTTGTCGACACCCACGCCCGCGCGGCCAATGACCCGCAGCCGTTCGGCCTTTTCCAGCAGGGCAGACGTGACTTTGGTGGCGCTGCGAATGACCAGAGCGTCGGCACCGGCAAGCTCGCTCGGCAAAGTGGCCGCGCTCGGAGTCACCACGTCCCATCCAGCCTCTCGGAGTAGAGCCATGCCGCGTTCACTGATCTTTTCCGCAACAATAATTTTCATGAAGTTTTAAGCGTATCGGGACCACCGCTGGGTGTCAATTCCGCTTCCGAGCACCGATGCGTGTGATATTCTCTTCGCACGAAGGGACAACACCACCGAAATGAGTTACATCGATCGTATCCAAAAGGATCTGACGGCCGCCATGAAGGAGAAGGACGAGCTGCGGCTGAGCGTGCTCCGCATGGTCAAATCGGCGCTTAAGAACAAAGAGATTGAAAAGGTGCGTCCGCTTGACGACATGGAATCCATGCAAGTGCTTCAGACGCTCGTCAAGCAACGGCAAGACTCGGCCCATCAATTTCGACACGGCGGCCGGAAGGATTTGGCGGAGAAGGAAGAAAAGGAGATCAGGATCATCGAACAGTATTTGCCGCCCGCTCCCACCGACGCAGAGATGCAGCATGCCATCGAAGATGCCGTCAATGAGGCGGGCGCCGATTCCCTCAAACAAATGGGCGCCGTGATCAAGGCGGCGCGCGCGCGCCTGGAAGGCAAGGCGATCGACGGGAAGGTTCTGAGCGATCGCGTCCGGGACCGCCTTACAAACAAGACCCACCCTTAGGGAAGCGACGGCTAGCAAGCCAAAAAAACAACGGGCACGGGGCCGCAAGGCCTCGGCGGGCACGAGATAGCAGCTTGCCTTGAAGCAGATTCTAGTGCTAGTGTGCCGCGTTTGCCGACGATAGCTCCGTACCACATGGCGGACACGGCGACAATGGAGGCACAAGAGTGGTTACATCTCCCTGGAGCTCGACCGCACCACCGGGCGAATTCCGTCCCTACGTAGGGCCCGAGGAGAGCCTGGCTGAATTCAGCCTTCGCGCGATTGTTCTCGGCGCCTTGTTCGGAGTTCTTTTCGGCGCCGTTTCCGTCTATGTGGGCTTGCGGGCAGGCCTCACTGTTTCGGCGTCAATTCCTATCGCGGTGCTTTCGATTAGCATCCTGCGTGCGTTTGGGCGTTCCACGATCCTCGAAAACAACATCGTACAGACGACTGGATCGGCGGGAGAATCGGCTGCCGCAGGCGTGATTTTTACGATGCCGGCGCTGATCTTCCTCGGTTTCTCCCTCAACACGGAATACTGGCGCGTTTTCTTTCTGGCCCTGCTGGGTGGGACACTCGGGGTGCTGTTCATGATTCCGCTGCGGCGTCAATTGATCGTCAAAGAGCACGGAAACCTAACCTATCCCGAGGGCACGGCGTGCGCCGATGTGCTGGTGGCCGGAGAGCGAGGTGGGTCATTTGCCGGGCGCGTGTTTTGGGGACTGGGGCTGGGGGGTGTTTACACGTTCGCGATGAACACGTTAGCGCTATGGCCAGGCCAGCCCGATTATCAACCCAAGTGGCTGCCCGGCGCCTCGATGCGGTGCACGATCACCTCCGAGTATCTCGGAGTCGGCTACATCATCGGACCGCGCGTGGCGGGATTTTTGTTTGCCGGCGGAGTGATTTCGTGGTTGGTCATGATGCCAGCGATGCGATTCTTCGGCTCGCTCGCGCCCGGGGCGGCCCTCTATCCGAGCACTGTGCCGATTCCGCAGATGAATCCCGATCAGCTCTGGGCGACGTACATTCGCCCGATGGGTGCCGGAGCGGTCGCGGCTTCGGGCTTGATTACGCTGATCAAAACGCTGCCGACCATTCTCGCGGCGCTGCGCGCCGGACTGAAGGACGTCCGGGCCAAGCAGGAGTCGATGCCGGCGGTGCGCCGTACCGAGCGCGATCTTTCGATGAACATCGTGATCGGCGGGTCGATTGTTATCATGGCCATGATCTGGGCATTCTTGAGATTCAAGCCGGTTCCAGGAGCACAGGCGGGTGCGTTTTCGAATTTGATCGCAGCATTTTTTATCGTGGTGTTTGGTTTTCTGTTTGTGACGGTTGCCTCACGGATCAGCGGGCTGATTGGAAATTCATCCAATCCCATCAGTGGCATGACGATCGCCACCCTCATGGCCACCTGCGCGGTTTTTCTGGTGGTTCACTGGACGGCGAGCGCGTACGCCGTGCTGGCGCTGACCATCGGCGGCGTCGTCTGCATCGCTGCCGCGATCGCTGGTGCGACTTCGCAGGACTTGAAGACAGGCTTTTTGGTCGGCGCGACGCCAGCCAAGCAGCAAATCGCGCTGGTGATTGGCGTGCTGATTTCCTCTCTCGCGATTGGCGGCACGCTGATTCTGATGAACGTGGGGCTGGCACAGTACAAGCCGATCGAGATTCCGCTCGACATCGACAATCTGCCCGCAGGAGTGGAGCGTCAAGACAACCAGTACATGCATAACGGGAAAGCCTACGTGCTTGTGAACGCGCTGGGATCAAGCGTGATACCGGATGGGAAATACCTCTACGACCCGGTCACGAGGGAGATCGAAATTCAATGGGAGCAAGGAATAGGCAGCGCGAAGGCGGCGGCTCCGCAGGCACGATTGATGGCGACCGTCATCAACGGGATTTTGAACCGGCGGCTCCCCTGGCGGCTGGTTTTTCTCGGTGTCTTTCTCGTGCTGGCGATCGAAATTCTGGGAGTTCGCTCGCTGCCGTTCGCCGTGGGGTTGTACATTTCCATTGGCACGACGATGGCCATGTTTGCCGGAGGTCTGGTGCGCTGGCTGGCCGAGCAAGGCATGGAAAAGACGAGCGGCGCTGAGAGTGAAGTCAGCCCTGGCTCGCTCTATTCGAGCGGGCTGATAGCCGCCGGGGGCGTTTTCGGGTTGTTGGCCATTGTGCTCAATCTGCTGCAGGACCCTGAACTGAGCCAGCACGTGCCGCACTGGCTCGCCGCAGCGCTCGGTCTGCCGTGGTCTGCAACGTTGTTTACGGCGTGGAGCGATAAGCACATGCCCGAGCTGCGTCAAGCGCAGTGGCTCGGAGTGCTGCTGTTCGCAGTGCTGGGCGCGACGCTATTCGTTTCGGCGCGGAAAAAACTAAAACAATCCTAACCGTCACTCTGCTGCCGTTGCTTCGCGGAGGAAGCGGGCGGATTCCTCGGGCGGAGTCGGATTGATGTAAAAGCCCGTGCCCCACTCGAATCCTGCGACGCGGGTGAGCTTCGGCATGACCTCTAAATGCCAGTGATAATGGTCATTGATTTCCTCGCCGACCGGCGACGTGTGGACAACATAGTTGTACGCCGGGAAGTCGAGCGCTGAATCGATCCGCGAGAGAAATTCACGCAGGGTTCGAGCAAGATTTCCGTAATCGGGCGTAGGCATGTTCTCAAAGGCAGAACGGTGCTGACGCGGCAAGATCCACGTCTCGAATGGAAAGCGCGGCGCATAGGGGGCGAGGGCAATGAAGTGAGCGTTGCTGAGGATCACGCGCTTTTCCGTTTCGATCTCCTGTCGGATAATGTCGCAAAAGATGCAGCGTTCTTTTTCGTCGTAGTAGCGTTTGGCGCTGTCAACTTCCTCTCGGACGCGCTTAGGAACGATGGGAAGCGCAATCAACTGGGAATGGGTGTGCTCGAGCGTGGCTCCTGCGGCCTCCCCGTGGTTCTTAAAGAGCAGGATGTAACGAAAGCGGCGGTCGTTCTTCAAATCGAGAACGCGATCGCGATAGGCCCACAGCGTTTCCTCGATGGCTGTGTGCGGCATCGTTGCCAAGGTGAGGTGGTGATCGGGTGATTCGATGATGACCTCGTGAGCGCCGATGCCGCTCATCCGATCGAACAGTCCCTCACCTTCGCGATCGAGGCTGCCTTCGATTCCCAAAGCAGGAAACTTGTTGGAGACAACGCGGAGCGACCAGCCAGGAGTGTCCCGGCTGCCATTTCGGCGGCCGTAGGCAAGTATCTCGGGCGGGGTCTTTCCTTCGGCGCCGGGGCAGAAGGGGCAATTCTTAGGTTCCTTAATCTCGACGCTTTGACGAATAAAGTCGGTGGGGCGCCTCGAGCGGTCGGTGGAAATAATGACCCAGCGGCCGGTGATGGGGTCCTTGCGAAGCTCCGGCAAACTCTCCTCCCTGCTGCCTATGCGTCGAGGGACAGGCGCACCGCTAATTTCGCCATTCTACTATGGTGGCGCAGAGCGTCCACCTCCAGCGCCCCGACTGAGCCCAGGCAGCGCGCGCTAAAGCGATCGTTCGGCTTCCCGGATACAGTCGTCGAGGGTGCGAACGGCAAAATCGGCCTGCTCTTCATCGATCAAAAGCGGCGGGGCGAGTCTGACAGAGCTGTCCCCCGCTCCTAGGACGAGCAGTCCGCGCTCAAATGCCGCGTGGATCACCTGGTTTCGCAGTTGGGGCGCCTGCTCCTTCGTCTTCTGATCACGGACAAACTCGATTCCGATCATCAGTCCCTTGCCGCGAACGTCTCCAACCGACTTGTGGCGCTCACGCCAATCGGCGATCCGGCTCATGATGAATTCGCCCAGTTCTGCCGCATTGGCGATGAGGCTCTCTTGGAGCAATCCGAACGTTGCCAGGGCCGCCGCGATCGAAACCGGATTGCCGCCGAAGGTGGAGCCTTGGGCGCCGGGCGTCCAGTCCATGATCCCCGACCGTGCGATCACGGCACCGAGAGGCATTCCGGAGGCAATTCCCTTCGCGGCGCAAATGATATCCGGTTCGATACCGGCGTGCTCCGAGGCCCACCATTTTCCGGTGCGCCCCATGCCGGACTGAACCTCGTCGACGACGAGCAGGATGCCGTAGTTGTGACAGAGTGCTTCAAGCCCCTTTAAGAATTCTGGTGGTGCCACGATGTAGCCGCCCTCTCCTTGAATGGGCTCGACAAAAATCGCCGCGACCTCTTCGGGATCGACGATATGCCTGAACAGTTCGCTCTGGAGGTGGGCGAGTGCATCGACGGCGGCATGTTCTGGGCGGACTCCAAACGCACCGCGATAGGTGTTCGGATACGGCGCATGGAAGACGCCACCCAGCAGGGAGCCGAAACCCTTGCGTTGGATGGCTTTGCTCGCCGTGAGTGACAGCGAGCCGAGCGTGCGCCCGTGGAAGCAGCCATGGAAGGCGATGAATTTGTCGCGCTTGGTGTGATAGCGAGAGAGCTTCATAGCCGCTTCGATCGCTTCGGTGCCCGAGTTGCCGAAGTAGATTCGTTTTCTTTCCTTGCCGGGCGCGACCGAGGCAATTTTTTCGGCCAACTCGACCATGCTCTCGTAATAGAAGTCGGTCGAGGACATGTGGATCAGCTTGGCTGCCTGCTTCTGAATGGCAGCGACGACCTCAGGATGGCAGTGCCCTGTAGCGACAACGGCGATGCCTGCTGCGAAATCAAGAAAGGTGTTGCCATCGACGTCCTCAATCATCGCGCCTCGACCCGACTTCGCAACGAGCGGGTAATCGCGCGTGTAGGAGGGCGAGATCACCTGCTGATCTCGCTCGACAATCGCTTTCGCCTTCGGGCCCGGCAGAGCGGTGACCCGATGGGGTAATCTCCTCATTTTTTCAACTGCCTGCATCTGTTCCTCCTGGAATGAATTTTTCCCGTCGCGGTGCGTCAGTGCGCGATACGGCAGCCAATGGAGGAATCTGAATTAATCAACGCCGAAGAGATTCGGCCGTTCCAAACAAGGAGGTCGATAGGCAACAAACGCGTGTCCGTGTTGGGGGAAAACACTCATTTGTATTTCCAGCGGACGATGCCGTCCTTCGTATCTTCTAACAGAATACCAGAATCGGCGAGTCTTTGGCGAATCTCGTCGGCTCGCTTGAAGTTCCTGGTTTTTTTCGCCACGTTGCGCTCTTCCACAAGCGTCTCAATCTCCGCGGCGGGCATGCGCTGGTTTTGCTTAAAGAAGCCGAGTTTAGCGAGTGTTTCATCGTCCTTGTCGGCAAGCGATCCCAGCACAGCGTCGAACTTCTCCATCGCAGCCAGGGCCCTGGGGGCATCCTGCTGTAGAAATCGGCCGGCGTCCATGGCCGTGTTGGCATCGCGGACAAGATCGAAAACGGCAGCCAGAGCCACGGCCGTGTTGAGGTCGTTCGCCAGGCCGAGGTCGAAGTCTTTTTCCGCCGCTTCGATACGCGTACGCACCTCGGGGTTCGATCCCGGGGAAAACTGCTCGGCCTTCAAGCGCACCGCGAAATTGCGCAGCCTCTCAACGGAATGGCGAGCCTGCGTAAGGCCATCCTCGGTGAAATTGAGCTGGCGGCGGTAGGGCACGGAAAGCAGAAGAAAGCGAATCGTAGAAGGCTTGTGACCCTTGGCGAACAGATCACGGAGGGTGTAGAAGTTGCCTAGCGACTTCGACATCTTCTGGCCTTCAATAATCAAGTGCTCGGCGTGCAACCACATACGAACGAACGGCTTTCCTGTAGCCGCTTCGCTTTGCGCAATTTCATTTTCGTGATGGGGGAACGCGAGGTCGATTCCACCGGTGTGGATATCGAGCGTGTCGCCGAGGTACTTCATCGACATGGCGGAGCACTCGATATGCCAGCCCGGACGGCCCGGGCCGATGCGCGTTTCCCAAAACTGCTCGCCCGGCTTCGGAGCCTTCCATAAAGCGAAATCGCGTGCGTTTTCCTTGTCGTATTGATCGACATCCACGCGTGCACCGGCCTGAATGCCGGCCATGTCAATCCTTGAAAGCTTGCCGTACTCGGGAAACTTGGAGATTCGGAAATAGATGGAGCCGTCGCTTGTGTAGGTGAGGCCTTTTTGCTGCAAACGCTCGATCAACGCGACCATATCCTCGATGTGATCGGTGGCGCGGACAACCTCCTCGGGCGTCTCAATGCTCAAAGCATCGATATCTTCAAGGAAGGCCTGGATGTACTTTTCGGTGTATTCGCGGATGCTGCTTCCCGCAGCTGCCGCGGCGTGGATGATGCGATCGTCCACATCCGTCACGTTCATCACTTGCAGGACGCGATAGCCCTGGGATTTGAGGAAACGCCGCAGAATGTCCTGGAACACGAAGGTGCGGAAATTCCCGATGTGGGCCGAAGCGTAGACCGTGGGGCCACACGTATAGATCCTCACTTCGCCGGGATGTACGGGATCGAGTGGCTCGAGCCGATTCCCCAACGTGTTGTAGAGGCGTATCTCGCTCATTGTCAGACGGTTTACAAAAGGGCCATTCTATCTGAGGTTTGCCCCGCGGCAAAACAGACGCGAAGTATTCTCTGCTAACATCGTTCGGGGACTTTCCGTCGCTCAGGGCGAGAGGATTGTCACGATCGGTCGTGCCCGCAAACGGTCGACGATATTTCAAGCCCAACCGTGCCCGCTAGGGTAGGAGTTGTACGCGGCGGGTGACCATCGTGACGTCGCCACGGTTCGATGGCGTTGCCGTCAGAGGTCGCGCGTGCAACAAGAACGTGCCTTCCTCGGGCAAGCCGTAGCTCTGATCGAGTACGGAGACTTCAATCGACTTTCCCTTTGGTAGTGAAAAGGCGATTTCAACGCCGGGTGCGGGCATGGTTGGACAAGAGAACGCTGACCAACCGTGGAGATAGGTTCGAATGCGTCCGGTTGGTTCCGGCTGCGGGAGCCCGCCCATGGTGACGGATGCAACATCGGCACCCGGCGGGAAAAAAACAGAGGCGAAGGGAGCCCCACGCTCGGAACGCAGCAAGGCGCGATAGCTTCGCCTGCCCTCGTTTTCCGACGATTCTAGGATGGTGAAGGTGGGGGCCGCGAGATCCCGACCAGGAGCGTCTGCGAGAAATGCCGGGTTCGTGTTCCACGGCAAGTAACCCCGGTCGGCTCGTCGGAAATTGGCTGCGAGCCGGACTGGCTCCGGCAGGCGCCCAGATTCAGCCTCGACCACCCACTGCGCGTTTCCCGAATCCCCGTCCTCGATATAGCGGAAGTTAACGCGCTCGGGCGACTTAGCCGAATACGCGGGCACGACGATCGCCGCGAATAAAAAGGGCGCCGCGAGAAACACTGGAATCCAGGGCAGAGCCAAGCCTCGCAGGCCCCGCATATTCCTGAGATCGGCGCAAAATGGCACGACGGGGGTGAGCAGGAGTGCGGTCAAGACGGCGATCACGACCAATGCGGGTGAGCCCAGAGCTGAGTACATCTCAAGCAGCAGCCCCGTCAGCACGACTCCCGCCCCGACCAGGGGTAGAATCACCGCGAGGCTGGAAGCCGTCGGCCATTCCGTGCGGCGCATCGTCGCGGGGACTCCCGCACAAACCGCCACGCCGAGTGGAGCCAGCAACAGGTGGCTCAGCCCCGGCTCTTGGAAGGAGGCCGCGATAGCGAGCAGGGACCAGCCCATCCAGACACCGCACCAAAGCCCCCAGAAATGGGCGCGCCCGGAAAAAAAGAACGCATTCATCATCACCACAACCAGAGCGAGCAAGGCAAAAGCAATTTCAAGCGGTAAAGGATAAGCTACCCAAGTGACCGGCGTTGCGCCGGCCATGTGGACCATCCGCGCTCCAACCAGCGCAACCGCAGCCGTCACAACTATCGTCGCCAACCATCCCAGCAGGCCCCAAAGAAGCTCTTTCGGCATGAGACGCTTGGCGTAGCGCAGCCACACGATTTGCGCGACGAGAAGAAGCGTCAGGATCGTGGCCAATGGAGGCGAGCGTCGCGCCGGCCAGCAAACCAGCCAGCGGCCGAAGATCGTGAAGTAGACGGCATCTCCTACCGGGAAATTTGCAAGGTCCGCATCCGCCAAAGCGGCAACCAAAGGCAGCACGTGATCGCCATGGTCCTCGACGCTTCGAGCGTTGACATTCGCTGAGTTGTCAAGCGGCGTGTGATACTGGTTTACTCCCTTTATGTAGGCGAAGTTTAGTCCTTGATAGCCGGCTTCCTTGAAAATGGTAAAGTCGGTGTCATTGGGAATAAGTTTGTAAATTGCGTAGGCCACCGAGTCTGCGGCGGGGCGGGGCACGTGGCGCGCGTAGAACCGGATGGCCCAGTCGCTGGCGCCTCCGGTTTCAAACATCATAGTCGGGCCGTAGGTGCCGCGATTATCGACGTTGACCGCGACGCGCACTTCCTTGGCCCAAGGGTGCGAATCGACGAACCCTTGCGCTCCGAGCAATCCCTCTTCCTCACCTTCATCGACCAGAAAAATGACGGGATGTCGGGGCGGTGAGAACGATTTGAGAGCACGCGCGATTTCAAGCAGGGTCGCGACTCCCGTACCATCGTCGGAATCGCCCGGCCCGGCCGGCACCGAGTCATAGTGGGCAGCCACGAGTACCGCTCCGTCTTCTCCGGTGCCATCCCGCTGCGCCACCACGTTCTTGATCGTGGCACAGGAGGCGTATTTCGAGCACGCAAATGCGGTTTGCACTTGTGGTTGGTAGCCGAGCCGTGTGAACTCGTCCACAATGCGCTCTCGGACGAGGTCATCGGCCGAACTGCCGACCGGATGAGGTACATCTTCCTTTAAGATGCGGCGAAGCGCGTCCACCGCCCGCACGGCAGAAAACTCCGTTTCAGGGGCATTCGAGGGCTTCGGCGCCGGAGGCTGTTGGCTCCAGACGGTGAGGGCGAGGATGGCGGCGAGGGCCAGCGCGCTAGATGCGAGTCGGCGGATTCCGGGACCGCTGGGTGAGTCCACGAAGTCTCCTGAGCGGGCATCCTAGGCTTCGTCGCCATCGCAAGTCAATCGGCGAACTGCCGGGGCGGGGATACAGTTCACGGTGCTGTGGCAGAACGATCTCGAAGCTACGCACGTCGTAGATTACAGCCGTGTGAAAGATCCGGTCTCACAAGTTTTGTCATTCCAATTGACTGGCCGGCGAATTACTCTAAGCGCTCCTTATTTCATTGCTGAGAGGGACGATGTCTTTTCTTGACATTCTGCTCGGAAAGCCTCTTGCGACCTCGGATGAGCGCGCCGAGCAGATCGGCACATCCGCCGGGATTCCCATCTTTGGTCTGGACGCGCTCAGCTCCGCGGCGTACGGACCGGAAGCTGCTCTCACCCTCTTGATCCCGCTCGGAGCGGCAGGCATCGCGTACATCGTGCCCATCAGCGCCAGCATCATTGTACTGCTGACCATCGTCTATTTTTCTTATCGCCAGACCATCGCTGCCTATCCTGGTGGCGGCGGATCCTATACGGTTGCGTCGGAAAATCTCGGGACCTACCCAGGATTGCTTGCCGCGGCGGCCTTAATGATCGATTACGTCCTTGTGGTCGCCGTGGGCATTTCCGCCGGCGTGGGAGCGCTGGTCTCGGCCGCCCCCAACCTAGAGCCGCATACCTTGGTGATCTGTCTGGGAATTCTTGTGGTTATCACCATCGTGAACCTGCGCGGTGTACGTGAAGCAGGTATCTTCTTTATGGCGCCCACCTACCTGTTTCTCGGAACGCTCTTGTGGGTGATCATCGAGGGTACGATCAAGGTGGCTTTCGCCGGTGGACATCCCTTGCCGGTCGTGGCGCCTCCAGCGCCGGCAAGCGCGACGGTGACTGCGGCGAGCACGTGGATCCTGCTACAAGTCTTCTCCAACGGTTGCACGGCGATGACCGGTGTCGAGGCCGTCAGCAACGGTGTTCGCGCATTTCGCGCGCCCGCCGTGAAGCAGGCGCAGCGCGCGCTGACGGTGATCATCGCCCTGTTGATCGTACTGCTGGCTGGCATCGCGTATCTGATTCGCGCGTATGACATTGCAGCGACCGATCCTGGTCAGCCCGGGTACCAGAGCGTTCTCTCGATGCTGGTGGGGGCGGTTTCCGGACGAGGGTGGTTTTACTACGTCACGATCGGCTCGGTGCTGCTGATCTTGTCGCTCTCGGCAAACACCGCCTTCGCGGATTTCCCGCGCTTGTGTCGCGTCGTCGCCCAGAATAGTTTCCTGCCTCATTCGTTGGGATATCGAGGACGCCGCCTGGTTTACTCTGAGGGAATTCTCCTTCTCGCGGTGCTTTCCGCAATCCTGCTGATTCTTTTTGGCGGTGTCACGGACCGCCTAATTCCTCTGTTCGCCATTGGTGCTTTCACGGCCTTCACGCTCTCGCAGGCTGGGATGGTGGCCCACTGGAGGCGGCAAGGCGGTCCGGGCTCGGGCCGGAGCATGTTCGTCAACGGCCTGGGCGCAGTGGCAACCGGGATCACGACGTTCGTCGTGCTTGTCGCCAAGTTCAAGTCGGGTGCATGGGTTAGTGCGCTTTTGATCGTGGTGATGGTTGCGTGGATGCTATGGGTGCGGAATCACTACCGGAAGGTGGCCGAAGAGGTGGCCAGCACTTCACCGCTGCAAGTGGGGACGATGTCATCGCCCCTGGTGGTCGTGGCGATTCAACAGTGGGGCAAGGTCGCGCAACGAGCGCTGCAATTCGCCTTGGCGTTGTCGCCCGATATTTACGCTCTCCACGTAGCCATGGAGGACGAAGTGGAGTCACTTCGCGAGCGATGGCACGAAGATGTCGAAATACCGGTGAAAAATGCGGGACACAAACCGCCCGAGCTCATCGTCCTTCCGTCGCCCTACCGTCTGGTACTAAGACCCATTCTGGAATATGTGCTAAAGGCAGAAAAGGAAAACCCCGATCGCCAAATCGCTATCATCGTTCCAGAGCTTGTCGAACAACACTGGTATCACTATCCACTTCACAACCAGCGCGCGGAAATGCTCAAGGCATTGATTCTGTTGCACGGCAGCGACCGCATCGTTCTTATCAATGTCCCCTGGTATCTCAAACACTCCTGAGGCGAATCTGGCCTGAATGGGACGATCGAAGATTTGCTACCATCGCTCTCGTGACCATTCTTAGGAGGTGCCTCATGCGGAGTCCCGGCATATCGATCGCGGGCGTTTTCGTGGCCTCGTTTTCCCTTGCCGTCATTCTCAAAGCGCCGGCCAACGTCCGTTTTTCCGCGTCCGGTAGCGGTGTCGAACAACTTGGTACGGTGCACTTTCCTTGCTCTTGTGCACCAACGGTCCAAGCGGACATCGACAAAGGCGTTGCGCTGTTGCACTCCTTTCAATACGAGGAAGCCCGTCACGCGTTTGGCAGCGCCTTCGAGCAGGATGGGCAGTGCGCGATGGCGAAGTGGGGAAGCGCCATCGCGCTTTATCATCCGTTATGGGATTTCCCGACCGTCGCGACGCTTGCCATGGGAAGGCAACAGATCAAAAGGGCGCAGGAACTCGGCGCACACACGGACCGCGAACGCGAATACATCGCCGCGGCAGTCGCGTTCTACGCCGACGACGTCCGGCTCAGCCATAAGGAGCGCACGCAGGTCTATTCGGCCGGACTGGAGAAGCTGTATCAGGGCAATCCCAATGACGTCGATGCCGGCGCATTCTACGCGTTGTCGCTGGTTGCTCTGGCACAGGAGGGTGACGACGATCTCGCCAATCGCAAAAAGGCCATCGCGATCCTCGATCCTCTCTTCGCGAAGCAACCAGGTAATCCTGGTGTGGCGCACTATCTGATTCACGCAGCCGACACGCCCGAGCTTGCTCTGGAGGGACTTCCCGCTGCTCGCGCGTATGCCAAGATCGCCCCCGATTCTTCCCACGCGCTCCATATGCCCTCGCATATTTTCCGCCGGCTCGGTTTATGGCAAGAGATGATCGACTCCAACATGGCCGCGGTCGCCGCGGCAGCCCAGGCGACTCAGGCTCATCGCGGCGACGCCAGCTATCAATTCCATCCCATGGATTTTCTCGACTACGCCTATCTGCAGAGCGGCCAGGAGTCCAAGGCTCGGCGCCTGGTCGACGAAGTGAAATCTGTTCCGGGCGCGACCGCCGAGGACATCGCCGATCATGAGGCGATGTTTTCCGCGCGGAACGCCATGGAGTTGCACCGGTGGACCGAAGCGGCCTCCCTTGCCGTGCCTCGCGAACGTCTGATTTGGCAGGACACGACCTACTGGGCGCGAGCCATCGGTGCGGCCCGCAGCGGCGACGCCAAGCGCGCACACGAAGACCTTGCGAAGCTGATGGAGATCGTTCAGGCGCGCCAGAAACACGACAGGGATTTGGGTAACGAAGTGGCGGCCGGGGAAGCGGTCGATCAGAGCGAAGCCGAGGGGTGGGTGGAGTTTGCAGACGGGAGACCGCAGGAAGCCGTCAAGAAATTGAAGGCGGCTGCCGACCGCGAGGACTCCGAGCGGGGAGAGCCTTTTGCGGGGCCCGCACGTGAGATGCTCGCCGATCTCCTGCTGGAACTTAACGAGCCTTCCGAGTCGCTGGTGGAATACCGGGCCGTCCTCAAGGAGTATCCGAACCGTTTCGACGCGCTGTATGGCGCGGCGCACGCCGCCAAATCCGACGGCAACCTAAAGGCGGCCCAAGAGTATTACGCCCAGCTCGTCACCGTCTCGGCGCCTGCGGCTGACCGGCCGGAACTGCGCGAGGCGCGCGAGTATGTCGCCTCAAACCGAAACTGAGACAACCCTCCTTTGCATCCTGCGCCAACGGACCAAAAAGGGCGCTTTACACCTCCTCGGGGCCATGCTAGTTTTTATTGTTGTAACCGCCGATTCTGCAGCGCCAGGCGGAAGGGCCACAGATATCGACCCTCCGAACGTCTCTGTCTCGAAATAACTCCAGCATAAATAAAAACACTGCTTCCTCCCCCGAGACGACATCCGAGGGAGAAGCGATCGTGCGAGGGACGGAGTGCTAAAGCTTCGCAAAGTCGAACTCTTTGGCTTCAAGTCGTTCTGCGAAAAAACGCCCATCACGTTCAGTGGCACAGGCATCACCTGCATCGTCGGCCCGAACGGCTGCGGGAAATCGAACGTCGTCGATGCCGTCTCCTGGGTTCTCGGCGAGCAGAGCCATAAGATGCTACGTGCCGAGCGCATGTCCGACTGCATCTTCAACGGCACCGCCAGGCGCCCACCCATGGGCTTGGCTGAAGTGACGCTGACGCTGATCGATCCCGAGCTCTCTCAAGTCGTCGCCAAGGTCACGGATGCTGATGCGGAATTGGTTGCCGAGGCGCGCGACGTGACCGGGAACACACCGGAACAGATCCCTGCCGACTCGCTTTCCGAAGGCCGCAAGGATTGGAAGAGACGCGCTCGAGAAAAGCCTGCGCTTGCTCTCAAATCCGGTGAAGTCGTGGTGGGACGCCGGCTGTACCGTTCCGGCCAGAGCGACTATCTCATCAACGGCCGCGTCGCGCGTCTGCGTGACGTCCAGGAGATCTTCATGGGTATCGGCCTGGGCCCGGATAGCTACGCGATCATCGAACAGGGCCGTATCGGCCAGATCCTCAATTCCAAGCCCATGGATCGCCGCGCGATCGTCGAGGAAGCTGCCGGAATTACGATGTACAAGACCAAGCGGCGGCTCGCCGAAGCGAAACTGGAAGCTTCGAAGCTGAACCTCTCGCGTGTGAATGACATTCTAGTGGAAGTCGAAAAGCAGCTTGCGTCGCTCAAACGTCAAGCGTCCAAGGCACGGCGCTACGCCGAATTGCGCGAACAGATGCGGGGCCTGTTGCGCGTCGTCCTCGCTAGCAGAGCTGGACAACTCGATTCGGAAGCCTCACGCCTGGAAACGCTATTGGGCGAGATGGACGTGGCCGAAGCACGTGAGTTTCGCCACGTGCAGGAACTCGAAGGCGAGCAGGAACAGCTCAGTGCGCGCACCTATGAACTGGACGCCGAGCTTCGTCACACCCAGAACGTGCTCAACCAGACGGCGCTCGACCTGGATCGTGCGGAAAATCGCATTACCTTCAATCGCGAGCAGGCCGCGCAGCTTCGATCCCGTGCAGCGCGTCTGAACATCGAGATCGAGCAAGCCGAGCGGCAGGCGTCGGACCTTACGCGGTCTGCCACCGAGCATCGCGAATCTGTCGCGCGGCTTCGCGCGGCCGCTGACACGCTCGAATCGGACCTGCGCCAAGCCACCGAACGGGTCTCTTTGAGCGTCGCGGATCAGGCGCTTCTGGAAAAGCGGATCGTCGAGCTTCGCCAATCGGCAAGCGGTTTGGTCGAAAAAGCGGCTCATGCACAGGCCCAATCGCTGCAGGCCCATGAAGCCTCGGCGTGGTACAGCACCTCGGAAGCGCAGAAGGCCGCGTCCTTGCGCACGATCGAGCAGGAGCACATCCATCTTCAGACGAGTGTTCGAATCGCTGACACCAGCTTCGACGAAGCGGAGCAACGCGCGCAGGAACTGACCCGAGCCGTTGGGGAGGCGCAATCCTCTCTGGTCGGCCTCCGCCAGTCGCATCAAGAAACTGCCCAACAACTCGAGGAGGCCCGGCGAGAGTTGTCCGCCGAGCGCGCGCGCCGCGCCTCGATCGAACAAATCCTGCGCGAGCGCACTTACACGGCAGACGCTGTGCAGAAGCTCTTCAACGCGAGCGGCGAAGGCAGCGCCAGCGGCTTCCACGCAGTCGGTCTGCTAGCGGACTACGCGGAGGTACCGGAACCCTATGAGGGTGCCATCGAACAGTTCCTTCGGGACGAACTCGAATACATCGTCGTCGAGTCGTTCGATCAGGCGCGGGTTGGCGTGGCCCTGCTCCGCAATGAGATGGGTGGCCGGGCTACCTTTTTCGTCGATTCTATCCATACTCTCGATATTGATAAGTCCGAGATCGGTCTGGGTTCGTCCATGCCCGGCGATTTCATCGAGCGCCTCGATCGCCTGGTCCAGTTTCGCGAGCCGCTTGGCCCGAAAACCAAATATTTTCTGAGAAAGCTGCGTACCGCGTACCTAGTCGAGACACTAGGAACCGCTGAGCGTCTGGCTCGCGAAAATCCGCACGGCTACTTCCTCACGCCAGACGGCACGTGTTACCACGGCCGGATGGTTTCGGGAGGGCGCAAGGGTGATGCCGGGCCGCTTGCGCTCAAGCGCGAACTGCGCCAACGCGAGATGGAATCGGCGAAGCTCGAAAACGTAGCGCGGGAAAGGGAAGTCGAGCTTGCCAGGCTCGAATCGACGATCACTGCAGCCGAGGTACATCTTTCGGACACGACAGCAGAACACTTGGAAGCGGAGAAGAATCTGGTCGCCGCGACTCACCAGCGCGAACAGGCTCATCGCGAGCTCGCGCGAGTCCAGCAGCAGCTGGGCGCGGAGCGTGAAGAAATTGCACGTCTTCGTGCCGGAGCGGAAGCGGCGCGGATCCAGGCCGAGCAAGCACGGTCGGAGCATGTCGAAGCGGTGCATTCCCGGGCTCGGGCAGAAACCGAGGCCGCGCAAGCGGCCGAGACGTTGAACGGTCTGCGCCGTGATTTTCAGCAGATGCAGGAACGCGTCGTGGCGCGTCGGGAAGAGCTGGCGGTGATGACGGAACGCGTGGGGAGCGCCGAAACAGCCGAACGACGCATCAACGCTGAGATCATCGAAGCAAACGAGCGCATCGCTCGGCTGCGCCAGCAGCATCTAACGCTGGTCGGCGAAGAGAAGGAAATCGACTGTTCTTCGGAACAGCTCGCACAGCAAGTCGAAGATTTCCGACTCGAAAAGACACGATTGAGCGAACATCAGACCACACTGGAGATGGAATGGAGCCAAGCACGATCGCGCGGGAGCCACATCGATGAAACCTTGCGCGAGCGCCGTCAATCGCTCGATGAGCTTCGTGCCGAGCGCGGCCGCCGCCAGGTCGAAAAGGCCCGCAACGATTCTGACCGCGACTACCTCCGCCAAACCTGTGTCTCGGAATTGAACGCTCAGCCGGAAGAACTGATGGCACAGGAACCGCAGCTGCTCGCGGCCGAAGAACTGGCGTCGGCCGAAGCCAATTACAACGAGATGAAGGCGCGGATCGAAGCGATGGGTCCGGTGAACATGATGGCCCTCGAGGAATTTCAGGAATGCGAGCAGCGCGAGATCTTTTTGCGGCGCGAACGCGACGACCTCGTCGAATCAATCGAAAACACCCAGCTGACGATCCATGAGCTCGATGAAGTCTCGCGGAAGAAATTCGAAGAGGCTTTCCATTTCATCAATTCCCATTTTGCCCTGGCTTTTCAGTCGCTGTTCGGTGGCGGCCACGGCGAGATGCGCCTGAGCGAGCCCGATAGCTCGGGCGAGTGCGGGATCGACATCGTTGCCCAGCCGCCCGGTAAACGACTGCAAAACGTCTTCCTTCTCTCGGGTGGGGAAAAGGCTCTGACGGCACTTGCCCTTCTCATCGCCGTATTCCGCTATCAGCCGAGCCCTTTCTGCATCCTCGATGAAGTGGATGCGCCGCTGGACGAGGCCAACGTCGGGCGATTCAATAAGCTTCTGGCCGAAATGAGTGGGCAGACGCAGTTCATCGTCGTCACCCACAACCGGAAGACGATGGAAATCGGTTCGGTCCTCTACGGTGTGACGATGCAGGAGCCCGGCGTCTCGAAGCTGGTCTCCGTCAAATGGGAACAAGACGTGGAGGCCATGCGCGAATCTGCCGGCGCCAGCAATGCCGCGTAGCGGGCTACTGTTGAGGGAATCAATCACACGGGACCCGTTGCTCACCGCGCGCCTTGTGCGCTTCGCAATCTCAATCGATTGGATCATCTGGTTCTTACCGATTGACAACAACTCACCCTGCGCTAGAATACCCGCCTCCGTAGACCGAGGACTCGAAGCCCGTGGCTTCTTCGTCGATGCAAGCTCTCATCTCGCAAACAAATTTCTCGGGACTCAGACTCCGCGGACGCGGCAAGGTTCGCGACATCTATGAGTTGGATGACGGCCTTCTGCTCATCGTGGCGACGGACCGGCTCTCGGCTTTCGATGTAGTTCTCCCCACTCCAATTCCCGATAAGGGACTGGTGCTCACGCAGCTCTCTGTCTTCTGGTTCGACTTTTTGGAGGATGTTGTTAAGAACCACCTGATCGCGTCGAAGTATTTTCCGCCTGAACTTACCCCTTTCGCCGAGGAGCTGCGAGGCCGCGCCATGCTTGTTAGGGAAACCATACCCGTTCCGGTCGAGTGCATTGTGCGCGGCTACATTTCCGGGTCGGGCTGGAAGGAGTACCAGAAGCTGGGAAGCGTTTCTGGCGTTCCTCTTCCCTCTGGTTTGCTTGAGTCCGATCGTCTACCGGAGCCGATTTTTACCCCCTCAACGAAAGCCGCGACCGGCCACGACGAGAACATTTCATTCGACCAGGTTGTTTCCGAGATTGGGCGCCCGCTGGCCGAGCGCTTACGCGATGTCAGCCTCACGCTCTACCGCCGCGCTGCCGAGCACGCCTCCGCGCGGGGAATCATCATTGCGGACACAAAGTTTGAATTCGGCACCCTAGGGGAGGACTTGGTCTGGATCGACGAAGCCTTGACGCCCGATTCATCGCGGTTCTGGCCCGCCGACCGTTATGAGCCTGGTCATGCGCAGCCCTCCTTCGATAAGCAGTACGTTCGCGATTATCTCGAGCGAATCGCCTGGAATAAGCAGCCCCCGGCTCCGACGCTGCCGCCGGACGTTGTGGCCGGCACGCAAGAAAAATATCGAGAAGCCTATCAGCGCATTACCGGCCACGCACTCGACTGAACTCTGGCTATCCCTTTTGCGAGCGGTTTGCGGAGCGTGCACACGTGAAAGAGCAATTGGAATCGCTGGTCGGAATGATGGTGGATCGCGGGATTCTGTTGGAAGAAGCGCTAACCGAATTCGAGAAGAAGTTTATCAAACGCGTGCTCGAGCACGCCAAGGGAAATCAATGCCGCGCCGCTAAGATTCTCGGAATTCACCGCAACACGCTGAGCCGCAAAATCTTCCAGTATCACCTGGACTCGTCAAGCCGTCGCTAGCAACTCTTGCAGGCCGAGGGTATCGTCTTACTGTGATTTCGGCGGCGTAGGTTTGTGCGTTGGGGTGTGCCGAGGGGCCCCCGGCCCGGCCGGAATGGTCGTGGGATCGACCTTCACCTGGTCCCAGTGCAACAGGAAAGGTGTCGGATCGTAACTCACCAGCGCGCCCGAGAATCGGATGGGGTCGTCCTTTTGGAACCGCACCACATCTGGTTGCGGGACATCAGCCGCCGCCGCTGCTCCAGCAGGTGGCGGTGCCGTCCAAACTTTGACGCTCATGTTGGCCGTTGTGGCCGCTTGCATCTGGTCGGCGTTGTCACTGGTGAAAACCATCAAAGTAACAGCGTTGTCCGTTTTCTGAATGTCGATGATCTTGCCAACCACTTCTGGAAATTCAGCGCCACAGATGGCCAGCCAAGTCGTCTTGGCTTTGTCGCCTCCGGCGGAGAGGTCATTGATCACCGTAATGATCGTGCTGGACTGGCTAATTTTTACTAGGTCGTCATGGCTCGGAATCGTGTAGTTGGCAGGACGATCGGGTGAATTCGCCGCCAGTTGCAGCAGTTCGCTCACTTGTGCATCCACCTGGTTGTCGCAGCCGGGCTGTTCGTACTGCAAGATCCGAGAACGCAGGTAATCCTTGATCTTGGCATCGTCGGGAACCTTCAGGGCGATGGCTCGCGCGAGCGCCCAAAAGCCGTCCATAGGCTGGGGGGGAGTCGAGCTCAGATACGCTAGCCCGAGACGATAACTCGAGACGGCATCCTTGGGATTGATAGCCATAGCGGCCTTGAACGCTTCGATAGCCGCCGGAAAGTCCTTCAGCTGAATGCTGGCCGTGCCGGCCGCCGCTTCCAGATAGGCAATGCCTGCCTTCACCTGATCGTCGGTGACCGTGGTGTTCGGCACTTTCCGCAGGTCGGGAAACAACTTAACGCCTAGAAGGGCAGCATCACGCTGCTTGATGAGCTGGTCATGCGCGTCGGGTGCCTTAGGATCAAAAGCCAGCGAAAAAAGTTGGACGCGCGCCTGAATGGCCTGTACGCGTACGGGAAGATCGGCTTTGTCGCCGAGAGCAATCAGCTTGTCCGCGTATTCCATGGCTTTCGCGTAGTTTTTCAGCTGGTAGTAAGCGGTGTAATAAAATTGATCGATGTACTGCATCAACGTTGAGTTCGGGTATTGGGCAACAAAGGCATCGAGCAACTTGATCTTGGCCTGCGGATCCTTTTCCGCTGCTGCGGCTTGTTCGGCGTTATATTCCGGGAGCGTATAGCTTGGCTGCTGGCCAGGTTGCTGGCCTCCCTGTGGCGCCCTCGGGACCGCCGCAGTGACTGGCAAAGACAGGAGGCAAACAGCGGACGCAGCCATAGCGAGCAGATTCAATGTATGATTTCGTATAATCACTTCACTGCCTCCTGGGCTAGCTCTGGACTTCTGGCCGTACTTGGGGCCACCACAGCAGGACGCCTGCGCAAAAGAAAGAATACGGGATTATAGGGAAAGGCCCCAACCGGCGCAAGCCAAAACCTGCTTCAATCCAGCAAGATGGCGCGTTCCTTACACCTCCAGGCTGCATGGTAAGATGGCTCGTTCAGGCGGCATGTCGCCTTGCCTGGCTTCTCGCGATGTTCGATAAGCTACTGACAGGGAAGGTTTCCCTCATCACCGGGGCCAGCCGGGGGATCGGGCTGGCGCTCGCCGGAACGCTGGGGCGCATGGGTTCGAAACTTGCGCTTTGCGCTCGGGATTCGAACAGGCTGTTCCGGGCAGCGATGGAATTGGAGCGCTCTGGATTCCCAGTGTTGGCCGTCCCGGCCGACGTGACTCGTTCCGACGAGCTCGCTTTGCTCGTTGAGAAGGTCGAAGCATCGCTTGGACCGATCGACATTCTCATTAATAACGCCGGCATCGGATACTTCGCGCCCGTGCAGGATACGACCGAAGCGAATTGGGACGCTGTACTAGGTACCAACTTGAAAGGCGCATTCCTGCTGAGCAGGCTTGTTGCTCCTGGTATGGTTCTCCGCCGCGCCGGGCACATCGTCAATATCGCCTCGCTTGCCGGAAAGAGCGCGTTTGCTGGTGGCGCCACATACTGTGCGTCGAAGTGGGGTCTGCTCGGGTTCACGCAATCGATGGCCGAGGACCTTCGACCGTTTGGGATACGCGTGACCGCGGTGTGTCCCGGCACGGTCGCGACCGAGTTTTCGCCCCATGTGGGCAAAGCTGCCGACAAGATGCTTCAGCCCGAGGATGTGGCGCACGCCGTCGAAATGATCCTGACCGAGAGCCCGCAAAGCTTCATAAGCGAAGTTGTTCTGCGGCCCACGCAAAAAGCGTAATCCTTACCAGTCCTGTGGAGTCAGTCGAGCATCGGAGCCTGAGGAGACCCGCAGCTTGAAGCACTTGCTTCGGGGCGCGAATTCGGTTACAACGCCTTTCACGAATTCCGCCTGGAAGGAAGAATGCCCTGGTAAAAGGAGAACATGGTATGGCGAACTCCTCTGGCAGCGTTGTGCCGTGGCTCGGCCGCATTCTGATGAGCCTGATCTTCATTCTGGCCGGTGTCGGCAAGATTATGGGCTTCTCCATGGAGCAGGGAATGGTGGCAGCGAAGCACTTGCCAATGCCTGCTCTTGCGCTGAGCATCGCCCTTCTGATCGAGTTGGTAGGCGGCCTGTGCATTCTTTTCGGGCTGTTTACGCGCGTAACAGCTTGGATTCTGTTTCTGTACATGATTCCCACGACGTTGTTGTTCCACAACTTTTGGGCTTTGCAGGGAATGGATCGCATCGACAATATGATCCACTTTGAGAAAAATCTCGCGATCATGGGTGGGCTGCTACTCCTCGCGACCTACGGAGCGGGCGCCCATTCGATCGATTCCTCCCGCGCTCAGAAGGCCACGTAAGGCCTCGCGCCCCAGGAAGCGGGGGTTGGCTGAGCCTTTTGGCGGTGCGCTGGCATCGAATGCATCGTGTTGCGCCGCCACTTTCTACGGAGGAATCATGTCCGACCGCCAGAAACCGGCTCCCGCTGCCGTACCCATCCACGAGCTGATCGCTAACCGCTGGAGTCCGAGAGCCTTTGAGTCTCGTGGTGTGGAGCCAGAGAAATTGCGCAGGCTGTTCGAAGCAGCGCGCTGGGCCGCATCCTCCTACAACGCTCAGCCGTGGTATTTCATCGTGGGGTTGGAAAATGAGCCGGAGAATTTTAAGAAAATACTCGACTGCTTCGTCGCCATCAATCAAGGTTGGGCGAAAAATGCCCCGGTTGTTGCGTTGAGCGTGGCGGGACTGAAGATGCCGCACGATGGGTCGACCAATCGTCACGCGTTTCACGACGTCGGGCAGGCCGCTGCGACCCTCGCGCTGCAGGCCACCGCGCTCGGTCTGCAGGTCCACCAGATGGCTGGAATTGTTCCTGACAAAGCACGCGAGATTTTCGCCATTCCGGCCGACTATGAAGCTGTCGCAGGCTTCGCCATCGGCTACCCCGGCGACCCTTTGACACTGCCGGAGGGACGGTTCCGCGATGCCGAGACCGGCGGGCGCCAACGGAAACCGGTCTCCTCGTTCGTCTTCACGGGCAAGTGGGGCGAAACGTTACCGCTCGTCGTGAAATGACGACAGCTTCGGGCCCCGGTTTCTCACGTTTGCAGGAATTTTTCGAGTTCTCGAGCGACGTCGTCCGGTTTTTCTTCGGCGAGGAAATGTCCCGAAGGAATGGGTCGGCCGCTGACGTTGGTGCCGCGCTCCTTCCACGTAGCCAGGACATCGTAGTAGCGGTGCATCGGGCCACGCTCACCCCATAGCGCGAGCAGCGGACACGTGATTTTTTCCGAGAGATCGGCTGCGTCGTGATCGAGGTCAATCGATGCGCCTGCCCGGTAGTCTTCGCAGCTGGCGTGAATGGCGGCCGGTTCGCGAAACGTCCTCAGATACTCGGCGTAAACGTCCTCCGAAATTACGTTGGGCACCAGCGAACCGAGCGACCGCCTCATGTAGAACTCGACGCTGTTGCCGATCAAAGTCTCCGGGAACGGCTCGGTCTGAATCAGGAAGAACCAGTGATAGTAAGCCGTCGCAACTTCCTTGGTGATGGAGTGATAGAGCGTGTAAGTCGGGATGATATCTAGCACGGCAAGCTTGGTGACGGTGTCGCGGTGATCACGAGCCATGCGGTGCGCCACGCGCCCTCCACGATCGTGGCCGACAACGGCAAATTTCGAAAAACCGAGCCGTAGCATCAGCTCGACCTGATCCTGGGCCATGGTGCGCTTGGAGTACGCCGAGTGATCGCCGCCGCCAGGCGGCTTACTGCTGTCGCCGTAGCCTCTGAGATCGGCGACTACGATCGTGAAGTTTTTCGCGAGCTCGGGAGCGGCTTTCCGCCACATCAAGTGATTTTCCGGAAAGCCATGCAGTAGCAACACGGGTGGTCCGCTGCCACCGGTGACATAGTTGATCGTTGCCCCGGATCCGTCGAACCTGCCCGATTGGAATCCAGGAAAAAACGACGAAGTCGGAAAAGTGGCTGCTTGGAGAACGGCCGAACGAACTGGCTGAGCCGAGAAATTTTCTGCCGTGGCAGCCTCGAGTCCGAAACCCACCACGGTCTTGAGCATTTCACGACGAGTCCGACCTGGCATCCAGCACCTCCCCCAAGACGAACCCACTATACGCGAAGCAAGCCACTCCGATTGGTTTTCTTCGCTGGACACAACCGCCTTGCACCGTCCAACGGCGGTTGATACGCTCCCGTCCGATTTGTAGGGCAGGGAGCGCGATTCGACGGCGCACCCACCCGGGAGGCGTGTCTCCAATGAAAACGCAAGCGACGCGACTTTTGCTCGCGCTTCTGCTGTTGGTTCCTGCGGCGTACGCGCTGGTGGCAGGGAATCAGAAAGACGCAACAGAATTGGAGAACCTGAGGGTGCAAGTGGCGCAACTCCAGAAACAGGTGCAGAACTCTGAGGACTACATCGACATTAGCAACCTCCAGGCGGCGTACGGCTACTACGTGGACAAATGTCTGTGGGACCAGGTCGCCGATCTGTTTTCAAAGGACGGTACGCTCGAGATTGGCTTGCGTGGCGTGTGGGTTGGCCAGGACCGGGTGCGCGCCTATCTGCACACCCTTCCCGATCTCAGGTATGGAACGCTTTTCAATCACATGCAGCTACAGCCGAAGATCGATATGAGTTCCGATGGAATGACCGCGAAGGGACGCTGGCGCGCGTTTGAGCAATTCGGCATGCTGCACCGCAGCGCGCAGTGGGCCGAAGGGACGTATGAGAACGAATATATAAAGCAAGAAGGCGTGTGGAAAATTAAGAAGCTGCATTACTACATGACTTATTACGTCGACTACTACAAGGGCTGGGACCAGGGCGGAAATCCAGCGCCGGGCCCGATCCCGAATTTCCCGCCCGATCAGCCGACCACCGATGCCTACAAGCTGTATCCAGATGTCTACGTGCCGTCCTTCCACTACAAAAACCCTGTGACCGGGAAATGAGTGCCGATTTCGAACCTAAATTGTTTGCCCCATCAAGGAGGCTTCACCGAAATGAGAATGCAAACTCTTGAACTGTTGTTTTTGATGTGGTTGACTTTTCCAGCCGGATTCGCCTTCGCGGCGGGAGACGATGACCGAAGTAAGGCCGTCAGCTTGAAGGATCTTGCTGCCGAGGTGGGTGCGCTCAAAGCACAAGTCGCGGAGCTTCAAAAGCAGGTCCAAAATTCCCAGGACTACATCGCGATTTCGAATTTGCAAACCGCGTATGGTTATTACGTCGATAAATGCAAGTGGGACGAGGCCGCCGATCTGTTCGCGAAGGATAGCACGCTAGAAATCGGATTGCGCGGCGTCTACGTCGGACAGGATCGCGTACGGGCCTATCTGCACAAGCTGCCTGACCTTACCTACGGCACTCTGTTCAACCACATGCAGCTACAGCCGAAGATCGACATTGCTCCCGATGGAATGACCGCGAAGGGGCGCTGGCGCGCCATCATGCAAGTTGGCGTCCTGAACCGTTCGGCCCAGTGGGGCGAAGCGACCTACGAGAACGAATATGTAAAGGAAGGCGGCATTTGGAAGATCAAGAAGCTTCACGCCTACTTCACCTACTACTCCGACTATTACAGAGGCTGGGACAAGGGCGGCGATCCGCCGCCTGGACCGATCCCAGGCTTTCCGCCGGACGAGCCCCCGACCGAGACCTATAAACTCTATCCGGACGTGTACGTGCCGCCGTATCACTATACGAATCCGGTCACGGGGAAGTGAGGAAAACGTGCGCTTGCTGAAGCGTCAGCGGTTCACTAAAAGCGCAGGGTGGCTTTGAGCGCGGTCGGACGCAGCAAGAGTGTGAGCGCGTTGGCGGCACCGGAGATGAAAATGTGAGCGTGCCGTAGGGTTGCGAGCGCGCAGCCCTCTCCATTGTCAACAGCGATTGCCAAGCCGCCCGCTGCGCGCACCGCCCGCAGCAGGAGGCAGTCGTTGTTGCCGTTGCCCAAGGCGGCTACACTTTTCAGATCGAAGCGCTTCACGAATTCTTGCTTCTCAAGATCCTGCCTTTTCATCCCGAGCATCTTGGGTACGGCAATTCCTCGGAGTTGTTGACGCGCGGTCCCGTATGTATCGGCGGTGACGATTTCAAGCTCGACGAGCCTCGACAGCCGGCGCAGAAGGGGCTTAACGCCTGCCGTCAACCTTCCGTGGCAGGACAGCGTGCCAGTGTAATCGCTTACGACGGCGCGAATAAGACGCTGGCCGAAACCGGGAATTTCCACTGCGATGCCGGGGGCTTTCATTGGGCGACTGAACAAGAGAGCTTAACCTAGCAACGCCACGGCGGCACGATGGATTTGAGCGGGCATTGGCGCGCGATTCCTGCCCCCGTATGTCTGCGCGGCCGATACCCCGCCCGAGTGTTTAGGATATGTTCGGGCGAAGGGCCAAGGCCAGGACCCGGTGGGATCGGAACCGTCTTTTTCGACCCGTTATCGCCCGGACGGGAGGCTGCGGCCGGCCGAATGCTTGACAACCTGCAACCCGCTGACTAGCATAGATTTCCGGCCTGATGGGACAGTTGCCCGGAGGGTGTTGTGATTAAGCTAGATATCGTCAATGCCATCGTGCAAAAGACCAACATTACGCGCACCAAGGCCGAGCAGGCGGTTGAGACCGTATTCGAGGCGATGAAAAATGCGCTCGGCAGTGGACGCCGCATCGAGCTGCGCCGCTTCGGCGTGTTCAACGTGAAACCACGCAAAACGGGTATCGGACGTAACCCGCGGACGGGACAGCAGGTAAACATCCCGCCGGGCAAGGCAGTCCGCTTCAAGCCCGGCAAAGAACTTCAGGCGCTTCCCGCTCCTGCTGCCAAGCCGTGACGTTTCGCGCCGATGGCGCGAAGCATTCTCTGTGATCGGCGCATCCAACTCGCTATGACGATCGCAATGAGTGTGCGCGCATGAGCCAAGGAAACGGCCAGGGTCGAATGCCCGTCGAGGTCCTCGAAAGAAATATTCCGACGTTGCCGGAGATCCAAGCGCTGGGGCCGCGGCGGCGCCTGCTATGGCCCGCGCTGATCCTGTTCTTGCTCACCATCGTCTCCACCCTGGCCGTAGGCTCCGAGTTCGCCCAGTCCTATGCGGAGAACCGGGAACCATTTTCGGGTGATCAAAACCCTGTGACGATGATGGCGCTGCCCTTCGAGCATCCGGCGCTGCTCGTGTTGGGCATCCCATTTTCCTTTACGCTGATGGCAATTTTGCTGGCGCATGAACTCGGGCATTATTTTACAGCGAGGGCCTACGGGATTGATGTGAGCTATCCGTACTTTATTCCCGCGCCAAATTTTTTCGGGACATTTGGCGCGTTCATACGGATCCGGTCACCGATCACAACGCGCCGCGCCCTGTTTGACGTAGGCCTGGCCGGTCCCGTCGTGGGGTTTCTCGTTGCGCTTCCGGCGATGGCCTATGGGGTAGCTACATCGAAAATTGCACCGGGCGCGGAGGATCGTGCCGCTCTCGTCTTCGGGCATCCGCTGCTGGTGCGGCTCTTCGCCAGTGTGTTTCATCCCAAAATCGATGTGAGCTGGGTGCTGCTGAATCCGGTGGCGCGGGCCGCGTGGGTCGGGCTATTCGTCACGGCGCTGAACCTACTGCCTGCATGGCAGCTCGACGGCGGACACATCATGTTCAGCCTCGTGAGCGAATGGCACAGAAAAATATCAATTGCGGTCTCGTTCGCGCTGATCCTGATGGGCTGGCTTACCACGCGCGGCAGCGCCGATCCGTTCTCACTGTGGTACGCCTGGGGCACGATTCTGCTGATTCTGACACTGCGATTCCGACACCCTCCGCTCTATGACCGTTGGCAGCCGCTCGACGGGGCGAGGTGGGCGTGGGCCGTCGTCGCGTTCGTGGTTTTTTTGTCGTGCTTCACCCCCTGGCCAGTTGAGTAATAGACGGCACCGTTTTTGCAAGCTACGCTTAGAACAAACTGACAGGATCTACGTCCACGACGACCGAGGCGGCGGGGATTTCTTCCGCCGCGCAGAAATTAACCGCGGCGGCCAGGGCCTTTCTGAGTGCCCCACGGCGCGGCGATTTCAGTACCAACTGAAAGCGATAGTCGCGGCGGAGCCGGGCCAACGGCGCGGCGGCAGGCCCGAGCACCTTTACGCCGTGTTTTTCGAATGGCTCGAAACATGCGGCCAGAGAGCGCGCCCAACGAATCGCGTTTTCGATCTTGCGGTCGCGCACGAGTACATTTGCCAGGGCGGTGAAGGGCGGATAGTGGAGAAGGCGACGAAATTGCGCCTCTTTTTCGTAAAACGAAATGTAGTCCTGTCGAGCAGCGTATTGGATTGCGTAGTGCTCGGGATAATAAGTCTCGACGAGAACTTCACCGGATAGTTCGCCGCGGCCAGCGCGCCCCGCGACCTGGGTGAGTAACTGGAAGGTCCGTTCTGCGGCGCGAAAATCCGGCCAACCAAGCGCGAGATCGGCAGCGACCACGCCGACCAGGGTCACGCGGCTAAAATCGTGGCCCTTTGCCACCATTTGGGTGCCCACCAGAATATCGACTTGGCCTTTCGCAAATGCGCCGAGAACCTGCTGATAGGCACGTTTGGTGCGGACGGTGTCCCGGTCCAGGCGCGCGATGCGGGCGTTTGGAAAAACTCGGCGCAGATATTCGTCGACGCGCTCAGCGCCGTCGCCCACAAAGTACATATATTCGGCGCGGCATTTCGGGCATTGCTTTGGCGGGCAGATCGAAAAGCCGCAGTAGTGACATTCCAGACGCTGACGGCTTTTGTGATAGGTGAGGGCGATGGAGCAGTTCTGGCATTCGACGACGGCACCGCAGCTTCGGCAAAGTAGCAACCAGGAATAGCCGCGGCGGTTAATGAGCACCATGGCCTGCGTGTGCTCCTGAAGGCGTATGGCAATGGCAGCGCGAAGCGCTTCTGAAATCGGCACGGCGCGATGCTCGCGGCGAAATTCTTCGCGAAGATCGATGATTCGAACTTCCGGCAGGGGGCGATTCTCAACGCGTGACGCCAGCGTTAGCAGCCTGTACTTGCCAGCGCGGGTGTTGTGAAATGTTTCCAGCGACGGCGTAGCCGATCCCACCAGCGCGACGGCGCCTTCCAGGTGGGCACGATACACGGCAGTGTCGCGGCCGTTGTAGCGGGGCGCCTCCTCCTGCTTGTACGCCGATTCTTGCTCTTCGTCGACGATGATGAGACCTAGGTTTTCGAGCGGAGCAAAAACGGCCGAGCGAGTGCCGACCACGACGGATGCCTCTTGGCGTCGCGCGCGCCACCACTCCTGAGCACGTTCAATCTCAGGCATGGCGCTGTGCAGGACCGCGACACGATCGCCAAAACGTGCGCGCACAAGGCGGCCCACCCACAACGTGAGCGCGATTTCAGGGACGAGGGCCATCGCCGTTCGTCCCCGCGCGAGCGCTGCTTCGATGGCACCCAGATAGACCTCCGTTTTTCCGCTGCCGGTGACCCCATGAAGGAGCGCGGCTCGAAATTCGCCTTGCGCGATCCAGCGTCGCAGTTCTTCGAGCGCACGGTTCTGCTCTGCGTTCAGAGTGTTGACAGGGGGAACGAAGTCCGTGTCCCAGGGATCTTCGCCCGGCGTGATGGGCTCCTCCCAGCTTTCGAGCACGCCTGCCCGTTCGAGACGCCGAACAACGGCGGGGGACACGTGAGCCTTTGTCAGGAGTACGCCCAGCGGCAAGGGTCCCCGCTCGGCGAGAAGGAGCTCACGAATTCTTTTTTCCTTGTCGCTCGCTCCAAGCTCGGTCTGTTTCCTCCATGCGACAATTTTGTGCGTGCGCCTGTTGCGGTGACGAAGGATTTCCGACCGAGACAGATAGCCGCGACGGACCATCTTTTCGGCGAGAATGTTGGCGCCTGGCCTGCGGCCGAGACGCCCGAGACCATGGCCCTTGCTGTTGTCGATGTGCTCGAACAGGTCGAGTTCGGGGCTTTCGGCGCCCATTTTCTCTCTAGCATCGGCGAGCTGCTGGAAATACGCTCGGCCGGAATCCGTGATGGTGTAGGTGCGCTCCTGGTGGAGTTCGATGTCCGGCGGCAGCATCGCCCGAAAGGTCTCCCCGACTGGCGCGAGGTAATAGCGGCTGATCCAGTGTCCCAGTTCGATGAGCTTGGAGGGAAGCGCCGGGAGAGGGTCCATCAAATGGCTGAGTTCCTTGATGGGTGCCACATCGGGTGGGCGATCCGATTCGGAGAGCACGAGCCCGATGATGGCACGCTTGCCGAAGGGAACGACGACGCGGCGTCCGATGAGCGGCTCGTCGTTGAATGCATCCGGTACGGCGTAGGTGAAGGTCGAATGGAGCGGAAGGGGAAGCGCGACTTCGCAATAGCGCGGGGCCATCGTAGGACCATAGTGTAGCAGCCCACGCGAATTTCGCTCGCCAGTGCAATCGGGTCGAATCCGCCCCGACTCTACGCTAGCCGTTCAATCCAATCGCAGGCCTCGCGGAGGGCAGCAGCGGACTCGATTTTCGCAGAGTACTCGCGGCAGCGCTCGCGAATGTCACCCGAATCCACAAGCTGGCGCAGAGTCGAGGCCATTTCCGAGGCCCTGTAACGCCGAGGGGAAACGCAACAACCCAAACCAAGCCGCTCGATGCGAAAACCGTTGTCCGGCTGATCGTAAGAATGAGGGACAACCAAATGCGGGATTGCGGCCTTGATCGCCTGGGCCATCGTCCCGATACCGCCGTGATAGGTGATGGCCGCACAGCGGGGAAGGATCTGGCTAAAGGGTAGATAGGAGAAGGAGCGTACGTCGTCGGGCAGCTCCCTGGGAAGCTGATTCGGATGCATGGTAACGAGCAGGCCTCGTAGTCCGGCGATGCGGCATGCCTCGACCGATTCACGGAAGAACTCGGGGAGGGTTGCCGCTGCCGATCCGGGCGTGAAAACAACCGGAGGCGATCCGGCCGCGAGAAATTCTTCGACCGAAGCGGGGACCTTGTAAATGTCGCTGGCGTCGTAAAGAACGAACCCTGGCTGGTGCGTGTTCGGCGGCCAGTCGGGCTGCGGAGGCGCAAACCAATCTGGAAACAGGCAGAGAACCAGCTGGGGCGAATGTGCATAGCTGTCCAAAACACGGTACACGGGGCCGAGCGTCAGTTTAGCGCGAAATCGATTGAGGTCTGGAACGATGAACCTGTCGATCGCCAGGGTGTCGAGCAGCCAGAACATCGATCGCTTGATGGCAGACGGCAGGGTGGGGCCCATGGGGATCGGGCCGTATTTGCCGGAGTCAACCAGGCTTCGGATGATGGTAGGTTGGAGATGGACGGTCGCAAGGGGTGTCCCGAGTTTCTCCTGTGCGATGCGCGCACCGAAGCAAACCCCCGAGGCTGCCAAGATCGTGCCGGGGCCCGCACATCTTTCGATGATTTCGTAGAGCCGGGAAATATTCGGAACGATCACGCGCTCGGCGACGCACTGATATCCCCAGTTCGGATGCCAAAGACGCGGATCGGAAATAATCTCGCGCGCTTCAGCAGCGCTGCCCAGCTGAATGAAATCCAGACCCGCGGAGCGGACCGAATCGCCAAAGATTTCATTGGTAATGATGGTTGCGCCATGGCCGCGCTTCTTAAGAGCCAGTCCAAGCGAAACCATCGGATGCACGTCACCGGCGCTGCCGAGGGTTGCCAGGAGGATATTGTAGCGGGCCGACGTTTTTTGCTCTGCCATGGTGATCGGAGGATGTGAACCCATTTGCGGGTGATTTCTAGCGTCGTTTCGGCTGCAGGCCGAGAACGGCCATAATCTTTTGCAAATCCTTCCAAACGTCACTTTTAGCGCCGGGATTCCGAAGCAAGTAGGCTGGGTGGTAAGTTGCGATCAACCTCGCTCCGCGATAATCGAACCATTCGCCGCGGTAACGGGAGATGCCCTGGGTCGTGTTCAACAGGGTCTGGGCCGAACAGGCGCCGAGACAGCAGACGACTTTGGGTTTGATCGCAGCAAGCTGGCGAATCAGATAGGGCGAGCACGTTGCGATTTCGTCTTTTTCCGGCAAGCGATTTTCCGGTGGGCGGCATTTCACGACGTTGCAAATGTAGACCTCCGACCTGCGGAGGCCCATCGCCTCGATCATTTGCGTAAGCAGTTTTCCAGCACGGCCGACAAATGGCTCGCCCTGTAGGTCTTCATCGTGGCCAGGCCCTTCCCCCACGAATACCAGCTCTGCGGTGGGGCTCCCGACGCCGAAAACGATGTTCTTGCGGGACTGATGCAACTTGCAGCGCGTGCAAGCAGGGCCAATGTCGGCGCGGATTCGTTCGAGCGAATCGTTGTCGACGCGTTCTTCAAAAAGCGATGTGCCCGCCAGCGATGGAAGGAATGTCGACGTAGCGGCGGGCCTTGAAGCAGGAGGCATCACCGGCGTGCGGGATGCCGCCCCGGCGCCGGTTGACTGGGATGAAACCTCGGGCGCGAAGCTCCTTGTCTCAGCCGCAGTTGTCACGCTCGGTGAATCCGGGGACCGGACCGATTCGGGCGCTGCTTGGGGAACGCGGTGGAGATAAAAGGGGCCCAGGCCGAGCTCGTCGGCGTAGCGCAGCCACGCTTCGAGCTGGGCACGGCGGGATGGCTCCATTGCATCTTCTCGCTTACATCTGCGGCTTGACCAATGCTTGGTAGACGGTGGGACGGGTGAGCTGTTCAACGTTGGGCTGCTTCGGGCCGATCAGATGCTGCGTCATGCCCACAAAAACCAGATCGTTGGCAGGATCGTCCCAGAACCACGTGTCAGCCGCTCCGAGCCAGAAAAACGTGCCCTTGCCCACGATTTCATTGGCTAGAGGCGGGTCCCAGAGCACCGCACAATCATACCCCCAGCCCATCCCGGGGCGCATCACCTCTGGGCCAATCGAAAACTCGCCGGTCATCAGATGGGAGGCGAGATGATTCGAGGTCATCAGGTGGACCGTCGCAGGCGCCAGGATGCGCACGCCGTCCAGCGCGCCGCCTTCAAGAAGCATCTCGGCAAACCGCAGGTAATCCTGTGCGGTGGATACCATCCCCCCACCGCCAGAGGGCATGGTCGGTGCTTTGGAGTAATCGCCTGCCAGCCCGCCGACTGGTTGCGGAGCCAGCTCCCCTTTTTCATTCTCGCCATACAGCGCAGCAAGTCGGCTCCGCTTATCGGGAGGCACAAAAAATCCCGTGTCATTCATGGCGAGCGGAGCAAAGATATGGTCACGCATGAAATCTGGGAGAGTCTGGCCCGACAATTTCTCAATGATGTAACCTTGAATATCCATCGACACGCTGTAAACCCAACGAGTGCCAGGCTGGTACAGCAACGGGATGTTCTTCAGCTTGTCGATCATCTCCTGAAGGGACTTCGACTCCATCACGCCCTGGCTTTGGTACATTTTGTCGACGGGACTATTGCCAAAGACGCCGTAGGTGAACCCAGCGGTGTGGGTGAGCAGTTCTTCGAGCGTGGGAGGATGAACGGGATCCTCGAGAAGCATCGTGCCGCTCGCATCCACCCCCTTGAAGACCTTTAGGTGTGCGAACTCCGGGATGTAGTGTGCGATCGGATCGCTGGGTCGCCACTTGCCCTCTTCGTAGAGAATCATCATGGCTACGCCGGTGACCGGCTTAGTCATGGAGAAAATGCGAAAGATGGTGTCCTTGGTCATGGGAGCGTCACTGGCAAGGTCCTTCTTCCCGTAGGCCTCAAAATCGACAATCTTTCCGTGGCGGGCCAGCAACGTCACCACGCCAGCAAGTCGGTTCGAATCGACTTCATTCTGCATTTGGGCGTGCAGGCGCTGGAGGCGTTCGGAGGAAAAGCCGACGGACTCGGGCTGGCTGATGGCGGATGCGGATGTTTTCCGGCTCGCTTGCTGAGCGCTCGTTTTCGGTGTGAGAAAAAGGAGCAAACTGAGAGTCGAAAGCCAATAGTGATTCATTTTTCCCTTTCCCGTTGAATTCACCAAGGACGTAGACGGCTCAAAGCTCGGCCGACCTTGTAACCCAGCCGTGTGAGCGTGTCAACCGACAGCGGGGAAAATCTACAATTTCTGCATTTCCAGGACGTGGTCGAGGATGCGGTTGGCGACTTCGAACTTGCTAAGTTTGGGCAGCGGGATTTCGCGGCCGTTGCGGAAGAACAGCGTTACGATGTTCGTGTCGGTGTCAAATCCAGCTCCTTGCTGGGTGACGTCGTTCGCGACGATGATGTCAGCCCGCTTGCGCGCGAGTTTGTCTCGGGCGTGGTCTCGCAAGCGCTCGGTTTCCGCCGCGAAGCCGACCAGAATACGCGAGCCCTTTTGCCGGCCCAATTCCGCGAGAATGTCCGGGGTGGGTTCGAGCTCGAGAACTAGTCGGGTGTCACCCCGCTTGACTTTTTGGGTGTGCGGCGCTGTAGGCCGATAGTCGGATACGGCGGCTGCCATGATGATCACCTTGGCATCGGAGCCGCGCTCGCGCACGGCATCGCGCATCTGTTCGGTGGTGTGCACCGGCACCCAATCGGCGCCTTCAGGAACCGCAAGATCGGTTGGGCCGCTGACCAAAATCACATGTGCGCCGCGACGCACGGCGGCTTCTGCCAGCGCATACCCCATTTTGCCCGAAGAGCGGTTCGTCAAGAAACGCACAGGATCAATATCTTCGCGCGTGGGACCCGCCGTGATGAGAACGGTTTGGTCGTCCAAGTCATGCCGGAGCCCCAGCACCGCGCAGACTTTTTCGACGATGGCTTCGGTCGCGGCGAGGCGACCGGCTCCTATCATTCCGCAGGCCAGATAGCCTTCGGCCGGATCGACGATATGGATGCCACGAGCGCGAAGCCTTTTGAGATTTTCTTCGGTTGCGGGATGTTCCCACATGTTGACGTTCATCGCAGGAGCGACGATCACAGGAGCCTTGGTTGCCAGATAGAGCGTGGTGAGGAAGTCGTCAGCGATGCCATGGGCGAGATGAGCGAGGATATCGGCTGTCGCCGGGGCGATAAGGAGAAGATCGATGCGCTGGGCGACCGCCACGTGTTCAATGGCGCTTTCGACGTTGGCAGGCGAACCGTCGTCTGCGCCGAACATCTCCGTAATCACTTTCTTGCCGGTGAGCGCTGCGAAAGTGAGCGGGGTGATGAACTGTTGCGCGGAGCGGGTCATGACGACCTGCACGTCGAGCTTTTCCTGCTGCAGGCGCCGAACCAGTTCCGCCGCTTTATAGGCAGCCACTCCGCCGGTGACGCCAAGAACGATTTTCATGAAAATATCCGGGCGATCTATTTGCGGCGCTTCCCGTCGGCATCATCAGATACCTCAGGAAGATCGGGCACCTCGTATTCGAGCAACCCCTGTTGCAATTCCTCTTCGGCGATGCGCGTGGTCTTCCGCGCCTTCGGATTATCCACCAGCGGACGGGCGCCAATCATCAACTGCCGGGCGCGGCGCGAGACGACAACCACGTAGGCAAACTGGCTATCTGGCGCTTGTTTCTGAACGGGCATAAGAAAGTCAGCCTCCAAAAGACTTTAGGATTTCGTGAATCCGTCGTTCCTCGTGCTCTATGCGGCAGCGCGAGCCCAGGGCAACCGCCTGTACCTCGCGGCCTGCGCGCTCAAGGTCGTCGTTAATGACAACGAAGTCGTAAGCGCGGTAATTCAAGATCTCCTGCCTGGCGCATTCCAGCCGCCGGTGAATTTCATCTTCGGAATCCTGGCCGCGCTCGCGGATGCGGCGCTCGAGATCCTCGCGCGAGGGCGGCAGAACAAAAATGGCCACAGCGTCAGGCAGCTTCCTTTTGGCCTGGAGCGCACCCTGCACATCGATCTCGAGGACGAGATCTTTGTGCTCGATGCGCGCCGCGTCAAGCGACCTTAGCGGCGTCCCATACCAATTTTTCCCGAAGACCTGTGCGTATTCGAGGAATTCACCCCGCGCTACCATCCCCTGAAACTCAGCTTCACTCACGAAATTGTACCATTTGCCGGCGGCTTCCGTCTTGCGCGGCGGCCGAGTCGTGCACGAAACCGACAGCATCAGCCCCGGCAGCTCTAACATTTTCTGCACCAGGGTGGATTTTCCCGATCCGGAGGGTCCGGAAACAATCAGGACCAGTGGCTCCGCGAGGCTCATTCGATGTTCTGCACCTGTTCACGAAGCTTCTCAATTTCGGATTTAATCTCAAGGCCCAACGTCGTAATCTCCAGTCCCTCTGCCTCGTGCCCCGGAGTTTTCGAAAGCATTGTATTGGCCTCGCGCTGCATTTCCTGCAGCAGGAAATCGAGCTTCTTTCCGGCGTCCAGCGCCGTCGACAGCACGGACTCGAACTGGCGCACGTGGCTGGCCAGCCGCGTGAGCTCTTCGGAAATGTCGCTCCGTTCCGCAACCATGGCGGCTTCTTGCGTGATGCGCACCGGATCGAGCTGTGTTTCAGCCAGGAGCTCTTGGAGGCGTGTCTCCAAACGCTTTGCGAAAGCGGGGCCCGCGCGCTCGGCGAGCGGATGCACACGAGCCACCAGGTCTGTGATACGTGCCAGGCGGCCAAGCATTTCCCGCCGGAGCGCATCCCCTTCGTGCCCCCGCATGCGGTCGAGTTTGTCGAGGGCCTCGCCAAGGCAGCCGGTCAGAATATCGTCAAGCTTATCCAACTCCCCATCGAGCGTCGTGGCGGGCAAGGCAATGACGCCGGGCAGGCGCAACACCGACGTCAGGTCAGCCTCGGCCTGAATGCCGAACTGCTTTCTGAGCCCGTTGAGGGCCTGGATGTACGCGGCGGCCACCTGTTCGTTGATGACAAAAGCGGCGGGCCCGGCTGGTTCATAACGCAGCGTAACGTCCAAGTGCCCGCGTCGAACGCGCTCGCGAACGACGTGCCGAATGCGGGGCTCGAGGGGCTCAAAGCCTTCTGGGACGCGCACGTGCAGGTCGAGAAAACGGTGATTCACGCTGCGCACCGAGACGCGCATGCTAAAGCCATGCTCGACGCGCTCCGCCTGGGCGTAGCCGGTCATCGACTTCAAGCTTTTCGTGGCAAGTTTGGCGGACTCCACCGAGGATGGTAGGCCGGACATGGTCACTCCGGGCCTGCCGCGCGCGAAACCGGCTCGACATCGCGAAATTGCATGTCATACAGGCGCGCGTAGAGCCCGTTTCGCAGCACCAGTTCTTCATGCGTGCCACGCTCCCGAATGGTTCCGTCTTCGAGAACGGCGATCAGGTCAGCGCGGCGAACGGTCGAGAGTCGGTGCGCGATCACAAAGACAGTTCGCCCGCTCATAAGGTTGTTCAGTGCTCCTTGCACGAGCAACTCAGATTCGGAATCCAGCTCCGAGGTGGCCTCGTCAAGGATCAGGATCGGTGCGTCTTTCAGAAGAGCACGAGCAATGGCCAGACGCTGGCGCTGCCCCCCCGAGAGGCGCTGGCCACGATCACCGATCACCGTGTCGTACCGGCGGGGCATCTGCATGATGAAATCGTGGGCTAAGGCAGCTTGTGCGGCGGCAACGATTTTCTCCTGCGACAGGCTGGGTCGACCGTAGCAGAGATTATTGCGGATCGTGTCATTGAATAGGATGGTCTCCTGCGTGACGATGGCCATTTGCTCGCGAAGGGAACGCAGCGTAACGTCGCGCACGTCGTGGCGGTCGATGCGAACGGCCCCAGAGGTCACGCTGTGAAAGCGGGGTAGGAGGTTCACGAGCGTGGTTTTTCCCGCACCGCTCGAGCCGACGATGGCAACGACCGAACCGGCGGGAACATGGAGATCGATACCTTTCAGGATGAGCGGGCCTCCCTCGTAGGCGAAGCTCGCGCGATCAAATTCAACCGACCCGGCCAGGCGAGACAATACCTTGGCACCTGGCGCCTCCATCAGTTCTCGCGGGAGATCCACATACGAGAAGACCTGCTGGGAGGTTCCCGCTGCTTGCAGAAAGAGCTGATAGACATTGCCGAGGCGCTTGACCGGCTCGTAGGCCTTGAAAAGGGCGTAGGCGAACGAGACAAACAATCCTACCGTCATTCGGCCGGCTTTGATCTCGCCGCGAGCTGCCAAAAGCACCAGGGCCACCACGATGGCACCGAGGAGGTCCATCACCGGAGACGTGGCGGCGAAAGCCCGGATCCAACGCATGTTTTCTTGCTGGAGCTTGCGCGCCGATTCGCGGAATTTGCGAATCTCAAAATCCTCCATCCCGAACGCTTTCACCACGCGGTTTCCGGTGATGGTCTCTTGCAGAATGTGGCTCAGGTCGGCCAGACGCGAGCGACTCTTCTCCGAGGAGCGACGAATGCGCTGTCCGAACTTGCCGACCGGCCATACGACGACGGGAATGAGCACGGCGGACCCGAGGGCCATTCTCCAATTGATCACCAAAAGGACGCTTACGAAAGCGACCAGAGCGAATGCCTGACGAAACATCTCCGCCAGCCAATCCGAGAAGGCATTGCGCAGTTGCTCGATGTCGCTGATCACCGCGGACATCACGCGGCCGGCCGGGTTGTTTTGGAAAAAACCGATCGGCTGCTGGACCAGCTGCGCGTACACCTCGTTGCGAAGGTCTGTGATGGCAGAAAGTCCGACATGCTGGATCAGGATGCTTCCAATATATTCGGCCACCCCTTTTGCGAGCACGAGAAGCAATAGGGCAAAGGCAAATACTGTCCAAACGTTGTGAAAATGTTGAGGGACGAAGGAATGTAGATCAAGCACGCGATCTGTGAAGGGTATCTTGAACAGAACCAAGGCCTGGGCGGTCGAGTGCGGATTCAAAATGACGTCGAAGGCGGGACGAAACGCAAACGCCACCAGAAAATCTACTACTCCCATCACTGCGATCAGCAAAACTCCCAAAAACAGGCGTGGCACATAGGGGCGTAGATACCCCAACAGCCGCCGAATCTCGTTTCGCGCGGCTACCCGCGGACTGCCGTGCATCGTTTCGAGTGTCGACATCAGCCGACGAACGTTCGAGCTGCGATCGGCCCCGACAGCTGACCGGTCCGAGTAAATGCGTCTAGCCTATTCATCGAGCGCGCGTCTTGCAAGGCGTAATACCAACGGGCGTCGGATCGAAGAAACAGGGTCGGAACCATCAGGACACCGATTTATCGAGGTCGCGATGCACGACCTTGGCGGAGAATCCTTTGTGCTGAAGCCCGCGGCGAATCACTTCGGCCAAGGCCACCGAGCGATGGCGCCCACCGGTGCACCCGAGCGCGACCGTCAGATAGCTCTTGCCTTCGCGGATGTAGTGCGGAATCAGATACCCCAAAAGGCTTTCGACGCGGCGCAGAAACTCTCCGGTCTGGGGGAAAGAGCGAATGTAGCGTGCCACACGGGCGTCTTTGCCGCTATAAGGCCGCAGCGCTGGGACAAAGTGCGGGTTCGGCAGGAAGCGCACATCAAAAACCAGGTCAGCGTCGGCGGGTATGCCATAGCGGAAGCCAAAGCTCACGACGGAGACGAGCAGCGGTCGCCGACCGGTTTTTTCGAAACGTTCAATGACGAGCTGGCGGAGTTCGTGCACATTCAACTTCGTCGTGTCGATCACCACGTCCGCCAGCCGGCGGATAGGGGCCATGCGTCGCCGCTCTTCGCGAATCCCCTCGAGAATGGAGGTTTGGGAGCCGAGCGGATGCGGGCGGCGCGTTTCGCTGAAACGACGCTGCAACGCCGCGTCACTTGCTTCGATGAAGACCAGCGTGGCAGGGTGCTTGCTCTTGAGACTGCGATACATGGCGGGCAGCTCTTCGATGCGCTCGCCCTCGCGGGCATCCACCAGCAGGGCCGCCCGGGAGATTTCGCCGCGACCCTCGGCATAGAGCTCAGTGAAAGTCGGAATCAGCGCGACAGGAAGATTATCGACACAATAAAAGCCGAGATCCTCGAAGGTATTCAGAACAGAACCTTTTCCAGAGCCGGAAAGGCCCGTGAGGATGACCAGTTGGTGGGAGTTGCTCTTAGTGTCCGAGCGCGCCACGGCAGCGCATCAGGCTTTCACCCGGCGGCGATGCGTGCTCGGGATGCGGAGATCTTCGCGGTACTTCGCCACGGTGCGGCGCGTCACGTGGATGCCTTCCTCACTGAGTTTCTTGGTGATCTGCTCGTCGGTAAGCGGGTGGGTCGCGTCTTCCTCTTCAATCATTTGTTTGACGCGCCTCTTCAGAGACAGCAGAGACATCTCGGCACCTTGCGGTCCGTTGACGGATTCAGAAAAGAAGCTACGCAGTTCCAGCACTCCCTGCGGTGTGTGCACGTACTTGTTGGCCACGGCGCGGCTGACCGTCGACGGGTGCACCCCCACTTCCTCGGCCACCTCTTTGATCATCATGGGCTTCAGCTGATCGGGACCGTAGTCGAGGAAGTCTTTCTGGCGCCGCAGAATCGATTGGCAGACGCGCAGAATCGTGTGTTTGCGCTGCTCGATGTTTTTCATCAACTGGATTGCAGCGGTGAACCGCTCTTTGACGTAGTTCCGGACATCGCGATCGGCGGCATCGCGTGCCAGAAGGCGGCGGTAGGTGGGGCTCAGCCGAAGCTGCGGGACATCGTCATCGTTCATGAACACTTGCCATTCGCCGTCTTCCTTGCGGAACTGGACATCTGGCTCGACCAGGCGCGGCTCGGTCTTGTTGTAGCGCAGGCCTGGCTTCGGATCGAGGCGCTTGATCACATCCACGGCGCGTTTCACAAGCTCCACAGGGCGGTTGAGCGCTCGCGCGACCTCTTTCAACTGGTTGTTTTGCAGAAGTTTGAGATGATCGGTGATGATCTGCCGCGCCAGAGTGTTTTGCGGGTCAAGCAATTTGATCTGGAGAAGTAGGCACTCGGGTAGATCCCGCGCACCGACTCCTGGCGGATCGAACTCCTGCACCATCGCCAGGGCCTCTTCCACATCGTCCATCGAATAATTTCCGGACTGAGCGATTTCATCGAGCGTGGCTGTTAGGTACCCGTTCTCGTCGAGGTTGCCGATGATGGCTTCGGCAACCTTTCGAACTGTCTCGGTACAGATGCTGACACTCAGTTGCCATGCTAGGTGGTCGGTCAAACTCGCCGGCGAAGAAAGAAACTTATCAAACGAGGGTCTTTCAATTTCCTCGCGTTCGCCGCCGGCGGCACGCTCAGCCCCCGTATCCAAGTATTGCGTGAAGAACGAACCGAAATCGAATTCATCAAAGGGATTGGGCGCTTCCGTTTCGGGCACCTTTTCCGTTTCCTTCTTCAGAAACGCCTCGTCGGCGTAGCTATCGACGCCGACGCCGTCGTCCGCTACTTCCTCTAGAACGGGATTCGCCATAATCTCCTGGTTGATCATCTCGCACAGTTCCAGGCGATTCAGCGCCAGGACGCTGACCATCTGGACCAATCCCGGCGTCAAAATCTGCTTCTGAGCCAGCCGCAGGTGCAATTTGGGCGCAAGCCAGTTCATAGGTCAGTTGAGGCGAAACCCTTCTCCCAAGTAAATGCGACGAACGTCGACATTGGCCGACAATTCAGCGGGCTTGCCCGCAGCGAGGATCTTACCTTCGCTGATGATGTAAGCGCGATTTGTAACTGCCAGTGTATCACGCACGTTATGGTCAGTGACGAGCACGCCGATTCCCGACTCGCTTAAGTCGGCCACGATCTTCTGGATATCGACGACGGTGAGGGGGTCGATCCCGGCGAAGGGCTCGTCCAGAAGTATAAAGGACGGCGACAGCACGAGGGACCGAGCAATTTCCAAACGTCTGCGCTCACCGCCTGAAAGTACATGGGCCTGGCTGTAACGTACTCCCTCAAGTCCCATTTGCGCCAGGAGTTCCTCGACTCGTTCGCGCCGCTGCTCCGGCGTGATCGATAGGGTTTCCAGAACGGCCACCAAATTCTCTTCGACCGTCAGCTTTCGAAAAACGGAAGGTTCCTGGGGGAGGTAGCTGATGCCGCTGCGGGCCCGCTGATACATAGGGAGGTCGGTGATATCTTCGCCATCCAGCAGAACGCGCCCGTAATCGGGACGCGCGAGGCCAACCAGAATGTAAAACGTCGTGGTCTTTCCTGCACCGTTCGGCCCGAGCAACCCAACCACTTCGCCTTGTCGAATCTCTAAGCTAACGTCGTCAACAACCTTGCGACCGCGATACGACTTTCTGAGGTCGGCTCCTTGGAGCTTCAGCATGCCGGTTCATTTCTCAACCCGGTGCTTCGTAACAGTGCGTAAACCTTGGTCTGAATCAACCAAAATCGTATCATTCGCTACAAAGAAGGTCAACGAATGGCCCGTGGTTGTGTCGCTCGCGGCATTAGCTAAAGTGGGCTGGCCGCCGGAGAGAACGAATTTTCCGTCCGCGGCAGTGTATTCGGCCCGCTCGGCCGTGCCGCGACGATCACCCTCCCGCACGACCACGTTCCCTTGAGCCACGACGCGACTCAACTGCCGTGCCCCTTCTCCCGGTGCGGCTGAGCCTCCACCCCCCTTGGCCGCCGACAGCGGCTCGAGGAAAGCTTCGAGGGTGCGCGATTCCAACGAGCCCTGATCGGAGCTGGCAACGACCCCACCGTCCAGGTGCGCCCGCCCTTGATCATTCCAGTACGTGAGAGACGGTGCTGTGATCTTCCACACCGTCGGCTGGGAGCGAGAGGGGCCGGTGCCGGAGCCCGTCCCTGGGAGCGAGGCGAGCGGGCCGGAAGTCTGGGGAAACACTGCAACGACATGTCCTGTGGCCCCCAACTTCTTCTCATCACGCCAAATCTCAATCTGCTCACTGTCGAGAACCGAGTCCCCTTGCCACAACCGCGCGTGGCCGGTGTACAGAACATGGCCCGAACTGACAGAGCCGGCCAGTGTGTCGGCCGAAACGTGCGCGGCTCCTGAACCGAGCCCTACCGCGTCTGCTTCGGTCGAGGGGATGTAGGTGGAGATCACATCCCCCGTGGCGTGCAGCTGGCCGGAGTCTTGGTTGATGGTGATATTCGTTGCCGTTGTCCGACTCATCGAATCGGAGATCGCCGGCGAACCTTGCAGAGTGATGGTGTTTGTAGGGCGGGTAATGGTTGCGCGGGCGGCGTGGGCCTGGCGGTCCGCCTGTTGAAAGCGAACGTTCCCCGATTCCTGGACGTTTTCCCACTGACCGTGCGCATCAAACTTCGCAGTCATTTCCGCCGCCGAAACCGTTTGCGGAGCGCCTTGGCCGCTGACCCTTCGGACTTCGACTCCTGAGTGGCCGAGCAGCGTGTCCAGGTGCCCATTGGTTCCGATTTCTGCGACGAACTGCTTGGCGCGTAACGTCATCGTGTCTTTCAAGCCCTTCGACTCGATGCTTGCCGGCGCCAGCGTTTCCGCACTCTCGATCTGCTGATGTTCGAGCGATCCAGCCGGCGCCTTGCCCTGCGTAGGCGCCGCCAATGGGACTGTCGAGAACTTCAGGCGCATCGCCTCGGTTTTAAGGGTATGGGTATCGCTGTCTTGGTGTAGCTCCGCCGTGACGCCGCCGGTTGCTGTCATTTCTTTGATCAAATTGCGTGCCGGTATCATGGTGAGCTCAACGTGTCCTGCTGTGAAACGGTTGGTGCCGGCGACCGTCTGCCGGGTCCCGACGATGTTCCCATCGGCGAGGACACTCTCGATCCATCCCGCGTCGCTCAACAAGCCTTCGAGACGATCCGCCGTGATTACAATCTCTCCCCGGTTTTGGTTCGCCTTAATTTCTGGACGGCCCTCGGCGACCAGATGCCGTGCATGGTAATCCGCGTCCAACTCAATTAAAATTCTGCCCGCAGAGATTTTTCGGTCGCCCTCGTTCACAACCGCCGGACCCGCCAGCACCACGGTCCGATCCTTGCGCCGGATTTCCAAGCTGCTGCCCGAGGCAGTCACAGGCAAACCGTTGGTTTGGTCCGACGGCGCCATTTCAAATGCGACATCACGTTCCACACGCACGATTCCGTCCTCTGCGCTGTAAGAACCTCCCAGGCCGCGTCCCTGTCCGGTAGGAAACTTGAATTCGACGGCCGCCGGAGTTGAGGCTTCGCCGGTGTTGCGGTTAAACGACAGATTGCTCGTCTTCACTTCCAGGCTGTTTCCGGTGGGGGCGGCCTTCAGGCTGCCGCGGGGCTCGACGCTTTGAATGTCGATTTGCACTTTCCCCTCGCAGCGCACAGCGCCTGTATCGGGCTCATAGCTGCACTCCTCGGTGTGAATGTTGTCGTTGCGATTTCCCTCGCGGCCGTAGATCGTGATCCACACGTCGTTTAGCACGGCGCGATTCTGATCCTTGTACTGAGTGGCGTGAGAAGCGCGAATCGTGAAAATCGTGCGGTCCTGCTCGACCTTCGAGAAGGAGAACTGCGCCGACTGCTGTTCGACCGTCAGGGACAGCGCCTGGGGGGCCTTACGCCGTACGTGCGATTCGTGTAGGGCTCGATTGGCGTAGAGAGCTGCGACGGCCATGACAATCAGGCCGGCAGCAATGGCCGACCAGCGCGCATAGCGGGCTGCTTGACGATTGCGCAAGGACGAGTCTCCTTATTCACTCAAGGAAAAAGTATAGAGGAAGCGGTGGAGTTGAACCAAGCCTCGAAGCACGGCTCGGGAGGTATTCGGGCAGCCGTCAGCGCTAGGGAAGGACTCCGGCGCCGGCTGCAGCCACGCTGTCGCGAGTCGTATTCTTGACCAAATACATCGCCTCGTCGGCCAGATGGAGGAGCTCGGCCTTGGTGCGCGAGTCGGTGGGATAAGAGGCCACGCCGACGCTGGCCGTGACCCGCACGTTCAGCTGTGCCTCTTTCAGCCAGAGCGTCTCGCGAATCAGCCGGTGCAGGCGGTGGGCAACGCCGACCGCGTTCTCTTTCGAAGTCTGGGGCAACAGCACGACAAACTCATCGCCGCCGTAGCGGAACGCCAGGTCAATCAGCCGGCAGTTCGCCTTCACAGCCTCGCCGATCTCAGCAAGCAACTTCGATCCGATCAGATGTCCGTGGGTATCGTTTACCGTTTTGAAGTGATCGAGATCAATGAAGATGATGGAGAATTCGAACGAATACCGGTGCGAACGATAGATTTCCGTATCCAGCATGAAGTTCAAGTGCCGGGCGTTGTACAGGCTGGTGCAGTCATCGGTGATCGTCAGCTCATGAATTCGCTGGACGTGCCGGGCGTTTTCAATGGCGATGGCCGCGTAGTCGGCAAGGGCTTCCAGCAGGGCGAGGTCTCGCTGACTAAACCCTTCCGCACCGACGCAGTTGATCAGCTCAATCACGCCGAGGCACTGGTCCCGAAAACGTACCGGGACCGCGACGATGGAACGAGTTGCCACTTTTGTCTTCTCGTCCACTTGTCCGAAGAAGCGCGAGTCCTGGCTTGTATCGGGTACCACAACCGCTTCGCCGGATTGGGCCACCCAGCCGGCAAGTCCCTGCCCCACCTTGATCCGTATGTCCTTCAGCGCCTCAGCGCCCTTCCCCGTGGCGATCTGAAAAAAGAGCTCCTGCTTTTCCGGGTCCATCAGCAGGAGAGACCAGGTGTCGGGATGAAGCACCTCGTTGATCTTCTCCATGATGGTCCGCAGGACTTGGTCGAGTTGGAGCGAGGAAGTGAGAGCCTTGCCCAGTTCGTGGAAGACATTGACTTCGCCGCCTTCGGCCACGGTCGGCAAGGGCCCTGGCGCGCGGCGGCGCTCTACGCCGGCAAACGATTGTGCGTCGGTGGCCCGGCGCATCCGATCTCCGTGCAGCAAAGGGGCGTCTTGAGAATCAGGGCGCAATGACTGGATTATAGTGAACGGTTTTCACTTGCCGCAACGGACATTCCGGCCCGATTGCCGAAAGGCCAATGCCTCGGTGCTGCCCGGGCTGCAACGTCGATCTGGACGGACCCCCAAGTACCCGCTCTGTGGCCGGTCACAAGGGTACGCCAAGCAGGGAAGCCGGCCCCCCGGCCCCGTGGGTCCTGGGTGCAGCAGCCGCGTAGCGCAAAACGATCGGAAGATTGCTAACATTTGACACACCTGCAACCCGCGCCTATATTTTTGTTGGTCCCCGGCGGATGTCTTCAACACTTTTCGGTGAACACCTGAGGCGCGAGCGCGAAATGCGAGGCGTTTCGCTGGAAGAAATCGCAGCCGCTACCCGCATCAGTACCCGCTTTCTGGAGGCCCTTGAGAACGAACAATGGAATCGCCTGCCCGGTGGAGCGTTCAATCGCGGGTTTATCCGGTCGATTGCGCGATTCCTTGGCATCGACGAAGATGGTTTGGTCGCCGAGTACGCCTACGAACGTAAGAGCCTCGACGATCCCCGCGTCGTCGCACGCCCAGAAAAGATCCCTCGGGCTTGGGGATCAGTTATGGCGATTGCGCTGCTCGGCGTGATGCTTATCGCTGGCGGATTCTGGGGATTCCGACATTTTGGCTCAACCATTGCTGCACGTCTCCATGCGCGATTGGCCGGCGCGGCTGCCGGAGCGCTGACAACACCGTCCTCACTGGTCGCACCGACCTCGGTGGGAGCCGCCGCTGTCACCGACCTGGCGCTCACGATTCAGGCCAGCAAGCCCGCGGACCTAACGGTCGCTGCCGACGGCCAAACGGTGTTTGCCGGAAGCTTGGGGCCAAGCGATGCGAAGCAGTTTGAAGCTCACGAGACATTTGAGATCGGCTCGAGCGATTCGACGGCTTTTGTGCTGACACTGAACGGTCACTCGATGCCTTGGACCGGCGTGCCGGGCGAGCCGGGAAAGATGAGATTGGCGCGGACCAATCTGCCAACGGCCGCGGAGGCATCTCATTAGCGCGGAACTGCTTGCGCAGGTACGTTCGGGCCACGCGCGCCCGGAGCAGAAGCTGGCAGTTTGCAGTGGCAGTATCCCGCTTAGCCCTGCCGATCGTGTGGAGTTACTGGCTGTGTTGGCTGTCGACGACGATCCCGCGATCTCCGAACGCGCTCAGAATGCTCTGCTCACGCAACCCGCCGAGAGTTTCCTGGCGGCCTGCCATCGTCCGGGTGCGGACGGTCGTCTGTTTGCCTACTGCGCCGACAATCTCGGTAGCCAGCCAGGTATGGCCGACGCTCTTGCGAAAAACGTGGCGTGTCCCACAGCCTGCGTGGCGCGCGTAGCACAGCATTTGACCGTGGAGGGCATTCAAGCGCTGCTCGACGATTTGGAACGCTTCGTTTCAGATCCCCAATTGGTCATCGCGGTGGCCGAGGCTGCGGCCGGCTCGAATGAGCAGCGCGAGTTGCTCGGAGACTTGCAAAAGGGCGCGATGGCTCAGAACGAGCTACAAGACGCGGCGGTCGACGCCGAACCGGATCCGGTGAAGCGCGAGACGCTGATGCAGCGTGTCGCGCATATGAATGTTGTCCAGCGCCTCACTCTGGCGCTCAAGGGTGACCGCACCGAGCGCATGCTTCTGATTCGCGACCGGAACAAGCTTGTGCAACGGTGCGTGCTGCAATCGCCGCGCCTGACCGACACCGAGGTCGAAGCCTTTGCCTCCATGACCAACCTGACCGGGGAAATCCTCCGGACCATTTCGCTCACGCGGATCTTTATGAAAAATTATGCCGTCGTCAGGAATCTGGTCAACAATCCCAAGACCCCACTCGATGTTTCCCTGCACCTGATGGCCCGGCTTACGGCGACGGATTTGGTGAAGCTCACGAACAACAAGAACGTCCCGGAAACGTTGCGATCGGCCGCCGTCAAGCTGAACCGCAAGCGGAAGTCGGGCGGTTCGGGAGACTCACACTAGCCAGGGCCGAGAGGCTTTCGAGGCGCACCCCGAATGGTTAGCGGTCGCTGAACCTTTGTTCCCGGAAGGGGTCTCCATACATGTGATAGCCGTTTTCCTCCCAGAAGCCGGGCGCGTCGTGAGACATGAATTCGATGCCACGCACCCATTTGACACTTTTCCATGCATAGAGGTGCGGCACGACGAGTCGCACAGGATAGCCGTGATCGGGAGGCAGTGGCTCGCCATTGTGCTCGAGCGCAAACAGGGATGTGGGGCGCATCAGGTCATCGAGCGGCAGGTTGGAAGTGAAGTTGTTCTCGGCGTGGATCATCACGTATTTGGCTTCGGTCTTCACGACGGCTAGTTTCGCTACTTCGGTAAACGGCACGCCCTTCCAGCGTACATCGAAGCGGCTCCAACGCGTGACGCAATGCATATCGGACGTCATCTCGCGCATCGGCAGGTGCGTGAACTCCTGCCAACGCAGGCGGACCGACTTCTCCACCTGTCCGCTGATGCGGAAATCCCACGTCTCGGGATCAAACGGCGGCACGTTGCCGACATGCAGCACCGGCCATTTCAGCGTCGCAGACTGGCCGGGAGGCAGACGCCCGGCGTCGCGCATCGCGCGTTCGAGCTGCTTTCGTTCCGAAATTTGGCCGAAGACCATAGCGAACTTTGTGTCTTGCGCACCCTACGAAGCCGACCACACATTGTACAACGGTCCTTCTGGCACACGGGGTCTAGGCTGGAATTGGCTGTGCTATGATTGCCATTTTCAAATAGTTGGCAAAACCCCAGCAGGGAGAAGCCCGTAGTCATGTCAGCACGCCTGCTCAACGGCAACGCCATCCGCGACCAAATCTATCGAGAGCTCGAGACGGAAATCGCCACGCTCGCCGCGGAGGGAGTTCGCCCCGCTCTTGCGGCCGTGCGAGTAGGCGAGGACCCGGCATCGAAGTTGTACGTGAACAGCAAAATCGCGGCGTGTGAAAAGCTCGGGCTGGCGAGCTTTCCTATAACGCCGCCCGCCTCGACCACGACGGCAGAGTTGCTCGCCCTGGTGGGTGAACTGAACCTCCGCGACGATGTGGACGGCATTCTCGTGCAGATGCCTCTGCCCAAGCAGATCGATTCCAAACGAATTCTTGAAGCGGTCGATCCGACAAAAGATGTCGACGGCTTTCATCCGATCAACGTCGGGTATCTTGTTGCGGGATGTCCCGCACTGGTCGCCTGCACGCCCGCAGGCGTGATGGAAATTTTGCGACGTAGCGACATTCCACTGAAAGGCGCGAACGCTGTCGTGATCGGCCGCAGCGATATCGTCGGCAAGCCGATGGCGCTGCTTCTGATGCACGCCAACGCGACCGTCACGATCTGCCATTCCAAGAGCCAAGACCTGCCGGGAATCGCGCGCCGCGCCGACATCCTTGTCGCGGCGATCGGTAAAGCGGCCATGGTGACTCCGGATTATGTCAAGCCTGGCGCGGCCGTAATCGACGTGGGTCAGATCGTGGTGAAGGACGCCGCTGAAGCGGAGCGCATTTTTGCCAAGTTTCCGGCGAAGCTTGAATTGTTTCGCTCTAAGGGTTCGATTCTTGCGGGGGATGTTCACCCCGACGTCGTCGAGATCGCAGGCGCGTACACCCCGGTGCCCGGCGGCGTGGGCCCGTTGACGATCGCCATGCTGATGAGCAACACCGTGAAAGCGGCGCGGCTAAGGCGCAGCCGCCGCGCCCCCGCCGCCGCACTATCGCGGACCTGATGCTACGCATCGGCCTCACCGGTGGGATTGCCTCAGGAAAATCCACGGTGGCCGCCCTGCTGCGCGACCGGGATTATCCCGTGCTCGACACCGATGTCCTCGCTCACGAACTTCTGGAACCCGGACAGGATGCCTACGATGAGGTCGTGAACGAATTTGGTGACGGCATTCTCACCGAAGGCAGGAGAGTCGATCGGCGAAAGTTGGGTGCGGTGGTCTTCGCCGATGCCGGAAAGCGTGAGCGCCTGAATCAAATCATGCACCCGCGCATTCAGCAAATTGCCGCGCAGTGGTTCCAAGCCCTCGATCGGCCGGGAGGCCCTGACCTGGCGTTTGAAGACGCGGCGCTGATCCTCGAAGCGGGCGCGAAGGGCAGTTTCGATCGCGTCGTTGTCTGCTGGTGCCGCCCCGAGCAGCAAATCGCACGTCTCCGGGCGCGGGGATTGTTGCTCGAGGATGCGCAGCAGCGGATTCGGTCGCAAATGTCGATGGATGAGAAGCGCCGCTTGGCCGATGACGTTATCGACTGCTCGGTATCGATGGAGGATACCGAGAAACAGGTCGAGGAGTTCATCGCCAGATGGAAGCAGGTTGCGGCCAAGGCCAAGAACAGATAAGCCCGTGAGGGCAAAATGGCTCTTGCAACCACCTCGTTCGCAGTAGAATCTGTGCTAAACGAGGGCGTTTGGCAATGACTCGGGGGCAGACTGGGCGGCGCGCGATTCGGTTCCTAGCGCTTGGTGTGATCGTAGGTCTAATCGCCTATTGGGCCGGATCCCAATACGGGCAGCGTGTGGCAAGGACGGTGAGCGCGCTACCGGCACCCGCCAACGGCTACTCCGACGTCAGCCTCGATCCCATCGGGGCGGAAAACGTCCGCATTTACAAGCAAGCGTCGCCCGCCGTCGCCAATATCGTGACGCGCGCGGTACACTACGACCTCTTCTACGACCCTGTGGCTGTGGAAGGCGCCGGTTCCGGCTTCGTGATCGACACCGCGGGACATATTTTGACGAATTATCACGTGGTCGAAGGCGCGCAGACGATCGAGGTCACTCTGGGAGATCAGTCGCGCTTTAAAGCCAAATACATCGGAGCCGATATGCGTAACGACATTGCGCTGATACAAATCGAGCCGGGTAGCCACAAGTTGACGCCGCTGCCGCTCGGTGATTCGCGCAATCTGCTGGTGGGAGAGCGGGTGCTTGCGATCGGCAATCCCTTTGGTTTTCAAAGCACTCTCACAACGGGCGTCGTCAGCTCACTCGGCCGCACGGTACAACTCGGTGAGAACACCTTTATTGACGGAGCGATCCAGACCGACGCAGCGATCAATCGTGGTAACTCTGGCGGTCCGTTGCTCAATACGCACGGCGAGGTAATCGGCGTGAACAGCGCGATGTATACGCCCAACGGCACAGAAACGGGAATCACCGGAATCGGTTTCGCGATTCCGATCAACACAGCACGGCGCGTTGCCAACGACCTGATTACGCAAGGCAGGGTGCGGCGGGCTACGTTGGGCGTCGAAGGTCGCGCGATTTGGCCGGAACTGGCCGAGGCGCTGGGCATCCCGGTCACGCATGGGATTCTCATTGAGCGGGTTACCTCCGGGGGGCCGGCGGCACAGGCGGGAATCCGCGGCGGGACCCGCACAGTGCTTGCGGGCCTCCAGCAGCTGACGATTGGAGGCGACGTGCTCGTCGCCATTGACGGGAAAGACGTAACCAGCCCAACCGATCTCAATCTCTTGCTGAACCGCGATTTACCTGGCGATATCGTCACGCTAACGATTGTGCGGAATGGGAAAAAGATGGATGTGCGTGTGAAGTTGGGCCAGGGTTAGACGTCGCTCGAGTTGCGGCCGTGCGGGAGTGGCAGGTTTGTTCGCAGGCCCGGCTCGCGCCACTCATCGCGCACCCTGTTGCGCTCTTCTTCGGTCAATTCGAACCACGATTCGGCCAGATCGCGAACGCGCTCGAGCGCGAGCTGCATTTCCGCTTGCTTCTGTTTCATCGTGTCGCTGTCGGCTTCTGCCGGCACGCGAATCGGCGGCGCGACGAACATCACGGTGCGAGAAAACGGGTACGGCAAACAAAAAAGGTCCCATGTTTTCTTGAAGGTGTAGCCGCGCTCAACCCCAATGTGAAACGCGGAGATGGGTCGGCCCGTTCGTCGGGCAAGAATCACCGGACCTGGCTTGGCAACGTAACGCGGCCCTCGCGGGCCGTCGATCGTGAACCCGACGTGGCGACCTGCTTCGAGATGTTCGGCCATCGCAACCAATCCTTCGACGGCACCGCGCGTCGAGCTTCCCTGTGCCGTGCCGAAGCCGAGACGCTCGATCACGCGCCGTGTCCACTGGCCATCGAAGTTAACCGTGTTCAGGACGACGATGCCGCGATGGCGCCAAATCCACGCGGCCGGAAAAATGCAGCGATGCCAGAATGCGCCAATGGCTGGCTCGCCCCCACGTGGAATCTGAATGGCGTTGTGCACCCCAATCACCTCCGTGCGCAGCGTGGGACCAATGAGCCGGATGACACCGGACACAACCCACGCGATCACAGGAATTTGCACCCGCCGCCAAAGCGAAAGAGGCGGCATCGGAATCGGTGGCTGTGTGTTTTCGGCTAGCACCGCACTCGATTTCGAGGTGTTCCCCACTGCTGTATAGTATAGGCGGTTCGATGCGGGCCCGACTCCAATTCGCATCCTCGCGTAGCAATCTTTCCCTACTGCTTCTGCTCGCTGGATTGTCGATCGCAGCCGTCTTCATCGGCCCTGTGACGGTGCGTGCGGACGATGCGCCAACCGATGCGGTCGGCCGCATCGAAGGTAGAGATGTCTCTGTTGAACCTGAGGCGGTGGCTGGTGGCGTCGCCACAGCAGCTCCGAGCAACATCTCAAACGGAAGCGTCGTCACGGTGCACTCCGGCAAGGCTCGAGTGACGTTTTTTAAGGGCGGCACGATCGAAATCTGTGGTCCCGCTAGGTTGACCCTCCTGCTTTCAGGCCAGGCGATTACCCTTGCACTGAATTTCGGGCGCGTGCGGGCCGAGTTGCCCGCGACGACGACGCTCCGCATTTTTACGCCCACGATTGTTGGCACACCGATCGATATTGGCGGTCGCTCGCGCGACGTCACCGTCGGCCTCGCCCTCGACGACTCACTTTGTGTGTTGGCCACAAGCGGCGCGATCCAACTCGAGCATCAGTTCACAGGCGAAAAGATTATTGTTCCGGAGGCCGGTGAGTTTTTCCTAAATCCGAGTCAACTACTGCCCATTGCAGTCACGCCAGGAAGGTGCCAATGCCTATCGGATGAACCCAGCGCGAGTCCGACTCCGGTAAACGCCGAGTTCGCGACCCTTGTGCCGGTGCCAGCCGAGCCCGTTAAATCCGAAGCGGAGTCCCCAGTAGGGATCGCATACAGTGTTTTGCGGAACGCCAATCAGGCACATCCGCTGGTCGCGTCGGAAAGAAACCTGCCGCCCGTCCTGTCGCCCTCCTACGTGACGAGCGAAGCTGCTGTTGTGCCGGTCCTGGTTTTTACGGCGGATTCACCGCTGCCTCCCCCAGGGCCATCGGTCGAGACGATGCTGCTGGTTCGAGACGCGCGCTTGTCGCCAGAATGGGATTTTTCGGGGCGGGTGGATCCGCCCAACTTTGCCACCGCCATGCAGGACGCACTCGGTGAAAAGCCTCTAAGCACGAGCCCGCCCGGGCCGACCGAACCTTCCCCGCAGCCGAAGAAACGGAAGAGTGGATTCTGGGCGGCTCTGAAGCGAGCGTTTGGTGGGGGCGGGTGAGAGGAGCAAAAACAGGCCGCTAGCGAAAATTTATAAGGCCAGAGCCGTTGCGCTTGCGCGGCGCGGTTTGGGTCAAACGCTCCCGCGTCTTCGACGCTTCGATCGCCAACGGTAATCGGCCTTGGAGATCCCATGAGATCTTTTGTTTCGCTACGGAGCAACAGCCATGGCTGAAACCTTTCCCCTCGGAATTTCCCCCAGGCCGGTTCAGCAGACAAAAATTATGTCGCGGACGGCCGCGATTCCCTGGCACGTGTGGTCCGGCGTCATTGCTGTCAGCTCCATCACGTCCGGCCTTTACTGGGACATTTCCTGGCATATGACGATCGGGCGCGACACGTTTTGGACGCCGGCGCATCTCGCGATTCACTTGGGCGGCATCCTGGCGGCGATTACCTGTACATACCTGATTTTTTCGGCCACCTTTGGCGCAGACGTTGCGGCGCGTGAGATGTCGGTCGGAGTTTGGGGATTCCGCGGGCCGCTGGGAGCATTTTTCACGGCCTGGGGCGGGGTGATGATGCTGACGTCAGCGCCCTTCGACAACTGGTGGCATGCGTCTTTCGGCCTGGACGTACAGATTCTGAGCCCGCCTCACTTTGTTCTAGGGCTCGGCATCGACGGCGTTGTTCTGGGGTCGACCCTCCTGGTGATATCGCGAATGAATGGGGCTCAAGGTGAAGCAAGAGCAAACCTAGTTCGCATTTTGTTGTATCTGGCGGGCCTCCAGCTTGTGCTGCACATGATGTTGATCTACGAGTACTCTGACGCTTCGTTGATGCACAGCACGACGTTCTATCGCGTGCTCAGCATCGGGGTGCCTGTCATCCTAATTACCTACGGTCGTGTGTCAGGCTATCGCTGGGGATCGACCGCCATTGCAGCGGTTTATATCGGATTCATGCTCGTGACGTCTTGGCTTTTTCCCCTATTTCGAGCGTCACCAAGGCTCGGCCCGGTTTATACAAATGTGACCCACATGCTGCCGCTGGGATTCCCACTGCTGTTGATTGCGCCAGCGGTTTTGCTCGATCTCACGTCAGCGAAGGTCGCCAGGCACAATCGTTGGATTCAGGCGGCGCTTCTAGGAACCGTGTATGTTGCCGGACTCATCGCCGTACAGTGGCCTTTTGCGAGCCTGTTGATTTCTCCGCTCGCGCGGAACTGGTTCTTTGGCGAGAATAATATTCCATATTTTGTCCCGCCTTCTGTCTACCACCTCTTCTATGAGTTCCAGCGACTTGATCCAACACCAAGCGCGTTCTTTACGGGAATGGTTGTGGCCTGGGGCTCCGCCATCGCTTCATCGCGCGTCGGAATTGCCATAGGCGAAGCGATGAAGCGCCTTCGGCGCTAGGCAAAAACGTGAAACGTCGCGTCGCCATCGTGATGGGGCTTATTCTGGCGTCTGCTTCGACGTGCTTGGCTCATTGGGGAAGCCCAGACGTCTACTTGCAAGGTCACGCTGGGCCCTATCATCTCGTCGTCTGGGTTCGCACGCCACCCATGATTCCGGGCGTAGCGGAAATTCAAGTTCGCAGCGACACGCCCGGCATTCGGGCCGTCCAGGCGACTCCGCTCTACCTGGTTGGGGCGGGTTCGAAGTATCCGCCTCCTCCCGATACCCTCCCGCCGGTGCCCGGTGCCCCCCAATCCTTTGCGGGCAAGCTTTGGCTGATGGACGCTGGCTCGTGGCAGGTACAGATTCTGGCAAGCGGCAGCCTGGGCACCGGCGAGCTCGCTGTGCCCGTGCCTGCATTCGCACGAAGCACCCTGCCAATGCAGAAAGGCCTTGGTGCTTTCCTCCTAAGCCTGATGATTTTGCTCGTGGCTGCCCTGGTTGCCATTTTTGGCGCTGCTCGGCGCGAGTCGACACTGCCGCCGGGCCAAGAGCCGGGTCCGGCGCAGAAACGGGCCGCGTGGCGCGTAATGGCTGGGACGCTCGCGCTCACCATGGGAGGACTAGCCATAGGGAATTGGTGGTGGAACCGCGTGGCCATGGCGAACCAAACGAGAAAAGTCTATCAGCCCCCGCAGCTGGTCGTGTCCGTGGCGGGTGACACGATGAATCTGCATATCGCTGAATCTCGTTGGCACATCCGACGTCCTGACACCGTTATGACCGAGATCATTCCCGATCACGGACACCTGATGCATCTTTTCCTCGTGCGCGAGCCGGGAATGGATCGGATGTACCACCTGCATCCGCAACAGGATCGGGTCGACCCAGCGACCTTCGCCGAAAGCTTCGCGGGTGTTGAACCGGGAAGATACAGGCTGTTTGCAGACATCGTACGCGCATCCGGCTTTCCCGACACGATGGTGGCAGACGTCGATATTCCCAAGACGCAGGGAAACGCCATGACCGGGGATGATTCGGTGGCGCGCACTGAGCCTTTGACCTGGCCACGTGCGGGGAACCTCATGGTGCCGCTTTCTGCCGGGGCGCGCATGGTTTGGGAGCGAGATTCAGGTCCCCTCCCTTCCCAACAGATGTGTTGGTTCCAGTTTCGCGTGGAAGATGCAACGGGGAGGCCTGTCTCGGATCTCGAGCCCTATATGGGCATGGCCCTGCACGCGGAATTGTTCGCATCCGATTTCAGCGTCTTCGCGCATGTGCATCCTGACGGTTCGGTGCCGATGGCGGCGCTGGACCTGGCGGATCGAACCTCGGGCGCGCGGGCGACCGCAACCGCGCCGGCCGAGGCGATGGCGGGAATGGATATGTCGGCAAGCTCCGGTGCGAGCGAAACGCTGCCCGCGGAACTGTCCTTTCCCTATGGGTTTCCGAAACCCGGTCTGTACCGAATTTTTGTTCAGGTCAAGCGGAAGGGGAGAGTCGAAACCGGAGTGTTTGACGCGAAGGTGAATTGAAGATCAGTTCGGCGCGTCACATGCCTTCGTAGTTCGGCCCGCCGCCGCCCTCCGGCGGAACCCACTGAATGATTTGGTAGGGATCGGCGATGTCGCACGTCTTGCAGTGAACACAATTGGCAGCGTTGATCTTCAATTGCGGTACCCCCTTCTCCCTGACCATTTCATAGACCGCGGCGGGGCAAAAATACTGACACGGATTGCCATACTCGCGTACACAGCGGTCGCCGCAGATATTCGGCTCGAGCACGACGAGGTGGCATGGCTGATCTTCATCGTGGCGGGTACCGGAATGATAGACATCGGTGAGTCGGTCGAACGTGAGTTTGCCATCGCCTCGGAATCGCGTTGATGGATCGCCCGATGCGCCGCCCTGGAGTTTCTGGTAGTCCTCATAACCTGGTTGTGTGCGCATCGGATCGACGAGCCCGCGCCCGCCCGTGACGAATTGCAGGCCCGCATGGAGCAGGCCCATCCACAATCCACCGTGAAATCCCTGATGGAAATTGCGCACAGCCCAGAGCTCTTTCTTAAGCTCGCTCTGTTCGATTTTCTGCTGATACACAGAGAGTTTGGCGGCCGAACTATCCCCGGCCACGAGTGCTTCGTAGATGGTTTCAGCGGCAAGCATTCCGCTCCCAATTGCGGTATGGATTCCCTTGAGACGCTGCGAATTCAGAAGGCTCGCAGAATCGCCGACGATCAAGCCGCCTGCGCAGTAGGTGCGCGGCATCGAATACCAGCCGCCGTAGGGCACCGTCTTCGCGCCGTAGCGAACGAGCTTGCCGCCTTCGAGAATTCTCCTTACGAAGGGATGTGTTTTGAATTTCTGAAAGGCCTCATGCGGATCAAAGAGAGGGTTCTTGTACTCCAGCCCGACGACCGTGCCGATAGACACGCGATTGTCGCGCAAGCCGTAAATCCAGCCGCCGCCATAGAGATCAGAGCGAAAAGGCCAGCCCAGGGTGTGCGCCACAAAACCTGTTTCGATGCGGCCGGGCTCGACGTCCCACAGCTCCTTGATGCCGATACCATAGACCTGCGGATTGAGGCCGTCGAGCTTGAGACGCGCGATAAGGTCCTTCGCCAGTGAGCCCCGCGGTCCTTCTGCCAGGACTGTGACTTTTGCACGGAGTTCGTAGCCCGGCGTAAAGTTGTCCTTCGGTTTGCCATTCTTGTCGAGGCCTTTGTCTTCGGTTATGACGCCGGCAATTCCGTCTTTTTCGTACAGGAGTTCGCGGCCGGCGAACTGCGTGAAGAGATTGATACCTTTTTTTTCCACCAGGCTGCCGAGCCATTTCACGAGCTTGTTGAGAGAGATGATGTAGTTACCGTGATTGCGCAACGGCGGCGGGGTCACGGGAAATTTGAAGGCGCTTTGTTCCGTCAGGTAGTACGCCGCGTCTTTCGTGACAGGAGTATCGAGCGGTGCCGTTTTATGGAAATCAGGGACAAGCTCGCCGAGCGTACGCGGATCCATAATCGCACCCGAGAGTTGATGCGCCCCAATCTCGCGCCCTTTTTCGAGCACATAGATGTTCTCGGCCGATAGCGCGGGAGATTGCTTTCGAACCACGTGTTGCTCGATCAAGTTCGCAAGGCGCAATGCGCAGGCGAGCCCCGCCGGCCCTGCGCCGACGATCAATACGTCCGCTTCCAGCCGCTCGCGTTCTATGGCCACGGCAGAATCCTAACAGAAGTCGAAGGATTCAAAACGCAGAAGGCCGCTTTCACGCACCTGGACGACAACGAAACGCCCTGGAACATTGCGCCGCCATTATTTACGACCGACGTGGTTGGCGGAACAACGCTCGTACGATATACTTTTGGCGGTCGCTCGAAAGAAGTGGTCGGCTAGAAGATTGGCTCCGTGCTCGAGGCGGCAAGGAGCTGATGCTGCGGCAATCCCGATTTCGCTCCCAGTTAGAAAAATTCGCGCCCGGGCCGGTTGTCGGCATGGACCAAAGCGCAAAGCCAACGGCCAGAAGAGACCAATTCCATTTCCAGTTTCCACACAGGTCAGCAAAGCGTCGCAGTGGTCGGCGGATCGGCGGCGGGCCTGTTCACGGCCTCACTGCTTGCGCGGCGAGGCCTATCGGTTCGAGTCTTCGAACGCATCGAGGCGCTTGAGCCGACCGAGCGCACGCTGATCGTTACCCGCCGCGTGAGGGCCATCCTGGGACATGCCGCCGAGGCCAGTATCCTCAACGAGATTCGCCGTTTCGAACTCTTCACCGATGGGCGCGCAGCGACGATTACGCTCAAGAGCCCCGACTTGGTCGTCGAACGGCGCAGGCTGATTCAGGTTCTCGCAGATCAGGCCCGGAAAGCGGGCGCGGGCCTTGCACTTGGCCGGCGCTTTCACGCTCTCCACGCGAACGGAAACGGTCTATGCGTCGAGGTGGAACGCTGCGCCGACGGCGGCCGCGAGGAGGTACGGGTCGCATCAGTGGTCGGGGGCGACGGCGCCACCAGTCGTGTGGCGCGCGCGGCCGGCTGGCCTCCGCTGGAGACGGTTCCTTTGGTGCAGGCCATGGTCCCGCTGCCGGCCGACATGGCGCCGGACACGGTGCGTATCTGGTTCGTTCCCCAGGACACTCCGTACTTTTACTGGTTGATTCCGGAATCATCCGAGCGCGGTGCGCTGGGAGTGATCGGAGAATCGGGGCTCGAAACGCGGCGGCGTCTGGAACAGTTTCTCGAAAAACGCAAGCTGGACCCGATGGAATTTCAAGGCGCGCGGATTCCCGTCTACAAAGGCTGGGTGCCGGTGAAGCGGCAATATGGGAATGGATCGGTCTATCTGGTCGGTGACGCGGCTGCGCAGGTCAAGGTGTCTACGGTGGGCGGAATCGTTACTGGTTTTCGCGGCGCCCTCGGCGTCGCCGAAGCGATCCTGAACGGCGGAGCGAGCCGCGAACTGCGCCGGCTGCGCCGCGAGCTCGACTTTCACCTCCTGGTGCGCCGGTGTCTGCACCACTTCCAGCAGCCGGATTACAGCCACCTGGTGGACCTGTTGAATGACTCTGCCAAGCGATCCTTAGGCGAATATTCCCGCGACGAAGCCTGGAAGCTGCTCTGGCGGGTTTGCCTGCGGCAACCGCGGTTGATTTTGCTCGGTCTGCGCGGGTTGTTGATGAGAAACAATTCGATCGACAAACTGATCGAATAGTTGGATCGTTATGGCCCGCCGGTTCTGGTTTCGAATCGCTGCGCTGATAGCTTTGGTTGTCGTGTGTCTCGCAGCCGTGCTGGCGGTGCGCGGCGCCGGTCGGTGGCTGGTGCGAGAGGACCCGCTTCGTCCGAGTGATGTGATCGTCGTCTTAAGCGGCAGCATGCCGTGGCGCGCGGAAGAGGCCGCACGAATTTTTTCGCTTGGCGACGCGCGCGAGGTGTGGGTCAGCCATCCCGCGGCGCCGGTCGATGAGCTGGCCTCGATGGGTATTCCCTATGTGGGTGAGGAGTATTTTAGTCGCGAGGTCTTGATCCACAGCGGGGTACCGGCGGCGGCGATTCGCGTGCTTCCCGATCCGATCGCCGATACCGAACAGGAGGTGGCAGAAGTCGCTCGGGAAATGCGGCGGGAGCAAGAGACCAGCGCCATTATCGTCACCTCACCGCAGCATACGCGCCGCGTGAAAGCTCTCTGGAACAAGATCGTCGGCGACCATCCCCGCCTGATTGTGCGCGCGGCGTTTCAAGACCCTTTCGACGCCGATCACTGGTGGCACACCACTGCGGACACGTTTTCTGTCGTGCGCGAATTCATGGGCCTGCTAAACGTTTGGTTGGGACTTCCCGTGCGGCCTCGCCCGGCAGCGTGACTGGCTACCTGGGCTCCGACACGAGATGGATCGGTGTCGATTCCAAAATTCTCCAGCGCTCCCACTCGCTTCTCTTGGAGAGGTCATGCAGACGAAGCTGCCATTCGATGCCGAGCGTTTCGTTTCTTGCGGAGTAAAACGCCTGCCAGGCGTTGGCTCGTGCTGGCACTTCGTGCGGGGTCGGGTCGCCGCTCCCGTTATTTGCTGGGTCATGGCTGCGGAACGCGGCCAGTTGTGCCGTGTCCAGCGGCACCCGAAGGAAAACTACGTCTTCCAAATCTGCTGGGTCTCGGTGACCGTTCTCGGAAAGGCTCAGCGGGTTTGCTCGGAGATGGCCGCAGAGCTCCATGGAATTTGCACGCAGCAGCAACTCGATCGAAGGTGGGTGCACCGAGCATTCCGGGCGCGACAGCGGCAGTTCCCAGAGCGTCCAGGAACCGTTGGTTCTGGCGGGATCGGAATAGAGGTCAAGCGAACGAGTCTGCCAGCGGGCTTCCTTGCCTTCCGGCAGCACTTCGGTGATGGTGGCGACGGTGTGGCTGCGCCAGCGCTCAAGCTTCACCGAGCCCACGAAACTCCCGTAGACATGCACAAATTTCTTCTCGTCCTCGGTGGCGTGCAAGGCCTCGCTCCAAAAGCGATCGTCTAGGCGAAGGGTAAATGTGAAGACCTGCTCGAGAGGCATGGGCGCGGCTTCGTTGAGCCGTTGGACGAACACCGGGTCGGAAATGGATTCCAGATCCCCTACACGTTCCGAGAGACGCTTGATCGACCACGCCTGGCGCCGGGCAACTCGTTGCCAGTGCTGCACAAGCGTAAGGAACACGAACACGATTCCCACGGCGAGGATTAGTGCCAGCCAGCCGACATCCATTGCGTAGGTCTCCGCGTCTTTCGAAGCGATGCTGCCGAGAGCCTTGTGTTTTGCGGATTCTACTACCAATTTTCTGGCTCGCCTACTCCGTGAGTTGCGCCCGGGTGCGCGCGCGTTTTATCATCGTCCAACGATGAGTCGGATGACACTACTGCTGGCGATCCTCGCCCTCGGCGCCGTTTGCCAAGCCGTGCCAGCACCGGCGTCGCAGGGTGCGCCCGAGTCCGCCGCGAAATCTTATGAATTCGACATCGACGCCGGAAAGCAGTGGGTCGATACGAAAGTCGATCTCAGGGGCGGCGAAAAAATCCACCTCACCGCCGCCGGGACGATCACCTATCCCCCCGGTTCGTCTTCGAAGTCAAAGGCTCGCTCCTTCGGTCCCGAGGGCCTCTCCCGCAGCTTTGGCGATCTGATTCACGACTACGCTGTGCCCGACGCGGGACACGGCGCGCTGATCGGTCGCCTCGGGTCGGTCGAGGGAGGGGGGCAGCCGTTTCTGATCGGGGAGTCGCTCGATTTTGAGGCACCGGTTGCGAATCGGTTGTTCCTCGGCATCAACCAGAGCCTCAAGGACGCCGAGTCTGCGCAGGGAAGTTTTCACGTTACGATCGAAGTCGTCAGTGCCGGCCTAGCCACAGCCACTGTCGTGGGCGGTCCCCCCGAAGCGCCCATTGCCGCCATCACACCTTCGCTGCTCGATAAGATTCCGCGTCGCGTTTCTGACCAACAGGGCCATCCCGGTGACATGGTCAACATTCTGATCCTCGGTACCGAGGACCAAGTGGTGGCAGTGTTTAAAGCCGCCGGGTGGGTCCGGGTGGATAGCTCGGTTCAGGAGGCGGCCCTCGCGGGTTTGGTCGACTCGCTTGAAAAAAAAGATTACCTGACCATGCCCATGAGCAAACTTTACCTGTTTGATCGCGAGCAGGATTATGGCTTCGCGCACGCCGAGCCGGTGCGTGTGGTGATGTCGCGAAATCACCTGCGGGTATGGAAGTCGCCGTATACGGCAGGTGGACAAACCCTATGGTGTGTCGCGGCCACCCATGACATCGGCTTCGAGCGGGATCAGCGCAACAACAGCATCACACACAAGATCGATCCAGCGATCGACGGCGAACGCGAATTTGTGAATAACACTCTTTCAAGTACGGGCCTTGTGGTCACACGCGATCATGTGACTCCACCCAAGCCCCTCACCGAGGCGAAGACGGCGACGGGCGGCGAATTTCATTCCGACGGCCGCATCCTCGTGCTCGTCCTGAAAGCGCCCGCCTCGACGGTCAGCCATCACGAGCCCAAGTGAACATTCCCGAGGAGCTCGCGCCGACTACTGACTTGCCGACGCGCCGGTCACCAGGAACTTAAACACCGCTGTACCGGACGGGTAAAGCAGATCACGGAACTGCGTCGTCTGCTCTTCGCCTGGGTCCAGGCTTAGGTTGATCGTGCCGGTGTTTTGAGCCAGGACGCTGTTGTCTGCGCCGAGATAAGTCGTCTGATACGCGATGTTCTTGTACGTATAGGTGTGCGACATATTGCGCAGGTCCACCGACCAAACCGCGATATTACCGGTGACGTCCTTGTCCATCTTCACGTTGACGACTCGCAGATCTTTGGGCGCATCCGCATTGGCGACTGACGCGCTCGATCCAGACGCCGACGTGGCGGAGTTGTTCTTCGAGCTCCCTTTGGGTCCCATGACGTAGTAGGCGAGCGCAGCCACCACTACGATGATCACGGCTACCCCAATCCACATGCCTAGGTTGCCCGAAGTTTCCTTCTGTTGCTGTGCCTCGAACATGGCGTTTGCCTCCCGAACCCGCCATCTTACCTCCCGGCTGGTTCCATCGCTCGTTGAGCCGCGTTCGACGGGGGACTTGCAGAATCAGCGCACGATTCCCCCCTATTGGGGCGGAAGTTAGCACGACGCGCCCCGCCCTTCAACACCTTCCCTCCGTGCGGCCCGTGGCCGGCGGCCTCGCGTCTACGTTCAAGAATCGTTTTGGCAAAGCTCTTCGATTTGCATATCATTCCATGCCCGGACGAGACCGCAGGGCCACGGGGCAGATCGAGGAGAACTCGATGGAAACGATGAAAGCAGTGCGAATTCACCAGTACGGTGGCCCAGACGTTCTTCGGTACGAAGAGGCTCCTCGTCCAGCGGCGGGCTCCGACGAAGTTCTGATCCGTGTGCACGCCGCCGGCGTGAACCCGGTCGATTGGAAAGTGCGCGCCGGTTTCGCCAAGGACCGGCTCCGGTACAAAATGCCATTCATTCCAGGCTGGGATCTTTCTGGTGTTGTGGAAGCCGGGGGGACCGGCGTCTCACGCCTACAAGTCGGCGACGAGGTCTACAGCCGGCCGGACATTTCGCGTGACGGCTGTTACGCCGAATACACGGTCGTTAAGGAATCGGAGGTTGCGCTTAAGCCCCAATCGATCGATCACGTTCACGCCGCAGCGGTTCCTCTGGCCGCGTTAACCGCTTGGCAGGCGCTGTTCGATGCCGCCAAACTCTCGGCCGGACAAACCGTACTGATTCACGGCGCGGCGGGCGGTGTCGGCTCTTTTGCTACGCAGTTCGCCAAGATTAAGGGCGCGCGCGTCATCGGCACCGCATCCCAGAAAAATCACGACTACCTCCGCTCGCTAGGCGCCGATGAAACCATCGATTACAACACCACCAAATTCGAGGACGTTGTCCAAAATGTGGACGCTGTCCTCGATACGATCACCGGAGAAACGGCCGACCGTTCCTATCCAGTTATCAAGCCAGGTGGCGTTTACGTCTCCATTTTGATGCCGCCGTCACAGGAAAAGGCCGCCGCGCATCGGATCCGGGCGGCGCACACATTCGTTCAGCCGAGCGTGGAGCAATTGGACCAGATCGCGAGCCTCATCGATTCCGGTAAACTCAGAATCTTGCTTGAGAAGGTCTTCCCGCTTGCCGAAGCCCGCGCCGCCCAAGAGCTCAGCGCCCAGGGCCACACCCGCGGGAAAATCGTCCTCCAAGTGGTTTGAACAAGGGCGTCGCAGTCGAGGGCCAGGAATGCGAACCGCAGGCCGCGATCTTCGTTGATGACCGCTGCCTAAAAAAGCGACAGCGCGCGGTCCTACTGACGGAAACGGCGAAAGCATCGGGCGCGTCACATTAAGCACGTCATCGATGTCAAACTTGGGGGGAACGGAATGATCAAGGCTCATGGCTTGGCTTTCGCGTGCTTGCTGGTGCTGGCCCTGCTGTTGGCAGAGGCCATTGCGCCCGCAGCCGGCGCGCAGGTGGAGGAGGGGGTTACTCCACCCACCGGCCAGGGACAGCCGTCCCGGCCGGCGGCCGGGCCTCCCGGACAGTTCACCGCCCCGCTCGCTCACGGCGAGGTGAAAAACTACAAGCCGGTGACCAACGAAATGTTGCTGAACCCAAGTCCCGACGATTGGTTACAATTTAGTCGCACCTACGACGCCTGGCGCTACAGCCCGCTCAAGCAGATCAATAAGAAAAATGTCGGTCAACTTCGCCAGGCGTGGGCGCGCGGCCTGCCTGCCGGCATCACGGAGACGATTCCGATCGTCCACGATGGCGTGATGTATCTGATCACTCCCGGCGGCGGCGTACAGGCCATCGACGCGACCAACGGCGACATCATCTGGGAATACAGGCGCCCGTATAAAGATCCTCGAGTCGGAAGTCAGGAACGCACCAAGGCGATCGCCATGTACGACGACCTGGTTTATTTCACGGCGCCCGACGGCTATGTGGTGGCGCTTGACGCCAAGAACGGCAAAGTCCGATGGGAGACTTACAAAACTGACACGCAGGATACCTCCGGCGCGATCGTAGTCGATGGCAAGGTCATTTCAGGGGGCACGTGCGGGAAGGGTCGTGAAAGCTGCTTCATCGAAGCCGATGATGCGGAAAGCGGAAAGATGATCTGGCGATTCTTCAACATCGCCGGCCCGGACGATCCTGGATACGCCTCGTGGGCCGGGGCCGACAACACAAACTTCACCGCTTCTACCTGGGGGCTACCGGGAAACTACGATCCGGTCCGCAAAACAATCTACTGGGGCATCGCCAATCCGTCCCCGTACGAGCGTTTGGCCCGCCACGGTGGAAATCCGGACGGCACCTCCCGCACCGCTCCTGCCGATCTCTACAGCAACTGCACGGTCGCGCTCGATCCTGAGACCGGCAAGCTGAAATGGTATTACCAGCACCTGCCTGCTGATGACTGGGACACTGACCACACGCACGAGCGGACACTGGTGACCACAACCTATAATCCCGATCCCAAAGCCGTGAAGTGGTACAACACGCAGGTTCCGCGCGGATCGAAACACGATGTGGCCGCGATGGTCGGCGAGAGCGGCATCCTGTTCGTGCTCGACCGCAACGACGGCACGTTCCTATGGGCCGAGCCCGTGCCGGTCGACGCGCCGAATTTGGCCCTATCCAACATCGACCCAACGACGGGAAAAGCTACGATCAATTGGGACGTGGTGATGAAAAAACCGGGCGATCATCACGTGATTTGTTATTGGAACGGGCGCAGTTATTGGCCCACGGCATACGATCCGGAAACGAACTCTCTCTACACGGGCTACATCGACAATTGCCTCGACATGACGGCCAATGGCTTAAGCGGGTTTAGACACGGCGTGTTGCGTGAGGGTTCTGACATCAACGCCATCGCAGGCATCGCCAAGATTAATCTTTCCACGGGCGAGATGATGAAGTTTGACGTACAACGCCAGCCCGGCACGGGTGCATTACTCGCCACGGCGGGCGGATTGATCTTCCACGGAGACATCAACCGCAGATTCCGTGCATTCGATGCGGCAACAGGCCAAAAACTCTGGGAATCAATTCTTGGCGGCCCGATCTCTGTCAGCACGATCACCTACGCGGTGAATGGCAAGCAGTACGTCTCGGTGATTACCGGAGACAACCTGGCCCAACCGGTGCTTTCCCGTCAGTCCGATACGCCGCTGCTGCAGGGACACAACGCGATTTACACGTTTACGCTTCCCTAGCAGGGGCCGGGAAGCTCGCGACGACCTGCAGCCCTCGCTACGGTAGGCAGTTCTGCCATCACAGAACGGTCGGGTTTACCAAGTTTCTCGCCGACCTGGCATGCGATCCTCCTCTCTGGCCTGGCTGGTCGTCTGGTCGGCGCCTAGTTGGGGGGGCACCGGACACGCGGCGCGCCGGATGGGAGCGCTTTCTCAGCTTGCCGGCGCTGCTTTCGATGTGAGACCGAATAGGTGCATGGCATTTTCCTTTAGGATCAGAGGTCGTACATCGTCCTTGAATGGGGCTTTCGCGAAGTCAGCCAACCAGCGGTCGGGCGTGATCAGCGGATAATCCGACCCGAACAGCAGTTTGCGCTTGAGGAGGGAGTTGCCGTACTGGATGAGGTTGGGCGCGAAGTACTTCGGCGACCAGCCGGAAAGGTCGATGTACACATTCGGCTTATGTAGGCAGATCGAAATGGCCTCGTCCTGCCAGGGAAACGAAGGATGCGCCATGATGATCTTCAAGTCCGGAAAATCCACCGCAACATCGTCGATGTACATCGGATTGCCGTACTTCAACCGAATTCCACCGCCTCCCGGCATCCCGGTCCCGATCCCACTGTGACCTGTATGAAAAACAACGGGCACGCCCGCCTCCTCGATGACCCTGTACAAAGGGTACGCGGTAGGGTCACTGGGGAAGAACTGCTGAATGGGAGGGTGCAGCTTGAAGCCGCGAACTTGACCGGTTCGAAGCAAGCGCTTGGCTTCGCTGATGGCCAACGGCCCTCGAGTGGGATCCACGCTGACAAAAGGCATCATGATGTCTGGGTTTTGGGCAGCAAATTCCAAGACGGAGTCGTTCGACACCGGTGGCCGACCCGATACCCGCTCGTCCACTGTGAAAACAACGCAAGCGATGTTCCGCGAACGGTAGTATTCTGCCATTCCCCGGCGGCCGCGAGGGGCGCCCTCACCGAAATATTTCCTGGCCGCTTCATCCGTCTCTGTCCCTTCGCCTTCATGTTCGACGTGCGTGTGGACGTCGATCGCCGTCAGGCGATCCACATCCAGTCTTTCGTTGATCATGCGGGGTTCTCCGATTCGGATTTGGATTTTGCAGAAGTTGCTCGATTGGGCCCTGCGATTATCTGTTTTTTGGGGGCATTCCTCAACTGGGGGGAGTATTGTCGGTAGATCCCTTCATCGTCACCGTAACGAACTACCGAATTGCAACGATCCGATTCGGTGTACAATTACCTTGAACCGTTTCCAGATGCCTCAGCTGCAAGAACCTGGGCGCAGAGCGGACATCTGAGGAGCGCGTTGCGCAGTATCGCTTTCTATCCAGCAGAAAGCGCCAAGCCAATTCAAAACGAGAGGTGAAACGTATGGGTCGTATCTCTGTGCTGTTGGCCTTGGCAGCTTTGCTGGTTCCTGCTACGGCTGCCCTATGGCCGGTTTCCGCGGGCAATCAAAGCGCGGCTTCCGCTGCGCCAAACGAAGTGTCCCCTGGCACCCGATTTCTGGTCCGGTTAGAGAACACCCTCGCCACCAAGGACTTGAAGGCGGGCGAGGCTTTCACGGTACGGACCATCGTGCCGATTGCAAGCGCCGATGGGACGATTTTGCGAGAAGGTGCCGAGATTCGGGGCCATATCGACAAAGTCGTCCCAGCTAACAAGGCCGGGCGGGCACGGCTTTGGCTGGCCTTCGATGACATACGAACTCCCGGCGGATGGATTCCACTGGTTGCCATGGTGGACGATGTACCGGGCGTGCACTCAATTCACGTCGATGACACCCGCGAGGGGGAGATCGAAATGAGCGCCGACAAACGGCAGGAAGCTCTCGAGGCGGCCGCGGCCGCAGCGCTGGTGGGAGCCGCACCGGGGGTCCTAAAACGTGACAAGCGAGACGCAACGATGGGAGCAGCCATCGGCGCTGTGACCGCCTACATGGCGGCAGCCAGTCTGGGCCAGGAACTGACGATCGAAAAGAACACCAAACTGGAGCTGATCCTGGAGCGCTCGCTTTTTTTTGGACGAACCTAGCTGACGGGCTGCGTACGCAGGAGTCTTAATTTCTCTCCGGCGAGGCGGCCGTGTGACTGCCCACCGAAGCGAAGCGACTGAAAGGGGGGCCTTCGAGCGATCCGTCCGCCTCGCCTTGGAATTCGCGGGGACTGCTGGTAGATTCAAATGATTGATGGCCACCGAGAACCTATCTCTGCAACGCATCCTTATCGTCGAGGACGAAGAAAACGCGCGCAAGGGCTATGAGGCCCTGCTGTGCAAATGGAACTGTGAGATTCTTGGCGTAGGCAGCGGCGAGGATGCGCTCGCAAAAATTCCGGAGTTCCACCCGCAAGTGATTCTGGCCGATGTGGAATTGCCAGGAATCAATGGACTTGAGCTACTTCGTCAGCTGGGTGAAGAGCTCCGGGAGATTCCGGTCATCATCATCACTGGGCGGGGAAGCGACGAGCGGGTCGTGCAAGCGATCGAGGCAGGCGCCTTCTGGTACATTGAAAAGCCGTTAAAGCCACCGGTCCTGCGGGCGTTGCTCGATCGCGCTCTTGGGCGGGTGCGGGACCGGCAGGCGGTTGCGGTCCTAACCAGGCAATTGCGAGAGGCGGGAAGGCTCGGGGAGCTGGTTGGTTCATCGGCGGCGATGCAGGAGGTGATGCGGCATGTGGAGATGGCCGCACCCTCAACCGCCTCGGTTCTCATTACGGGTGAAACGGGTTCGGGCAAGGAGATCGTGGCAAGGTCCATCCATATGCTATCGCCTCGCGCCGAACGACCCTTTGTGGCTATCAACTGCTCGGCCATTCCTGAGTCGCTGATGGAAAGCGAGATTTTCGGCCATGAGAAAGGCGCCTTCACCGGAGCCGCAGAACGGCGCATCGGCTGCTTTGAATTGGCGCATGGCGGCACGCTTTTGTTGGATGAAATCGGCGAGATGCCCGCACCGACACAGGCGAAACTGCTGCGCGTGCTCGAGGATCACAAGGTAAGGCGTCTGGGCAGCAGGGTGGAAACGCCGGTGGACGTGCGCGTGCTGGCCGCGACTAACAAAAGTCCCGAACAAGCCGTCGCCAACGGGCAGTTGCGTCAGGATCTGTATTTCCGGTTGAACGTGTTTCACATTCATCTGCCTCCTCTGCGGGACCATAAAGAGGACTTGCAGCTGCTGATCGAGCACCTACTTGCAGACATATCGGCCAAACATGGGAAGCGAGTCACAGGTGTGGCGGCCGACGCAATGGATTTATTGCGGTCCCATCCTTGGCCCGGGAACGTGCGCGAACTGCGTAACGTACTCGAGCGTGCGGTGATTGCCTCGGATCGCGGAACCATCAACCGACAGCATCTCCCGCCGGACTTCGGTCATGCGCCCGCGGTGAGCACATCGGGGCTCAGCGGCCTTCGCTTCCCTGTGGGCACGACGGTAGACGACGCTGAGCGCGAACTGATCCTACAGACTCTGGCAGCCACGAGCCACAATAAGACGCGCGCAGCCGAGCTGCTCGGCATCAGTCTCAAGACGCTGCACAATAAACTGAAAGAATACGAGGCGGGGCGGAACGATGCGTCTCAGCCTGAAAACTAAGTTCACGCTTGCCACTTCGTTGCTCGTTTTGCTCGTGGTAACGGTAGTGTCCAGCCTGTATCTGGCGCGGCTGATGCGGCAGACGCTGCGCCAAGCCAACGATACGGCGGGGTTCGTGGCGCAGCAAGTCATTGATGCCTGTGAAAGCGCCTTGAAAGAAGCCGCTGAGGCCGGGCAGGCGCCGGCTTCGTTTAGCAGCGCGGACCTGCACAGTTACGTCCAGCGCGTCTTCGACAACAGCAGCACGCTCAATTCCATGATCGAGTCCGATGTCGGAATTTCTCCGACGATCTACGAAATTACGATCAGTGATTCCCAGGGCACGGTCATGATTTCGAGCGATGCGACACTGCGAGGCCAGAAACTGGCCAGTCGGCCCGCGATCCGGTCACTGGCGCGCGGCGGGTTTTTCCAACAGATGCGGGAATTGCTAGGGCCGCCGCAGACCTATGAGTTCTCCCTTCCATTCCTGTTGGCGGGAGTGCCCTTCGGTGACATACGTGTCGGACTGTCGTCTGCGTTGATTCGCGCGCAAATCCTGCCTGGGTTGGAGTCGGCGGGCTATTGGGCGCTGGGTTCCGTGCTCCTCTCCACGCTACTGGCGTTTCTTGTCAGTTCGATCGTGCTGGCTCCGGTCGCACGGATCTCGGCCCAACTGGATCGCATTTCGGCTGGGCAATTCGACGCAGAGCCGGTCGTGGCTCGTGGGGACGAGCTCGGCGCGGTGAGCACAAAGATCGTGGGAATCGGAAAGCAGCTGCGTGATGTGCGCGAGGTTTTTAGCACGCTGCGGGAAAACTTGGATCAGGTGATGAATGGGCTCGAATACGGAATGCTATTGTTCAATGCCCAGGGCCGCGCCGTCTTGGTAAGCCCGGCCGTCGAGAAATTTCTGGGCCGCCGCGTCGAAGAGTTGCGAGGCCTTTCGGTGGCAGAGATTTTCCCAACACGTCACCCGCTCCGGACGGTATTGAAGATGGAGGGTGATCAGCTCGAGCCCGCCGAAGGGAAAGAGGTGACGCTGGACGACGGTACGGGGCCACGACGCACCGGCGTCAGCGTGCACGTGGTGCGTGAACGCGGCGTGCGCATGGGCACTTTGGTTACGTTGCGCGATGTTGGATCGCTCGAACGGATCGGCAGCCAGTTGCAGCTGTCCGAGCGCATGGCCGTACTGGGCAGGCAGACGGCTGGGGTGGCCCATGAGGTGAAGAATCCGCTCAATTCGATGCGCCTGTGGCTGGAGGTGCTGAAGGCCAACATGCCCGTCGACCCCGAGCCGCAACAGGCAGTCAAGATGCTGGACAGCGAAATCGACCGGCTGGATCGAGCGGTAAAGACATTTCTCAATTTCACGCGGCCTGTGGAACTTAAGCTGGAGGAATTAGACCTGCGAGTGGTGGCTGAGGATGTACTGGATGCGGCGCGGCCTGCGGCTACTCGGTCTGGGCTGGTACTTCACTGCGAAGCGCCGCCTGATCTTCCGCCGGTGTTCGCAGACCGCCAGCTGATTCACCAGGCGGTGCTGAATCTGGTGCTCAATGCGTGCGAATTCACCGATCGCGGCGGAGAAATAGCGGTCAGTCTGATGCGAGCTGGCGAATTTGCTGTGATCGCGGTCCAGGATTCCGGTCGAGGAATCTCGCCCGCCGACCAAAAGAAAATCTTTCAACTGTTTTTTAGCACACGGCCCGGAGGTAGCGGAATCGGGTTGGCGAACACCTTTCGATTTGTACAGCTACACGAGGGCCGGATAGAATTTGAGTCAGAGCCCGGGAGAGGGACGACCTTCCGGATTGAGCTTCCGCTGGCACGCCCGGCGAGCAAGCCGGCCGAGAAGGCCGGCGAGTTTAGTCCTAAACCAGTTGCAGCTGAGAAGAGATAGGTGCCAAGCCGATCACACACCGATTTGCGCATGGCCGCCCTTCTCCTGGCATTCGTGCCAGCGGTCAGTGGATGTGCGGAAAAGCAGGTTCATGCCGCCGCCGCGCCCGCGGCGCCCGTTCCGATCGAGGCGGTGCGGCCGATGACAACGGCGCCGGACACCGACGCCGCTCCGCCGCCTGAGCATGCCGCCGTAGCGCCACCGACTCTACCCTCAGCCTCCACGCCTGCGCCTCCGGTTGCCATCCCTGCCACGAAGCCGGCCGCTCCGCGCAAACCCGCCCTCGAGCAAGCCCCGGCCGCCGCCGATGCCACGCCCTCGCATCTGCCGGCGCCGCAAATCTCACCCCAATTATCACCTGGCGATGAAGCCGCTTACCAGCGCAAGACGAGTGAAGATGTTTCTGTGGCCGAAAGCAATCTGCACGAGACGGACGGTAAGCCACTCAACGCGGCGCAATCAGACCTGACGGAAAAAATCCGCAGTTTCCTTACGCAGTCGCGCGACGCCAGCCGAAACGGTGATTGGGCGCGTGCCCAGAACCTTGCCCAGAAGGCCCGCCTCCTCTCAGTTGAACTGATCAATTCGCTTTGAAGCCGCGAGGTGAAAAGCCGGACCGCGTAGCGATATTCACAACCTTCCTCGGCGACCTATTGGCGCAGCCACCCATTTGTGATAATAGTTGCGCTATGTGAAACCTTCACACAACTAGGAGGGAAGGAATGGCGCTGACAAGCCAGGATATCCGGCAGTCCCTGTTGGCAAACGACCCCGAGTTTCAAAAGCTCGCTGAAGAGCATTCCCGCTGCGAATCCCAGCTAGATCAAATCCTCAAGTCCTCCTACCTGAATTCAGAAGAACTGATGCGTGAGACAGCACTCAAGAAACGCAAGCTTCAACTAAAAGATCGCATGGAGCGGATTCTGGCTCAACATCAGCAAGCGCTGCGTCTCTAGGGCCGAGCGGCCCTGTCTCTTCTGTCGTACAATAGCTCTGCATCTGTCGAGACTCGAGAGCGGGCGATCGCTCGCAACACGCGCAGTCGCCGCGCTTCCAGCACAGGATTTTCCACGCTTTATGGTCAGGGAAGCGTACAAATTTGCGATCCCGCCCCTGGTGGCCGGTGCGGCCTGCCTGATTCCCGGCTGGAAGTGGGCCGCGGGAATTCTTTTTTTTGTTGGCCTCTTCGTGTTTTATTTTTTCCGCGATCCCGATCGCACGATTCCCACCGATCCCGGAGTCGTTGTCGCTCCTGCCGATGGGCGTGTCGTGGAGATCGTTGAGGAGGAGTTCGGATCGGTGCCAGGTCAGCGGATCAGTATTTTTCTCTCGATATGGAACGTCCACGTGCAGCGAGCGCCCATCGCCGGACGCATTTCCAAGATTGAGCATCGTCCCGGCAAATTTTATGGGGCCTACCGCCGGGCGGCCTCGCGCCAGAATGAGCAGAACGTGATCTATATCAATACGCCGACGGCGACGATGATTGTCAAACAAATCGCCGGAGCGATCGCCCGCCGCGTGTTATGCTGGAAACACGAGGGAGACGAAATCGCCATCGGTGAGCGCGTGGGAATGATTCGCTTCGGCTCCCGCGTGGACCTGTGGCTCCCGAAGGGCGCCGAAGTCAGAGTTCGAAGGGGACAGTTTGCAAAGGGCGGAGAGACGGTCGTAGCAAATTGGAATTCAACAACCTAGATCCGATCGGCCAGGAAGAGGGGGTGCGGCGGCCCTTACGCAATCACCGACTACGCCGTGGCGTCTACATTCTGCCCAGTGTCTTCACCGTGGCCAATCTTCTTTGTGGATACTACGCGATTCTTGCCACCCTGGAGGGTTCGGTCGCCGATATGGACAACGCCGCACGCGCCATCGGCTTCGCCATTATCTTTGATTCGCTCGACGGGCGCGTGGCCCGCGCCATGGGCACGAACAGCGAGTTTGGAAAACAATTTGATTCGCTGGCCGACGTGGTGAGCTTCGGAATGGCGCCCGCACTTCTCGCCTACGCTTGGGGCGTTCACGCGGTCGCGTTGCTGGGCTCGCTTGAGGGATCTCATCTGATTCAGCTGGGCTGGCTCGTTGGATTCTTCTATTTGGGGTGCTGCGCCTGGCGACTCGCCCGTTTCAACATCCAGGGCATGGCGCCCGGAGGGAGCCGCTTTTTCGCAGGCATGCCTACGCCGGCCGCGGCCGGCATGATTGCGGCGACTGTCCATTTCTTTGAGAATCCTGTCTCCGACCCGCGGCTGGCCGTGCTGTGGCTCGCGCTTTTAGTCGTGCTGGGCGTGCTGATGTCGAGCACGGTGCGTCATTACAGCTTCAAAGACATCCAGTGGACGCGGCGCTGGCCCTCTCTATTTGTGGTGCTGATTGCGTTGCTGATCGGCGGAATCTGGTTCTTCTCTCGGCCCACCTTGCTGATTGTTGCGACTGGCTATGCGCTCCATGGAGTCGCCCTGCAGGTCGTTCGATCCGCTCGTCATCGCCTCGCTTCACGTCATGCCTGAACCATGCCCTCCGGGCCGGGCAAGTTCTATCGCGTAGCCATCGTCGGTGCGTCCTCCCTGCTTGGCAAGGAACTCAAACAGGTGTTGGAAGATCGCAATTTTCCGGCACGTGATATCGTCCTCCTCGATGAAAGCGTCATGGCCGGAACTTTGACTGCGGCCGGCGGCGAAGCGACGTTCATTCGTGCCCTGGAAGAGGACAGCTTCGAGGGCGCCGAGTTGGCCTTTTTTGCGGGAAGCGCGTTCGACGCGGAGCGAAACTGGCCAGTTGCGCAGAAATCCGGAGCTACGGTGATCGACCTAACCGGGGCTCTGGCGGCCTCCGACGACTTGGCACCCTGCGCGATTCCCTCTCTTGCGCCTGTGTCGGCGTCGCGGAAGGGAGTCGTGGGAAACGGGTCGATGGCATACTCCTCGGCGTCTCCGCCGGTCATCATCGCATGCACGCTCGCGGTGGGACTGAGCACTTTTCAGACGCGGCGCATTCCCATACTCCTGTTTCCCCCTGTGTCTGAAGAAGGTCAGGCCGGCATCGAAGAACTGGAGAGCCAGACCGCGAGTTTGCTTTCCTTCCGTGAGATAGTTCGGCCTGTCTTCGATGCACAAGTCGCATTCAATCTTCTCGCACGCTACGGCGACGAGAGCAAGCACAGCCTAGCCAAGATGCGCGGCGCTATTGCGCGCGACGTGGCGCGCTATCTCTCTGGCCGAGTACCCGTGCCGTCCATTCAACTGGTGCAGACACCTGTGTTCTACGGGTATGCTTTCGCCGCTTACCTGGAGACGGAGATAGCTGTGGCGGCTGAGTCACTCGAAGAGGCGCTGGCAGGACTCGGCGTGAAAATCACTCCCCCGGGCGAACCCCCTCGAACCAACGTGAGTGTGGCGGGCGAAAGCGACATCCATCTTATGCGAATGGAGGGGGATTCAAATATCGGAAACGCCATGTGGATTTGGGGAATTGCTGACAACCTGCGCCTGGCAGCCAACAATGCAGTACGCATCGCGGAGGAGCTCATTGCCAACCCGGCCGACTAATAGGCTCGCCTTGTTCCGGATCTCACGCTGCTGGGCCGCTGCCTTTTTTGTCCTGGCATGGACAGGTTGTGGGTACCACGTAGTCGGGAGGTCCGGGAATCTGCCTTCGGAGTGGAAAACGATCGCGATCCCGGCGTTTAAGAACGACACAACGAACTATCGGATCGAGCAGCGATTCACCGAAGCGGTGATCCGCGAATTCATCACGCGTACCAAGTACCGAATTGTGCAGGACCCTGCGTCGGCCGATGCTGTCCTCACAGGTGAGGTAGCATCGATTGAAACCAACCCGTTGTTGTTTGAAGCAACGACGGGCCAGGTGACAGCCATGATCGTCACCGTGCACACCAAGGTGCGGCTGGTCGACAACCGCACGGAAAAGTCCGTTTACAAGAATGACGATATGGTTTTTCGTGAGGAGTATCAGCTTCAAACGGATGTGACTGTTTTTTTCAACGAGCAGTCTCCCGCGCTTGACCGGATGTCGCGCGACTATGCGTCCCATCTTGTCGCGGACGTCTTGGAGAACTTCTGATGTCGGCGGCTTCTGTGGAAAAGCTCCTCCATCGGCTCGCACAGGGCAAGCCGGTCCCTGCTGTGGTTTTGAAAGGCACCGATGTTTATCTCCGAGAAGTATGTCGAGCCAAAATCATTGAAGCGTTTGTGCCGCCAGAAGCGCGCGATTGGGCCGTCGCGCGCCTTTCCGCACGCGAGGCGAGCTGGGAGGACATTCTGGGTCGGGCGCAGACGGTGCCGATGCTGGCGCGACGACAGGTGGTGATTGTCGAGGGCGCCGAATCGGTTGAGAAACTGGGTGAAAAATCGCGCGAGGAGGTTCTGAAGGCCTTGGAAGGGTACTTCGAATCGCCTGCGCCTTTCACCGTGCTGGTGATTGAGGTGGAGCAACTCGATGGTCGCCAGCGGTTCGCGAAGCTACTGCAAGGGAAAGGTCTCGTGGTCGAGCTGGCGATCGATGCCGAATCGGCTCCACGCCTGGCGGAGCAGATAGCGCAAGACCTGGGCGCTGAGATCGATCGGGAGGCCGCCGTGCTGCTGGCTGAAATTTTGAGCGGGTCGCCCGCGCTGATGCGCATCGAGCTTGCGAAGCTGGCCACCTATGCGCGCGGTCGTCGCATCGGCGCAGCGGACATCGAAGCGCTAGTCGTGGCGACGCGCAAGACGACGGTCTGGCAACTCGCCGACCTGTTGGCCAGCGGCCGTCGCGGCGACGCGCTGACCCTCCTCGATACTTTATGGCGCAACGGCGAGCAGCCGGCCGGCATCATCGGTGCTTTGGCGTGGGTATATCGCAAGCTGGTCGAAGCTCGCGATCTCCCTTTACATACCGGAGGCTATCAGGCGGCGCGGCAATTGGGCATGAGACCTGAATCGGCCGAGGTGGCCGTTCGTCAAGCGCACCGGATCGAAAAGGCGGATCTATTAGCGGGCATCGTCGCGCTGGCGGAGGCCGACAGTCGGCTGAAATCGGCCGATCCGAACCCCCGCGCAACGCTCGAATTCTTGATCACGCGGCTCACATCGACCGCCGGTTCGGCCTGAGCCGGCACCAAGGACCCCGGGTGGAGTTCAAGCGGGATTGTTTCTTGCCGGTCGCGGAAGTCTACTTCTTCGCCCGAAGCGCGTTCATGGCCAGCGCCAGTCGCGATTTGTAGCGGTTGGCGGTGTTCTCAGAAAGAGTGCGCTTACGGACAGCCTTGTCGATTTCCGAAAATGTTGCCGAAGCCAGTTTCTCCGCGCTGGCGGAATCTGCCGAGCTGAGAGCCGCACGCATGCGGCGAATCGCGGTACGGACACGCGTTCGGTTCATGCGATTGATCGCCGCGCGCCGCTCCGTATGGCGAATATTCCTCAGAATGGATTTCGTCTTCTTCCTGTGTTTTACGGGCGTACCCTGAGCCATTCATCGCTCCTTCTAAGTTATTTCGGATGAACCAGAATATCCGAGCTACGAAACTGTGTCAATTTTGGCCGAAGTGTTCGACGCTCTCGACGACGGTGCCCCCGATTGTGGGGAAGGACGGCGAGGTGATCGCGGGTGTTGCAATGGGACGGCGACCGTAGGCGCCTTGCAAACAGGGCGCCAGCGGCTTACGCTGATTTGTCCGGAAGGGTCGCGGGGAGGCACAGTGGCAGCGAAAACGTCGGGCCCAACAGCAGGTGTCGATGCCGGCACGGGCTGCCTCTACGTCGTCGCGACGCCGATCGGCAATCTGGAAGATATTTCGATGCGCGCGCTGCGCATTCTCAAGGAAGCGGACGTGATCGCTTGCGAGGATACACGGCAGACGCTGAAGCTACTGTCGCACTTTGGCATTTCGAAGCGGCTGGTGAGCTATCATGAACACAATGAAATGACGCGCGCAGCTGAAATCGTGATTGAGCTGGAGCAAGGCGCCAAGGTCGCGCTGGTCAGCGACGCGGGGACGCCTGCTATTTCCGATCCGGGCCACCGGCTGGTTAGCCTCTGTTTGCGGCACGGGATCCACGTCATACCCGTGCCGGGCGCGTCGGCATTCGTGGCGGTGCTAGCGGCTTCGGGGATGCCGATCGAGCAGTTCTCATTCATCGGCTTCCTGCCGCCGCGGCCCACCGAACGCCGCAAGGCCCTCCGCGCTCTCAGCTCTGACACACGAACGCTTGCGCTCTATGAGGCACCGCACCGGTTGCTCGATACGCTCGAAGACGCACTGGAAATTCTCGGCAACCGCCCCGCCGTGATTGCGCGGGAAGTGACCAAGGTGCACGAGGAGTTCTTGCGCGGGCACCTGGAAGATCTGATCGCGGCCGCGAGGGAAAAAGCGCCACGCGGAGAAATCACGCTGCTCGTCGGCCCACCAGACGGACACGAAGCGCATGCTGCAGATGGCGGGGGCTCTCTTCAAGCGGCGCCGCTTGCCAGGCGTGTTGAGGAAATCATGCACGAGCGCGGAGTCGACCGCAAAACGGCGCTCAAGCAGGTGGCGCGCGAACGCGGGATCACGCGCCGTGAAGCCTATAAACAACTGCTGATGACCCGCGAGCCGTAGTATTCAAGCTAAGGGATGAGAGCAGCTGGCGAAAAGAAAGCATCGACGCGATCGAGAATTTCACGGGCCGTGTGCGAATGGTGAACTTGCTGGCGCAGTTCGCCGCCGTTGCGAACGCCGTGCGTAAACAGCGTCGCGAACTGCTTCATCTTGCCGATCGCATCCGGCATGTCGGTCTCCATCAAGCTGCGGAAGTAGTTCGACAATAAGCTGTAGCGATCGGATTCGGTTGGCTCCTCGTAGCGGCCAACCGAGAGATGGTCTGCAATCTGGCGGAAGATCCAAGGATTCGAGGAAGCCGCGCGGCCGATCATCACAGCATCGCAGCCCGTCTCCTCGATCATTCGCACGGCATCTTCGGGTTTGCGAACGTCGCCATTGCCGATCACAGGAATCCGCACGACCCGCTTCACGTCGCGGATGATTTTCCAGTCGGCACATCCGGCATAACCCTGCATTCGCGTGCGCGGATGAACAGCGATGGCTTCGATTCCAATCTGCTCAGCCATCCGCGCGACATCGACCGCGACAAGGCTGTGCTCATCCCACCCAGACCGGATCTTGATCGTCAGCGGGATTTCCACGGCGCTGCGAACAGCCCGCAAAAGTTTTTGAAGATGTGGTAGGTCACGCAGCAGGCCCGAGCCTCCGCATTTGACGACCTTCTTTACGGGGCAACCTAGGTTGATATCGGCTTGATCGAAACCCAAATCTTCGATCAGAGCGGCGGCGGATGCCATGACGTGCGGATCGGAGCCAAAAATCTGGCCCGCGATGGGATGCTCATCCTCGTCAAAATATAGATATTGCAGCGTGCGCGCGGATTTGCGCGTCAGGCCCTCGGCGCTGGTGAACTCCGTCATGATCAGGCCGCAGGCGCCGAGCGAGCGAATGACCCGCCGAAAGACGGTATCGGTGAGGCCGGCCATGGGTGCCAGAACAGTGGCCGGGCGGATCGCGAGGTTACCGATCTTGAGTTCGGCGGGAAACATTAGTCAAACCCGGCCGCGGGCCGCGTGGCACGGCTCGTTCGCTGTTCGCCTTCTTGTCGAGAGGTGTTTCGAGCCTCGGCAGCTGCATCGATCGCAACGCTCCCCTCGAGCTGTGCCAGGAGGGCCTCCTTCGAGCCACCGAAGAAATTCTCAAGGATTTGAGCAAGCGCCTGCGAACGCGCGTCCTCGGCGGCAAGTCTGGCACGGTATACATAGGCGCGGCCGGCCTTGCGGCGTTCGACCACTCCTTTGCGTGCCAGGCGATCCATGATGGTCATGATTGTCGTGTACGCACGGGTGCGACGCGGGGTAAGCCGATCGCGGATCTCGCGGACAGTCGCTTCACCCAAGGGCCAGAGCATGTTCATGCACTCCAACTCGAGCGGGGCCAGATCGAGGAGCGAATGTCGTGGCGATGGCATACGGTCGCCCACGGGCGCTATTCCCTTCGTGTTCCAGCGGGCGCCGTTGGAATGGCTCCCGCCCCAGGTGATTCCAGAGCTTCGGGATGAGCCAGATAGCGGGTCGTGCGAAGCAAGGCGCGCCGCAGCGAGGGGTTGCGATCGGTCCAAGTTTCCTGTGAACTGTCGGCGGTAGCTGCGTCGAGCGTCGCCCGCATGCCAGCCATCTTGGAATCCATATCGTCGATGAAATGCAGCATCACCGCTTCGGGAATTTGCGGCAGGGAAGGCGATCCAAATTCATGCGTTCCGTGATGGCTGACAATCAGGTGTTCGACCAGTACAGCAAGCGGTTCGGGGAATCCCTCTATCGCTCTGCATTTCTCCCGAACGAGGCGAACGCCGATTATGATGTGCCCAAGCAGGCGGCCTTGGTCGGAATAATCAATGCGCCGGAGATAGCGAAGTTCGTCGAGCTTTCCGATATCGTGCAGGACGACTCCGGTAAGGAGCAGATCGGCGTCGAGTGCGGGGTAGTGCGCCGAGACGGCGGCCGCCAGACCCACGAGGCTTGCGATATGCTCAAGCAGGCCACCCAGGTACGCGTGGTGGATGGTCATGGCCGCGGGGGCGCGCTTCAGTCGAGGCACGATCACCGGGTCTTCGATGACCGACCAAAGCAGCTGTTTGAGCCAAGGGTTTTTCATTTCCGCAATGGCGGCCCTCACCGAGGCATACAGCTGTTCGAGGTCGTGTTTTGTGTGCGGCAGAAAATCGGCTAGATCGTAGTCGCTGTCGGATGTGGGAACAATCTGCTCAAGCGTCAACTCCTTCTGTCCGTTGTACATCTTCACGCGCCCCCGAACACGCACCACGTCGTCGCACTCGAAAGTCTTCGCCAGTGCTTCGAAGTTGTCCCACATCTTCGCGGGGATGCTGCCGGAGCGGTCCGTCAGATTGAGCTCGAGCCAAGACTTTCCCGAGCGCACGGAAGTTCGAATTTCCTTCTCACGCACAAGGAACAGAGAACAAACGAGCTGGCCATCAGCCAGGCCAGCAATGAACTGAGGTTTCATCAGCTGTTGACTTTCGGGAGAGGTGTTTTCTTCTTGGACTTCTTTTTGTCCGCAGCATCCGGGGTCGGTGCGACTTCCTGAATGACGGTGGCTCCGGGGACCGCGGCCGTATCCGTATAGCCTGGTTTTACCTGTACGTAGCTTTCTTCGCGCAACTGCGCAAGATAGGTGCGCAGGGCCGGTTCCATCTTCTGTCGGTAGAGTACGTTCGTGATCTCACCCTCCACTTTATCAAGGGGCTGCAATCCGGCCTGAAAGTGGTCCTCCACCTTCAAGATCTCGAAACCCGTCTTGGTCTGAATGACATCGGTAAACTGACCTTTCTCGAGGCCAAAAACCGCATCTTCGAGCTGTTTTGCCAGTTGGCCCCGCTCGAATTCCCCGAGAGCGCCGCCCTCCTGTGCCGTAGAGCCCTGCGAATAGCGCTTGGCCAGGGCGGTGAAATCTTCTCCTTTGACCAGTCGGTTGTGTAGATCGTCGGCGCGTGTGCGCACCGCGGCGATCTCCTCAGGGCTCTTGTCCTCGGTGCTGAGGAAAATCTCGGCCAGTGCTACCTGTTCAGGGCGGTTGAAGTCCTGTTTGTGGGCTTCGTAGTACTTCTTCACCTCCTCGCTGCCGATGTCCAGGCGACCGCCGACTTCCCGGCGAATCACCTCCTGTGTCAGGATGTTGTTGCGCAATTGGTTTTTGTACTCTTCCCAGACCAAGCCCTGCCCCTCGACAGCCTTTTCGAGATCCTCCATCGTGGCGAGGTTATTCTGTTTGCGCACTTCATCGAGCCGCTTGACCAGTTCGGTCTCCACGTTGATGTCCATGTCCTTGGCTCGCTCAATCAGCAACTGCTGGTCAATCATGTCTCGCAAAAGGTTCTTGCGACGATCCGTCAATTCGGCGGCAATCTGCTGCTGCGTGCAATTCTGGCAATCCTGCTGGACCTCTTGCTGCAGGCCGGCTCCTGCCTTTTGATAGTCGGACAAGGTGATGATCTGGTTGTTCACGCGCGCAACGATTTCCTCGACGACGTTGGCTTTCGACTGTGCCCACGACGTCGCAGAAACCAGCAAAAATAGGGCGGCGAGGCCCAGAGCGGAAATCCCATCCAAGCGCCGTTTTCTCATGTAGGTACTCGAGCAGAAGTGTATCGCTACGATTGTAGTTGCTTCAACACGTTTCTCATTGCTTCCAGGGGTCCGCCTTTTCCGCTCTTCCAGGTGAGCCAGAGCACGCCAGCCGGATCCAGGCGCAGGTCTCGGCGCTTTCCAATCAGTTTCACTAAGTGATCGGGGCCGAGCGGGGTATCCTCGTGAAATTTGATGGCGATCTGGTCGCCGCGACGGTCTGCCGTGGCCACCGCCAGCCCCTCGGCCAACGCCTTCAGCACGGCATAATCGAGGAGATGGAAGACAGGAAGCGGCAGAGGGCCGAACCGGTCCTCCAGTTCTCGCCGGACCTCTTCTCGCTCGCTCTCCGAAGTAACGCTCGCAATGCGCTTGTAGATGCGCAGGCGTAGGTTTTCGTCGTCGATGTATTCGGGCGGAATGCGGAGGTCCTGTCCGAGATTGAGCGTGGCCCGGCGTTCGGGTGCAATTGCTTCGCCTTTCCGTTCCTTAACGGCTCGCTCCATCATCTGGCAATACATATCGAACCCTACCGCCTCAATGTGTCCATGCTGCTCGCGTCCGAGCAAATTGCCCGCTCCGCGCAATTCCAGATCGAGCGCCGCGATGCGGAAGCCTGCGCCGAGTTCGCTAAATTCCTTGAGAGCCGCGAGCCGCTGCCGAGCGATAGGCGTGAGCGCGCCCTCGGGGGGAACCAGCAGGTATGCGTATGCACGCTGATTCGAGCGGCCGACTCGCCCACGGAGTTGATACAGCTCGGAAAGCCCCATGCGATCGGCGCGATTGATCAGAATTGTGTTCGCGCGAGGGATATCCAGTCCATTCTCAATGATCGTGGTCGAGACGAGAACTTCGGCCTGATTGCGCACGAACTTCAGCATGACTTTCTCGAGTTCGCTTTCGCGCATCTGGCCGTGACCAACCACGACACGCGCGCGAGGCACGAGCCGCTGCACCAGGTTGGCGAGCGACGCAATCGATTCGACGCGGTTGTGTACGAAGAATACCTGCCCATGTCGCAGCAACTCTTCTTCGATGGCCCGTTGGATCAGCGTCTCCTGAAAGGGAGCCACAGTGGTCTGAATCGCGAGCCGGTCCCGGGGCGGCGTCTCAATCACGCTCATATCGCGAAGCCCCACGAGCGACATATGAAGGGTGCGGGGAATGGGGGTCGCGGACATGGTCAGAACGTCGACATTCTTCCGCATTTCTTTCAGGCGCTCTTTGTGAGCCACGCCGAACCGCTGCTCCTCATCCACAATCAGCAGACCCAGGTCGGAGAACCGTACGTCCTTGGAAAGCAGGCGATGGGTTCCGATGACGATGTCGAGTTTACCCGCTTCGAGTTCCTCAAGCGTTTTCTCCTGTTCCCTGTCGGTGCGAAACCGACTCAGCATCTCCATGCGCATCGGAAACGCAGCAAAGCGGCGCCGGAACGTCTCCAGATGCTGGAACGCAAGCACTGTCGTCGGGGCCAGAACGGCGACCTGTTTTCCGTCGGCGACTGCCTTGAAGGCCGCGCGCATGGCCACCTCCGTCTTGCCGTAGCCGACGTCGCCGCACAGGAGGCGATCCATCGGCAATGACGACTCCATGTCACGCTTTACGTCGTCAATGGCGCGCTGCTGGTCGGGTGTTTCTTCGAACTCGAAGGCGTCCTCGAACTCTCGTTGCCAGTTGGAATCTGCCGAGAAGGCGTGGCCGGGCGCGGTTTTGCGCTCCGCATACAGCGCGAGAAGCTGATCGGCCATGTCTCTGACCGATTTGCGTACGCGTGACTTACGCGCCTCCCAGAGATTGGCGCCCAACCGATCCAAGGCGGGTTCGGCGCCGCCGAGCGACTGATACTTCTGGACGAGATCGAGCCGGGCCAAAGGGACGTACAGCCGTGCATCACCTGCGTAGCGTAGAAGCATGAACTCGCCCTGCGCGCCGTCTACGGCGACCTGGCGCAGCCCCTCGAACTGCCCAATACCATGGTCCACATGCACGACAAACTCGCCAGGCTTGAGGTCCGATAAATCGCTGAAGAAGCTCGCAGTCTTCGGCCGCGAGCGCATCCGCTGGACCGGAAGAAACTCGAACAGATCAGCGTTGCCATACAAGGCGATACGGGCTTCGCCAAAGACGACGCCTTCAGGAAGCGGCGCCTTCACCAGTCCCATGGCTGGGACGCCGCCGCCGCTGGATTCTTCGGCCAGCCGCGTGACGGTGGCGTCCTTTTCGAGCTCTCCCAGCCGATACGGAATCTCATACTCGTGGCAGATATCGGCAAGCCGTTCGAGTTCTCCTGTGCTCGCCGCCGAAACCATCACCTGCTCGCCCGCGCCGATCCGCCCGCGCACTTCCGCCATGAACGAGCTGATGTTGCCGCGATAGCGCGTCGTAGGCTGTGTCTGAAGGACAAGATGAGTGCTTTCGGTGCCGGCCATTGCCAGATGCTCGATCGCCAGGCGTGGGAAGAGTTGAAGCGCGAGGGACCACTCCTCGTCACTTAGAATGTAGCGGGCCGGAGGTTCGGCGAGAGGATCGGCTGTTTTGTCGAAGGCTTCTTCCAGCTGCGTGCGGTAGGATTCGACCGCCTGAGCAAGTTCGGAGGGCTCGTCGAGCACGACCGCCGGCTCGATTGCGAGGTCAAATACGATTCCCGGCCGCTCGGCGGACGCCATCTCACGAAATTCCCATCCGGGGTGGAAACCGACCGCCACATCGTCGGCGCGTCCCGATGATCCCCGCGCCGTCCCGTTCGCACTATGGAACACCTCAGTCAGAGGCAAGAGCAGGGCACGCTCGACCGGATTCGTTGAACGTTGTGTGGCGGGATCGAACGCACGAATGGATTCGATCGTGTCGCCCAGCAGTTCGATGCGGACGGGCTGCAGCGCCTCCGGCGGAAAGGCGTCGATGATGCCACCGCGCACTGCGTATTGCCCTGGCATCTCACAGCTAACTTGCTTTTCGTAACCGGCGCGCTCGAGGAAACCTATCAAGTCTTCGTGTGCGATCGATTGGTCACGGGCGACTTCGCGCGCTAGATCGCGGTAGAACGATGCCTCGCGCATGCGCCAGACCATCGCCTCGACCGGCGCGATCAACAGATCAAGCTCGCCCGTCGCCAAGCGCCACAGTGCAACCGCGCGCGCTTCCGCGATTTCCCCGTGCGGGGAGCGGTTTTCGTACGGCAACACTTCGTAGGCGGGAAGGTGCGCAACCCGGCTTCCCGGCTTTGCTGTGATTGCGCGATAGCACCAGCGTACGGCCTCCACGAGCACTTCGGCGCGCTCATTCGAGCTGACAATCAGAATCGTAGGGCGGCCAATCGCGGCGAAAACCGTCGGCACGACCAGGGCCTTGGCCGGATCGGTGAGTCCCGCGATGTGAATTTCACCGACGTTGCGCCGAAGCCGGTCGTACGCCTCCTCCATGGCTGGAAGCCGCGCAATCTGCCCAAGCACCTCGGAGACGAAAGGAAGGATCATGCGGGCCCTGCCAGAAGACGCTGTTTCAGCAGCGGAATCAGCATGGCAGGGTGGGAAAGCGCCGTCCTACCGAGCCTGGGGATCGCACCCTTTGGGCACACCCCTCCCTGGGCGTTGTGTTTCCACGTGCCCCGGTAGAAAATCAGCCCAGGTTGCAAAACAAACGGTCCCAAACTTCTGTCCCTCAGTCGATCCCAGCGGGCTCGACCGAGCAGATGATTTTAGCACGTGCGCCCCGGCAACAGCCGAGGCCATCATGAAGCGATGGGAAATCGTACTGGCGATCACGGGCTCGCTCGTGGTTGGGTTGAGCGCGTTGGCCATCCGCCGCACCGAACGACCGCATCGGGATTTCGTCCTGATGGCCGGCGGCTGCCGTATGCCGGTGACGATTCTCGAACCGGACAAGACGACTCGCGACAGCGTGCTTCTGTTTCATGGGCTGTCCGCCGATCGCCGAATCATGCAGAGTCTTGGGAACTATCTGGCAGGACAAACAGGCTTGCGCGTGTATCTGTTCGATTTACCGGGGCATGGGGACAACACGGACACCTTTTCGTTTTCACGCGCCGATCTCTGCGCTCGGCTTGCCGTCGAATCGCTGATTCGCTCCGGCGAGATCGACCCGAAGCGGACGATTCTCGTCGGGCACTCGCTCGGGGGCGCGATTGCCATCCGGGTGGCGGATCGCGAACCGGTGGCGGCGACGATCGCGCTTTCGCCCGCTCCCATGCCTTTGCCGCGGCGGATGCCGGCGAACCTGCTCGTCTTCAGCGCGCAGTACGATCTACCGATCCTCCAGCGGGCAGCACGAACGCTGGGCCAGGCGGCCGGGGGCGAGCGCGGAGAGCCCGATGATTTTCGCCAAGCGCGGGCCTTTCATCTCGAGATCACATCGTTCTCCGACCACACGAGCCTGCTTACCGATCCACGGGTGTTCCGGCAAGCCGCTGATTGGATCGACCACGTGCTGGGCGGCTACCGAGCTCACAATCCTTCCTGCCCATATCAGGATCTTCCCTCCTTCATCGGTTTGCTGGGGATTCTGTTGCTCTTCCCGTTTGCCGTAGCGGTGGCCGCGAAGGTCGCGGGTCCGCTCACTACCGACCAAGCGGCGGCGAGCCCTGCTGCCCTTGCCCTGGCTGAAGGGGCGGCGTGCTCCTTGGCGAGTGTCCTGATTTTGGCAGTCTGCGTTCCTCTGTCGTTGCTGCACCTGTACACGGGAGATTATCTCGCCTCCCTGCTTTTGATCGCAGGCGTTCTGCTTTTGGCGCTCAACGGAAAATCCGCGAAGCAGGCACTGCGTGTCGATCTCCGCGTCTTGTTTGCCGCTGCGCTCCTCGGATTCGCCGTTCTGCTTAGCCTTGGGGCTTGGCTCGACTGGCAGATCGCGGACTTGTGGCTGAACCTACCGCGCTGGCTCCGGTTTGTCGGGCTCCTCCCCGTGGTGTCGATTTTCTGTTTTGCCGAGGAAGTCGTGCTGGGGCCGGTCGGCAAGGGCCGGCTGCGCGCCTGGCGATTTGCCCTTTTCCTTGCTCTTCGGGCCGAACTTTGGCTGGCTTGTTTGTTCTCCTACTACGCACTGGCCAGTGGGCAGGTGCTCATTCTGATCCTGGGAGTTTCTCTGGCGCTATTTTCGCTGTTGCAGAGGTTAGCGACCGATGCGCTACGCCTGCGCACGGGCTCGGCGACAGCGGCCGCCGTCTTTGGTGCTATACTCGGCGCCTGGTTTATAGCAGCAATATTTCCACTGACCTGATCCGGCGGAACCGGACAAGAAAAGAACACCGTAGGTTGGGGATGAAAGAGATTGCCATCGTTGGGGCAGGCCCTGCCGGTTCGCGATGCGGCGAGCGGCTGGCCAACCATGGATTCCGCGTCACCATTTTCGACGAACGTCTGGCCTGGGAAAAACCCTGTGGCGGCGGCTTGACGCACAAGGCGATTCAGGCGTACCCCTTCCTGCTCGACGGCTGCCATCCCAAGAGGGTCGTCCGGACAGCGGAGCTGATTTCCAGCAGCGGGCATCGCGCGCGCTTCGACATGAGCCAGCCCATCGTCATCTATGCGCGGAAGGTTTTGAACGGCCTGCTGCTGGACCGCGCCGTTGCTGCGGGCTGCCGTACGATTTGCGCTCGCGTAACCAGCGTTGATACCCATGGCCCGCGCGTGCACTTGAGGGCCGGGGGCGAAGCATGTCAATCTGATTTCGTTGTTGTGGCAGCGGGCGCGCGGAACCGCTTGCTGCCCGAGACGACGGCGCTCAGTGCGCATGATTTGGAACTGACGCTCGGTTACTTCGTGCCCACCGAAGAGGATATCATCAAGGTAAAGTTTCTAAAGGAATTCGAAGGCTATTTGTGGTCGTTTCCGCGCGCCGATCATCTTTCCGTCGGCATCTGCGCCAAAATGGGCCAAGGACCGACGCTCGAGTTGCGCCAACACCTCGATCGGTTCGTCACCGAAGAAAACATACCGATGACCGGCGCGCGATTTTACAGCCACGTGTTGCCTTCGCCCCAGGCGCAGACGATTCGCGCGCGGCGCATCGCTGGAAAAAACTGGGCGATGGCAGGGGACGCAGCGGCCTGCGTCGATCCCATCACCGGAGAGGGGTTGTATTACGCGCTGCGCTCGGGCGATCTGCTGGCGCAAGCGTTGATCGAGGGCCAACTGCATTCTTACAGCGAACGTCTCCGCGCGGCGTTTTCCGCCGATCTGGAATTCGCAGCAGGCATCGCACGCAAACTGTTCCGGGGCACTTTTTTGGGCGGCGCGATCACCACGCGCATGGTGCAACTACTGAACTGCTCTCCAACGTTCCGCGACCTCATTCGCGATGTCTTCAGCGGCTCACAGGATTACCGCAGCCTTAAGAGAAGGCTTTTTAGCCAGGTCGGCACCACCATGCTGGAATTCATGCGTAGCTTTTTCGGCAGCGGCGTGATTCCTAGCCCCTCCTGCTGGAAACGCAGCAATCCCCTGTCATGAAAAGACGCAAAGCTTCTCACCGAAGGCGCGGAGCCAATCGCGCGTCGGGACAAACAAAGCGACCGAGCACCCCGCTTCCGGACCCGCGCCCGCGGATTGGAGCGGAAGCTACCGTGGAGCGCGTCGTCGAACATCAATATACGATTCAGGCGTTTGACCCGAACTTGCCGGCGGTCTTCTCGACTCCGGCCATGATCGGATTGATGGAACACGCCAGCGCGCTGGCCGTCCGTCCCGACCTGCCTTCCGGGGTTATCACGGTCGGCACGCGGGTCGAGGTGGACCACCTAAAGGCGGTATCGCCCGGCGCAACCGTGCAGGCTCACGCCCGCTTCGTAAAGTACAAAGGCCGTTTTCTGGTCTTCGAGGTAGAGGCGCGCTCTGGGGAGCACGTCATTGGGCGCGGCCGCGTTTTTCGAGCGATGGTCGATCCCGAAAAACACGGAGCGAAGGCGCAGGCTCACGTGTAGCAGTGGTGGTCGCAGAGGCACCTTACTTTTTCTCGGAGATGTCCACCGCGGCTCGTGTCGTTTCCCATTCCAAACGCAACGTGCAAGAATTGCCCGCCTGATCGAACGCGATCGTGAAATTCTCAAGTGGCGACGGCAATTTCGAAACTTTCATCGGCACACGTGTGAAATCGTCCTGTTCGCCGGGATAGGGAACGCCCCATTCGCCGGTTTGTTTGCTGATGATCAGCGTCCAAGCGTCCGGATTGGGTAGAGCAAAAAGCGTGTAACTGCCCCGCGGTACGGTCCGGGTGCCTAGATTCACGTCGGTGTCAAGGATGAACGTGGTGGCCTCATTGGCTCCCGCCCGCCACACCTCGCCGTACGGCACGAGGCCACCGAAAATCTTGCGGCCCCTCGTGCGCGGGCTCGAATATTCGATGTGAATGCTTCTGCCGTCAGGAAACTTGCACTCGGTCTTGGCCGGAGGACTGGCAGCCTGGCCGCCCATTTGAGACGGAGCCGAACGGGCCAGCACAATCAGAACAAGAATCACACCATACATCCCGCGTGCGATTTTTGGGGCCATCCGATCTCCTGTGCGCGCTCTGTGTGCTTAGACGCGTCGAAGCCACGATCCGATTCCTGACCCTCCCTTCGGTTTCCTAGATCCCAGGGCTTACCGTCTCCCACTGTCCGCGTTTAGCGCAGCGGCGAATGAAGTGGAGCAGGACCAGTGTTGCGCCCAGCAGTGTGAACCAGATCGCGGTCAATAGATCCACCAGCCAATCTGCCGCCTTTCCGACGCGCGCCAACAGAAACGGCAAGAAGTTGTACGTTGTGATATGCACGTAATCCCAAGGATCTTGCTTCATCGCGTCGTTGTTTAATCCCCACTGGTCCATTTTCCCCAGTGCGAACGCAACAATGTTTTTGAGCCGCAGCGCAATCACGAAGGTCGGGTGCCCGAGCGTCTCCATTTGATAGATTTCAAGCGGGCACCAAAACATCACCGAAGCCAACTGCACGACAACGCTTATCCCGACAAGCGCTAGCCCCCATCTCCAGATGGCCTCGCCCACATCGGTGCGATGGCGCATCAAGAGCGGCACCGAGAGGAATGCAACCATCTCGCTCGACGTCGAAACGTAACGATCGCCCCAGGCAAAATCGCCGGCCCAGTCGGTGTATCGAGCGTAGAAGCTGATGTAGGCGAGCGTCAGAGCAGCAAACGCGACCAAGTACGCTCGAATCTCGGGCTGAAATCGCCTCCACGCGAACGTGGCGAGCAGCAGTGTGAGTATTAATAAGGGGTCGAACAGGAAGATTGATTTTTCCGGTTTGAATAATGCACCGAAGAAGCCGACGTGGAAAGGAGTTTCAAATGGGAAAGCCGCAGGCAGTTCCGGGTGCAGCATTTTCTGCTCGCGCCCGAAGATTTGAAGGTATGTGGTGAAAAACGACCCGAACCGAGCATATTGATACGCCCGGTCGAGCGCAAAGAACAATACGTAGACAGGCAGCGCGATCCTGGCATATAAGGCGAAACGCGCGCGCAGCTCGCGTTTGCTTGCGCCCGAAAGACTCAAAGCCAATAAGTTAAAAAGTGCTACCGCCAGCAGGTCCATGGCGGTCGTAAGCCGCGTTAGCAGATTCAGTCCGAGCGCACCTGAGCCCACCAGTAGTGCACGGCGACCGCCCGTGCGGAGCCATTGGTACTGGAAACAGAGCCCGGTCAACGTGAGGAGCAGAATGTAGTTGTTTTCCATCATATTCTGCACGTAATGGAGAAATGTCGTGCAGAAGAGCAAGGCCAAGGCTCCTGCGATGCGCTGATTCGTTGTGAATCCTAACAGCCCCAGCAGCCTGTAGCACACGAGAATCGTCAGAACGCACACGATCGTATTCGTGCTGTAGCTAACGACAATGCTACGTGGGCGTGGGTCGTCGTCATAGGTATTGAAAATGGATCGGTTCTCGACGTACGTACCAACAATATCGGCCGGAAGCATCAGCAGCGATTGGCCGATGCCATACCAAGCATAGAGCTTTCCGTTGCGGCCGTGGATCCCAAATTCCGGGTAGTTCTGCGGATCAACAGGCGGGTCCGACGTCCAGAATGAGTGCGTAGTCTCCAGTCGATGCGTTGTGTCGCTCGTGCCCAGTTCGCCCGATTGCACCACGAGGGCAGTGAGACATGCCGTGAAGCCGACAACAAACACGGGGTTATGGAAGAGACGGCGCAAGCATTCGATCATCGCGCCGATGCTAACCCGCGCCTGGGCTGCTTTCAAGGCAAGCCATTCAGCAAGGGACATTTCTAACGAGTAAAAGAGCTACCACACTGAGTTCTTCGAGATTTGACACTGGCGGTGCGGCCAGCGTATGGTTTCCTCGCAAGGTAGTTCACATCCAAGGTTCGGCCCTACACTTCCGAGCGTCAAAAGGAGACTTCCAATGCGCAAGCTGCTGGTATTACTCTCTGCACTCGGATTGGCTAGCGCTTTGTACGCAGCCGATTCATTCTCGGGAACCTGGAAGCTCAACCTCGCCAAATCGAAATACGAACCCGGTCCAGCTCCCAAAGAAACAATCGTTACGGTGCAAGAAGCGAAAGGCATAACCGACGTGACCGCAACAGGAACAGACGAAAACGGGAAACCTTTCTCAACACACATGACGCATCCGACCGACGGGGGCCCGGTTAAGTTCGTGGAAGGGGGACCCACAGACGGCAGTACCGAAAGCGTCAAACAGGTCAATGCCAATACTCGCAACGTAACCGTCATGCAAGGTGGCAAGGTAGTTTCGACCGAGCACATCACAGTCAGCGCCGATGGCAAGACGATGCAGATCGTAGCGAAAGGTACGTCCCCCAATGGGAAGGCGTTTAGCAACGTAGAAGTCTTCGAAAAGCAGTAGGGCTCAAACCCGAAGAAAAGCGCTTGCCTTGCAGTAACAGTATTGAACCGATAGACTTACAGGCACCGCGCCGGAGTGGCGGAATGGCAGACGCGGCGGACTCAAAATCCGCTGGCCGCAAGGTCGTGTGGGTTCGACTCCCTCCTCCGGCAGTTTTAAAATCGTCGGTTTTCTCAACCTTCAGACCTAGTGCAGCGTCCAAACGTGACCGGGACCTGTACCACAACAGGATCTATCTCGATCAGGAACCCGGGGAATGTGCTACCGGGGGAGCCGCGCACCTCTTCTTGATGTGATGCCGGTCACAGCCACAAGCGAGCCATGCGAGGAAAGTTCCAAGACCGCCGCCTGTCTACCTTTTGCAGGCCGATTCAAGGGAGGGAGCGTCGGTTGGTCCTCATCGTCGATTTTAATGGGTTTTGGGATTCGCCAACGAAGATCAGTATCGAGGGCGCCATCCGAAAATGCATCGCCGAGCCTCCTGAAGATGAACAGTGGATCGTATCGCTCACTGCGGGTTTCGCTTTGCCGTATTGTGAAGTCCGGATCAGGACGCCGAACCAAACACGCTCGCGTCTATTCTTTGAGCCGCTCGGCAAGCTGCCTCAAGCCATCACCGATTGGATCAGGCTCTATCCGCTCCGCTGAGTTCGCGGCACCCGGCGCTTGCTCTCGCTCTGCATCATTCCAAGAAGCGCCGAAGCTTGGCACCCACGCAGCAGCTCGGTGTGCAGAACTGTTGTAGACTTCTGCCGTCCTTGCAGGCCTTTTCAGGAGCGCACGATGACCGACGAGATGATCGAACGGCTCACGATTCGCGAGATGGTCGAAAACTGGGTTTTATGGCGCGACGCCAATCAGTGGCAGAAGTTCCGATCTCTGTGGCACGACGACGGCCGCATGATGGCGACCTGGACACAGGGCACGGCCGATGAGTTCATCGAAATGAGCAAGTCAGGATTTGCCAAGGGAGTGCGCATCTTGCATTTCCTTGGTGGGAGCACGATTGAGGTTCGTGGCAATCGCGCGACCGCCATTACGAAAATGACTATTTCGCAGCGCGCCAAGGTTCATGATGTGCTCTGTGATGTGGTTTGCACCGGCCGCTTCTGTGATTTTTTCGAGAGGCGGGCCGGGCGCTGGGGTCTGGTTTTGCGGCAGCCGATCTATGAAAAGGACCGCATGGATCCAGTCGATCCGGCAGCGAAACTTACCCTCGATCCGCAACTGCTGGCGAAGTTTCCCGAGGGCTATCGCCACCTCGCTTATCTGCAGTCACAAATCGGCTACAAAATTAAGCTCGACATGCCTGGCCTGACCGGCCCAGAGGTCGAGGTGTTGTACGGTCGCCTCGACGGTTGGCTTGCGGGCCAACCCCTATAAAATGCGCAGCGGCCTGGCTGGGGGGTTACGTTCCAATGTGAAGGGACTGGGTGAGGCTTTTCAGCGTCGCGATCGCTGAGAACGCCGCGAGCTGCGATGTCCGTGGGTTCGCTTTCGAGGGAACGTTTTCGACGCGCATCGAGAGGCGCCCAAACTCGCCGCGCACACCAATCTCGTGGACGTTCTCGTTTCCCCGCGGAACGGCGACCACGCGAACGCACACAGGCGCCGACGGTGCCACCACCAGCCGCAACGAGGCCGCCACGTTGGAAGTAGCCGGAAACGCGCGGGCCGCCTCTTCGGCCGAACCTTCAAAGATGACGGTGTCCTCTCTCAGATCGTCGAGCTCAATGCCGCGATCGACCACGTATTGAGATCCTCGCAGCGCCTCCACGGGTTTCCGACTGGTCAGCTCGGCCGCTTCGATCCGCCCGATCGATGCGGATTTGATTCCATCGAGCCCGGCGATCGCCCCCGATGGCACATAGATCCGGCAGCCTTTCTCGTCCGCCTCTCGAAACCACTCATAACGGCCCAGAAGACCGCCTACGCTCATGATCAGCATGTCCCGTCGGCACGCGAGCGCTTTGGGAACGAGCTCGGCGAGGGCCGCCTGACTCGCCGCTTCCACGACCAGGTCCGAGCGGTCGAGCATCTGTTCGATCGATACGACGGGTGGGCAGCTCCGAAGCTCCGCCGAGAGCCGAGCCGCACGCTCCGGTTCCTGATCGGCAAGCGCCACCAGATCCGCGAGCACCTGTTTTTGGTCGACCGCAGTAGCGATCGTTCGTCCGATCGCCCCGACGCCAAGAAGTCCGATTTTCAGCATGCGCTCATGACCTACGCGAGCTCGAGCATTCGATCGATGGCCCGCTTCGCCCGCACGGCGATGGCCTCGGGGACGCGAACCGGAGGCGTCAGCGTCTCGAGCGAATGAATGACTCGATCGAGCGTAATCGTCTTCATGAACGCACACGTCGCATCGGGATTGACGGGATAGAACGTTTTCGCCGGGAACTTCTTGTGCAGCTGGTGAAAAATTCCCATCTCTGTGCCGACGGCGAACTCGGTCGCCGGAGACTGGCCGATGTGCCGCAGCATGCCTTCGGTCGAGAGAAAAAACGTGCGGTCTTGCGGCAGCGTGCCGTCGGCCGCCTTGGCCATGCACGAGCTGACGCATCCACATTCGGGGTGCAGCAGCAACTCGATGTCCGGATGATCCTCCATCAGGTTCACCACCTGCTCGGGCCGGATGGTTTTGTGAACATGGCAGTAGCCGGGATAGGCAACGATATTGCTTCGGCCGGTTTGTCGCGCCACAACCTCCGCCAGGAATTTATCGGGGAGAAAAAGAATTGTCCGGTCAGGCGGAATCGCCCGCACGACATTGGCTGCGTTTGCCGACGTACAGCAGTAATCGCTCTCCGCCTTCACCGCCGCCGATGTATTGATGTAGGCGACCACCACGGCGTCGGGCAGCTTGGCCTTCCACTTTAGCAATTCTTCGGCCGTGATCGATGCCGCCAGCGAACATCCAGCGCGCAGATCAGGGAGCAAGACAATCTTCTTGGGCAGAAGAATCGCAGCCGTTTCTGCCATGAAATGCACGCCGCAGAAAACGATCACGTCGGCGTTGGTTTTCGCCGCCGCTTGTGACAGCTTCAGCGAATCAGCGACAGCATCGGCCACCTCCTGTACTTCCGGACGTTGATAGTGGTGCGCTAGCAGGATGGCGTTTCGTTCGACGCAAAGTGCTCGGATACGCTCCTGCTTGCGGCGAATCTCCGACGTCGTATCCTTCACTTCCTCGATCGCCGGAAGCCTGTAACGTTCATCGAAGCTAATTTGCGTGGCAGCCGCACTCGACATGGCGAATCCCCTTTGGGTGTTGGGTTAGGAAATCCTCAGACAGATGTCCAGCGCGCGAGCCGAATGAGTCAGCGCGCCCAGCGAAATCGCGTCTACGCCGCTCGCGGCATATCGCTCGATGTTTGTCTCCGAGATCCCGCCACTGGCTTCGATGAGAACGTCGTTCCACAAGCCTTCTTGCTGCAACCTGTCTACAATCGTGCCGATCTGATCCGACGTCATGTTGTCCAGCAACAACAGGCAGGGATATTCCTCGGCCGCCCCTTCTAGGAGGCGCCGGAACGTTTGCGCGGCGGCGCGCGCCGCCGCAAGTTCTCGCACTTCGACTTCAATGAAAGCGGCCTCCCGGCGAGCCTTCCAGACCCGTTCGATGGCGAGCGGAACCGCCTCGAGTTCGGTCGGTGCGAGCAGCGCGAGATGGTTATTCTTAATCAGGATGGCGTCACCCAATCCGAGACGGTGAGTGCCCGCACCACCCAGATGCAAAGCGCGTTTGTCGAGCAAGCCCCAGGGCGTCTTGCGAGTGCCGACCACCCGCGCGTGGCCGCCGCGACTTTGAGCGCGTTCCTGCAAGCACCGTGCCGTCGTGGCAACGCCGCTCATCCTCTGCAGAAGATTCAGGCCCACTCGTTCCAGCCCCAGCAACCTCACCTCCTGGCCTTCGACGAAGGCCAGGACGTCGCCTGGCGCCATGGCGTCGCCATCGCGCTTTTCGGGGAAGACTTGGAGTCTGCGCCGCGCGAGCAGAAAGCGAAACTCGTCCAACCCGGCTGCGATGCCGCCTTGCTGACTGATGACGGCGGCGCGGACAGTGCGTTTCGGGCTTCCGAGCGCCCTCGCGGTTTGGTCGGTCGGCGCAAGGTCCGCCTCAAGCAGGAGATCGGTTAGCGCGCGCACGGTGCGGCGGTAGCGCGCATTTCGAATTCTCAGGACATCGCCTCGAAATAGGGCGCGCAGGATGCGTTGTTCCCGTGTCAGTTTCATTGCCCGCGTGTGCTCATTTCAGAAGGATGCCCTGCTTTCGCAATTCCGCTTTGGCGCGTGCAATCGCCTCGGGCCTGGAGGCTTCTACGGTGTGGAGGTGGACGCCGTCGGTCAAAGCAGACAGCAGGGTCGCCTTCGTCGCTCGCAGCTGTTCGAGAAAATCCTGCACATCGGCTCGCGATCCAAGCATCAGGGAGCCGCGCAATTCCCCGTAGAGTGGATGCTCAACGATCACATCCAGCACCCGAACGCCGAAATCAACCAAAGTCTGCAGCTCTTGTTCGGTTTGCTCGGGCTTGTGGCGACATGCCAAAACGGCGCGATGGACTTGCTCTTGGGACTTGGGAATTTGATAGCCTCGCGGAGTAGCGATGATCTTTTCGCCGCTCGCACGCAAAACGGCCACATCCTGCACCAGGCATTGCCGGCTTACGCGGAAGCGCCTCGCCAGCTCGCTGCCGCGAATCGGATCGCCGTGCCCGCCCATCCACTCGAGTATCTGCCGGCGACGCTCTTCGCCCGAATCCGGCCCCACCTTTTTCGGTGACCCTTCCGTCGACCCCGTTCTCGTCGTGGGCTGTCTTGTCACCTATCTAGTCTACTGTTAAGTCTGAGAAAAAGCCAGAAACAGCGCTCTCCGGAGAAGACCGGTTACTTGAACGCCGCGTGCGATCGTTTTCAAGCTGCACAGCGATCGAGACTGCGCGATAGTCGATAGTGAGGAACAGCAAGAGGGCTGATTCTTTGGGGCAAACAGCGCAAAGACGTAGCGAGCGCGTGCTCATGGACTTGCCGATCATCGTCAGCGGTGAATCCACCGACCATAGCACGTTCCTTGAAGAGACGTTCACCGTCACGGTTAGCGCGCACGGTGCCCTCGTGATGCTCGCGACGAAGGTCGCGATCGGACAAAAGCTCCTTCTAACGAATCCAGCCAATCACGGCCAGTGCGAAGCACGGGTCGCCTATCTGGGCCATCCCCATGCGGGTTTGTCACAAGTGGGGGTCGAGTTTGCTCGACCCTCGCCCGAGTTCTGGCCGATCAGCTCACCCCCGCAAGATTGGCGGGTCAGCTAGCGAGCAACAAGAGCCCGCCCTTGCGATCCGTTAGGAACCGAGTTCGGCGAGCCAGGAATCCAGAATTTGCAACTGTTGAGATGGCATCTCTTCAAATGCGACGCCCATTCCCATCCCGCCCTGGACGTAGATGATTCGTCCCGAGCAAGCCAACGCACCCTGATCGCGGGAAATGCATAGTTGGATGGTGGTGCCCACGGGCAGCGTGTTGAGCAAGTCCACGTAACAGCCCTTGCGGCTGATTTCAGAGATGCGCCCTGCCATGCGAACGCCGCTGGCTGGCTCAACGATTTCGGCAGCGGCAATCAACGTCGACCGCGGCACGGTGCGGCGCTCCCGATAGGGCGAGTCAGCTGACACGGGGTCGCCCGGTCCGCTCATCGTCGTGACGCTCCAATTCGCGGTCACACAGTTCTCTGTGCAACGCTAGCCGGGCCCTTCACCGTCACCTCGTGGGAGACGGCGTCGGAGAATCAAGCCCCTCGACGGGCCTGCTGGAAGCATTCGTCGTGCATGAGCGTTGCAGAATATCTTTGGCAATTGCTTGGCACTGTAAGCAACGACGTACTAGAACTGGACCTTCACGGCATCCAAGGTTCTGCCGAGCGTCCAGAGATGACCGGCCACAGGACGTGCAAACTCAGTTGATTCCATAAACGAAAACCGATATGGTGATTCCAGGTCGGGAAGTCCTGCGATTCTGGCAAGTTCGATGTACTGAAATGAAGGTGACACGGGGCAGGAATGCGTCCAGGCGAGCAGCTGAGGGAGCTCCGCAATCGTCTCGGGGTGACAACGCGCGAGGTCGAGGAATTTAGCCGGACGATCGCGGAAGATCGTCAAAACGAAGAGTTTTACATCTCGAATGCGTGGCTGACACAGCTGGAGAATAAGAACTCGATCCCAAGCATCTATAAGCTGTATAGCCTCAGCGTCATTTATCGAACCAAGTTCAACGACCTGCTGGCCGTCTTCGGCATCGACTTAAATGCCACCTCGCGCTATCAACTCTCCCTTCCTCTCCAGCACACGCACTTAACCGATTTTGAAGCCGCCGATCCGGGGAAATCCATCACCTTTCCGGTACGTTTTGATAAAAGTTTCAACCTCGAGACAACCAGTTTGATTTCTCGTATGGTTGAACTCTGGGGAGAGATTCCCGTCGCGTTAATTCAAAAGCTCGATGTGCGCCGCTGCCAATATGGGTATATCGGCACCCAGGACTACACGATGTATCCACTCTTGCGCCCAGGGTCGTTCGTGCAGATTGAGAGCCACTCGATTCGCATGCAGGTCGCGGACTGGCGTACCGAATACGACCGGCCTATCTATTTCGTCGAATTGCGGGATGGCTATGCATGTTCTTGGTGCGAAATTCGCGGCTCCCAGCTAACGCTGGTTCCACATCCGCTTTCCGGCTGCACCATTCGGCAATTTGTCTATCCATCTGAGGCTGAGATCGTCGGGCAGGTAACGGGGATGGCTATGCGCTTGGTTGCGGCGGAGGCGAAGGGAGACGAGCTTCCAAGATTGCCAAGGCGATCTTGAAGCTGGAAAACAGCAGCTGAGCCGTCAGCGGGTCGGTCTCTACGGGGACTGCGACCCGGTAGGGCTCGAGTTTTTTCCATGCCGCTACGAAATCCCGCGGGCTGGTGTGCGTAGAATCGATATACCCTTCCATCTGGCTCACCAGCTCGCGTAAAGAACAACCTACCAGTTGGCTGAACGCCTCGCGGTGGCAGTCGGCCAGCGCTTCGCAGGCAACTTCCTGGGTGAAGCGAGAAGCCAGGCCATCATGGTAGTAAAGACCCGTGTTGTAATCTCGCATCGAAGCCAAGTAGATCAACCGGTCAAGCGACCGTGGGATCTCGGCCAGAGTGCGGTTGCGAAGATCGGTGGCGGCTTGCGCCACGTCGATTCGTCTTGTTGCCCGTGTCACCAACAGTCTCCTAGAGCGTCGCCGCATCGGTGGGCTGGCCGCCCAACGCGCCCAGTCGCGCTGTGTCCAGGAAGCTTAGCGACTGTTGAGAGATCTCGCAGGCGCGAGCTGCTACATTAGCTACCACAGAGACCATCCGAGGTGCCGCGTAGGGTCCAGCGATGTAAACCAGGGCCTGTAACGCCATGCACGCACCGGTCAGAGCGGCAAACGACATAGCCAGCTCCACTTCCAACCGCGGGTTCAGCCGGGCGTAGTGGCGCGCCGCGCCGCGGTGGAACCGCTGCAGACTGCGAATTTGGCTGCGAACCTCGGTCAGCCACAGCAAGGCGATGGCTTTGCGCTCGGCCATGAAAAGCTCGTGGATCGATCGGGGGGTCTCCGCGCGCACGTACTCCCAATCCCGCTCGGCGAACACCCGTTTGACCAGGTCAAGCGGGAGCAGACCCGCCTGCAAGGTCTTCAGTGCCTGACGAGCTTCGACAAGGGCGCTGGAGCTCCCTTCGGGCCGCGTATTGCGGCGCGCCAGCAGGAACAGGGACAAAAACAGCAGCACCCCGACAAAGAGAAAAAAGATCAATGAAATCATGTGCGCGCCGCCTTTCCTATATACGCGCGAATCGCGCCCATTACGCCTTTGGTTCTTGCAACTAACGCTCCGTAATCTTCCTCCAAATGGATCATATGATCCGGAGCAGGGTTCGGGCAATAGGACCAGAGTGCTATCAGCCATATAATCAGGGAAATATTGAAGGATAGGGGTTGGATCAGCCAGATCTGATCCAGTGGCTTACCCGCATAGGACCGGATGGTTAGGCTGAACAGGCTGGTCAGGATGTACAGACCGTAGCCCATAATCATGCCATTCATGTTCCTTCCGATGCCGATGCCGTAGTAAAAAACCACGGCCAGCAGGCTGCAGATGAAGATGGCCTGCACCGAACGTAAATCTCGCTCGAATTCGATGATGGTTCCCGGCGACCAGTGAGGTGCGATTAACGGTGAAACCAGAGCGAAACACAGGATCGCGCCAAATGCTCCTATTCCGCTGAAGCGCGCAAATCGCTCCGCGCCCGGATACGGCGCCAAAACATGGTTCAGGATCTCCAAGAGGATCCCGTAGCCGGTGATCAAGGTCCCCAGCTGCAAGGGCCAATACCAACGGTCGTAGAGGGCCGGTGCGGTCCCATTGAGAAGCATCGCCGCACCGGTGACAAATGTAACAGATGCAATGTATATATAAAAGAAATAATAGCGCTGTATCAGGCGAGCCCGCAAACCTCGGATGAGCAGTAACAACTCCAGGAGGAGGCCCAACCCCATTATCAGCCAGATCGACATCCCGTCCGCCCTAAGGGGTGATCGGCCAGGATCATAACATGTAGCCCAAGGGCAGAGACGACTTTCCGCTCCCGGGCTACGTAAAGATCAAACCGACCTGGGTCTTGCCCGTAGGTCTACGCCTTGTGAGACGGACGCACTGGGCCATTCAGGGCGGCCACATGCGGGGGAGGTATGGGGCCGTCCATGGCCGCCACGTGCGGAGGAGGTATAGGACCGTCCATCGCGGCCACGTGCGGAGGAGGAATGGGCCCGTCCATGGTGACGGGGTGGGTCAGCACAGAGGCTGAAGCAGGCGGTGCAGACGCAAAGACGGCAAGGACAATGATGGCCACCGCCAGCAGCCAAACATGGTTCAAATTCATCGCTCTCTCCTAGGCAGTTTTTAAAAGGGGGCTCGTGCCGCTCGGAAAGCTAGAACTAAGCCCCGCCTACCATACTGCAAACTTGGAACGCTCACCCCACCGAGCACGTCCGCAACGATAACTACAAAGTTATGTTTCGAGGAAGTCCCGTAACCGCCGCAGCTGTCGTCGGGAGCTGACGAGAATGGAAACCTCGCGGAACATACGTATGGAGATTTGCGCAAGTTCGCGGTACTAAGGGATGTAGCCGGGTGGTGCAGGCACATCATGGTTGACACTAAATCCCCCCAAGCTGGCCCAGACCTACCTCCGCGGGCGTTCCATGAAGACTTGCGGAAACTCGACCGGCGCCAGTGGTGGCTGTGGTCATCGACAGTGCTCGTGCTCATCTTGCTCACGATTGCTGTGGCATCGTTTGCTTTTCCGGCCCTTCTTACCAGAGAAGAAGGGACTTATTCGTTCTATCTCAACCAGGCCGTACGCTCGCTCGTGGGGATCGTTCTTGTTTTTAGCGTCTATCTCGTTCACCAACAGCACACCATCATGCGCATGCGAAACCAGTTGGCCGAGCAGGTCCATTCCCTTGAAAAAGTTCAAGATTTGACCAACGAGGTATACAAGCTCGCCGCGCTGGATCCACTGACGGGACTTTACAACCGTCGCTCCGGCGAACAGCGGCTCACCGAAGAAATTAGCCGCGCTGTCCGCTACCAGCGCCCTCTCACAGTCCTGTTGATCGACCTCGACGGATTGAAGCAAACCAACGACAAACTCGGCCACGCCGCCGGCGATATAGTACTGAAACAATTTGCGGAGCGGCTACAAAGAGCGATTCGCGGCTCCGATCTGGCTGTCCGGCTCGGAGGCGATGAATTTATGGCGCTTCTCCCAGAATGCCGCACTGAAGAGGTCAGGCACGTCATCAACCGCATCGAGGGGCTTGAGGTTGACTACGAAGGGACCAAAATTCCGTGCCGCTTCTCTCGCGGCTGGACCGACTACCGGCCCGGGGAAACGACCGAGGAGTTGTTGAAGCGCGCCGATGGAGCTCTCTACTCAAACAAACGGGCTACGAAGGTGCCTGGTCCGTCCGATCCGGTGCCCATCCCGCAATCGGTTCACTAGTTCCGAGGCGGTGTAGGGAAAACTTGTAAGGGTGCGCCACACCAGCAGTCGAATCCCGCTCGGGAAAACCGCAAACAGATGATGTGGCATCAAAATGAGTTGCGCGAATTTCAAGCGCGGGAGCGTGCCGTGAAAATGCGGATCGCAAAAACGGCAAAGCACAAGCTGTCGGTCCTTCGGGTTGTCTGGCTGCCGGCGCTGCTGTTCAGCCAAGCGGCGATGGCCGACACTCTCGAATTGAGAACCGGCCAAATCGTTCAGGGAAAGTTCCTCGGCGGCTCAGCTGCGAAGATCCGCTTCGAGGTGAACGGCCAAGAACAGAGCTTCGCCACTCAGGACGTGCTGAACATAGGCTTCAGCGAGCAAAGCGACGCCTCACGCGCGTCGAATCTTGCGCCTGAGCCGCAACTGCCTCGCGCGGCCCCATCGGATACACAGGCGGGCTCGGCGCCGCCCGTGCCCTCGGCTGCGGCGGCACCCGCTTTGACCACCTCACCAGCGCCCCGGGTCGCTCCGGTAGCAGCAGGGCCCTCTGTTACCGTGCCGGCTGGCACGACGGTTTTCGTTCGGATGATCGACGGAGTCGATTCGTCACAAAACAGGATCGGCGACACGTTTCGAGCCAGCCTGGAAAGCGCCCTGGTTGTCGGCGACATGGTAGTTGCTCCAAGGGGAGCCGACGCGTACGGCAAGCTCACACAGGTCAAAGCAGCGGGAAACATTTCGGGCAGCGCCGAATTGACGCTTGAGCTCACGGGAATTCGCATCGGCGACAACATCGTTCCCTTGGACTCAACTGACTACGATGTGGCGGGCAAAAGCCGAGGGACTCAGAGTGCGCAACGGATTGGCGGCGCGGCAGTCATCGGGACAATCATCGGAGCGCTCGCGGGCGGCGGAAAGGGCGCCGTCATCGGTGGAGTGGCCGGCGCAGGCGCCGGAACGGCCGCGCAGGTCATGACCCACGGCCAGCAGGTCCGCGTTCCCAGCGAAACCCTGCTCGAATTTAGGCTGCAAGGGGACGTTTCGGCGCCGCTGCCGCATGGATCGAACTAGAAGGCGGCAGGTATCGGCAAGGTTCCCATCAGGAAACACAGCTTCCGGATTCCCTTGCACCGGCCGAAGGGTGACTCGTAAGATACCGCCTGTTGACACCGACCATACCCTCAAGGAAAGAGCGATGCCCAAAGAAAAACCGAAGGTAAATATTGGCGAGGTGATCCGCTCTTACCGCAGCGACCGCGGCCTCTCGCAGGGCGATATCGAGCGACGCACGGGTCTATTACGTTGCTATCTTTCTCGCGTTGAGAACGGCCACACCGTACCCTCGCTTGAAACGCTGGCGAAAATCGCCGAAGCCATGGAGATCAACTTGGCCGATTTTTTCCCCGGCACGGACACCCCGCAGGATCGCGAGACGCGCAAGATTCTCGGGGAGCTATCTGACGAAGAGATCCGTTTCTTGGCCGAAATCAAGCGCTACTCGACGAGCCTTTCTGACGACGATAAACGGCTTGTGCTGGCCATGATTCGCAAAATGGCCACGATCGTGCCCCCTCCGCGCAACGGCAAGTCTTCGCAGCAGTCAGGTCATCGCGCCGAAGCGTGATCGATTTCCGCGTCGCCATTCCGAGCCATGTCCGGGATTTTGGCATTGTTCCCGCCGGATTTTTCTCTCCGTTCCCCGATCGTTTCGGCTGCGATACAATAGTGGAGGAAACACGGTTCATGGAAAAGCGCCACAGAACGGTCGGGGTGAAGATCGGCAAAATCCAGGTCGGTGGTGGGGCACCCATCGTTGTACAGTCGATGACCAATACGGACACGGTCGATGCTGCCTCGACCGCACAGCAGTGCCTCGAACTGGCGCAGGCGGGCTCGGAGCTTGTGCGCGTGACGGTGAACGTGCCTGGAGCCGCTGCTGCTGTCCCGGAAATCAAGAAGCGGCTGCTCGACGCGGGTGCCGATATTCCCCTGATCGGGGACTTTCATTACAACGGCCATGTCCTGCTGACAAAATATCCCGACTGTGCTCGGGCTCTCGATAAATATCGCATCAATCCCGGAAACGTCGGCCACGGCCAGCGCCGCGATGAGCAGTTCGCCACGATTTGCAAGGTCGCGCGCGACCAGGGCAAGCCTGTGCGGATCGGCGTCAACGGCGGCTCGCTCAATCAAGAGCTCGTCATGCGCAAAATGCAGGAAAATACGGACCGCGATCTCGGAAGAACCTCAGAAGAGATTATCAACCAGTGTATGGTTCTCTCGGCTTTGGAATCGACCGAGCTCGCGCTGGAAACCGGCCTTCGCCAAGACCAGATCATCATCTCCTGCAAGGTGTCCCGCCCGCGCGATCTGCTGGAAATCTACCGTGACCTGGCCCGGAAGACCGAGCAGCCGCTGCATCTCGGGCTCACCGAAGCCGGTATGGGCGCCAAAGGCCTGGTCTGGTCATCCGCCTCCATGAGTATTTTGCTAGCGGAGGGGATCGGCGATACGATTCGCGTTTCCCTTACGCCGCGCCCCGGCGGCGATCGCCGCGAGGAAGTGTACGCCGCTTGCGAGCTGTTGCAGTCGCTCGGCCTGCGTACGTTTGCTCCTAGCGTCACGGCGTGCCCCGGCTGCGGTCGCACGACCAGCTCGACGTTCCAGGAACTCGCTGAAAGCATCCAGGGCTATATCCGCGACAAGATGCCGGAATGGAAGCGCGAATACGAAGGCGTCGAACAGCTAAAGCTTGCCGTGATGGGCTGCATCGTCAATGGCCCTGGAGAATCGAAGGCGGCGAACATTGGCATCAGCTTGCCCGGCACCGGCGAAGCACCCCGCTGCCCGGTTTACATCGACGGCCAGAAATTCACCACTCTCGAGGGCACCTACGACGAGCTATCGCGAGCGTTTCAGGCGCTCGTCAACGATTATGTCGCCACACGATACGCCAAGCGTGAAACTCCTCTCACGCAAGCGGCCATGCCTTCTACGACGGCCACGCCCAAGCCACCCCTGGGCATCCTCGCTTAAACGATCAGCTCTTCTCATCCCCCCGCGGCAAGTCGCTCGAGAATAGTTCGCCTGACTTTCCGCGCCGCGTTCTAAGATTAGGCCAGCCCACGCGAGGAACAGCGTTAACAACGATAAAACCTAGATATGACGGAAAACTCCCACCCTTCGGCCCGGGTCCAGCTCCCGCCTCGCGACTGGCGGCGCGGTTTCTGGAGCCTCATCGTCACGCAGTTTCAGACGGGCTTCAACGACAATGGGCTGAAGTTCCTGGTCACCTACATCGTGATCGGGATGAATCTTCCGCAGGCCGAACGCGATCGCCTGGTGCCCATCGTAGGTGCGCTGTTCGCGATCCCGTTCATTCTGTTCTCCATGACGGGAGGTTACTTTGCCGACCGTTACAGCAAGCGCTGCGTCACCATCGGCACGAAAATCTTCGAAATCGCTGTGATGCTGTTTTTCATCGCGAGCTTGGCTCTGCGCAATCTGCCCATGCAATGCGCCGGCGTCTTCTTGATGAGCACAGAGGGCGCTCTGTTCGGTCCCTCCAAATACGGTTTGCTGCCCGAGCTGTTGCCGGAACCGAAGCTCTCCTGGGGCAATGGCATCATTGAGTTCGGGACTTTTTTAGCGGGCATCGGCGGAACGATCGCGGCGGGCGAGCTCGCCGAACGCTATCGCGGACGCGAAGTCGTTGCCGGATTCCTCCTGACGGGCTGCTCATTCATCGGTTTGATCGCGAGTCTGGGGATATCGCGCGTACCGGCTGCCAACCCGGGGAAGAAGTTTCGTTGGAACCCTCTCGGAGATTTCTTTGCGCAAATGAAGACGATCACGGCGGATCGTGTCCTCGGCTGGGCCGTTTTTGGCAACACGTACTTATTCTTCCTCGCGGCGCTGTTGCAACTGGCGGTCATCATTTACGGTCACGACGTGCTGCACATCGACGAAAGGCACATCACCTACCTGCAAGCCGCCATCGCTGTCGGAATCGGTTTAGGCAGTATTGCCGCTGGATATCTCTCTCGAGGAAAAATTGAGTATGGATTGATTCCCCTGGGCGCCATGGGGATGACGCTGTTTGGGGGACTGCTTTACTTTCGCGCTCCGGCGGAGTTCTTGGCTGGATGGTTCGACGCTTTCTCGCAAGCTTCCAGGGCTGCTTACTCTGTCGCATCGCTGGGGGCGACCTGGGCGCGCCTTCGCGTTTTTGACCTCGGACTGCTTGGTGTTTTCGGCGGACTGTTTGCCGTGCCTCTGGGTGCGCTGATTCAGCACCGCCCGCGGCCAGAGCAAAAAGGCGGTGTGATCGCCGCAGCGAACCTGGTCTCGTTCGTCGGCATCGCCTTTGCTTCGCTTGCCTACTACGTCTTCACGAACTGGTTTCATCAGACGGCAGCAGGAATCTTTCTCGACGGCGCGATTCTGACTTTGGTCACCACAGTTTTTTCGATTTGGCTGCTCCCGGATTCGCTCCTGCGTTTCGTGCTGTGGGCGGCGACTTCTTCGATCTACCGGATTCGCGTCGAGGGTCGCGGAAACATTCCCGAAACTGGCGGTGCACTGTTCGTTTCGAATCACGTGTCGTTCGTCGATGCCCTCTTGCTGATCGCCTCGACGGACCGGTCCATCCGCTTCCTGCTGTTCCAAGACATCTACGACCTGCCTTACGTCAAACCGTTTGCGAAGATGATCGGCGCGATTCCCATCTCCTCCGAGCAGCGACCGCGCGAAATGATTCATTCGCTGCGCGAAGCGACCAACGCCCTTCAGAGAGGAGACGTTGTCTGCATCTTCGCCGAAGGGCAGATCACACGCACCGGGCAGCTGCTCCCGTTCCGCCGTGGCATGGAGCGCATTGTGAAAGGGGTCGATGTGCCGATTGTCCCGGTTAGCATTGATGGGGCCTGGGGCAGTATCTTCAGCTTCGAACGCGGCCGTTTTCTCTGGAAGCTGCCGCGCACCATTCCTTATCCCGTGACCATCAGCTTTGGTACGCCATTGCCGCCGACGGCGGCGCCCTTTGAAGTGCGCCGGGCCGTACAGGCCTTGCAGAGCGAAGCCTATGGCCATCGCAGAACCTGCTTGCATACGCTCCATCGCTCCTTGGTCCGTGCGGCTCATCGCCACCCATTTCGCTTCGCCATGGGCGACAAGCGACGCCCGCATGTGGTCACTGGCCAGGTGTTGCTCGGCGCGATCTTTCTAGCCCGCCGTCTGCGGCGAACCTGGGCCGGCCAGGAAACGGTTGGGGTTCTGCTGCCTCCTTCCGTCCCCGGCGCCCTCGTCAATTTTGCCGCCACGCTATCGGGAAAGATTCCTGTAAATCTCAACTACACAGCATCGGATCAGATGCTGGCCTCGTGCGTGGCTCAGTGCAACATTCAGACGATCATCACGACGAGGCTGCTTTTGGAAAAAATTCCGCTGAAACTACCTGGAAGGGTTCTGCTGCTGGAAGAAATCGCCGCCGGTCACAGTCTGGCAGAACGGATCGCGGCACTTCTTCTTTGGTTTCTGCCGAGCGCGCGGCTCGAACAGAGGCTAGGCGACGGGAGAACGCGCCGTCTGGATGACCTCGCCACCATCATCTTCTCCAGCGGCAGCACAGGAGATCCCAAGGGCGTGATGCTGACGCACTACAACATCGCATCCAACATCGAACAGATGGGCCAGACCTTCCTGCTCGGCCGCAAAGACGTCTTACTCGGCGTCCTGCCATTTTTTCACTCCTTCGGTTTTACGGTGACGCTCTGGCTGCCGCCTGTTCTCGGCGTCGGCGCCGTCTACCACCCGAGTCCGCTCGATCTGGCTGCCATCGGAGAACTGGTGCGCCACTATCGCGTGACGTTTCTGTTGGCCACGCCGACATTCCTGGAGGCTTATCTGCGACGCTGTTCGCCGGAGGATTTCGGCAGCCTCGAATTTGTTCTCGTGGGAGCGGAGAAATTGTCCGAACACTTGGCACTCCGGTTCGAGGAACGCTTTGGCATCCGTCCCCTGGAAGGCTATGGCACAACGGAATGCTCGCCTGTGGTGGCGGTGAACACGAAGGACTTTCGCGCGCCCGGCTTCCGCCAGGTGGGCGCCAAGCGTGGCTCCATAGGTCAGCCCCTCCCTGGCATCAGCGTGCGCATCGTGGATCCAGAGACCAGCGAGCCGGTTCGGCAAGGCCAACCCGGTTTGCTCGTCGTGCGAGGACCGAATGTAATGCAAGGTTATTTAGGTAAGCCCGAGCAAACCAAAGAGGTCTTGCGGGAGGGTTGGTACAGCACGGGCGATGTGGCTATGGAGGACGAGGATGGTTTTCTGACCATCACTGATCGGCTGAGCCGATTCAGCAAAATCGGCGGCGAGATGGTACCGCACATCCAGGTTGAAGAACAGCTGCATCGCCTCGCGGGTGCGAGCGAGCAAAAATTGGTCGTGACGGCCGTACCGGACGCGAAAAAAGGCGAACGACTCGTCGTGCTTCACACCCTGGAGGGGAACGAACTGAAACCCGTGTTCGAAAATCTATCACACTCGGGTCTGCCGAACCTCTGGATTCCCCGTCCCAACCAGTTTTTCTTTGTCGAGGAGCTTCCCCACCTCGGCACAGGCAAGCTGGACCTGCGCCGCATCCGTGAGCTCGCCCTGGGATTTTCTTCTGGCGAGAAAAACGATGGCCCGTCAAATGCGCCCCGCTAGAAAAGCCCCATCTTGATGTGGAGGAATTTCTTCGGGTTCTGACGGAAATCGTTGATCAGCAAGCGCATATCGCCGGTCAGTCCTGTCAAATTGTCGTAAAGCTGGGGATCGTTGAAGAATTTTCCCATCGTGCCCTGATTGGAATTGAGCTTGGCGGTAGCGTCGCGGATGTTGGCCGAGGCATCCCGCAGATTCGCGTAGAGCGTGTCATCGGTGACAAGCTTACCGAGCGTCCCTTTGCCTCCGCGTACGTCGCCCAGCAGTCCATTGCTTTTTTGCGCGACGCCTTTGATCTCGTCATACGCGCTCGGGTCGTAAATGAGCTTCCCAAGCGAGCCTTTTTGCTGGCGGACAGCCGTGGTCACGTCATGGACGTCACCGATCGTCGCGTCCACCTTCTGGTAAAGCTCATCAGAGCGGAGAAGCTTGCCGGCCGTTCCTTGCCCTTGCTGGACCGACGTCATGATCGCGTTGAGTTTCGCCGCCGTGTCGTTGAGATTGTTATAGATCGACGGATCGCTTATGAGTTTGCCGAGCGTGCCATGGCCGTTCTCGATCTGATTCACGACCTGCTGCACGTCCCCAGTGAGCTCGTTGAGTCTTTGCATAAGGTCGGCGCTTCCCTCGACGACTTGCTGGATGGCCTTCGGTTCTGCGCTCTTAATTTCTCCGTTGGCGGGAATCACCGACCCGGTGATGCCGCGACTGATGGTCACGTAGCGGTCTCCCAGGAGCCCCTGTGTGGCCAGACTCGCGGTGGAATCGGTCCGGATCTCGTTTTGGTACCGTTTGTCAATCTGAAGAGCCATCGTGACGCTGTGCATGCGGTCTTTGGCATTACGATTCAGGCTGAGTGACTGGACGTTACCGATCTCGATGCCGTCGAGGTCGACCGGCGCTCCCGACTTGAGTGACTCCACCTCAGGCAGATACACATACAACCGGTACTTCGGTCCAAGAAACCCCACGCCGGTCACATAGAACGTCGCCACCATGATCAAGAAGAGAGATGCCAGCACGAACACTCCCACTCGCAGCTCTGCCCACGTCAATTGTTTGCGTTGCGCCATCGCCTTTGCTCCTCCGTCGTGCCGTAGTCGAGAATGTCACTCCGCAGATGCCAAAAACGTTTTCAGATAGTTGTCCGGGGAATACAGAAACTGCTCCGACGTTCCCTCAAAATAAATTTGTCCCTCACGAAGGACCAGGAGGTTGGTCGGCGGGGGGCTCGAGCCTTCGCCATGGCGCTCCCGAATCCCGGAGGAGGGACTGGTTGGATCGAGGCGTAGGACGCGGCCAGTCTGGCTGTCGAAGCAAAAGCGCGCCAGGCCAAAGGCATCCTGAACGCGTTGCGTGGCGAGCATCGACGTCACACCCTGCAAGTCGCGTCCCCGCAAGATCAGCGTGATGATGGTTTGCGAGGTCACTGGATCAAGACCTGCCGTCGGCGAATCATAAAACACGAGCGGGGGCCGGTCCACCAAGGCGCGTGCGATCGAAACGCGCCGGCGCATGCCACCGGAGAGCTCGCCCGGATACTTCTCGATCGCTGGTTCCATTTCGACAAAGTGCAAGGCCTCGCGCACGCGCGTCTGGATTTCTCGCTCTTCGGTGTGTTCTTCTCGCAGACGAAAGGCCACATTTTCGGCGACGGTGAGTGAATCAAACAGCGCACTCTCTTGAAACACAAACCCGATGTGTCGTCGGAAATCCAGCAGCTCTGTTTCCGACATGGCCCCGAGATCCTGTCCCATCACCCAGATGCGGCCCTCGTCCGGGCGGAGCAGGCCGGCGGCCAGTTTCATGATCAACGTCTTGCCCGAGCCACTCTCTCCTAGCAGAATCTTGGTTTCCGCCGGCCAGACTTCAAAGGAAATTCCGGCGAGCACGTCTCCGGTGTCGAAGCCGATGTGGACATCTTTAAAGGTAATGAGCGGTTCGCCCGGAACAAGCGTCGCGGTTTTTCGCGGCGGCGCCAGGCGGGCCAGAGACGTCATGCCCGGATTATAGATGGAAAGTGGGACGAGGCAGAGAGCACGTTTGGGGGGACATCGAGGCCCATCACTTTTGGAAAAGGTAGAGCAAGATCTTCGCGAGGAAAAGATCGATGATGAGCATCCACACCGATGAGACCACGACGGCCGAAGTCGTCGCTCTGCCCACGCCCTCGGTCCCGCCCGTTACCCGCAACCCTTTGTAACAGGCAATCGTGGAAATGATAAAACCGAAGATCAGCGGCTTCACGGTTCCCTGTACCAGATCCCCGAAATCGAGAACGTTGATCGCACGCGTCCAGAACTGAACGGCGCCGAGCCGCAGTGTGAAATAGGCCACAATGAAACCACCAACCAGTCCCACGAAGTCGGCCACAGCGACCAACAGCGGCATCACCAAAACCATCGCCACGACGCGCGGCGTAACCAGTTTACGGGTGGGATCGGTGCCCAAGGCGCGCATCGCGTCCACCTGCTCGGTGACGATCATCGAGCCGATTTCCGAGGCGATTCCCGACGCGTTGCGTCCGGCAACCAGCAGCGCCGTGATGGCCGGCCCCAGCTCGCGGACCAGCGCCAACGACACGGCATCTCCTGTTGTCGCCGTTTCACCGAAACGTTGAAACTCCGCCGCCGTTTGCAGCACCAGGACGCCGCCAATCGAAAGGAAGGCCACGACGACGATCAGCAGCGAACCGACGCCAATTAAGTCCATCTGCTCCAGGGTGTCGGACCAGTAGGTGGGAGGGGTGACGATGTTGGCGACGGCCTGCGCCGAAAGCAACGCGTACTGCTGTACACCTAGGACTTGGCGTTTGAGGCCGTCCCCGATAGCCGACAGGAGCGATGGAGTTTCGCTGGGATCAGGCATCGTTGCGACGCGGACCACCGAGGACGAACCGCATCGTGGAAAGCGTAGCGTTCGCATTGTATCGCGTCAAGCCGACCTGAAAAGCACTTTCGCGAAAGCCAAACCGCTCGCGGCCTTTACGGGTAGGGAGGTGTCCGGTAAAATCCTTCGTTTGTCCCGAAGCACCAGGCGCCAACCAGCATGCTGCGATTCGTCACGGCCGGGGAGTCCCATGGACAGGCGCTGGTGGCTTGGCTCTCGGGGCTGCCGGCCGGGATTCCGATCGATCTCGATTTTGTTGGGCGCGAGTTGCATCGCCGGCAATTAGGGTACGGACGCGGTGGACGTCAGCGTATTGAAAAGGACCAAGCCGAATTTCTCGCGGGAGTTCGTCACGGGAGAACCATCGGTGCTCCCATCGCGCTCCGAATCGAAAATCGAGACTGGAAGAATTGGGAGCAGGCGCTCCCCGTGGAGGATAGCGAAGGCGCCGAAGATCAACGGCGCCGCTTGACGGCTCCTAGACCGGGGCACGCGGATCTAGCCGGGGCGCAAAAGTTCAATTTTCACGACGCCCGCTACGTGTTGGAGCGAGCCTCAGCCCGCGAAACGGCCGCGCGCGTGGCCGCTGGGGCGCTCGCCAAGCTTTTTCTAAGTGAGTTCGGTGTCACGGTTTTAAGCCATACGCTTGCAGTGGGCCATGTGCGGTTGGCGCGCGCCGCCACATGGGACGAGATTGTGGCGGTCTGCGAGAATCTCGAGTCGCCGTTGCGTTGCGTCGATCCAGGCACGGAAGCCAAAATGAAGGCGGAGGTGGACGGTGCGTTGCGGGCGGGCGATTCGGTCGGCGGAATTTTTGAGGTGATCGCTCGTGGGGTTCCTCCGGGGTTGGGCAACCATAGCCAATGGGACGAAAAGCTGGACGGGAGGCTCGCACGCGCCGTGATCTCGATTCAAGCCGTGAAGGCTGTCGAAATCGGAACCGGTGTCGAGAACTCGCAAAGCTACGGCTCCGAGGTACAGGATGAGATTCGTTACGACGGGTCGCTTAAGAGGTTTGACCGCTCGTCGAATCGCGCGGGCGGGCTGGAAGGCGGCATTACGAATGGCCAAGATATCGTGGTGCGAGGATATCTGAAGCCGATTTCCACGTTGCGCCGGCCACTGTTGACGGCGGATCTGAACACGAAAGAAGCCGTGAAGGCAGCCTACGAGCGCTCTGATGTGTGTGTCGTGCCCGCCGCGGGCGTCGCTGGCGAAGCCATGGTGGCGATCGAGGTGGCGGGCGCGTTTTTGGAAAAATTCGGCGGAGACTCTCTCGAAGAGACACGCCGAAATTTCCAAGGCTACGAGCAGCAACTGGACACCTTTTAGCGGATTCGACCAGGCGTACGATGATTCATCCGATTGTGAAATACGGAAGTTCGGTGCTCGAAACACCCACCCAGCGGGTGGAGACGTTCGACGAGGCATTGCAGACGCTCGTCGCGGATATGTTCGAATCGATGTACGCCGCCAATGGCGTAGGGCTCGCGGCGCCCCAGATCGGCATCGGAAAGCGGCTGACGGTGATCGACGTCAGCAATGGAAAGAATCCGGAGGCCAGGATCGTCTGCGCGAACCCGGAAATTGTGCACTCGGAAGGCGAGCAACGCGAGGAAGAAGGGTGTCTGTCGCTGCCCGGCTTCCGCGGACACGTCCTCCGGCCTCAATTTGTGACGATCCGTGCACAGGACGCTACGGGAAAGGAGTTCGAAATGCGTGGGGAAGGGCTGCTGGCCCGTGCTTTCTGCCACGAGATCGACCACCTCAATGGAGTCCTTTTTCTTGCGCATCTCAGCCTGCTCAAGCGCGACCTCATCAAGAGAAAAATCCGCAAGATGAAAAAAGCCGGCGAGTGGTAGGAGGACCGTGGCGTTGCGAACTGTCTTTTGCGGCACGCCGGCGTTTGCCGTTCCTTCGTTCGAGTCAGTGCGGAAGGAGCCGGATTTTCAGATCGTCGGAGTTGTCACTCAACCGGATCGGCCCCGGGGGCGCGGCCAACAGGTGCACAGCTCACCGGTGAAGGAGGCGGCGCTCGCCGCCGCTATTCCCGTCTACCAGCCCCAGAAAATCAAGTCGGACGAAGCGTACGAGCATTTTACGCACCTTCGGCCGGACGTGGTCGTCATCATCGCCTACGGCCAGATCATACCGCCGCGCCTGATTGCGATTCCGCGCTTCGGCTGGATCAATCTACATGCCTCGTTGCTTCCGAAATATCGCGGCGCCGCCCCCATCAACTGGGCGATCTTGAACGGTGAAGACGTGACCGGTGTCACTACGATGCAAATCGACACGGGACTCGACACAGGGCCCACGCTGTTGGAGCAGGTGGTTGAAATCGGGAAAGACGAGACTGCCCCCGAGCTGGCCGAGCGCCTGGCCCGAGCCGGCGCCACCCTGATGGTGCGAACGCTGCGAAAGCTTGCGAGCGGCGAGATCACCCCGGCACCCCAAGATCACTTGAAGGCGACATTTGCGCCGCCACTGAAGAAGGAGGACGGGCGCATCGATTGGTCGCGACCCCCTCTCCACACCTACAACCAGATTCGGGGACTTCAACCCTGGCCCGGGGCGTTTACGACCTTTCGCGGCCAGAGGTGCCAGATTTGGGCCCGGCCGGTTCCGCGTACCGAGCTGCGATGGTCAGGCCCTTCGAGGGCCCGCCAGTTTTCGCCGCCCGGCACCCTTGAGCTCTTACCATCGGAAGTGCTGGTTCGTTCGGGCGAAAGCGAAGCGCTGCGTCTGGAGTTCGTTCAGATGGAAGGGCGCAAACGCATCACAGCGCGGGAATTTGTAAACGGCGCGCGCCTGGCACCCGGCGAACGTTTCAACGGCTAGCAGGGAGCGGCGATGACCGTTTCTCCCGCAAGACGGATTGCCTACCAGGTGTTGCGCCAGGTCGAGGCGGAGCGAGCCTATGCCAGTGACGTGCTCCACGAAGCGCTCGATGTGCGCGTAAAGCCGGCCGACGCTGCGCTGGCAACGGAAATCACGCTGGGAGTTCTTCGCTGGCGGCGCCTGCTTGATTTTCTCCTCAATCGGCATCTGCAGAAAACGATCGAAAGACTTGATCTGGCTGTCGCGCTCGCGCTGCGAATTGGTCTTTATCAGCTTCGTTTCCTCGAGAGGATTCCAACGCGAGCAGCGGTGAATGAATCGGTTGAGCTCGTGAAGATGGCGCGCAAGACCTCGGCTGCGTCACTGGTAAACGCCGTGCTGCACAAGGCTGCAGCTGAAGCCGCATCTCCCGTCGAGCAATTCCTGGGTGCGAACCTTCCGCACACAGAGCGGCTCGCGATCCTTCATTCTCACCCGACCTGGATGGTCGAGCGCTGGGTTTCGCGGCTGGGAGAAGCTCTCGCGATTCGAACCATGACCGCCAACAACGAAAGACCACGACTAAGCTGCGTGCTGGAAGGCGGCGATTTCCGTGAGGAGGTTCAAAGCGAGCTGGCACGCGCCGGTCTGCACATAGAGCCTGGACTGCTGCTGGAAAATGCGTTTGCTGCGACCGGCGGTAGCCCGAGACAAACGGAAGCCTTTCGCGCCGGCCTGCTTGCGATCCAAGACGAAGCTTCGCAAGCGGTGCCACTGCTATTGGGCGTCGAGCCCGGTGACTGGGTCATCGATCTTTGCGGCGCGCCCGGCGGGAAGACGCCTGCCTTGGCGCGAGCCTCCGGGACCACAGGCTTGGTCATCGCGGCCGACCGCTACTGGCACCGCCTGCGGGCCATGCGCGCGCACTTCAAGCGGCTCCGGCTTGCTGGCGTGTACCTGGTTGAGTTGAATGCGGAGCAACCGCTTCCGTTTCGCGAAACGTTCGACCGGATCCTTTTGGACGCGCCCTGCTCTGGCACGGGCACGCTCGCGCGGCATCCCGAAATTCGCTGGCGGTTACGGCCGGAACAGCTTCCGGCGTTTCATCAATTGCAAGTTCGTCTGCTCGGGAACGCCATTCCCGCTCTCAAGCCGGGAGGACAGATGGTCTACTCGACCTGCTCGATGGAGCCAGAGGAAAACGAGCAAGTCGTCGCCAAGGTTCTCGACGCGGAGCCTTCGATTCGGCGCCTGGGGGCGCGCACGGTTATCGAGCGACTCCGACCCCATCTCAGAAAGGGGGTCGATGCAGAAACGTTTTTTGCAGGCGACGGCTACTTTCGCTCGTCTCCGGCAGCGCAGCACACCGACGGCTTTTTCGCCGCTACCCTGGAGCGCTCCCAATCGTGTTAGGCTCACAGAAGAGGGTATGGGGAGTTGACTCTACGCGAGCGGCTTCAATGGATTCTGCGGATGGGATTACTGCTGTTCATCCTTTCGTCGGTAGGATTCCTGAGCGCGCTGACTGCGATGCGATTAGCGATCCAAGGTCGCCAGGTGACCATGCCGGATGTCGTCGGTGCGGGCGCCAACCAAGCCCAACAGCTTCTCCACAGCCGCAGCCTGGGCATGAAAGTGGAGGATCGCGTCTATAGCAATCTCGCCGTTGACGCTGTCGTCCGACAGAGCCCTCCTCCCAACACGCGGGTGAAAACGGGCCAATATGCACACGTGGTGCTGAGCCTTGGTCCGCAGAGGGTATCGATTCCTGAGGTCAAGGATGTGAGTCTGCGTGCAGCGCAAGTCGAGCTACTGCGCAGCGGCATGCAAATCGGTGAAGTCTCTAACCTATATTCGCCCGACGCCGTTGCAGATACTGTGATCCTGCAAGATCCCGCCCCAGGTACAACGAACGTGCAAAGCCCCCGCGTCAACCTACTCGTCTCTCTGGGTCCGCGGCTGCCCGCCTTCGCCATGCCGGACCTTTCCGGTCTTACCGCTGCCGAAGCGGCGTCGAAATTGGGGATGGCAGGGTTGAAAATCACTAAGATCACGCCAGTTACGACCCTCGGGGTGACGGCTGGGACTGTCATCGGCCAGACCCCATCGCGGGGACAGCGTGTCGATGGCGGAACCCCGATTGAGCTCGAGGTCGCGCAGTAGCGAACCTTTCCGGCTGTGCTAGTATCGAGGGGCTCGATGCCACACGCAAGAATCGAACTCGCACCGTCGATCCTGGCTTGCAACTTCTCGAAGCTTGGCGACGAAGTTCGCGCCGTCGAGCAGGGGGGCGCGGATGTGATCCACGTCGACGTGATGGACGGCCGCTTTGTTCCTAACATCACGATCGGGATTCCGGTGGTTGAATCCCTGCGGAAGACAACCCGATTGCCTCTCGACGTGCATCTCATGATCGACCGCCCCGAACAGTATGTGGAGGAATTCGTGCGCGCGGGTGCAAGCCGAGTACTGGTCCACGAGGAGGCGACCCCGCACCTTGACCGGGCGCTTGCGTTGATTCGCGAATCGGGAGCCGAGGCCGGCGCAGCAATCAACCCGGCGACACCGGTGATGATGCTGACGGAGGTTCTGGACAAGGTAGATACGGTGCTGGTGATGTCCGTCAATCCCGGTTTCGGAGGGCAGAAGTTCATCCCCGGAGCCTTTGAGAAAATTCGGCAGCTTGATCAGTGGCGTACGCGCTATAATGGCACGTTTCGAATTCAGGTAGATGGTGGCGTGGAGGTCGAAAACGTAGGGGAGCTGGCGCAGGCCGGCGCCAATACCTTCGTGGCGGGGACGTCGGTCTTCCACACACCCGATCCGGCAGCGGCCACGCGACAGCTGCGTAAACTTGCAACCGAGGCTCTCAGTCAGAAGGTCTGATTCGTGCGCGAATTTCCTCTCACAATGGACCGTCGTTTGATCGTGGTTCTTGCCCTGTTTCTCGCCGGGCTCGGGTCCCCTGCGACGTACGGACAGAAACCCCACGTCACCAAGGTTAAGCCCACGAAGACGCCCGATACCACCCAGACGGCCGAACCCGACAAGGTACTCTACGATCGCGCTATGGCCGACTTGAAACACACGAAGTATACCGAGGCGCGTTTAGACCTCCAGACCCTCATCAACACCTACCCGGATAGCGAGTATCTCGCCAAGGCCAAGCTGGGGATCGCCGATTCGTTTTACAAAGAGGGCGGCACTTCGAACCTCACTCAGGCGGTCGACGAATACAAGAATTTCATTGTTTTTTTCCCTTTCCTGGATGAGGCCGCCTACGCGCAGATGCAAGTGGCGATGTGCCATTATCGAATGATGGAGAAGGCGGATCGCGACAACAGCCAGGCTCAATCTGCCGAGGATGAGTTTCGGACGTTTCTGCTGAAATTTCCGCAAAGCCCGCTGTTGCCGCGTGCCGAACAGGACTTGCGCAATGTGCAAGAAGTCTTGGCCGATGGCGAATACAGGATTGCCCATTTCTACTACGTGAAGCAGGATTATCGCGCTTCGGCGGCGCGCCTGGTGGAACTAACCGGCAGATACCCGCTGTATAGCCAGAGCGACGTAGCGCTCTGGATGCTCGGCAACATCTACCAGCGCGCCAAACAGGCCTCGAAGAACGAGGACGACAAAAACCACTGGGGCGACTTAGCCGCGCAATGCTACAACCGGATCGTCAAAGATTATCCACTCTCGAAGCTGGCGCCAGACGCCAAAGCTCACCTGACCGCGATGGGGATGCCGGTTCCCAAGGCTGATCCGGAGGCCTTGGCGCGAATGCAAAAGCAGCAATTGTTTGAGAAGGAACACCACCCCAATCCTGTGACGGCGACCACCGTGGGGATGGTGAAAGCCAATCCCGATGTCCACCTGGCCGCACAAGTGGGCCAACCGAATTTGAACCCGCCCGACGACTCCGTCTCGGCGACCGAGGTTTTAAGCCAGGGCGCGGCGGGCCCGAGGTTTAATCTCGCTGCGGGCGTGGCCTCCTCGAGATCGGATTCGGCGTCCAGCGATACCGAATCGGTGGAGTCGTCTTCGCCTGACACCTCCACGGCATCAGCCGGCGCCCAGATCATTGCGGCGCCAACGACGGCGGCAGCCGCCGATCCTGCGGCGCAGCCTGCCCCGTCAACGATGACCAGCTTACCTACGGCACCGACGACCGCACCGCAGGCTGTCAGTGAGAATTCGGCTGCGCCAGCAAGCGCGGCCGTGAATTCTCCAACCCCGCCCCCTGGATCCTCGCAGGCTGTGGCAACTCCCCCCGCCAGTGGAGGTTCGAATCCCTCTTCTGCGCAGTCCTCAAGCCAGTCTGCGAACAACCAGGACGACTCCAAGAACGAATCCAGCAGCAAGAAAAAGAAGGGCCTGCACAAGCTGATTCCGTAGCGTTGCCCCGGTGTACCCCCTACTAACAACTGTAGCACCCTGCTTGCTCTACTCCGTTGACGGCCTCTCTCGGTAATGCTGCAATAGTCTTTACGCGAGGCGGATGGCGCAGTGCCGGGAGTGCGCGTCCCGAGGGAACCCCCAGTGCCCAAAATCTTGGTCGCGGACGATAATGCCAACATTCAAAAGATGGTCGCGCTGTCGTTTGAAGACCGTGGTGTCGCAGTCGTCTCGGTCGGCAACGGCGAGGCGGCTGTGCGGCGCATCCCCGATCTGAAGCCGGACCTGGTGCTCGCAGACATTTTCATGCCTGTGCGCAACGGCTACGAAGTCTGCGAGTTCGTCAAAAAAGACGAGCGATTCTCGCATGTGCCCGTCATTTTGCTTGTCGGCGCTTTTGATCCCCTCGATGAAAAAGAGGCGCGGCGCGTGGGTGCCGATGGCGTTCTAAAGAAACCCTTCGTTCCGCCCGATCCGCTGATCGCTATGGTGATGTCCGCGCTAGAAAAGAATCCCAAGGTCGCCGCCGAGTTGGCCAAGGCGCGAGAAGCCAAAGAAGCGCCGCCGATGGTGATTGAATCGATTCCTGAACCCGCGACTTCCGCGCGTGCGGAGCTCAAACCACTGCCTGATTTTCCAGAGCCCACTCCGGAGGAAGCGGCTCTCGTGTACGGCTTCGGGACCGGCCGCCGGGCGCTGGACGACGCGCCGTCGGAGGCCGAGATGTCGAACGAGCCGAAGCCACCGGTCGCTGAGTCGGAAGAAGTGGCCGAGGACGACTTCGACGAATCATCCACGGCGCGCGACTGGCGTCGCAACGCCATGGAGATTGAGATTCCCCCGGAAGCCGTCAACAAGCCGGCATTCGCAACCGACCTCGATTCGTCCCAGTTTCCTTCTGAGCGCGAGGTGCCTCCCCGTCGCGTTCCCTTCCCCAAAGAAGAAGAGGTGGAGAACACAAATTCGCTCGCGACCTTCGAAGCTCCGACGCCGGCTGAGCCGATGTCGGCTGAGGTGCCTGAGCCCGCCTCGGCGAGTGCTCCCGGGCCGGATTTCTTTGCGCCAACTGACCCGACCCCCGTCGTGGAAGCAGAAGCCACGGTGGCCCACCCAGCTCCCTTTGAACCGGAGCCCGCGCCTGACGTGGAGACTGCGCCGCAGTCGGGCCCCTCTCACTGGATGGACCAACTGGCGCAGGGTTCCTCCGATCATCCGGCGGCCGATTGGATGAGCGTCCTGTCGGAGCAGACGGCAAACGATACAAGTTTCGTGTCTCCGGAACCTGAGGGCGAGGGTCGGTATGCGCCGCCCGCCCCTGCCACCGAGACCCCTCAAAGCGAGCCCGACGCACCTTTCGATTCCGACGTGCGGACTACCCCCAGCGTCGAAGCAGCCGAGGAATCCTTCTTTGCGGACGAAGCGCCCCCGAGTGCGTCCTGGTCTTATCCGGTTGAGCACGTCACGCCAGCGCCGACAGAAACCGCGGCGGAAACCATCGAGGCCCAGACCGCTGAACCGCTGCCGCTTGCTAGTTCGAAAACCGACGAGAGTTTTCAGGCGGACTCGAAACCCGAGCTGGCAGCCGGCTATCAGGACCCGGATCTGATGCAGCCGCCGGCCGTTCACGTTACGCCCGAGCCCCTGCTGGTGGAAGACGACTTGCAGGGTACGTCGCACTACGAGGTCGCTCAACAGGACTTAGAGCCGACGCACTTATTCACGCCGCCGGTCGCTCCAGCACCTCCAGTCGAAGAGCCTCCGTCGCCAGAAGCCCTCGGCAGTGCCGAGGAGCCTTTGTCCTTGCTCGAAACCAAGACCACCGAGGTCGAGGGGAACGAGCGCATTCCGACTGGCCCGCCGCCCAGCCGCGAGGCCCTCGCCGAGATTCCTTTCCTAACGCCTCCTCCGGATTTTCGCACGCAGCCTCAGGAACAGGCTACCGCCGATCCAGGGACAGTCGATGCTGTCGTGCAGAAAGTGCTTGAAAAGCTCCAACCCCAGCTCCACGATCTGCTTTCGCAGGGCGTTCTGAAACCGCTGGTCGAAAACCTCCTGCAGAACGAAACGGCCAAAAAAGAGAAGTGACGAACCGGACCGATTTTGATCTCGCGATCTGATGAAGATGGTTCGGTAGAGTCTTCGTCGACGTTCGCGATTTGACGCGCTCCGCACACGCCCCTTATATTGGCCTTTTGGCATCTCGAAGAAATTCAATCCATTAGGGAATCATGCCCCCGGAAATTCCCAAGGCTTACGAGCCACAGGAGATCGAAGAGCGCTGGGCGAAGACCTGGTTTGAGGAAAAGCTATTCCGCGTCGAAAATTCCGGTGGTGGTCCCGTGTTTTCCATCGTGCTGCCGCCGCCGAATGTCACCGGCTCGATCCATATTGGCCACATGCTCGAGCATACGCAGATCGACATGCTCGTTCGCTGGCATCGCATGAGGGGCGATCGCACGCTTTGGCTGCCGGGCATGGATCACGCCGGCATAGCCACACAATATGTGGTCGAGAGGAAGCTGGCAGAGCAAGGCATTCGCCGCCAGGACCTGGGTCGCGACGAGTTCGAGCGGCGGGTTTGGCAATGGAAGGCGGAAAGCGGTGGCGTGATCAAGGAGCAGATGATTCGCCTCGGCGCTTCCTGCGATTGGACCCGCGAGCGCTTTACCCTCGAGCCAAAGCTGTATCGCGCCGTCCTTGAGGCTTTTCTGCGCCTTTATCGCGAAAGCCTCATTTATCGCGGCCGCTATATGGTCAATTGGTGTCCGCGGTGCCAGACAGCGATCAGCGATCTCGAAGTGGTCCACGTTGAGGGCGCAGGAAAGCTTTGGTATCTCCGCTATCCGATCGTCGGATCGAAGGAGTTTCTTGTGGTCGCGACCACTCGTCCGGAAACGATGCTTGGCGACACAGCCGTCGCCGTTCATCCCGACGACGAACGCTACCTGCGCTTGGTCGGCAACAGTGTGATGCTGCCGCTTATGAATCGCCAGATTCCGGTGATTGCGGACGGCTACGTCGACCGCCAATTTGGCACAGGCGTCGTCAAAATCACGCCCGCGCATGATCTGAATGACTTTGAAGTCGGCAGGCGGCACAACCTACCGGAAATCGACGTGATGACCAACGACGGCCACATGAGTGAAGCCGCGGGCCCCTATGCTGGGCTGGATCGGTTCGAGGCGCGCGAGCGCGTCGTCGGAGACCTCATGGCCTTGGGACTGCTCGAACGCGTCGAGGACATCTCTCATTCGGTCGGCGTTTGCGATCGTTGCAAATCCGAAATTGAGCCGCGCCTTTCGACGCAATGGTTCCTGAGAATGAAGCCGCTCGCCGAACCGGCCAAGCAGGTCGTGATCGATGGCCTCATCGAAGTCGTGCCCGATAACCAGCGCACCATCTTGCTGCAATGGTTCGACAATATCCGTGACTGGTGTATCTCGCGGCAGCTCTGGTGGGGCCATCGCATCCCCATCTGGCATTGTGACGATTGCAAAGAAATGATCCCCGCGGCCGATTCGCGCGTTGAAATTATAGAAGGGCACGCACGCGCGGCCAGCGTGCCGACCGTCTGCCCGAAGTGCGGCAGCTCGAAATTGACGCAAGACCCCGACGTTCTCGACACTTGGTTCAGCTCCGCGCTGTGGCCGTTTTCAACCCTCGGCTGGCCGGACGACACGCCCGAGCTCCAGGCGTTTTATCCAACCAGCCTGCTGATTAGTGGCTACGACATTTTGTTCTTCTGGGACGCCCGCATGATCATGATGGGTCTGCATTTGACAGACCGGCCCGAACCGCACCAAACCGACAATCGGAACCGCATCCCCTTCCGCCGCCTGTACTTGCATTCGCTGGTCCGCACTTCCGAGGGCGCGAAGATGTCGAAAACGAAGGGCACGGGCGTCGATCCGCTCCAGTTGACTCTGCAATATGGCACCGACGCGCTCCGCTATATGCTCGCCAGCATGGCCGCCCCTGGTACCGACATCATTTTGAGCGAAGATCGTATTTTGGGTGCTCGTGCCTTCGCCAATAAGATCTGGAACGCCGCGCGATTTCTCTTCGTCAACCTCGAGAAGATCAAGGTGGGCGGCCTGCGGCTTGAGGACTTGGCTGCACCGGACATTCGCACCCAGGCGCCGTATTGGGTGGCCGGCGAAGGAGCGCTCCCCCACCGCTGGATTTTTTCGCGCCTTGCGGCTGTTGCCGAGCAGGTCAACGATGCGCTGGAGCACTTCCGCTTCCACGAAGCCTGCCAGACCATTTACCAATTTTTCTGGGGCGACTTCTGTGATTGGTATATCGAGTGGGTCAAACCACAACTGGCGGCAACCGGTCCCGACGTTGTTCTGGCGGCATGGCAGAATATTTTCGCCGCGCTGGACGCGGCCCTGCGCCTGTTGCATCCCGTCATGCCGTTTCTTACCGAAGAGCTGTGGCACCGCCTACCCCAGCGACCTGGCGCACGTTCGATCGCGCTCGAGCGTTTTCCCGATCCGCGCACCGGATGTGCCGATGCTTCGGTTGACGAAGCCATGGCGACGCTTCAGGAAATTATCGTCGGAGCGCGCCAGATCCGCGCCGAAATGAAGCTAGATCCCAAGCGCAAGGTGCCAGCCGATTTTTCGACCGAAAATCCGAACCTGCGCAGGCTGGTGGAGGAAAATGTGGATGCTGTTCTGCGCCTGGCTACGCTCTCCGAGTTGCGAATCTCAGCGGGCCACCTTGACACCACAGGCGCGGCGATCCGCTCCACCGCGCAATTTGACCTGCGGATCGCCTATGGGGAAGCCATCGACAAAGCAGCCGAAGCCACGCGTCTCGACAAGGAGATCGATCGCCTGGAGAAGGACATCGCATCGAAGCAGGGTCGCCTCGCTGATGAAGAGTTTGCGTCGAAGGCACCGGCGAACGTCGTGGCGGGCCTGCGCAAGACGCTCGCCGAACGACGGGCGGAGCTCGAGAAGCTCAAAGAGCGACGCAAGCCGCTTCGCTAACTCCCTAGCTTGACCGATGGTAAGTCCTACGGATCGATGGGCGACAGCTGGGGCGCCAACTTGTGGGCTCCGGCCCCGTCGAGTATGCTTCGTGGTTTCCACGTATGGCAACCAAGAGAATAGCTGGCCTGCCAGGCACAACCGACCGGCGCATCGACGCGCTGCTAACGCTGCTCGCCGAAAATTCAACGATCGTCATCAGCGGCGCCAAAATCGCCAAGGAAATCGGCACCACGCGGCAGCAAGTTTGGAGCTGGATCGAGCGGCTGCGCGCTCTCGGCGTGCGTGTCAAAGGCCATCCTCGGACTGGGTATCATATTGAGCGCGTGCCCGACCTACTGATTCCGCAGATGCTAAGCCACCGTCTATACGGCACCGTGTTCGCGCGCCGCATTTTTCATTTTTTCAAGGTCGACTCGACCAATTCTGTAGCCATGCGGTTGGGGGAATCCGGCGAACCCCATGGCACGATTGTCGTCGCCGAAGAGCAGACTGCCGGTCGGGGTCGTGCAGGCCGCTTCTGGACTTCGGAGAAGTCCGTGGGGATCTACACGAGCATTCTCCTACGGCCGTCGATTCCCCCAGCCCACGCACCGTTGCTCACGCTGGTCGCCGGACTGGCGGCGCGGGATGCCGCTGCCGATGATCTCGATGCACAGCCCGATCTCCGTTGGCCCAACGATTTGCTCGTGGGCGGCCGCAAGTTTGGCGGAATCCTCACTGAAATGCACGCCGAACCCGATCGCATCCACCACGCGGTCGTCGGCATCGGCATGAATGTGAATCAAACCAAGATGCCCAACGAGCTGGCCGATCGCGCGACATCGTTGCGCATCGAGACCCACCGAGCCCATTCGCGATTGGAACTTCTGATCCGGTTGCTGGGGTGCTTCAACCGCTACTACAATCAATTCCTGTCGGAGGGAGCCACGCCCATTCTCCGGCGTTTCGCTGAGGTGTCGACCTACTTCAAGGGTAAGCACGTTCGGGTTACCACCGCTACCGAGAGCTTTACGGGCACGACGGCCGGACTCGAGCCCAGCGGTGTTTTGCGCGTGACGCGCGACGACGGGCATGGGGTCGTTCCGATTCTCTCAGGCGACGTCGCGGAGGCTTCCTGATGCTTCTGGCCATGGATGTGGGCAATACGAACACCGTGTTAGGGGTTTTTCGTCAGAGAGATCTCGTGGCACATTGGCGCCTGACCACCGCACGCGACCAGACCATTGATGAATACGGTATCCTGACCCGCGACCTGTTTACGCTGGCGGGGTTCGAGCCCCGCGAAATCGGCGGCGTGATCATCAGCTCGGTCGTCCCACCGCTCAACTCCACACTGGCCGGCATGTCGGATCGCTATTTCGGGCGCAAAGCGCTTTTCGTCGAGCCTGGCGTTAAGACCGGGATGCCCATTCACTATGACAACCCACAGGAGGTCGGAGCGGACCGTATCGTCAATAGCGTCGCGGCCTTCACGAAGTACGGCGGCCCTTGCATCATTGTGGATTTCGGCACAGCCATCAATTTCGATGCCGTCTCGCCGCGCGGCGAGTATCTCGGCGGCGTGCTCGCACCGGGAATCGGCATTTCGGCCGATGCACTGTTTGCGCGGGCCGCGCGCCTTTTTCGAGTGGAAATCAAGGACCCGGGGAAAATCATCGGCACTAACACAATCGCATCGATGCAGTCGGGCCTGTTTTACGGCTACACCGATCTGGTGGACGGGATTCTCGACCGCATGAAGAAGGTGATGGGCGCGAAGACGAAAGTGATCGCGACCGGTGGCCAGGCCTCCTTGATTGGCGGTGCCTCCCGTCACATCGAAACGGTCGATGAGTTCCTTACTCTCGATGGCCTGCGCATTATCTGGGAACGCAATCAAGCAGCCGGGGAAGATCGCGCTGCTGTGAAGAGGAGGGCGCCCGGCCGGGCGACTGATTGATTTCAGCCGCTGGGTAGCCACCGTTCCGCTGTGGCGTTTTTAAATCCATGTCGTCGTTCAACTACTTTAACTATTTCACGGAAATCGAAGAATACTTCTGGCACAAGCGCGGCGCGCACCTGCTGGTCTCGCCGCTCGATTGGGCCATCGTTGAGACCTGGCAAAAGGCCGGGATTCCGCTGGGCGCCGTTCTCAAAGGAATCGATCGGGCATTTGAGAGTTGGGGTCGTTCCCGCCGGGCCGCTGACGGACGCCCTCTTAAGAGTCTCGCCTACTGTGTCGACGCAGTACTCGATGCCGCCAGCCAAGCGCAGGAGGCCGCTCGAGGCAGCGGTCCGGAAGTCCAAGCGGCGCGCCCGGCCGAGGAGCCATTTTCGCGCGACGAGCTGAAGCAGTACTTCGAGCGTAACAGGGCGCGCCTTCTTCTAGGCGCTGAAAAACATCGCGCCGCGCACAACCGCATCTCGTCTGGCCTCGGTGACGTCGCCCAACGGCTCGAACAGATGGCTCCGCTCACCGACTCACCCGGCCCAATCGACCTCGAGGATCTCGAGCGCCGCCTTACCATCCTCGAAGAGAAACTCACTGCCGCGCTTTGGGCCGATGCCGACGAAGAAACGCTGCTGGCCATCCGCCGCGAAATGGACCGCGCGCTCCGGCCGTATCGCCCCAAAATGTCGGCGGAACAACTGGTTCAACTTGAGCGTCAGTACATGCAGAAGCGTCTTTTCGAGCGATTCGGTGTGCCCCGGCTCAGCCTCTTCTATCTCACTTGAATCGGCAGGGCTCTGCAGTCGACATCATGGACATCACCATTGAAAAGCTCGTGTATGGCGGCGACGGCCTCGCGCATCACGAGGGTGCGACGGTCTTCGTGCCCTTTGTTCTGCCCGCCGAGCGCGTCAGAGCCGCAGCTGTCGAACGTAACAAGAAGTTCGTGCGTGCGCGCGTCGAGCGCCTGCTCGAAGCCGCCCCCGAGCGCGCCGCGACTCGATGCCCGCATTACGGCGTTTGCGGCGGATGTCATTACCAGCACATTCCCTACCAAGCGCAACTCACATTCAAGACGGAAATTCTGCGCGAAACGCTGCATAGACTCGGTCGGATCGACTGGCCCGGAGAGATCACTCTCCATCGGTCACCGCCCTGGGGCTATCGCAACCGGGCGCAGTGGAAAATTCGCGGCTCATCAAAAGCGGACACCTCGAGCCTCGGCATCGGATATTTTCGCGCCCATTCGACCACATTCTGCCCGGTCGAGCAATGCGCGGTTCTCTCCCCGCTGTTGTGTAAGACCTTGGACGCGCTGCGCTTGGCTCTGGCCGAAAAGCAGCTCGCACCGGAGTTACGCGAGATCGAAGCATTCGCCGGTGCGAACGATACCCAACTGCTGTTAACGGCTACGTTTGCCGGTCTTCCGTCCCGCCACCAAGAACTGGTGGATACCCTCCGACACGCCGTGCCAGAAATCCAGAGTCTGTTGTTTCACGATCCCGCCCGTGAGCGGATGGAGCTTGACGGTCCGGGTTACGTGGAAGCGGAGGCTGCGGGCTTGAACTATCGTGTTGGCCACCTGTCGTTTTTTCAAGTGAACCGCTTCCTTGCAGGCGAACTTGCCGGCGAGGTTAGTGAGAGTGCTGACGGCGGCCGGTTGGCGCTCGACCTTTTTGCGGGTGTGGGTCTTTTGACCGTGCCCCTAGCAAGACGCTTTGAGCGGGTTGTGGCCGTCGAATCGAACCCCGCAGCAGCCCGCGATCTCGAATCCAACACCGCCGGGCAGGGGCGAATCGAAATCCGGAACGCAGATGTCGGAAAGTTTCTCGAAAAATGCCGTGACACCCCCGAACGGGTGGTACTCGATCCCCCGCGCGCCGGGCTCACAAAGGAGGTGATCGGCCAACTTGCCCGCATCGCTGCCCCGGCCATCACCTACGTTTCTTGCGAGCCGCCCACGCTGGCGCGCGATTTGGCCGCGCTGAGAAAGGCCGGGTACGAAGTCACACGGGTCCATCTGTTCGACCTGTTCCCGCAGACATTTCACATCGAGTCGGTGGTGTGCCTGAGCCGCCGCCCCTGAAATGGGGTACTCGGAACGGCAGCTTGGAGCTGCCATGGGCCGAGCTTCACCATCCAATTGGAGATTTGTAGGGCAGCACGAGCTGCACTCCTTCGATCTGGCGAATTGTGCCGCCCTCAATTTTGAAAAACTCCGCCACCTCAACACTGAATGGCCTGAGCGCCGACGCCGGCATGGGAATTCTGCCGACACCGGGAACGTCTGCTTCCTTCACAGTTCCCGGGTGATTGAACATGAAAAAGCCGAAAACAATGCCCATTTTTTCGTCCACCATCACGAATCGTCGTGGATCAACCGACTGGATATACGCCCAAATTTTCGTGTTCATATTCTCGCGGCAGCCGAGCGCCGCAGGATTGAAGGTTCCGTTCGCCCAACCCTCGTTGTAGGAAGGATTGTTCGTGTCCTGCATGCCATCCAGGATGCGATTGCATTTTTCATCGAACGGAACGATGTCACCCGAAAGATGCACGATGCCCTCGAAGTATTGATTGGCATCATGAAGCATCGTGGCGCGCGGGGTGCGCTCGGCAGCTGTGACGGGCTCAAGCCAGACGCGATTGGGCTGGCCGAACTGTTCCAATTTTTGGGCGGGCTCTGCGCCGCGCCGGACGACCGTCTCCACCTCGGTGATTGTTCGCTCCACCACCTTTAGTCGCACGACCAGGATCGCAGGCGTACCATTTTCGCGGATCGTGCATTCGCACCCAACTTGGCCCGTTGACGGGTCAGCGAAATAGATTTTGTAGGTGCCCAGGCTGCTGATCGTGCCCCACAAGGCGTCGGGAAGCTTCAGCGGTATGGTGTTTTCCGTGAACTTGACCGCAGCGGCTAGGGGGAGCCGGCTTGGATCATGAGCGACCAGAGCGCTCAGATACTGATCGAGCAGGCCGCGGAGACACGCCTCATCGCATTTTGCCGAGGAGGCCGTTTGTTCCTGGCCGCCAGGACGGGCCGCTCGACTCCCACGATGAGGGTTGGCAAACGACAATCCTGCCACGAGCCCTATGGCCAAGATCTTGCGGCTTGTTCGCATGTTCACGACCTCCGCCGGGAAGGAAGGTAAAGGTTAGCCCTCCTTCGCGACAGCCAGCCCGAGTACTATTGATCTTCTCTGTGCGGGGGTTCATCATGTTTTCTATCGGCCACTATGGAACCCCTTCGAGATAGCTGTGACGCAACCCCGAGCCAGGCAGAAATCGACGAAGAAAGTAGACGCATCCGGCGCCTGCGGATTCTAGTGCATCTGACTCTGCAGGAGATTGCAGCGGGCGACTTGAGCGCCGAAGAAGCCGCCGGAATGATCGCGGCGACCAGGCGCGCGGCGCTCGAGATGTTTCCGGGCAAAGAAAACGCCTTCGATCTCATCTACAAGCCCCAGTTTCAGCGCATGATGAATGCCGTGTACCGCCTGCAGTAAGTCTCAGCCGCCCCCGTCAGTATCCGAACAGCGCTCGAAGCCACATCCGCAGCCAAATGGCTGCTAGTCCGGCGATGGTTCCTAGCAAGGCTTGGTACTCGCGGTTCCGCCGATACTGCAGCCATGAAAATCGGCTCCCCTCCTGCCCTTCGCTCCTGGCACGGGAAAAGCGCGGAACGAACAGCGGCACGTGGCGTGCGTACTCGTCAAAAGCGGCACCGAAGCGTTCGCGTACGTCTCTTTCTTCGCTGCGCATCACGGCATAGTAAAAAGTCGCGAAATAGACCGCAACGATCGCGCCGGCCGTCCAGGAATGCCCGGCCACCACAAACCCGGCGGCAAGAAAGGCGCTTCCAAAATAGAGAGGATTCCGCGTGGCCCCATAGGGACCGGTTGTGGCCAGAGTCTCGTCCTTGCGCAAATGACCGGAAGCGAATCCCCGAACGACCAACCCAAACGCGGCGAAGACCGCGCCCGTCAGGATCGACCACAACGTCGGCGCTGCCAGCAGCCAGTACATGGCGGCGACGACATAGCCAGCGCGCACGCGCCAGCGCGCCCAGAATTTTCTGGGTTGGTTGAGCGTTACCTCCGAGTCGACCGGCACAAGCACCGCGGAAAACTAGCATAGCGTGGTCGCGGCCCGCAATGCGCACGGCACCCGCGGATTTCCGTTTCGCCTCCGGAGGCTTCCGTTAATCGTAGTCGGCGCGTGGCCGCGACGCGACCTTCCTCATAATCGCCTGCCAGAGTTGGTCCGCCTCCTGCACCTGAAGCGAACTTCGCAAGTAGTAGATGGGGATCCCCTGCCAGACGATGCCAGCCAGATTGAATACATCCTTTTCGGTGCACAAGAGTGCCTCTGCGCCTGCTGGACCTGCCGCCGCCTCGAGTCGGCGAACATCCCGCTCGTCGTACCGGTGGTGGTCGCGAAAGAAACGCTGACCGACGACGTCGAACCCGGCGCTCTTGAGATCGGCAAGAAACGCAGTAGGATTCCCAATTCCGCAGAAGACGAAGAAATGCCGCGGGCGAGCATGCCGGTCTTCGACGCCAGGGTATTTCCCGCTCCAAACGCAGACCGAATCGAGGTGTGTTCGCGCATAAAAGATCGGCGAGGTGGACTCGCGGCGGATAACGGCCTCAAGCTCCGGAGCGTGGCTGCTGCGCGTGATGACAATGATGTCAGCGCGCGCCAATGCCGATGGGGGCTCCCGCAGGCGGCCCGCCGGAAGGAGATGGCCGCCGCCGAAGGGGCTCGTTGCGTCGATGAGAACGATGTTGACGTCCCGAGCGAGCTGGAGATGCTGAAAGCCGTCATCGAGGATGAACCACTGGACCCCGCGGGAGGCGAGGTCGCGGGCCCGGGCCCAGCGATTGGCGCCGACACCCATGGTCACACGGTCGCCCAGTCGCTCGCCGAGCAACTGGGCTTCGTCGCTGGTCGCGCCACTCCCAGACGGGTGGCCGCGATAGCCGCGCGTAAGGATGCCGATCTTTTCTCCTTGGGCGATGAGACGCTCGGCAATCCACAGAACCATTGGCGTCTTGCCTGTGCCGCCTACGGTGAGGTTGCCCACGCTGATGACGATGCCATCGACGCGCCGCTGCCGGAAAATACCGTTCTGGTAAGCCCGCGCGCGAAGGCGCACGGCGGCACCGAAGGGAAGCGTTAACGGCCAGAGCAGCGTTTGGGAAAAATTCACACCGACTGCTCCCCTTGACTGAGCACAGCAGCGATGCGCGCAACCGAACGAACCGTGGCGCCGCGGTTGCGTTCGGAAAGCTCGCGAGCAGCGCGGCCCATTTGCTCGCGCAGCCCGCTGTCTTCGACCAGCTGGACCCAGACCTTCCCCAACTGCTGGCCACTTGCGACTTGAATGGCGGCGCGGGCCCTGAGGAATTGCGTTGCCATGTCGCGAAAATTTTCCATCGATGGGCCGAACACCGGGGGTTTTGCGAACCAAGCCGGTTCGAGGATGTTGTGGCCGCCGGCCGAAACGAGCGATCCTCCGATGAATACCGCGTCGGCGAGCAGATACAGACCGGCCAGTTCGCCGATCGTATCGAGCATGAGAACGTCAGCAGTCTCATCGAGCGGGGCATCCAGATTCAGGCGACTGCGGCGGACCACGTTCCAGCCGCCGGCTTCGACGGCCGCGGCCGCAGTGTCAAATCGATCTGGCTTGCGCGGGGCCAGAATCAGTAACGCGCGGCGCCAGCGACGCTGCACGATATCGTAGCCGGCCAGCACAGCTTCCTCCTCGTCCGCTACCACGCTTCCTGCCACGATGACGGGCCAGCGCTCCTGACGCTGGATTTCTCCCGCAAGCCAGGCGCCGAAAGGGCTTGTCTTCGGCGGCTCGCTGTCGTATTTCAGGTTGCCGGTGACCGCAATGCGCTCCTGTGGTGCGCCCATTTCTTCCAGACGCGTGGCATCATCCGGCGTCTGCGCAAGAAACAGTTCCGCATTCGCCAGAGCGCGCGAATAGAGCGGCTCGACCATGAATCGCCAGCGTTGGTAGCGGGCAAACGATCTGTCCGAGATTCGTGCATTCGCAAAGATCACCGGAACCTTTTGGCGATGCGCCTCACACAGGAAATTTGGCCAAATTTCGGTTTCCATCACGATCACCAAGGCAGGACAAATTGCACGAAGTGCCCGGCGAACCGGCGGAACCCAGTCGATGGGAAAATAGAAAATGCCATCGACGAATGCCAAGCGTTCGCGTGCCAGTCGCTGGCCAGTTTCTGTCGTCGTAGAAACCAGCACGGTGCGCGAGCCGAACCGATGCCGGAGCTGTTCGGCGAGAGGTCTTGCAGCCAGAACCTCGCCCACCGAAACAGCATGAATCCAGATCGCCCCGGGTTTCGATCTTCTTGCCGCGGCGTCTGCTGGCGCGCGCCCGGCAATCGCGGGCGGAATGCAACCCCAGCGCTCGCCCAAGGCGCCAACGGTCTCGCCGTGGCGCCAGGCTCGGAGCGCATAATAGGGCGCCAGAAAGATCATGCTGAAGGCTGTGAGGATGCGATAGATGAAGTACATTCGGAAGGCGGAGCGCGGCCGCGAACCCCGAGCAAGCCAGCGATTATAGCGCGGTTGGCCGGCACAAGCTTCTCCGCCGGCAGGAAGAATATGGCTTGGCCCGATCTACGCTCCCGGGTTGCGCATCCGCTTGGGCCAGATCCCGGACTTGCCTGGCGAGAGGATTCCGTTGGGGTCGACAGCGTCCTTGATCGTTTCGTGGAGGCGTCGCAAGGCGTGATCGTTGTAGGAATAGACGTCTGACACCGTGTCCATCATCGTCGTGTGCGTGCGATATTCGCCCCACCCGTGCGCGGCGGCCACTTCGACCAGGCGTTTAAAAACTTCGCGCGTCTTTCTATTTTTTCCCACGTCGTGCTCGATGGGAAAACCGAAAAGAAGAACGAATGCGCGCGGGAAAAACGCCCAAGGAAGAACAAAAAACTGGTTTCGCGGTTCCACGCCGAGCTCTGCGTAAGCCTTCCCAAACACTTGGAGGACCTCGAAGACCGCTTCTCCGGTCATCGGAATGATGGGCGAGAAGTCCATGTGCCCTTGAGCTCCCACGATCCGTCCGAAGACGGAGAGATTCGGGATGCCCAGCGCAACACGCGGTGCGTCGTCGGTTTCTGTGAGCTCCAGCGGAAACCTGTAGTGCCTGCCGTCTTGGAAGGTAGCGCCGGGAATCGCGGAAAACTTCTCCTTCGTATACTCCCACTGCGCGTCGATGACCTTCTCGGGACCCCAGAAATGCAGCTCGGCGCCCCAGTAAGGAAGATTCTTCTCCTGGGCGAGTTTTTCCAATTCCGCCACCGACGGCCCGCCCGGCATGTCGAGGACTCCGCCGCCCTGCGACATGCGGTAATCGAGCAGAGGGCTGTCGAGCAGCATCGTTCCTCGCACAATGTCGGAATTCATCAAATAGGAGAGCGTCTGGACGAAAGGAATCAGATCATCGTGTTTGGGCACCATCACGGTGCCATCGCGATACGCCTCCGGCGACGGCATCAGCCACAGACCTATCTTAGTGACGACGCCAAAATTGGATTGTGAAAAAATCCCATCAAGATACGGGCCGAAGCCATACCGATATTGCTGCCAGGTTTGGGAGCCTGGCAGCGCACCCATACCGGTGCGCACCACCTCGCCGTTAGCGAGCACCACCTCCATCCCGCACACGGATTGAAAGTGATCGCGCATCGGCGTCCGCCCGCCGCCACGCTCGAGCGAGTTTCCCATCGGGCTGCCCCAGCCAGGATCGGGTGGATCGATCCAAACTTGTAGCTTGTTCTCCTGAATGTAGCGATAGAGATCAAAGTAGCTGACGCCCGGCTCGACCAGCGCATAGTGGTTCTTGTCACTGACCTCGATGATTTTGTTCATGCGCTTCAGGTCTAAGACAACGCTTCCCGATAAAACCGGCGCCGAACCACCGTAGGCGAGATTCTTGCCGGTAGAGATCGTCCAGAGAGGGATCTTAAAGTGATTGGCAATCCTGACAACTGCCTGCACCTGTTCGAGGTTCTCAGGCGCGACGGCGGCAGAAGCGACGCGTTCACCCGCTTCATGCCAGTAAGGGGAGTACGAATCGCGATAGAGATCGACGTCTTCCTCAGAGGTAAACACCCACTGCTTGCCGACGACGGCGTCAAATTGCGCCAGGGCCGCTGCAAAGTCGTCCGAGCTTACACCGGGAGGAACTCGCATAGAGCTAGGGCTTGTTGTTCCGGGTGAGATAGGCCGCAATTGCGTCGAGATCGGCGTCGCTGATCTCCGTCTTGCGAAATATAGGCATGAACAGGACACCCTGACGCACAAAGGTCTTGATCATGGGGGCGGTAAGGTCGGTGCGCTCCTCCAGCACGGCGGGTTTTTGACCGCGCGCCGCCAGCGAATCGGTCCCAGGCTTTCCGGTACCGGTGCCGTGGCAGGGGAAGCACCACTTGTCGTAGACCTTGTGCCCCCGTTCGATCTGAGCCTGGTCGGGTGCGGCAGGGGTTGAGGCTGCCACCGCGATACCTAGGGCGATAAAAAAAACGGCCTTGGTGCTTTTCATCCTTGTGCCTTCCGCATCCGTTTGGGCCAGACCCCGCAGCGACCCGGCGAAAGGATTCCGTTCGGATCGACCGCATCCTTGATCGTTCCGTGAAACCGCCGCAGGGAATGGTCATTGTAGGAATAGACGTCGGAAACCGTGTCCATAAAGGCTGTGTGCGTGCGATATTCGCCCCAACCGTGTTCGGCGGCGGCCTTTACTAAGCCTTTGAACACTTCCCGGCTTCTCTGGTTTTTCTCGATATCATGGTAGATCGGGAAACCGCACAAGATTACGAATGATCGCGGGAAGAACGACGACGGGAATACAAAGATCTGATTGATGGCGGGCACACCCATGTCGTGATAGGCCTGCCCAAACACCCTTTGCGCCTCGAACACTGCCTCCCCCGTCATGGGAATGATCGGCGAAAACCACATGTGGCCTTCACTGCGACCCATCATTCCGAAGATCGTAAGGCTCGGTATGCCGAACTGCCGCTTGGGCAGTTTGTCCACATAGCTGGGATCGACCGGAAGCTTATACGTTTCGCCTTCTACAAACAGGGCCCCGGGGATCGCCGCGTACTTTTCCTTTGCGTACTCCCATTGGGCCTCAACCACTTTGGGCGGCCCGTAGAAATTCATTTCGCAGGTCCAGTAGGCCAGATTCTGATCGCGCCCAATCTTCTCCAGCTCCTCGATCGAAGGCCCCCCTGGCGTCATGACCAGCGCCGAGCCCCCGCCGCTAGCGCTTCGCGCAGCGCGGGACATCAGTAGCGGGCTTCCGATGGTCGTGGTGCCCTGCACGAGGTTCGAGTTCATCAAGTAATTCAGCGTTTCGACCAGCGGCACAAGATCATCGTGCCTAGGGACCTGGACGGTTCCAGACTTGAAGCCTTCCGGCTCCGGCAATAACCAGAAACCCATCTTGGTCACAACACCAAAGTTAGATTGCGAAAAAATCCCATCAAGATACGGGCCGAAGCCGTACCGATATTGCTGCCAAGTCTGGGAGCCTGGCAGCGCACCCATGCCCGTGCGTATGATTTCGCCGTTGGCCAGAACGACTTCCATTCCGCAGTGCGCGTCGAAGTGGTCCCGCAGCGGCGTGTAACCGCCACCGCGATCGAGTGCATTGCCGATCAAGCTCCCCCACCCAGGATCGGGAACGTCAATCCAGACTTTCAGGCCCCGATCCTGAATGTAGCGGTACAGATCGAAATAGCTAACGCCGGGTTCGACCAGTGCGTAGTGGTTTTTGTCATTCACCTCGAGGATGCGGTCCATGCGCTTTAAATCCAGCACCACACTGCCGCCCAGCAGTGGCGCCGAGCCGCCGTAGCCGAGGTTCTTGCCGGTAGAGATTGTCCACAGAGGAATTCTGTAGGCATTGGCAATTTTGACAGCCGCTTGTACCTGCTCCACGCGATCGGGAGCAATGGCAGCGGACGGAATCGGTTCTAGATCTTCGTGCCAAAAGGGTGAATAGGAGTCGCGGTACAGATTCACATCGTCGTCCGACGTGAACACCCAATCGTTACCAAGCGCCTGCCGCCACTGCGTGATGGCGTCGGAAAAATCCTGTGGTGTTACGCCCGGTGGAACTCTCATCCCCAGCTCCTGTCCCTTTACGGCTTGTTGTTGCGCGTCAGGTACAGAGCGATCGCATCCAATTCGGCATCGCTGATTTCTGTCTTGCGAAAAAACGGCATGATGGAGATGCCATTGCGAACGTAGGTCTTGACCAGCTCCGGCGTCAGATCGGTGCGCTGGTCCAGAAGCGCCGGCTCCGAGCCCTTGTATTTCGCCTCCAGTGCCATGGTGCCGGGTCGGCCGACCCCTGCGCCGTGGCACGCCGAACAGTACTTTTGATATTCCACGTACCCACGCGGCTGACCCTGGCCCGAGACGGTCGTGGTGGTCCACGACGACGGGATTCTCTGCCCCTGGTCTTGCGCCGCGCCGCTAGAGGTCCCGAGGATCGCAGCAAGTGCGATCACCCCAAACATGCCCACGTGGTTCATGCCTGACTCTTTCTGAGTTGCTTGGGCCAGATGCCGTAGCGGCCCGCGGAAAGGATTCCGTTTGGATCGACCGCGTCCTTCAGAGTTTCGTGAAACCGCAAAAGCGAATGATTGTTGTAGGAATAGGTGTTCATGATGTCGCTCTGATACGCCGGTGCGGTGCGATATTCGCCCCAGCCATGTTCCGCCGCGATCTGGACCAGCTGGCGAAAGGCCGCGCGATTCTTCTGATTCGTTTCTTTGTCGCGGGTTACCGGGAACGCAAAAATGAAAATGAAGGCTCGCTCCCAGTAACAGGAAGGAAGGCTGAAGGCCAGCGCTGGAATCCCATACTTCTTCGCGGCTTGGCTGAACACACGGTTCGCTTCGAAGATGGCCTCGCCGGTCCGCGGAATGATTGGCGAGAACCACATATGGCCGTTGGTGGGATCGGGATTGGTCCGTGATCGGGCGCCGATCGAGAACATCGCCAGGCTCGGTATGCCGAATTGCGGCTTGTGAACCTTTTCGCGCTCCTCAGCAGTCAGCGGGAGCTTGTAGGACTCATTTTCGACACACTTCGTACCCGGAATCGCGGAGAATTTCTCCTTTGCGAATTCCCAGTTGGCCTCGTTCGCTTTGGGAGCACCATAGAAGCTCAGCTTGCAGCTCCAGTAACTGATGCCCTGCTTCAGTGCGTATTGCTCGAGTTCGGTCGAATAGCCCCCCTCCGATTTGGCGAGCAGCGCCGCCAGCTCGGGCTGGGGAGGTGGCGGACCATCCCCGCGGTTCCAAGCGTCTATCTCCGAAATCATCGGAATCTGCAGCAGGGGACTGCCCAGGTCCGGCATGCCGTTGGTGACGCGTGTGTTCTCCAGATAGTTCAGAATCTTGACCAAAGGAATCAGGTCCGCATGCCTGGGCACGTAGATGGTTCCGGCGAGATAGGCATCCGGTTCCGGCATCAGCCAGAAACCCATCTTGGTTACCACTCCGAAGTTGGACTGAGAAAAAATGCCATCCACCCAAGGACCAAAGCCAGTCTTGTAATTCTGCCAAGTCCTAGCTCCGGGCATCGCGCCCATGCCCGTGCGGATGATGTCGCCGTTCGCCAGCACTACTTCCATTCCGCAATGCGAATCAAAATGATTGCGAAACTGGGCCATCAAGTATCCGCCGCCTCGATCGAGCGCGTTGCCGACCGGACTGCCCCAGCCAGGATCCGGGACATCGATCCAGAGCTTCAGTCCCTTCTCCTGAATGTAGCGATACAGGTCGAAATAGCTGACACCGGGCTCAACCAGAGCGTAGGCATTCTCTTCGTTCACTTCGATCACGCGATTCATTCTCTTCAGATCGAGAACCACGCTCCCGGAAAGGACCGGCGCGGATCCACCGTATCCGAGATTTTTGCCCGTCGACACTGGGTAGATCGGAATATTGTATTCGTTGGCGATGCGGACGACTTTCTGGACCTGCTCGACGTCATCGGGAGCAACCGCAGCGGAGGCAAAAAGCTCGTCCGGTTCCCCTAGAAAAGGGGAGTAGGGATCTCGATAAAGAGCGACATCCTCATCCGCGGTGAAAACCCATGGCTTGCCCACGACTTCTTCGAATTTGTTGATCGCTTTTGCGAAATCACTCGGACTCACGCCAGGGGGAACTTTCATTCCGAGACTCCCCAACGAACAAACGGCTCCATCAGACCTGCAGGGGCGCGATCAACCAGGAGATGAGATGTTCCGGATCATCGGCGTGTCGGACCGTAGGCCCAATCACATTGGCTAACGACAGCGGTGTTCGGCTCGCCGGGCACCGAGTCAGCAAGCCTGCCATTTCGAACGACCAGCTTGTCTCGTGGCTCAGTCCTACCGCCTGCCTCAACATGGGAGTGGGCCCAGAGAGCGCATGCTCGATTAAGCCATCGGCCAGATAACGATGATCGGCTCGGAAAACGACGCGCATGCGCTGATCCCAAGCCAGCCTCTCCAGGCAGAAGATGGCTCCGTGCTCAGTCATTCCGGCAATGGCTGCCGGCCCCTGTTTCCAGCGTGCATACAGATCGTGGTACCACAATTCTGTCATGTCTCCCCGAATCGGGTGAACGGAAACGCCCAGTCTCTCGGCCTCCTCTGCAAAAGCACGACTCGAGCTGAACCGCTGATCGAAAACCATCTTGTACAGGGGTGTCGCCGAGGGTTCGCCGTCGGCGAGGGAAGTGGCCGGTGAAAGAGAGGTGTGCGAGGAAATCGGCAAAGCCAGCGCCGCCACTCCCATCTGAAGAAATTCTCTCCTACTCGCCATCTTGTCGTCTCCTGCGTTTGCTAGGGATCTGGGCGGGGCGAAGTTTGCACGCGAGAACCCCCCTGTCAAGGGCTTTTTGCGTCGAACCAGCAGGCTGCGGCCCGACAGGCTCCGATGAGTCCGAGTTCTTCAACGTAAGGTATAGTGGCTGCGCACAACTTCCGGCCCCACGCCGGCATCCGATGAAGCGTTCCGGAGACGAATGAAAAATCTGCTGCGTCTCGCCTTATGGGTTGTACTCGTCGCGCTTGCCGGGCGCATGACTGGCGCGCAATCCAGCACGCCGGCCGGCGGATCGGCACATCCTGCGGATTCAATTCCACGAGACCAGCATGAGGGGTTGACCATCGCGGCCGATTCCTACAGCGATCCGGGCCGCGCGAGGGAAAAGTTTGGCAAGGCGGATCCGGTTGCTGTGGGAATCCTGCCTGTGGAAGTGTTTCTGATCAACGCGACGCCCCAAGCGATCCGGATTGACGTCGAGACCGTCCAGCTCGACGTTCGCTTCGAAAGTGGGCAGCACCAGAACGTCGATTGGCTGCCGGTGGGCGAAGTCGCAAGAAAGGTCGCGCATCCCAACGGGCCGTCCAATCCGCACCCGCCTCGAATTCCTGTCGGCGTGGACACGGGCGCGGACGCTAAAACGGACAAGATCATAGAGATCCTGCGGCCATTCGCACTCGACGTAAGTGTCGTCCCTCCGATGGCCACGCTTCACGGTTTCCTGTTTTTCGATCTGAGTCACAAGATGTCGCTGGCCGAACGCGCCAGCCTCTACGTGCCCGACGTGACCAACGTGCCCGAGAAGAAGCCCCTCATGTTCTTCGAAGTGGCTCTCGGAAAGACCTGATGGCGTCGCGGTCGCTCGAGCGCATATCCGAGGTCAAGTGGGGCAGCAGGCGGCCTTCGATGGGCGCTCACCAGGCCACCGAGGCGCGATTTGCCTGCGGCCAGGCAAGCGGGTATGATGGATTTCCCATGCCTACCGCGCCGTGGAAGCTGTTTTTGGTGGTTGTTGCCCTCCTGCTCGCCGTCTCCCGGCCAGCCCGATCCGCGGACCAGTCCACGATGACGCTTGCTGTCAGCGACATCCAGCCCGGGATGAGGGGTGTCGTCTATACCATTTTCGAAGGAGATACGGTCGAACCCGTTGATCTCGAGGTGATTGGCGTTCTGCACAACGCCATTGGACCCAAGCTCGATGTCATCCTAGTCCGACTGTTGGGCAATCGGGTGCAACAGACGGGCGTGGTCGCCGGGATGAGTGGGAGTCCGGTCTATATCGACGGCAAGCTTGTTGGCGCGCTGGCACTTAAACTAGGCAGCTTCACGAAAGAGGCTATCGGCGGTGTCACGCCCATAGCCGATATGCTCGAAGTCGAGCAGTCCTCACCGTCTGCTGCGCCGAAAGCTACTGCCATCAAATCCTCCCGCGTAGCTCTGCCGGAACCATTCGCACGGAACGTAGCGGTCGGCTCCGGCGAATTTCTAGTGCCGATTGATACTCCGCTGATCACGACAGGCCTTTACCCGGAAACACTGGCACGGTTCGGCAAGGAGTTTTCCGTTTGGGGAATGACGGCGATGGCGGGCGGCACAACGGCTCCCACTCCGCAAGATGCGAGCCTGAAGCCGGGCGACATGGTCGGAATCGACCTAGTCCGAGGCGACTTGTCGATCAGCTCGGGATGCACCGTGACGACGGTTGTCGACGGAAGCATTCTCGCATGTGGGCATCCGCTGTTCGGATTCGGCTCGGTCGAGATGCCCATTTCACGGGCCCATGTCCTGATGACTTTGGCTTCGGCAGCCGCTTCGACGAAAGTCATCACTACCGGCGGAACGATTGGCACGCTCACGCAGGATCGTCAGACAGCCGTGATGGGCAGGCTCGGCGCGGGCCCGCCGATGATTCCACTGGACGTAACGCTCGATACCCCTGGCGAGCAGAAGAGATACCATTTCGAAGTGATCGAAAGCCCGCAGCTGACGCCCACGCTGGTGGCCGCTGCCGCTTACAACGGTATCATCGGAAGCCCGGCGTACGGTGAGGGACCGATGCTGCAAATGGATGGCGCCATCGACCTCAAGGGTCACACCGCCGTCCAACTGGAAGACCTTTTCGCGCCGGTCGATCCCGCGACTCCCGCGGCGTTCTATCTTGCCACCCAAGTGCAGGGCGCCTTCTCGCGGATTTACTCGAATCCCTACGAGCTGCCGCAGATTGAACGCATTGATCTACGCGTCAAGGCTCTCACCGAGCGGCGCTCGGCCGAAATCGATGGCGCATGGATCGAGCGTACCGCTGCGCATCCCGGGGAGACGCTTTCGGTAAAGGTTTTGCTGCGGCCGTATCGTGGTGAGCCATTCATTCAGTCGATTCCCGTGACGATCCCTGCGCAGACGGGCCGCGGGACGCTTGAGCTCGTCATTAGCGACGCGGAATTTCTCAACCGCAACGTACAACCGGTTGGGACGAGCTCCCAGGGCCAACTGGCCAGCCTCGAGGAACTGATTCGGCTGTTGAACCGCGAGCACCATAACGATCGCCTTTACGCCACCCTCCTGCAGCCGACTCCGACGGTCCTTGTCGAGGACAAGGAAATGCCTAACGTCCCCGCGTCTGCAATTAGCGTCCTCGACCAGCGTCAGAACCCGGGCCGCGCACGGCTGCTGTGGCAATCTACGGCGGGCCAGTGGTCGGTGCCGATGCACGAAGTCATAACCGGCCAGCGCATGCTGACGATCACAGTGAAGTGAAGCTCGGCTCCAAAGGAGTTTCCTGCCCATGAAGGTCCCGATGCACGGGGTGTGTCTGCTGGCTCTTTCGGGCTTGGTCGCTCTGGCGGCCCCTGCCGAGCAAACGCGCTTTTGGAAGCAATCCAGTTTTTCCCAGCTCGAGAAGGGCACCGCCAAAGGCGTCGCCATCCGCAGTGATGGAAAGCTCGCACCGGCACCCAAGTTTGAGTCGTTCGCTGACCCCAACCTTGCCTACGTGTGGGCTTTGCGTCTGGATTCGCGCCACCGCCTCTATGCGGCGGGCGGCTCCGATGCGAAGGTGCTGCGATTTGACGACTCCGGCAAACCAACCTCTGTTTTCGAGTCCAGCGAACTGGCGGCGCAGGCGATTGCGTTTGATTCGAACGATAACCTCTACGTCGGAACATCCCCGGATGGCAAGGTGTACAAAGTCACGCCCAACGGCAACAAGCAGGTCTTTTTTGAACCGAAGACAAAGTACATTTGGGCCCTCGCCGTTGATTCGAAGGGCGTTCTCTTTGTAGCCACTGGCGATACGGGACAGGTTTTCGCCGTGCCTCCGGACGGAGACGGCAGGCTCTTTTATCAAAGTCGCGAGCGACACGCTCGTTCGCTGGCCTTCGACTCAAGCGGTAACCTGCTGATGGGGACCGAGCCCGACGGCCTGGTGTTGCGCGTTGAGATCACGCGAACCAAAGGCAACGCTGCTCCGCAAGCAGGCGCTTCGTTTGTTCTGTGCGAGACTGACAAATCGGAAGTAACTTCCCTCGTCCAGGATCAGGAAGGAAATACCTACGCCGCCTCCGTGGGTGAAAAAGAGCACCTTCCGACGGGCCCCCGGTTCCTGCCAGCCCCGACGCCACAGCCGAGCGCCCCGATCCCGTCCCAAGCAGGTGCAGTCAGCCAGGGGCAAGCGCCTCCCCAGCAGACCAACCCCTTTCTATTCCCGTCGGTGGCGACGGCAGGCGGAGCGGAGGTTGTGAAGATCGCTCGCGACGGATCACCGCAAACGCTGTGGACATCGCGGGAAGATCTGGTATTCGCCTTGGGATTTTCGGCCGGTGCGAAGTTACTGCTCGGAACTGGGAATACAGGAAACCTGATTGAGCTGGAAGGCAACGGCCTCTATTCCAGCGTAGCCAGCACGGCATCGTCGCAAGTGACGAGCCTAGTCTCCGGCTCCGATGGCGAGGTGTTTGTGGCCACGGCCAATCCCGGCAAGATTTTCGCGCTCGGACCCGGCTATGAAACCAAAGGTAGCTTTGAGTCGGACACCTTTGATGCGAAGATTTTTTCGCGTTGGGGTCGGCTGACGTGGTGGGGCGAAAACGGCGCCATGCAGGGCCGGGTAGCTTTCTACGTGCGCTCGGGCAACACGTCGAGTCCCGAGAACAACTGGAGCCCCTGGGCGGGGCCCTACTCAGACTCCGATGGTGAACCGGTCCGTTGCCCGCCGGCGCGGTTCGTGCAATGGAAGGCCGTTTTTCTGAATGAGCCCGCCGAGTCGGGAGGACTTCCAAGCCTCTCGTGGGTGAGCCTTGCCTACCTGCCGAAGAACGTAGCGCCGGTCATTGACGACATCGCCATCCAGGATCCGGGGATTCGCGTTATGGGATTTCCGTCACCTCCCACCGGTCCCGGCAACACTGCGCCAACGCCCCTTCGCATGCCGCACGGTTCGGCTGGCAGTCCTTCGGCGCCCGTGATCAGCGCTGAGGCTCAGAGCGGCGCCTCCAGAATCGAGATCCCGGCGCAGGGATTCGAACAAAAGGGCTATCAGAGCGTACTTTGGAGCGCGCATGACGAAAACGATGATGATTTGATCTTCACCATCTATTACCGCGGGGAGGGCGAGCAGAACTGGCGGTTGCTCAAGGATAAACTGACGCAGCGTTACTATAGCTGGGACACGTCCACGATGCCCGATGGCGCCTACTATCTGAAGATTGTGGCTTCGGATTCTCCTTCCAATCCCGCCGATCAGGCGCTTTGGGGTGAGCGAACTAGCGAGCGTTGGGAAGTGGCGAACACGCCGCCACGCATCGAAAATCTGCGCGCTGGCTCCGGCGTGCTCAATACCAAAGCCTCGTTCGACGTGACGAGCTCCTGCGGTCCCATCGCCCGAGCGCAATACAGTCTCGACGCCGGGAGCTGGCAAGTCATTTTCCCGACCGAGCTGCTCTCCGATGCTCCCAAAGAGAGCTACTTTATGGAACTTCCCGGTCTCTCGGTCGGCGAGCATACGCTGGCCGTCGAGGTTTCCGACGGTTTCAATAACACGGCGACGGCAAAGATCACCTTCACTGTATCGCCCCACAACCAATAACATCGCCGAGCGCTACAGACTGTCTGGGCGCCAATCGGAAGGCGGGAAGTCGATTTTCCAGAAGGCCGGCGCTGGGGAATCGAACTCCAGAGGTACGTGGTAGCCCTCAGCCATCTGCCGTGAAGGCCGCGCGACCTTGCAACTCACGCGTTCCTTCGTGCCGGCATGCTCGAGCACCACGCGCGTATCGGCGGGCAGGCTCTGGTTCATCACGATCACCGCACCATGTGGGTTGACACTCAGCGTAGCCACATCGAAAGTCTTGGCCTGTCCTTGCAGCGCCACGTGAATGCTGGCCCGGACTCGAAGCAATACTCGCTGGGTGCGCCGTCGCTCGTAGGCAGCCAGAGTTTGCTTGATTGGCTGGGACGGCGCTGCTGCGGCCGCAACAACCGCGGGAGCTTGCGGCCCAGTGGATGCGGCTGCGCCTCTTCGCTCCTTCACTCGCGGAACTTGCAAGGTTTGAATTTTCAAAGGTCGACACCCCAAAAGTTTAAGTCAGCGGAAACCAGCTCTACCCCCAAATCCCAGCCGTCCGGACGCTGCGTACCCTTCCAGACCACCACGCCATCGGCCCTCTGCCGGGTGGTCAGGTTTGTCAGCCGAATTCGCTCGCGCAGGCCGATTTCCCTCGGGCTCACCAACAGACAGCCGTAGGTGTTGACCACGCGGGTAAAGCCAGCCTCAAAATTTAAGGGTCCTGAGCTAAGATTCCATTCAATCGTGACCGGGACGCGCGAATTCATTCTGGGTCCGCGCCGCTTCCTTCTCGTTCGTATGTCTCTGGGCAGGTCTTCTCCGAAGGGCATCCCAAGAGGATCTCCATCGAGTTGCAACGAGGATCCGACCGGATTTCCCCGGCCGCACGTTGCCACGTCCACCAGCGTCATGCTAAGGAGGCAGCGAAGAAGGGTCAATAGTACCCGGGGACACTGAGCGGACTGTACACAAAGACAAGCGAAGATACAGGAGCAGACGCGGCGAAGTGCCGGTCCCTTTGGGAGATGATTGCCGCTTCAGTCTGCTGAAACCGAGCTGTCCATCAAACGCGGCGTCCGAGTGCCGACGATTCTGCCAAAGCGTCGCTCCAGCCAGCTCTGGAACGTATCCATGTAGGTGTAGAAGACCGGCGTCAAGTACAGCGTCACGAGCTGCGAGAACACGAGACCGCCTACGACGGCCACGCCCAGCGGACGGCGCGAGTTGGCGCCGGCCCCCGAGCCGATCGCAATCGGCAGTGTGCCCATCAGGGCAGCCATGGTGGTCATCATGATGGGCCGGAATCGCACGAGGCACCCTTCGTAGACCGCTTTGGCTGCCGTCGTGTGCCCTTCGCGTTCGCGCGCAATCGCGAAGTCCACCATCATGATGGCGTTCTTCTTCACGATGCCGATCAACATGATCACGCCGACGAAGCCGTACAGATCTAAGCTGCAGTGGAACAGCTGGAGGCTGAGCAGGGCGCCAAAGGCTGCCGACGGCAAACCCGACAAGATCGTCAACGGATGAATGAAGCTCTCGTAGAGAATCCCGAGGACGATGTAAATCACCAAAATTGCAATCAGAAGTAACACTCCCAGGCCTGTCAGTGAAGACTCGAACGCTTGCGCCGTCCCGCGGAATTGAGAGGAAATCGAGGGTGGCAGCAGGCGCGTCAGGTCGTCGATCTGATCGACGGCCTGCCCAATGGCGATGCCGGGACGCAAATTGAACGAAATAGTCACCGACGGAAGCTGGCCGAGGTGATTCACCGTGAGGGGGCCCAAGCTGGTTGACAGGCTTGCTACGGAATTGAGCGGGACCAGGTTGCCGGTGCTGGAGCGGATATATAGCAGAGGAAGAGCAGCGGGATCACGCTGGTACTTGTCCTCGAGCTCCTCGATCACCCAGAACTCGTCGTTCGGAGCATAGATGGTCGAAACTTGGCGTTGGCCGTAGGCGGTGTAGAGCGCGTCCTCGACCTGCTGAGCGGTCACATTGAGAGCCGACGCCTTGTCGCGGTCGATCTTGACGTCCACTTGCGGACTGGCAATCTGCAAATCGCTCGTTACATCCTGGATCGTGTTGAGTCCTTGCATCTTGTGTGCGAGATCGGTGGCTACGCGGTACAGCTCTCCCGTATCGGGGCTTTGCAGCGTCAGCTGGTAGGGGCTTTCGGTGACGTCGCCTCCAATCTGGATGGGCGGCGGGTTGCGCAGAAACACCATGATTCCCGGTATCGTACCGAGCTTGATGCGCAGCTCCTGCATCACTTCGGTGATGTCAGGGTGGTGTGAAAACAGGGGCGTCAGCGCACGCAACGCGCTGCCTACGACGGGCAGGTGACCGTATTGGCGATCGAGCCACAACATCGTTTGGCTGGGTATTTCGGGGCGTTCGGAAGGCGGTTTGAGATGGAGGAAGATGAAACCGGAGTTACCGGCACCTCCTCCGGGGCCCACCGAACCGACCGCTGAGAAAAAACCACTCCGGTTGGGATCCTCGAGCAGAATCTTATTGATCGCTTCGTGATTTGCCTTCATGGCGTCGAAGGAAATCCCTTGAGCGGCCAGTGTATAGCCCTCAAGCATCGAGGCATCGACCTCCGGCAAAAAGCCCTTGGGGATCACGGCAAACTGCCACGCCGTAACGAGCAGGATGATGACGGAGGCGACCATCACGAAAACGCGATGTCGGAGCGCCCACTCTAGCGAAACATCGTATTTGCCAAGCAGACGGTCGAAAAACCGCTCGAGCAACATATAGATCCGACCGTGCCGCTCCCCATGCTGCGCACGCAGGAAGCGGCTGCAGAGCATCGGCGTCAGTGTCAAAGAGACGAAACCCGAAATCAGAACCGACATCATGATCACCACGGCGAATTCATGCAGCAGCCGACCGATGATCCCGCTCATGAAAAACACGGGCAGGAACACGGCGGCAAGCGACAGTGTCATCGATAGGATCGTGAATCCGATTTCGCGCGATCCCTTCAGGGCCGCGTCGAGCGGGGTTTCACCCATCTCCATGTGCCGCACGATGTTTTCGAGCATTACGATCGCGTCATCCACGACGAAGCCCACGGAAAGGGTCATGGCCATCAGCGATAGATTGTCAACGGTGTAATCCAGCAAGTACATCGCGGCGAATGTACCGATCAGCGACATCGGTAACGCGATGCTGGGAATCACAGTTGCCGAAAGATTGCGAAGGAAGAGGAAAATCACTAACACGACCATGCAGATCGCCAGAAATAGCGTGAACTTCACGTCGTTCACCGAATCCCGGATCGTTTGGGATCGGTCATACACAGAGATCAGGTCCACCGAGGGAGGAAGAATCGCTCGGAATTGTGGCAGCACGCGGTTGACTCCGTCCACGACGGCCACGGTGTTTGTCCCCGGCTGTCGCTGAACGGCCAGGATGATGGCGTGCTGATCGTTATAAGAGTTCGCAAGTTTGTCGTTCTGCACGCCATCGACAACATTGCCGAGTTCAGCCAAGCGAACCGGAGATCCGTTGCGGTACGCCACAATCAGCGGCCGGTACAGCGAGGCCCGCATGAGCTGGCCGGTCGCCTGCACCGTGTAGGCTTTGTGCGTGCCATACAGCGTTCCGGTCGGCAGGTTGACATTGGCGTTCTGCACGGCTGTCGTGACTTCATCAATTCCGATCTGTCGCGACGCCAGCGCCTGAGGATCGAGCTTGATTCTCACCGCGTACTTCTGCGAGCCAAAGACGTTTACCTGCGCCACGCCCTTGACCATCGAAATCCGCTGGGCGAGCAGCGTCTCCGCATATTGATCGACTACCTGGGGCGCTAGCGTCGCCGAGCTGAGAGCCAAGTAGAGAACGGCTTGGTCCGCCGGATTCACCTTCTGAAACGTGGGTGGGCTCGGCATGTTGGGTGGAAGCTGTCCCTGCACGCGCGAAATCGCAGCCTGCACATCTTGCGCCGCCGCATCGATATTCCGACTCAAGTCGAATTGAAGTGTGATCGAGCTGTTCCCAATCAGGCTCGTCGATGTCATCGAGTCGATGCCAGCAATTGTAGAAAACTGCTTCTCGAGCGGTGTGGCCACAGCCGCTGCCATGGTGTAAGGGTTGGCGCCCGGCAGGCTCGCCGAGACCAGGATGGTGGGGTAGTCGATCGTCGGCAGATCGCTCACCGCGAGCGATCGGTAAGCGATGATCCCAAAGATCAAAATAGCCGCCATGACAAGGGTCGTCATGATCGGCCGACGAATGAATAGGTCAGAGATGTGCACCGAAGGACCCCTAGCTGGGAGTGACCTGGTTCGTGATCTGCACTCTCATGTCGGGAATCAGCCGGAGTTGGCCGTCGGTGACCACAACTTCACCCGGATGGACCCCACTCAAAATCACCGAATCAGCTCCGACCGTACGCCCTACCTTTACGTTGCGCTGTTCCACCGTTTGGTCCGCCTTGACGACCCAGATGGTGTCTCCGTTCTGCCCGGTTTGCACGGCCTGGCTGGGCACGACCGTCGCGTTTTCGTCTTCGGCCAGTCGCAGCACCACCGTCGAAAATTGCCCCGGCCAGAGTCGGTGATCACCGTTTTCGAATGTTGCCTTGAGCTTGATGGTCCCGGTGGTGTTGTCCACGGTGTTGTCGATAAAGCTGAGAGAGCCGACTTCCGGTTTGGTGTCGCCGTAAGGGGTGGCCTCCACGGCTAGACGTCCGCGCTTCATGAAGGCGTCGACCAAGCCGAGATACTGTTCGGGAATCGAGAAATCGATGTAGATCGGAGTGACCTGATTGATCACGATCAGCACGGGCACATCGTTCTGCTTCACGATATTGCCCGGATACACTTGAAGCGCGCCGGTCCGCCCACTGATCGGAGCATAAATCTTGCAATAGCTTAGTTGCAGCCTAGCGGACTCAACCGCCGCCTCATCGGCTCGTACCGCCGCCTGTTGTGCGTCGGCGTTGGCCTGCATCTGATCGAGCTGTTCTTTGGGTGCCACGCCGGCTCGGTACAGTTCGGCATATCGCTTCGCCTGCACGTTGTTCAGTTCTGCCTGGGCCTTGTCCCTGGCCAGGTTTGCCTGTGCCTGCGCGAGGGCGGCCTCGAACGGCCGTGCATCAAGCGTGAACAAAAGCTCATCCTTTTGAACGAACTGCCCCTCCTGGATGTGGACCTGTTCGAGCACCGCGTTGACCTGCGCCTTGATGGACACGTTCGAGTAGGCATCGGCCGATCCAATGGCCGTCAGCTCGATCGGCTCGCTCTTCTGGGTGACCTTGGCCACGGTCACCGGCACGGTAAAACTGGGCGCCGTTTGCGCGGTTTTCGTCGCGCACCCACCCAGTAGAACTGCGGCTAGGCTTGCGACCACCAGCGCACAGTTTTTCATCCATCGATTCATTTCTTGCCTCTACCTCTGCTGACCTGCTGGAATCCTGACTGAGACAGGCCCACCCACGCCGTAGAAGATATTAACGCCCCTTCAAACCCTTGAGTTGGCTGTTTAGCTGGAGGGGTCGGTGTCCGATTTCTCTTCCACCCATTAGACGCGCTAGTAGGTGCGCACGTTTCCAACAAAGGCAAGGTTTTCAGCTTTCTAGAGCGAAATGGACCGGAGCCCACCAGGTCTTCGGCGAGCTCGGTTCGGTCCGCCTGCTTCGGACCTGTCCTCGACCCGAGCTCGGTTCGCCAAGCAAAGCCACCGCTCGGCCGGCTGCGATGGCCCCCTATCCCCCTCTGCGGCGCTCACGGAACCGGTCTTTCGATCGGTTCGGTCCGACGCGTTTCAATGCCCAGTCGTGCCAGGTCGTCACGCAGCTGGTTGACGTTTTCAAACCGGATGGTGTGCATGCCCATCTCGCGCGCGCATTCCAGATTGAGCCCGCGGTCATCGATCAGGGCGCACTCGCCAGGATCGCGTTGCGTGATTTTCAGAGCCAAACTGTAGATGCCGCGGTCCGGTTTGCGCGCACCCAAATAGCACGAACTGAAAAATGCCTGGAAGTACTCCCGCAGGCGGAACGTTCGGATACGATATTCGTTGATCTCGAGAGATTCATTGTTGAGCGAAGCCATCATGTACCGCCGCGTGCGGACCAACTCGCCCAAAAACGTCAAGGGCTCGGGAAGGGCTTGCGACTGCTCAAACATGAATTGTTTGAAATCGTCCATCGTGAACGGCCGATCACGGTAGAAAACCGTGCGCTGCAGATATTCCGCGAGGGTTGCTTTGCCGCACTCAAACGCGTTCAACATCAATTCGTGCCGGTCCTCGAAATCGGCGAAATCGAGATGGAACGTCTCGACGGCGAGCCGGCGGGAAGCGCGGTCCCACCCGTTCGTCAGGATCACGCCACCGTTATCCCAGAACAATGTGTTGACTGTGGTCATGATGTCTAGGCAGCCGGGCGCACGCACATCGATGGAGCTAAAAAAACCGAAGGCACGCCCATCGTTCCATTATCCTCATCGTTGCTCGCGGGGGCAGAAGCGGGGCCTGTGGCAGTATGGGGGCGGTATAATCGCATGCCTTTCGCAAAGCCTCCTGAACTGGCAAGCGGCATTGCCCCACTGACGGGGACGATCGGATCGAAGGACAGGCTCGTGAAGTCGGAAGAGTCTCTGGTAATCTTCACCATTGGCCATTCCACGCATCCCATCGAACGCTTCCTCGAACTCCTCGAAACGAATCGGGTCACGCAACTCATCGACATCCGCACAATCCCAAGATCGCGCCACAATCCCCAGTTTGATTCCCAGGCCCTCAGGGCGTCGCTTCGTACCGCTCACATTCAATATGTCCACTTGAAAGAACTCGGTGGGTTGCGTCGCGCACGACAGGACTCCATCAACCTTGGCTGGCGCAATCTGAGCTTTCGCGGTTTTGCCGACTACATGCAAACACCTGAGTTTGAAGCCGCGCTTGCCGCTGCGATCGAATGGGCCAGCGCTCGCCGAACTGCGCTGATGTGCGCCGAGGCGGTACCGTGGCGCTGCCACCGTTCACTTGTTGCCGACGCGCTCATCGTTCGCGGAATCCGTGTCCTTGAAATCGTGAGCACCCGACCGCCCACTGAGCACCAACTCACTTCATTCGCCCGGGTCTGTGGAACATCGATCACCTATCCGGGTGACCAAGCTTTGCTAGTGTGACGGCTGCGACTGCAGCAAAGGAAGTTGCGAAGCCAGTTGCAAGTCAATCAGCATCTGCAGTCGTCTGTCGATCTGGAAGAAGGTTGCCACTTTTTTACCCGGGAGCACGGTCTGAAAGATCGGCAGGTACTTCAAACGCAGTTGTGCAACCGACAGATCTACATTCATGTATCGCTTGGCAAGACCGACAGCTTGTTCGTCGGTGATCGATCCCCAGTTGTTGGCGTACTCCTTAATCACCGCGTACTTCGCATCATTGATTTTCGTGAGCTCGGCGGTGTACTGGTCATAGATGGGCCAGAATTTGGTGGCTTCTGCGTCGGTCAACACGAGATTGGCGGCAACGAGCTGTTTTTTCTGGGAACGGATGTCTTGTCGCATCAGGGCGATGTCTTGATCGCTGACCCCTTGTGAGCTCTGTCCCCCGGAGGTGGTGGCCTGTGGGAGTGGTGCCGCTTGGCACAAAGTGTGCGGGTCGAGCACCAACCAGCTGCCCGCCAAAGCCAATGCTGCGAAAGCAAGTTTCTTGGTCACGAGTCTTCTCCTTTTTCACGTTCGAGGGCACGATCGCGGACCACGATGCACCAAAGACACTACGATGGAAGGTGTAGGGGCGAAACTGTAAGAACTACCAGAGCCTGGTTTTGAACTGCTGTGTGGAACCGGCTCTGAATCAGTGCGGTAGCGGTGCGCCGTCCCGGGTCGGCGCGGGCTTCTTCATGATGAAGGCAAACGGAATCAAACAGGCAACCACGATCGCCAGAATGGACACAACGTCCTGAAACGCCAGTGCCGCAGCCTGTTGCTGCACCATCATGTCCAGCTGGCCGTAGGCTTGATGGGCGGCACCCGAAGCGCTCGCTCCATGGCCGTGCATCGTGGCGGAAAGCCCTTGGATCATCTGACGAAATCGGGGGTTGCCGTTGTGTAAGTTCGCCGCCAAATAGTTCTGACGCCGCTGCGTTGCCCGTGTCACCATCGTGCTCACGATGGCGATGCCCGCACTGCCACCGACATTGCGCACGAAATTCATCATGCTCGAAACCTGATTGTTTTTCTCGCGCGGCACGCCTGCGTAGCACAGCACATTCGACGGAATGAAAATGAAGGCCAACCCCATCACCTGATACAACCGCAACGACGACGCAGTCCAAAAATCCATGGTTAAGCTCAAATTCACGGCCATGTGGTAGAGGCCGAGCGCCGTGGCGGCGTAGCCGATGGCCATCAAAATGCGGGGATCCATCTTACCCGAAAGCATCCCGGCGGCCGGCATCGTCAGCACCATCACGAAACCGCCTGCCGCCATTGCCTCGCCCGCCAGCACAGCCGGATAGCCCATCAAGTTTTCAAGGAACTCCGGCACGAGCACGGTCGTGCCGTACAGCACGGTGCCCAGCAGCAACATAGCCGCCATCGCTGTGGCAAGATTGCGCATTTTCAGCAGCTGCAGCTCCACGATCGGATGGGGATGTCTCCACTCCCACCACACCCACACGCTCAGAGCGATCCCGGCGAAAATGCAGCCCGCCGTAATCCAGTGCGAACCGAACCAATCCAATTCCTGACCTTTATCGAGAGTCATCTGCAGCGTGCCGACGCCCAGGGCCACCAGACCCAGCCCGACGTAGTCGACCATGGCCTGTTTTTTCCTGGCTTGCTCGGCTCGCAGATACGGCGGGTCTTCCACGACGCGATGGCTCATGTACAACGACAGGATGCTGATGGGCACGTTGATATAAAAAATCCAACGCCAACTGAAATTGTCGGTGATCCAGCCTCCGATCGTGGGGCCGATGGCGGGAGCCAGGACGACGGCCATGGCATAGATCGAGAATGCCATTCCCCGCTGTTCGGGAGAAAATGTGTCGGCCAAAATCGATTGTTCGCTCGGCTGCAGACCTCCTCCTCCAATCCCTTGCAGCACGCGACAGCACACCAGCGCTCCCAAGCTCGGCGCCAGCCCGCATAAGAAACTGCTCGCCGCAAAGAGCGCGACGCACGACATGTAGTAGCGCTTGCGGCCCAGCCGGGTCGCGAGCCAAGCGCTGATCGGCAACACGATGCCGTTCGACACGAGATAGCTTGTCAACACCCAAGTCGACTCGTTCGTGCTGGCGCCGAAGGTTCCCGCAATGTGTGGCAGCGCGATATTGGCGATCGAAGTATCGAGAACTTCCATGAAGGTAGCGAGCGTCACCGTGAAGGCAACGAGGTAGGGATTGTGGCGAGGGCGCCAGGCGCTGTGATCGATGAGGGCAGCCGTTGCTGTAGCCATACCAACTTGTTGTCAATCTATCGATAGAGGATTAAGATACATGCATGTATGTATGATGTAAAGCGGCTGTCCCGGGAGCCTGGGTGAATCCGGCACGTGCGATCGGTGTGAAGCGAGGAGACTCTCACGGCCCGTCCGTTCCTATCTCGGTGCAGCAGGCGCGCACACAGGCCACTCGCCGACGCCTGCTCGCGGCCGCCGAAAAAACCTTCGCGCGGGACGGATTCGAAGCCGCACGTCTGGAAGACATTGCCGGACTTGCCGGCTACACGCGCGGCGCCTTTTACGCTCACTTCCGCAGCAAGGAGGACATTTTTTTTGTGCTGGTTGAGGACTGGGTCGGTCGGCGGATTGGCGAAGTCGATGCATTACTGGCCAAACAGGAAAGCCCCACCAAGCGCCTGCGCGCCGTTCGCGAGCATTATGCTCAAATCGCCCGGGATCGCCGGCTCGGTCTGCTGACTCTCGAGTTTAAGCTGTTCGCGATCCGCCACCCCGAGGCGCACGCACGGCTGCGCGCGCGCCAGCGCCGCATCCTGCGGTCCGCAGGAGACTTGCTCCTCCGCATTGCGGCGACCGCAGGACGCCCGCTGCCGGTCGACCGCACCGCAGCGGCCGCCGCCCTGGGTGCGCTGGCCAATGGGTTGCTGCTTGAAAATCTCATGGACAGCGCGAGCATCACTGATCAGAACCTTCGCTATCTGCTCGGCGTTTTTTTCGACGCCCTCATCAGGCCCGTTTCGGCGCCCTTGTTCTAGCTGTGCTCCGCTTCGCTTGGGACGCAGGTTGAAAAGAAACTGCTGGAGAAAGACGCCGGGCAGCAGCCGCCGATCGACTCTCGCAACGGCCGGGCTACGGGGTCATTCGGTTGCGCGTTCAGCCGACGCGGCTGCGGTCGTCAGTCGGCGCTGGCTTTTTTCTCCGCCGAGGGCGCGACGGGGCCCTCGTACAAATAACTCGGCCGCCACTGGTGGATCGTCGTGTTGCCGCTGATGCGCGCTTGCATCCAGGGTGCGTAGAAGTTGTAGGGATGTACGGGTTCGGGCTTTCCCACATCATCGAGCCGCTTGCGCAGATCCGCCGGAATCGAAAAATCCAGGCAGGCGAGATTTTCCGCCAGTTGCCCGGACTTCGTGGCCCCCAGGATGATCGAGGTTACGCCCGGCTGGGTAGCGAGCCAGTTCAAGGCCACCTGAGCCGGCTTCTTGCCGACTTGCTTGGAGACCTCAACAAGCACATCCAGTACTTTCCAGTTGTGTTCGGTGAACTTGTTGAAAATAGGATTTGGCATCGTCAGGCGCCCTTCCCCGACGCCGGTCGACCCCTGGCGGCGATACTTGCCACTCAGCAGTCCGCCCGCAAGCGGGCTCCAAGGGCAGAGACCGATGCCCAGCTCCTGCGCTGCCGGAATATGCTCACGCTCGATATTGCGCTCGGCGAGCGAATACTCCAGTTGCAGGGTGGCGCAGCGTTCCAGGCTGTCGTTTTCAGCCAGGGTCTGCGCGCGTGTGAAATACCACGCCGGCGTATCCGACAAGCCGTAGTAGCGAATTTTTCCCTCGCGCACCAGGTCGGTGAGAGTCGAAATAACCTCTTCGACCGGCGTAATCATGTCCCACGAGTGCAGGTAATAGAGGTCGATATAGTCGGTACGGAGTCGGCGCAAGGACGCCTCAACCGACATGTAGATGTTTTTCCGGCCGTTGCCCCCGGCGTTGGGGTTGCCCGGCTCGACGCCGAACGTGAACTTTGTGGCGATCACGGCTTTGTCGCGCAGCTTTCGATCGCTCACATATTGACCGACAATCTGCTCGCTTTGGCCCATCTGATAGCCGTTGGCGGTGTCAATGAAATTGCCGCCGCCATGGAAGTAAAGGTCCAGCATCTCAAAGGATTGCTTTTCGTCGGCGCCCCAGCCCCATCCAGTGCCGAAGCCCATTGCTCCCAGACACAGGGGGCTGACCCGCAACCCGGTGCGACCCAGCGTCGTGTACTCGTTCAATCTCATCGGATTCCTCCTGTCAGGCTATGCGATGCAGCAAGTGATCGGAAAGACTCGCCGTTTCATGGCGGAGGAGAACATCACGGATTGGGGGGCGGGGCCTTGATCGTCGGGGCGTCAGTGGTGGGCGTCGCAGTTCCCGGCACAACGCGACCCGACGATCGAAACCGCTTGTAGTCGGAATAGTGGACGGTCATGCGAATGTGGACGCCACCGGACTTGAAATTCAGGACGTCGTCGGAGTGTGTATAGGTCGGGAACCAGTAGTGGCCTTCGATATTCTCTCGGTACGTCTCGAAGCGAGGGAACACGTTTTCGCTGTTGCCCTTTCGGATATCCGGCACAGCCTTCCCATAGGTCTTGACGATTTCCAAGTCCCTGTCATCGACCCAGACGCGACCTTGAAAGTAACGCTGATTCTTCTCGATCCTTTTCGGAGCTACATCGAACACATAGGTGCCAACTTCGTCCAGCCGCTCACGGCCGACGTAGGTAACGTCATACTTGGGCAAGTCTTCCGTGGTGAGCACAAAGGGCTGAATATTTCTGAGATCGTCAAGGTCTTGCTCAGAGAGCGTGATGCGTTCCAGCGTCGGAGGAGGTGCAAAGGTGACGATGTCATAGCGCTTCCCAGAGGGCGTGAATGTGACGTCGCTCGTCATGCGATATTCACCGTCCGGCTGTCCTCCATCATCGATGGTCTGGATGACGAACGTTTGTGTATATGTGAAGTTCTCGCGCTCGGTCTTGAACTCAGTCTCGCGCTCGGCGAATTGCCGAATGATCTGGTCGGCCGGAATCGACGGCGGCTCTTTCGAAATGTCCGAGGAGTGGTGGTCGGCGACGGGAGCCTTCGGCGGGGGCGCCGCTGGCTGGGGTGCCGCTGGCTGGGGTGCCTTTGCTTCCGGCCGCACGGCCGGTTCCCATTGCGGAGTCGACCCTGGTAGCGGCCCAGATTCTTGCGCGATGAGCGGAAAGGCTGCCGAGAACAGCAGGCAGAGGATCGGCAGCAAGCGTTCGTTACGAATCATGAGAGGGCTACCCGACGATGCCGTACATCAGTATATGAGTTTTTTCTTGAAAAGGGGGTTGCTTCTCACGGGGGGCTTCCGGCAGGCGAGCCAGCAAGGGGTCTCGGGCGTTTCGCCACCGCCGGGGTCGGTTCAGGGCTGAGGCTTGGGTTTGGCTGAGCGCAGCTTCCAAACGATTTGGCGAAAGATGCCGAGCCAGATAACGGCGTCGCGCGCCGGCAACTGCAGCCGTCGGACGAGCCGGCGGATACGCTGCTCGGAGTCAGTGACACGGCGCAAGTCAAGGAAGCCGCTGGTTGCCAGCGCTTCGATCAGAATCGCCGTGATCCGTTCGATTTCACCGGCCGAGGCAGGTGGCAATGGTGCGGGCGCGCCCGCGACCTTTCGCCCACCGCGAATCAGCTCGTAGAGGCAGACAGCAACCGCCTGGCCGAGATTCATCGAAAGGTTCTGGTCACGGGTAGGAATGCGTAGGAGCCAATGGCAGTGGCTGAGGTCGTCATTGCTGAGGCCGAATTTTTCTGACCCAAATAGAAGCGCGACATTGCTTGACCGCAGTTTTTTCCGAAGCAGGTGGGCCGCTCCCTCAAGGAGCGTGACCGTGTGGTGCAGATGACGGCGGCGGACAGCTGTCGTGCCGACGACGAGCGTCGAATCCGCAACGGCCTCGGCGACACTGTCAAATCGCTCGGCACTGGCAATCACGGACGAGGCGCCAACGGCCGAACGCGCCTCTTGAAAGGCCGGCGCGTACGGATTCACCACCCGCAGATGGTGAAATCCGAAATTGCTCATCGCTCGCGCGGCGGCGCCGATGTTGAGAGGATTGCGCGTCGAAACAAGTACGACACGCAGGCGATCCGATTGGTCTTCGGCCAGCAAGGACGCTAGCGATTCTACTTCGTGAGATCTTCAGCGCCAAAGCGTCTAAGCACGGCGAAACGGTGGCCCAACGATCTTCGAGCAGATCAAGCAAGGGCGCTTGACGACCATCCGGCGGACGTGAAACCATGCCTCAACCTATCGAGGAGCACGGAAATGGCGACACAACTGGCATCCACATACGCGGATTTGGCGCTTTTGATTGCTGGCGAATGGTTGTCATCGGAAGGGCGCAAGACTTCGCCGGTCATCAATCCGGCGACTGAGGAGGTCATCGGGCAGGTGCCGCACGCCTCGCGAGAGGACTTGGACCGTGCCTTGGCCGCGGCCGAGCGAGGATTCAAGACCTGGCGAGCGATGTTTCCCGATGAACGGGGACGAATCCTGAAGCGCGCGGCGGAATTGCTGCGTGAACGCAAAGAGGAAATTGCGCGTGTGGCGACGACCGAGTCCGGCAAGGTGCTCCACGAAACCCGGGTCGAAGTGATGATGTCGGCGAATATTTTTGATTGGTACGCCGAAGAGGGCCGCCGCGCGTACGGCCGCGTGTTGCCACAGCGAGCTCCGGGTACGCGCATGACCGTTGTGAGGGAGCCGGTGGGACCCGTGGCGGCGTTTGCCCCTTGGAATTTTCCGCTCGGTAATCCGGCACGCAAGATTGGCGCGGCACTCGGGGCCGGCTGCTCGGTGATCCTCAAGCCCGCGGAGGAAACGCCTGCATCCGGACGGGCGGTGGCCCAATGCTTGGTCGATGCCGGTCTGCCGCCGAATGTACTGGCGATCGTCTACGGCGTGCCCGCGGAAATTTCCTCTCATCTGCTCGCATCGCCTGTAATTCGCGCGATTTCATTTACGGGTTCGATTCCGGTCGGAAAGCACCTGATGAAGCTTGCGGCCGATGGCATGAAGCGGACGACGATGGAACTAGGTGGCCACGCGCCGGTCGTGGTGTTCGATGATGTAGATCTTGACAAAGTGCTGGATCTGTCGGCGACGGCCAAGTACCGAAACGCGGGCCAGGTGTGCGTTTCGCCGACCCGGTATTACGTGCACGAACGGGTTTATCACCGCTTTGTAGAGGGCTTTGCAGAGCGCGCCAGAACCTGGCCGGTCGGAAACGGGCTCGAAGAGAAAAACAAGATGGGGCCGCTCGTGCGCGCGCGGCGTCTAGCGGCCATTGAAGCCTTCGTCGAGGACGCCAAACGACATGGGGGACGGGTCCAGGCCGGCGGGACACGGCTGGCTGGTTCTGGCTACTTCTATGCGCCCACGGTCCTATCCGATGTGCCCAACTCGGCGCGCATCATGAACGAGGAGCCGTTCGGCCCGGTCGCCGTGATCAACCCATTTTCCGATTTTGACAGCGTGATCGCGGAGGCAAACCGGCTTCCCTACGGACTGGCGGCGTTTGCCTTTACCAGTTCCTCACGAACCGTGAAGCTGTTGGGCGAGCAGCTCGAGGCGGGAATGGTTGGGCTCAACACGTATCAGATTTCGATTCCCGAGTCGCCCTTCGGCGGCGTCAAGGAGAGCGGTCATGGCTCGGAGGAAGGAATCGAAGGACTCGACGCCTGTCTAGTCACGAAATTCATCAGCGAAGCATAAGGTTCATGACCGTGGAGGAGAAAATTCGAGCTCTGGAAAGGCGCGTTGACGAACTCGCCGACAAGCTTGGGCGCGTGGAGGATGAGCTTGCCATCCGTAGACTGCAGCACAGCTACGGCTATTTCATAGACAAATGCATGTACGAGGAGGCCGTCGATCTGTTCTCCGATCGCGGTCAGACGTATTTTCTGGGTGGCGTGTTTCAGGGAAAGGCCGGGGTGCGTCGCCTCTACTGCGGTCGGCTGGGCGCGAAATTCGCGGCTGCGAAGAAGGGTCCCACCCGAGGGCTATTGCTCGATCATCTCACCCTGCAGGATGTGATTACGGTGGCCCCCGACCGCCTGTCGGCCAGGGGCCGCTTCCGTTGTTTCATGCAAGGGGGAAGCCACGAGAGCGTGCCGAAGATCGAAGAGCCTTTCTGGGAAGGCGGAGTTTACGAAAACACGTATCTAAAAGAGCACGGCGTGTGGAAGATCGGCGTGCTCGATTACAACGTGCTGTTTTACGCCCCCTACGACGAAGGATGGGGCCGCGTAAAGCCGGGCTATGCCGTTCCCGCGTTTTCGCGGACCTATCCGGAAGACCCGAACGGGCCGGACCGATTGACTTTGCACCCAACGCGTTTCTGGCCCGAGACCGACGTTGTTCCCTTCCACTACCCGCATCCTGTCACCGGGCAAACGATCAAGTGAGCGAATCCGATGGGCCGGCTCGCGGGTGAAACGGCAATCGTGACGGGCGGCGGCCGAGGCTTCGGCCGGGCCATTGCGCTCGGCTTGGCGTCGGCCGGCGCAGCGGTGACGGTGACGGCGCGCTCGGCCGATCAGCTCCATCTCACCGTCGCGGACATCGAAGCTGCGGGCGGAAGAGCGCTGGCCGTGGCAGGCAACGTCGTCGAGCGTCACGATGTCCTGCGCGTTGTTCACTGCGCCGAACAGAAGTTCGGGCCAACGGCGATCCTGGTCAACAATGCCGGGGTTACGGGACCGTTCGGGCCCGTCTGGGTGTGCGACCCCGATCAGTGGTGGGACGCGCAGGCGGTGATCGTGCGGGGCACGCTGCTGTTCATGCACGCGGTGATGCCGGGCATGGTGGCGCGGAATAAGGGAACCGTAATCAACGTGGCAGCGCTCGGCGGGCAATGGTTCGCGCCTCACTTGACGGCGTACGCTGTAGCCAAGTCGAGCCAAATTCGCCTGTCCGAGCACGCTGCGGCCGAAGCCCAGCCGAACTCTGTTAGTGTGTTTTCTATCGAGCCGGGCACGGTCTATACCCAGATGACCGAGCATACGATCAATTCGCCGGATGCTCAGCGTTGGGTGCCGCAGATGGTCGAGTACTTGCGAAAACTCAAACAGACGACCGATCCCGCGGTAGGCCTTGCGCGGTGCGCTCAGATGTGCGTGGAGCTGGCGTCGGGCCGTTACGCCGGGCTTTCGGGTCGCTTCCTGTTACCCGGAGACGACCTCGACAAGCTGCTGCTCGAGCCGCCGCCCCGCTGGGGTTCCTCCCTCATCCCGCGCGCGTCGGAGCGGGCGCGTTAGCATCCTCGGAACACAGATTGACAGCCTTGTTCGCTCAATGATAGGAGTCAGCGAAGACATCATACGGTCTCGAGCAACCCCCAAAGGAGTGGGCCATGACAACGAAATTCCCCGACTCGTTTGACTTCACCGGAATGAATGCGCCGATGCGCACCGAATGCGACATCTACGATCTGATCGTCGAGGGAAACCTGCCGAAAGAAATCCACGGCACGTGGTACCGCACGATTCCCGACCCGCAATACCCGCCGCTGCTCGGGCACGACACCTATCTGAGCGGCGACGGCATGATCAGTGCCTTCAAGTTTGAGAACGGCCACGTCGATTTCAAGATGAAGTATGTGATGACCGACCGGCTGAAAGCCGAGCGCAGAGCCCGGCGTGGGCTCTTCGGTCTGTACCGGAATCCGTACACCGACGATCCGAGTGTGCGCGGCATCAACCGCTGTGTGAATAACACGACGCCGATTTTTCATGGTGGCAAACTGCTCGCGCTGAAGGAAGATGGCTTGGCGATGGAGCTTCATCCGGAAACGCTCGACACCCTCGGCGTCTATAACTACCGCGGCAAGCTCAAGAGTCAGACGATGACGGCACACACGCGGCTTGATGAAGAGACCAAGGATCTGCACTTTTTCGGCTACGAGGCCAGTGGCCTTGCGACTCGCGACGTCTCCTACTGCGTCGCGAACAACGAAGGACAGCTCGTCAAAGAGGAGTGGTTCCAGGTTCCCTACGTTTCGCTGATGCACGATTTCGCCGTGACGAAACAGCACGTGATCTTCCCCGTATTTCCGACCACAGCCGATCTGGATCGCATTAAAGCGGGCGGCGTTCACTGGGTCTGTGAGTCGGATAAAGACGCGTACGTCGGCATCATGCCGCGGGACGGGCACACCAGCGACATGCGCTGGTTCAAACATCCCGCGTGCTCGGCGTTTCATTTCATGAACGCCTACACCGAGGGCAAATTCGTGCACCTCGACTTCGGTATCGGCAAATACGCGCCGTTCCCGTTCATTCAGCAGGCATCGCACATTCATCCAACGCCGGAAGACATGGCCTATGGCCGCGTGGTGCGTTGGACATTTGACATCTCGAAGCCGGGAGAAGGATTTGAGGAGTACAAGCTGGCGCCCTCGGGCGACTTTCCGCGCATCGCGAACAAAGACCACATGAAGGACTACTCGATCGGCTATTACGAGCGCTTTGATCCAGAAGCTGGGCCGCCGCTCGTGGCGGGGCCGGTCGGCGCGGGGTTCAATACTCTCAGCCGTCTCGAAGTGAAGAGCGGGAAGCTGAAATCGTGGCATTCGAATCGGCCAGTCACGATTCAGGAGGAGGTTCACATTCCTTCGAAGACGCCGGGGCACGAGGGATACCTGGCGCTTGTCGCCGACTTGCACGATACGCAACTGTCCGACATTCTGGTCTTTGAGGCCGAGCACCTCGACAAGGGGCCTATCGCGACGGCTCATCTGCCGCTGCGCCTGCGCAATCAGGTGCACGGCAATTGGGTTCCCGCCGAAGAACTGCAGTAGGCTTTCGCGCGTGGCGGCACGCGATCGGAGGAACTCGGTCCCGCCGCAAGGGGCGACATGACGCGTCCGGTGAGTTTCTACGGCTGGAAACTGCTTGTCGTCTTTTGGCTCATCCTATTCACCAGCTTCGCCTTTCCGCTCTACGGCGCAAGTGTGGTCAACGCCTACATGGCGTCGGACCTGCATCTGGGCCGCAGCGCACTGGGGCTGGCCTACGGGCTTTTCCAATGGATGGTGGGCTTGCCCGCACCGCTCGTTGCCCTGCTGATCAATAAACGAGGCGTCCGGTTCACGGCCACCCTGGGATGCCTGGTGGTGATGACGGGCGCGCTGCTGATGGCGCTCGCGGTCCACACCAGCCTCGGCGTGTACGTCGTTTTCAGCGTGATCATCGGCCTGGGGGCGCTTGCCTGCGGTGTGCTCGGCGCGCAGTCCTGCATCGGGCAATGGTTTGTCGAGGGCAAAGCGCGCGCGATTACACTGGTTCACACGGGCAGTGGAATCGGGGGATTCGTCGCTGCGCCGTCGCTTGATCGACTGATCCGGCATTTTGGCGGAAGCTGGCGCGCGGGATGGTGGCTGATGGCGGGGCTGAGTCTGTTGGCAGCGGCCCTGGCCGCGCTCTTCGTCAAGGAAAGGCCTGCCGATCTCGGGCAATTTCCGGACGGGAGGGCCGCGAGCGGCGCCCGATCACCTTCTGGATCGGCCGGGCCGGTGCGGGTCCAGAGCGTACACAAAACGACCCTGGAGTGGACGTTCCGCGACGTTTTTCAATCTCCAGCGATCTGGCTGATCCTTTTCTCAAGCCTCGGGATCAGTGCCGGCTACCCACTGGTGCTGGCACACGGCGTCGTTCACCTGAAAGACCTGGGTTACACCGCTTCCGAAGCAGCGTTTTCCATCTCGACGATGCTGTTTGCCTCGCTGGCGGGGCAGTTGCTTGTGATCGTATGGGGCGACCGCATTGAGCCGCGGCGGATTTGGGCGGTGGCGTCGGCGATTTTCGGTGTGGGTATGATTCTGGCGCTCAACGCCAGCGGCAAGGCGGGACTCTATCTCTACGCAACCTGCCTCGGGACGGGATTCGGAGCGTCCTTTTCCTGCCTGATGACGCTGCCGGGAAACTATTTTGGCGCGAAGGCGTATGCTTCGATTCTCGGTGTGCTGATCGCTGTCGGCACAACCGCGGGCGCTGCAGGCCCCTATCTGGCCGGCATCGTCTATGATCACTACGCTAGTTACGCGCCCGCGTTTTATTCCGTCGCCGGACTGTCATTTGCAGCCGTCGTCGCTCTCCTGTTCGCCACGCCACCGGCCCAGCGAACGGCGCCGTCGCTTGCGCCTGCCGTTGAATAAGGCCCAGTCGCCAGTATTCTTGAGCGGCGCGGCAAGAGCTAAGCCCAATGATCCGGAGAGGTGCCCATGGCAGGAGTGCTTCAGGGGCAGGTCGCAATCGTCACGGGGGCCGGTCGCGGCATCGGCCGCGGAATTGCGCTCCGCTTTGCAGCCGAGGGCGCAGCAGTCGGCCTGACTGCACGGACAAAATCCCAGCTCGACCAGACGCTGGCCGAGATCGAAGCGACCCGAGGACGCGCCATTGTGGTCGAAGGCGACGCTACCTATCGAGCCGACGTCGAGCGCATCGTGCGCACGATCGAGGCAAAGCTCGGTGGCACAACGATTCTCGTCAACAACGCGGGAATCGCCGGACCCTATGGGCCGATCGGCGTGGTCGATCCCGAGGCGTGGTGGGACGCGCAGAAGCTGCACATTTTGGCGCCGATGCTGTTCATGACGGCTGTCGTGCCGGGAATGATCGCCCGCCGTGCGGGACGGATCATTTTGATTTCCTCCCCGCGCTCGTACCGGCTGACGGCGAGTCTTTCGGCTTACAGCCTCGGCAAGGCGGCACAAAACAAGCTGGCCGAACTGGTCGCGAACGAAGCGAAGCCGCACGGCGTGGCGTGTTTTGCGCTCGATCCCGGCTCGATCATGACCGACATGGCCGACGAAACCATGAATTCGCTCGATGCGCAGCGATGGGTGCCCGAGATGGTCGAGCGCCTGCATGAACTCAAGGGCCAGCAAAGCCCGCACGACGGGATCCCTTGGTGTACCGACCGCTGCGTGGCGCTGGCATCGGGCCGCTATGACGCACTCTCGGGGCGCTACATCGATCGCACCGACGATCCGGATGAGATGATGCGTCAGGTGGAAGCAAAACAAGCGATCGAGGGAGGAGCTCCGCAGTGATGAGAAAGCTCGATATTTTCACTCATATCTGGCCGAAGGAATTTCACAAAGCGCTGCTCGACGCGACCGGACAGATGAAGGACATGCACCGCCGCAGCGAAGCGGTTCCGATGATGACCAATCTTGATCGGCGCTTCCAGGTGATGGACCAGTTCGAAGGATATCAACAGATTCTCTCGCTGGCGTCTCCACCGCCCGACGTCGCGGGTCCACCAAAATCCTGGCGCGAGCTCTCGCGGATCGGCAGCGACTCCATGGCGGAACTCTGCCGAAGATACCCGGACCGTTTTCCAAGCTTCATCGCATCGGTACCGATGCGCGACCCGGAGGGTGCGGTCGAAGAGGCCCGACGCGCAGTCCAGGATTTGGGAGCCTGTGGCATTCAGATTTATTCCAACGTGGCCGGCCGAGCGCTCGATGCGCCGGAGTTTCGCCCGGTCTTCCGCGAAATGGAACGACTTGGAAAACCGATCTGGATTCATCCGGCCCGTACGGCGGGCTTTCCCGACTATCAGGGTGAGCCCGAGTCGCTGTACGAAATCTGGTGGACGTTCGGATGGCCCTACGAATCCAGCGCCGCGCAGGCGCGTCTGGTGTTTTCCAAGATGCTGGACGAAATGCCAGGCCTCAACTTCATCATTCATCACGCCGGGGGCATGATTCCATTTTTTGAAGGGCGGGTCGGACCAGGCTGGGATCAACTGGGGGCGCGCACATCGAACACCGACTACCGTCCTCTGCTGAAACAATTGAAAAAGCGCCCGCTCGATTATTTCAAGCTTTTCTACGCGGATACGGCTACCTTCGGCTCTCAATCGGCGCTTGCTTGTGCGCTCGATTTCTATGGAGTCGATCACATGCTCTTCTCCTCGGACGCGCCGTTTGATCCGGAGGGCGGGCCGATGTACATTCGCGAAACGATTCGTGCGATTGATGCGCTCGATCTGTCGCAACAGGACCGCGAAAAGCTCTATTACAAAAACGCTTGCACGCTGCTGGGCATCCCCTGAGCAAAGGTCTTTGTGGAAGCTGCGCCCACGGCCGCCATCCTTGCCCAGACCCTAGCTCTTCGCGGTTTGCGGGGCTGGGTATAAGATCGTCCGCGAAGGCTACTGAATCGGAGACGCACGTGACGTCCCGTTCCCGCCGCGAGTTCCTCATTGTGGCTCTAGGGGCTGCCTTGCCAGCATGGCGTGTTTCTGGCCAGGCTGCCAGTCCCGTGCTCGGCATGATCTTCCCGCCGGCAGATACCCCCGTGCCGCCTGAGGCCGAACGGATGTATCCGTCCGGCGTACGCTTCCTTGCTGTGGGCGTTGGTCTGGAACGCATGACGCCAGAAGGCTACGACCACGTCGTCGATCGCATCGTGCCCGCTGCTGAGCAGCTTAGGGCGGAAGGTGCAAACGCGATCTGCGTGATGGGAACGTCTTTGACGTTCTATAAGGGTGCTGCGTTCAATCAGCAGCTACAGGAGCGTATCGGGAGAGCGACGGGTCTGCCCGCCATTACCATGAGTACCGCAATTGTCGAAGGCCTTCGAGCAGTCGGCGGGCATCGACTCGCCGTCGCCACTGCCTACAACCAGGAAGTCAATCAGCGGCTCTACGCGTTTCTTGCAGAGTCAGGCTTTGCGTTACTCGCGATCGAGGGCATGGGCATCGAACGCTTCGAGGATCGCTCACCGGTGACGGAAGAAGAGTTGCTCGAGTTCACCACAAGTGTATGGAGCGAAGCGCCCAAGGCCGATGCCATTCTGATCTCTTGCGGAGCTTTGAAAACACTGGAAATTCTCGCGCCGCTCGAACAGCGCTCGGGCGTTCCCGTCGTCTCAAGTCTTCCCCACGCACTGTGGGCAGGCGTTCGGCTTCTGGGACTTAGTGGCCGCGTGGCCGGTTACGGTACGCTGCTGTCGGGCGACAGCACGCGTCCTTTATCCCATTTCTAACGCCGATGGGAATCGGGGGAATGTCCGGCGGTGTCTCGGCCGACATCCTGTAGCACTCGCATCAATGCTAGACTGACCTGTTCGATGGACGAAGCCGAAATCTATCCCATCGTTGGCGAGCAGGGATTCACCCGCCTGGTGAGCGCCTTTTATCGGCAGGTCCCTCACGACGACATCCTTGGAAAAATGTATCCGGAGAATGATCGCGCGGCGGCCGAACAGCGCCTTCGCAATTTCCTCATTTACCGGTTCGGCGGCCCCGAGCAGTACATCGAGCAACGAGGCCATCCTCGCCTGCGTGCGCGGCACCTCCGGTTCCCGATCGATCAGGCGGCGCGTGACCGCTGGCTCACGCTCATGAACAATGCCTTGGCCGAATCCGCATTGCCGGCCGAAGTCGAGCAGCTTTTGCGGACATTCTTCGAGCAGATGTCCACATTTATGATTAACTGCTGACAGGCCCGGTTCAGCTAACCCCCGTGCCGCGAACCCTGGCGCGAAACGATGAACGACGCGTGGTATAGTTCTTCTGGTGAGGGGCGTTTTGGTCCGCGTCGTGGCGTTCGCCCTTAGTGGGCCAAACGGTGATCTCACATGGTAAAGGAGCAGCGATGATTCCTGAAGAGATGGCTCGGGACATGCGCGAGGAACTGACACGGGTCGGCTTTAGCGAGCTGCGGACACCGAGAGAAGTCGATGCGGTGCTTGGTCGCGAACGGCGTACGGTCCTGGTCGTGGTCAATTCCGTGTGCGGGTGTGCTGCGGGCAAGGCGCGCCCGGCAATCGCGCGAGCCCTGATGAATAAAGTGCGGCCGGAAGTTCTGGTGACCGTGTTCGCTGGGCAGGATCCAGAAGCGACCGCGCAAGCCCGAACATACTTCACCGGTTATCCTCCGTCTTCGCCGTCGGTTGCGCTGATGCGCGACGGCAAGCTGGCCTTTATGATGGAGCGGCGCGATATCGAAAGCAGCGATCCGTTCAGCATCGCTGCTGTACTAGTGCGCGCCTTCAACGAATTTTGCACTCCGGCCACTGCTTGATCGTGCGATCAAGCGCATTTCGGCAGTCATAGTGCCGACAATCGATTCCAACCAAAGTCGCTGCCAGATCCACCAACCGAAGGGAGGACGACAGATGGCCAAGCGTGACAAGCTAAAGGAGGCCGCGGTCAAGATCGGTAAGGCGATGGGCCGCGCCGACCGCACGGCTCACAAAGTGCGAAAAGCGGGTGTTGTTGCGAGGAAAGAACTCGATGATCTCACTAAGCAGATCGACGTCCTCAAGCGGCAGGTGGTGAAGACCACCAAGCGCCTGAAGAGGGCGCTCGCCTAGCCAGCACGCTCGGGTCCTCGGTGATGTCATCGCAGGGCAGCTCAAGCTCCAGGTCTTGTGGCGAAGAGCGAAGCGGCTTGCTGGGATAACGAGGTCGTCGCCAGGCGGCGTCGGATGATGCTTCGGGGAGAGGCTGTGACGGTGACGAACGATAGCCCGATGCTTTGTCCGCAATGCGATAGAATATCTGGGCGTGGAAGAGAGATTTTATCGGGCGACCATGAAGATCGGGGGCGGCACCCTTCTCGGGCGCCTCGCCTTCGCGTTCCTGTTGATCTGCTCCATGGCAGTCGGCACGGCGGCCGGGCTGCTGTTTGTTTATTCCAGCGACTTGCCTGAGATTTACGCGCTCGAGGACTATCGTCCCCAGGTACAGACAGAGCTCTACGCCGATGATGGAGAGCCCGTCGGCACGTTTGCTCTTCAACGTCGCATTCTTCTCACCTATAGCCAGTTTCCGAAGGTCCTCCGGGATGCCGTCCTTTCAACTGAAGACCAGCATTTTGAGCAGCACTGGGGCGTCGACTTCCCGCGCGTGCTGGGCGCGGCCTGGCATGATCTTCTTTCCCACCGCAAAGCTGAGGGCGCCAGCACGCTCACCATGCAGCTGGCTGGCGGATTGTTCCTCGATCGCTCTGACCGAAGCTTTCACCGCAAGATCGAGGAGGCGATCCTCGCCCTGCAAATTGAGCGGCACTACACCAAAGAGCAGATTTTTACGATGTACTGCAATCAAATCTATCTTGGCTCAGGGAATTACGGTTTCGAGGCGGCGTCGGAGTACTATTTCAGCAAGCCGGTCGGCGAGTTGACGCTCGAGGAAGCCGCTCTGCTCGCCGCCATGATCCGTGGCCCGATCTATTCTCCGATCACGCATCCCGATCGTGCGCTAGCCCGTCGAAATCTGGTGCTCTCACTGATGGAACACGATGGCAGGGTCAGTGCGACGCAAGCTGAACAAGCAAGCAAGCAGTCGCTTGCTCTTCATATCGCATCCCTGCGCAATGACCTAGCTCCCTATTTCGTCGAAGAGATTCGCCAGTATCTCGAGCACACCTATGGCACGGCAGCCGTCCACGAGCAGGGCTTGCGCGTAAATACCACTTTGAATGTGGCCATGCAAAGAGCAGCGGATCGAGCGGTGCGCGACGGCCTGCACGCCTACGACCGCCGCCATGGGTGGCGCGGGCATCTTCACAACGTCATCGATGAGAATTTGGGAACGCCCGACAAATATCAGAGTGACGACTGGAAAGGGCCCATGCAGAAGGGCGACTACGTCACCGGGCTGGTGACCTCAGCCCAGCCGACGTTCGCCTGGATCAAGATCGGCCCGTACCACGCCATGCTTACGCCAGCCGACTGTGCTTGGACCGGACACAAAGTGATCACGGAGCTAGTGAAGCCCGGTGACCTTGTGATCGTGCAAATCAAGGAGATCCAGGGCACGGCGGCGCAGGTCGAGCTCGAGCAGGAGCCGATGGCTCAGGCCGCGCTCGTGGCCATCGACAACGCGACGGGCGGAATCAAGGCCATGGTGGGAGGCTACGATTTTGAAGAATCGAAATTCAATCGCGCCACACAGGCCTTGCGCCAGACGGGCAGCTCGTTCAAGGTGTACGTCTATACCGAAGCGATTGCACAGGGAGCCTCGCCCTTCGATACGGTCGTGGACGCGCCGGTTACATACCGCAGCGGCGGGCAGGAGTACTCACCCCATAACTACGACGAGAAATTCGAAGGACGCATCACTCTGCGCCGCGCCCTGGCCGACTCTCGCAACATTCCTGCCGTCCGTACGCTCGACAAAGTCGGCATTGAGAACACGATCGATCTTGTGCGCAAATTCGGAATCACCAGCCCCCTGCCGCCGTACCTGCCGCTGGCACTTGGCGCGGCCGACTTAACGCCCATTGAGCACATCTCCGCTTTTACCGTCTTCCCGGACGACGGAATTCATATCGATCCGTATTTCATCGAGCGAGTGACGTCCTACGACGGATCGGTTCTCGAACAGGCACGGCCGGTTGTGACGGATGTGATTCCGCCCGACGTGGCACGCACGATGGTCGCCATGCTCGAGGAAGTCGTACAGTTCGGAACCGGGGTCCGTGCCAAGGAACTCAACCGCCCTTCGGCTGGCAAGACCGGAACGACGAACAATTTCACCGACGCTTGGTACATCGGCTTCACTCCACAGATCACGGCCGGCGTGTGGATGGGAAACGATGAGCCCAGTCAATCGCTGGGTAAGAAGGAAACCGGCGCGCGAGCCGCACTTCCGATCTGGATCGAGTTTATGCAGCAAGCCATGCAGGGCTTGCCGGTCGAAGACTTTCCGAATGTAGTGCCGCTCGAAAAACAAACAGGCGCCCATCTGGTGCAAGTCGATACACCGGATACGGCTCCTCCTGCCGATGCGGCCGAGCAGGGCCTCACGCAGGCCAAAAGCACACAGCCGCAACCAGCACCGCCGAACGTGCCTGAGCCGCCGAAATCATCGGCAGCCGTAAAATCATCCGAGCCCGCGCCATCTGCCGAGGCACACGCCACGACGTCGGCGACCGATCCGGCTCCGCAGTAGTTCTATGAGCGAAACGGATCCCATCCTCTTGGAACCAGCCGGCGCGCCGCGCCATCCTTTTCAATGAGTGTGACTTGACGGCCGCGCACGATCTCGCCGATTTCTGTGAACTTGGCGAACCGCAGCGCGCGCCGCAAACGCTTTACGTTGCGCCGAGAGCAGGTGAACAGCAGTTCATAGTCATCGCCTCCGTGCAGTGCCAGCTCGAGTGGCCGAAATCCGCATCGCGCAGATGCTTTGAGAGGTTTGCCCCGCAGCCGGCTAGGGAGCCTGGGACAGGGAAGGCGGTCCGCCCAGATGCGGGCTCCCACGCCACTTGCTCGGCAAAAGCGATCGAGATCGGTCGATAGTCCGTCCGATACGTCAATCATGGCCGATACAAGGCGGTGATCCGCCAGCCATGCGCCCAGACGATGTTGGATAGCAGGATACAAGTGCGCTTTTAGCGGAGAAAACCGACCGTTGGGACGGCGATGGATCGGTCCTAACAGGTGGTTCTTCAACAGCCACAGACCGAGCTGAGCGCTTCCCAGGGTACCTGTGACAAAGATCAGATCGCCAGGACTGGCACCGGAACGTGTAACGGCGCGACCAGGAGCGATTTCGCCCACGACCGTTAGGCTGATAAAAATCGCGGGACTCAGGGTAGTGTCGCCTCCGACGAGGATCATCCCGAAGTTATCGCCTGCGCGCCGTAAGCCACCCAGGAAGTCGTCAAGCCATCGACCGATGCGGCTCTGTGGTAGGGCCAAGGTCAGCAGGAAAAAGCGTGGCGTCGCACCCATGGCAGCAAGGTCACTCGTCGCTCGCGCCAGTGCCTTGTACCCGATAGAATCGGCGTGGGTATCCGCAAGAAAGTGAACGCCTTCTAGAAATGCGTCCGCGCTCAATACCCAGTCGGCATCCGGGCGAGCAGCGACGACAGCTGCGTCGTCTCCGATACCAAGGTGCAACGTCGAGCCAGTGACACTCCTTTGGCAGAGTGCGACGCGAATCCGTTCGATCAATTGATCTTCCGACATTACACCTGTACGTCAGACCAGCTTGTGCGGCGCTGCCGCCACACGGTAGAATGCACTAAACCCTGGAATTATAGAGTTCCTTGGATTCGGAAGCGAGGACAGGAATCTAGGGAGGGAGAAGATCAGGGTTGACGCCCAGAGCTAAAGTCAATACAATCCGTCCGGTTTCGAACCAGGGCTCTCGGTTCAAACCTATAATCTAACGCATTCGCACTAATGGCGACGGCGGGCCGTGGAAGGGGGCGCGCGGCATCAAGCCGACCATACAGCAGGATCATTTTAGAAGAAGCTCGCTAAGACTTATGAGAAGCAAGTCTTACACCTTTTTTATTGCCTCGAGCGCCTCGGGCGACATGAGACGCTTGCGCGTGCCCTCGTACGCGCTGCATGTGTTGGGGATTCTTGCGGTTGTCGGCGGAATCACCATCGCGGCGGGGATGGGGTCGTACTCGCGCATGCTCTGGAAGGCGGCCAGCTACAATTCCCTTCGGGCAGAACAGGAATCGCTCAAGCGGCAATATACGCGTCTGCAGAACCAGGTGTCGGATACCAACCAGCGCTTGAACTCTCTGCAGTCGCTGGCGGGCGAGGTCGCGATGGCTTACGGTATCACGCACTTTAGCCAGACGCCATTTGGGCTCACCGACGGGAGTGCCACGCCGGAGGAAGCGGAGTATCAGACCTCTCTCGACGAGTTTAGCTATTTGGAAAAGAATGTGACCGCCGTCTCGATGTCCAGCGCGGGTATGCGGCTGCTTCCGGCGATGCAGTTGACCACGCTGGGGATTGCGCCCACGCTTTGGCCCGTGGCGGGGCACATCACCGGAGTGTTCGGCGAGCGCATGGATCCGTTTAGCGGTGAAGGTGCGTTCCATTCAGGACTGGATATTGCTTCCCACTACGGTGACGTGGTCCGAGCTACGGCAGACGGTATCGCCGAAACGGTAGAACAGCGTGCGGGATACGGTCGGCTCGTGATTATCGACCACGGCTTTGGAGTGACAACCTGGTACGGCCACCTGTCTGGCTTCAACGTCCAAGCTGGCATGCACGTGAAGGCGGGCGATGTGATCGGCTATGAAGGCGATAGTGGACGCTCGACAGGACCTCACCTTCACTATGAGGTGCGCATCTACAACACGCCGGTAAACCCCTGGCGCTACCTCCGCAACGTGTCCCCCAATCCGACGCTAGCTTCCAACGCCGATTGATCCACGGGTCCTTACACCTACCTAACCTGCAGACGTCAGCGTGCTCATCAAGACTCGACCGGCGAGGTGGAGGGGGTCGCGTCACCCAGTGGGGTGCGCGGCTTCGAAAGCAGGAAGGCACCGATGCAAACGGCCAAAGCGAGCGGAAGCAGCATTAGACCCTCTTCGATGAGCCGCTTCGGTCCAATCTGCTCACCTGGACCAAAGCACCCACAACTAATGGTTAAGCCACGCCGGTAGGCCGAAGTCATAGCCAGAAAAAACCCGCAAATCATGAGCGCGGCAACCAACGAAGAGGCGCGTAAGGCAACTCCGGTCAGCAGCCACAAGCCCAAAATGAGTTCAAACGGGGGTAGGCCATGAGCGACCAGGCTGACCGCCCACGGCGGCAAGATCTGGTAGGAGTCGACGCCCATCGCAAACATCGAAAGCGAGGTTTCGATCGAAGCCAGCGACCAAGCCATTGCTGGCTGTGGCCTCATCTTCATATAGGCCGCGACGATAAAGACGATCCCGAGCGCAACGCGCCCCAGGAGCAGGAGACCTTTCCCCCACTTCTTGTGTTCACTCGGAACGCTAGTTCGATGGTTCGACACAGCGAGACCGGTCCGCTTACTGCTGCGCCAAGAGAGAATCGAAAAATTGCTTCAAAATCGGCCATGAGACGATGCCCGATCCAGCCGGCAACTTCTGACCTTTGTACGTGATGACGTAGGTTGGCGTGGCTTGGACAGGAACTTTGTAGCCCAGCTCGATATCGTCGCGAACGGCGTAGTCAAAGGCGCAGGGATGCGAATCGTTTGCGAGCGGGTCTCCGTGGTCCCAACTGGAGGTGGGAGGAGGCGATTCGCAGGATTTCACAAGTGTCTCCATGCGCTTGAAGTCCGCCGCGGGCATTGCCGCGGCAACGTACTTAGGGATGTCTCCGCTGGCTCCCCAGGCATCTTGGTTTTCATAGAGAGCTGCTTCGACTTCGGGGAATTCGCCGACCCTCGCAGCTGCGTTCGCCCAACGGGCGGCCAGGCCCGAATACATGTGAGCCCGCAGCGGAAAATCATGGTGCACCAGGTAGACTTTGCCCGACGTAACGTAGTCGCTGGCAATCAGTTGACGCAGGCTGCTTTCGTAGAAGTTCCGGCAGGATGGGCACTGATAATCAGTGAACACGTCCATTCGAATGGGCGCGCTAGCCGAGCCGTAGCTTTTCACAAGGGGGCCGGCTGCAACCGGTTTTGGGTCCGCGTTTTTGGTCGCACCGGTGTTGGTCTTGGCCGCAGATGTACCTGATGACTTCACTGTCGTTGACGAGGCGCCTTGCGCCTGCACGAACGATGGAAAAAGCGTAGCCGAGAGCAACAGAAGGACAACAAGCCACCAGGTCCGGATGGGCCGTTGGTTTCCAAACGAGGTCGGCGCGAGCAGTTGATCAGATCGGTAATTCAATTCCTTTCCCCCTCATGGTCAGGCTGCATCTGGGCCCATTGTAGCGCGAATCGATGCTCCGACGCCCGCGACTCATCAGGCGTTTCGCCTAAGCAACGATGTGATTCTCATCGCAGGGCCGCCATTGGCCGGCGATGGGAAGCCAAGCAAGCCCAACGACCGAGCTAGCTTCGCCTAGCGCCCTTGGGAACGCAGCGAGTCCCAGAAGCCAACGACGACACAAATCCACCTAACTGTAACTATACAATCAACTTATATACACACAAGAAACTTGACAATAGTACGCTCAACGTGTATCCTAGCCGCGTCGTAACGGCAGGCCGTTTCGAGCCGAGCCAGCGCGAGTTTGTCAGGAGCGGATTCTATGAGCAAGATTATCGGTATTGATCTAGGCACGACCAACTCGGTTGTGGCCGTGATGCAGGGCGGCGAACCCGTCGTGATTCCCAACCAAGAAGGTGGCCGCACGACCCCTTCCGTCGTGGGAATTACCAAGACGGGGGAGCGGCTGGTGGGCCAGGTAGCCAAACGGCAGGCCATCACCAACCCCGAGAATACGGTCTATTCGATCAAGCGTTTCATGGGGCGGCGCTATGAGGAAGTGGCCGATGAGATCAAGCGTGTTCCCTACAAGGTGACGCGCGGCCCGCACGATGACGCGCGCGTGGAGATCGCCGGCAAGACCTACAGCCCGCCGGAAATCTCCGCCATGATTCTGCAAAAGCTGAAAAGCGCTGCGGAAGACTTCCTGGGCGAGAAAGTAACGAAAGCCGTGATTACGGTCCCGGCCTACTTCAACGACAGCCAACGGCAAGCCACCAAGCAGGCTGGGGAAATTGCCGGCCTGGAAGTGCTGCGGATCATCAACGAGCCTACGGCGGCGGCGCTGGCCTACGGCCTCGACAAGAAGAAAGAAGAGACGATCGCCGTATACGATCTTGGCGGCGGCACGTTCGATATTTCTATCTTGGAAGTGGGCGAAGGCGTCGTCGAAGTCAAGTCGACCAACGGCGACACACACTTGGGCGGCGACGATATCGATCAGCGCGTCGTCGATTGGCTGGTGGCAGAGTTCAAGCGCGACCAGGGCGTCGATGTGAGCAAAGATCGCATGGCCATTCAGCGGCTCAAGGAAGCAGCAGAGAAAGCCAAAATCGAGTTGTCACAATTGCAGGAGACAGAGATCAATTTGCCGTTCCTCACGGCCGACGCCTCGGGCCCCAAGCACATGCAGGTGAAGCTGACCCGGGCAAAACTCGAGCAGCTGATGGAAGATCTGCTCCAGCGGACGGTCGGGCCCGTGAAGCAGGCCATGAGTGATGCTGGTTTGACGCCGGACAAAATCGACGAAGTGGTGCTCGTCGGCGGCTCGACTCGCATCCCCCGAGTGGTGGACATTGTGAAGAACCTCTTCGGCGGGAAGGAGCCACACAAGGGTGTGAATCCGGACGAAGTCGTCGCGGTGGGCGCAGCCATTCAAGGCGGGGTGTTGGGCGGAGAGGTGAAGGACATCCTGCTGCTGGACGTGACACCGCTTTCGCTCGGTGTCGAAACCCTCGGCGGCGTAATGACAGTTCTGATTCCGCGAAACACAACGATCCCGACGCGCAAGTCAGAGATCTTTTCAACGGCAGCAGACAACCAGACGTCGGTCGAGATTCACGTGCTGCAAGGCGAGCGGCCGGTTGCCAGCGGCAACCGCTCCCTCGGGAAATTCCATCTGATCGGAATTCCACCGGCGCCGCGGGGCCTGCCACAGATCGAGGTGACGTTTGATATCGATGCCAACGGCATCCTCAACGTCTCGGCGAAGGACACCGCGACAAACAAGGAGCAGAAGATCACCATCACTGCTTCGACTGGTTTGAGCAAGGACGAGGCCGAGCGCATGAAGAAGGAAGCCGAGGCGCACGCGACCGAGGACAAGGAACACCTGTCGGAAGTGGAGGCTCGCAACAAGCTCGACAGTCTGGTCTACCAGGGTGAAAAGCTGATCAAGGAAAACCGCGAGAAGCTCAGCGACGCAGACGTCAAGGCCGCGGAAGCCGCGATCGAAGAGGCACGGCGAGCCCTGGCCGAGGGCGGTGCCGACAGACTCAACGCGGCGTCAGAAAGCCTGACCAAAGCTCTGCATCGCCTCGGCGAATCACTCTACAAGGCCCAACAGGCTGCCGGTGCAGCTGCGTCCGGAGCACAAGGACAGTCCGGCGGTGGTGCGGCGGGCCAGGGGCCCACCGCTGGCCAAGGCGACGTGGTCGACGCCGAGTTTGTCGATGTCGATGAGTCAAAAAAGCCCAACTAAACCAGGGACTTGATGGAGCACGGCAGGGGCGGGTTTCTACCCGCCCCTGCGAGCTTTTGGGAGCGGCGGAGCATGAGCCACATCCGGCGGGCGAGTGCGCCACAGGCGGTCCAGAAGGTCCGCGACAATTTCTATATGGTGCAGCTTTCGATCAGCGAGTCGCCGTCCGGTGATTGGCGGCGATTGTTTTACGACGCGCAGCAGGACGTCCCGCCGGATTTCGCACCGCGATCGATTGAGATTACCGGAACGTTCTTGCGCTTCAAAGCGGCGCCGGAAAGCGTCGCGCAGAAAATGGTTTTGATCGACCGCTGGATCGAGCGGGCCAACCAAAAGGAAGCCGCTATGGCCCTGCGGTCCGAAGGCCAGCGAGAAAAGAAAGAGGAGCTCGCGCGTGAGGCCGAAGAGCTGGCGGAATGGAACGCGCGATGGGCCAAACTGTGAAAAGCGCTCTGTAGGAGGGCATCGAGCCAGCTCCGGGAATCCACCATATGGCCACGACAACCAAGACGGATTACTACGAGCTACTCGGGGTCGGGCGAAAAGCCAACGCCAAGGAGATCCGCGCCGCCTACCGAAAGCTGGCACGCAAGTATCATCCTGACCTGAATCCCGGCGACAAATCCGCCGAAGAAAAATTCAAGCAGATTCAGGAAGCCTACGAGGTCCTTTCCGATCCCAAAAAGCGCCAGATGTATGACCAGTTCGGGTTCAATGCGCCCGGCGCAGGCGGGCCAGGGCCTGGCGCCGCCTATGGCGGACAATCGCCAGAAGATATCCATTTCGATTTCGGCGGTTTCGATTTCGGAGGCGCTCCGGGAGGAGGCGGGACGAGCTTCCGAGATCTGTTCAGCCAATTCTTCCGGGGAGCGACGGCTGCACACACAGCTACCGAGCGCGAGCCTGGAAGCGACCTCGAATATCAGATTGACATCACCTTCGCCGAGGCCATGCACGGCGCGGTGAAGAAGTTGAGTTTCACAAGGCTGGAGGTTTGCAACGTTTGCCACGGCACAGGTGTCGCGCCGGGTGACGAGAAAGTTTGCCCCACGTGTAACGGCTCAGGCCAAGTCACGCAGGTGAGCGGAAAGATGCGCTTTCAGATTACCTGCTCGCGGTGCGGCGGGACCGGCAAGCTTCACACCGTCTGTCGGACCTGCGGCGGCGAGGGGCGCGTGGCGCGCGTCGAAACGTTGGACGTACGCATACCTCCTGGCGCGCAGACTGGATCGCGCGTGCGCGTCGCCGGGCGCGGCAACGCTGGAACAGGAGGTGGGCCGCCTGGGGACCTCTACATCATCACCAATGTGCAGCCGCATCCGTATTTTGAGCGACGCGGAGACGATCTTTATACCGTCGTGCCCATTACGGTCAGCGAAGCCTCTCTGGGCGCGAAGGTGGAGGTGCCGACGATCGATGGCCGTGCGCAGGTGCGCATTCCGCCGGGCACAAACAGCGGCAAAAAGCTGCGGCTGCGCGAAAAGGGCGCGCCCTCGGCGCGCCACCCGGGTGAGCGCGGCGATCAGATCATCGAGGTGCAGGTTGTCGTGCCCAAGCCGGAAGATGAGCGCGTGCGAAATCTTTTGAAGGAACTCAGTAAGCTCGACCAGCAGGACCCGCGACGCGAAGTTTTCGCGCGGGCGGCTGTCTGAGATGGGTGCGAATGCGAAAAAAGGCAAAGGCCGGTTACATGATCAGCGCGGTCGCCGAGCTGTATAAGCTCCATCCGCAGACCTTGCGGCTGTACGAGCGCGTAGGACTGTTGAAGCCGTCGCGGTCGCAGGGAAACACACGGCTTTATACGGACGAGGATCTCGAGAGGCTAGAAGTGATCCTCAATCTGACACGCGAGTTGGGCGTCAATCTGGCAGGCATCGAGATCATTCTGAATATGCGTGACAAAATGGGCGAGATGCAGGCACAGATGGAAGCGTTCATCGAGTTTGTGCGGAAGGAGATGACGCGGAATCTGCCGTTTCCTGAGGAGCGCAAATCTCGCAATGCCATTGTGCGCGCCGCACCACGGCAAGCGATTCGCGTCGAAAAGTGACGATCCGCGCTCGGCTAAGGATGTCCGGCCGGCGGTCCCTTGGCCTTGGCTGCGAATGTGCGCAGGTAGTCCACGACCTGCCAGCGCTGCTGCTCGTTCAATTTGTCGGCAAAGGCTGGCATGGGACGATGACCTTTGGTGATCTGCCAGTACAGTTCGCCGTCGCTTAACAAGTCCATCTTCGCTGCGTCTGTGAAGTCGCCGGGTGCGACCGATAACTCGCCAGCTTTTTCGCCCTTGCCGTCGCCATAAGCGCCGTGACAGCTCCGGCAATGTTGCGTGTACACCTGCGTCCCGGCGGCGAGCGCTTCGGCGCTCGGTGGGTAGGGATTGTTGAGCTTGCGTGCCTGGGCTCGCGCCGCCCAGTCTTGGACAGCGAAAACCAGTGCTGCCAAGGCCAGGCCCAAAGCCGTCAGAAGAACAACGAAACCGACGAGCTGAACCCTTTTGCCCGATCGCTCTGGCTGCGCACCCCGTGCCGTAGGGCGTCCTTTCCTGGAAGGGACGAGCGGAAATTCTGCCATAGCGCGTGGGCTTCCAACAACGTGACCGCCTCCCTCTAAGGGGCGGGATGGAGGGCCCGGATGGCCGACACGATCACGAGCACAAGCATGACCAACACATAGAATCGCAGGCCCCAGAGCATGACGCGCATCCCGAGGGAGAGATTCCTGCGCCCAAAGTGCGTGCGCTGCTTGGCGGCGACCACTTGGTCGGCTTCCAAAACGGAAAGCACGACGCTTGGATCCTCCAGATCGGGTGGCAGAACGTCAGGGCCGCATTCGAGCGCTGCTGCGCTTGCCTTGACCTCGATCTCGGTTGGTTTCACGCTCTCCCTCCTTGGTCTGTGTCGGTTCAGCTGGTACGAAAAACGGTTGCCAGTCCAAATCCAATGCCGGCGCAGATCAAAAGCACAGTCACGGTGATGGCCGCTGTGTTTTCCCAGAAGCTGTTCACGTGTTCTCCCATTACCTCGCGATCGTTCACCAGCAGCAACAGAAAGGCGAGTGCGGGAGGCATCGCCAGCACGGCTATCACATTCACGATCAGAACAATGAATACAAGCGGAGCGTGGGGTACCAACACGAGCGCGCCGGCCGTCAAGGCTGATCCCAGAAGTGTGGAATAGAACGGCCAGGCCTCGCGAAGCGGCCGGTTCAGGCTATGTCCGGTGCCGAGCACTTCGCCAAACGCGTAGGCGGACGATGTGGAAATAGCAATCGCCGCCACCATCCCAGCCTCGAAAATACCGAGCGCAAACAGCGCAGCGCCGACATGTCCGATCCAGGGCTCGAGGGCCTCGGCGAACTGGGCTGCCTGGAACTGGGAGGCGTCGATGCCGTGGTGAAACAGCGGCGACGTCGCGACAATCGCCGCGATCGCGAACACCGTGGCCAGTAAGGCACCGAGCAGCGTGTCGAACCGCCCCGCGCCGATGTCGAGAGGCTGCATGCCCTTGTCCACGACCGCACTTTGCTGAAAGAAAATCATCCACGGTGTCACGGTTGCGCCGATGTCCGCCAAAATCAGCAGAAGAATGTCGAAGATCCTTCCATGCGGCAGAGGCGTCCAGGTCAGCAGCGAGTAGGCTACCGAGCCCCAATGAGGGCGCGCCAACAGCGCCGCCGGAACGAACAGGCCATTGAACACCGCGAGGCCCATTGTGATCCGCTCCCAGGTCCAGTAGCGGCCCGTGGTGATGGCCGCAAAGACAACCGCCAGCCCGGCCCCCACTGCAACGATCGGCCGGATGCCAAAAAATCCCAGTCCGGCTCGAATTCCGATGAATTCGGTCACCAGTGTCAGAAAATTTCCCAGAACCAGGTCGCCCATGGCGAACAGACCCCAGAATCGTCCGAACCGATCGAAGATCAGCTCGGCGTGACCGCGGTGCGTGACCGCCCCCAAGCGCACGGTCATTTCCTGCACAACCAGCCCCATCGCGAATGTCAGTACCACAAAAGGAATAAAGAAGCCGATGCCGAAGCGCGCGCCCGTGGCCGAATAGGAAAGCATACTGGGGGCGTCGTTTTCTCCTAAAAAGACGAGCACGCCCGGTCCGACCAAAAGCCACACCAGCGAGAGTCTTCCTCCTAGTTTGGAATGGCCCTCGGCCCTGCGAGCGCGGCTCACAGCCCAGCGGTCGCGAGCCCGATCCACATCCTCGTGCGTCAACAGACGGGCGAGATCGCGGGCCAGGGGAGACGCGGCCGCAACGTCCGTCGTGGGGTGGGCTGGCCCCAAGGGCAGTGCTGTCGCACTGTTTTCCGGCGCGTCCTGGCGTCGTTTCATATTAACCGTACTAAACTCCATACATAAACTACGCTTAACTCGATGCAGCGTCAACCCTTCTCGCTGCTGTGGCTGTGAAAAAGTGATCGGCCAGACGGGTCCGCTTTGCTATAGTGGCGCGAGAATGGACGTTGGCACAACAAGGAGGGGGTCGTGGCCGAAGCGCCGAAACCGCAGCAACAGGTACAGATCAAAGCCGATGAGAAGGAGTTGCTTGGCCAGTATTCCAATCTTGTGGTGGTGCATCACAACGCCGAAGAGTTTACGCTGAATTTCGTCTACCTGTTCCCGACGGTGCCGCAGGGAAAGCTCGTCGCCAGCCTCATTATCAACCCCAGTCATGCCAAGAGGCTGCTGCGTGCACTGGAGGAAAACATCACCCGCTATGAAGCGCAGTTTGGCCCTCTGCCGGAAGGCCCGCCGGCGGGACAAGAGCCCAAGGTTGGGTTCATTCAGTAGAGAAGTTCCCGGCCTGTCGAGCCGAAGGAGGCTGCGGGTCGACGACCCAGCTCCCAGTCGGGTCTACGAACTCGAGTCCGACCGCATAGCCTGCACGTGGGACCAGCTGGCAATAGGCGACGCGTGCGACGGAGCGAAACGAGCCGGCCGTGGTGGAGATTACAAGCTGCTCGTTGGCCTTCCAGCGCCGCGTGGTCAGCACGCGGGCCCCTCGGGCGCTGACGTTCTCTGTGAAGGTCGACTCAGTGCCCGGCAAGATCGAGTGACCGTGGATCTGGACTTCCACCTCCATCGGCACGCGCGTATCGCGCCGCAGAACGGAGAAATTCTTCGTCTTTGGGAGTCCCATCCCCAACGGCATGTCTCCGCACCCCTGGACTGCTTACAAGCACGCGGCGATCTGATGCAAGCGCAACCTTCCCTCGCCCCGCCGCTTCATTCGGTAGAGCGCCAGATCGGCCGCTCCCAGAAGCTGCTCGATCGAGCTTCCGTCCTGTGGATACACCGCTTGTCCCACACTGACTGATATCGTCGGTTCTTCACCGTCCCGTGCCAGCCGCTCACAAATACGTGCGGCGGTCTGCTCGGCTTCGTGCGGTCCGGTTTCCGGCAGGACGAGCGCGAACTCGTCGCCGCCGTAACGCGCCGGAGTGTCGATGGCCCGGCTGTTGTTCCGCAGCACCATACCGAGGCGCTTGATCGCGTGGCTTCCCATCAGGTGGCCAAACTTGTCATTGATCTTCTTCAGGTCATCCAGATCAAACAGCAGTAGGGAAAAACTGCGGCCTGTGCGCCGCGAGCGCTGAATCTCATTTTCGAGCGCCTCGAGGAGCCGGCGATGATTGGCGAGCCCGGTCAGCGAATCCGAGGCGGCCAGCCGGCTGACCTGATCGAATAGCTGCGCATTGTCCAGCAATGTCCCACCCAAAACGACGACATAGCTCATCACCATAAGTACATGCGACAGCGTGTAGGGCGCGTCAAGAACACGTTGCGATTGGCTGATCGTGACATGGCAGATCACGTTCAGTGCCGCACCGATATATAGAGCGCGATCCAGCGCCGTGCTGGCGCGGCGCAGCCTCCAGCCAAAGCCTATCGTCGCGGCGATGAAAATCGCTGCCGGCAACATGTCCCAAGAACGCGGCAACAATGTGCCGGGATGGATCTTGGGAGCGCGCGGCAGCATAAAGTAGAAGACGCTGGTCAAGTACGCCGAGGCGCCGACGATGAGCACCACGCCGGCAATCTCCTTGCCCGGATCGCGAGAGACCGGAATGCGCTGCTCCACAACGAGAGAGGCCAAAAGCACGATTCCCAGCAACGTTCGTCCGGCGAGCCAACCAAGCGAGATTTCGTCGCTGACAGACGGCGTCACCAACATCCCGCGATAAAGCGCCATGCTGGCTCCGGCCTCAATCAGCCCCGCCACCACAAAGCCAAAGGCCAGAATCAGCGACATCCGGTCGTGAGTTCCGCGGAATCGCACCAGGGCATTGGCAGCGAAGGTAAAAGCGATCAGGCTGCCCGCCATCTGGAGATAGGTGTCAAGAAGAGGTTCCGCCGCGTAGGAAGAACTGCGCAAGACCCACAGCAGAACAGCATAGGCCGCGCCAGCCGCGCCGATCAGCGCAAGCCGTATGCGTAGTTTCCTCCCGAACTTGCCAGCCCAATTCACCTTGCCCCCCAAGGAAAAAGCAAACGGCACCGCCCCCTGTTCCCCAACTGCATTTAATATGCCGTTGTGTGGACTGGTGCTGCTGTTGGCTAAGTATATCGATTTGCTTGTGGCTTTTGGTGGGGTCCGTTGCACGTGTATCAAAAAGATACACACACAGTCTCGCGACCGCTGGCAATTCCTGCACAGCGCAGAACCTTCTTGCGGGAGCCGGGCGTGACTACGCCTTGGGGGGGGCGACGGGCGGAGCAGGCGGCACGGGGGGTAGGTCGTAGGCTTGAATCACGCTCTGAAAGTTGATTCTCTTGTGCGAGCCGTCGCAAAATGGCTTCGTTTCCGAGTGCCCGCAACGGCACAGGCCAATCTTGGTCCGGCCGGCCAGACCAAAGACCCGGCCATCCTGATCGACGATCTCAAAGTCTCCTTCGACCCGAATGGAGCCGTCGCTGCGAACCGTAATCTTGGTCGTGGCCATTCCGTCCTCCGCTGTTGTCTCGCTCGCTCGCCAAGTCGGCGTCAATATTTCGGGACCGCTGGGTCCACTTCATCCGACCACGCGAGAATACCACCCTTCAGATTCCATATCTTACGGAAGCCGGCCTTTTGCAGGAACTCGACGGCCTCGGCGGAGCGCTTGCCACTGCGGCAGTGCGCCACGATCTCGCGCGAGCTGTCCAGCTCATGGACGCGCTGCGGAAGTTCCCCGAGCGGAATCAAGTGGCCGTGCAGATTGCAAATCTGGTATTCGTGCGGTTCACGCACATCGAGAATGTAGAGATCGTCGCCGCGATCGAGACGCGACTTCAGCTCCTTCGGCATCATCTCGGGAATGTTGGTCACGGTACCTGGCGCCTCCTCGCCGCGAATCCCACAGAATTCAGCGTAGTCGATCAACTTGGTCACCGTCGGATGGGTACCGCAAACGGGGCAGTCCGGATTCTTGCGCAGCTTGAGCTCGCGAAATTTCATTCCGAGTGCGTCGAACAACAGCAAGCGCCCAACCAGCGGCTGGCCTTTGCCGATAATCAGCTTGAGCGTCTCGGCCGCCTGGATCGTGCCAACGATTCCCGGCAGTACACCCAGCACTCCTCCTTCGGCACAGGAAGGTACCAAACCCGGCGGGGGCGGTTCCGGATAAAGACACCTATAGCAGGGGCCTTCGGGATACCCGAAGACGGTGATCTGCCCCTCAAACCGGAAAATCGAGCCGTAAACGTTGGGTTTACCCAGCAGAACACACGCGTCGTTCACCAAGTAGCGAGTCGGGAAATTGTCCGTGCCGTCGACGATGATGTCATAATCTCGAAACAGTTCGAGCGCATTTTCACTGCTCAGCCGCGCCTCAATGGCGTCGATGCGGATCTCCGGGTTCAAATTCCGCAGGCGGTCGGCCGCCGCCGTGATCTTGGGACGGCCCACGTCAGTTGTGCCAAACAGAACTTGGCGCTGCAAATTCGTGAAATCGACCACATCGAAATCGACCAACCCGATCTGACCCACGCCGGCAGCCGCGAGATAGAGCCCCAGCGGTGCGCCAAGCCCACCCGTGCCGATGCAGAGGACCCTCGCCTGCTTCAGCTTGAGCTGTCCATCCATGCCAACCTCGGGCATGATGAGGTGACGGCTGTAGCGCAGGACTTCATCCTTCGAGAGCCCGCTGCTTTTCGTGTCGACCCCCTGCCTCTGGGGAGACTGAATTTTGGTGGCCATAAAAACTCTCCGTTCACTAACGCTGTTCAGCGAGTGCCTCCCGCGATCGACGGAACAATACTGATCGTATCGCCTGCCTTGACATTTGTCTGATCTTTCTTCAAGTAGCGGATGTCTTCGTCGTTGACGTACACATTGACGAAGCTTCGCAGCCGACCGTCATCGCCAAACAGATGTTTCTTCAGCTCTACAAACTTGGTTGTAACGGCGGATAGTGCCTCCGCCACCGTCGCAGCCTGTACTTCGACGCTTTCCTGCTTGCCCGCGTACGCCCGCAAGGGCGTCGGGATAATCACCTTAACCGCCATTCACCCTCCTCCGGTGCAGAGACTTATTGGATGCCAGCAGGGTGCTCCACGGTCTCGATCGGTTCCGGATCGTATGCAGTACGATCGTCCTGTAAGCGCCAGGAAGTCGTATCGCGGGCAAGACCGTTGTGGATGCTCACGATCACATAGCTATACCATGGCCAAGCGTGATCGCGGTCGTATTCACTTGGACGCGCCGGCGCATCGGGATGCGAGTGGTACCATCCGATCAGCTCCAGCCGTTTCTCTCTTGCCGCCTTCTCGGCCCACCGGACGTCGTCCGCCGTCACCTCAAATCGATTGTGCCGCGAGTCGCCACGGCGATTGGCGAGCGGCACGACATCGATCACTTCCCGCGAGTCCTGCCCATCGCGGCCGAGCAGCGCGCCACAACATTCGTGGGGATAGGTTTCGACACCGTGCGCTTGAATACGGCGAAGCATTTCTTGTCGGACCGTGAGCCGAGCCCCACTCATTCCTCACTCCAGAATCGCTCGCTCAAATACTTCTCGCCGGAGTCGGGGAACACGGTTACGATCAGGGCACGCTTATCGTGCGGCAGGCGTTTGGCCACGGCGAGGCAAGCCCAAAGCGCTGCTCCAGCGCTCACACCCACCAGGATCCCCTCTTCGCGAGCCAGCTGCTTTGCGATTTGCTGCCCGGCTTCGGTTTGGACTTCGATATTTTCATCGGCGAGGGTTGCATCGTAGATCGGCGGCACGAGCGCCGTGGGCATGTGCTTCAGCCCCTCCAGGCCATGAAAACCCGAGTCTGGCTGCATGCTGATGCAGCGGACTTCCGGATTCAGTTCTTTGAGGCGACGCGTCGTGCCCACAAACGTTCCACTCGTGCCCAGACCCGCCACAAAATGAGTGATGCGGCCGTTTGTTTGCTGCCAGATCTCCGGACCGGTCGTCCGATAATGTGCCGCGGGGTTGGCTGGGTTACCGTACTGATCAGGATAGAAGTACTTTTCTGGGTCCGCCTGATAAATCTCCCGAACCCGCCGGATCGCTCCGTCGGTTCCCTCATCTCCCGGTGTGAAGATAACTTCGACGCCGTATGCCGCCAGAATCTGCTTCCGCTCGGGCGACGCGCTCGACGGCAGGCACAGCTTGACGCGATATCCTAGGGCTGCTCCGATCATGGCGTAAGCGATGCCGGTATTCCCGCTCGTGGCGTCGAGAATCACTTTTCCGGGGCGCAGCTTTCCGGTGCGCTCGCCCTCGCGAATCATCGCGTACGCCGCTCGGTCCTTCACCGAGCCCCCGGGGTTGAACCATTCCGCCTTGGCGCAGATCTCGACGTGTGGCCAATTGGCACCAAGACGCGACAACCGAATCAGAGGGGTGTTGCCAATCCGATCGAGCAGCGGCTCACCAACCAGTCGCACGGCCTCAGGCCCGTCTACTCTTGGTACGGCTTTCTCCACCACGGTCATCTTTGCTCTAAACCCTTTGGCCACAACAACGATAGCCCAAATGGCTCCAGGTGCGTGCCAACTTCCTGCCGCTCTAGGCAGGCTAACTCCCGTCAGTCTAGCAAACTACGAGCCTTGCGCAAGGCTCACACGGAACCCCTACGCCGCATTCGATGCGCAGCACGCACCTGCCGAACCAGCCGCTAATGCCCCTTCGACCCCGAACTGTTCATAGCAGGCGCCAGCTCGAAAGCAAGGATCAGGTTCCCAGGCATCCCGGTTGTCACGTCAAAACCGGACGTTACGTAGAGCCAGCTGCCCACCACAACTGGGCCGCTTCCGCTCATGGAACCGCCGTGGGCTTTGACGCCGTTGACGGTCGAAAAATCGGGCAAGGTATCGAAATCCCAGATGATCTTCCCGTCTGTGGTTGAGTAGCCGCGCAGGTGACCATCCATCGACCCGGAGAAAACGACGCCCGGCAGCAACGTCACAGCCGCGAGCTGGCCCGCGCTGCAACCGGGTTGGCCTTGGCACGCCGGTTTGGGAGGCATCACTTTCCAAACCAGCTGTCCCGTGCGGATGTCAATGGCCGCAAGACCCCCCGCGGGAGGGGGAGGCCCTTGGGAGGGTCTGAGCGTGGAAATATCGGAGTTCGCGGCATAGACAATCTGGCCGTCGCTCGCCGAGCCCCATTCGATTCCCCCCAACCCGCTGCCATGCCCCACACGCAGTTGCCACAGCTGCTGGCCGCCATGGTCGGGGTCGAGCCCATACATCACTCCTGTCTTCTGCCCAGCTAGCAGGATCCGATGTCCACTGCCGAGATTCTCGAGGATCGGCGAGGAGCCGAAATCAACGTCTTCACCCGGTTGCGGCGGACAATTGAAATGCCGCGGGTCAATGCAACCGAAGTTGAATACGTCGTCCGGGGTCTTCTGCTGCACCCAGAGGCGTTTTCCGGTGGCTAAGTCGAAGGCAATGATCGCGTCGGTGCCGTCGGCGGCCGGATCGACGTATGCGTCACCGGTTCCCACATACAATCGGCCAAGTTTGGCGTCAATTGTCGGCGCGCTCCAAATGGCCGCCCCCGCCGGACTGAACTTTGCGTGGCTTGTGCCCGGCTTTGTCTCCGACGGCTCCTCGACGATCGCATAGCCCTTCCAGATCTGCTTTCCTGTGAGCGCGTCGACGGCCGTGACGTTTCCGCGAAATGTACAACAGGGATAACTTGGGTCGCCGCCGTTTAGTTCCTCATTCGAAGCCAGGGGAATGTAGAGGCGGTTGCGATAGAGTTGGGGTGCCCCAGTGATCCTTGCCGTGCGATGCGGGTCGGCTCGGACCTTCCACGCGAGCGTTCCATTCTCTGCATCGACTGCATAGAGATTCGCCTCTCCATCTCCGAAATATGCGAGAAACTTCCCGGCCTCGCCCGCCCCCACCGTAATGGATGTTCGCACGGTCGTTTCAGCCTGGTAGGTCCAGATCATGCACCCGGTTCGAGCGTCCAGCGCGAAAACCCTACCGTCGCCAGAACCAATGAACAACCGCCCTGCAACAACGGTTGGCTGTCCGTAGGCGGTGCTTGCATCGGGAACGCCGAACGCCCATTTCAGTTTCAGTTGCCCGATATTGTCGGCGCCAATCGAGGTATGCGTCTGATAACGGCTATTCACGATATCGACACCCCAGCCATTCCACTTCTCTGGGCTTGCCAACAGAGACGGAGTGATCGGTCTCTTGCTCGGACAGAGATTGGCTGATGCAGCGTCGGCACTGGTAGCCGTGTTCGAGGAGAGGAACCGCGCAATGGCTCGCCGCTCCCTGGCCGTCATCCGGTTGCCGTAAATCACCATCGTCCCGGATTCGAGCGCGCGCACAATTTCCTCGCGTGTTTTTCCGGCGAGCACGGCTGGTGACGGCGCTCGGTTCGCGCCCGCCGGCGCGTTCTGATGGCAGACGGCACAATGCTCTTGAAACAGCGCCTCACCGTCGGGCGTCGCCTGCCCGGTCGCGCTGTAAGCGCATAGTCCGAGACCCACAAGCAGTCCGAAAACGCTCCTCGGAGTCCTGCCCATCGGGCGTCGGCGCGATCTGTCGAATCCGACGATGACTGTTGACGCACCGGCCCGGCACATGGCCGTGATATATACAGATTTTAGGTGGAAAGAGCAACGCGGCCGCGACCGGATTTTTTGACTTTACATAGGACTTGCGGAATTCATATCCTGGACTGCCATGTGGTATGTGAACAAGGCCTTTACGCAGTCATTGGTAGAATCGCTTTCGGCCAAGGGGTTCACCGTCCGTAGCTCAGGCGGAGTCGCGCGCATCGAGAAATATAATTGCGGGGCGGAGCTGCGGAAAGAGCCGAATGGAGATTTTCACATGACCATCATCCCCTCCATTATGCTGCAGGGGCAGTTTACGCACTTGTGGGATGCGGGCTATCAGAAATTTCTCCTGACGCACGACGGGCGCAAGTTTCCGGTGCGCGTAAGCGAACTCGGGGATCTGCGCCGCTTCAACGAGGAGTTACGAGACGCCCTCGGGGTCCCCACCTATTACAACGAAGCGCTTGGTTCGACTTGCCAATACACTGTCTATGACCGTTTGAAAGGCCGCATCGGCGATGTTCCGGATCAGACCGTCGGCGCGCACGGAACGGCTGGCGCTGACGACTAAACCGAACGCGTTGCTCTGCCTTGTGTCCCTCTGATGGAGACCGAATCGGCCGCCGTTGACCGCACGTAAGACGGGGGCAGTTGTAATATAATTCGTGCCCTAGCCGACGCGGAGGTCATGCGATGAGCAGCATTTACCTAGAGGAGTTATCCACAGTAGGTGCCGTGCGTTTCCCGGATATTCCGCTCTATCAGGGTTTTGGCGCGCCCGTGCGACTCGAAGCGGATCTGCGCGATTGTGAGGTTAGCTACGGCCAAGTGCCGAAGGATTTGAACGGTATTCTCTATCGTTGTGGACCCGACCGCCAGTATCCGCCGATGCAAAACGACGATATCTTCATCGACGGCGAAGGCATGGTGGTCATGTTCCGATTCGAGAACGGCCACGTCGACTTTAAGAGCCGCTATGTGCGCACCGAACGCTTTCGCATCCAAGAAAAGCACCGCCGCGCTATGTTTGGCCGCTACCGCAACCGCTACACGCGCGACCCCATCGCCGCGAATTGCAATTCGGGCACGGCCAATACGAATGTCGTCTGGCACGGCGGTAAGTTGCTCGCGCTCAAAGAAGACGACATGCCATACGAGCTGAATCCCTACACGCTTGAGACCATGGGCCGTTACGATTACAACGGCGCGGTCAAGTCGCTTTGGATGTCCGCACATCCGCACCTGGACCAGACCACGAACGAGCTTCTCACCTTTGCCTACCAGGCCAAAGGTGACGGGACAACCGATGTCGCCTATTACGTGATCGGTCCGGATGGCAAACTGAAGCACGAAATTTGGTTCAACGCACCGTGGGCAGGAATGGTGCACGATTTTGCCATTTCGGACCGTTACGTGATCTTTCCGTTTTTCCCCCTACTCACCGATGTCGACGTACTGAAGAAGGGCGGGCCGTTCTACACCTGGCACCGCGATCGCGAGACGGTTGTCGCTATCGTGCCGCGCTACGGCACGGCCGATCAGATCCGCTGGTTCCGTGGCCCCACCAGCTTTGCCGGGCACATGATGAATGGGAGCAGCGACGGCGCAAAAGTGAGCCTCGATGTCTGCCTGTCGCGGGGCAGCTCGTTTTTCTTCTTTCCCAACCATGACGGCACGCCTCCCGATCCGACGCAGGGTGTTCCTCATCTTACGCGACTGACATTCGATTTGGCCGGTAAGACGGAAGATTACAAAACCGAGCAGCTCTACGATTGGCTCTGCGAAATGCCGCGCGCCGATGATCGTTATTATGGCAACGGGCAGTATCGAAAGGGCTACGTGATCTGCCACGATCCGAGCCGCACGTCGGCGGGAGCGATTGGCCTTAGCTCAGTCGGGCAATTCGATCACAAGACGGGTAATGCACGGTTGTGGAACCCAGGCCCGGATTCGGGCGTGCAGGAACCGCTGTTTGCCCCGCGCAAACCGAATTCGCCCGAGGGCGACGGCTACCTTCTCGCCCTGGTGAACCGCATGGCCGAAAACCGCAGCGACCTCGCCATCCTCGATGCCCAAAACGTTGAAGCGGGACCCGTGGCGATTGTAAAGCTCCCCCACCGCGTGCGGATGACGTTCCACGGCATGTGGGTTTCCGAGGATGCGCTCTATTCGGGACGATATTCCGCCATCCGAGCGGCGTAGCTGCGAGTTCTACGTCAGGCCCTGCGAATCGCTCATTCCGCAGGGCCTGATCCTTTGCATTCGACCCTCCGACGTGGTAAACGACAGAGGAGGGAAAGAATACGATGGCGGACGTCCTGGCCTTCATCGACGACATTTTTTTCCAGGCCAAGCTAACCGAAACGGCAAAGCAGCTCGGCATCGAAGTGCGCACCTGCCAGACGCCTGCTGCGCTCGAGGACGAGCTCTCCCAAGCTGTGCCGAAGCTTGTCCTAATCGATTTGAACGCACGAGCCAGTCCGCTCGATGCCGTGGGCCGCGTGCAAGCACAGGGCCGCGAGATTCCTCTGATCGGTTTTCTTTCCCACGTGCAGTTGGATCTTGCCGAGCGCGCTCGCGCGGCGGGTTGTCGCGAAGTAGTGCCGCGGTCGAAGTTCACTGAGAATCTGGCAACCATTCTCGCCCGCGTGAAATCGGAGTCTTGATGGTTCCGCGCTGCTTTTTTGTGGCTGTGCTTGTCATCCTGCTGCCTTTCCCGATTCATCTGCTGGCACAAGACGGGCGCGAGACCGATCCCGCGGCTTCGCTGGCAGCCGCTCTTTCGGCGGCCTGTCGTTCGAACGAAGCCCAATTCGAAAACTATCTCACCGCGGATAATGCCTCGGCCTTTCGTGCTCTACCTCCGGATGAGCGGACGGCGGTGCTCAAGCGGCTCGCTCTAAGCGAGCAGGGCGGTAAGCCCTTGCTCTCCTCAGACGACCACGATCACACCGTGCTTCGCTGCACGGCGCCGGAAGGCACCGCCGAGTTCCGCTTCGATGCCGCACGCATCGACGAGAATCTGGCGTTCGTTCCCGTGGCTGTCAAAGACGGTGAAACCACCCAGTTCGGGCTCGTACGCGAACACGGCGGCTGGCGGCTCATCTCCCTGGGGCTGGTTCTTCTCGACATCCCGCAGCTTTCCAAACAGTGGGCTGAATCCGACTTGGCCGCGCGCGAGGACACCGCCCTTTCGAATCTTCGAAGTTTGGCCGATGCCATCCAAACGTATCGTCGCGCTTTCGGAAAGCTTCCCGACACCCTCGCACAACTCGGGCCTGCGCCAAAGGATCAGGTTTCGCCCGATCAGGCTTCACTTGTGGACGACGCGTTAGCTATCGGCAGCGACGGCGGCTATCGTTTTCGCTACCGGATTGTTTCTGGCGCGCAGGACGATGAGACGGCCTTTGAGCTTGCCGCGCTTCCCGACACGTATGGGAAGACGGGTCGCCGCTCGTTCTTTGTTGATGCCGCCGGAAAGATTCACGGCGCTGACAAGCACGGCGATCTGGCGAGCGCCGATGATCCTGTTCTGCCGTGAGCGCGACCGCTGATCAGGGTAGTTGGCTCCGCCGAAAGGGCTCTCGGATGCTGATCCTTGTCCTGGCACTGGCGCCCTTGCCCTTGGTGGCGCAACAGTCGGCGAACCAACCGTCTTCAGACGCTGTCGCCAAACAGATCGTTCTCGAAATCGCCGCTGGCGAATTCGCTCGAGTGGAACAGCGTTACACCCCGGACATGTCTGCGGCGCTGCCTGCCGGAAGGCTCGCCGCAGCCTGGGCGAGCATTCTGGAACATGTGGGTTCATTCGATTCGATCGTGTCGGCTGCCAAGACCGGTAGGGTTCAGAACTTCGACACGATTGTCGTGGTCTGCAAATTTCAGAAAGCCCTCGTCGACGCGCAAATGGCGCTGGGTGACGACGGCAGGCTAGGCAGCCTTCGTTTCGGGCCGCATCAGCAACCGGAGCCGCCGTGGACCAATCCGACCTACGCGAAGCCCGATTCATTTACCGAGCAGCCCCTCGTTCTCGTCAATGGGAAGTTCCAGCTGCCGGGAATGTTGTCGGTGCCTGCGGGCAACGGCCCGTTCCCCGCCGTCGTGCTCCTGCACGGCTCGGGCCCGCATGACCAGGACGAAACGGTCGGACCGAATAAGCCGTTAAAGGACCTCGCCTGGGGCCTGGCCAGCCATGGCATCATCGTTTTCCGCTACGTCAAGCGCACGCAGAAATACGGGTCACAGAGCAGCGAGGATCCCGCCAAACTGACGGTCGATGAAGAAACCATCAGCGACGCGCGCGCCGCCGCCGTACTTCTCGCCAAACAGAAAAAAGTCGATCCCCATCGCATCTTCCTCATCGGACACAGCCTGGGCGCCTACCTCGAGCCGCGCATTGTTGTCGATGACGCCCAAATCGCCGGAATTGTCATGCTGGCCGGCAACACGCGCCCGATGGAGCTGATCTTGCTCGATGAAGTGCACTACATCCTGGCCAGCGAGTCCTCTCCTACCCCGGACGAGCAAAAGCAAGTCGCGGCGATTGAAGGGGCCGTCAAGAAAATTGAAAGTCCGGACCTAAAACCCGGCGATAGCATCCTCCTATTGGGAGGTGCCATGCCAGCATCCTACTGGCTCGATTTGCGCGACTATCATCCGGTCGCTGTCGCGCAGACGCTCAGAATTCCGATCTTGATCCTTCAAGGGGGTCGCGATTTTCAGGTGTCTCCCGCCACGAACTTCCAGGACTGGAAAACCGCGCTGGCCGCACGCCAGAACGTTACGCTGAAGCTCTATCCTTCGTTGAACCATCTTTTCATGGCTGGCACGGGCCCTTCGCTTCCGCAAGAATACGAAAAGCCCGCCCATGTCGACGAGCAGGTCATCGCCGATATCTCCGCGTGGATCGCCACGGGCGGCGAGGCTCCGCACCTCGGCCCAACCCATTGATGCGAACCCTCTATCGGCTACGACGATGCTTCATGACCTAGCAGCGTGTGCCCTCCGCCCACCGCGGATGTCATACAAACCCTCGTACCGGAAGACCCCGCTCTCCCACATTTTCAATCGCTTACGGCACAGCGCGTCGGCACTGGCGCATCAGCACCAGCGCGCCCGCTGGTTTGACACTCGTCAAGCCGGCCTGCTAAATTTTCTAATTTGTGTGTCGGAAGCCGCCCCAATTGGACCGCGACAGCCCTTTCCTCGCCGTTTTCGCCATTCTGATCCCGTTGCTGGCGTGGGGTTGTGCCGCAAGCCACACGACTGTCGTAAAGCCTTCCGGGGCATTCCAGCCTCCTCAGGTTGCGACCAAGGGGGAACTGATTGAGCGCTACCGTCAACAGGTCGGGTCGGTGACATCTGTCAACGCTTCGGTCAGTATGACTCTCACGGCCGGTTCCAGCTATACGGGGGCGATCAAGCAGTACCATGAGATCGGTGGTTTCCTGTTGGCCGAGAAACCCGCCAGCATTCGCGTGATCGGGCAAGCGCCGGTCGTGGGCACCGACATCTTCGACATGGTGAGTGACGGCGAGACGTTTCACATCTTCATTCCCTCGCAGCACAAATTCATCACCGGTTCGGCGACCCTGGGTCGCCCATCGGCAAAGCCGATCGAGAATCTTCGCCCCGAGCATCTCACCAGCGCGATTTTCTGGGCCCCTATTCCCGTTCAGACACCCGTCCTCATCGAGGAAGCAAACGACGATGGCTCACGCTATTATGTATTGACGGTGGTACGCGCGGCGGGCGAACCGGCCTCGGCTGCTCAAGCCTCCCCGGATTGGGAAATTGCGCGGCGCATCTGGTTTGATCGTTCGAATCTGGACATCGCGCGTATCCAGAGCTACGACTCAGGAGGACAGCTCACCTCGGATGTATCGCTCCGCGGTTGGGACCTGTTTGGGGCAGTGAAATATCCGCGCCAGATTTCGCTGTTTCGTCCGGACAGCGATTACAAACTTCAGATCGAGATCAAGAAAGGGATCTTCAACGAGATGATTTCCGCCGACCGATTTATCCTCGAGCAGCCTCCCGGAACCGAATTGATCCACGCCGGCGAAGTGTCCGAGCAGGTGGCGCCCGACGAGAGGCAGGAGAAGAAGAATTGATCAGTCATCTGGTTCTGCGCAACGCGGTTCACCGGCCCGTTCGCACGGCGATCACGGTGATCGCCGTCGCCATCGAGGTCACCCTCGTGATCATCGTGGTTGGCCTGACCAGCGGCTTGTTGCTCGACACGGCGAAGCGAACCGAGGGCGTGGGTGCGGACATCATGGTCCAGCCTCCCTCCGCCTCTGTTTTCATGGCGTTTAGCGGTGCGCCCATGCCCATTAGCATCGGCCCGAAGCTGGCACAGCTTGAATATGTGCAAGCGGTCGCCCCGGTCCTTGTTCAGTTTAATTCCGTGAACGGACTCGACCTCGTCTACGGAATCCAACCTGACACGTTCCGCCAAGTCTCGAAGGGCTTCGTTTTCGAGGCTGGCCGAGATCTGCAGGATCCCAACGATATTCTTGTGGATGACGTCTACGCTCGAGCCAAGAAGGTTCAGGTGGGGCAGATGCTGCATGTTCTCGAACACGATTTCCATGTGGCGGGAATCATCGAGCATGGCAAAGGCGCGCGCCTTTTCGTGCTAATGTCCACGCTGCAAGAGATGTCTGGGGCGCACGACAAGGCGTCCATCTTCTTCTTGAAATGTGACCGCTCGGACCACGCGGCGGCGGCGATCGACGAGGTTAGTCAGCTTTTGCCGCGCTATGAAGTGCGGCCGCTCAAGGACTACATGTCGCAGATCACGTCGTCCAGCGTGCCCGGGCTCGCTATTTTCATCAACGTAATGATCGGAATCGCCGTGGGCATCGGATTCCTGGTGACATTTCTTTCGATGTACACAACCATCCTAGAGCGCACGCGCGAGATCGGCGTGCTGAAATCGCTCGGTGCCTCCAAACGCTACATCGTTGAAATCATTCTCAGCGAAACAACTCTTCTCTGCCTGGGCGGCGTGGTGGTCGGCGTCGGACTAAGCTATCTGATGCGCGTGCTTTTGCTCAGACTTTTCCCTGCCCTGAGCATCTTAATCACCCTCCGCTGGGTTTGCCTGGCCGGCGTGATCGCGTTGCTGGGCGGACTGATGGGCGCGTGTTATCCCGCATGGCTTGCCAGCCGCAAGGATCCGGTGGAGGCGCTGGCCTACGAATAGCCGGTGGGCGTCGACGACATCACGGCTAGGCAGAACCGAAAAACGCGACTAGAATATTTTCCACTGTAGCGCTGTTGGGGGCCGGCTTGGAGCCGATACTCAAGACTGAAAATCTTTGGAAAGTCTATCGTTCGGGCAAAGTGGAGATCGCGGCTCTTCGGGGCGTCAGCGTCGAGGTGCTTCCCGGAGAATTTATTTCGATCATGGGTCCTTCGGGCTGTGGGAAATCGACACTGCTCCACGTGATTGGAGGGCTCGCTCAAGCGACCAGTGGTCGAGTGCTGCTGGACGGCAACGATCTCACACAGATGAGTGACGCGGCGCGGACGCTGTTGCGCCGCCACAAGGTAGGCTTCGTCTTTCAGCGTTTCAATCTCCTGCCGACTCTCGATGCGTACCATAACATTGCCCTCGCCCAGCATATTCATGGAAACGGCTTCGACCCGCATCGCTTCGAGGCCGTGGTCGGCCTACTCGGGATCAGGGAACGCCTCCATCACAAACCATCGGAACTGTCTGGGGGAGAACAGCAACGCGTGGCCATCGCCCGGGCCATCATTAGTGAGCCGAAAATCGTCCTGGCCGATGAGCCTACGGGAAATCTGGACACCAAAAGCTCCGATTCGGTTCTGGCACTGCTGCGGCAATTAAACAGAGATCTCGGTCAGACCATCGTCATGATCACGCATAACCCGGAAGCCGCAACCTATGGAGGTCGCGTCCTGCATATGCGCGATGGCATGGTTGTCGATGGCTTACCAGCCCACTGACACCGATGCGCGCGTTTTGGATGTTTATGGTTCGAACTTTTTTTTGGTCCTACGAGAGGGGCAGTTGGCCCTACGATTTGTTCGTCGCCGTGATCCTGGCTTTTGTTCTGCTCACCCCGCGAGGATGGTTTCATGACCGCCCTCAGGAGAGTGCAGGCGCCAGCTCCAGCGTGCAACTCGTGGCTCGGGATCCCGAGGCGCGGACCCTCACCTATCGCCTGTCGGCCACGGCTCTTTCCCGCCCGAAGCGCACCAAGAAACCGACGCCGGAGTTGGAGCGGGAAACGCACGATATCTTAAGCCGCACGGTCGTCGACCTGCGAGATAGCACGTTTCAGGTCGTACGCATTGATCCTGGGTTGGCAAGCGACAGTTCGGTCAGCTACTACGACGTTACGGTCCACCAGTAACCTGAGGTCGAATCTTGGCGACAAACGCGCATCCGGGCCGCCCTTTGACCCAGCGAATCGAAGCAGCGTTCGGCGAGCTCCATTTGTTGCTCGAGCGCCGTGCGACGACCGCCGAGGTGGTTCGCCAGCACCATAGCCGCGGCGAGTCCTATCATCCGGCCGCGTTGCCCGATGTCGTCTGCTTTCCGCATTCGACCGAAGAAGTCAGCGAAATCCTGAAGATCAGCAGGAGACACCAGGTACCGGTGATTCCGTTTGGAGCGGGCACGTCGATGGAAGCCCAGGTGAACGCAATTCACGGCGGCATTGCCATCGACATGCGTGAGATGAACAGAATTCTGCGCATTAGCCCCGAAGACTTGCAGGCGACCGTAGAGGCCGGGGTCACTCGCTTGCAGCTGAATCGCGCCCTGGCCACTACCGGATTCACCTTTTTCATTGATCCCGGCGCCGACGCCACCTTTGGTGGCATGACTTCCACGCGCGCCTCGGGCACTACAGCGGTACGCTATGGCACCATGCGCGAAAACGTAATGGGTCTCAAGGTGGTGCTCGCCGACGGGCGCATCGTGAAAACGGGCACTTCGGCGCGAAAATCCGCCGCCGGCTACGATCTGACGCGGCTGTTTGTCGGAGCCGAAGGTACCCTCGGCGTCATTACGGAAATCACGCTGCGTCTGCATCCTTTGCCGGAAGCTGTCGCGGCGGCCTGTTGCACGTTCGCCACGATTCGCGACGCGGTCGAGACGGCGATCGCCACGATTCAACTCGGTGTGCCCGTGGCTCGCATCGAGCTGATGGACGAAGCCCAGATCGAGGCGTGCAATCGCCACTCGAAAACGACCTATCCTGTCGCGCCCATCCTCTTCTTTGAGTTTCATGGCGATAGCGAACGCTCGGTGAGCGATCAAGCCGAAACCGTGCGTCAGTTGGCCGAAGAGCATCACGGAACCGGCTTTCGATGGTTCACCACGCCTGAGGAGCGCGCCACGCTTTGGGAAATGCGCCACAACGCCTATTTCGCGAATCTTCAGATTCGCAAGGGCGCAAAAATGTTTACGACCGACATTTGCGTGCCGATTTCCCGCCTAGCGGATGCGATCGTGGCCGCGAAGAATGACACCGCCGCTGCCTCCTTTCCCGCGCCCATCGTCGGGCACGTCGGCGATGGCAACTTTCATATGTCCTTTATGCTCGACCCGGAAAATCCGGCTGAGCTTGCCGAGGCCAAAGTACTGGAGGAAAAAATCATTCTGCGCGCGCTTGCCATGGGCGGGACCTCGACGGGCGAACACGGCATCGGCATTGGACGAAAAAAGTATCTTGCGGTCGAGCACGGAGGCGCGCTGGAGGTGATGCGGGCGATCAAGCAGGCACTCGATCCAGACAACCGCATGAACCCAGGCAAAATGGTTGAGCCGCAGCTTCTGTTTGGTGGCCCCGATTCGCCCTGACTCTTAACGGCGCGGCTCGCTGGCCCAGCTCGCCGGCACATCGACGAACGATCGGTCGAGCTCGGCAATCGATTTCGAGCCAAGAAGCGCGAGCACCCGCTTCAGATCCGCGCGCAAAATCTCGATGGCCCGTGACGCTCCGGCCTCTCCGGCAGCGCCCAACCCATAGGCGTAGGCGCGGCCGATCAGCACGGCGCGGGCACCTAGGCAAATCGCTTTCGCGATGTCACCCCCGCGCCGGATGCCGCCATCGACCAAAACGTCTGCCCGCCCTTCGATTGCCCTCACCACTTCCGGTAAAGCCCGCAGCGTCGCGGCTACGCCGTCAAGTTGGCGGCCTCCATGATTCGAGACGATGACGCCGCGAGCACCCTCATCGAGCGAGCGCCGCGCGTCATCGCCTGTCAAAACGCCCTTCACCACGATCGGACCCGGCCACACCTTGCGTATCCAGTGGAAATCCTGCCAGGTGACGACCGACTTCGCCAGGCTGGCCTGCGTTTCGGCAAGCGGTAGCGGTCCGCGTCCCGGCACGATCACATTGGGCAAGACGAACATGCGCCCGTCACGCAGAAAGCCCGCCAGCCAGAGCGGGTGCGCAAGAACCTGCGGAAGAAATCGCAGTTTGGGCAGCAATTTTTCTCCGATCAGTGCCCCGGCGCCATTGCGAATGTCACGCTCACGAAAGCCGAACGTTCCCGTGTCGATGGTGATTACGAGCACGCTGAATCCGGCTGTCCGCGCGCGCTCAAGAGCGGCTTCCGCTGCTTGGCGGCCGCCCACTAGATACAGCTGATACCACCGGCATCCTGTCGAGGCCGCGCCGACCTCCTCGAGAGCCGATCCGGAGATGGTCGTAAGGACGTATCCGACTCCGGCCTTGGCCGCCGCCTCGGCCGCCCATACCTCCCCCCGCGGATAGATCAGCCGGCTGAATCCTACGGGCGCGAGCAGGAGCGGCATCGAGAGTTCCGCTCCTAGCACGGTGGTACGCAAGTCGGTGTTCTCGGCGGCGACGGCATTGCGGGGTCGAAACGTCACGTCCTCAAACGCGCGGCAATTTTCCCGCAGAGTGACCTCGCCTTCCGCGCCGCCGTCGATGTAATCGAAGACGGCTCGTGGCAAGTGCGCCTGCGCCAGGCGCCGCAGGTCGCCGACATTCACCACACGCGGAGAGGAAACTCGGCGTTCTTCTCGCGTCATCGCCCTCACACCCTTCACAGTAGGGGAGTCCCGGATGAGAAATTGGCTTTGCCGGGGCCATTCTACCGGGTATCCTGGCACATTTGTTGGCTAGTTCGCGCGCTAGGCGATCCGGTAAGGGGTTCCCCTCGGAATGAAAGTGGGCCAGGCCATTGCCGAAATTCTGAAGCGGGAAGGGGTGGAAGTCCTCGTCGGCTATCCCGTGAATCACGTGATCGAGGCCGCGGCGGAAGCCGGAATTCGGCCGATCATCGTTCGTCAGGAACGCGTCGGGCTTCACATGGCCGATGCCATCTCGCGTTTAAGTAGCGGACGCCAAATTGGCGTCTTCGCCATGCAGCACGGCCCCGGCGCTGAGAACTCCTTTGGCGGCGTTGCGCAAGCCTATAGCGAATCGGTTCCGATTCTCGTGCTGCCGATGGGTTACGCGCGTCGTCTGGCGCATGTCAGCCCCAATTTCAACTCCGTCACCAGCATGCGCTCGGTCGCGAAATCGGCTGAGCCGATCAGCTCCGCCGCCGAGATCCCCAACATTTTTCGCCGCGCCTTTTCTCGCCTTCGCAATGGACGTGGAGGCCCAGCTCTGGTGGAAATTCCCAGCGATCTGTTTGCCGAGGAGTTCTCCGGCCCGCTGGTTTACTCGCCGACGGTGACCACTCGTTACGGTCCCGACCTGGCGGAGGTACGTCGGGCGGCCGCCCATCTAAGCCAGGCAAAGGCCCCCGTCATCTACGCGGGGCAGGGAATCCACTACGCGCGCGCCTGGCGGCCGCTCAGAAGACTTGCGGAATTGCTCGACGCTCCTGTGGCCACGAGCCTCCAAGGCAAGAGCGCTTTCCCGGAGGACCATCCGCTTTCGCTTGGTGCAGGGGGACACTCCTTTCCTCCGATGGTTCCTTATTTCCTGGGGCAAGCCGATTGGATTTTCGGCACTGGCTGCAGTTTCACGGAAACATTCTTCGGTGTTGCCATGCCCAAGGGCAAGAAATTCATTCACGCGACGCTGGATCCTGACCATTTGAACAAAGATGTGCCAGCCGATATCGGTCTGGTTGGCGATGCCCAACTGACTCTGGAGTCGCTGTGTGCTGAAGTCGAGCGCCTCGTGGGGAAACCACGCGATCGAAGGGTCAGAGAGGAAATCGCGGCCATGCGCCAGAGCTGGCTCAGCCAGTGGATGCCCAAGCTCACCTCGCGTGACGTGCCACTGTCTCCCTATCGCGTTCTCTGGGATTTGCAGCACACCGTGGACGTAACCAACACGATTATCACGCATGACGCCGGAAGCCCGCGTGATCAGCTCGCTCCCTTCTGGCGCACCACCGAGCCACTCACCTACATCGGCTGGGGCAAGACGACCCAGCTTGGCTATGGCCTCGGCCTTGCGATGGGTGCGAAGCTGGTTCATCCCGAAAAACTCTGCGTCAACGTGTGGGGTGACGCAGCCATCGGCTTCACCGGAATGGATTTCGAAACGGCCGTTCGCGAACGCATTCCGATCCTCTCGATTCTGCTCAACAATTTCAGCATGGCGATGGAGCTTCCCGTTATGCCGATATCGACCGAAAAGTACCGGGCGACCGACATTTCCGGCGATTATGCGACGATGGCGCGCGCCTTCGGAGGGTACGGTGAGCGCGTCACCGATCCCGATGAAATTGTCCCCGCCATCCGCCGTGGCGTCGAACAGACCGAAAAGGGCGTTCCCGCTCTTCTTGAATTCATCACTGCCAAAGAGCTCGCTCTATCGATCGACCCTCACCCCGACCATAAGAGGGCGGGCGCTTAGAGATATGCGAATTTGCTTTTCAGCACTTCATGCTGGTGCATCGGAGAGAAGCTTTCGCAACAACCCATTAAGACTTTAAGGTTTTCGTAATAGATAGCGGTGTTCTCGCTGCTGCTCATGTTCTCCGCGCAATCCCAGACTGAAATCGATGTGGCGTCCCGTCCGCCCGGATCGTCTCCGCGCAGGAGCAAAAAGACACGAAATCCAGCCGCCTCGTCCAATGAGGCCATCAGATGTTCGATCGTGGCCTCAAACTCTTCTACCTTGCCGGCACGAATTCGAAAGCGCGTTACCCGAGCGACCATGGCACCCCCCCGACCTGCCTAGAAGGTTTTTCGGTCGGGGCGATTCTACCGTGAGGAGACTGGGTGGTAAACGGGCCATACGGATTCTGACGGGCCGCCTAGGCGGCGCGAGCGATGGCATCGATCCGATGGATCGACTATGATCGGCTCCGCAAAGCGAACGTTGTGCGGAGCTGGCATGAAACGAGCTGCTTTTTTCACCGACTGGTTCACCGTCTGCGCCATGGTTTTCTGGGCCGGGGCGGGCGGCTCGGCAGTCGCGCAAGAGGTCGCGAGCCCTTTGCCAACCCCGCCGGGGCAAACGGTCTTCGGACAGCACTGTGCTTCCTGCCACACGAACCCAAGCACGACCAATCGCGCACCCGATCTGACCACCCTTATGAAACTCACTCCCGAGAAGATTTATACGGCCGTCACGGCCGGCTCCATGGTTGTTCCCGCTCAGCCGCTTAGCGATGAGCAAAAACGCCAAGTGGCGGAATACCTAGGCGGCCGCCCTCTCGATCTCACCGAAACAGGCAGTGCGGAGAAGATGGCAAATCGCTGCGTCACGAATCCGGATTTTCGAGATCGATCTGGCACTGCCTCCTGGAATGGCTGGGGAGCCGATCGCGGCAATACCCGCTCTCAAAACGCTCAAGACGCCGGACTCACCGCAGACCAGGTGCCGCAATTGAAACTGAAATGGGCGTTCGGCTTTCCCGGGGGTGACACCGTCTACGGGCAGCCTAGCGTCGTAGCTGGTAGGGTCTTTGTTGGCAGCGACAATGGCTACGTCTACTCGCTGGATGCCAAGACCGGATGCGTCTATTGGTCCTTCCACGCGAGATCGGGCGTGCGCACTGCGCCCGTGGTTGCACCGATCGTAGGCTTGGGTTCAGAGACGTACGCGGTGTACGTCGGAGACATGCGCGCGAACGCCTACGCTCTGGACGCTTCCACGGGCCAGCAGCTCTGGATCCAGGAGCTCTCCGATCACTACACGGCGCGAATCACCGCTGCTCCGGCGCTTTACCAGGGCCGACTGTACGTGCCCATCTCCGCCACCGAGGAAGCCTTTTCGGCTGCTCCTTCCTACCCTTGCTGCACGTTTCGAGGAAGCGTGGTCGCACTCGACGCCAACACTGGCAAGCAGCTCTGGAGGACCTATGCGATATCGGAGGCGCCCCGGCCCGTTCGAAAGAATTCGCTCGGGACCGCATTGTGGGCACCGGCCGGCGCCGCCATCTGGGATTCTCCGACCATCGACACCAAGCGCGGCGTCCTGTACGTGGGAACCGGAGACGCTTACACCGAACCCGCTTCGAAGAATTCCGACGCGGTCCTTGCGATCGATTTGACGACCGGCAAAATCCTCTGGTCGTTTCAAGCGGTTCCCAATGATGCGTGGATGGTGGGCTGCGTTCCGAAACCAACCGAGAATTGTCCGAAGGATCTTGGAGTGGATTTTGATTTCGGTTCTTCGCCGATTCTATTGAATCTGGCGAGCGGGCAGCCGATCCTGTTGGCGACGCCGAAAAGCGGTACCGTCTTTGCGCTCGATCCAGACCGCCAGGGCGCCGTTCTGTGGAGCGTGAATCTGTCGGAAACGACGGCGCCCAACAACGGGCAGATTGCGTTTGGCGGAGCCGCCGATTCCGAGCGTCTTTACTTGGCTCTTGAAGACGGAACGTTTGCCGCCTTGGAGCTGGCCAGCGGAAAGCGTGCTTGGATCACGCGCCTAGAATCGTTAGACAATCTTGGCAGGCCGACATCGAACGGTGAAAACCGAACCAAGGGCGGTCTCCGCTTCGGCCAGTCGGCGGCCGTCACGGCAATTCCGGGCGCGGTTTTTACGGGCGGATGGGACGGAACCCTGCGCGCTCTCTCGACTGCCGATGGTAGGGTTCTCTGGCAGTTCGACACAGTTCAGGAATTCCACTCGATGAACGGAGTTCCCGCCAAGGGTGGCTCGATGGGCGGACCTGGGGTCACGATCGTCAACGGCATACTGTATGCTCCGTCGGGCTACGCCAACGTCGGCGGCGGAATGCCAGGCAACGTGCTTCTGGCCTTCGCACTGCCCTAGCACGAGAGGGAAGTTTCTATTGCTTGGCCGGCGCGCCGGCCTTTTTGCTAATGATGATGTTCTTCAAAGCGGCCGGGTCATTCTTGAGTTCGTCTGCACCGGCAGGAAACTTGTTGTATTGAAGCAAGTAAGCAATCACATCCACGGTTGCCTCGGGGCTCAAGGTCCCTGGCTTATCCTGCGGCATCGTATTTCGGATGAGGTCGAAGAGGTCGGCGACGGATTGACCTTCCCAGGTTTCTGTGAAAGCGTCGCCCGCCAGCGGAAGGGCCTGGCCGCTGCCACTCAGATCGTCCATATGGCAATTGGCACAGGCTTGGCTGTACTGAGCTTTGCCCCGTGTCGCCTGGTCGTTCGTAAAGACTCCGTCCATCGTCGTTTTTTGCTGGTCGGCCGCCTTGGCCGACCGGATCGCGCCACCTAGGCACGCCAGCGTACTGCCCAAGAGAACGGCAAAGGCGATCGGCCGGAGGGTTCCGGTAAATCCCTTTTTGAAGTAGTCCGTCTTGTTGGCCCGATTCATAAGAGGATCGTCACCTCGTAAAGATTAGACGCAACCATTGCGCCCCTCGGGTGTACATGATAGCAAACGAAACTCTGGCAAACGATGTGCCATTGCTAGGGGCCGGACTGTTGCGGTTCCCAAGCGCTCTTTATTAACATGCCTTTTCGTAGAGTACGCCAAACGATCGGAGCAGCCGGATGAAAATCAGCAAACGCAGACTCGGAAATTCCAGTCTCGAAGTGAGCCCATGGGCTTTCGGAGGGAACGTCTTCGGATGGACGGCGGACGAAGCGATGTCGTTCAAGCTGCTCGACGCGTTCGTCGACGCCGGCCTCAATCTGATCGACACCGCCGACGTCTATTCGAAATGGATTCCCGGGCACCAAGGCGGCGAATCAGAAACCATTATCGGCAACTGGCTTGCCAAGCGTGGCGGTCGCCACAAGGTCGTGATCGCGACGAAGCTCGGCGTTGAGATGGGCCCCGGCGAAGCGGGACTTTCCCGCGCCTATATGGCACGAGCCATCGAGCGCTCTCTGGCGCGCTTGCGAACCGATTACATCGATCTTTATCAGGCACACCGAGACGATCCCGAAACGCCGATGGAGGAAACTCTTTCTGCGTTCGGCGAGCTGATCAAGGCGGGTAAGGTGCGAGCGATCGGCGCATCGAACTTCAAAGCCGACCGTCTGGCAGCGGCTGTCAAGATCAGCGGCGAGCAAGGTCTGCCCCGGTACGAGAGCCTGCAGCCCTGGTACAACCTATATGATCGTGCCGACTTTGAGGCAGAGCTCAAAGACTTGTGTCGGCGCGAGAATATTGGCGTGATCCCCTATTTCTCGCTAGCCAGCGGATTTCTTACCGGAAAATATCGTTCGGAGAAGGATTTGCAGGGCAGAGCGCGAGGTTATCGCGTCAAGGACATGCTGAACGAGCGGGGCTTGCGCATTTTGAAGGCGCTCGACACCGTGGCTGCGGAATTGCATGCGACCCCGGCCCAGGTTTCCATCGCCTGGCTCCTAGCTCAGGGCGTGACCGCGCCGATTGCCAGCGCAACCAATCTCGATCAATTTCAAGACTTGCTCGGGGTCACCACTCTTGAGCTGAGCGGCGAAGCCGTTCGGCTCCTCGATCTGGCGAGCAAGCCCTAAGGCGATCGCTCGCTATCAAGGGCCTGCATTTGTTCTGGACCGTAGCGATCGCCGGCCACCGACCCTCGGGGTACGGCTCGCTCGATCGATCCGATCTCGTCCGCAGAAAGCATTCTGGGCAGGACCTGGATCGCTTCAGCCAGTTGTGCGGGGCGCTTGGTGCCGATCAAAGGAACAATGTCTTGACCTTTTGAAAGGACCCACGCCACCGCAAGCTGGGCGACCGTGAGACCTGCGGCCCGTGCCACCTTCTCGAGGCGCGAGATCAACGGCTGATTGCGTTTCAGATGCTCGCCTTGAAACCGGGGAAAGTGTGCGCGTATGTCGCCCTGGGCACTTCTTTCGCGACTGGGGAAGCGACTCGTGAGCAAGCCCCGTGAGAAAACACCATAGGCAACCAAACTCATGCCGAGCTGGCGCAGTGTCGGCAGAATGTCCTCCTCGATGCCGCGCGAGACAATCGAGTATTCGATTTGCAAAGCGCTCACGGGATGGACCAAACACGCGCGGCGGATTGTCTTAGAGCCGGCTTCCGACAATCCGATGTAGCGAACGTATCCCGCCTGGATCATTTCGGCGATCGCGCCTACGGTATCCTCAATGGGAACGTTGGGATCAACGCGCGCCGGCTGGTACAGATCGACGTAATCGGTCCCCAGCCGGCGCAGCGTGTAGGAGAGAAAATTCTTGACGGCCGCAGGCCGGGCATCGACACCGATGAAGGCCCCTTGAGGGTTACGCATCCCACCGAACTTCACGCTCAGAAAAAACTGATCTCGTGGCCGATCTCGGAGCGCCTTTTCTAAGAGCATTTCGTTGTGACCCATGCCATAAAAGTCGCCGGTGTCGAACAAATTGATGCCCGCGTCAAAAGCGGCGCGGATCGTCCGGATACTCTCGTTGTCGTCAGCGTGGCCGTAGAGGCCGGACATTCCCATGCAGCCCAGGCCTATCCGGGAAACGGCAGGCCCATTTTTTCCGAGCGGGCGAGTTTCCATACGGGATCTAGTGGCGGGACATCAGCAGGTGGAGTTCCGGCGGCAAAGGCGCCAGGTCGATGGCGACGTTGATGCAGGCCGGCCGGCCACTGGCGAACGCAGCCTTGATTGCGGGCCCGAGGTCCTCGATCTCTCTGACGCGCTGGCCAAAGCAACCGAACGCAGCGGCAACTTCATGATAGTTAGCGTCGCGGAGTTCGGTCGCGTTCAGTCGATTCTTTCCGGAAACAATTTCCTGAAAATGCTGCGATGCCGCCCAGCTGTGGTTGTTCATGACCACGGCGACGATCGGGAGGTGGTGACGCACCATCGTATCGAATTCGGCGATGGTGAAGCCGATCGCACCGTCTCCCACCAGGCACAGCACCGGGCGCTTCGGATGCGCTACTTGTGCGCCAATCGCAAGACCCAGGCCAAATCCGACGGCGCCTAGAAAACCGTGCGTGATGTAACTGCCCGGATGGTTTTGCCGGATCACTTCGTTCATCCAGTGGTAGGCTTCGGCGCCATCGCCAACGATGATGGTGTCCTCGGCAACCGTGTCGACGATCGTCCTGACGGCCTGAAGCGGATGAATCGGCGGTCGGGTGCGCTCCAGATCCTTCTCGGCGCGCTTCGAGCGTTCGACCTTCTTTGCGTGAACCATTTGCTGCCAATGGCAGCGGTCGGGCCAGGTCTGTGACTGTGCCTGCGTGTTCATTGCGCGCAAGGTCTCGCGGGGATCGGCGACCAGGGGAACCGCGACGGGTCGCAAGCGACCAATTTCTTTGGGATCGATCTCCACGTGGATCAATTTCGAGGCCAGAGGCACCACCAGATCGCTCATGCCCAGCGTGAAAAGTCCGAATCGGACGCCCACGGCCAGCACGACATCGGGCCGTTGGTCTGGCCGAGCGAGATCGGCCATCTTGTGGAACGTGCCGCCGTAGAGCGGATGGTTGCTCGGCAGCAGCCCGTGCGCTTGAAAATCGGAGAAGACCGGCGTGCCGGTGCGCTCTGCCAGTGTGCGTAGTTCATCGCCCGCGCCCGACAGGTAGGCGCCAGCCCCCACTAAGATCACCGGCCGGGCCGCACGGCGGAGAAGTTCGAGAGCCTCGTCGACGGCGCGCGGCTCCGGCAGCGGCCGCGAATCGAGGAGTACGTTTTCGGGCACCGCCACTGAGTTCTCCTCCACCTGCGCGCCGAGCACGTCCATGGGCATGTCCAGCAGCACGGGCCCCATGGGGCCAGACGTAGCCAGCCGAACGGCCTGCGCAACCAGCCGGGGAATGCTGTCGGGCACCGTGATGCGATGCGCCCATTTGGTGATAGGCGTTGCAACAGCAACTTGGTCGAGACCAGATTGCAGCGTGTTCGTTTCCGCTTCTCTAAGACCGCTCGATCCTGTGATGTAGAGCACGGGCGTACGATCGAGATAGGCGTTTGCAATTGAGGTGATGATGTTGGTGAAGCCCGGTCCGGCCGTGGCCATGGCCACGCCCAGTGTGCGCGTGGCGCGCGCGTAACCCTCGGCGGCGTGGCCTGCGGCGACCTCGTGCCGAGTGTCGGTGATCGGGATGCCATGATCGAGGCAGGATTGAAAAATCGTTTCCAGATGCGCGCCATGCAGCCCGAAGATGTGCTCGACGTGGGCGTGCAGAAGTGTTCGTACCAACAGCTCGCCGCCTGTGATCATCCCCACGTGCGATTACCTCCTCTCGGGAAGGGTCCACGCATACACTACGCTATCGGAGGGCGTGATCAGATACTGCCGGCCGTCCAATTCATACGTCATGGGCGCGGTCGTCGAGCCCCCTCCGCCGTAGGCGTGCCACAGCGTGTCGCCTGTCGCCGGATCGAGAGCCATCAGACTGCCGCTGTCGCTAGCCGTGAACAGAAGGCGGCCCGCCGTCGTGAGAACACCGGCCCATCCTCCTCGGCCGCCGCTCAAATCCTTGCTCCAGCGAACCTTGCCCGTCTGAAAATCGATTGCTAGCAGCAACGTCCTCGAATGGAGAATGAAATCGCGACCGGCCCACCCTTCGGCGTTCTTCGATGGCATCGTAACGTAGTAGACGCCCGTGCTTTGGCGGGCACTGGTGTAGAGCAAACCCGTCTCCGGATCAAAGCTCGGAGGTGCCCAGTTCGCCCCACCGGCGGCCCCGGGCCGCGCCAGTGCGCCGTCCAACTGTGGTTCCTTCTCTTTTTTCGGAATGGGTTGACCGCGCTCGTCCACCCCCTTCATCCAGTTGATGTCGAGGTACGGAGCGGTGACGAGCGACTCCCCGTTTCTCCGGTCCAAAAGCGCAAACACTCCGTTGCGACTGGCTTGCGCGACCATCTTGCGCGGCTTGCCGCGGAACGTGCCATCGATTAAGACGGGAGTTTGGATCGCATCCCAGTCGTGCGTGTCGTGGGGAGAAATTTGGTAGTACCATTTCAGTTGGCCCGTGTCTGCATCCAGCGCCACGATCGAGCAGGTGTATAGATTCGCTCCGGGACGTGCATCTCCTGCCTCGACCGGATGCGGATTGCCCGTTCCCCAGTAGACCAGATTAAGTTCAGGATCGTAGGTGCCGGTTAGCCAGGTCATCCCACCGCCCCGGGTGATTACGTCGGTGTCATGTGGCCAACTGTCCCACCCTGGCTCGCCTTGCTTGGGCTCGCTGTCCCAATGCCACTGAAGTTTTCCGGTCATCGGGTCACGCGCTTCGATCCAGCCCGGCAGGTCTGCGATGTCGCCGGAAATGCCCACGATCAGATGATCTTTCACCACGAGCGGCGCGGCACTGCCGAACGCCTTGAGAGTGGGATCGGCGAGTTGGACTTGCCAAATCGTTTTTCCCGAGCGCGCGTCTAAACACAGCAGCATCGCATCAGGCGCTGCGTAATAAAGCCGATCTTTGTACATCGCCAAGCCGCGATGGCCCGCTCCGGGTAGGCCGCCCGCGGCCGGGCGATTGACGTGCCATATCTGGCGTCCTGTTCGCGCATCGACGGCAAAAATGTCATTTGTGAGCGTGAAGTAGAGAACTCCGTTTACTTCAAGCGGCGTCGCGGAGATGGCCGGTGTTCCGTGCGTTTGGAACGCCCAGGTGAGGGTGAGAGTTCCCACATTGGACTGATTGATTTGCTCCAGTGCGCTGTAGCGGCGGCCTGAGTAATCCCCGTTATAGTTGGGCCACGAATCGGTTCCAGGTTTGAGGAGTTTCGCGGGATCCAGTTGCTGGCCAAACAGACAGGCAGCATAGGCAAACAGCAGCAGAAGTTTCTTCAAGTCGCGATCCCCCGAGACCGGATGAGGTCGCGCGCCGAATCCGGTCTACCCGCGCGGCGACGCATCATATCACGAACATTCCTACGAGGCCCGAACGGCCCTTGGACTGGTGGTAGATTCGCTGTGGTGTTTACTTCGCTCTTGAGTTTTCCTACCATGTGAGCAAGGCTTCCGGGGCATGCGCGCAGCACATTCGACACGGGAAGGCAGGAGTTCTTGTGGCTGAAGGTCCGAGACTGATCATCGTAGAACCCAACGGTGCGCGGCGCAACGTTGTGATTGCCACGTTTCCGTTCCGCATTGGCCGGCAAGCCGGCAACGAGCTGACGCTGCGTGACAGCCGCGTTAGCCGACATCAAGCGCAGATTCTGAGAGTCGACGGCAAGCTCGTGCTGGAAGATATGGGAAGCAGCCACGGAACCTTCGTCAACGGCGACAAAATTGTTCGGCACGAACTGAAACCCAGCGATCGCATTGATTTCGGAGTGCCCGACTCCTATCAACTCACCTATGTAGGCGAGGGCGCCACGATCGAGGAGTTGGTCGAACGGATCGAAGCGCCCGCGCCAGAGACTTCGGGCACGCGCGAACTCCATCACCTGGGTGTGCTGCTTGAGGTCGCCCGCACGCTCGGTTCAGGGCTTTCGCTGGAGGACGTCCTCACGGTCGTCTTGGATGCGGCCATCGCCGTGACGCGCACCGAGAGGGGAGTACTGCTTCTGAAGAACTCTGCTGGCCAGATGGAAACCATTGTGGCGCGCAACGGGCAGCGCGGAACTCTTCGTCCCGAAGATGTACAGGTCTCCCAGGGTGTGGTAAGGCGAGTGGTCTCCACACGGCGGGAGATGATTGTCGGCGAACAGGACATCAGCGGAGCCAGCGATGCCGGGGTCGCCCATCCCGCACACACCACGTTGGCCGATGCCAGCCTTACCCGGTTGGAGTTGCATACGGTGGTGGCGATTCCGATCGACAAGCTGCCCGTGATCGAGGCCTTGGATGTAACAATCGCTGCTCGCCAGACCGAACTGCTGGGGGTGCTCTATCTCGATAGCCGCGCTCCGTCGAGCGCGTTTTCCGCGCTGGACCGCGAAGTGCTTCGAAGCCTGGCGCGCGAGGCCGCGACGGTGGTAGAAAATGCTCGGTTGTTCGCCGCCGCGAGGGCCAAGGCGCGGCTGGATCACGAAATCGAAATCGCCAGCCAAATTCAGCAGAAGCTGCTCCCGAAGACACTGCCTAATCTGCCGTACGTGGCGGTGACAGGCTCGACGCTGGCTTGTCACTCGGTGGGCGGCGATTGCTTCGACGTCATCGATTTGAGCGGAGGACGACACGGATTTTTCGTGGGCGACGTTTCGGGGAAGGGGATTTCGGCGGCGTTACTCGCCACCCTGCTGCAGGGGATCTTCTTCACGACGGCCTCGACCGACATGCCGCTGCCGACCGTTTTTTCGCGCGTCAACAAATATATGGTGGAGCGCAGCGGAGATGACCGCTACGCCACTGTGTTTTATGGCGTGCTCGATGAATCGGGCCACTTCGACTACGTCAACGCGGGACATGTGCCGCCGCTCATCCTTCGCCACTCCGGAGCCATCGAGGGGTTGGCGTCCGGCAATCTCCCGGTCGGCATGTTCGACGAAGCCGAGTTCGCGAGCGCCTCGGTGGATTTACGCGATGGCGATTTTCTCGTCATCTATACAGACGGGGTCTCCGAAGCAGCCAACATCCATTCGGAACTGTTCGAGGAATCGAGGTTGCGAAGCGTGCTCGAGCATTTCAACGGGCAGAACGTGGAACAGATCACTGGGGCCATCCGCGAGAGCGTAAGAGCCTTCACGGCCGGCGCCCCACAATCGGACGACATTACGATCCTCGCCATTCAATATAAGGGGCGCCAGCACACCCCCCACCCCGGGTCACCTCTAAGCCTAACCCCCACAGCCCCAGCAACTTAATTTGTAATCTGAATTTAACATTTGCAGGCAGGCGTTTCGTTACAATCCCGCCCCATGGTAGAGGATAACCTGCAGATAGCTGTTTCCCAGGGCGAACGTGGAATTACGATCCTTTCTCTCAACGGACCTCTGAATATCCACACTGTCTACAAATTTCAGGATGCGGTGCGCTCCGATGTCTCTCCCGTCTTGATCATCGATTGCAGCGGCGTCCCGTATATCGATTCAGCTGGACTAGGCGGCATGGTGGGAGCGCTTGTGTCTGCCCGCAGAGTGAACCGCAAGATCGCGTTTGCGGCGTTGAACAAACAGGCAAAGGTGCTGGTCGATATGACGCACGTCAGCCACATTCTTCACACCTACGACACGGTGAAGGAAGCTGAGGCGGCCGTCTACTGAACAGGCGGTTTGCACTCCTCCGTCTTCCGTTCCAGAGTGCCTCCGTTTCGATGTGCGATACGGGCGAAATGCGCCCTCATCATTCCCCTTATTCCCGACCATGACTATGTTGCTTTAGAATTTCAGGCATTCCTGCTAGAAGGGTCGGAGCTGAAGGAGCGTGTCATGACATTTGCAGGTCCTGCGACACACTGGCCGAGAGTAAGCCGAATCGCGGCATACCTGGCACTCAGTTGGATGCTGACGCAAGCTTGGCCAACGTTGGCGCAGGGTGATAAGCAGCCCACCGACAGCCGGCCCGACCTGAGGACGTTTGTTGGCACATGGACAGCGACCTATAAGGGCGAAGTCTTTGCGACTCTTGTCCTCACGCAGGAGCGTGGCACGCTGAGGGGTACTCTGAACAACTTCGATCTGAGTGTCGATAAGGAGGGAAACCTCACGGACGGAACGCATAAAGACGACGGCGATGCTCCTCTATTGAACGTTCGTTTCAAATCGGGCGCGCTTTATTTCATCGTGCTTGAAAAGGATCAGTATCGCGATGGAATGAACTGGAAGTTCGTGCCGATCAACGCACGGCAGGGCGAACTCAGTCCAGTCCTGGATCACCAAGCGGACGTTCCCAAAGACCTCGTCATCAAACCCATCCGCATGACACGTGAACCCGCCCAGCCCTGAAGCATGGTCTTCAAAGCGGTGGAGGTCAGGTCGTTCGAACGGCCGCAGTAGCTTTGCTGTCGGCAACGCGACGCACCGGCGGAACGGCCAGCAAGTAGAGGAACGCCGTCAGCAAGCACAGCGCAGCGATGGCCTCGAAGACGGGCACGTAGGTGCCATATTTATCGTAAATGTATCCGGCCGTGAACGGTCCGATCGCGCCGAGAATGGTGCCAATCGGCGTGGTGACGCCGAGCAGCGCCGGGTAGAGCTTGGGCCCGTAGTAATTACTCCAAATCGTCATGATGCAAGTGAAGGCGGCGGCGAAGCCAGTGCCCATCATGATGGCGTAGACATACATGATCACCGTGCTCGAGGCGTGAAGGGAGACGAGCGTGCCGGCCCCGTAGAGACACACGGCGACAGCAGAGATCCAGCGCGGCTCGATACGGTCGCCGAGCCAGGCGACGGCCATCTGCCCGATCAGGGAGGACGCGAAAATGACAGAAATCGACCGCGCTGCCTCCCCGGGGGTGTGCCCCAGCGCCTCCAGGTGCAAGATGCCGTGCGCCAGGTAGACGAAGAAGCCCATGAAGAATCCTAGGTAGGTCGACACCAGCAGCCATAGTGTCGGCGATTTCAACGCTTCGCTCAAGGTCCAGTCCTCCGTCGTCTTGAAAACCCTTCGCTCGCTTGACGCACTCGGTCGGGACGACGACGGATCGATCCCCACCTCGCCATCCGGGGATTGGTTCAGCTCGGAAGGGCTTTCCCGAACAAAAAGCGCGGAGACAATGGCCGCGACCATCGACATTGCGCCCATACAACACCACGCTGCTCGCCAGTTCCCGCCGAAATGAGCGACGACCGCATTCAGCGTGGGGACAGCGATGAGACCTCCAATCCCAGAAGCCGTGAGAAGCAGGGACATGGCGCGGGCGCGTTTTCTATGAAACCACCGAGCGATGCCGACTTGCGGCGCGATGGTGCCCGCCATCGCTGCACCGGAACCCACGATAAACCCGAGAACCAGAATCGCTTGCGATGTGGTCCGGACAATCAGTGCCATCAGGAGCGCTCCGCACGATGTCACCAAGGTTCCCACGACTAAGGTTCGGCGAATGCCGAGCGTATTGATCGACTTCGCGACGAGCGGTCCCGGTAAGCCCGCCATCAGACTGAAGACGGAGAAGGCCAACCCAAGCTCTTTGCGGTTTAGGTGCATGGCCTTGGCCATGTAGGTGTTGACCACACTGGTGCCGAAGGTCGGGAACGCGAAGTTCAAGATAATGATGGCCCAGAAAATGACCAGAAGTTTCCAGCCGTAGAACGGTTTTTCCTGCAAGGTGCTCCTCATCCAGCCGGTCTCCGTCCTACGGCGCGAAGTCAGCAAGCTCTAGCGAGCGTAAGCGCACGAATATTCCCCTGGCCGGCACGGCCTGTCAACTTGAGATTCGCCTCGATTCTGGTTGCGGCGACCTACTGTTGATGCTGGGCGATGAGAAGGAGCAGCGCGAAAATGGCGACGGGGATCAAAGCGAGGGCCAGGTAGGCCAGCGTGAGCTTGGGTGCACGGGCTTCGAGCCGCGTTCGGATGGGAGGCGTCGCGCGCTGGCTGGATTCGATTTCCTCAGGAAACTTCAGATCGTGGGCAAAGTGGCGGGAGGAGGAATAGCGCTGCGCGGGTTCGCGTTCCATCGCGCGGCGGATGATTGCGAGTAGTGGCGACGGAATGTGGCGATCGACCGAGCTCTCGGGGGGCCGACGGGAGACGAGGCGCTGGTTCATGGCGACAATCGGATTCGGGCCGCGAAAGGGCACTTCGCCGGTGAGCATCTCGTAGAGCATCACGCCCATCGCATAGATATCGCTGCGAGCGTCGCCGCGTTTCCCTTTGACTTGCTCGGGAGAGACGTAATCGGGCGTGCCCATGCTCTTGGTGAGCTTGGCGAAAGTCAGGCGTCGAGCGCCTGCTTGCCGGGCGATGCCGAAGTCGATGAGTTTAATGCGGTCTTCGTTGTCGATCATAATGTTATCCGGCTTCAGATCACGGTGGGCCACGCCACGTTCGTGAATGTAGCCGAGTGCTTCGCAGATGCTGAGAGCAATCTGCCCGGCCCGTGCAGGCGAGAGCCTTTTCTGTTCGTCGAGGAGAGCCCGCAGAGGGCGGCCCTCGACCCACTCCATGACCATCGAGACGCGCGGATCGTCCTCGGCAGGCAGAACCTTCACGATGCCCGGGTGATTGAGCTTACGCCCGATCTCAGCCTCACGATGGAAGCGGTCGAAGAAAAGCGCGTCTGATTCCAGCTCCGGACGAGGAATCTTGATCGCGACGGCGGCGCCGGAAACCAGGTCGGTGCCGCGATAGATGGAGGCCATGCCGCCTTCTTTCACAAGGCTGTCCACTCGATAGCGTCCGATGCGATCGCCGGGCTCAGGAGGCTGAATCATCGGCTTGCGGCAGCGGGTTTGTGCGAGTCAGAAACAGTCCTCTCTGCCGAGTCAAACGTAGCGCGCGAGCCGTAAACCGAGCATAACCAATCCATAAGGAATTCGTAACCACGTTGGCAGGAACCTCACGTCGGACGATCCAACCGATCCAGAAAGCGGAAGCACGCCAGTCGATTTAACGGTGTATAGTATGGGAGAGTCGAGCAGTCTTGGCTGGGCTTCCCCGGCGTGCCAGACCGACGCTGGGAGTGTACGGCAGGTGCCTGCGGCGAGGAATAGTGGCCATCGGGTCAACGCGGATCGGAAGTTCACGCGCGAAGCAGGAACGTAGGGAAGTGCCCTATCCCTTCCTCACGATTCCGAAGGCGCAAGGGCTGTATTCGCCTAGGCACGAGCACGATGCCTGCGGTATCGGGTTTGTTGCCAACATCGAGGGGCACAAGTCACACGATATCGTGCTGAAGGGCATTCAGATTCTTGTCAATCTGACGCATCGCGGCGCGTGTGGCTGCGATCCGGAAACGGGCGATGGCGCCGGAATATTGATCCAGATTCCGCACGCATTTTTTGAGCGCCAGTGCGCAGGGCTGGGGTTTACGCTGCCCCCGGCAGGAGAATACGGCGTTGGAATGGTGTTTCTTCCCGTCGATCCGCAAGAGCGGATTCTGTGCGAAGGCATTCTCGAGAAGGCTGCAAAGAAAGAAGGGCTGGGTGTGATCGGCTGGCGCGATACACCGATCAATGGAGACACGATCGGGCGGCTCGCCCGCAACTCGCAGCCCTACATCGAACAGATTTTCATCCGGCGCGGGCGTGGCATGGATCAGGATGCTCTCGAGCGAAAGCTCTACCTCGTGCGCAAGCGCGCCGAGGCGGCCGTGGCCGAGTCCGAGTTGAAAGAGAAGGATTTCTTCTACGTGCCTTCGCTTTCCTCGCGTACGATCGTCTACAAAGGACTTCTGCTTGCGCCGCAGATTGCGAGCTTTTACAAGGAACTCTCCGATAGCGACGTGACCAGCGCGCTGTGTCTTGTTCACCAGCGCTTTTCGACCAACACATTTCCGAGTTGGAAGCTGGCCCACCCCTATCGCTACATCTGCCACAACGGCGAGATCAATACGCTGCGCGGAAATGCAAACTGGATGTACGCACGGCAGTCGGTACTGGCCTCCCCGCTTTTTGGCAAGGATTTTCAGAAACTGTTGCCGATCATCACGCCCGGCGGCAGCGATTCGGCCATGCTGGACAACGCCGTGGAGCTACTGACGCTGGCCGGACGGGGTCTGCCGCATGTGATGTCCATGCTGATTCCCGAGGCTTGGGATAACGATCCAACGATGCCGGACGATGTCAAGGCTTTCTACGAGTATCACGCGTCGCTGATGGAGCCCTGGGACGGGCCCGCAGCCGTTGCCTTCACCGATGGACGGGTGATTGGAGCAAAGCTCGATCGGAACGGATTGCGTCCAGGACGGTATCTTGTCACCGCCGATGGATTGGTGGTGATGGCTTCGGAAGCGGGCGTGCTTCCCATCAAGCCTGAGGAGATTCGCATGAAGGGGCGGCTGGCTCCGGGCCGGATGCTGCTGGTCGACACCGAGCAAAAGCGGTTGATTTCCGATGACGATGTGAAGAAGCAGCTCGCGTCGCGTCGCCCTTATGCCAAATGGGTTCGGGAAAACCAAATCACCCTGGATCATCTACCGGCGCCGACCAATGTCCAACCTACCGACCACAAAACCATTTTGATGCGGCAGCGAGCCTTCGGCTACACCGACGAGGATCTGAAAACCATCCTACAGCCCTCGGCTCTAAAGGCCGAAGAACCCGTCGGCTCGATGGGAATCGACACGCCGCTTGCGTGCTTGTCAGACAAGCCGCAGCTGCTGTTCAACTATTTCAAGCAGACCTTTGCACAGGTGACAAACCCAGCGATCGATTCGATTCGTGAAGACCTGGTGATGTCACTGAACACCTACATCGGGTGCGAAGGGAACATACTGGAAGAGACACCCAAGAATGCGCACACACTCAAGCTCCGTCATCCGATCATCTCCAACTGGAGACTCGAGAAGCTGCGGAGCGTCAAGTGGGGCGATTTCCTGGCGACCACACTCTCGGCGCTTTTCCGTGTGGACAAGGGGGAGCAAGAACTGGAACAAGCTGTCGAGGATCTGTGTGCACGGGCTTCCGAAGCGATCAAGGCTGGCTATACACTGCTGATTTTATCCGACCGCGGAGTCGACAGCGAGCTCGCTCCTGTTCCGAGCCTGCTGGCGTTGTCGGCGGTACATAACCATCTGATTCGCGAGAAAACGCGCAACCAAGTGGCACTGATCGTGGAATCGGGCGAACCGCGCGAGGTGATGCACTTCGCGTTGTTGCTCGGCTATGGCGCTAGCGCCGTGAATCCCTATCTGGCGATTGAAACGCTCGAAGATCTTTTCAAGTCTGGGCATTTCCCCCGGGAGCACTCGTGGGACAAGCTCTTTAAGAGCTACATGAAGGCGACGGATAAAGGGCTCCTCAAGACGTTTTCGAAGATGGGGATTTCGACGCTGCAGAGCTATCAAGGCGCGCAGATCTTCGAGGCCATCGGCCTGAATCGTTCGCTCGTGGAACGTTACTTTACCGGCACGGTTTCGCGGATTGAAGGCGTCGGCATGGAGGTGCTGGCGCGGGAAGCCCTGATGAAACACGCCTTCGCGATCGAGACGCTGAGCGAGTCCGAGACGGAGTTGCGGGTCGGTGGCGATTACCAATATCGCGTGCGTGGCGAGCGTCACCTGCTAAATCCGCTGAGCGTAAGCAAGCTGCAGCACGCGGTGCGACAAGCCAGGCCCGAAACGTACCGGGAATTCGCGAACATCGTGAACCAGCAAAACCGCGATTTTCTGATGCTGCGCGGGATGTTCGATCTCAAGCCCTCGGGCGATCCGGTGCCGCTGGAGGACGTAGACCCCGCGTCGGAGATTGTCAAAAGGTTTGCGACCGGCGCCATGTCGTTTGGCTCCATCAGCAAGGAAGCCCACGAGACTTTGGCCATCGCGATGAACCGCATCGGTGGGAAGTCCAACACGGGCGAGGGTGGCGAGGATGAAGAGCGATTCGAGGCCGATCCGAATGGCGATTTGCGGCGTAGCGCGATCAAACAGGTAGCTTCAGCGCGCTTTGGCGTCACGACCAACTATCTGGTCAATGCCAACGACCTGCAGATCAAAATCGCGCAGGGCGCCAAACCGGGGGAAGGTGGCCAATTGCCCGGGCACAAAGTCGATCAGGTGATCGCGCGTGTGAGGCATTCGATTCCCGGCGTGGGACTGATTTCGCCGCCGCCGCACCACGACATCTACTCGATCGAGGATCTGGCGCAGCTTATTCACGATTTGAAGAATGCCAATCCGCGTGCACGTGTGTCGGTGAAGCTGGTCGCGGAGGCGGGAGTGGGAACGGTCGCGGCAGGCGTGGCCAAAGCTCACGCGGATGTCATCCTAATTAGCGGCTACGATGGCGGAACCGGCGCCTCGCCGATCAGCTCCATTCGTCACGCAGGCGTGCCCTGGGAGCTGGGGCTTTCCGAGACGCAGCAGATTCTGGTGCTGAATGACCTGCGGAGTCGGGTGCGCCTCCAGGTTGACGGCAAGCTGATGACGGGTCGCGATGTGGCGATCGCGGCGCTGCTCGGTGCGGAGGAATTCGGGTTCTCAACGGCGCCTCTGATTTCTATGGGCTGCGTCATGATGCGCAAATGCCACCTGAACACCTGTCCGGTAGGTGTGGCGACCCAAGATCCGGAGCTCCGCAAAAAGTTTAGCGGCCAACCCGAACACGTGATCAATTTCCTGTTCTTCGTCGCCGAGGACCTGCGCCAAATCATGGCCGAGCTGGGCTTTCGCACGGTGAGTGAGATGGTGGGCCGCGTAGATTGCCTGACGCAACGGGAAGACGTTTCCCATTGGAAGGCCAAGGGCATCGATCTCTCGGCTGTGCTTTACGACCCTCCGGTGCCGAGCCATGTCGGGCGGCGCAATTTGATCGGGCAGGATCATGGCTTGGAGAAGGCGCTCGATTACAAGCTGATCGAGATGGCACAGGAAGCGATCGAAAACCGCACGCCAGTTTCCTTGAGCCTCCCGATTCGCAACGTTCACCGCACGGTCGGAACGATGCTCAGTGGCGAGATTGCCCGCCGCTGTGGATCGGAGGGACTGCCAGAGGATACGATTCAAGTACAGTTCACGGGCTGCGCAGGGCAGAGCTTCGGCGCGTTCCTGGTGAAAGGTGTAACGCTCACGCTGGAAGGTGACGGCAACGACTATGTGGGCAAAGGTCTCTCGGGCGGGAGGTTGGTCATCTACCACCCGCGAAAATCTGAGTTCGTGCCCGAAGAAAACATTCTGATCGGCAACGTGTGCCTGTACGGCGCGACCAGCGGCGAGGCATTTTTTGCCGGAATGGCGGGCGAGCGGTTTGCGGTGCGCAATTCCGGTGCGACGGCGGTGGTCGAGGGCGTGGGTGACCATGGCTGCGAATACATGACCAACGGCCTGGTTGTCGTTTTGGGGAGGACGGGCCGGAATTTTGCGGCTGGGATGACCGGGGGGATCGCCTACGTGCTTGATAGCCACGGCGATTTCGAAGCAGTGAAATGCAATCACGCCGAAGTTGACCTTGAGCCCGTGACGGAGCTGCGGGACCTAGAAATACTGCATCAGTTGATTGCGCGCCACAGCGAACTCACCGCGAGCCCTCAGGCCAAATGGATCTTGGAGAACTGGGAGTCCACGCTACCGAAATTCGTCAAGGTATTCCCACACGAGTACAAGCGTGTGCTCGGCGTACCACGAGTGTCTGCCGCCGTGCTCGCCGCTCAAGCCGGAAAGCAGGTCAACGGGCAGGTGATCCGTGGGTAAAGTGACGGGCTTTCTCGAGTATAAGCGCGAGACCCCGGCGCGGCGCGAGGTGAGAGAGCGCATCGACGATTATTTCGAGGTGTATCAGCCTTTTCCCGAGGAAAAAGTCCGCATGCAAGGCGCGCGCTGCATGGACTGCGGCATTCCCTTCTGCCACACGGGCTGCCCGGTCAACAACATTATTCCCGATTGGAATGACCTGGTTTACCGCAACGAGTGGAAGGACGCCAGCCGCGTGCTTCACGCCACGAATAACTTTCCAGAATTTACCGGGCGCATCTGCCCGGCGCCGTGTGAAGCCGCCTGTGTGCTCGGAATCAATGAGCCACCTGTCACGATTAAGCTGATCGAAAAAACGATCGTAGAGCATGGCTGGAGGCAGGGCTGGATCAAGCCCGAACCGCCGCAGAAGCAAACAGGCAGGCGCGTCGCCGTCGTCGGATCCGGGCCGGCTGGCCTGGCAGCGGCGCAGCAACTAGCCCGTGCCGGACACTCCGTGACCGTTTTCGAAAAGGCAGACCGCATCGGCGGCTTGCTCCGTTACGGAATCCCCGATTTCAAGATGGAGAAACACGTGCTCGACCGTCGACTGGAACAGATGGCCGCAGAAGGCGTCATTTTCCAAACCAATGCTCATGTCGGCGAGAGCATTCCGGCAGCCGACCTTCGGAAGGAGTTTGACGCGGTTCTCCTGGCCGGCGGGGCAGAAAATCCGAGGGACTTGCCAGTGCCTGGCCGAGAGCTCAAGGGCATCCACTTCGCGATGGAGTTTCTGCCACAACAGAACAAGCGGATTGCCGGCGACGAGGTCCCTCGCCAGATCCTAGCGTCCGGTAAGCGTGTGGTGATCATCGGAGGCGGCGACACCGGCGCGGACTGTCTGGGAACGTGCCACAGACAGAAGGCAGAATCCGTGGTGCAATTCGAGATCATGCCGATGCCTCCTGAACAGCGCCACACGAGTACGCCGTGGCCGTTGTGGCCACTGCAATTGCGCACGGAAACCGCGCACGAGGAGGGTGGCGTGCGCGATTGGGCTGTGGGAACGGCGAAATTTACCGGCGATCACCAAGGGAACGTCAAGCAGCTTCACGCCGTCCGCGTAGGACCTCCGCCGAAATTCGAGCCGATGCCGGGGACCGAATATACGATCGATGCGGATCTGGTTCTACTCGCGCTGGGCTTCACCGGACCGGTGAAACAGGGATTGCTCGAGCAGCTCGGCGTCGAACTCGATGCCCGCAGCAATGTTGCCACACAAAATTACGGGTGCTCGGTCCCCGGCGTGTTTGCGGCAGGCGACATGCGCCGAGGGCAATCGCTGGTGGTATGGGCGATCTCGGAAGGCCGCGGCGCCGCGAAAGCCCTCGACGACTACCTCCGTTTGCTGCAGTAAAACAGCTCCGCAGAAAGCTTTGGCTGCCGCGTCAAAGTGGCGAACGCGAAGATCTCGGGTGGCTAGGCACCCGCCGCGGAGCTGCGGAAGCTATCCTTGAATTCCTCGAGAAAAGCATCGAGAGACTTGGGCGGGCGGCCCAGCAATGTAGGCAACACGTTCGTCACTTCTCCCCCCTTGCCGCCCGTGTAATACCGTCCAAGATCCAGTAGTGCGTTGACCTGCCACTCCGGCATACCGGAATCCAGCATGGCTTTTCGCTGAGCCTCTTCGGGAATATCCACGTACTGGACCGGTCGGCTTACTACCCGGGAAATTCGCTCCGCCAGTTCGGCGTTGGAAACGGCCTCTGGTCCGTTGAGTTCATAGATCTTCCCCTCATGCTCGCTCGGGGAAGCGAGCGCCTTGGCCGCGACGGCGGCGATGTCTCGCACATCGAGGTAACTTGTGCGTGCGCCACCCACGGCAGCATAGAATGCGTTTTTCGCTCGAATGCTGGGCGCGCTATAGGCAAGAATGTTCTGCATGAAGCTGTTGGGCCGGAAAATCGTGTAGCCCAGGCCCGAAGCTCTTAACTTGTTTTCCACTTGTCGATGCCAACTCGGAAAGGATTTAGGATAATCCTCAGCCCCAAGCGCGGAATTGAGTACCACATGATGTACACCGCTCTGTCTCGCCGCCTCAATAACATTGCTTTCCAACTCAACGAGCTGTGGAATGGGAGAGCACACGACAAAGATCGCCTGCACAGTGTCAAGCGCCCGCCGCAAACTGTCCTTATCTGCAAAGTCCGCGATAACCGTATTCATTCGACCCTGCTCCTTGCGGGCCTCGACCTCACTGCGGAACATGGCTTTGAATGGTTTACCGCTCTTACTCACTTCATTGACAACGGCTCGGCCCACCGTTCCCGACGACCCGGTAACGAGAATCATCGAGCCTCCTTTCCCAGCCAGCCGGCTATTTGACATTCGACTGCAGAACCTTCGGGGCGACGGCCCGCCCGGGCTTCACTCCCGGGCGCGGTAAGCCCCGAGCTGGGAGCGTGCCGAGGCCTTGGCGATCGCTGGCGGACGACGGCCGAGTTAGCGGTCATGACCGCAGATCAAATTATGTCGCACCGGAGTTTGCTCACAACGAGTCTCCGGAGTCGCTCCCAACGACAATCGATCAGAGCTTTTGGTAGTTGGAATTGGTTGTGGTGACGGTGAGTTGCTTCGCAGACGCATTTAACACGGTCTGCTGTGGGTAGTTGGTGCCATCGGGTAGGCTGCCCATTTGGACTTGTAAATTGACGGCATCTTTCGCTTGACCCATATAGGTGTCGACGCTCAGATTGGTTATTTTCTTTGCGGCAGTGTTGAACGTGAGAGTCATCTTATCGCCAGGCTGCGCGTAGTTGGTGAAAACCAGGTTCACCGCGCCCGGGACAGGGTTCACGGCGACGTTGCCAGCCTGGTAGGCTTGCTGCATTCGCTGAGGGTCAGGCGGAACATACATGGCAAGGACGGCTTTCACGTCCTGCATGTAGTCCTGCATTTCCTCCTTTTTCTTTTCGATTATTCTTTGCTTCACCCTGCCGCCACTCGGTTGTTCCGGGGGAGGGCCGATTGGGGTCTTTTGGACCTGACCGTCCGGGCCGTACTGACACAGATTTTGCGTGGGGGGCTTCTGATCTCCCTTCAGGGTAATCTGCGTTGTTTCGGTCCATTGATATTGTTGCAGCCTTTGCTTGTTCTCAGCAGCGGCCTGCCTGACGGCTGCGAACCTTTCTTGCAGTTCCGCGTTCTGAGAAAGCGCTGCAACGGTGCCCAGAAGCGCCAGCGCACCAACGATCACCGAGCGTTTCAATGCGGCGATCGGGGTGCGGGGTGAGGGCTTGCTGCAGTGAGTAACCATATGCCTCAGATTCATCAAAACTCTCCTTCGCTTAATTCCCCAATCGGTCGGACCTTTTGCTCAACCATTGCCGTCGAGCAAACAGACGCCGAGAGTGGCAAAACAGCGCAGTGGAAAATTACCGCTTTTGTGGCTGGGAAGGAAGCAAAACTCTAAAGCTGTGCTAACTTGGATCGGTCATTCTTCGCATCGCCTAGGCTCTTCGTGCATCTAAGTCAGTAGAGAGGAAGAATGTTGATCAAACAAGATTCCGTCCCGTCCGCAGCGATCCTCGACAATTGGTCTCAGCATCCGTGGACCAATGGCGTGCAGGTCGACTCTATGGAGGACATGGAAAAGCTGGAAGTGCGGACCCGGAACAGCATCTATGAAATCACGATTATCGACGGGCCCAGCGGTGAAATCCTGGTACGGGGCGGCCCGTTCTTTCTAGAGTTAACTCCGGCTCAGCTGGCAGGAGCAACCCTGGGAGGTTGCTTCTGCAAGATGCGTGGGATTTATGCGGGTTTCCGGATGGAAATCAATGCCAATGGCCAGCGAACTGTGACCAGTCCGGTCGAGTCGGTCGGAATTCTCGACTAACCCAGAAAGCCTAACGCGAGATTTCTTGACCTATCCGCGCGAGTGGACCGACCCAAGGGTTGACAGACCCTCGACGCGCTCTCAATCGCACGAACCATCATCCACAAATTGCCCACTCGCCGCCATCGATCCAAGCGAGCGGCCGCACGCTAGGATACGGCTGTTGAGATCGTCATTCTGTAAAGCGTCGGTCGGGATGTAAGACATGTTGGCCCGCTTGTTGACGTATTTATCGGCCAGTTTCGCCATGTTTTCAAACTCCTTACTCAGGAGCTGATACGCGCTGCGATCGGAAGGCGTCGTGGCAGCGACCGCGGCTAGGCGCAAATTCGTGGTCGCTTGCGCTCGATAAGGCGCAAGCAAACCGGTTGACAGAGGGATTCCATTTTGAATAGCAGTCGCCAGAGCTGTGTGCCATTCGCGCAGCGTGGACATTTGCTCGATTCCGGCATTCAAAAACTCCCGCGAAAATCCCAAATTCGAAGTGCCCTGCACCGACGCCGGCGGGGGCGCCGCAGAGGTAGTTGCAGACGGAGCGCCTGTCGCGGAATTGATGGGGACGCTGAGAGCAACCATGTTTCCTAGAGAGCTCAGCGAGCCATGGACGGCATCGGCCAAAGCTTCCAGCCCAACGTAGGGATGGCCATTGATCTGAATCACAGGCACTTGCGTGGATTGCCCATTGATGATGAGCGTGGATTTCTGGCCTGCGCTCTGCGCCAGCGTGACTACAGGAGCAAGCAGAGCCAGCACCACTCGCAACGGTCGAACAGACGTTTTTCCCATCATGGACGGACTCCTAGGAACAAGGGCGCACCGGCCGTAGTATAGAGGTTGTTGGCCCGAGCTGTGACTTGCTTGTGCAAGAAAAATGTCCGCTCCCATACCCCTCGAACGTTATGGGAGTAGCAGTAACCCCCAAAAGGAGAAGACACATGAGCGAGTTTATATATCTTTACCGCGGTGGCGAGACCAACAGGTCCCCAGAGAGAATGCAGCAGACCATGCAGAAGTGGATGGCCTGGTTTAAGGAGCTCAACCAAAAAGGCCATGTCAGGGACCAAGGCCAACCCCTCGAACGTGTCGGCAAGCTGGTTACAGGCAAGCAGAAGACGGTGACGGACGGTCCTTTTGCCGAAGCCAAAGACGTCATAGGCGGTTTCACACTGATTGAGGCTCGTGATCTGGAGCAGGCGGTGGAGCTTTCCAAAGGCTGCCCCATCCTCGAAGTGGAAGGCGTCGTCGAAGTGCGCCCAGTTCTAAAGATGAACCCGTGATGGAGCCTGAAGATCATCTCTTCCGGCGCGAAGCCGGGCGCATGGTGGCCACGCTTACGCGCATCTTCGGGGTCCACAATCTCGCGCTGGCAGAAGACGTCGTTCAAGACGCCTTCTGCCGTGCGCTCGAAGTGTGGAAATTCCGAGGCGTGCCCGAGAACCCCTCGGCGTGGCTGTTGACCACGGCGAAAAACCGCGCGCTCGACGTTTTGCGACGCGAGCGCACCGCGCGTACCTTTGCACCCGACCTCCGGCGGCTACTCGAAAGTGAGTGGACGCTGGCACCGGCGGTCGAGGAACTGTTTACACCGAAACAGATCCAAGACGATCAGCTTCGTATGATGTTCTCCTGCTGCCATCCTCGTCTTCGCGAGGAGGCCCAGGTCGCGCTTGTGCTGCACATTTTGTGCGGCTTCAGTGTGGGCGAGGTTGCCGGGGCTTTCGTCAGCACCCACACCGCCATGGAGAAGCGTATTTCGCGCGCCAAAAAGGTCTTAGCAGGCTCCAGGAAACTCTTCGACGTCACAGACTCTGCGGATTTTGCGGCTCGGCTTCCCGCGGTCCACCGCGCGCTCTACCTACTTTTCAACGAGGGTTACCACGGCGCATCGGCAGAATCGGTGGTGCGCGCCGAACTGTGCTATGAGGCGATGCGTCTAGCGGCGCTGCTTCGCGAAAATTCCCTCACCTCCACCCCGGCAACGAATGCACTTTCCGCGCTGATGTCGTTGCATGCGGCACGTCTGCCTGGCCGACTGGACTCGTCGGGCGAGTTACTCTCGCTTTTTGACCAGGATCGGTCGCGATGGGATGCCCAACTAGTGGCCGAAGGAGAACAGCTGCTTGATCGTTCAGCTGTCGGCTCCGATCTAACTGAGTATCATCTGGAGGCCGCCATCGCCTGGGCTCACACAACAGCTCATAGCGCCCACAATACAGATTGGGGAATGATCGTTTCACTCTACGACAAGTTGCTGGTCCTTCGCCCCTCGCCGGTCGTGGCGCTCAATCGTGCGATCGCGATGGCGCAACAAGAAGGTCCCGGGCGCGGCCTTGCGGAAATTCGCTCTATCGCGAAATCCAAGCGCCTCGCCCGGTACCCTTTCTACCACGCTGCTTGCGGCGAGTTGGAGCTTCGGAGCGGCCGACAGGAAGTTGCTCGTGAACATTTCCGAACGGCTCTAAAGCTGGCGCGCAACCCTATGGAGCGCCAATTTTTCGAACAACGCCTAACCGCACCCGCCAAGGCCTCGTCTTCCTGTGAGGATCGGAGCGATCATCAGTCGGCATAAAAAGTCATGGTGCTAACGCTTTCCTACCAGTGCCAACCGACTCACGAAACTCGAATCGGCCTTGTCTCCGGAAGCGGTCGGTTGTACGATGCCCGTGCGGTTGAAAATTAGAATTGAGTTGGTCGAACGGAACCGATGGGGAATCTGAGGTCATCAGCTATGAACGTACGGATCTGGCCTGCGCTGGGTTTGGCGGCGGCTGCCCTTACTTTTCCCGCGGTGTCCGGCGCGCAGGGCGTTAGCAATTCGGTGACACAATTGGATGGGAACCAAACGCAGAATCAGCTCACAGAGCAATTGCTTCAGGAGACTTTAAGCGATCCGAAACAAGAAGCGGCCTACCAGGCCTTTCACAAACTCAACGGGCAAGAAGCGGATAAGAAGATTCGGCTTGGCCTGGATTTTCTCGGCAAATATCCATCCAGTTTACACACCCAGGCCGTGTACGAGGAACTCGTCCAGACGTACTATCTCAAGCAGGATCTGCCCGACTTCTACACATACTCGGACAAGGGAATTTTACTCTTCCCCGATGATGTTCCCATCCTGACCCTAACTGGCTGGGTCATCCCGCGTGCCTACAGTCATGACGACCCTGATGGGGACAAAAAATTGGATAAGGCGGTGACCTACGAGAAGCATGCCCTTACGACGATGAGCACGATGGCGAAACCGTCCGACATGTCTAGTCAGCAATTCGATCAATACAAAAACGGAGAATCAGCGATAGCGCACAGTGGCTTGGGAATGGTGTATTTCCGGCGGGGCCAATTCGAGGATTCGGTGAAGGAACTCCAGGCGGCAGTCCAGAACTCTGCGAAACCCGATCAGACCGATTTTTATGTGTTGGGAGCTGCGTTGGAAAATCTGAACCAACACAAGGAAGCAGCAGACGCCTTTAATCACTGTGCGCAGATCGATGGTGGGTTGAAAGACAGCTGTAAGAAGTTCGCCGACGGCGCCATGGCAGAGACCGCGCCGAAATAGCGCTGACCCACATTCTCTGGAAGCAGAAGCGCTTTGGTCTCAGTTTCCGACAACGCCCCGCTTTGCGTTTTGGCTACCAGGCACCGCTTACGCCGCCTTCTTTTTCCATGCCCCGAGAATTGCTCCCATGATACAGAGGCCAACGAGTGGATAAAATTCGTTAAGGGCAAAGAGCTGTTTCGGTCTCATCTCGTACATATAGGTCGTACAGGTGATGGGTCCGACCAGTCCGAGCCACAGCAGAACGCCGATCGCGGCACCGCGCGAGGCCGTGTCGGCGTTGCGCCACAGGCAAATCTGCGCGAGAACAAACGCGATGAGCAGATTGAAGAAAAACGTGAGGATGAGCGGCCCGATCCAAACCGGATTCGCCATGCCGGTTTGTGTTGCCGACATATTTTCAAGCGCCATCCACGGCTTGCTAAACAGCAGGTCGAACCAAAGGTACCCGAGAAGCCAATACAAAATCGCGCAAACGACGACTGCCGCGTAGTTCGTCTTCATCGCGTCGCCCCTTCGGTGTATTTGCTAACCTTCCACCTTATACCGATGGATGATCGTTCGCAGGGAACCGCTTGTGCTGGCGGATTTTGTCAGCTAATCTACGCGACGAAGCATACCTTTTTTTTCACCATCGGTGCTACTGTTTAGGTTGTCTTGGCGAACTCTTCGCTTGTCAGGCCATCAACCGGGCTGCGCGCGGGGTGGCGACTCCTTATCTTTTTCACGGTGCTCTTTGTACTCGGCTATGCCGCCAGCAAGATCGCCGACTCGAGTGCGGATTCATGAAATTCATTTGCCAATAAAGGTCGAGGCAGACTAGCGACCGGTAGCGGCAATCACGGGTCCGCAAAACGGTCGGCGTTCAAGTGGCGAGGGCACGGTGCGCGTGAAATGCTGCGTGGTTTGAAGCGGTTCTTCATTCTCCAACATGGGCGCTTAACTTTTGGGTTTGGGAAAAATTCCGCCGACGTGTGCGCGGACTTCCTCATAATACTCGGGGTGCTTTAACAGAATCGCAGAAATCTCCTGAGCGAGCGGGCTTTCGGTCACCCATTTCTTTTTTTGATCGGGAAACATGGGGGCCATGAGAGGCTTGGCCTCTCGCAACAAACGTGTTAACTCAAGATAGTCGGGGTGCTCATTCTCACTCATTTCCAATCCTCCCGTTGGCATGAATGGTCTGTTCGGACCAGGTACCCAAGACCCTGGGCAGGATAGCACCGTTGAGTTTTATCGTGAAGCGTCAAACGCAGGTAGTCAAACAACGAATCGGCAGAAAACTAAGCTCGGGCAAACCAATATCACAGCTCAATAAACCGTGAGCAAAAAACGTGCGTCAGGATTACTATGTTGCGCACGCACGTGCCGAGATCCAGAGGTTCGGAACGCGATTATTGCCGCGGAAATGACGAGGCATGGGCATGCGAAATAGAGGCCGGTGGAATTCACTGGCGTTGTTGGTTGGTCTAGCAGCTTGGATCGTCTCGGCGCAGCAACCGCATCTCGTCGATGACAAGGCTCTGTTGAACGCCGGTAAAACTGGCGACGAATGGCTGATGAACGCCGGCAATTACTGGCAAACGCGCTATAGTCCACTTCAACAGATCGATGCCTCGAATGTGGATCGGCTTGCGCTCGCCTGGTATTACGACACCGGCTCCCTCCCTGGCACGCTCGAAGCATCCCCTGTCATCTCGAACGGGACTCTCTACGGCACTGTAACCTGGGGCGTGGTGTTTGCCGTTGACGCGGGCACAGGAAAACAAAGGTGGCGTTGGGATCCACAGGTCGGCCATCAGAACTTTCCGCCCGGATCAGCTGGGAACCCTAACAAGGTCCGCACTGGCCCCAGCCTCTGCTGCGGTCCCGGAAATCGCGGAGTCGCGGTGTACGGCGACAAAGTGTACGTGGGCACGTTGGATGCAAGGCTGGTTGCGCTCGATGCGGGCACGGGCAAGGTAGATTGGGAGGTCCAGACCGCCGACAAAAATACAGACTATAGCATCACGGGTGCTCCACTGATCGTTAAAGGCAAGGTGATCATCGGAAATGGCGGCGGGGAATTTGCTGTCCGCGGCTACATCTCAGCTTATGACGCAGAGACGGGCAAGCTGATTTGGCGTTTTTACACCGTGCCGGGCGATCCATCAAAGCCATTCGAGAACAAGGCAATGGTGGCCGCTGCGAAAACGTGGTCGGGCGATTGGTGGAAATTAGGTGGGGGCGGTAATCCTTGGAATTCGATTTCCTACGATCCGCAGCTCGACCTGCTTTACTTCGGCACAGGGCAAGGAGGCCCCTGGGTCCAGAAATACCGCAGCGCGCCGGGCAAAGATGATTTGTACATCTGCTCGATCATTGCCCTGAAGCCAGACACAGGCAGGTTCGTCTGGTATTTCCAGACCACGCCTGGCGACGAGTGGGACTACGACTCGGTTGCTGACCTGGTCCTCGCTGATGTGAAGATAGATGGGAAAATTCGCCACGTTCTTATGCAAGCGCCCAAAAACGGCTATTTCTACGTGCTCGACCGCAAGACCGGGAAATTCATCTCCGGCACGGCCCTGCAGAAAATTACTTGGACAAAGGGGCTCGACCCCAAGACCGGCCGCCCCATCAACAATCCCGATGCGCATTATGGCACTGCCGGCGTAACCATCTGGCCGGGTCCGGGTGGTGGGCACGTGTGGCAGGGCATGTCGTACAACCCGCAAACCGGACTGGTGTACGTCACCCCCGGCGCCGCCAGCAGCTTCAATTATGTGCAGGCGTCGGAATTCAAGCCCGAGCTGGGAGCGTACAACTGGGGAATCGTTTTTAGGTCTTCCAGGAGCACCGCCGATGCAAATGGCGCCCCGCCTCCACCACCACCTCCGCCAACTCCGTCGGCAGGGGGATTCCTCGTCGCATGGGACCCGATGAGGGAGACGGAACGTTGGCGCGTACCGGCAACCAACGGCGGCGGCACAATGACAACAGCTGGCAATCTCGTCTTCGCGGCTTCCAGCACAGGAGAATTCGAAGCGTTCAGTGCAGACAAGGGTCAAAAGCTGTGGGGTGTGAAGCTTGTGCAGGGATTAGCGAATCCTGTTTCCTACATGCTTGATGGGAAGCAGTATGTTTCCGTTCTCGCGGGACGGGCCGGCAACGGCCGTCTCTATACATTCGCGCTCGACGGCAACGTCCCGGTCCCCCCGCCTCCGCTGCCGATACCGGGTGGATCTCCGGGCACTGGCGAGGCTCGATAGGATTCGTCCCCGGTAGTCAGAACGGAGGTTTTAGGCCAGTCATCTGGGGGTCGGCAGGCGGAACGTTGAGCGTTATAGCTGAACGGGGGTGGACAGAGGGCGCCGTCGGAAATGCCGCCGGGTCGCGCCGCTTCAAACTCTGGACGCCGAGAACGCTGGAAGAACGGTGTGCCTCACCTCTCGTTATGCTGCTCCATGGTTGCACGCATGATGCGCAGGACATGGCGGAGATCTCGGGGATGAACGAGGTCGCCGAAGTAAACCGGTTCTTGGTTCTATACCCTGAACAGTCGCGCCGAGCCAATCTGATGAAGTGTTGGAACTGGTTTGAACCGAAACATCAGGCTCGTGATACTGGCGAGCCGTCGATCCTTGCAGCCATCGTTGAACAGATTTCCGCTACTCACACGGTTAATCGAGACCGAGTTTACGTCGTGGGTGCCTCAGCAGGTGGTGCCATGGCCTCCATTCTCGCAGCGACCTACCCGGATCTTTTCGCAGCGGTAGGTGTGTTGGCCGGAGCAGAATTTAAGGCTGCCACAAGCATCTTCGAGGGGCTCGCCGCAATGAAGCGAGGCGGTCCGGATCCGATCCGGCAGGGGCAACTCGCGTTTGAAGCGATGCGCCACGGTTTGGCACATAAGAGGAGGAGGCGAATGCCGGCGATTGTGTTTCACGGCACTGCCGATAGCAAGGTTAGCCCTTTGCATGCCGACCAAGTCATCGCACAGTGGACCCAGACCAACGAACGCCTTGCGGCGGAGAATTCAGAGAAAGGGTTTGCCCTGACGGAGAAGGTCACCACGGGCCAAATCCCTGAGGGTTATGCCTACCAAAAACACATTTATGTGGAGGCCGATGGACGGCCCCTGATGGAGAAGTGGCTGGTGCAAGGTCTAGGTCACGCCTGGTCGGGCTCTCCCAGGCCCAGCAAATATGGCGATCCCAAGGGTCCCAACGCCAGTCAAGCGATTTGGCGATTCTTCTGCGAAGCCGGCTCGAATCCGCCGGCTTCGTTGTCGTCGCAATGAGTGCGGAGGTTCACCAACGGCTATTTCTTCGGCGGTGTGATATCTGTGACGGGAAGATCCCAGTGGGCCAGCAAGATCTCGAACCGCCGCTGTTCCTCCCGTTTGTAGGTCTCCTGATCAGGCCAGAGCTCCTTAATGAGTGATTCTTCTTCAGGATTAGCTGTTGTCGCGACCGTCGAGTTCTTGTACTTAATCGTGACGCGATAGTCCCAGCGCGCCTCCTCGGTCATGTGATTGGCAGGGGTTTCAACCTTAAGGGAAACCATCCGACCGCTCTCCACGCCTTTTTTGAGCAGCGGGTAGTGGTTCTTCAGGAAAAGCTGGAGAAACTCCTGTTGATGTCCCCATTGCACTTTGTAGTAGTACTCCATGGTGTAAGGCTGATCGGCCGCAGCTTGTGGCGGAGCACCTTGTGCAAACAGTGGTGGCACCAATACGGCGAGAAGCAGCGCCCCAAGGACATTCCTCATGGATCCTCCGCTGAGTAAAATAGACTTCCCTTCCGGAGTTCCGACTTCCGAGGGGAATGCTATCATTTTTCCCGATCAGTCAGCGGAAGCTTCACGACCGGTGTCCTGCAGCATTTGCCTTCCGGGATTTCGGCTTCCGCGATAAACACCTGGGCCCGGGTCTAGTCGCTCGCCTTGGGCCTGTTTTCCTACGGTTGAGCCACACTGCAGCGTCCGCCCTCAGTATCCAGAAACTGCGCGAGCATGCCGCCAAAATCCTGTTTTTGGGGAGTTATACTGAACCGCATGCCCTTCGCCGTCATCTCCTGATAAAACTTCTCAAGGTCGGGGACACTGAAACCAAGTTCAACGCTTCCTGCAGGATTTGTCTCTGACGCAGGATGCAGACCGAGTGATGTTTCGCCAGTGTCAAACTCGCTCCAGCCGGGCGACTGGAACTTCAAAGGAAGTCCAAGCACGTCGCGATAAAATTTGACAGCGCGATCCATGTCCGTTACGAACTCGATCACGTAACCGAGCTTGATCATGGAATTCCTCCAACGATCGAGAGGATAACGTTGGAACTGGGAAAACGCAAAGAACTGCTCGGGTTGCGACAAGGCGCCGTTGCCCGGCGGCAACACCGCAATGTATAGTAGGGCACCGTTTGAAATCAGCTCGAATGGCGCAGCCAGCTCTTCGGTAAAGGTATCCGAGAATCAGGTGAAAGAAGTCCAGCGGACAAGGAAGCCCATCCTGAGGCCAGAAGAAGAGTTGGAGCATCTGAAGCTGGCAGCCGAAATCTCAGGCATTGAGGCGGAGATTGTGCTGCCCACGTGTCGTGAGATTGTCATGCCTCGAATGCGACTCCACTACTTAGATTGGGGCACGGCCGGCCGTCGGCCTATCGTCTTTCTTCACGGAGCTGCTCTCAATGCTCATACCTGGGACGTTGTGTGCCTTATGTTGCGTCAGCAGTATCATTGCTATGCCGTTGACCAGCGCGGGCACGGTGAAAGTGAGTGGGCTGAAAATGCCGACTATAGCGCCGATGCTCACCGTGGAGACATTGAGGCGTTCGTAGATCGGCTGGGCGTCGATCAGTTTGTGCTCGTAGGCCATTCCATGGGTGGGTTTAATGCCTTCAATTATGCCTTCCATCATAGCGATCGTCTCGCGGCCTTGGTGCTGGTTGATGCCGGACCGAGCATGCTCGTGAAAGGAGCAAGGCGCATTGTGGATTTCGTAAACCAAACCACAGAGCTGGATTCCTTGGAGGAGGTCATTCAAAAAGCCATTGAGTTCAACCCCCGACGCGATCCTCGGCTATTGCGCCGTAGCGTTCTCCACAATTTTCGTCAAAACCCTGGTGGGAAGTGGGAGAGGAAGACAGATCTTCGGATGTGGCACAACAGCGCAAACCGGAAACAAGAGTGGGACCGGTTGAGGGAACGTTTTCGCCAGGCTGTGCGAGTGAGCTGTCCGACCCTTGTCGTGCAAGGCAGTCTAAGCGAGCTATTCACCACCGGGGATGCTCAAGCATTGGCCCAGCAGTTCGCCAAGGGCCGGTACATGCAAGTCGGCGAGGCGGGACACACCGTGCAAGGCGATAACCCGCGGGTGTTTGCCCAGGCGCTCGCGGAATTTCTGAACCAAGTCCTGCCGGAAAGCACGGCTGGGGGGCGGGACCGCTTCGGTATGTAGGCGATTGGCACACAATAACGTCGAAACCCACAGTGATGCACCACCTAGTTGGCGTGTCGATCTTGAAGTGGCTCGGGCGACGCTTCGGGGGTTAGCCTGTCGGCAGGTTTCGTTACCGGCGAAGTTGGAAGCTCACCCTTCGCGGTACCTCGTTCTCCTACCAGTCTGACTGCGGTGCCGCTCTTCCGCTCCGAGAAACGTCTCGGCAGGGTCGAACGTTCCTTGACAGCAGGGGAAATCCTTTTTCCCCCCGACGCTGCGAGATGCGGCCGTCTGGACTGTTGGACCGCTTTGACTTGGGGCTTTTTCGCTTTTCTAGGGGTCGAGTGGGAATTTATCCCCGCCTTGGCACCAATGACAGACGTTTTGGCAGAGTCGAGCAGCTCTCGTACGGCGGCACGCTCGTTCCCGGCAAACTCGTCGATGACGATGGACAGTAATTCTTCAACTCTTCGTAACTTCTTAAGTGCTTTCTTGGCTTTCATGGATCTCCCGGCTAGTCCAATCCCTGGTGAGTCTACATCACCGCCATGGAGGACGGATACTGCATTTTGCCGCTTAAGAGAACACTGCTAACCACTCATGACCTTAGCAAGCCAACGCCGAGTGTAATCACCGCAACGGCCAAGATGAGCGCCCCGGCATAGATTAGGGAAATGGCTCCGCTCGGCCTCGTAGCGGTGAGCGGTAGTACGGAGAAAAAGAATCCTCCCGAGATAAGGACCGCAGAGAGCGGAACTGCGAGTCGAACGAACCACAGGAGTGGCGTCGACATAGCTGCCGCGTCGGCAAGTACCTGACAGACTAGGGAAAGGATAACAATAACGCCGGCGTGGGCATGCCCGGCACGGAAGAAATTCTGTCGCAGCGGGTTTTCCATGTAACCGCTGCTCTTATCCACCAGCGAGGTGAGCAGAAAGTAGCCACCGTATTGAATCGTCGGGACCGTGATAAGAGTAATTCCGGACATCAATCTGGCGTCACGCGTCATAATTTTCTCCTCCTCCAAAGACTTCCTTAGGTTTCGGGGACTCCCAAAACATGAGCCGCCGGCATAGATCGCGGTGTTTTTCCGATCACTCAAACCGATAACGAAGAGCCTCTGCCACCGCCCTATACCCGATTCTTCTGTAAATAGAATTCGATGTGGCGTTACCCAAGTCCGTATAAAGAATGCATCGATACCCACAGCGCCGTAGATGATTCGACAAGGCATGAACGCACGCGGTCGCGTAGCCATGCATTCGCTTCTCAGGTGGCGTATAAACCCCAACCACACGAACCACGCCGTGCGCCGGTTCTCGATGAGCGGCCATCGACGTGGTTTCTCCGCCTTGATCCCAGAGCCAGAGCTGTCCGGCGGCTAAACCTCTGTCTACGAGGCGCTCGACATCGTTGTGAGGCTCACCAATTTCATTCTGAAAAGCACGGCTCCAGTGAATCATCAAACTGCGATCTACCGCACCTGCCTGTCGTAGCTGACCTTCCGTAGTGGGACCTTCTGCCGCCTCCAAGAGTTCGTAGAGACGCATTCCCTGGAAGGGTATGGCAGCCAATTTACATCGCTCACTCCATTGCCCCGCAAAGTGGGCTGCCGTTGCCGCGTCGCCATGGACGCCGGGTAGGGTCACCCCCGCTTCGGCGATCGCATCCACTATTGCCAACACCGCTCTTGGCTCCATCGGTGTTAGGGTCGCTGGGTATTCTAGCGGCGACTGAACGGCCACACCGAGGGTTTCGTCCCCGTGAAATGCGATCCAATATCGGCCTGGATCACCATGGGCGACGCGGGAATGCAAGATGGACAGAATGAGATTGTGCAACACCGGCTCGGACGAAAGGAACTTGTCGGCCCTCTTCAAGACGGATGTGGGATCTTCGCTCAATACCACTCGGACTTCCATCCGAAGATCCTACCTGATTGAGAGCCGCAGTCGGAACACCACCCCGCAGGGCGCAGAAGGGGTGCGTATCCGTCCTTGTACGCTGTCGCGACATCGATTATAACGACGAGGTTCAACCTAGTGGGTCGGTGGGTACATTTTTTACTAGACGAGCCTTGGCTCAACCAACAGATGAGTCGACGCAAGAGTTGTTACGATGAATGGTGACCTCGCTGTCTCGCTCGCCGCCGGTGATCTACGGGCAATTTTTTGGCCGAGGTCAGGCATGTTGTGCGCCTCGCTCTGCCATCGTGACGTCGAATTACTTCGCCGCGTTGATGATCTGAAGGCTGCCAAGGCCAAGGGAAGCACGGCCGGTATCCCGCTGCTCTATCCATGGGCAAACCGTCTTGATTCCCTTCGTTATCAAGCTGGCGGACGTGACGTGGTGCTCGATCCCTCCTGTGCCCTTCTGCATTTTGACGATCACGGCCTCCCGATGCACGGGGTTCCTTGGGGCCAACTTGCCTGGGAAGTTGTCGAAGCCAAGCGAGATTCGATATTGGCTCGACTGGATTGGGAGAGCCCCGAGCTTCTCGCCGTTTTTCCATACCCTCACAAGCTGCAAATGGCCGGGGGTTTGAATCGTGATGCCTTAACGCTGGAAACAACGGTCCTTGCACATGCCGGGACTCGCGTCCCCGTGAGTTTTGGTTTTCATCCATACTTCGGCATTCCGGGGCTTGCACGGCAGGACTGGCGAGTCGAACTGCCGGTCATGCGCAAACTCCTGCTGGATGCGCGCGGGATTCCCACCGGCAGGCAGGAGCTGTTCGGCCCCATTGACGGCGCGCTCGGGGATATGAGTTTTGACGATGGGTTCGCGGTGATGGAAACGCAACCCGCGTTCTCGCTCTCTGGTGCCGGGCGCAATATCACGGTTACGTTTCTCGAGGGGTTTCCCTACGCGCAGATTTTTGCTCCCAAGAACAAAGACTTCCTTGCGCTGGAGCCAATGACAGCTCCGACCAGCGCGCTCACCTCTGGTCAGGGACTGCGTGTAGTTGAGCCGGGCGCGGAATTTCGAGCTTCGTTCCGGGTCCGTGTTAGTCAATTTGACAAATGAATCGAAGCAGGTGTGGAAGCATCGGATCGCCGAGGATCGAGTTTAGGTTCGGCCTCGTTTGGAGCGGCACGATGACAATCGATGACGCCTGTGCAGGCCCGCCGTCGCAAATAGGCCAAACTGCCCCGATGTTACATAACGATGAAAAGGACCTGGTTAAGGGGAAGTTGCGATTGACAGCGAATCTGAGACCGTCAATCATGTTCCGTCGTGACACTTCTTATCGAGCTGAGTAACGGGAAGAAGGGAACGCGCATGAAACTGAGAGTTCTGACCGTTTGCGTCATCTGCCTGGAGCTGGCGGGCACGGTCTTCGCCGACACGCTTCGCTTAAAGAACGGGCAGGTGTTCTATGGCCAATTCGTGAGCCGGACTTCGTCGGAAATTCAGTTCACCGACCAGAATGGAAACACCCTCTTTTTCTTGCCACAGGACGTTGCTTCGCTGAGCTTTGGACCGGTGCCGGCTCCGCAGCCTTCCGCGCCGCAAATGATGACGCTCCCGGCTGGAACGGCTATTCTCGTCCAACTGGTTGACACGCTGGATACAAGTTATGCGCAGACAGGCCAGGTATTCTCGGCCACCCTTTCCACCAATCTCGTTGCCGATGGCTATGTTGTCGCGAGAATGGGTACGCCCGTCTATGGTCAGGTACTGGAGGCAAATTCAGCGGGTCGCTTTGCAGGGAAGTCCCAACTGGTACTCCAACTTACGCAACTCGTGATCAACGGCAATCCCGTTCCGATCGTGACGAATACATTCGACTCCGAGGGTAAGAGCTCAGGTAAACGAAGTGCCATTCGACTTTTCGGCGGCGCCGGGCTGGGTGCGGCCATCGGCGCTATTGCAGGGAATGCAGGAGTGGGTGCCGCGATTGGTGCGGTAGCTGGAGGCGTGGGGTCGGTTGTGCAGAAGGGCAATCAGGTCCAGATTCCCAGCGAGACGCAATTGCAATTCATTTTGCAGCAGCCGGTGATGCTCCCGGTGGTGCAGTGAACCTTACGCGAATGAGAGCTCGGAGGAACCCCATGAAGTTTAGATTCATTGCTTTGGCGCTGGCTCTGATGGCGGCAAAAGGAGTTTGGTCTCAGGACAAGCACCTGAAGGCGCCAGCGGAAAGCAAGCAGCTGAACACGCAGGTTTACGTGCAATTGCTTCAGACGGATTTAAGGTCCCAGAGAGAGGCGATTATCAAGGAGGAGATGCAGCTGAACCAGCAGCAAGCCGCCGTCTTTTGGCCCATTTACAAGCAGTACGATGCCGAACAGACCAAGCTTGGCGATGAGAAACTTGCCATTGTCCAGGATTACGCCGCGAACTTCATGACCATGAGCAACGAAAAGGCGGATGAGCTTGCGCAGCGCTGCATGCAGTTGGAAGAGAAGCGAATGGCCCTCCGTGAGAAATACTACGCAATTTTGAAGAAGCCCCTTTCACCGGTTTTGGCGGCCCGGTTCTTCCACGTGGAAGATCAAATCCAACTGATTCTGGACCTGCAGATCGCGTCGAACCTGCCAATCATCGAAGCAGCTGATACTCAGTAACTGCGAATCGGAATTGGCCTAGCGAGCCGATCCAAGTTTCAGATTGCCGACGATTCGATCGGGCGTCTGCGACCAAATGTCTTGAACCAGGCTGAACAGAAATGCTGTCGACATGCCAAAAAGAATCCAGCCATTCAGAGATTCTAGTGACCCCATGAGCTGCCATCGACTGGCCAGCTCCAGGCTCACATGCCCATAGGAGGTCATAGCATTCAGCGAATAAAGCATAGCTGTCCGCCGGTCTGGAAGTGCTCCGAGGAATTGAAACGCCGCAGCCCAAAGGAACCCTTCGACGCCGTGCAGTGCCGTAATGAAGAGGGCAGCACCACCGATTGACAGGCGCGCAATCGGTAAAGAGACGTGTCGGCCGCGTATGTGCCGCATCAGGCGATCATTTCGTCCCTTGATAAAGGTCAGGCCAAACACATGAATCACGACGGTCAGGGCAATCAAAGGCAGACTCCACAGCCAATCAACACCCCAAATCGCAATATGTTCATGACTCATGTTCTTCCCCTTTCCACATGCCAAACCGCTCGCTGGTTTCACCGGGCGTAGCAGACTGCCTCTCACGAGCCATCCGTTTAACGTGCGGACTTTGAATCGCGGTTCGCGCCGCTTCACCCTGTTCCACGCCAAGTTGACCGGCCGTCTTTGTACCCGAGCCCGCCGCCTGCGCGCAAGCGGACAGTGCATGGAATCGGGACGCGTCCAGGTTCTTGCTTTCCGACAAACGGACTTGTCGTTATACTCTGCCGCTAAGAAAAGCGTGCATTAGGCGTCTGTGCGAGGGACACCAATGGCCGAAAAGAATCTCTGGGCCCACTTTGGGGACTATCTCGGCAAAACCGAAGGAGTGATCTATTCCGTACTTTGGGTGTTGCTTTTTATCGCGGCTCTCGCGACAGCTGCAAACGCGGGCAAAATGCTCTGGAAAGGCCTCGGCCACTGGGTCATGGCCGCTGACACACTGCTAGTGCTAGACCAACTGTTGGTTGTGCTGATGTTGGTAGAGATTTTACATACAGTGCGCATTTCCATTCACTCTCATTATCTAATTACTGAACCATTCTTGGTCGTGGGCCTGATCGCCTCGATTCGACGCGTCCTCGTGATTACCTTGGAAGCGGCCAATCTCATGCAAGGTGGGACGTGGTCGATCGAGAATGCGAACTTGTTTCGAGCGAACATGCTAGAGCTTGGCTTATTGGGTCTGCTCATCCTCATTTTGGTATTTTCCATTACGCTTTTGCGTCGGTTCGCTCCTGCACCGAAGGACGTGGCAAGCTAAGATCAGTCCCTAGCGGTTGAAACAGCGCCCAGGGTGTTATTTCCTTAGCCGAAACAGCTGTACTTTGGACCAGTTCTGCTCAATGAAATGTACGCGCATCATCGGGAGGTGGTCGAACAGCGGGAGTCCACTTGCTGTTACGAACTCTGACAACACTTATACGCGCTATTGCTCCGGCGGTACTTCTCTACTCATTCCCCATCTCCGCCCAGCAACTATCGCCTGCAAACTCCGATCCGCGGTCCTCGGTTACTGCCTCACCCGAGCCAGTGAGCTTAAAAAGTACCTCCAGCAATGAGCTGGTGGCACCGATACAATCGCAGGTCACTCCCAAGAACGACCGCCTTTTCGGCGTTCTGCCGAACTACACGACGGTCGAAAATCACGACCGGTTTGCGCCGCTCTCAGCGAAAACCAAGTTCAAGCTTTCCGTAAAAACGATGTCCGATCCGGTTACGATTTCTTTCATCGGAGGAATCGCGCTGATTGGGCAGGCTCGAAACAGCGATCCATCGTATGGGCAGGGTTTCGAGGGCTACGGCAAGCGCTATGGCACGTTGTTTGCCGATACCGGAATCGGCACTCTGATGACGACCTCTGTGTTCCCGACGCTCCTGCGTCAAGATCCCCGCTACTTTCAGCTCGGCAGGGGTGGTGTTTGGCATCGCACGATGTATTCGGTGAGCCGCATCTTCGTCACTCGCACCGATCAGGGCGCCCTTCAATTTAATTATTCCGAAATCGTGGGCAACGCCGTCGCGGCCGGCATTTCGAATACGTACCACCCGCAGAACCAACGCACATTGGGCAACACGCTGAGTGTGTGGGGAACCGACGTCGGGTTGAACTCAATCTGCAATGTGGCCAAGGAATTCTGGCCCGATATTCGTCACAAAATTCGTGAGCCGAAGTATCGTAATTAGTGCGACTTCTGGGCTGCGATCAAGGGTGGGATTGTCCCAGTACGACGCGAGGTCAATATTACACCCCACCAAGCTCGGTCGATTGGAGAGGGATGAACCGAAGCAAGCCATTTCTGAAGGCCCTGCTCGGCGCGGGTCTAATAGCACTTGTAATTACTGTCCTTCCAGCTGTCGCACAGCAACAGCCCACCGGTGCCACCGCCACAGGGGACCAAACCGCTGACACCGACAACACGGATCAGAAGGGAAAAGAGAGCCCGCCCAGCGGGACATCGAATGACCGGCTTTTTTACACGCTGCCTAACTTTCTCACCGTGCACAACCTCGAGCTACTACCGCCCCTGACGCCAGGGCAAAAATTCAAAGTCGTGGCGCGTAGCTCGTTCGATTATGTTGAGTACTTTTGGTACGCCGCTCTTGCCGGGATCAGCCAGGCTGAGAACAGTGAGCCTGGCTACGGACAAGGGGCGGCCGGTTACGGCAAGCGCTACGGCGCGGCGTTTGCGGACGGCACGATCGAGAATTTTATGACCGCAGCCGTCCTTCCCTCCTTGCTCCGACAGGACCCTCGCTTTTACCAGTCGGGAAAGGGGAGTTTTTGGCGTCGTACCAGTTATGCTGTAAGCCGGATTTTTGTCACCTTCACTGATTCAGGGCATCAACAATTTAACTATTCCGAGATCGTCGGTAGTGCACTGGCGGCTGGCATATCCACCTACAGCTATCACCCGCAGAATGAGCGGAATTTGGCTAATACTGCGAGCGTATGGGGTACGCAGGTCGGGTACGACACGCTTACCATCGTTGTAAAGGAGTTCTGGCCTGACATCCGCCAGCGGGTCGACAAGATGCGAGGACGCGAAGCCGCCACTCCTTGAACTTTTGTCGCGCCGCGGCAACGAATGCAGCGAAGGGCCCAAGTCTCGTTTCAAACACAGGGCGAAACCTGAAGCATCTCCCGGCCTTCTGGCCGGTGCGTCGAGGTCACTGGCGCTTCACAGACTTCAGGTTCCGCCACTGTTTCACGTGAGAAGGTCTCGACTCTGTCAGGTCAAACCTCTTTGGAATTCTGAGGCAGAGCCGACGGTTTTTTTCTTTCCTCGGCAGCTCATTCCCTAACATCGTCTCCCTCTCTGTGTTTCTTTTACCGGAGATAGGCGGAAAATGGCAGTGATGAGCGTCACGCGAGGACCTGACCGTCGTCACGGCCGGGCTGCTGCTTGTGTCGCAATGAAAAGTCGGCTTGTGTTTATCGGGAACTTACGTCCACGGGCGTGGTTGAGTTAGTAGTCTTCCCATTGCCCAACTGGCCAAAGTCGTTCCAGCCCCAGCATTTCACCGTTCCGTTGATGAGCAGCGCACAGGTGTGATCCCCTCCGGCGGCAAGGGCTGCCGCCGCGATCAATGCGCCCACCGCAACCGGCGTTGTAGAATCTGTCGTGGTTCCATTGCCCAGCTGACCCTGGCCGTTGTAGCCCCAGCATTTTATCGTCCCATCGGACAGCAGCGCACAAGTGTAACCGCCTCCAGCACTGATTGCTTTCACTCGGCCGAGCCCACTCACCGCCACGGGGGTAGGGAAATCGGTCGTGCTCCCATTACCGAGTTCACCGAACTCGTTCCGGCCCCAGCATCTCACGGTCGCGTCGGAAAGCAGCGCGCAGGTGTGGGCTCGACCAGCGGTAATGGCGGTGGCCCCGCTCAACCCGTTTACCGTCGCGGGCGTGCTGGAATCTGCCGTGGTCCCATTGCCCAGCTGGCCCTGGCCATTGAAGCCCCAGCACCTTACCGTTCCATCCGACAGCAGTGCACAGGTGTGATTTTCTCCAGCAGCAATGGCTGCCACCGCAGTCACCCCAGTTACCGCGACCGGGATTCTTGAATCCGTCGTGCTCCCATTACCGAGTTCGCCGAACTCGTTTCGTCCCCAGCATTTCATGGTTCGGTCGGAAAGCACCGCGCAACTGTCTTCGTACCCAGCAGCAATCGCCGTGGCCCCACTCAACCCGCTGACTGCCAACGGGGTAGACGAATTCGTTGTGGTCCCGTTGCCCAGCTGGCCACGCTGGTTCCCGCCCCAACACTTGACGGTCCTGTCGGAAAGCAGCGCACAGGCGTGATCTACCCGAGAGGCAATCGCTGCGGCTCCATTTACGTCCCTCACTGTCACGGGCGTGCTGGAACTTACTGTAGTTCCATTGCCCAGCTGGCCCTGATCATTACCGCCCCAGCATTTTACGACCCCGCCGGAGAGCAGCGCGCATGTGAAACGGCTTCCGTTGATAATTTGACGAGCTCCCATGCTGGCCGATTTGCCCTGAGCCGTTGAGCGCAGCGCCACCGTTGGAAGGAGAACCAGAATTGTAATCGTTCCCAAGCTAAACCTGAGAGTCTGATTCGATTTGAGCATGATGCCTTCCGCAAGCCCCGGGGCGACAGTTTATCTGAATTCTCCAAGGGGCCAAAATCAGCTGAAACCGGCTTTTTTCACATTGTGAACGGACCGCGAACTCGCGCATAGACTACGGGCGAGCGCGCGTCTTTTTCTGGGAGGTCGGACCCTGTGTGGTGGAGTTGCTAGGAAGAATGCGAGCCAACGAGCGCTTACCCGGTTCAGGATCGCCCGTGATCAGATATGCGAGCAGGGCTCCCTGGAACAGTTGCAGCACCTCCTCCACGGCCGTTTGATCTGGCAAGAACTTCATCAGCAACCGGACCCACTGTCGTTGTTGCTCGAGGTAAAAGCCTTTTGCTCGTGTCGATCCGCTCCACGCTCTTCGAGACAGATCCATCACAAGTAACAGCACTCCCTTCGCCGAAGGGGCGGTGCTCCGCTCCCATAGCGCTGTCACGACTGTCTGTGACGAGACACCGTCGGGGAATGTTTCGGGCGCGAACTGTGCCCGCAGCCTTTCCTCGAGAAGTGTCATGGCGGCCTGCTCGAGGTTTTCGCGGTCACCGAAGTAATGAACCAGCATGCGCTTGCTGATTCCGACGGCGGTTGCCAATTGATCGAGGCTGAGGTCCATCGTCCCTGCCCCAATAAACGTGGCAAGACATCGCTCGGTAAGTTCTTCGAGACGAGTTTTTCTCTGTACTTGCACGGTCTTGTACCATGTGGTACATCTAGGTCGTACCACGTGGTACATCTTAATGCCGGAGGGGATTGGATGAAAGGACAAGACGTTGTTTTCTTACTGGTCGTGGGCTTAGGTCTTTGGATCGTGGGGACGATCTACTTTGCGAATTACGGTCGAGCAATATTAGAGACCACGGGTATGCGCTACTGGAGTGCCTTTGCCCTGTCGCCGGTTGTTTCAGTGATTGCTTGCATCGGCATCCTTCGGTGGCGAAACATACCCGCCACGAATTGGGCAACGGCAATGCTTTTGCTAGCTATTCCAGGAATGATCGGTGAAGCGGTCGTGCTTTCTCGTTTCTCAACGTTCATGCCGAAGATGCAAGCCGCGTCTGGAGGCAGATATGGAGCCTTCTTATTTGCCACCTACGCGCTCGCTCTCGCCCTGGCCGAGGCGGTCACGCTACGAGCGACGCCGTAGCGGGGGGTGTGGATCTTGGTTTTCACAGTGCGACGGGCTCCTTGCGTCCATTGGTGGAAGCCCCTGTACAATACCGACCATTCTCGCTATTAAGAAAGGAGGTTTGTTTCTTGATGATGAACCCAGAACCTGGGCTAGCCGCCCTTTTTCTTGATTTCTCCCGTCGGACGCTGCTTGACGAGTATTGGCCTCGCCTCCGGGGCTGCGTGGAATCTCTGGCCGACGAGCAGGTATGGTGGCGCCCGAACGAAGCCAGCAATAGCGTTGGAAACCTGATCTTGCATTTGAATGGAAATGTTCAACAGTGGCTGCTTTCCTCATTCGGCCACTTGGAAGACACTCGAGACCGGCCTGCCGAATTTTCCGAGCGGCGACGGATCCCTTCTGCGGTTCTGTTGGAGAAACTCGGTCGAACGATGCAGGACGTTTCAAGAGTCCTCGCGCGACTCACTGAGAGGGATTTGCTTGCTACCCTTCGGATCCAAGGCTACACGGTCACCGGCTTAGGTGCCATTTACCACGTCGTGGAACACTTCGGAATGCATTACGGGCAGATTCTTTTTATAACCAAGCTCGTGCGCGGCGAGAATCTGGGATTTTACTCCGCGCTCGATCAAACGGGCCGGTTGCCTTGAATTCCGGCTCACGGAAAGGCAGCTCGGTTTCGGCGCTTCGCTTCGAGAAGGTGGGCCAAAGGATCACCCGATGAGCCATTCTCGCATCGCACTCGCCAATCTCCGCTTCCCAGCAACCCCCGAAGAATCCGTCGCGCTAGCCGTACAAGCCATCGCGCAAGCGTCGACAGAGCGCGCCGACATTATCTGCTTTCCGGAATGCTTCGTTCCCGGTTATCGAGGACCCGGGAAGTTGGTGCCGCCCCCGAGCCCTGCGTTTCTCGAGAGCGCCTGGTCAGCGATCGCAGCCGCCGCCGGGAGAGCAAGCCTTATGGTTATTCTTGGTACCGAACGCGTTGTCGGCTCCGCGCTGGTCATCACCGCACTGGTCATCGATCGCGACGGAGCGATGGCTGGCTTCCAAGATAAGGTCCAGCTGGCCCCGTCCGAGGAAGATACGTACTCGTCTGGTTCTGGGAGGAGGGTTTTCCAAGCGGGTCCGCTAACATTTGGTATCTCGATTTGCCATGAGGGTTGGCGGTATCCAGAAACAGTCCGCTGGGCCGTCCGACGAGGCGCACAAGTAGTCTTCCATCCTCATTTCCACGAAGCCGAGCCCCAGGGCTATGTGCCTTCCTGCTTTGCCGATCCTGCCAACTCTTTTTTCGAGAAAGCGGTCTTGTGTCGCGCCGCCGAGAACGGCTGCTATTTCGCGACTGTAAACTATGCAAGCGCGGGATCACCAACCACTTCGGCGGTGGTGCAGCCGGATGGTACGCTGCTCTGCTACCAGCCGTATGGCGAGCAGGGCTTGCTGATCTCGGATATTGACCTTAGGGTGGCCACAGGCCTCTTCGCGAGGCGCTACAAACCTATCTAAGAGCTATACGAGCGAGCGCACTGAGTCTGCCAAGGTGTGCATTTCCATAAAAGGCCCCCCGGCCCGTGCGACAAACGCAGCGCGGCGACCTCCCCTCCTCGGCCCAAACTAAAGCCTTCGGTGCGTACGGTACTTTTGACAGTGGCCCGTCTGGACAGTTCGCCATATTACTTACTGTGCGTATTTGGAGGAGACGCCGGCGCCAGTGCCGACCGGCGATTTCGCATAACGGCCAACCATCAAAGGGGAGGGAAGAAATGTTGACGAGGACCATCGAAAGAACGGTGTTCGGTGCGGTAGCTTTGCTGCTGTTTCTCGGATGGGCACTTCCACCGACTGCTTCAGCGCAACAGAAGAAGCCCAACATTCTCGTCATCATGGGAGATGACGTCGGCTGGTTCAACATCGGCGCCTACCATCGTGGCATCATGTCTGGCAAGACGCCGAACCTGGACAAACTTGCGGCGCAAGGAATGTTGTTCACAGACTACTACGCAGAAGCCAGCTGCACGGCCGGCCGCGCCAACTTCATCACCGGCGAAATCCCTCTCCGCACGGGGATGACCACCGTGGGTCAGGCCGGAGCCGACGTTGGCTTGCCAGATGAGGCCGTGACTCTTGCCACGGTTCTCAAGTCACTGGGCTACGAGACCGGCCAGTTCGGCAAGAACCACCTCGGTGACCTCAACAAATTTCTGCCGTGCGTTCATGGATTTGACGAGTTTTTTGGCTATCTCTATCACCTCGACGCCATGTCGGATCCCTACTGGTTCGACTACCCGCAGGACTGGATCGACAAGACCGGGCCCCGAAACCTTACCCACTGTTGGGCAACTGACACCGATGATCCCACTGTGATGCCGCGCTGGGGCAAAGTTGGGAAGCAAAAAATCGTCGATGAAGGGCCCCTGCCTCCCTTCCCGAACATGAAGGACCTGCAGAATTGGCAAGTGGGTCGCCCGGCCAAATATGACATGGAGACCTTTGACGAAGTACTTGTGAAAAGCACCAGCGCGTTCATGGACAAGGCCAAACAGGATGGAAAACCCTTCTTCATTTGGCACAACACTACGCGCATGCACGTCTTCAGCTACATCCCGCCGAAGTATCAGGCCATGATGAATTACGGGAACAACTACAATCTGGAAGAGGCCGGCATGGCCCAGATGGACGACTGCATCGGCGAGATCCTCCAGCACCTGGACGAAATCGGCGAAGCAGACAACACCATTGTGATCTTCACGACCGACAATGGCGCTGAAGTCTTCACCTGGCCCGATGGCGGGATGACGCCATTTAAGGCGACCAAAGGCACCAGCTTCGAAGGTGGCTTCCGCGTTCCGGCAATCATCCGCTGGCCGGGCCACGTCAAGCCCGGTTCGGTTGAGAACGGCATCTTCTCCGGTCTTGACTGGTTCCCCACATTGGCCGCAGCAGCGGGCAATCCCGACATCACTAATCAGCTACTCAAGGGAGTGAACCTTGGGGGCCGCACCTACAAGAACCACTTGGACGGATACAATCAGTTGGCGTTGCTCGAGGGCAGAGGGCCGTCGGCTCGCCACGAAGTCTTCTATTTCGCGGGACCCCAATTGGGTGCCCTTCGCATTGACGACTTCAAGTTCCAATTCATCCAGCAGCCTTGGGGATGGCCGGGTGAAAAGACCACGACTGATATGCCCACTATCGTGAACCTTCGCCAGGATCCATTCGAACGTACCCCGTCGGTCCGGGGCGAGAGCCTAAACGACATGGGCGGCGGATACATGAACGACTTCTACGCGCGGGAGTTCTGGCGATTCGTGGTGGTGCAGCAGGAAGTGGCGAAGCTAGCCGAGACAGCGATCGACTATCCTCCCATGCAGGCGCCAGCTAGCTTCAACCTGAGCCGTATCAAGGAGCAGCTCCAAGAGATGATCAAGGCCCACGAGGGTCAGTAGCCCGAGTGCGGAGGCGCTGCGGCGGGCATCACAGACCGGTTGCACTTGAACAGCTCCTCGGAGGCAAACGGCCGGCCGTGGCTGGCGGATCAGGAGTTACTTTGTTTATGCAGCTCAGAGGACCACCTCCGCGCCTTTCCAATTGCGGTAGGGCGCGCGGCTGCGGTCGGAGAACCTGCGCGTGCCGTTGCTATTTCCTCGGATTCACCGAAAGCCACGCGTTCAGGAATTCGTCAAGATAGTCTTTGATGTGATTACGAATCGACTCGGCCGTCAAGTTTGCTCCCACGCCACCAACCGACCAGGTGGTTCCCTGCGAGAGTTCCCCGTTTCGCACCAATCGCACGCCCTGTTTTAGCTCGACCGCAACGGCAGCCGCACTGCGCACCACGCGGACATTCACATACAGGGACGGAGCTCCAGGAGTATTGTTATCTTCCTCCTCGGAGAGAATATGGATACCAGCCAACCGTAATTTCAGTTCCACATCGGTCTGGATGGTCTCTTTCTCCAAGCCCAATGCCTTTGCGCTATCACTAAGGTCTTCAATCAGTACTTGGACTCCGCTGATGCCTTTTAGCGTGCTCACGCCAGGGACAAGAGGCGCCTCCTGCCCGAAGGCCACGCTTGCACGGAGCATCGGGATGAGCAGGACTGCGAGTACTGTGACTATGGTGATGCGCCTCATGGTTTGAACCTCCCGTTTCGGGGATTGTCTCACAGGCGGATCATCTGAAAACAAACGCTCTCAGACGAGAAGCCGACTCTTAGAGAACGCTCTAGAAACGAAAGCCGCGGGATGATAGAGAAGGTTTCGACAATATTCGGACTCGGAAGTCGATGCGGAGTGAGATTCCCGGCTCACGCGCTTTGCGCCCGGGGCAAGGAGAGAAAATGTTCGAAGATAAGTGGAAGGAGCGCATTCGGAGGGCGACACGTCTCCTGCTGTGCGTCATTGGCGCGCTGTACCTAGCCGGCTTGTACCGCGCCATCACACAGATCGAGTCCGCTGTCGGTTCGATGGAATCAAACGTCGATTCGCTTCAATCGGATGTCGATTCGATCCAGGACGATGTCAGTTCAATCCAGGATGATGTGAGTTCGATTCGAGATGATTTGGATTCTATCGAATCGAGTTCAAATTTGCTCACCCCTCAGCCCGCAACCTCGAGGAAGGGGGGAGTGAGCGGTGAAGGATCGAACTCCTTCGTAATTACAAACACTCCCTTCGGCTTGCACCCTTTTCATATGGCGTACAAAAGGACTCGCAACAGGGCACCTCGGATTGCTAAGAGTCAGAGGAATGTGTCGCCCCACCTTGCCCGCCTGTCTGAGGATCCAGGGCACCCGGGTCCGACCCATCGCCGGGAAATTCGGGTGGGTTTCTGAGGCGTGGCGATGAAACGAAAAAATGGTCCCTCGCCCCTTGAATTCTATTGGGGTCGAAGACAACCACGTCGGCGGCGCAGTCGTCCCGCATTCGATCCGGGCTGTGCGCGGCGCGCCTTAGGAACTCACCTGTGGGAAGTTACGCAAAGCAGCGGGCTCGGACATCAGCTGGCTCAAAAGGCAAGAGTGCGCGGTGGTCCTCGCCCAATGATTTCCTGCACCCTGCTCGCCTGGTGCAAGTGACAGTTGTGGTTTCGTGAAGGTCCGCATACCATCGGCGTGCGGCACAATTCCGAACTCGCTGTTGGAATGCTTCGTACGAAACGTCGCGGGCGATGAGATTGATTCCCAGGCTTTTGCTTACCATCGTCGCATTGCAGGCTTTGCCTGTTTGCGCGCAGGATCTGACGCCGCGAGCATACGTGATCACCCCCGTGGGTTCCAATGCGGTGACGCTGACATGGTCTTATTTCAACGGAGGAGTGAACTTCAACGGGTCGGTGCCCATCACGGGCGCGACGGGGACCTACAACGTTTCGAGTTTCGCTTATTACCACTCCTTCAGTTTCTTCGGACGCTCCGCAAACGTCACGGCATCGTTGCCATACGGAGTCGGCACCTTTCAAGGAGAGCTAAACCAACAATACCGTTCAATCTATCGCTCAGGTTTGTTTGATTTTGTTGGTCGTTTTTCGGTGAACCTGCTAGGAGGCCCAGCCATGTCTGCCGAGAAGTTTGCCAAGTGGCAGCAGAAGGTGCTTCTCGGCCTAAGCGTAAAGGTCATCGCGCCGACCGGGCAATACAATCCCGAAAAACTTGTAAATTGGAGCATCCACCGGTGGGCCGTCAAACCGGAGTTCGGGTATTCGCAGCGCTGGGGAAACTGGTTAGTCGACACGTACGCGGGAGTATGGTTCTATACCACCAACTCATCGTCGTACGATCTGCCGGTCCCCCGCCCACAGACAGAACAACCCATCGGCTCTCTGGAAGGTCATCTGAGCCGCAACTTTAGTTTCGGCACGTGGGTCTCGTTGGATGCCAACTTCTGGTGGGGCGGTGTGACGAACCTAGGCGGCATAACGAATCTCGCCACCAGACAGACGGCTTCTCGTATCGGGGCTACTGCTGCATGGCGCTATTCGAGGCACCAACAGCTCAAGGCCAGTTACAGCGATGGCACCTATGTTCGGTTCGGCGGCAATTACCAGCAGGTGCAAGTGGCCTGGCAGTATTCGTGGATTGGCTGGTCGCTGCCCAAGTAGAGGACTGGAGCGCCTGCACATTGGGTTCGATCGGTGGAGTGCCGCCTGCGCGGCCTTGGTCGTGCGTTTTGGCTAGCGAGTGAACCGGCTGGCTCCAAGTACCAGCACAAGCGTCAGACCTGCGATGACGAGCTCCCCAACTGCACCCACCAGGAAAGGACGCACTCCTTGCTTGTGCAGCTCGCTGATGTTCGTCCGCAGCCCAACGCCTGCAAATGTCAACAGGAACGCCCAGCGCGAAAGATTTGCCAGGCTGCTAAGCTGCACCGGGCTAAACACTCGGACTGTGGCCAGCCCGGAAATCAGCAGGAACCCGAGGACAAACTTGGGAAACTTCTGCCACAAGAACGCCGCCTTGTTGGCGATTCCCGCGCTGTGTTGCCTGCGTGCCCAATGAAGGGCATAGCCAAGCACCACGAAACCTATCATCGCGTTTCGCGCTGTTTTAGCCAGCACGGCAACCTTGCCGGCAGCGTCAGAGAATAACGCGCCTGCAGCTGTTGCCTCGGCAGTGTTGTCCACTCCCAGGCCCGCCCACATGCCGTAGCTCGTATCGCTCATTCCTAGAGCGTGGCCGATCAGAGGAAACGTAAAAAGCGCGACCGCGCCCAGAGAGAGGATGGCGGCGATTGCATAAGAGGAATCCTCTTCATCCGCGTCGATTGCCCCTTGTGCCGCGATGATGGCCGAAACGCCGCAGATCGACGAGCCAATGGCAAGAAGGTCGGTCAGCTTCGGGCTCAATCCGAAAGCTTTGCCCAGGGCAGTCATGAACAGGAGGGATGCGGTGATCTCGATGGCCACCAAGATCAGGCTCACTCCGCCGAGTTTCAGCACGTCGCCCAAGACGAACCGCGAACCCAACAGCACAATGCCTGCCTTCAGCCAGAATTCGTAGGTAGCCAAACCCGGTCGGAACGCCGCGGGAATGCCGACGGTGTTGGAAATGAGCAGGCCGATCAGGATCGCCCACAGAACGTACTCGATGTTCGGTAGCGTCCAATGATGGGCCTTGCCGTACCGGCCGATCGACTGCTCCAGGAATTTACCGGTCCATCCGACGGCAAAAAGCAACAACAGACCGGGCAGAAGTTGCAGCGTGCGCTTGAAAACATTTCCCTGATAATCGGATGCGGGTATAGCCAGAGAGCTTGCCATGGGATTGCTCCTCGGGGTGGCGAAATATATCGGGATCCTGCCTTACCACGGAACTCGTTTGATCCAACCCAGCCAAACCAGCAGCGTCAACACGAGTGCCAAAGCCACCGCCCAGCCATCCAGTGATAGTCCCAGGATGGCGGCCTTGCTTGCTACTTTTGTCGTTGGGGAATTGTCCGACACCTGATTCTCCTTGTTTACTTTGCCAGCGGCCCGGTACGCGACCGGTCCAGGATCGACCAATGGCCCTAAAAAGCAAAAAGCCCGTCCATCGGCTTCCTGCCGACGACGGGCGTCTTGGTATCCGAACTAACGAAAGGCTAAATTCGGATTGCACCCGCACACCGGCCACTCGCTGAGCGACAACACAGCGTGAAGCGACAGGTGCGACAGATGCACTTCATCATCCAAGAAATCCTAACGGCTAGCTGAGTGCGTGTCAAGCCTACTGCTTGCTGGTATTGGGTCCGTTTGAAACGACGAGGGGATCAACATAGTCGTCCGATTCAACTTTGGCGATTACCTCGTTTACCTGGACCTTGGGCCAATCCAATCGCTCAGATCGATTTCCTGGGGCGCAAGGTCCCCTGTGCATACCGGTGCATGGTCCAATAGTGTGAACCATCCTCGAGATTGCCCTCCACGACGACTTCAAAGCCGTGTTGCCTATAGAAGGCGACATTGCGGGCCTTCATCGTTTCGAGATAGCAGACCAGTACGGATTCGTCGGCGCGCTGAAGGATGGGTTGTATCAGTTGGCTTCCAATTCCCATGCCTTGTCGCGAAGGCTCGACGCCTAAAACATTAAGGTACCAGTGTGAAGACGGCATCGCGGCTTTGCGAAGCCTACCGAAATGCCTGGTTAGTGCCACAAAGCGACCAAACGCCTCCGGCCCCATCGCAGCAGATAACCTGTTGCCGCCTGCGGCGGCCATTCGGTCCGAGGTGAAGTCCCCGCTGCCGGGAGCGATCCAAAGCGCGGCTCCCTCGATGTTGCCGGCACTCGTATAGGCTTCGCCGAAGAGGTGAGCATACCTTGTGCCCACTTCATAGAACACCGGGAGCATCCTTGCCCGGCGAGCGCTGTCCGGTTCGATCCAGATTACGGACGGATCGTCATAGAACGCGCGAGCCAGCATTTCGGCGACCGTGACGATATTCGGTTCCTGCACTGGCACCGCCTCGATCGCAGCCCTCACAGTTGTCTCCGTGGTGCTTTGCACGATTCGCGCATTTGGTTGGTCGCTTGGCTAGAGCACGGCGCGGGCGAATTCTAGCAAAATTGGAAAACCGGAGATGCTCCTTTCGCCGATTCAATTATCGGGAGTTAGAACCCGCAGCACGCAAGGATGTATCTCTTGCTGGGCCTGGTTCATCCAATAGCCCACAGCACATAAGGAGGAACAGCATGGCGAAGAAACTGGAAGGGAAGGTTGCTCTCGTCACCGGCGCCTCACGCGGCATTGGCGCCGCTATCGCCAAGCGTCTGGCCGATGACGGCGCGAGCCTCGCAATCACCTACGCCAAGGACACGCAGGCTGCCGCGTCTGTCGTCAAAGCCATTGAATCGGCAGGCGGAAAGGCGATTGCGATCCAGGCGGACGCGGTCAACGCCGACGCTATCAGAGGCGCAGTCGAAAAAGCCGTCGCTGCGTTCGGCGGGCTCGATGTCCTTGTGAACAACGCGGGCACGGTGATTCCGAAGGCCTTTGAGGAGACCACGCTGGAGGAGCTGGATCGCTTGTTTAACATCAACGTCCGCGGCACGCTGGTCGCGACGCAGGCAGCGCTGAAGCACATGAAAAATGGTGGTCGAATCATCACGATCGGTTCGTGCGTGGGTGAGCGTGTCATGACGCCTGGGCTCGTACCGTACTCGGCCACGAAGGGAGCCGTCAAAATGTTCACCCAGGGTCTGGCGCGAGAGGTCGGCGGCCGGGGCATCACGGTGAACAACATTCAGCCGGGTCCGATCGACACCGATTTGAACCCAGCTTCGAGCGATTGGGCCGAGTCCCAGAAGGCCGCCACCGCTCTGAATCGCTATGGCCGCGTTGACGAGGTCGCGGCGTTAGTGTCGTTCATTGCCAGCCCGGAATCGTCGTACATGACCGGAGCGAACCTTACCGTTGATGGCGGGACGAACGCCTGATGGAGGAAAGTCCATGTGAATCCGATCGGAGGAAAAGTAATGGCCGCACTGAACGGCAAGACAGCGCTGGTCACCGGCGCGTCGCGGGGAGTCGGGCGCGCCTCGGTAGAAATCGGCCATGTGGACGCAATCTTCCGGTATCCGGTCAAGTCGATGCGGGGCGAACGACTCTGATGACCCGATTCCGTCCTCAACCCGCCGGAAGGCTAGGCGTCTATCACCCTCGAGCATTCGCGTGGATTCAGAGCAGTGTGCGGAGTTGGTTTCTGAAGCTCCCGAAATCTACTACCTGCCGGATCACTACGTTGGTTACAACTGTGTACTGGTCCGCCTCTCCGGAATTACGCCGGAGGCCCTGCACGATCTTGTCCGCGCGGCGCATCGCTTTGTGACCCGCAAATCCAGTCGAAATCTACGATGAGCGCCCTACGTGGACAGGAACTGCTTGACGAGAACGGTGGTGTCCTCAGGATTCTCTTCTGGGAAGAAGTGGCCACCCTTCATCGCCTGTCCTTGCACGTGCGGTGCCCATTGCCGCCAAATGCCCAGCGAACCCCCGTCGTTTGCATAGAAAGTGTCGAGCGGCCCCCCCTCGGCCCATAGATGTAGCATCGGGCATTGGATTCGTCGCGATGCCTGCTTGTCAGCACGATCGTGTTCGACATCGATCGACGCGGCGGCTCGATATTCCTCACAGATTCCATGAACGCGGGCCGGATCGCGAAAGGTTGGGCCGAAGGATCCGTGTCCAAAGGGGTTATCGAAGACGGCCTTGGGAGCAGCGAGCAGATAGGTCTCTGGGAGCGGCTGCTCCTGCGCCAGCAAAATCCAAGGCCAGTAGGTCCGTGCAAAGCGGGTATCTGATCGGTTCCACCCTTCGAGAATCGGAATCACATCGAATACAGCGAGACGCTCCACGTTTTTCGGATGGTCCAAGGCCAGACGGTAGCTGACGCGTCCTCCGCGATCGTGGCCAATCAATGTGAAGGTCGGAAAACCAAGTTGAACCATCACGTCAACCAGCTCGTTGGCCATGGCGCGCTTTGAATAAGGAAAGTGGTTGTCCGTCGAAGGAGGTGTGCCGCTGCGGCCATAGGCGCGCAGGTCTACGCAGATCACGGTGTGAGTCTCGGCAAGTCTCGGCGCGAGGAATCGCCACATCAGGCTTGTGCGCGGAAAGCCGTGCACCATCAGAATGGCCGGCCCCTTTCCATAGCGGCGCACGAATACTTCGTTTCCTGAAACCTCGACGTGAGAGGTGTCGAAGGGACTTTGACCAGCTACATTCGCATCGACTGGTGCGTCGTTGTTTTGTGCTGGGACAAGTTCGGTGAAGGAGGTTTCCAACAGAATACCGAGAGATGTGCCCGTGAGGGCACCGAGAAACATACGACGTTTCATCGCTTCCTCCTCGCTCCGTTGCCCGTTGGCTAGGGAATGAGCAGGCAATGACATGTCGTTCGGATTGACCTCTATGCCATTCGAAGTTGCGACTTCCATTATGTGACCTGTCCTTTTTTCTTCCAGCTGTTTGCGTCGGGGTGAAGGTTCTGTCGAAGCAGGGTTTCAGCGCGGCTTGCAAGTTCCGGTAAGGATTTCGACGCATTACAAGTTCTCCCCTCGTTACAGCCGCCACTCTGCCACTTAGCTTGGTTATAATCCGCCCATCCCTTTTGAGCGCTCTGTTTGTTCCTTGCGTGCGAGAGCCAATCACCGGCCGTTCCGGCTGTTGCATTTGAATCGAACGTGGACGAAGAAAACCACACGAATGCGAACTGGGCGGGGAACGGTTTGTTTTAAGGCTGCGTGTTTCCGAGTGCCACTTGGTAGAGCCGTGTATACTTTGCCCGCCCTCTACCTAGAACCCTATACAGCAATGCGCGCAATCGAGTGCGGGGAATCCTGTAGTGCCTCGGAGGAAGAGCGGCACCCGCTCCAACTGTATACCCCTCGCGTACTCCGCCCTGGCCTGCTTGAGAAGTCGGGTCGACAGAGCTTCGGGTCCACGCCGAGCAGCGTCATATACCATGAGCACGCTTGGTAGGTCCGGTCGGGGGAACGCGGCAGGAGGCTGCCTGAGCTGCGGAGGACCGTTTCCGGTTACGGACTATTTCGTCGGTTTTGGTGGATAGTTCTTCAGCAGCTTTGCCACTGCCTTGTTTATGTTCTTCTGTTTCTTGTCCGGCTTGGCCTTTGGGTCAAGTGTCTTAGAAGCCGTCCCACGCCAGACAAGCTCCTTCTGGACAGAGTCATACATGCTCAGGTCGAGCTGACCAACGTAGATCGTTGAGGTCGAGCCGTACGTTGTGGTGGTGGCCATCCCGCCGTATCCGTACCATGCGCCTCCCCAGCCAGGACCATAGCCCCAACCAGTGTTGAAGGAGGTGAATTGCTTTTCTGTACCGATCGCCGTCTGGTATCCGATATAGAGGTCGGCAGTGTCTGCGTCGGTCTTTGTCAGCCCCTTCTTGACAAGTTCAGAGTCAATGGCAGCGGTTATCTGCTTGGACGTCAGCTCATCGGGTTGTTGGGCTCCCTTGATCTCGACCCACTTATAAGTCTTGTATTTCGAAAAGTCTCTGTCTCGGTCAAAGTCGTAGCGCACATCCTGTGCAACGGCAGCACTTGCACCTAATAGGAACACCGCTACGCTGAGAATTGTTAGCTTTTTCATAATCGTGTTCTCCCTGACTGTCTTCCAAGTATCCACCAGCGTGGCCTGCTCGCCAAGACTTAACCGAAGCACTTTAGGGCTCCACGGTGAAGAATTGCGCCAGCACGGAGCTTCAAGGCATTCCAAAACCGCATTCCTGGGACCTAACTCGCGTCCAGGAACCGAGGACTATGGGCACGCCAGAATCCCGCATATTCGTTACGCTTGGACTCAGCTACTAGGTTGACTCATGCAGGCGTCCAGCATACGCTGAGTCTTCTTTCCATAGTCCTGCTGGAGCCCAGGAGTCATGCGACGCTTGTCCACAGTACCTCGTCCCGTACTTATTGTCCTTGCATTGCTCTTCGCCGTGTCCATGATTCTCTACAGCTCCCTTTGGATGTATGCGGTTCGCCACCGTGGGCCGTCTGTGGAACTGGGTTTCGACTCGCAGTACTCCACAACGGATCACTGCTCGAAGGTCCAAACCGTAGAAAAAGGAGGCCCAGCCGAGCAAGCGGGTTTGCAGGTGGGCGACCGCATCCTCGCTCTGGATGGGAAAAGAGTTACATCGTCGGTCCTGTTTGACGAAGTATGGCTCCGCAGTCGACCGGGAGATTCGATTCAGTTGACTGTGGAGAGACCTGGGGAGCCGAAGACCCTGATTCTGTGCGGGACGTTTCGAGCTGCGACGCCACACTCGTCGGAACTGGGCCTGGCGAGGAAATCGGCTCTGCAAGTGATTGGTTCCTATCCTGTTCCTTTCGTTGTGGTGGGCCTGGCGGTCCTTTTCTTGCGTACGGATGATCCGAACGCGTGGCTGCTGGCGCTTCTGTTTTGTGGCTTCATCGCGGTGCCGGAGCCTATAAGTTTCGTGGTGCGGAGCCCGCCGCTGCAGTCTTTCTTCATAGCCTACCGGACCATCTTTCTCGCGATGTTCGGTGCCCTGTTTTACCTCTTCTTCGCGATTTTTCCCACACGCTCGCCGATGGACCGCCACCTTCCGTGGCTGAAATGGCTGGCCTTTCTGCTCGGGGTTTGCATCATGCTGCCGGGCCTGCGAGTAGGCACCGTGCGAGCGCCCGCCGTCCTGGTTCAGCTGATAGGAGAGGCTGCGGCGTCGAAAAGCGTGCTTTTCTATATTTATCTTTTTGTCGCGCTCGGTTTTATCTCCCTGGTTGGAAATGCCTCCCGCGCCTCCACTTCGGAAGCGTGCAGAAGGAGTCGGGTGATCCTCTGGGGAACGTTGGTAGGTGTGCTGCCCATTGCAGCCGAAAAGGGGGCGATAGACTTCGCGGGGTACCGGCCTCCGTTCTGGCTCGATACCATACTCGTTGTTGTGACGTTTCTTTTCCCTCTCTCGTTTGCCTATGCAGTGGTTAGACACCGCGTGTTGGAAATTCCCGTACTACTTAAACGCAGTGCGCGTTACGTCCTCGTGCAACGAGGGTACATTGTTCTCCTGTTTGTGGGGGCGGCCACGGCCATCGCCTTCTTCGCACGCACGGTTTCGCGGTTCTTCCCAGCCGACACCAATATCGGGATGGGGCTGAGTGCAGTATTTGGAATCGTCATGGTGTGGGCATCGGCCCCCCTGGTGAAGCGCGGCACGCAAAGGATTGATCGTGCGTTTTTTCGGAGTGCATACGACGCGCGCGTGATCTTGCAGGACCTTGCGGAAAGAGCGCGGACCGTCACGGACCGCCACGAATTGGCGATCTTGCTCGAAAAGTACATTTCGGGCGCGCTGCATCCGAAGGCGCTGGCGTGTTATCTCGAAGCGGCTGAGGGAATTCTTGTGGCAGAGTGCGGCCAAGTTCCAACCGAACTCCACACCCTAGGCTCTGCGCTGCCGCTCCTGAGTGAGTTGGAGCGGCGTGGAAAGGCGTGGGAGGTGCCACCGCTGGAGTCCGAAGCGGGCCGGGAGTTCGCGGTTGTTGCGCCGCTAGCACCAGAGTGCCTAGTGCCAATTCTAGGGCGCAGCAGTCGATTGGTTGGGATGCTCGCGCTCGGGCAACGCCTCTCGGAAGAGCCTTACTCCGGCGAGGATAAGCGCTTGCTCGATTCTGTTGCGAGCCAGGCAGGCATCGCTCTGGAGAACATCCGACTTGCAGAAAAGATGGCCGAGCGAATGGAAGCGGAGCGTCGTGCCGCCCGTGAAATGGAAATCGCGCGTGAAGTGCAGGCGCGGCTCTTTCCTCAGACGATGCCGCCGCTGCGGACACTGGAATACGCGGGCGGTTGCGTTCAGGCGCGTGACGTGGGGGGAGACTACTATGATTTTCTCGATCTGGGCCCTGGACGCGTCGGAATCGTGCTGGCGGACATAGCGGGCAAAGGAATTTCAGGGGCGTTGCTCATGGCAAATCTGCAGGCCAACCTGCGCAGCCAATACGCCATCGCCCTCGAAGACTTGCCGCGCCTGCTCAAGTCCGTCAATCGCCTCTTTGTGGAAAACACTCCGGACGACAGTTATGCGACGTTGTTTTTTGGCGACTACAATGACGCAACTCGCTGCTTGCGTTACGCCAATTGTGGTCATAACGCCCCGTTGCTATTCCGCAAGACTGGGAAAGTCGAGCGTCTCGTCGCCACGACGACAGTGCTGGGACTGTTTTCCGATTGGGAGTGCGCCACCTGTGAAGTGGCACTTGATATCGGTGACACGCTTGTAATCTACACGGATGGTATCACCGAAGCAGTGGATCGCGCAGGAGAGGAATTCGGCGAAGCTCGTCTTATCGAACTCATCTGCGCGCATCGTCATCTCTCGCCAAGGGAACTCCTGACCCGCGTTCACGCTGCCGTACAACAGCTGAGCACTGGCATTCAGGCGGATGATTTGACGCTGGTGATTGGACGTGTTCACTAAACGCGCGCTTCACCCCATCGCGAGGAATGCCCATTTCGCCTTGGCCGGCCGCAAATGTGATCCGGTAGTGCGAGACGGTTTGGCCCACCACCGTTTGCTCACTTCGTTCCCGTCGTTCCCCGTGGGCACGAGGCGTTTTCTCCACGCCCATGCGCCTGCACCAATAGCGGAGATGATTTCATAGGGGCCCAAGTGGGTGCCGGACTGAATCGCCATGGAGCCCTGTCCCTGCTAGTTGGAATTCGGACAGTATATACGACGTGTGTTACGTACAAGCTGATTTATCTAGAGTGAAAAACGACTGGGATAAAACAGGCGTGCCGACGTGGAAAATTGGTTGGAAGCGAACGAGAGACTATGCGGACGTCCACTTCGCGCGAAGTTTCGGCGCAGCGCTTCGACCCTGCGCAAGGCCGGCACTCGCGGCCGCAGGCCGGCGCCGAAAGTCCATCAGGTTAAGACCGAACGCTTCCAGACTCGCGGCATCGGGAACAATCAGTTCGATGCGGCTGCCGCTTTGGCGAACTGCTTCCAATTCCGCTTCGAGTCGGCGGCTGAACAGCTCAGACATTGGCGTCGCGGCAACGGCTCCGCCGCTCATGGCCAATAGGAACACGACATCAACGCCCTTGGCCAGGTCCGCGTTAGTGGGGCTTCTCATGCCTCCGTCCATGTAGCGGCGCCCGTTGATTGTGATCGGCGGAGAAATTCCGGGCACGCTGCAACTCGAGGCGATTGCGCGCGCCAGGTTGACTCCCGATTCTTTGCTCCAAACGACGAATGAGCCATCCGACGTGTCGACGGCGGTGCAGCTGAATCGATCGGGCCAGGAGCCCTCGGGATAATCTCCAATCGAACGGCCGAAGCTTGCGACGAAGGCTTCCTCGCTCGCCGTTTTTGCCTGCAAGGCCCACGCGCCGATTTCGGCGCGCGCTGGTTCGGCCGGTCCGGTGGTGGAGATAGCTTTAGCCATTTTCTGGATCAGCACAGAAAGATCGGGCGGTTGCGAACCAAACAATTGGCTCGGCGAAGATGTCTGCTGATCGGCGCTCTCGTTCAAGATCCGCGCGGCGAGCGCGGTCGCCGCACGTCCCATCGCCAATTGAGAGCCGACGATGGATCCGGCAGACGTGCCCAGGATGAAATCGGCGTTCGATAAATCCAGGCCCGTTTCCGCCAGGCCGGCCAGTAATCCCGATTCCCAGGCGACCCCCACGGGGCCCCCGCCTCCCAATACCAGAGCTCGTTTTGACATCGGTCCTCAGTCCTGTTCGCCAAGTGGCTCAAACTGGCCATCGTTTGGGTTCTTTCAGCAATTCGTAAAATTGCGCCACCATGAGAGAGTTAGAAGGTTCTCGACTTTGGCAGAATTGTCCAGAACTGTTAGATGGCATTTCAACCTGAAACCTAGTGTGGCACGGATTTGAAATCCCGAGCTTCATGTAATATGGTTGCCCACTATGGGCCGGATTTCACTCGCGGAGGCCAATGCGTTAGTGGGCAAGCTAAGTTCTGAACGAATCCGCGTACAAGCATACTTCAAATCTTCGTCGGGCTGTGAAGCCCGAATATTCGGTTTCGTACAGTACGAAACCCCGAAACATGAATTTTTTCTTCTTCTTGGAAATCCAACTGCCCGAGACGTTGTTCGTGATCGACTTATAGTATCAACTTCGGGGCCATCCCTCGTTCCAAGGCAAGCATAC
>DASPVW010000037.1:0-64563 GCA_035622155.1 Candidatus Acidiferrales bacterium
CGGGCTTGGCCGCACCCACGACAGGTGTTGCGGGCTTGGCCGCTGGGAGCGCAGGGGCGCTCACCGACGGCGCGGGTCGCGAGATGGCGACAGGATGGGTCACAGCACTGGCGAGCGGCTTTTCACTCTCAACGGGGAGAGCGGGTAGATCGGAGAACGCGCTTTCAATTACGAAGCCTTCGACGCCGCTCTCGGTCCGGATCTTCACATAGCCCTTTACACGCGAAAGAATCTCGACCGGCGCGCCACAGCGCAGCCGGGCTTCGACATCGAAGCTGCTAAGCGATTCATAGACCCAAACGCGATCTTGATTGACCGCGCATTTCACATAGGCAAGGTCCGTCGCACGTGCGGACGGTGCAAGCCAGAGGGCAACCAGCGGCAGGAGAGATCGAATCGGACGTTTCATGTTTCCTCCCATGCTCCCCACTCTGTTTCCCCAAAAGATCGTGGCCCGTTCATGGGCAGCAGAAAGAGAAAGCGCACCTCCATCACCGAGAAGACTATGCGCGCGTCTAGAGGCCCGAACAACTGGACACAGGACCAACTTTGGTGCAGGGCAATAGAAGGCGAAACTGGCTTTAGGAGCGCCAGTGGAGAGTCACGGGGCCGGCGACGGGATGGCGCATGGGCTGGCCGGTGCGCTGCGATTCAAGGTAGGAGGCTTTCAGCTCGAAGTACCAGCGTGCCTGGCGGTCGGCATCGTCGACCAGCATCATGCGGTCTTCGTGCTTGAGGCCGAGCGACTGCTTTTCGATCACTTCGCTGTCCTGCCGGATGAACCGGGGCCCAAGAACGTGAACGATGAAGGAAACGATCGGGAACCAGGGAAGAATATTCCACGCGGCAACAAAATCAAGTCGGCTGAGATCGCGGCGAATGGGTGTGACGGTTGTGCGGCTCGAAAGCCAGTGGCGACCCGCGCGGATTTGTTCGAAGCGCTGGTTCGGCAGGACAAAGTCGATTGTCGTGGTGGCAGGCTCGCCCGTGATGAGCTTCAGGATTTTATAGGGCGCGCTATTGGCCGAGGGAGCATGCGGGCTCATGCGAAAGCCGTTGGGAATCGGCTCGAACTGCTTAGCTTTTTCGCGAATGCTGCGCCGGCTGCGCCACCACCAGGCTTGGTGAACGAATGGGCCGTGCGCGGGATCCATCAGGCCGATGATGCCGTGATCGACGCTGCACGGAAGATCGGCCGAGAGGTGCGCGATTCGGTAGCGCGGACCAAAGGTTGGGAGCTCCGGCACTGGAGGTAGGACATCGGTCGCACCCAGCCCACGACCTTCCGCATTCCCCATAAAGACCCAGATGTAGCCATCACGCTCTTGGCAAGGAAAGCTACCAGCGTAAATCCGCTCGCACTTGAGCTTTGTGTCGGCCATGAGAGAGGGAATGTGTCGGCACTGGCCCGTATGCACATCGAATTGCCAGCCGTGATAGGCGCATTCAACCTGCACGCCGTCGCACTTGCCATAGGAGAGGGGAAACGCGCGATGAGGGCAGATATCGCGGAGCGTGAAGGGCCTTTCCGCAACATCGCGCCCGACGACGAGCGGAACCTCAAGCAGCGTGGCGCGTTGGAGCTTACGGCGGTGGACGAGGCTGCTGCGAAGCGCGGGATACCAAAATCCCCACAGCATTTCATCGGAGCCGTTAGCTGTCTTGGCAGGAGCGCCTTCGTTCATCAACGGGCGGCTATCGTAGTACATCGGCAGCGCCCCGGCAAAGCGAGCAGCCTAGGATGGTAGCTGACGGTGTTCAACGTGCCCAGGCGAAGAGGCCACGAATTGGTCGGGGGGTACGTTCGTACCGGAGCGGAGTGAACCAGTGGTCCATCGACATAGTCGTGGACACCGGGCAGAATTCGGTTCGATTCGGGACACGAGTCTCGAATCTGCACCTCCATCACCCCATGCCCAGAGCGGCTGGCGCCCCCACCAGCCGCTCGCCCCTTTTCGAGTTCCACGAACAAAGCAAAAGGCCCGAGGATCCTGACGACTCAGGATCGTCGCTCGGGCCTTTGCGTTTGCCCCACCCCTTGGGGAGTTAGCGGCGAGGACGAACCGGGCTGGGCGTCGGTCTAGTCGCTGCCATTTTGAGCCAAAGCTAGCGCGTGCGTCCCGGTCGTTGACCCGCAAGCGGCCTGGGTCGCATGCGGAATCGTGGCCCGAGCGGCGGCGGAACCCGATGCAGGGGAGCGCCGCAGTTGCTGCAGATGTCCTGCGTTTGAGCTTCCACTCGCAGCCAGTGACCGCGCGCGGGACATCCCGGATTCAGGCATTGGACGGTCCAACCTGGCAGGTATTGCATTCTGATCGCCTCGCACAAGCAGAATGAGCCGCCAAACGAAGAAATCAGCCGATGCCGCAAAAAAAGAACACCAACGGAAAGCAACCGCCCCGCAAACGGAAGGCATTGTGCGGCGAACACCCTTGTGTGTCAAGAGAATTCTATACAATTACTAGTGGTAATGTTGCCGGGTTACTTCGAGGCGCCGCTGTTTGCGGCTTCCACCTGGGCTTGGAGATCGTCGACCTTCCTTTGCATGTCGGCGATTTCCTGCTGCTTAGCGGCGATCTGCTCCTTTTCATCGTCGAGCGCCTGCGCACCGGTTTTGTCAACGTAGTTGGGATTGCTTGAATACGTCTGTTCATCCAGTGCGTACTTGCGCTGAGCGATGTCGAGGTCGGCCTTGAGGCTTTCAAGCTGTGCCTTGGCTTGCTTGAGGTCGGCTTGTATGGCGGCCTTCTGTTCGGCAGTCGCGGGACCGTCGGTCCTCGGAGAGGACGCGGGAGGAGTGGAAGACGCGGGTTCTCCCTCCGGCTGCCCGGCCTGGCCGACCACACTAATATTGCCATTGGTCGTCGGAATGTTGTCGTTATCCCAGACCTTAGCGGCCTGCGGTGGATTCTTTTTCTGCGCCTGCGCGCGGCGGGCCACATCGGCAAGCGATTCCTGCTCGTTCGATGACGAACCCTGCTGCGGGCGCGCCGCCGTCGCCAGTGGCGAAACCACCAAAACCGCCAGTCCGAGCGTTGCCCATCTCATTGCACGCCTCCGGTCATCGTCGTGCCCCAGTTCCATAGTAGTCGTGCCAGCTCTGCTCGAACAACGCACCTCGACGGTGGAGGCGAAAGAGGTAATGGGCCGTTTGGCCAGGGACATCGGACACCTTAGTTTAGGCTCAACAGGCCGCCGGAGAGGGTATTGGCTAGCGCACTGCCACGAGCATCTTACCGGTGTTGTCGCCGCGGAGGACTCCGATGAGGGCGCGCGGCATGTTTTCGAAACCTTCGATGATGGTTTCGCGATACTTTAGCTTGCCCTGCTTGAGCCACTCGGCCATTTGCCTAACGCCTGCGGGGAAGCGATCGGTGAACTGGATTACGATGAAACCCTCTGCGCGCGCTTGTTTGGTGAGCAGATACGCATAGGGTCGAACCCCCGGCTCGGGCTTGGCCGAGTTGTACTGCGAAATCTGACCGCATATGGACAGGCGTGCTCGCACGTTCAAAAGCGGAAGGACCGCGTCGGTAACTGCGCCACCAACATTGTCAAAATAGCAGTCGATGCCGCCCGGGCAGAGCTCCCCGAGCTTCTGGGCGTAATTCTCAGTGGTTCGGTAGTTGAACGCAGCGTCGAAACCCAGCTCGCCCGTCAGCCACTTGACCTTATCATCGCTTCCCGCAATTCCAACCGCGCGACAGCCTTGTATTTTCGCGATCTGTCCGACCAGCGAGCCGACAGCCCCCGCTGCGCCCGAAACAACGACCGTCTCGCCTGGCTTCGGCTGGCAGATGTCGAGAAACCCGAAGTAGGCCGTCATACCGGGCATGCCAAGAACGCCCAGCGCCGTCGAAGGTGGAGCATTGCTGGGGTCCAGCTTCTGCAAGCCTCTCCCGTCGGCGATTGCAAACTCCTGCCAACCCCAATAGCCCGCGACCAGGTCGCCCACACGAAACTGGGGGTGGGCCGATTGAATAACCTTGCCGACCGTTCCGCCAACCATGACTTGTCCGATGTCAACTGGATCGGCGTATGTGCGAACGCCGGTCATTCGACCTCGCATGTATGGATCAACGGAAAGAAATAGAGTCGCTAGCAAGATCTGCCCTTGGCCGAGGGCGGGAATCGGTGCCTCGACCAGCTGGAAATCGGATTCTTTGGGCATGCCAACGGGACGCGCCCGAAGCAAGAATTGCCGGTTGACGCTGGGTAAGGGGGCTGTAGTGGCTGTCATAATTGCCGATTATGCCAGAGGAGAGGAAGCAGAAGCCAGGGGTGCGCACCCGCACCTAGTAGGCGTTGCATCGCCAGGACCGCTAACGAGATACTCGCGTACGGCGTCTGATGGAGAAAAGGAGAACAATGAAACAGGTCAAGCCGATCATCACGATTCTTTTCGCGGCTCTTGCTTTGCTATCGATAGCAAAACCATCCTCGCTTTCCGCACGGCCTGCCGCTCCGGCCTCACAATCGGAGACGCCTTCTGCCAGCACGAACTCCTCGGTGGCGCCGAAGGCAACGTCGGAACAGGCCACGAAGCGAATTACCGCTTATACGCTCCCTCCTGATCTCTACGAGAAGACGAAGCACCTCGAAAAAGTCCGTTTTACGTTCCTGCTCGTCGCGCCGATTTATGGCCTGGTGATCTTGTGGCTCTTTCTCCATTGGAAGCTTGGACCGAGGTATCGCGATTGGGCCGAGGGAACTTCATCGAAGCTGTTTGTTCAGGCGCTGGTGTTCTCGCCACTTTTCGTTCTGACCTTGGACATTTTGAATCTTCCGGTTGGGGCTTTCGAGCAATGGGAGTTGCGTAACTATGGCCTTTCGGTACAGGGCTGGGCGTCGTGGGCCTGGGATTGGACCAAGGGTGAATTCATCAACGTGATCATCGGCATCATTCTGATCACGATTCTGTACGCGGTGCTGCGCAGAAGCCCACGGCGCTGGTGGTTTTATTTCTGGCTGGCTGCTCTGCCACTCGGGGTGCTGCTGATTTTCATCCAGCCCCTGGTGATCGATCCGCTGTTTCACAAATTCGAGCCGCTTCAGCAAAAGGATCCCGCTCTCACCGCCGCTCTCGAGCAAATGGTCGAGCGCGCGGGCCAAAACATTCCACCCGAACGCATGTATTGGATGAACGCATCAGAGAAATTGAATGCGCTCAATGCGTACGTGACCGGCATCGGCAGCTCCAAGCGCATCGTCGTTTGGGACACGACGATCGCCAAGATGACAACACCCGAGATTGTCTCGGTGGCAGGCCACGAAATGGGCCACTACGTCCTCAATCACATTCCCAAGGCCTTAGCGATCTTTTCGCTGGGCAGCCTCGTCTTGTTTTACCTCGGATACCGCTCCATCGGTTGGTTACTTGTTTGGCGCGGCGCCCGTTGGGGAATCCGGGCCACGGACGACTTGGCCTCCTTGCCGGCGTTGCTGCTGTTGCTGAGCGTTTTTACATTCCTACTGACGCCCCTCACAAACGCGATCAGCCGCTACTTCGAGCATCAAGCCGACCAATACGCTCTGGAAGTCACCCATGGGCTCACCCCGGATTCCGGCCAAGTGGCTGCGCAGGCCCTTCAGGTGCTCGGCGAAGTCGACCTGGACTATCCCGACCCAAGCCGCCTAGATGTGCTGCTCACCGACGATCATCCCGCAACGCGCGACCGAGTTCGCTTTGCGCTTACCTACGATCCCTGGGCGAATGGCGGGACAGGCGAATTCGTGCACTAAGGTCGCGCGTGAAGTGTCATCTGAATCCCGTGGCGCGGGCGTAGCGTGACCAAGGGCTCCGGGACGACCGGCCGCGAAGGTGCCAAGTGTAAACGAAAGCGACGCGCCAGTGTCGCGATGACCACGGCCGCTTCGAGCATCGCAAAGCCCTGCCCGATGCACCGACGCGGCCCATCGCCAAAGGGAAAATAGGCACCCGGGGGTAGGCGGTCGGCCAGACCATCGAGCCAGCGCTCGGGACGAAATGCTTCCGGATCGTCATAAAATCGGGGGTCGCGCTGCATCACCCACTGCGAAAAAATAATCGTCGAGCTGGGCCGCAAGGTGTAACCACCGATCTCGCACGGTTCGATCACCTCTCGCGCCATGATATAGGCGGGCGGATAAAGGCGCAGGATTTCGTTCATCACGGCGTGCATGTATGGCAATCGGGGAACGTCGGCCGCCTCCATCGGGCGCGCACCCAGCACGCCGCGCAGTTCCTCCTCGAGGCGCGCCTGGACCACCGGGTTTTGACTCAGTGCGTACCAGGTCCAGGTGAGCATCTGGGCCGTGGTTTCGTGGCCGGCGAGAAAAAGCGTCATGGTCTCGTCGTGGAGCTGCTGGGGAGTCATCTGCGTGCCGTCCTCGTCCATAGCACCCATGAGCAACGCCAGCAGGTCACTGTGATTGTTCTGATTTCCTTCGGCTTGCCTCTCCGAGATGATGCGGTACACCAGCGAATCAATGAAGGCCAGCTCGCGATTGGCGCGAAGGTTGTTCGGCGTGGGCCAAGTTTCGGGAATGCGAAATGGCAGCCGCTGCCGGCGCAGAGAATAGCGCATCAGAAATGTCATGGCGCGGCCCACGCCACGGGCTTGTTCGGGAAGGGTGGCGCCAAAAAGCGTGCGAACGGCAATGGCCAGGGTGAGCGCGGTCATCTCCAGCCCGATATTGCGCTCTTCGCCATCCCGCCAGCTGTGTAGATGCGACTCGGTGAGCTCGAGCATGGTCGCGGCGTAGTCGTTGACACGGCTACGGTGAAAGGCCGGTTGCGCCAGCCTGCGCTGCCTTCGCCAGAACTCGCCCTCGCTGATCAGCAATCCCTGACCCAGCATGCGAACTGTGACGCGCCGCGTCAGCTCGCTCTTGTGAAACTTGTTGTGTTGGATCACGAGGACCTGATTGATCCAATCCGGGTAATTCAGCAGGATGCGCTCCTGCCCCATCACATGGAAGCGCACGATGTCACCGTACTCGCGCGCGATAACCCGCATCCCCTCGAGGGGATCGCGACGCAAGGTGAGAGCCATCCCGACCAGCGGCCAACCCTTCGGCCCCGGAGGAAATGGACTCCTTCGAGCGGCTTGATTTACCTGCGTCTCAACCTGCTCCATGATCATCTCATTCTACAGCGGGCGAGGCGTTTTGGCGCTGACCCGCAACATCCGGTAAGATAGCGATTTGCCCTGGCTGCTTGAAAGAGAACTCCATGCCTAGCGAAAAACCAGAATGGCTCCTTCAGACAGAAGGCATTCTGGAAACACTCAATCAAGGCGTGATGATCGTCGACGATTGCCATCGGGTTCACTTTATCAATAGCCATCTGGAAGAGATCTTCGGTATCCCGGCATCGCAAATGATCGGCCACATGGCTTTGCAGTATTACGCACCAGAGGAACACGAGTATATCCTGGCGCAAATCGCCGAAAGCGAAAAGACCGGACAGCATCGTTTTGAATTCGTGGTGCCACGCAAAGACGGCAGCCGCTTGCCCGTCGTGATTACGAGCCGACGTTTCGAAGACCCCGAGGGTCGGACGTTCGCCATCGTGACGTTCACCGATATTTCCGATCAGAAGCGTGCCGAGGTCCTGCTGCGCGAAGCGAATGTCAAACTCGAAGAACGCCAGAAACAGATCGAAGAGGAGCTGACTTTGGCGGCGCGGGTACAACAAAGCCTGGCGCCCCATTCGCTGGTCTGGGGCGGTCTCCGCGTGGACTCCTATTATCACGCCGTGCGGACGATCGGCGGGGATTTTGGTGTAGTGAGCCCAGATGAGAACGACCACCTGAATCTCGTGGTCGCCGATGTCTCCGGACACGGGATTGGCTCCGCGCTCATAGCGAACCGGCTCTATGCGGAGATCCTGGCGGAGCTGCGCAGTGCTGTGCCACTCGGTGACATGCTGACGCATCTCAACCGCTTCCTGATGCAGAGCATCGGGAGCTCGGTTTTCTTTTTTACCGCCGCGGCCGCTCGTATCGACCGCGGAGGCCAACGAATGCTGTTTGCCGGTGCCGGACACCCGCCAGCCATGCTTGTCACCCCTGGCGAGGAGCCCAGGCTGCTCGAATCTCGCAGCATGGTGCTCGGAGCGCTGCCGAACGCCGTCGATGGGGAGGCCGTACTCGATCTCGATCTGCATACCGGCGATCGTGTCGTCCTTTATACCGACGGAGTCACCGAAGTATTCGACGCACGCGGCGAAATGCTGGGTATCTCCGGGTTGCAAAAAATTGTGCGGGAGGCGTCGCTCGAGCCATTTGCGGAGATGAAGCGCGCGATTCTGGACCGTGTCGCCGCCTGGCGCGAAGGGCCTCCGGCCGATGACGCTTCGCTGGTTCTGGTCGAAGTCGCCTGACACACAAGCGGTTGCGTAATTCGATTCCACTGGCTGAGAGGTACGCTCGATTGGCAGAGATGATCCGGCTGACAAAAACGGCCAAGGCGGCGGGCTGCGCGGCCAAGCTTAGTCCCAGCATCCTGGAAACTGTGCTCAAGCGGATGCCGCCGGCGAGCGATCCGAATCTGATCGTCGGCTTTGAGACCAGCGATGATGCCGCCGTCTACCGGATCGGGGCCGATCTGGGAATCGTCCAAACTGTCGATTTCTTTACGCCCATTGTGGATGACCCGGCACTGTTCGGCCAGGTAGCCGCAGCCAATGCGCTCAGCGACGTCTACGCCATGGGCGGTCGTCCCGTCACGGCACTGACCATCGTTGGGTTTCCGGTAGCGCAACCCGCCGAGATTCTCGAAGCGATTCTGCGGGGCGGCCTCGAGAAAATGAATGAGGCGAACTGCACGGTCGCCGGCGGTCATTCGATTCGCGATGACGAACTTAAGTTCGGCTACGCCGTTACCGGCCTCATTCACCCCGGGAAAATCTGGCGCAACGTGGGGGCACGGCCGGGCGATCTGTTGCTGTTCACCAAACCCATTGGTACCGGCGTGATTTCCACCGCGCTCAAACAAGGCAAGGCCGCTGACGAATGGGTTCGCGCTTCGACCGCTTCGATGACGCGGCTGAATCGGGACGCGGCCAACGCCCTGCACGAAATCGATGACACGGCCGCCGGCGACGGCCGGCCCGTCCATGCCGTCACCGACGTAACCGGCTTCTCCCTGCTCGGCCACGCGCGAGAGATGGCCATTGGCAGCGGTGTATCGATGCGGATCCATCACCGCCGCGTGGACTATCTGCCCGGTGCGATCGAAGCCGCACGTGGCGGCTTTCTCTCCGGTGGGCTGGTAAACAACCGCGAGTTTCTCGAAGGGTGCGCAACGTTCCAATCCTCGGTGCCGGAGGAGTTTCGAGCGCTGTTGTTCGACCCGCAGACATCCGGCGGTTTGCTCGCGTCGGTAGCACCAGAAGCCATTGAAGGTGCGATGGCGGCGTTCGAGCGCCACGGAATTGCTGCCCGCAACATCGGCGAAGTCATCCCGAAAAGGTCTCCACTGCTCGAAGTCGCCTGAATCGTGTACACTCTTTTTTCTTTCTGGCGTACATGGATCCGGTAACCCACGGAATCACAGGCGCTCTCCTAGGCAAAGGATACTTCTCGGACCGATACGGCAAAGTGGCTACCTTTGCGGCGGTCCTTGGGGCCGTTTTCCCTGACGTGGACGTAGCTGCCGACCTGGTGGCGCGCGATCCCCTGGCCATCATCAAATATCATCGCGCCCTTACCCACTCCTTTGTGGCCCTGCCGTTTTTCGCATTTCTGCTCGCACTCCTGACTCGCGCGCTGCTCCCCTGGGTTAAGCGGCGGTTCCCGCGATGGCAGGATCTCGGGGCGCCACCGTTGGGAATTCTTACGCTGATCTACGGCATCGGCATTGCCAGTCACATCGTTCTAGATGGCATGACATCGTTCGGAACACGCATGTGGTTCCCGGTTTCCCGCCAGCGCGTCGCCTGGGACCTGCTTTTCATCATCGACTTTTCTTTCACGGCGATTGTGCTCCTGCCGCAGGTGATCGCCTGGATCTATCCCGCCGAACCTGAGCCCTCGCCCGACGTACCGAGGAGTCGGGCGCGGGCGCTGCGCATGTGGGGGATCTTCACGGCGAGCACGTTGGTGAGTTGGTTGCTAACACGGGTGGCCGGCTATCCCTTCCGACTGTGGGTCGCAGCGGCCGTGAGCGCGCTGTTGGCCGCGCTGTTTTTCTTGCCGGGCGTGGGCCGTTGGGGATTCCGCGTCACGCGCGCGGGATGGTGCCAGGCGGGAGTCGTGGTGATGGTTGCCTACCTGTTGGGCTGTGCACGGGCCCATCACGCGGCGATGCTTTACACCAAGGCTTTTGCCGACCAAGCACAAGTCACGGTCGACCGAATGGCGGCGTTGCCCATCCCGCCTTCGCTTTTTGACTGGGGCGGTGCCATCCGCGCACCGGATGGCTTATACGAATCCCGATTCGATCTGCGCGAGGACCAACCGCCGACCTTCTGGTGGGTGCCGGACTCCCCGCCCGATCCCTACATCGCCCGCGCTTTCCACCTGGCGAGCGTGCAGCTTTACTGGCAGTTCGCTCGGTTTCCTTCAATCCACAGTCTAGGACGAAACGGGCTGCATATTGTCGATCTCGGCGAGAATCGTTTCGCCGACGGCCGTCGCCGAACTCCTCAGCCGTTCACCTGGCAAGTTGTCTTCGATAACTGGGGCAACGTTTTGGACCAAGGCTGGCTCGTCAACGATCTGCTGCAACAACGCGTGAGGGACCTGGTTCCCCAGCAGCCGGTGCCTGTGCCGCCCCCGAGGACAAAATCGTGAGAGTCCTTATTTTCAGTGATATTCACGGCGATCTTCGTGCACTCAGCCGCATCCTCGAACAGCCTGCCGATCTCTACATCGCGGCGGGCGACCTCGCTACGTTCGGCAAGGGACTGGATCGGTGTGGCGAGGTTCTTGGCCCGCTCGGCTCGCAACTATGGGTGCTGCCTGGAAATCACGAAACGCATGAGGATACCCGTGCGCTGTGCGCACGCTTCGGCTTCATCGATTTTCACCGCCAACTTCGCAGTGTCGAAGGTGCCCGTGGCCGCGCCCAATGGGCGGGACTCGGCTATAGCAATATCACCCCATTCCACACGCCCGGCGAGTATTCCGAAGAACAGATCGCAGAAGCGTTGGTTGCTTTCGACAAGATCCCGAGCTTATATCTGGTTGCGCATTGTCCGCCGCGGGATTCCACACTCGATGAGTTTGCTCCTGGCCAGCACGGCGGCAGCTCCTCTTTGCGCGCCTGGATGGACCGGGCTCAGCCGCGCTACCTGTTCTGCGGCCACATCCACGAAGCGGCCGGCCTCAGCGAGCGCATCGGATCGACCGAGTGCTTCAATGTCGGCAAGCAAGGCTACATCATTGAAGTCTAACGGCGGTTTTTCGGGCTGGCATCATCGGTGCGCGTACTGGCCGGGTAGACAACGAGTTGGCGGCGGTCACCCATGCCTTCGCTCACCGTACGTACGCCTTGCGCCCCATTGAGCTCCAAATGAATGATGCGCCGCTCGCGCGATGACATCGGGTTGAAACGGTGCGGCTGCCCTGTCTCGCGGACGCGCTGCGCCGCGACGCGCGCCGAAAGTTTCAATTCTGCCAAGCGCATCGCGCGATAGTCGCCGCAGTCCAGGCGCACGCGATCGTGCAGGCGCGGATCGAGTCGCAGCCAGCGGTGCGCGATGTGTTCGAGCGCGAGCAGCAGCTCGGCATTTCGTTCCAGCAGGAGGTGCTCGTCGGCGCCTCGAAATGTGATCACGATATCGGCGTCTTCCGAGTTTGCTCCGCCCGGCGCCGAGGCGGAAACATCCCATCCCACCCCCAGACGCATTTCACCGATGGCCAGATCGACAAACCGCTTCAGCTCCGCCAAGGCCCGCTCGCGATCCAGCCGCGGCTCGGCCTGGCTGCGATCTCGCGGCTCCCGGCCCTGACGGGGAGTTCGTTTCCTTGTAGTGCTTCGTTCGTCGCTCATGTTTTTTTATTCTTGAACTTGCTGCGCGAGGGCAGCGGCTGCGTCCGATTCAGATAGAGCTGCTGTCCGACGCTGACAAGATTGCTTGTAAAATAGTAAAGGTTCAGCCCACTCGACAATTGAAAGAAAATGAAGGCCAGCATCAGGGGCATCAAAGCCATCATCCGCTGCTGAGCTGGATCGACCGTCGAAGCCGTAGGCATCATTTTCGTCGATAGGTAGGTGGTCACGGCCATGGCGATCGGCAAGACATAATACGGGTCCTTCGCCGACAAATCGTGGATCCACAGAATCCACGGAGCATGCCGCAATTCGATCGCGCCTGCGAGCATCCTGTAAAAAGCCCAGAGAAAGGGTATCTGGAGGAGCATCGGCAGGCATCCGCCCACTTGTGACCACGGGCTCAGACCGTGCTTGGCGTACATGGCCATGATTTCTTCATTCATCTTGCTGCGACGCGGGTCCGTCATCGAATACTTTCGATAACGGTCCTGGATGGCCTTCATTTCCGGCGCCACGACCTGCATTTTTCGCATGGAATGGAACGTCCAGATGCGAATCGGCAACAGCGCCATGGTGAGGACCAGCGTCAGGGCCACGATGGCCCAGCCATAATTGGGGATGAGGCGGTAGAGCCATTGCAGAATAAACAGCATGGGCTTGGCGATCACACCCGTCCATCCGAATTGCACCAGTCCTTCGAGCGACGGCTGCACTCGGCTGAGAAGAGCCAGATCCTTCGGACCCACGTAGGCTCGAACCTTCACGGGCCCCGGCGCCGCCGAACCGACGGCCATTTCGGCGATCGGTTCGGCCGCCTGCTGATTGTTTGCAACGAAGTGGTGCCACTGCGTCCAATGCGAAAGGTACAGCTCGGTCCCGTTGGGAATGAACGCCGCCGTGAAAAATTGGTCCTCGATCCCGGCAAATTCCATCGCGCCGGGTTGCTGGTAAGGCTGCGTCTGATTGCCGGGAACACCCAACTTCTTGTATTGAATCGTGGTCAGGCTGCCGCTCTGCTGGTAGAAGACGCTCACCAGTTGTGACGCTCTGTACACGGCCCGGTCGCCAAACCCCCCGCGCCACGCGATCCCGCAGGCAAGCGGCTTGCCGTCGAGCGTGGCGGAGGCTTCCGCAGACATCTGGTAATTCGGGCTGAAGCTCAGCGTTTTGGCGATATCCAGGTGCCCGTCGCTCCAGTGAAGGGTGACGGAGGCAGGCGCTTCGAGGACCTGCGTGTCCGCCTGACGCTGGCCTGTTTCGCCTGCGGTGACCTGGTAGAGACCCGCGTTTGCCTCCGATTCTAGCTGGGCATCGGAAAGTTCAATGGAAAAAGGCCAACCCAGCTCTTCGGCCGCATTGGTATTAACCAGATCGAGCGGGTGGGGCGGCTTTTGATCGTCCAGGTACTTCTTTAGCGTCCAGCTTCGGACTACGCCGCCGCGGTTCGACAGCTCCAAGTGATAGAGCGGGCTGTCAATCGTGACCATCCGCTCAGCCGGTGCCTTCGCGATGGGAATCGTGACCCTCTCCGGGTTGGCGCTCAGTGCCGCCCCGCGCCCGGCCTGCGCTGGGGGGGCGCTCGGCACCGTTTGCGAAATGGCCTGAGCGGGTTTTTCGGGTGTCGTGACAGCAGGCTTGTAGAAATGCAGCCACACAAAAGTGATCAGCACGACCAGCACCACAAAGATAATCGCGCGAACCTGATCCGACATCTCACTCACGAGAACAGGCTCCGTCTCAGGTGCCCAGCGACCGTCTGCTGAGCCGCGGGTGCCTGTGGTCGAGGAACCGGATCGAATCCGCCTACCGTAAGTGGCCGGCAGCGCAGTAGCCGCTTCAACGCCAGCACGCTGCCGCGCCAGGCGCCGTGAAGCAGGATCGCCTCATACGCGTACTGCGAACAGGACGGTTGAAACTTGCAAGCTCCTCCAAAAAAAGGCGAAAAAAAAATCATGTAGCAACGCACCAAAAACACGAGCGCGCAGGTGCTGGCAGACTTCGCCGCCGCAGTTATCCGCGGGGCTTTTCGGGTTCGGTCAGCACGGAAGCCGCCCGTGGAAGCAGTCCCAGCAGCTCGTCGGTCAGCGGCTGAAAACCGGCTGTGGCCACTGAGCTGCGCGGGTGAATGACGATATCCCATCCCGAGGCAATCTCCTGTCGGTGGAGCCTCACGATCTCGCGAAGCCGGCGGCGGATACGATTGCGCCGGACTGCGCTGCCCAGCTCCTTCTTGACGCTCCAGCCGAAGCGGCTGTGAGCGAGTCCATTCGGACGAAGAAAAACGGTGAATTCGCGGCCTGCTCGCCTCCGGCCGTCTCGGTACACCGCATTGTATTCGACACGGCGCAGCAGACGACTGGCGCGAGGAAAATCGAGCCGTGGCGGATCAGACCCGCGTGAGACTGTGGCGTCCTTTTTTTCGGCGTTGGGCAAGAACCTTCCGTCCGCCCGCGCTCTTCATGCGTGCGCGGAAGCCGTGCTTCTTATGACGGCTGCGCACATGGGGCTGAAACGTACGTTTCGGCAACGATCTTTCTCCTCTTAATGTGAAGTACGCGCGCCACCACCCCCCAAGTTCACCGGGGCGTCGCGCGAGGCTTTTCGTCCTTCACCGAACCTGACGAGGATCGGTTTCACTGAGCCGCGCGCCTGAGCGGCTCGGGGCGCACGGCCGAATTGGTAAGTGTATGCGACCGCCACACCACGGTCAATGTACGGTGTGGGGAAGTAGGAAGTATTCGGTTCGATGCGGGCCGGGACCGACCTACTTCACTGGACCGAGAATTTCTCGGGCGCGCTCCCTGTCCTGTGCTCGCACCAGCAGCCTAATGCCACCCATCCAAAGCCCCGGCTCTTCCCCTCCGGCATCGTCCGCCTGAACGATGGAATCTACGCCCTGGGCTTGCAGAGCACCTTGGGCAAGCTCCGCCTCGGCCTTGTTCAGGAAATCTCGAAAGACCACCAAGGGGCTGTCATGCTTCATTTTGTTCAGTTCCTCAATCAGTCGCTCCTAGCTGCCTCACCCGTGTGAGGGCTGAAGCTCATACAATAGCCTCACCGAGCACCCCGTCACAACCCGGATCCACCCTGCGATGGAAGCGAAAGGCCGGCCGCGCCAAACGCCTGTTTCACACGGGACTTGGAAAGGTAGACTACGATCCAGACATCAACCGCAATAATGATGGCCTGAAAGAAGAAGACAACCACATGCAGGTGCAGGAACGAGCGTAGCAAGCCCAGTGCATTGAAAATCAGTCCAAGGGTTACCAGGATGAGCGTGCAAATGCGAGCCCAGTTCTGCAGCTTCCAAAGTCCAATGCCGAGCACGAGGTATGCCGCTGCTAGGCCCAGAAACACCAGTCCGACGATCGCGCCGCCCAGTCCGGCAACCGCGCCCAGTCCGGGTCGATTGGCCACGCTCGACAAAATAGCGCCACCCAAGAACATTCCGCATGCCGCAAAAAGCAGAAGAAACGCTCCGACAAAACCCAGTACCGCAATCACGGTTACACCCACGGGGCGCTCCATCTCTCCTCCCTCCGTTGAACGCAATTGAGCGCGACCCTACGCCAACCTAAGGGCAGAATCAAGCGGAAAACTGGAAAGAGCTTTTCGGTGTACTCTCACACCGCAGGTGGAACGGTCGCAAACGATCATCAAAAACGAGGCATGGAGACTCGCATGAAAACCCGAGATGCATCTATCTTTCTCATTCTCACCCTATTTGTCGTTGTCCTTCCATGCGTTCTGCATGGCGAAACAAAGGATCTGAAGACGGGTGCGTTTCAGGTCCAGCATGAGCTCCTGTTGCCGGCAAGCCCGGAAGCAGTCTACGACGCCGTGACAGGTGATATCAGCGGCTGGTGGGACCACTCTTTCTCCCAGCACCCGAAAAGGATGTACATCGAAGCCAAGCCTGGTGGCGGCTTCTGGGAAATCTTCAACGATGCCGGCGACGGGGTGCTGCACGCAACCGTCATCGTCGCCGAGCGCGGGAAGATGATCCGCTTCACGGGTCCTCTGGGTCTGTCAGGGCAGGCGGTCAACATGGTCACAACCTACGAGTTTTTTCCCGATCCGGCCGGGACGAAGCTCCGCCTCACCTGCAACGTGGCCGGCCAGATTGAGGAGGGGGAAGAGAAGGCCGTCGATGCCGTTTGGCACCATTTCCTGGTTGATCGGCTCAAGCCATACATCGAGTCCGGCGCTTATAGGAAAAAAACTCCGTAATCACTTGCTTTCCGCTGCCGGTATTTTCCGGGCTTTGGTAGGATGTGTGCCCAAGAATCGGCATCAACAAACCGCCAACGAGGTGACGGAGCGGTGGCGAAATCGCGCCCCTCGAAAACGAAGACCAAGTTCGCGGCAACAGCCGCCGCTCGGAAGCCCGCAAGCACCAGCGGAAAGCTGAAAATCGGCCTGATCGGTTTCGGCACGGTGGGCCGCTCGGTCGCGAAAATTCTCGCCCAGGACGATCGAAGTCCGCTGCTTCTCACGCACATCTGCAATCGTCATATTGAGCGAAAAAAAATCGATGGCCTGCCTGCGCACATTCGCTGGACTTCGAAGGTCGAGGACGTGCTCGCCTCCGACGTCGACGTGGTCGTGGAACTGATGGGGGGCCTCGAGCCCGCGGGCCAATGGGTTCAGAAGGCGCTGCGCGCGGGCAAGAGTGTGGTGACCGCCAACAAACTTCTGATCTCCGAGCAAGGTCCCAAGCTCGCCGATCTCGCGCAAAAGATGGGGCGCCGGCTCGAATTCGGTGCGTCGGTCGCCGGTGGCATCCCCGCCATCATAGGTATTCAGGAAGGGCTGGCAGGTGATCGCCTCTACCGCATCGCCGGAATCCTGAACGGCACTTGCAACTTCATCCTCACGGAGATGGAAGCAAGCGGCGTGACCTTCGATGCCGCGCTCGCCCAGGCGCAGCAGCGTGGTTACGCCGAGGCCGATCCGAGCGCCGATGTAGACGGCATCGACGCCCGCGCGAAACTCGTGATTCTCACCCAGGCCGGCTTGCGGCTGCGCGTACGCAGCGAACAGATCCCTTGCCGTTCCATCTCGCTGATTCAAGCCGTGGACTTGATGTACGCAAGCGAACTGAAGTGTGCCATTCGCCAAATCTCGGTCGCGCAAAAGGACACATCGAACGGCGTGCGCCTCGCAGCCGCCGTGCAGCCAGCCTTGGTGGCTACCGGTTCGCTGATCGCCCATGCTCAGGGCAGCCAGAACATTGTGATGGTTAGCGGCGAACACGCCGGACGCATGATTTTTGGAGGCTATGGAGCGGGCGGCGATCCCACGGCGGTCGCGGTGATTTCCGACCTATACGCCATCGCGCGAAGTGCGGGCGCTCCTCCCGAAGCGCTCCCAGGCGCTCTGGAGGTCCCCGACGCCGTCACAGGAGATTTCACCGTACCCCACTACCTACGTTTCGTTGTGCGCGATCGTCCTGGCATCGTGGCGGCGCTTGCGACCATCTTCGCGAAATACGGCATCAGCATCGACGCGCTGCTGCAAAAGCCCGGCTTCCCACATTCCGCGCTTTCCTTTGTGATGACCCTGGAAGCATGCGATAGCGCCGAACTGAATCGCGCGCTGGCAGAAATTGCGCCGCTTGATTTCCACGTCGAACCGCCGCTCTGCCTGCCGCTGTTTCTCGACTGACCTCTCAGGCTACCGCCGGCTTGCCTCTGAACTGCGGAATAAATACTTCTGTCACGAACTGTTGGTAGGAAGTGGGTGTGGTGTTTTCCTCTGACCGCGCCTCGAGCGCCATCATGTGACCGGTGTTGATAGCCCGCGACATTTCCAGAATCAAATCCGCGACATCTTCCGACATCCCGGCTTCGACCAGTGCCGCACGCACCTGCTCATCCGGAAGCTGCTTGTAGGAAAGCTGGGGCCGACCGATGGAAGCACCGATAATCGATGCCGCCTCGGCCATGCTGACGTCTCGTGCGCCTAGAAGCTCGCGCGTTTGGTGGCCGACAAACCTGAGTTCGAGCAGCGCCTGCGCGGCAAATTCGCCGATATCGCGCGTGGCGATCATCGGCAGTTCCACTTCTGCGCGCAACGGACCCGCGACAACCCCGATGGTCTTGATGATCGCGACCTGCGCCAGGGTATTCTCCATGAAGTATCCGGCCCGCAGATGTAACACGTGCAGCCCGGAAATCTGATCGAGCGATTGTTCGAGATCATGCAGGCCTACGACGGGACCGGTTCCGGCCGGCTTATCCGCGCCAAAACTGCTCAGTGAAACCACGTGCTTGACGCCAGCCTGGCGGATCGCGGCGGCCAATGCATCCGACACACGATGCTGGAAGGCGCGGTACTTCAGGGTGCCGGGAGTCGGCGGAAGCATCACGTAAGCCGCTTCAGCTCCGTTCAATGCTTCGGCGAGGCTTCCTGCATCGGTAAGATCGCAGATCCAAGCCTCGGCTCCCTGACGAGTGAGTGGCTCTAGACGCTCGACGTTTCTCCCAATTGTGCGCACTTTCTTCCGTTCCGCCAGCAGTCGCTCGGCAACCACGCGGCCGGTGTGGCCGCTCGCTCCCGTTACAGCGTACATGGCTGTCTCCTTTTCTCGCTCTGTCAGATGGGCCGGTAGGCGATCGGGGCAGCGTGCCGGGAACGCTGCCAGCAGTCCTTGGATCGGCCGCGCGCTCGCTGGGGCATGGGAACCGGCGAAGCTCGCGTCATTCTGTCTCTGTGTATAGGCGGAGTCAAGCGGTGCTGCCGAAAGTTCCGAGCTAGCGATGTACCGCCACAGACTGCGAGGTGGCTCGGAACTGCTTGCTAAGCGCCAGTCCCTGCTGTTGATAGGACGACCCGATGGCTTGCCCGTAGAGTTTGTCAGGAACGCTGGCCATCTTGTGGTACATGAGCCTTCCAACGATTTGGCTATCCTCCAACAAAATGGGAACCTCATGGGCGCGCACTTCGAGGACAGCTTTGGTGCCTTTGATCTCACCCCTTGCGCCGAAGCCAAATCCCGGATCGAAAAAGCCTGCGTAGTGAACGCTGAATTCGCCGATCGAAGGATCGAACTGGGTCATTTCAGCGGCCCAGTTCGGTGGAACGCTGATTCTTTCCTTCGACGCCAGAATATAAAAATCGCCAGGGTCGAGAACGAGGCGCTGTGAGTGGGGAGTTAAGATCGTGTCCCAAAACTGCGCCGCATCGTACGCGCCCACCTTGCTCAAATCCACGGGCGGGCAATTCCGCTTCGCTTTGTAGGCCACCACGCTTGGTTCTCCGCCTCCGCGGAGATCGATCGACATGCGTATGCCCTGATCGAGGACCGCCTTCGCGGGTGCATCGCCGTCTTCGTAATAGACAAGCCCTTCCTGCTGCTCGAATCGCTCAAGAACGCCGTCGGTGGCGGCGGGGGGGTTGCCACGCACAAAGCGAAGCTGCGTGAGCTTGGCACCTGCGGCGAGAATGATCGGGAACGTCCGCGAGACGATTTCGACATACAGCTCGCCCGCATATCCCTTCGGCACCTGTTCGAACTCATCGCCGCCGTCGGTCACGAGCCGTGTAAAGATGTCCAACCTCCCGGTCGTGCTCTTGGGATTGGCCGCGCCGCTGATGTCGGCGGGCAAGGCGAGATTCTCGATTACCGGAATCACAAACACCGCACCTCTTTCCAACAGCTGGGGCTTCGAGAGGTCGAGTTCGGCCAGCTTCAGATCATTGATCTTCGTGGTGATGGTGGAGGCACGGCCGGGAAGAAAGCTGGCCTGTACGCGATACGCTACGTGGGCAAGGCGCAGATCGATCGACGCAGGCTGGATTTGGGCATCTGCGATCTCCACGCCAGAGCGAATCTTGCCGTTGTGGATAAGCTCGCGGATCTCTTGAGACGGCAGGATGCCAGTCTTACGCGGCTCAAGTCGCGCGGTATTGGGAAAAAGGCCCGGAGATGTGGATGCTTTCGTCGTGGCCGCCGTACGCGCTGAGATGCTGGGCGAAGAAGCTGGCTGAGCCCAACGGGGTAAACCATCGCGCCAAGGATCGGCAGTGATTCTAGCACGCCTGGGAGGCCTGGTAAGTCGCCGATAGAAGGAAGTTTGACCGGTTTTGCCGAGTCACCTAGAATCAAAGTGGGTCTGACGATGAGTCTCACACAGGCTGAAAAAGCAAAAAATTTCCGGGCGCTGCACAGGCTACCGGTAACACCTGGTGCGGCGCCCGAACCGGCCGGTCCGGGCGCGTTTATCTTCCCCAATCCGTGGGACGCAGGCAGCGCGCGAATTCTCGCGGGCCTCGGTTTCCAGGCCTTGGCGACGACGAGCGCTGGTCTTGCGTTTTCTTTCGGCCGGCGCGACGGCGCGGTCGGTCGCGACGCAGCGCTCGCGCACTGCCGCTTGATTGTCGAAGCGACCGATTTGCCTGTGGCGGCTGACCTTGAGAATTGTTTTGGCGACGATCCGCAAACCGTGGCAGATACGATCAGGCTCGCAGCCGCTACAGGAATCGTCGGTGGCTCGGTCGAAGATGCCAGCGGCAATGACCGTCGCCCGATCTACGATCACGTTCTCGCGGTCGAGCGCGTGGCTGCGGCAGCCGAGGCAGCGCGGGCGCTGCCGTTTCCGTTCACCTTGACGGCGCGGGCAGAAAATTTTCTGCACGGCCGCGCTGATCTTGATGACACGATCCGCCGCTTACAGGCGTTCGCCGAGGCCGGGGCCGACGTCCTCTATGCTCCCGGGCTGCCCAACCTCGAGGCGATCGGAACGGTGTGCGCGGCCCTCGCGCCCCGCCCCGTGAACGCCCTGGCCGGCATGAAGGGCCTGTCCTTTCCTGCCGAACAGCTGACTGCTGCGGGCGTTCGCCGGATCAGCCTTGGTGGGTGCCTGGCACGGGTTGCGTTCGGCGCGCTCATCGCTGCCGCGCGCGAAATGCGCGAGGAAGGTACCTTCACCTTCGTCGATCACACGATATCCATGACCGAGCTCAGCAGGTTCATGACGGCAAAAAACAACCAGGCTGGCGCTCGGTAGACTAAGTTTGAGCCGTCCACATGTTTGAGACCCTGACCGAAAAACTTCAGCGTGCGTTCAAGAATCTGCGCGGGCAAGGCAAGCTGACCGAAGAGCACCTCGATAGCGCGCTCGGCGAGATCCGCGACGCGCTGGTCGAAGGTGATGTCAACCTCGGCGTGGCGGACGAGTTCATCGCGCACATCCGCCAAAATGCCCTGGGGTCCGAGGTCTTACTACAGCTTTCACCCGATCAGCAGGTGGTCAAGATCGTGCGCGACCAGCTGGCTGATCTGCTGGGGCGCGAGGCGCGTCCGCAGTTCGCCTCGCGCCCGCCCTCGGTGTGGCTGATCGTCGGGCTGCAAGGCTCGGGCAAGACCACATCGACCGGAAAGCTTGCGAAGTGGCTCGGCGAGCACGGCCACCGGCCCATCGCGGTTTCCACCGACGTGTATCGACCAGCGGCGCGCGAACAGCTCGCGCAAGTCGCGCGGGCGACCGCCACGCCGATTTGGCCGGGCGCAGGCACAGACAAACCTCTTGAAATCGTGCGTGGCGCCACGCGCGAAGCCAAGCTCTCGGCATACGACGTCATCCTGGTAGACACGGCCGGGCGCCTCCATATCGATGACGACTTGATGACCGAGCTGCAAATGCTGAAGCGCGAGCTGAATCCGGCCGAGATTTTGTTCGTGGCCGACGCGATGATCGGGCAAGATGCCGTACGCTCGGCGGGCGAGTTTCACAAGCGACTCGGGGTGACCGGAATCCTCCTGACGAAAATGGACGGCGATGCGCGTGGCGGCGCGGCGCTTTCGATCCGCAAAGTGACGGGAGCGCCCGTCAAGTTCGTGGGCGTGGGGGAAAAGTACGACGCGCTGGAGCCGTTTCTTCCCGAACGCATTGTAGGAAGAATTCTGGGAATGGGCGACGTCCTGGGACTGATCGAGCGGGCCCAGAAAACCGTCGACGAGAAAAAGGCACGCGAGCTTGAGCGCAAACTGCGCGAAAACGACTTTACACTGGAAGATTTTCGCGACCAGCTTGGGCAGATCCGCAAGATGGGCTCGGTCGAGCAATTGATGGGAATGTTGCCGAAAGTCGGGCCGTTTCGAAATATCCCCAAAGACGCGCAGATTGATGAAAGCCAATTGAAGAGAACCGAGGCCATCATCAACTCCATGACAGCCGCCGAGCGCGCCAACGACCGTATCATCGACGGCAAGCGCCGCAAACGGATCGCGCGCGGCAGCGGCACGTCGGTCCAGGAAGTGAACCAGGTGCTCAAGCAGTACGCCGATATGCGCCGCATGATGAAGCAATACGGCAGCTTGTCCAAAATGAAGATGCGTGGCCTTGGCAAATTCACGGGATTGAAACCGGAGAGGTAGCCGATACCGCGAGCACGGCAACGCATGGAGAGGGCCGGCACGGCCCAGACGAGGGGTCCAACGAGGAGCAACCGTAGATGCCGATTATCATGGATAACACGCTCAATCAGATACGCTCGGCGGCCGCCAGCGGTGGCGACCGCGCGGACCGGGCCAAGCGCTTGGCAGAGTTGATCGCCAAGCTCGGCAAGTATCGCTGGGTGGGCATTTACGACGTAGGGCCGGAAAATGTATCGATCATCGCCTGGAGCGGCCCGGATGCACCGCAATATCGGACCTTTCCGATCACCCAAGGGCTAACCGGGGCTGCGATTCGTGAGAAGCGCGCGGTCGTTGTGGGCGACGTTCGAAACGACCCACGATACCTCACAGCGTTTGGCAATACGCTTTCGGAAATGATTGTTCCAGTGTTTGCGCCGGGCGATGAACGCGTGATTGGAACGGTGGACATCGAAAGCGACCAGGCTCACGCGTTTTCATCGCAGGACCAGCAAAGGATCGAGCAGTGCGCACAGGCGGCGTTGCCGCTCTGGCTGCTCGGCTGACTAGGGCAGGTGCGCCTACGCAGCTCTTAGAGGGCGTTCGCTCCAAGCCACATCCCAATAGCGACCGAATTTGCGGCCGTTTTCGGTGAAGATTCCAACTCTCTTGAAACCGAAGCGCTCGTGCAAGGCTGTGCTCGCCGGATTGGGAAGTGTGTAACCCGCAACGAACCGGCGAATGTCCTCACCGTCAAGCGCCTTGAACAGGCCGCCATAGAGCTCGGAGCCGATTCCCCGTCCGACTGCTTCCGGCGCACAGTAAATCGACGTTTCTACCGTTGTTTCGTAGGCCGCCTTCGGGCGAAAGCGTGTAGTGCTGGCATAGGCCAGCACAGAACCGTTCTGCACGGCCACGAACAACCGATATCGCCCCGATGTGGCGAACTGGCTGAACCATGAGGCCCGCCGCTCGACTGTATACGGCTCGATGTCGAAGGTGACCGGCGTGTGGATTACGTAATAGTTGTAGATCTCGGTCAGACGCGGCAGATCGGCGTCGATCGCTGGGCGGATGGAAAGAACCGACATGTTTGACACCTCCCGGTTTGGGATTGGTGAATGCAGGCAGCATCCGTTATACTGATTGAGTTTAGGAGGAATGACGAGTGTTAACGATACGGCTTGCCAGAATTGGCAAGAAGAAGCATCCCTTTTACCGCGTGGTGGTTACCGAGAAGACTCGGCCGCGCAACGGCCGTTTTGTCGAAATTGTTGGCACCTACAATCCCCAAACCAAACCCGCGGCCGTTCAACTGAATAGTGAGCGCGTGCAGTATTGGATCGGCAAAGGTGCCCAGCCGAGCGAGACGGTTCGAAGCCTCCTACGCAACCCTAAGCCTGCCTGACGCGTCCTATAACTCCAGGGCCCCCAGCTCACAAGCTCCGGTACACGCTCGGGGTGTCTTCCGCTGAGCAAGCTCAAGTGGGGGAAATGCTATGAAGGACCTAGTGGAGGCTATTGCGAAGGCTCTTGTAGATCATCCGGACCAAGTTCTGGTCAGGTCAGTCGATGGCGAGCAGGTTACTGTTCTCGAATTGAGGGTTCATCCAGAAGACCTCGGGAAGGTAATCGGACGACAGGGGCGCACCGCGAAGTCGATCCGAACACTGCTCGGCGCCGCGGGGATGAAACTGAAGAAGCGTTACACGCTGGAAATTCTTGAATAAGTGACCAACCAACCCGCAGGAGTCACGATCGCGCGGGTTTTGCGCCCGCACGGGCGGCATGGCGAGGTGGCAGCTGAAATCCTCACCGACTTTCCTCAGCGCGTTACCACACTGACCGCAGCAGCTTTGTGGGACGGTCATTCTGCGCCCAGGCCCGTCGGCGTGCGTTCCTGCTGGTTGAGCCAGAGCCGCGGCGGTCAGGCCATTTTTCACTTCGAGGGTTCGAGCTCTATTTCAGACGCCGAAAAACTGACGGGGCTTGAAGTGCAGATTCCCGTCTCCGAACGCATGCCGCTTCCTGGCGGCAGCTACTACGTCACCGACCTGACCGGATGTGAAGTGTGCGAAAGGGGTGCGGCCGCGATTGGACGCGTGCGCGATGTTCAATTCACCGGCGAAGACATAGCAGGAACACCGATCCTGGTGGTCGATTCGCCCCAAGGCGAACTGCTCATCCCACTCGCCCAGGAGATTTGTGTGCGCATCGATACGGAGGCACGCCTGATCGAGGTCGTTTTTCCCGACGGACTTCGCGATTTGAACCTCGGTTCCTAAGCTCCCGCTAGTGGCGTAGACTGCCAATCATGCGATTCGATATCGTCACGATCTTTCCGGAATTTTTCCGTGGACCGCTCGATTATGGAATCGTGCGACGGGCGCGCGAGGCGCAGCTCATCGACGCCCATGTCCACGACTTGCGCAACTTCACTGAGGACCGCCATCGCACCGTGGACGACCGCCCGTTTGGCGGAGGCGAAGGAATGGTGATGAAGCCGGAGCCGATCTTCGGGGCGGTGGAATCATTGCTCGGAAAAGCCACCCCCCCCAGCGCAGGAACCGCCATCGTCTTGTTGTCGGCGGCGGGACGCCTATTTCGCCAGTACACCGCGCGGGAATTTGCCAGGCTTGATCGAATCGTGCTGATCTGTGGGCGCTACGAAGGAATCGATGAGAGGGTATCTGAGCACCTCGTGACAGATGAAATTTCGATCGGGGATTTTGTGCTTTCCGGGGGCGAGCTTCCGGCTGCCATAATCCTCGATACGGTGACGCGGCTCATCCCTGGCGCAGTGGGTAATGAAAATTCCGTGCGGAACGAGTCGTTCAGTCCAGCCGACCTGGATACGGCAGACGGCGAGGGTTTCATCCCCAACCGCGCCCAGCCAGAGGGAATTCTTGATTATCCTCACTATACGCGGCCGCCGTCCTTCCGCGGATGGCAGGTGCCCGAGGTGCTTGTGAGCGGGAACCACGAAGAGATTCGCCGCTGGCGCCGCGCCCAGGCGCTCGAAAAGACACGCCGCAACCGGCCCGATCTCCTCGCCCAAGCGAGCCGCACGCCTGGCGATGCGACCGAGGTACAATCGCGCCTGTCCGATGGTCGCGGCGGTTCCCATGGCTAACCCTGGGATGGCTTCTGCAAACTTTGAAAGGACAGAGAATTGACGAAACGATGGTGTGCGGGGTCCGCTCTCGCCGCGGCGGCGCTCGTGGCGCTGCTACTGGCCCTGGTGCCGCCCCTGGCGGCCCAAACAGTGAAAACGCCTCCAACAAAACAATCCTGTGACCGGGGGTGTCTAGAGGCAACGGCGAACAGCTATCTGGAAGCGATGCTGGCACATGATCCTTCGCGCGCGCCGCTTGCGCCGAGTGTGAGATACGCGCAGGACAACGTGCCGCTGACCGTTGGACAGGCTTTGTGGGCAACGGCGAGCGGACTTGGCAAATACCGGCACTACTTCGCCGATCCGGAGCAAGGCGATGTGGGCCTGATCACGGTGGCCTACGAAAATGGCGTGGGCGTAATTTTAATACTGCGGCTCAAGGTGGAAGGAGGACTGATCACGGAGGCCGAACAGTTCGTGGCGCATGATCCGCATGGGGCCGCAGCCTACGAACAGATGGGTGCCCCCGATCCTGTTTGGCTCGCTCCCATTCCCCCCGATCAGCGCCAGTCGCGGGCGGCACTCGATCAAGCGGCGTACATGTATTACCAGGGGCTCGAGCGCAACGACGGGCAGGGCGTCTATGCGTTCACCGACGATTGCAATCGCACCGAGGACGGCGTCCGAACGACCAACCAACCGCGGCCGCAGAACTACGGCCACTCGGATACCGATATCAGCGACTTCACCATGCTGAACTGCACGGCGCAATACAAGCTGGGATTTCTCGGCTTTACGACGGGATGCCGCCACCGCCGCTTTCTGGTGACCGACGTGGAGCGAGGCGCGGTGCTGGCTTCGGCCTACCTCGATTTCGATGGGACCGTGACGGAAGTGCATTTGACCGACGGACGTGTGTGGAAGGTTCCGGCGTATTTCATGACGCCGCGCACCAACCAGTCGAATGAAGCTTACCGGATCGAGAAGGGAAGCATCCGACTCATTGAAATGACGATGTATGAGATCCCTTTCCACATGGAACCGGCATTCCCATAGATAGGCCAACTGATGATGCTGAACATACGTGTGCGTGGCTGGTTGGCGGCACTGGCAGCCGCCGCCCTATGCGGCGCGGCTTGGCCGCCCAGAGCTGTTCCCGACGACGGGAAATCGCTCGTGTTCGCTCCCGCTCCTGTGGCACCCGCTTCCCCCGGCGAGTGCGATCGCGAGTGCTTATACGGCTTCGTTGACAAATACTTCGACGCGATGCTTTCGCGCTACCCCTCGACCATCGCTCTGGCCCCAGACGTGAAGTACACCGAAAACGAGCAAATCGTAAAGCCGGGCGAAGGCATCTGGAAAACCTTTTCAGGGCGAGGGACGTACCGCGTGTATCTGGCCGACCCGACAACGGGGGAGGCTGGCTACTATGGGGACATCCGAGAAGACGGAGGCCTGTTGGTCGGTATGGTGGCTCTGCGGATCAAGGTGAAGGAGCACCGCATCGCCGAAATCGAACTGATCACAGTGCGAGAGGAGAAAAGGCCGAGAGCCGGACTAGGTTTGAGCACGGCCGGCATCATGACGCCGCGAATGATGGATGAGCTCGATGGCAGTCAATTCATCCGACCGAATCCTGCGCTGGTGGAGCCCGTCCAGTCGCCAGCAAACCGCGAACACCTCGTTGGGGCAACCAGAGGATACTTCGATGCGTTCCAGCAGAGCCAAGGCTCGCTCGCGCCCATCGACAGCGAATGTTACAGAAGAGAAAACGGCGTGACAACTACGAACAATCCCGACGGGCCCGTCATCGATCGGGCCCAGCCTGCGTTTCGTCTCTTTAGCGGCAGTTGCGCCGAGGAGATCGACCGGAGATTCTTCAGTGCCCTTTGGAAAGTTCGGGGCCTGCGACCGCTGGTGATCGATGAAAAGCAGGGATTGGTGCTCAATCTTGCGTTTTTCGACAACGAAGGAGACGCCCCATCGGTCGCAGTTCCGGAAGTAGGTTCGGTGGCGGTGCCGGTCGAATTGCGCCGACCGATCACATTCATGACGCCACAGCTGTTCAAGATCGAAAACGGCAAAATTCGCGCCATCGAGGGGATCTCGTGGCCGGTGCCGTTCGGGATGCATTCGGCCTGGGGTGACTAGGTCTCGCCTCGCACGGAGCCTAAAGCCTGAAAAAGACTGAATTAAGAATGCACTTTGTCGTAGGCAGGAGGTTCTGAATTCGCTATACTTTCCAGTTGGACGCGGCGTGCTGGCCCCACCTAAACGGGTCTGCCTGGAAAAAGAGCCATGAAACCGATCATCGCAAAGGTGCAGGAGTCACAACTGCGCAAAGACATCCCGGCGTTCCGCCCAGGTGACACGGTTCGTGTGCACGTGCGCCTGAAGGAAGGCGAGGGCGACAAAGAGCGCATCCAGCCGTTCGAAGGCGTGGTGATGGGGCGGCGCGGGGAACTGCTGGGCGAAAGCTTTACTGTGCGGCGTGTGAGCTTCGGCATCGGCGTGGAGCGGATTTTTCCGGTGCATTCGCCAATGATCAGCTCGATCGAAGTAGTGCGGCAAGGTCGCGTGCGTCGCGCCAAACTAAACTATCTACGCACGCGTAAGGGCAAGGCCGCACGGATCAAGCGGGTCGAAACACCCGAAGCAGTAGCCGTGGGCGCCGAAAAGGAGTAGGCCCAGTCCTAGCCCACTTTTCTCCGAGAGCCTGTCTTCTTTTTTCCTGTTCCCTGAATGTCCGCTCTATGCGTGCTGATCGACCTGCGCCAACCCTGTGTTAGAATCCGTGCCTGATGGGACGGCTTTGCTCCGCCAGGCACGAGCGCGAGGCGCGCCAGCGCGGCTGGCTGCGCATTGCAGGACTCGACGAGGCGGGTCGCGGCGCTCTGTTCGGGCCGGTCGCAGCGGCAGCTGTCGTGCTGAATCCGCGACGGCGTATTGTCGGTCTGGATGATTCCAAGAAGCTAACGGCCGATCGGCGCAGCGAACTTGCCGAACGCATCCGTGAACATGCGCTGGCGTGGGCCGTGGCGGAAATCGACGCCAGCCGCATCGACGCCTGGAACATCTACCAGGCCAGTCGACAGGCCATGGTCGCGGCCATCTCGCAACTTCAACCCCTGCCTGACTTCCTTCTTCTCGATGCGCTCGAACTGGACTTGCCGATCGAACAGAAAGCGCTGATTCACGGCGACGCGCGGTCGGTTTCGATCGCTGCCGCTTCCATTCTGGCGAAGGTGGAGCGAGACCGCCGCATGGAGGAACTCCACGAGCTGTATCCGCAGTACGGCTTGGCGCACAACAAAGGCTACAGCACGCCGGATCATCTCGAGGCGCTGCGGAGATTTGGCCCGACGCCGCTGCACCGTTTCTCCTACGCTCCGGTGCGGGAGTCGCGCTGCTGGTCGATCGCTGCCGTACAAACGACGTTTCCTCTCGAGAGCCCTCCTGCCGCGGGGCCATAGCGAGCGGCGGATGTCGAGCAAGGGATTTCGGGCGCCGGGAGCGTCGATGACCTACATTGCCATGGGACACATGTTGTTTGAATCGGTCGAGGCTTTCCGGACAGCCTGTTATCCCGTTCGTCACCAGCCAGGCTGCGCTTGATAGACCCCTGTTTTCCGTGCGTGCTAACCTTCAGTTCGAGTCGCGGGTGTGGTCGGTAGGTACTGCTCACCTAGGCGATACCGAACCACCTGAAAGCATCCATGGCCTTCAACAAAACGAAAGCGCTTGAGAGCGCTCTGAAGTTCCTCAACCAGGGCAAGGTCGCCCAGGCCATCGGTGAGTACCAACAAATCCTGAGGCACGATCCCAAGGACCAAGCCACCTTAATGACCGTCGGTGATCTCTTTGCACGTCAGGGAGAGATGGGGCCGGCCGTTGAATATTTCGAGCGGCTCGCGCAGGTTTATCTCAGCGACGGCTTTAACAGCAAAGCCATCGCAATTTACAAGAAGATCGCCAAGCTCGCACCCGCCGAGCTTGCGCCGCTCGAGCGGCTGGCCGACCTTTATGTTCAGCAAGGCGTGCTGAGCGAAGCGCGGCCGCTCTTCCTTCAGATTGCCGAAGCCCACCTGAAGGCCAACCGCGCGCCCAAGGCTGTCGAGGTGCTGCAGCGCTTACTCGACGTCGAGCCCGATAATCCGCGCGTGCAGATGCGTCTGGCGGAACTCTACAATGTGATGGGTCAGAAAAAAGAAGCGGCCCAGGTCTATTACAACTACGCACAGCGCCTCTACGAACGGGGCGAGGATGACGAGGCTCAGAAACTGATTGAACGCGCCCTGGCCGTGGATGCGGGTCTTTCCGCAGCAACTCTGTTGAAGGCCAGAATCCTCGCTCGAACCAACAAAACCGCCGCAGCGATTGGCATCCTGGAAAGCCACCCCGAAGCCGACGGGGGCGAAGAGGTGACCAACCTGCTGGTCGATCTGCAGCTTACGGCGGGGCAGTTTGACAAGGCGGCCGACCGCGGACGAAATCAGCTGATTCGCGGAAGTTCTCATTCCGTACTGCTCCAGAAAGTGTGCGAATCAGGGATCGAGTCGGGCCATGCGAAGCAGGTTCTAGCGCTGCTGCGTGAGCTGCGTGAACCCCTGATCGAGACGAGCGAGCACGACAAGTTCGTGAAACTGCTTTCCAGTGCCATCGAAAAACTTCCGGGCGAGGCCGAGCCACTGGAAACGCTGGCCGACTTTGCGCGGCATACCAGCGATCCCTTTCAGCTCAGTACCGCGCTGACTAAGCTGGTCGACCTTTACACTGAAGCCGGCAATTTTTCACGCGCCGAAGAGCTGATGCAGGAGCTGGTTGAGCGGAACAAAAGCGACGAGCGTTTGCTGGCAAAGCTCGAGCAATTGCGCGCGAGAAGTGCCGGTGTGCCCGCGCCACCGGCAGAACCGGAGCCAGAGCCGACCGTAGCCGAGGTGGTCTCACGAGAAGAACCTCTGGTGCCTGAACCGAGCGTCCCAGTGACGCCAACGGCACCGGCAGGGGCGGCCGAAGAACCCTTAGACGAAGAGGCACAGCGCTACATCGCTCAGGCGCTTACCGACGTGGACCTCTTCTCGAGCTATGGGTTGACGCAGAAAGCCACGCAACTTCTAGAAAGCGTTTTGCAACGAGCGCCGCGCCATACGCCGACGCTGGAACGCCTACTCGACCTATGCCTGGGAGCGGGCAACGAACGGCGTACCGCGGAACTTGCGGCTCAGCTCGAACAGATTTACCTGAACCGCGCTGACACGATCAACGCAGAGCGTTTCGCCGAACTTCGCCAGCGGTTCCAGAAAGTCGCGGGCCTCACGGAGGAGGAACTGGCCGCTGCGACGGCCGAGCCTCCCAGGCCGGCGGCACCGGCCACGGCCGAGCCTCAGTCGCCAGCACCGCCCGCCTTGGGGATGGAAGTTGCGCCTGCTGCTGAAACGCCCAGTGCGGTCGAGTTTTCAATCCCCGTGGCGCCGCCCGAACCGGAGCCAGCCGCTCCGGAAGCCTCTGCGGCCGCGCCAGCGCAGCCGCCGCCAGCACCGATCGCACCTCCGTCTGCGGTTTCAACCGAAGTGGATCTTTCAGATGAATGGGAAGCAATGGTTCAGGAAGTTGCCGAACCTGCTCCTGCGACTGTGCCCGATGCGGCCCCACCTGCCTCTCGGGAGGAGCACGAATCGGATGCGGCTCAGACGGTTGCACCCGAGCCCGCTCGGGTGGAATCAGAAGAAGCAACCATCGAAGAAATAACTGCGCCCAGCGACGAGCTTATCGAGATTTCAGAGCCGACAGCAACCGAGACGCCCGAACCCGCCCTGGAATTTGAGGAAGAGCCAGAACCGGAACCGCCGGCGGCGGAACCGGTCGCTGCCGAAGGCCCGGAATTTGACCTGGAATTGAGCCCCGAGTTGGCCCCCGCCGATGGTCATAGCGGCCCGGCGACGACGGAAGACTTTCTCAGTGAGTTAGCCGCGGAGATCGAGGGCATGGAGTCGCCTGTGGCAGAACATGCCGATTGGGCGCCACCGGTCGAGGTCGCATCCACCGAGGCTCCGCCCGCCCCGGCAGAGGCTGCTCCACAGTTGTCGGAGGCGAGCCTGAACGAATTGGCCGAAGTCTTTCAGGAGTTCCGAAACGAACTGGGCGAGATGAATGAAGACGCAGAAGAAGACCTCGAAACTCATTACAATCTGGGCATCGCGTACCGCGAGATGGGCCTGCTGGACGAAGCCATTGGCGAGTTCCAAAAGGTAGCGAAGGCGGTCCAAAAGGGCAGGCCGTTCCCCTATGCCATGAACTGCGCGACACTGCTGGCGCTGTCCTTCATGGACAAGAGCGAGCCGAAAATCGCGGCGCTGTGGTATCAGCGGGCTCTCGAGTTGCCCAAGCTCGATCACGAGACCGTTCTGGCACTGCGCTACGACCTGGGCGTCGCATTCGATCTGGCAGGCGAGGCCGACGCGGCTCTGGACAGCTTCCGTCAGGTCTACGCCATGAACATCGATTACCGCGACGTGGCCGACCGCATCGCAACGCTTCAAAAACACTAAGTGTTCGAGCACCCGTGGCGACGGAGGGTTGCCACGCCTGAAATAATCTCCCATAATCCTAGCTCCACGATGAGGCGTATCCTGCGTGTGCCGCTTCTCCTACTCTGGATTGGATTCGGACTGGCACTGATTCTTGTGCCCTGGTCGAATTTTTGGGACGCGAACTACTACCTCTACCAATATCCCTCGCTCGGGCTGTTCTTGAGGAACGCCTACCTGCGGGGTGCCGTTTCGGGGCTGGGATTCATGAATGTTTTGCTATCGCTCGAAGCGTTCCGCCACGGGACATCCTCCGTTGCCAAGCGCAGCTGAAAAGACCAACCAGAAAAGGATCGTCTGCTACGTAACAGACGGAAAGTCGCTCACGCCTGGCGATCATACCAGCGGTCGGACCGCTCACGTGCTGGGAAAAATTCGGAAAGCCATTACGGCAGGCGTTGACTGGGTGCAGATTCGTGAGCAGGATCTTTCGGCGCGAGACCTGCTCTCGCTGGCACGTCAAGCTCTCAGGGAAACCGCCGCCGTCCCCGATGCGCATGTGAGGATCATCCTAAACGATCGGGTTGATGTGGCACTGGCTGTTGGAGCGGCGGGCGTCCACCTGGGAGGCGAGTCGCTGCCCCTGCGGGAGGTCCTACGATGGCACCGAGCGGGCAATGGGCCTGCGAATTGGCTGATTGGAGCCTCCTGCCATAGTCTTGCGGGAGCCTGCGAGGCCGAGAGTTCCGGCGCCACCTATATTTTTTTCGGGCCTGTCTTCGACACTCCTTCCAAAAGACCTTTCGGACCGCCGCAGGGTGTCGCGAAACTCGCGGAGGTGTGCCGCGCCGTGCGAATCCCAGTGATTGCGATTGGGGGCGTCAACCGAACCAACGGAGACGACTGCCTGCGGGCCGGCGCGGCAGGAGTCGCAGCCATTCGTTTATTTCAGGAACCCAGCGCGGCGGCGGAGTTGACGCAAACGATTCGAGCCTGGCATTCGGCCGGCGAGTAAAGGCTAAGCGCTAAGCCAGCGGCCAACAGGCTGCAGTCTTTCCACGTGGTCGCAAATCACCTTGATCACCGCCGTCACTGGAATGGCTAGGATCAGACCCATCGGCCCCCAGATCCATCCCCAGAAAAGCAGAGCGACGGTGAGCGCCATGGCATTGAGCCGCACTCGCCACCCCACGAGAGCAGGTATCAGCAGATTTGCCGTGACGATGTGAAAGAACGTGAGCATGGCGAAGATGCCCACAAAGGGCCCGATCGTGTGGTATTGCTTTAGGCCGATCAGCAGCGGTGGAATCCAGGCCATAACCGCGCCGAGGTACGGCACCAAATTGCAAAGACCGGAAACAAGTCCCGTCAGAAACGGGAAGTCCATGCCGAGGAACCAGAAGAAGAGCCAGCTCGCCACGACCAGAACCAAGCCCACCAGCGCGGTGCCCATCAGATAGCTGCGCAGCACTTGTGTCACGTCCACCAGGGTGTCACGAACCTGCGTACGCTGGTTGGCGGGAAACAGTTGCATGGTGGCGTGCCAGACCTGACGCTTCGCCGCCAACATGAAGAAAACAAGAAACGGCATGAACGTCGCCGCGAGCACGAACTCTGAGAGCGAACCGAGCCTGCCGACCAGCGCACTGCGGAAAGGATGCGATTCGGTGACGGCTACAATCTGCTGGCCCGGCTGCTCGGTCGGCTCGATTTCGGAAACATGCTGCTCGAAAGTCGCCAGTCTCGATTCAATCGCGACGGTTGCCGCGCGCAATGGCGCACGATACTTCGGCCAATCCTGGCCGAATTGGTCGGCGCGTTCCACCAACATCCAACCGAGAACGGCAAATACGGCCAAGGCAAACAAAACGACCAGTAGCGAACCGAGAGCGCGGGAAATACGAAGCCGTTCCAACCAACCAACGACCGGGTCAAGAAAATAGGCCATCAAGACGGCGGCGAGCACCGTCACGATCACTGTCGATGCCCAATAGCAAAACCCGATCACGATTCCGGCGGCAATGATGCGTGCACTCGCCGTGCTGCGGGAAAAGACCTGGGATTCATCTACCGGCATGGGCCTAAGATAGCACACGCTTGGGGGCCACACGACAAGGAGCGAAGGCCGGTTCCCCCGCAGGTAACATTTCTGGCGCTTTTGAACGAGCGGTCGTCTGCGGCCCTGCTGCGCGATGATAGAATCCAGATCGCACGACCGCCCACATGCCGAAACAACTTTTCGGAACGGATGGCATCCGTGGCATCCCCGGCCAGTACCCGCTCGATGACGCAACGCTCGAGGGGGTCGGCTTCGCTCTCGGCCAATACCTGCTCCGAGAGAAGGCAAGCCAAATTGCGCCGCGCGTTCTGATCGGGCGAGACACACGCGAGTCGGGGCCGCACCTGGCACAGTGCATTGCGAACGGCCTCGGCGCGGCCGGAGCAGAGGCCCTTGGGGCAGGCGTGCTAACCACGCCGGGGGTGGCCTGGCTAGTGAACCGCAAGGGCTTCGCAGCGGGCGTGGTCGTTTCTGCGTCTCATAATCCGTATCATGACAACGGCGTAAAGCTAATTTCTTCATCGGGAATGAAGTTCGCGGATGCGGTCGAAGCCGACCTCGAGCGCTTGATTCTTTCGCCCAACGGATCGCCGCCGGCCCCCATCTCGGTGGTTCCGGTCGGGCGCAATGGTGACCAAAAGCTCTGTGAGGACTACCTCGCCGGGCTTCGCAACGCTGCACTTCCTCGAGCAAAAATCGCGGGTATGAAGATCGTGCTGGATTGTGCCAATGGCGCGGCGACCGAACTCGCGCCCAAGCTTTTCCGCTCGCTCGGAGCAAGCGTTGTGGCCATCAACGATCGACCGGACGGGAGGAACATCAACGCCGGTGCAGGATCACTTTATCCCGAGGGCATGCAGAAGCGCGTAGTGGAAACGGGGTCCGAGCTGGGCGTGGCATTCGACGGCGACGCTGACCGCGCGATTTTCGCCAGTGCATCGGGCCGACTTGTGGACGGCGACGGCGTGCTTCTCGCCCTCGGGCGGCACCTGAAATCCACCGGGCAACTAAAGGGCAGCGTGATCGTCGGTACGACGATGGCGAACCTAGGTTTGGAACGCGCGCTCGAGAAAAACGGACTTCAGTTGTTGCGAACCGCTGTGGGTGACCGCTACGTTCTCGAACAGATGCAGCGCATCGGCGCAAACTTCGGTGGAGAGCAGTCTGGACACATCCTGTTTCTTGACGACGCGACCACCGGCGACGGCATGCTGACCGCCGTCAAAATGGCGTCGCTGGTATCGATCGCCGGTCCCCTCGATCGATTGGTCGCAGATCTGAAGATTTATCCGCAGAAGATCGTCAACGTTCGCGTGAAGTCAAAGCCACCGATGGATTCCCTGCCCGAAATCACCCACCTGCTTAGCGAGGCCAAGCGCGCTCTGGGTAGTTCCGGCCGCGTCGTCTTGCGCTATTCGGGAACCGAACCGCTGGCGCGCGTGATGGTGGAAGCCGAGCGCCAACAGGAGGTCGACCGATGGACCGACGCGATCGCCTCGGCGATTCGCAGCTCGATCGGGACTTAGCAGCTTTTTCATAGTTCTGAGACAGGCATTGAATCCAGTTTCTGAAAACCCAGGCCTCGGTTTCCTATGTTGTTTGGAAGAATCAGCGATCCACTTACCAGGGGGCCGTCATGCTAACTAGCTGTACAGTAAAGAGATAGAACCACCTGGAAATGTGCGCACAGGTGGCCCTGCGCGTGCAGCTGCATCGACGGCTGTCTCTTGACCCGGGGTGGGCCGGTTTCGTCGCGCCGAAGCCGGAATTCTGGGGGTAGAGCAACAGGGGGTCCGGGTGGGCCCCCTATTTTTTTGTCTGTTTCAGTTCAGCTGCAGCCGGATGTCGAGCCACAGTTCGAGCACTTGTAGCAACTGCCGTTGGGCGTCATGGGCATGCCACACTCTGAGCAGTAGGGCGCGTCGTCGATGAGGGTGCGAGGCCGTGGGACATCGATCTCAGCCGGCCGCGTGGCGCCTAGGACCTTCGGGGCCTCCGGGGTCGTTGTTGGCTCGATCGCTGCGCTGCCATCGTGATCCAGATAGTCCGGTGCAATGAATTTTCCGCCGAGCCAGCGCCCGATGTAGTCAACCACGGACTTAGCGTAGCGGATCTTCGAGTTACCGGTATAGCCGGACGGTTCGAAGCGCGAATTGACGAACTTGTCGACCAGCGCTCGAAGCGGCACACCGTATTGCAACGAAATCGACACAGACAGCGCGAAGGCATCCATGATGCCGGAAAGCGTGGAGCCCTCCTTTGCCATCTTGATGAAGATTTCGCCGGGTTGTCCATCTTCGTACATTCCGACGGTGATATAGCCCTCGTGGCCGCCGACGGAAAACTTGTGAGTGATGGAGTTCCGCTCGGCCGGCAGCTTGCGTCGCTTCGCGCCGGGAAACAGATCCTGCTGCTGCGGCGTTTCGGCGTCCGGAGTCGTCGCGGGCGGGGGAATGAGGGTCGGCGCTGGGGCAGGGGCGGTGGCCTTTTCCTCTTCCTTCTTACCGGCTGCCGATAAAGGCTGCGCCCGCTTGGAATTATCGCGATAGATAGCCACAGCCTTCAGTCCGAGTTTCCATGACTCGGTGTAAGCCTCCATGATGTCCTCGACGGTGGATTCCTCCGGCATGTTGATCGTCTTGCTGATCGCTCCGGAAAGGAACGGTTGCGCCGCCGCCATCATCCGGAGATGCCCCCGCCAGGGGATCGAGCGGCCACCACCCATCGGCGCGAGCGAGCAATCGAAGACGGCGAGATGCTCCGGTTTCAGCCCCGGCGCTGCTTCGATCGTGCCATGTGTGTCGATGAAATCGACGATCCTGGCGACGTTCTCCGGCGCATAGCCAAGCTGCATCAACGCCTGCGGCACGGTATTATTGACGATCTTGATCACGCCGCCGCCGACCAGCCTCTTCTGCTTGACCAGCGCCAGATCGGGCTCGATGCCTGTTGTGTCGCAGTCCATCATGAAGCCAATCGTGCCGGTCGGCGCAAGAACGGAAACCTGCGAATTCCGATAGCCAAACTTCTCACCGAGCTCGAGGGCCCGGTCCCATGAATCCACTGCGGCGCGCAACAGCGATGGCTGCACGTTTTCTTCCCTGAGCGGCCGCAGGGCGTCGCGATGCATGCCGATCACTTCAAGCATGGACTCGCGGTTGCGCGGGAAGCCGCCGAAGGGTCCCATCCGCTCGGCGATGCGCGCCGATTGCACATAGGATTGGCCCGTCATCAGCGCCGTGACCGCGCCGCAGAAATCCCGGCCGCCGTCAGAGTCGTACGGCAAGGCGAGCGACATGAGCAGCGCACCGAGGTTCGCGTAGCCGATGCCGAGCGGGCGATAATCGTGCGAATTTCTCGCGATTTTCTCGGTCGGGTAACTGGCGTTATCGACCAGGATCTCTTGCGCGGTGATGGTGATGTCCACCGCGTGACGGAACGCTTCGATATCAAACTGGCCATTCGCACCGAGGAATTTCAGCAGATTGAGCGAAGCGAGATTGCAGGCCGTGTCGTCCAGGAACATGTATTCGGAGCATGGATTGGAGGCATAGATTCGATCCGTGGCCCTGCAGGTGTGCCAGCGATTAATCGTCGTGTCGTACTGCATGCCCGGATCGCCACAGTCCCACGTCGATTCGGCCATCTTCTTGAGCAGATCGCGCGCGCGGAACTTTTCGACCGGCTTGCCGTCGGTAATCTGGTGAGTCCACCAATCGCGCCCTTCCTCGACGGCATGCATAAAATCGTCGGTCACGCGTACTGAATGGTTGGCATTCTGGAAGAACACCGATCCGTAGGCCTCGCCGTCGATCGAGGAGTCGTAGCCCTGCTCGATCAGCACGTGCGCCTTACGCTCTTCCCTCACTTTCGACTCAATGAACTCCACAATGTCTGGGTGATCGACATTGAGGATCACCATCTTGGCGGCTCGGCGCGTCTTGCCGCCGCTCTTAATGACGCCAGCGAAGGCGTCGAAGCCTTTCATGAAACTGACCGGTCCGGACGCGATTCCGCCGCCTGAGAGCGTTTCGTGGCTTCCGCGGAGAGCCGAAAAATTCGTGCCCGTTCCAGAGCCCCACTTGAAGAGCATGCCTTCGGTTTTAGCCAGGTTCATGATGGAGTCCATGCTGTCCTGGACGGAGTTAATGAAGCAGGCCGAGCACTGGGGCTTGGGCTGCACGCCGACGTTGAACCAGACTGGCGAATTAAAGGCCAGCTTCTGCTCGACAAGCAGATGCGCCAGCTCGTCGCGAAACGCGTTTCTCGATTCCATCGAAGCGAAGTAACCGCCGTCCTGTCCCCAGCGCACGATCGTATCCACCACGCGTCGTATCAATTGGCGCACGGACGTTTCGCGCTCCGGCGTACTCGCCTTCCCGTGGAAGTATTTCGATGCGACGATGTTTGTCGCCGTCTGCGACCAGCTCTGGGGGACCTCTACATTTTCCTGCTTGAAGATCACCTGGCCTTTATCGTTGCCGATTGCCGCCGTGCGTCGCTCCCACGCAACGACGTCGTATGGCGACACCAGGCCGTTTGTGAAATGGCGCCGGAATTCCAGGCCCGTGGCGCGCCTTTCGGATTGCTCGATTTGCGAACTTGGGTTCAGGGCTATCCTCGTCTCTGCCATCTCTGCCTCCGCGCCGGCAACTGCGCTGCCGAATGGTTGGCCGGGGTGCCGAGCGGGAGGAGCTCCTCTTACTCTATTCTACTCCCAGCCGGAACCCGGATGTCGTCGCGTGTCTAGCGACACGCGCAATGGAACGTGATTGCTAGAAAAGCGGCGCGCCCGTCTCGGGAAAGCGACCGCTTCGCACCCCTAAAACAAAAACGAGAAAAGCGCCGCTAAGCCGCGCACCAAAGCGCGGACTCAAAGGAAAGCGCTTTCTCTGGCTATTCGACGGAACTCAGTCCGTTCATCGCGTTGTGGCCGCCACGGCGAGAACGGTCTCGACGCGCTGTCCGAATCTGGGTGCGAAGTATCGTGGGTTGCGAAAAAGTTGTCAAGAGAAATTCACGGTCGAACCACAAAATATTTGGCACCTTGTGTCCAGAATGTCTATTCGTAGTAGTCTCCCTGCCGATACAGTGTACGCGCTGGATCTTCGCGCTCCGGTCCATGGCTATTTGTCATCGCGCGCCACACCAAGGAATTGACAGGCGTGATCCGGGTGAAAAAAAATAGATCATCCACCATATGAGCATGCCTGCCATCGAAATCGTTGGACTCACCAAGGACTATACGGTCGGCTTCTGGTCCAAGCGCGTGCGCCGGTCCCTCGACAACCTGACGCTCGCCGTCGAGGATGGCGAAATCTTCGGATTCCTCGGGCCGAATGGTGCTGGGAAAACCACGACTCTCAAGCTTCTGACCGGATTGATCTTTCCAACTTCCGGCACGGCGCGCGTCCGGGGCCGATCGATTGATGACATCAGCATGCATCGCGAGATTGGCTATCTGCCCGAGCAGCCCTATTTCTACGATTATTTAACCGCGCGCGAGCTACTGGATTACTACGCGCGATTCTCAACCTACAGTTCACAAGACCGGCGCGAGCGCGTCAGCCAGCTCCTGGAGCGCGTTGGTCTAGCGAGCGCGGCCGATGTGCAGTTGCGAAAATACTCGAAGGGAATGTTGCAGCGCGCCGGGATCGCACAGGCCATCCTGCACGAGCCGCAAGTCGTGTTTCTCGACGAGCCCATGTCGGGTCTCGACCCGGTCGGCCGCCACGAGGTCCGCGACATTATTCTTGAGCTTAAGAAGCAAGGGCGAACCGTTTTCTTCTCCACGCACATCCTTTCGGACGCCGAAATGCTGTGCGACCGCGTCGCGGTTCTGGCCGCAGGCAAACTACAAGGTGTGGGAGCGCCGGGCGACATCGTGTCCCTCGAAGTCCACACCATGGACATTCTGTTTGAGCTGCGGCCAGGTCAGGATTTGCCTCCCGGGATCGCGCACAAGATCACGCGCATCGGCGCGCGCTGCCATGTGGAAGTGCCCGAACATGAGCTCTACGCCGTCCTGGATGAATTGCGGCGCTCGGAGGCCCGCCTTCTTTCCGTTTTGCCGGTGCGACCCACGCTCGAGGACTACTTCCTGCGCCTGGTCGGCAACGAAGGAGCGGTTTCGCGCGGCGTCGAGGTGACAACCGCATGAGCACGGCGCCTCTACCGGTGGCGCTCAATACCTTCCGCGAAGCGGTGCGCGACCGTGTGCTCTACAATCTGGTCTTTTTTGCGCTGCTGATGATGGGCGCGGCCATTCTCGTGGGGCAGATTTCCATTGGAATCGACAGGTTGGTGATCATCAATCTGGGCCTTTCGGCGATTTCGTTGATCGGACTGGTGATGGCTATTTTCATCGGCGTCGGATTGGTATCGAAGGAAATCGAGAAGCGCACGCTCTATAGCCTTCTGGCAAGGCCGATTCGGCGGTGGGAATTTCTGCTCGGCAAATACGCTGGCCTGGTGCTGACACTTGTGGTGAACACCGGGTTCATGACGATTGGGCTGGCCGCCGCGCTGTTCTACGTGGGTCGACCCTTGGTGCCGACCGATCTGCTGATTCTCGTCGCCGTGTATTTCATTTTGCTGGAGCTGGCTTTGGTCACGGCCCTGGCACTGTTTTTCTCCTGTTTCTCGAGTCCGATGCTCTCGACCCTGTTTACGGTGGGAATCTACATAACGGGGTGCTTTGCGGGCGATATTCGAGCTTTTGGGGAACTCACGCGGAATCCTGCCATGAAAATTTTGACGCGCGTCATTTCCTACCTCGTTCCCAACTTTCACAACTTCAATGTGATCGCGTTCGCCGCTCACGGTCAGAGGATCCCGTTTTCGCTCGTCGGACACAACACGCTCTATGCCGTGCTGTACGTCGCGCTTCTGCTGATTGCCGCCTCGGCTGTGTTTTCAACCCGCAATCTGAAATGAGCCGCTCCAGTCGATCCCGCCCACGATGGACCGCGCTCCTGCTCATTCCGCTGCTTTTCGCTGCCGTTGCAGGCCTGCAAACGCGGATCGATTCCGAGATGGGTTCGCTCACGCAACTAGGGGACGATCTGTTTCTGCGCTCGCCCTCCGCGATCAAGACCGTGAGCCTGGGCTATGAATCGTTGCTCAGCGATATCTACTGGACGCGCACGGTGCAATATTACGGCGGGCGATTTGCAACCGAAGGTGCCACGTTCCCTCTGCTTTGGCCGCTGCTGGATATCACAACCACGCTCGATCCCCAGATGATCATCGCCTACCGATTCGGCGCCATTTTCCTCTCCGAGTCGGGGACGGGGGGAGCCGGGCGTCCCGACCTCGCCGTCGAACTTGTCAAGCGTGGGATTCGCTCGAATCCGGACGACTGGCGCCTCAACACGGACTTGGGATTTCTCTACTACTGGAGATTGAGGGATTACCCGTCCTCTGCATCCGCCTTCCTCGATGGCAGCAACAAACCGAATGCTCCGCCCTGGATGAAGGTGATGGCCGCGCGCGTGGCACAGAAGGGTGGATCGCTCGACACTGCACGGATGATTTGGTCAGAGATTTATGAGTCGAACAAGGATCCGAAGATACGCGAGCGCGCTCTTGAGACCTTGCGCGGACTCAGGGCCGAGGAAGACATGCAGCAACTCAACCTGCTGGCCGATGAATACCAAAAACGCTCGGGGCGATATCCTGCCTCGGTGAGCGACCTGCGATCGGCCGGTCTGATCGCAGCCATTCCAGTCGATCCGGACGGCTATCCCTACCTGTTCGAACCGGACGGGAAGGCGGCGCTTGATCCGAGGAGCCCCGTAGTCATTCCTAAGGAAATCAAAACTCCGCCCACACCAGGCCATTATTGATCAACCCGGGGAGCGAAGCCGGGGCCTAGCGCGCCCAGCCAGGTCGAAAGTTGTTAAAATAGAATTTGGTGAAGGGATGAGGATCCCGTTGGTAGTCGCGACCGCGATTTTGGCCCTGACTAGCCTTACGTCTTTCGCACGGCGGTCACCGACTCAAGCCGCATCGCGTGACACCGCGTCCGGCTCTAGCGACGCCCCTGCAATCAATCCACAAGGCACAGCGCCATCCCCCGAAGAAGTCCGTGCCCGCGCCGACACGTTTGTGGCGAACCAGCATCGGGACGATCAAGCCCGCGAGCAGTACGAACGCGTGGAACGCTACGTGGACCGCACGGCAGGCTCCATGCCGCGCACGATCGACGACAAGGTCTACCGCATCGTGCCGACCGGCGCGGGAACTGCGAAGATTTTGCTCCGCGACGGAGACAAGCCCGTCGACCCGGCCACCTACCGACATGAAATGCAGAACTTGGAAGATCTGTTGCAAGCGATGGCGAATCCCAACGACTCAAGGGCGAAGGCAGCCTATGCCAAGCGACAGAAGCATGAGAGTGATCGCGCTGAGTTTGTGGACGCGGCCAAAGAGGCTTTCACAATTCGCTGGCTAGGAACCTCCACCGTGCACGAACGCGCCTGTGATGTTTTCGAACTTGACCCAAATCAGGATTTCCGCCCACACGGATTGTTCCAGGAAGCATTCCTCCATGTCGTGGCCCGGATATGGGTGGATAAAGAGACAACCCAGATGGCGTACGGCGACGCGCGGGTGACGAGCGACGTTTCCTTTGGAGGGGGAATCCTCGGAAAGCTCTACCGAGGCGGGGTTGTCTCAATGGAGCAAACCGAAGCGGCACCAGGGATCTGGCTGCCGACGCATTACCAATACGATTATTCGGGCCGAAAGTTCCTGTTTTTCTTTGAGCAGCACCAGAGCATCGACGCCAGCCACTATCACCGCGTCGGAACGCCCGAACAGGTTCTGGCACTGGTCAAAAGCGAGTTGGCGAATGGGAAATCTTTCCTCCTAGATCCGTAACTTCCCGCACCCATTCGGTGTTCAATAGAAGCAGCGTCATTCTCACTGGACGAGGAGGCATTATGAGCCGTTCGCTATTTCTGTTGCTCGGCCTGGCGTGTCTGGCAACGCTATGCCCAGGGGTCATGCGCGCGCAGGAGGTGCCCTCTCAACCTGTCGCCACTGCGGCACCATCGGCGCCCGAGCCGCCAGCCAAAAAAGTTTGGACGAACGAGGATGTCACGACCCTGCGCGAGGACTCGACGATCTCGACCGTCGGAGCAAAGACGAGCGCGGGGCCCGCCTCGGGAACTAGCCATCAGCTCACGCCGGGTCACCAGGACGCGAAGTGGTACTCCGATCAGATCACCAAACTTCAGGCCCAACTACCGCCAATCAACGACAAAATCGCGCAGCTGCAAGCAGGCATCGATGGCAAGTTTACCGGAGATTCCCAGACTTCCACGCGACCGAAAAATGCGGGCGCTGGCAGCTGGCCCATCGAACTCGAGCAACTTCAAAAAAAGCGTGATGATATCGAGTCCAAGATCAACGCGCTTCGCGATCAAGCGCGTCACCAAGGAATCCCTCCCAACGCGCTGCCATAGACCGACTTGATCGCCATCGAATCCGGATGGGGCCCGAGCGCCCTAGGGGTACCCCGCGCATTAGCGCGCCGATACGGCCAATTCTTTCTCAATCGGTGCCCCGACCAGGTTCCCCCACTCAGTCCACGAGCCGTCGTAATTCTTCACATTGTTGTAGCCGAGAAGATATTTCAGCACGAACCAGGTGTGTGAGCTGCGCTCGCCGATGCGGCAATAGGCGATCACTTCGCCCTGGCCCGTCACACCCTTGCTCTGATAGAGCTGCCTCAACTGATCGGCAGATTTGAACGTGCCATCTTCATTGGCGGCCTGCGCCCAAGGAATGTTCGCTGCGGTCGGAATGTGCCCGGCGCGCTGCGCGGTTTCGTTCATACCAGGCGGCGCGATGATTTTCCCGGTGAACTCATCGACCGAGCGGACGTCCACGAGCTGGCCGATTACTTTTTTCTCGAGGAGCGCAAACACCTCCTCCTTGCGAGCACGCACAGATTGGTCCGGCCCGGTCGCGCGGTACGTCACGGGCGCCACTTTCGGCGCGTCGGTCGTAAGCGATCGCTTTTCCTCGAGCCACTTTTTTCGGCCGCCGTTGATCAGACGTACGTCTTTGTGGCCGTAGTACTTCAGCTGCCAGAAGGCGTAAGCCGCGAACCAATTATTGTTGTCACCATACAGCACGACGGTCGTGTCATTCGAGACGCCAGAGTCACCGAGCAGTTTTTCGAGTGCGGCTTTGTCGATCAGGTCGCGGCGGATGTTGTCTTGAAGCTGCGTCTGCCAATTCCAGCCGACGGCTCCCGCGATATGGCCCTGATCGTAGGCCGTTGTATCCACATCCACTTCGATGAGCCGGACCTTGGGATCACTCTGGTGGTCGACCGCCCACTGCGTTGAGACCAGCACTTCGGAATGCGCGTATTCGGACATGCTTTCCTCCTCAAAAAAATGACTCATGAAAATGCAACAAAAAAACCCACCGGCCAGCCTTCTGGCGGTGGGTTCAAGGAATCTTGAGTTTGGACTAACTGCTCAGATGCCTCGCCTGCCCAGACCAGAGGGCCCGCCCGTACAACAGGCGCAACAACAACACGACCCCAAGCTCCGGCCGCAGGTCTTCATAGCGAAAAGAATACACCCGAATGGATGACGACGGCAACGATGGCACTTGGAGGGAGCAGGTTCTTCCGCGGACGTTACACAGGTTGGAGCGGACCGCCATTGACCGATTCCAGCTCCACGCGAAGCATCCAATCGAAGTGATATTTTTCTGAAGCGAGCCATTGCACGAGCTCGTCACGGCCTGGCGCCTCAAATTCCACCAGCATTTTCCCCTCCTGCATGTTGATAAGGACGCGACGGGCCGATACCGGGCCTTCCCGGTGCAAGCTCTTTGACAGCTGTTCAGCACCCTGGCGCGTCATGCAAGCCAAACTGTGTTGCGAGAGATAGAGGGGCATCGGATCTCCTCGGCTTCCATCACAGCTTGCCTAAGGAACCGAATACAACGGAGGTGCCGAAAAAGCAACCAACACGCGACTGAACGTCAGGACAGGTGATCGGAGGGAAAACGTGTCCTTGAAAATCGCACCGGAAGTCAGGGTGGTCACTAGAATAAACCTGCATGAATGTGAGGTGCTCATGAGGAAACAATGCCTATTTCTCGGGCTGCTCGTAGCGACGGTGTGTCTGTCGGCGGCGCTGCCACCGAACGTTCCTACCGGGACGATGGCAGGAACCGTGCTCGACGCCCATGGCAGGCCCGTGGCTGGCGCAACCGTGACCATGCAGACCTCCGATGGCTCTCGCCCCTACGCCACCCACACCAACGCGAACGGCCATTTTGAATTCGCCCGCTACAGGACAGGACAATACGATTTGCGGGCCTATTCACAGGGAATGTTCTCTGATTGGACCAAGCGCATCTCCATACGCTCGGGAAAAACGACGGAGGTAACCCTCCGCTTGCCCCCGGCAGCCACCGAATCCGTGGTCGTTCCCAACTAAGTCGCCGATTCGCTCCGGATATAGTACCCAGGTACCCGCATTTCGTACGTTTCGAACCATTGGTGGGCTTTGCTTGGTTCTCTAAGCTGCTCATGCGGGTTGGGAGCTGCGTTGCGGGGACGACGGTTCTGCAAAGAACCGTAGCACGCTGACCAACCCGTCCTAGCCCTCCTGCCGACGCGACCCTCCTGACCCCTCGTTAGCGGGAGGGCTATCTGAGCATCGTCTGGCTAGCTTCCTGCTTCCTAACTTCAGGCCTCTGGTGCAGTTGTGGGGTAAGTCTTCTGGTATGTGTCGCACAGCCGCCGGAATTGAGGCAGCGCCACACACCTAAAGGGTGACCAGTGAAAGAAAGATCTGACAGAATCGGCAAACGCACGCTTGTTGTCCTGATCGCTGGACTTTGCGCATTTGGGCAGCCCCTGGGGGCCGCCGATCTTGACCCGAGGACAGTTCAGCAGTTCGATCGTTACGTGCAGCGTGTGGAGACTGCGATTGGTGGGCAGCTTGGGGGGCACGAAACCTTTCTCTGGATCGACCGACTACCTGTCGACCGTCGAGCTGTCGCGCAAAACGAGCTGCGAGCAGGGAAGGTCGTCATCGAACGCCTCGACGCAAATGCGCCGGATGGTTCAAGCGATCCAACCCAACCCGTCCGGGTGCCAGACGGGTTCATCCATCATTGGATCGGCACCGTGTTCATTGCCGGCGCAACCCTTGCCGAGACGCTTGCGTTCGAGCAGGACTACGATCACCATCAAGAATATTTTCGCCCGGACGTGATCGAATCGAAAATCCTGCGCCGTGACGGGAACAACTTCACGATTCGATTGCGGCTCTCGAAGAAAAAGGTAATCACGACCGTGCTCGATACGGAGCAGGAAGTCCACTACGAGATCTTGGACCAGACGCACGCGTGGAGCCGGTCGCGCGCCACGCGGATACAGGAAGTGGATAACGCGGGAGGGGCGGACGAAAGGTTGGAACCAATGGGGCATGACCACGGGTTCCTCTGGCGTTTGAACACTTACTGGCGCTTTGAAGAAAAGGATGGTGGAACGTACGTGGAATGCCAGACCATTTCGCTCACCCGAGACATTCCTGCAGGTTTGGGTTGGCTGATCGGACCCTACCTTACCAGCGTGCCACGCGAATCTCTCACGTTCACCCTCATCACAACAGAGAACGCGGTGAGAAAACGAATCGCTTCCTAGCATTCCGCTACTGGAAGGTCGCGGTGGCGGTATTAGTTACAATCATGGAGAACGTGCAGGATTGGGCGGCGTTCGTGCCGGTCGTGACCGTGCAACTGGCATTGGTGACGGTCGGAGCGGTGCCTCCCCAAGCTGTGAATGTGTAGCCAGTTGCGGGGGAGGCCGTGAGGGTCACTGTGGTGCCGCTGACATAGCTCGCCACGCAGGTTCCGGTTACGGTGATGGGGGTGGTGGATGTGGCGGCTGTCTGAGTGCAGTCAATCTGACCCGTACTGTCGGTTACCGTTCCTGACCCGGTACCCTTCAAAGTAAGAGTCAGATTCCATACCAGATTGGCCGGGGCCTGGAAGACGTCGGGCAGGCCGTTCGTATCGTTAGCAACCAGATTATTCGCGGACGAAATGAAACTTACCGAATGACCATCTCCGCTGATCGCGGGCACCAGGCTGCTGCCGTTGGCCGGCGGAGGGTTGGTGCCACCCGGTTGACTGCTCAGAAAGGTATATGGCGCGCAGAGTGTCGTGATGGTGATGATGACAGCCGTTGTAACCCCATTGCACGTGTTGCGCGTAAAGACGTTCTCGATGCCGTTCTGCACATTCACGCCTAAGTTCGATGCATACGATGCAAATGCGATGTACTGACCCGTTACGCAAGGAATCGTCGACGATGTAGCGCACTGCGTGTTGATGCTCGGGCTCTCGCTCAAAGCATTCGCTGGTGTGGTGCCATCCGGTGTGGAGATGAGCTGTGTCGACGGAGAGCAGGATTCGACCGTGGTGGTTCCCGTGCAGATATCGCGCACATACACCTGCTGCGTGGGACCTACGCCGGCAATCAGGTTGGTGGCGGTCGAGGCAAAAGCGACGAAGCGGCCGTCGCTCGAGATCGCGGGCTCTGTGCTCGTGCCGTCAGCCGGCGTCGTACCATCGGGGGTCGAGGCGAGGCTCGTGGCCGGACCGCACGTATTGCCCCCGGTGCCAATCGTCGTTACGCAGGTGGAGCGCAGGAACACCTCGGTCGCACCGGTGGGATTCGAAGCTGTAGCGCCCAGATTGGTCGCGCTTGAAACGAAAGCAACGAAGAGGCCGGTGTTGGCAATGGCGGGGCCGGAGCTGGGTGCATTGGCCGGCGTCGTGCCGTCGCTCGTCGAGACCAAGTAGGTCGCCGGTACGCAGGAACTTGTAGCGGGTGGCACAAGATTGCAGGTATTGGAAACATAGACTTGCGGCGTGATCCCATCCACGAGCACGTTGCTCACGAGGTTGGTAGCCAATGAAACAAACGCCACATATTGTCCATCGGGGCTGATCACAGGATCGTAACTGTCGCCGTTGCCTGCGCTTTTCCCATCGGCAGAAATGGAGACGAGCGCTGGCAAGGCGGTCGAGCCGGTGCAGCCAGTCGTTGCCGTCGTGGAGGCGCAGGTTGTCTGCCAATAGACCTGCCGATTGCCCCCTGAAACCGGCACATAGCTCAGTAGGTTGCTGGCCGTCGATGCGTAGGCGACATGGGCACCGCCACTGTCGATCGTAGGCTGCGAGCTAGGTCCGTTGGCATCGGTACCGTTGACGGCCTGGGTGAGTTTGAGGGTCGTGGGTGAGCAGCTGCTGGTAGTCGAGGCGGTGCCGGCAGCGATCAGACACGTGTTGCGAACAAAAATGTTGCTCACAGCGTTGCCTTGATTCAAGACGAGATTGGTCGAATCCGAAGCGAACGCAACGAACTGACCGTCGTCGCTTACCGACGGTCCAGCGGTTTGAAGCGTAGGCACACCTGTGCAACCCGCGGAGCAGACACCGTTGTTTGCTTGCGTACCGTCCGGGGCGAGATCCAAGATGACCGGCAGACCCGTGATGGGAGTTCCGTTGACGGCAAAAGTTATGGCGTTGGAACTTCCGCCGCCAGGAGTGGGGTTGGTCACCGCCAACGAATAGATCCCCGCGGCTGACAAATTCCCCTGGGTAATTGTCCCTTTCAATTGGGTTGAGCTCACAAACGCCGTGGTAAGCGGCGATCCGTTGACGGTGACGACCGAGGTGGACACGTACCCGGTGCCGGTCACGGTGATACTTGCGTTCGTGCCCCCCGCTACAAAGGCTGTAGGGCTCAGGGAAGTAACGCCGGGCGTGGGATTACTGACGGTGAACGGAACGCTGTTCGAGCTACCGCCGTTCGGCTGCGGGTTGATGACAGCGATTTCAAGTGTGCCAGCGTTCGCTAAATCGGAGCCGAGAACCGTTGCCACCAGAGAAGTCGCATTAACGAAGAATGTGCTGCGAGGCTTGCCGTTTACCGTCACCGTGGCCAGCGACACGAAATTGCTTCCCATCACCGTCAGACTGAGATTAGCGCTGCCCACAGAGGTTCCGGACGGAGAAAGCGAACTGATTTGCGGCACGGGACTCGGTCCTGGATTGATGATGAACGTAAGCGCTGTGGTCGTTCCGCCGCCGGGCGTCGGCGTCATAACCTCGATCGCGGCCTGGCCCGCATTCTGGATATCGGTGGAGAGGATTTGCGCCGCCATCCTGGTGGTGCTGGAAAAAATCGTGATGCGCGGAGAGCCGTTCCACAACACCGTCGACTGCGGGGTGAAACCCGAACCGATAACCGCCAAATTGAAGGCAGGTTGGCCAGCAAGGATACTTGTCGGAGATAGCGCCGTGAGATAGGGAGTGGGGTAGTTCAATTGCTGCGTACAGCCGGCAAACGCCGAGCCCAACAGCGCGAACCACAGCCAAAAATGACGAGACCGGACCCGCAACCTTTCGCACCTCTGAGCCCGCAGGGCGGAGCAGGTGGTTAACTATAACCGTAGAGACTACTAAAGATGGCTCGGACGGGCAATCGGGATGCCTAGAAGGGTCTGGCCGGGTCACGATCGCATGGCCGATCGGGCCTCTGGTTGAGACTACAGCACGGCGTAATAGGTGAAAATCGTGTAGTCTGGCTTGGCGTGACGCTTTCCCGTGCCCACGATAACGGTCCGGGTAAGCCAATCATGTGGCCCTACCGGAGTGTCAAACACGGGGGTGCAACGGAAATAGAACTCGCGATCTCCGCCCCAGCTGGGGTCGTTCCTGTCGATGGGCTTGCCGTCGGTTGGGTACAGATATCCCGTGTTGTTGATGTAGATCATGGTCCCGTCGGAAGCCTTGAGCATGTAATGCGCATTCAGCCTGCCGTTGCCTGCATAATCTGCGCCGCTATGCGGTACAACGATACCTTGCAGCCGCGGGCCTTCGATCACTCCGGAGATCGCGGGCACGTAGGCTCGACGGCCGTTGGGTGTCTGAAACGAGACGCGCTCCTGAAAATCGATGCGGATTTGAAACACATATTCGAGCTTGATCGCCTCGATGACATCGAGGTGTGCCGGTTCGGTTCCCTCGGAAGAACGAGCGGGATTCTGAGGAGACCGGTCCGCAGCGGAAGCAGCCGAAAGGGCCAGAGCGCCCCAGAAGCCTCCGGCCAGCCGAGCGCCTTGCTCGAGCATAGAGCGACGATCGATGGGGCTCTCTAGCCCGATTCGCAGTGAAGTCGGGCTTGTCGTTTTCATGGATCCATCCTCCTGGGTTCCTGTCGTGTTATTGGCGGCACTCGAAACTGCGACTGTCTTCGGTATCGCCCTGACCCTTGTAGTAGGCGTACTTCGGATAGGCGCAGAGCGGTCGGGTGCGCCCCGGGAATGCCTTCCCTTTGGCGACCACAAATTCCGGAGCGACCCCCTTCTCGACCCAGTTGACGACAGCGCCGAGCATGTCGAATTTGTCCAGGGCAGCCGGACCACCTGCGCAGTGGTTCATGCCCGGGACGAAGAAGAAGCGGCTCCAGTTCTCGACTTGATCGAGGCCACCATTGTTCTTGGCCATGCGCTCGTAGTAGGCGAGAGTGTCGAAGGGCGAAAACACAGGATCGCTCGTCCCGTGATAAAAGATGAGCTTGCCGCCGTGCTCGGAAAAGGTGCTGAGGTTGGTCCAGGTTGTATCGGTGAGAGTCTGATTTTCGTTCGCCTCGACGTTCGCAATGAGCTGATCCATCGTCAAGTCGGACGGCGGCTGGACCGCAGCGATGGGATTGGGTCCCTCACTGGGGAGGAAACTGGAAAAGACCCCGCCGGCGCCCAGAATGTACCCGGTGTCGTAGGGAAACGGGGCGTAGACCTGCCGTCCGCGCGAATCTTTCGGCCCGCTGAAGGCCTTCTCGAGCGCACCGACCTGTTGCTGGCTCAGACAAGCGTCCGTCTTTGCTCCCTTGCACTCTAGAATCGCGGGCTCGAAGTTGCAGGCTTTCACGTTGAAGATCATTCCATCCTTTAGCCCGTCTTTGTCATCACACGATCTCATGATCGCGTCGGCCAGAAGTTGTTTGTCGCTTGGAGAAAAATCCTGGCTCGGCACGGGTTTGCCGGACGCGTCTTTCGGTGCGATCTGCTGAAACGCGACTCGGGCGAAGGTGAGCGCGATATTGGAATACCCCGTGCGCATGGCGGGGTCGCCGACGACGATCCCATTAAAGTAGGTGGGATAGCGCTGCGACATCAACATGCCTTCGCGGCCGCCGGTCGAACAACCAGAGTAGTACGAGTACTTGACCGGCTGCCCGTAGTAGTGGGCAAGGATCTCCTTGGAAAGCATGGCCACCCGTCCGACGGCAAGGTAGGCGAAATTGAGGCTTGCCAGCTGGTCCTTCATAAAGGAGGCATCGAAGACAGCACCCTTATGCCCGGTATCGGTTGAGACGACGGCGAACCCGCGAGCCAGCGCCGGAACATCGGCAGCGGCCTGCGCTCCCAGCGGTGGGCTCACCGAGCCGTTCAGGCCGCCACCGCCCTGAAAGAGAAACCGGCCATTCCAGTGATCCGGCAGCGCGATGGCAAACCCGATCGCGTAGGGTTTGTTGTCGAAGCCGGTCCGCGCGTCGATCGCCCCGTCTGCCCTGCAGTAGGAGCCTATCGCGACGGGAACCATATCGGGCGCGACCGACGAGATGCGCACCGTTCCTGGAGGCGCTGCAAGAATCTCCTCCGCCTTCGTGATCACCATACCGGACCCGGGAATCTTCAGATCGACAAGCTCGGAGCATTTTCCGGACGGGGAGATTCCTTGATCGGTTTGTGCGTAGCAGGAAGGCCGACCGGCGAACGCCAGCCAAGACAAAAAAGCCAGGATCCCGGCTGTCCGGATGATTTTCACAATGATCTCCCGGTGCACCGCAGGTGCTGATTTCGAATGGGCGGGGCGAAAATACATCAGACACACATCGAACGGCAAATAGAAAGAGGACCGATCACATCGTTGCGTCAAGCGTCACACTCTGAATTCTCTGGCCCATCGTCAGATCAACGGGCTCATGCGACAAGCGAGGTCGGCAGCGTGAACGAGAAACGTAGGGTGAAAGGGGCTATTACGGTTAGTTCGTGGTGTCGGAACGAGCGATGGAATGCCAATCCTGCTGTGCAAACTCGACGCCCCAGAAATGAGGACTGGGCGAGAGAAACTCCACGCCGACGCGGGTCCCTTTTTCCGACGTGTCGCCCAGGTACACGATGCGGCACTCCTGCTCTTCCTCGGTGGCAGGATTGATGAGGATCAATTCCGAGCCGAGCTCGAGGGGTTCATGCAGATAGAGCAAACCGCCGTGCGCGTTGATCACGATGGTCTGGCTTTTCGCATGAAATTTCCGGCCCTCTGCGTTTTTCCCCTTGGCGTGCACTGGGATACGCGTGAAGACGCGGGAGCTGCGGCGCTCCTTGGTGATTTGCGTTTCTGGCATTGTCCTAGATATCGTGCAACGCGACCGCGCTCGAGTCAATTGCGCCGGCTGTCGTCGTGCCCAAAAAAGCAGTTCGCAAAAGCTTGTTGAAATCGAGGAGGCTTCAGTAGTATGGGGACCATGGATCTGATCGGCTACATCGAGTCGAAACGGGAAGAGCACCTGAACGAACTCAAAGAGCTGCTGCGCATCCCGAGCGTCAGCACCAAAACCGAGCACAAAGCGGATATCGAACGCGCGGCCCGCTGGGTGGCAGAAAAGCTTCGCGCCGCGGGGCTTGAAAACATCGAAGTCGCGCCCACCAAGATGCATCCGGTCGTTTACGGAGAGTCGCTGAGGGCGCCGGGCAAACCCACCGTCCTAGTGTACGGCCATTATGACGTGCAACCGGCCGAGCCGCTCGATCTCTGGACCAGCCCCGCTTTCGAACCCACCGTGCGCGACGGCAAGCTGTTCGGGCGCGGCACGGCTGACGACAAGGGCCAGGTACACATCCATCTCAAGGCCCTGGAGGCGCTCCACAACTGTTCGGGAAAACTCCCGATCAATGTCAAGGCCATGATCGAAGGCGAGGAAGAGGTCGGCAGCGTAAACTTATGGGAATTTGTCCAGCAGAACCGCGAGCGACTGAAGGCCGACGCTCTGGTCGTCTCCGACACGGCGATGCTCGCCAAAGGCGTTCCTTCGATTACCTATGGACTGCGCGGGCTGAACTACTACCAGTTGGAGATCGCCGGACCGGCGCAGGATCTCCACTCGGGCGTCTTTGGAGGCGCCGTACCCAACCCGATAACCATTCTTGCGGAGACGATCGCCAAGTTGCACGATCGGAGTTTCCGCGTAACGATCCCGCACTTTTATGACGACGTCGCCCCGTTGTCGCGCGAGGAACGCAAGGCTCTGAATTCCCTGCCGTGGAAGGAAAAGGAATTTCGCAAGATGGTGGGTGCACCGGCGCTCGCGGGCGAAAAAGGATTCACCATCGTGGAACAGCTGTGGACCCGTCCGACACTGGAAGTTAACGGTATCTGGGGTGGCTACACGGGCGAAGGGGCGAAGACGGTCATCCCTTCGAAGGCGTACGCGAAGCTTTCGACGCGGCTTGTTCCCAATCAGGACCCGGTGAAGATCGCAAAGCTGGTGGAGCGGCATGTCCAGAAACTGCTGCCGAAGACGGTGACGCACCGGTTCGAAGTGCTGAGCACGGGCAAGCCTTGGGTCGCACCCTACACCCATCCCATTTTCCAGAAAGCGATTCACGCCCTCGAGGCCGGATTCGGCAAGAAGGCAGTCTTCATTCGCGAAGGCGGCTCGATTCCCTTCGTGACACAAATGCACGACACCTTCAAGGTTCCGTGTGTTCTGCTCGGCTTTGGACTTCCGGACGAGAACGCGCACGCCCCGGACGAACACATCGAGCTGGAAAACTACTTTGCGGGTATCAAATCCGTTGCACTGTTCTATGGGCAACTCGCGACGCTCTGAACGCACCCGTACGATTCCCGGACAGAAAATGCACGATTTTTCGGCGTTTTTTGCACATTTGTGCTTGCGTTCGACTGGCTGGGCGGCTATAGTCGCACGCGGCCTGGCGGGACGCCGGGAGCAATTCATTCTGAGGAGGAAAGACACATTCGATGGCAACGCCGATGAGCAAGTCCAAGATCATTGCGCACCTGGCTGACAAAGTGAGCACGAAAGATAAGCCGGTGTCCAAGAAACAAGTTGCGTCGTTTTTCGACGAACTGTTCAACCTTGCTGTGAAAGAGGCCAAAGGCGCGGGAAAGTTTGTAATACCTGGACTGGGGCGCGCGGTGAAGGCGCACCGCAAGGCGCGCATGGGCCGCAATCCGGCCACGGGCGAAGCGATCAAGATTAAGGCCAAGACGGTGGTACGCCTGCGCGCGGCCAAGGCCTTCAAAGACGCCGTTCTAAAGTAGTTCATCCCGGCGCAAAGTTTCGCGGCAAACCCCCTAGATCTGTCGGTCCCGCACGGCGGGAGGCGGCTCGGGGGTTTTGTCTTTTCCCACCCATGCGTGAACACTCGGGACTTTTGACGGATCTCTACGAACTAACCATGGCGGCGGGTTATTTCCAGAACCGCTTCGAAGGACGCGCGACGTTTGAGCTGTTCGTCCGCCATCTCCCGCCACACCGCAACTATCTGGTGGCTGCCGGTCTCGAGCAGGCACTCGAGTATCTGGAGAATGTCTCCTTTACAGCCGAGGAGGTTGACTACATACGATGCCACCGGTCCTTCCGCCACATCGAGAACGAGTTTTTTGATTACCTTGGGCGCTTTCGCTTCACCGGAGATGTTTGGGCCATGCCTGAGGGTACGCTCGTCTTCCCAGGCGAGCCGCTTGTGCGCGTTACGGCCCCTGTGATCGAAGCCCAGATCATGGAGACCTACCTGCTCGCCACGCTCAGCTATGAAACCATGATCGCGAGCAAGGCCGCGCGCATTGCCACGGCTGCCAAGGGTCGGCAGGTGGTGGACTTCAGCGCGCGCCGCGCACACGGAGGTCCGGCCAGCCTGCTTTCGGCACGTGCGGCCGAGATTGGCGGGTGCCAGGGGACGTCCAACACGCTTGCGGGAGAGCGGTTCGGGATTGAAACCTACGGAACGCAGGCTCACTCTTGGGTCATGGCCTACGAGGATGAAGCGGAGGCTTTCCGCCGCTTCCTTGACGCGTTCCCGGAGGGCTCCGTATTGCTGGTCGACACCTACGACGTGCGCAATGCTGTAAAGACCATTATCGGGCTTGGCCGCAAGCCCGCAGGCATTCGTCTAGACAGCGGCGATCTGACGGCCGATAGCCTCTGGGCCCGGCGCACGCTCGACCAGGCCGGCTGGCGCGATGTGAAGATTTTCGCTTCGGGAGACCTGGACGAATACAAGATTCAGGAAATCCTCGACGGTGGCGCCGCCATCGACGCGTTTGGCGTGGGCACGGCGCTCGGCACTCCGGGCGACGCACCACACTTGAATCTGATCTACAAACTCACCGAAGTGGAACGCGGCGGCAAGGTCAGTGAAGCCGCGAAATTCAGCCACCGAAAGGCCACCTATCCGGGTCGCAAGCAGGTATATCGCCACATGAACGCGCGCGGAGAGTTTCGAGCCGACACAATCGCGCTCGAAGATGAACCAAACCCCGCCGGCCAAGCGTTGCTGGTCCAGGTCATGCGTGGTGGCGAGCGGACTTTGCCGAGTGAGAGGGTCGATCGGTTGCGCAAACGATGCCTTGAAAACCTGGCACGGCTTCCCCGACGCTACCACGAGATTCGACGGAGCGCCGTTTATCCGGTGCATTACAGCAAGCGGCTCACCGAGATGCGCGACCTGGTTCGACGGCGGATTCGACGCTTCGCGCTAAAATAGTCTCCAGGAGCAGGGCTCGCGCGCATGCGAAAGATAGCGTTCTGGGAAGTGGACACGCAGGTCGATTTCATGCTGCCAAATGGAAAACTCTATGTTCCGAGTGCCGAGAAAATCATTCCGAACATCCGGCGTCTGGTGAGCGCCGCTAGCGAGAACGGCGTTTTCTTATTCTCGGAGGTGGACGCGCATCGAGAGAACGATCCGGAATTTCAGAGGTTTCCGCCGCACTGCTTGGGAGGTTCACCGGGAGCACAAATCATTCCCGAGGGTCTGACCAAGGATCCCGTTCGAGTGCCGAACGATCCGTCCATACCGGTACCGGCCGATTTGTTCACCCATTCCCAGGTAGTGCTCGAAAAGCAGACGCTCGACGTGTTTGACAATCCGCGCACGAGCGAGTTAGTGGAGCGGTTCGGCGGAGACACCGAGTATGTGGTGTTCGGCGTGGCCACCGAATATTGCGTGCTCCACGCTGCGAAGGGCCTTGTCGATCGGGGCCGGAAGGTCGCGATCGTCTGGGATGCCATTCAGCCGCTCGATCCCGACGAAGGCCGACGCGCTCTTGATGAATTGCGGAGCGCCGGAGCGCGGCTCATCTCGACCGATGAGGCTTTAGAGAAGATCAAGATCGGAATGGCCTGCTAGACCAAGGGTCCTCGAGCGGCCGTCTGAATCATTCGACCGTAAAGCCACATCACGACCGACGTTAGAACTCCAATAGCGACGATCACCCACCACATCTGATCGGGCCAACCCACAACCTCTCCAAAATGGCGGAGTAGATAGCCGCCCAGCGGCCCTGCGATGGCATACCCGATGGCAATCGGCAGGAAGGCGTAGCCCATGTAGAGTCCCTGTTGATCGGGCGGTGCCAGACGGGAGCAATACTCGTAGTAGCGCGAGGCTTGCGTCAGTTCGCCGAGCGCCAGGATAACCAGCATGAGGCTCATCACCCACACCGCGGGGTGCACGGCCAACAAAATCCACGACAGCGCCGAGACCAGGAAGCCTAGGGCGATCGTCTGGACGGCGGGAATTTTCCGCGTCAGGTAGGTCACCAGTATCTGGCAGGTGATAACCGTAAAGGCTTCAATGCTCAGTAGTTTGTCGACGGCGGCCTGCGGGTCCACATATTTTCGCATGAAGATCGGTAGCGAGATCCACACTTGCCAGTACATGATGTAGAAGCCGGAAGAAATCAGCAGGAACGTGACGTAGCGAACGTTGCCGAGCACAACGAAAATGTTCATCAGTGCGGCCCACGTGCTTTCCACTTTCTCGTCCCCTGCACCCGATGGCTCACGATAAAACAGTAGTGTTACCCAGAACATCCCGAAGACACTTGCGGCAGAAACGCGAAATACGTTCCGTATTCCAAGGTGCAGGGGCTCGCGAATGAGCCAAGCGATCAGCGGTCCGAGGGCACCACCGATGTTCACGAGCGTGTAGTAAATGGAATACCCGAGCGAGCGTACATTTTCTCGCGAGGCACGCGCCGTCGTCCCCGCAACCGAGGGTTTTACCATTCCCGGCCCCAGCGCGGGAACGAGCAGAACGATTGAGACCAGCCACCGATCGCCGATCGCCGTTCGCAGGGGCGCCATCCAGGTGGATTCGATCGATGCCAGTAGAAAATAACCGATCGTCAGCACTAGATACGCGCACATCAACGTACGTCGAAAACCGAAGCGGTCGGCAAGCGAGCCAGCGACAATCGAGAGCGCGTAGACCACAAAGCCTGCAATGCCCAGCAGCGTTCCCGTCAGCACACTGGAAAAATGCAGTTGCTCACTGAGGTAGATGGCCAGAACCGCGCTCATCGCGTAGTAGGCGAGACGCTCGAAAATTTCGGTGAAATTAGCAACCCAAAAGGGACGATCGAATCCGGAGCGGATTTCCCCGAGCCGTTCGGCCAGTGCCAAGGATAAGACCTCGTGCCGCACGAAAAGGCGGACGGGCGCGATTGTAGCGGATTGGCCGCGAGATCCGCGTGCTAAATTTGGCAGTTCTGTCTAGGGAGTGGCGGCGACGTGCGGGCTCATCCTCTTGTGGAGCGCCAGCACGAGTGCGCCAAGGCCCCATAGGATGACGAGGAATGCGATCAGCGGTCCGGCAATCGGCACCATCGTCAGAGCGCGGATGATAGCCAACCCCAGAGCGAGCCTTCCGATGGCTGGCCCCAGCCCCACTTCAGTGCCCAGTAACCGTTCACCGAGCCAGGAACCCACAAAAACCTGCGACGCAAATAGGGCAATCACATATAGGACGAAGGTTGTGACGCCAATGGCCAAGCCCACGATGGTGATGCACGCGATAATGGCGACGACCGGGGTCGCGAACAGGAACAGCGCGCCGAATCCGATGGCCGGACCGACCCGCTTGGCTGCCTGTACGGCATCGGCGAAGAATCCGGGAACGAGCAGCAACACCAGCAGACCAAATAGGAAGCTGGCTCCCCAGAGCAGCACCCGATGCCAGTAGTAGGCTAAACGCGTATAGTCGGGGCCTTTTTTGAGGATCGTGATTTGAATCGGACTGCCAAGTTTTGCGCCCGGGGCAACATGCGGCTGGCGGCGCCCTTCATATTTTATCTGACCCGCGATTTCCGCGTTCGAACCAATGGTGAGCCGGTCAGCCCGGATCAACGCGTCATGACCCAGGAGGCCGTTGATATCGATGTCTCCGGAAAGGGCGAGCAGGTCCCCTGTGAGCCGCCCGTCTAACTGTGTAGCGCCGGTAAATACTGTCATCGTGCCCCCGACCGTAGCTTTATCGGCAAGCTCGAGCACGCTTCCAAAGGCCATCACGTTGCGGCCCACCGTCGAATTCACGTACAGCGTTTGGGACCAAGCCCGGACGTTGCCATCGACCGGACCGTTGACGCGAAGCGCCTGCGTGAATCCGAGGATATCCCCTTTCACATGGCCATCGACGACGACCGTCTGAGACGCGACGATTAAGTCCCCGTCCACGTCCCCGTCGATCCGAACGCGGTCGGCGATGACGATCAGGTCCGTCTTCACCTCCTGCCCGACCGGAAGTGTGTAGCTTGGATCTCCGCGTTCGAAATCCGCCGCTTGCGCGGGAGCCAGGCCGAGCGCACAGATAAGTACGCTCATCACAAACGAAATCGCCGTGAACCGCAGCCAATGTTTCCTCAGCAGCCAGATCGCGACGCCGGCCAGTGTCGCCGCTGCCAAGAGTTCTGTAAGGTTTCGCATGGTGTCCCATCCTTGCCAAAAGGCGCCTTGAAAGAAGAGCATCGTGAACAGGTTCCCTTGAGAAAAGCCGGCCTGCGAGGCCTGAGCAAAGGTAGGCGTCACCAGCCCGTTCCACACTGTGTACAGGCCTGCGGCGCAAAGCCCGAACGCAGCGATCCAGCCCCAGTGCGTTCCGCCCCGCTGTGGGACCGCGAGTACCCGCGCAGGAATCGACTCATCGTCTACCGTCAGCGCGTCTTGCAACCACACGGTCTCACTCTCGAGTGCGTGCAGCAATTGGCTACAAACGGCGCAAGAAGCGACATGCGCCCGAACCTCCCGCTCGCGGCCTTCATCGAGCTGCCCTTCCAGATACAACAGGCCTGTCACCTCATCGAAGTGGCTGGCAAACAAATCATCTGAAGGACTCATGGTTTTCTCCCACCCGCATTCTGGGCGGTCATGCTCGGTGCGCTTCCACTCAGTTGATCGCGCAACTGGTGACGCGCGCGCAAAAGTAAGACCCCTACAAACGCGCGGCGCACGCCCAACGTATCGGCGATTTCTTCATAACTCATGTCGGCGTAATAGCGGAGCACCAGCGCCATGCGGGCGCGATCCGGCAGCCGCGCAAGCCCCACGCGCACTTCCTTGCGGGTGTGCTCCTTCTGCAGGCGCTCGAGCTGCCCCGGATCGGGGTGCTCAAGCGGAAGTGTTTCGATGTCGCCAGTCTCAAGATCTTGCCGAATGCGGCGACGCCTAAGCGTATCCCAGCAGTGGTTACTTGCGACTTTGTAAAGCCACGCTGTGAAGGGCCGCGACGAATCGTACGTTCCAATTTTCTGCCGCACCTTCACAAAGATCTCCGTCGTCGCGTCTTCGGCATCCTCACGCGCCGGCAGCAAGCGCCGGCAGAACCGAAAGATGGCCGGACCATATTGCCGATACAGCTCGCCCCAAGCCTCCGCATGGCCCGCCCGAACCTGGGACAACATTTGCGCCAGATCGGCTTCGCTCATCGCCCCGGTCGTCTTTTGCCTGTCCATGGATTAATACGCCGGGCGACCCCTCCATATTTCACACAACTATCACAAAGAACCGCACTTGTCTGAAGTTTGTGACGCCCCAGCCGGCCCCGCCGAAGCCGACCTTACCCTCTGCTATACTCGCACCGGATGCCACCGACCGGCTTCGATCTCGGCAACATAGAAGATGACAGCGAAGAAAACAAAACGACTATTCCTGGTGGACGCCATGGGCTACATCTTCCGCGCCTTTTTCGCCCCGATGGACCGGCTGCAGACGTCGGCTGGCATTCCTACGAAGGTCCCCTATCTGTTTGCCACGATGATGCGCAGGTTACTGCAAAATAAGGACTTACATCCCGATTACGTGGCGGTCGTATTTGATGCGTCGGCGCCCACTTTTCGCGACAAGCTCTTTGCCGATTACAAGGCCCAGCGCCCGCCGATGCCGGAAGACCTCTCGATGCAGGTGCCATTTGTCAGGCGGTATTGCGCGGCCATGCGCCTACCCATTCTTGAGTATCCCGGCTATGAAGCCGATGACGTGATCGGTTCCCTGGCGCGCCAAGCGGCACAGATGGACCTCGATGTCGTCATCGTGACCAGCGATAAGGATTTGCTGCAACTGGTTGGAGGTAGCGTGCGCGTTCTCAATCCAGCCAAAAACGATCTCATCATCGACGCCAAGAAGGTCGAGGAGATCATGGGTGTCCCGCCGGAAAAAGTGCCTGACGTCATGGCGCTGATGGGTGATGCCATCGATAACATCCCAGGCGCGCGAGACCCAAAGGAAAAGCCCGCTCCCGGCGAAAGGCGAAAAGCGGGGATCGGCGAAGTGGGTGCGCGGCAGCTCGTCCAGCAGTTCGGCAGCGCCGAACAGGCCCTTGTGCATGCCAGCGAAGTCAAGCGGGCGAGCTATCGCGAGGCGCTCGAAAAATGCGGGGAGTTCGTGCGGCTGAGCAAACAGCTGGCGAAGATTCCGACTGACGCGCCCGTGCCGTTATCGCTCGCTACACTCGAACTGACGGAGCCGGATACCACGGCGCTGCGCGAGCTTTATGCCGAGCTGGGATTCACTTCCTTGTTGAAGGATCTGGCGCCACTGGCGAACGAACGCGCTACCGACTACCGAACGTTTGATTCCGCAAGCGTGCTCCGAGAGTTTCTCGACTCCACTCCTGCCGACCGCACCTTGTCCGTATGGCTGTCACTTGATTCCGAAGGTCCTGACGAAGAGGGGTTTGGTACGCACGTTCTGGGGATCGAGATTTCCACCAGACCAGATTCAGCGCGCCTAGCCGCCAATGACGTTGAGAGTAAGGCGCTCGCGATGATCGGTGAATGGCTGGCTCGTTCGAAACAGCAGAAGGTCGTACACGATCCAAAGTTGTTTCATCTGTTGACGTCTCCCGACCGTCTCTCCACGGAGAGGGCGGTGGGTGGCATTCGCCACGCTACCATTCTTTATTCCTATCTCCTCCGGCCCACGACGGCCAATCACGAATTTGCGGATGTTGTCCTTCGGTACTTGAATCACACGTTGTCAGGAGCTCTCGGCGAGCACGCCGACTTCCTATTGCAGCTCGCACCCGTGCTGCGAGCGGAGGTCGAAAAGCAAGGGCTTGGGGAGGTCTACGAGAAGATCGATCTGCCGCTCGCGCCGGTGTTGGCCCGGATGGAGGCACACGGCGTTCGCGTCGACCTGCCAGCATTGGAAGCAATTTCAGCCAACGCGCAGCGAGAGATCACGCGGCTTGAAAAGGAGATTTATGAACTGGCCGGTTTCGAATTCAAAATCAATTCTCCGCAGCAGCTTGCAGAGGTGATCTTCGACAAGCTAAATCTCGAGAAGCCGCGAAAGAGCCGGATGAAAGTGCGATCAACGGCCGCCGAGGTGCTCGAAGAGCTGGCTCTGTTTCATGAGCTGCCGAAGAAGGTCCTCGAATATCGCGAGCTCGCCAAGGTCAAATCCACCTACGCCGACGCTCTCCCGAGGCTGATTCATCCATCGACTGGCAGACTTCACACGCACTTCAGTCAGACCGGAGCCGCGACGGGCCGCCTCAGTTCATCCAATCCGAACCTGCAAAACATTCCCGTCCGGACCGAGCTCGGCCGTGAAATCCGCGCCGCGTTCATCGCTCGGCCGGGCCATCTGCTGCTTTCCGCCGATTATTCGCAGATTGAACTGCGCATTCTCGCGCATCTTTCCGGAGACCCGGTTCTAGTCGAAGCGTTCCGCCGCGGCGAGGACATCCACTCTCGCACCGCGCACGAGGTTTTTGGCGTCGCACCTTTCGCGCAGACCCCCGAACACCGCCGCGTTGCCAAGGTCATTAATTTCGGCGTCATCTATGGGCTCTCCGCGTTTGGCCTGGCGCAGCAATTGGGAATCGATACCAAGCAGGGCGCCAAGTTCATCGGCGCCTACTTCGAGCGGTACAACGGAGTAAAAAAATATCTTGATCGGCAGATTGCTGAAGTCCGCAAGACGGGATTCACCAGGACCCTGTTCGGACGTACGCGGCCGATTCCGGAAATCAATTCACCGCAACCAAGCCTGCGCAGTTTCGCCGAACGCACCGCCGTAAATACACCGATGCAGGGCACGGCGGCCGATCTGATCAAGCTCGCCATGATTGAGCTGGATCGCCGCCTTCTGGCCAGCGATTTGACGTCGCGCATGATCCTGCAGGTTCACGATGAGCTACTGTTTGAGGCGCCAGAAAGCGAGATTCCGCAGCTCACGAGTCTGGTGAAGGAAGTGATGGAGGGAGTGCACAAGTTGCGCGTACCGTTGTTGATCGATAGGAAGGTCGGGGCGAACTGGAGGGACATGAAGGGATGAGAAAGGGGCATGGTGCGTAACCAGCGCGGTTTTCTCGCTCTCACCTTCTATGTTAATGTCTTGGCTCTGGCTACAGTGATGAGGTGAAAGGATGGCGCAGGAGCACTCGCAGGGATTCATGAATCTTGTGAACGACGCCAAGACTCGCGTGAAAGAAGAAACATATCGCGAAACCAAGAAGAGGCTCGAAGCTGGCGAGAAGTTCGTTCTTATCGATACGCGCGAAGACTCTGAATGGGCGCGGGGTCATCTTCCCGGCGCGATTCATCTCGGCCGGGGCATCATCGAGCGCGATATCGAAAAGACCGTTCCGGACAAGAACACGCGGATTGTCCTCTATTGTGGAGGAGGCTATCGTTCGGCGCTGGCCGCCGATAACCTTCAAAAAATGGGCTACAGCAACGTGATTTCCATGGATGGCGGCTGGCGTGGCTGGACCGAGGCGGGCTTTCCGGTCATACGAGATTAAGCACATGACGCGGCGCATCGTCACAGGCCACGACAAGAACGGGAAATCGATTATTGTTTCTGATGGGCCTCCACCGCACGAGCTGAAACTGCCAGAACGCGGTGTCGTTTTGTTCGAAATCTGGAGCACCGATGCGACCCCGGCTCCGGTCTCAGCCACCGAAACCGAGCCCACTGACCGTCCGATTGAGCTGCCGCCGAAACCGAACGGGACGGTGATTCGAATCCTGGATATCTTGCCGGGGTTCTCACGAAAGGATGGCAGACAGCCTTTTATGCACCGCACCGAAACTGTCGATTACGGAATCGTGCTCGAGGGGGAGGTCTTCCTTCTTTTGGACGACTCCGAAGTGCATCTGAGAGCCGGCGACGTAGCCATTCAACGAGGAACCCACCACGCGTGGGAAAACCGCTCTAATAAGCTCACCCGAATGGCATTTGTCCTCATCGATGGCGCGTTCTCCCCTGAGCTCAAACGATCGCTGCCCGCGGGTGCGCTGGAAAGCGTGATTCGAGGCCCCTTGCGAGCGGCAGAAGGTTGATCGCCGAGGAAACTTGGCTGGGGCGGTTGGACTCGAACCAACACCATCCTCATTAACAGTGAGGTGTCCTACCGATTGGACCACGCCCCAACTCTTGTTGATACTACCATACGCAGTAAGGACTTACTGGACATAGCCAGCAGGGTTTGGATCTGCTCGGTTGTGCTGGTGTCAGTTGGACCTTTCAGGACTAGGCCCGGTCAGTCGCTCGACGGCGGCTAAGGCATCAGCCGGGGAAAGGCGAGAGTAACGGACTGTCATTGCGATGCTCTTATGGCCTAGGAGTTCTTGAACCGTACGCAGATCAACTCCCGCCATATGACTGGTGCGGGCTTCCGTTTTGCGCTTGCGGTACAAGTCAATCAATCGGTTCGAAGAAAGAAAAAAGGGACAAAAGGAAAGAAGAAAGGGGGACATTTTAAACGAGGTAAGAATGGGGACATTTTAAACGAGTCGTCATGTCGCTTCGCAACACCCACGAAGTATGAAAATGCGCTCGAGATAGGTCTATGATCGAGTCGGCTTGCGCCGGACGGAGGCTGACATAGTTTGGTGCCGCAAGCCCGCAAACGAGTCTGGCCTGGACATC
>DASPVW010000038.1:0-45375 GCA_035622155.1 Candidatus Acidiferrales bacterium
ACTAGCTCCGCGCTGCGGCTTCCTGTTCGAAGGCGTGATAAGAGGAACGAACCAGCGGTCCAGCCTCAACATGCTTGAATCCCATCTGCTCGCCGAGGCGCTTGAATTCCGCAAACTCATGGGGATGAACGTATCGCTCGATCGGTACATGTTCCGGTGTGGGTTGCATATACTGACCGAGCGTCAGGATGTGCGTTCCTTCCGCGACAATCTCTTCCATCGTCTTCAGGACCTCGTCGCGCGTCTCGCCGAGTCCTAGCATCATTCCTGTCTTCGTCGGTGTATCGGGAGACGCTCGGCGCGCGCGTCCGAGCAGCTCGAGCGACCGTTCGTAGAGCGCACCCTTCCGCACCCTCCGGTACAGCCTTGGTACCGTTTCCATGTTGTGGTTTAGCACGTCCGGACGCGCAGCCATCACCACCGCGAGGGCGTCCCAGTCGCCTCGAAAATCCGGGATCAGCACTTCGACTCTGCAGCCCGGCACCCGCCGCCGGATCTCCTCGATGGTCCGCGCGAAAACTCCTGCCCCGCCATCGGGCTGATCGTCGCGGTTCACCGACGTCACCACGGCATAGCGCAGTCCCATTTGGCGAACCGCGTCCGCCACCCGTTCTGGCTCATCTTGCTCCGGCGGGCCTAATGGCTTGCCGCTCGGCACGGCGCAGAATCCGCACGATCGCGTGCAGATGTTTCCAAGAATCATAAACGTTGCGGTGCGATGTTCCCAGCACTCGCCCATATTCGGGCAGCGTGCGCTCTCACACACCGTGTGTAGGTTGAGCCTGCGCAAGATGCCATCGAGTTCTAGAAAGTTCCGCCCTCCCTGGAATCGGACCTTCAGCCAAGGCGGCCTCCGGCCGAGAGAAGGGGTCTGAAAGGCGTCTGGCAGTATGGGAAAGGGACTCGTCATCCGTCGACTCGCATTCATCTTACGCGTACGCCATCGTGACGACAACTCCGGTCTGACATCTCGTGTGGGTGTTTATGGCGAGCCACAGGGCTATCAGGAAAGATGTTGCTTTTTTACAACAGTTGTTCTAAGGGGTAACGCAGGGTCATTGTAACTTACTAAAAATAGGGCGATAAAAGGAGATGTCTCTGGCCCGTCAACTGCCTCATAATTAATGCATCTCTCGCATGTCCTATCAACTTACGATTCAGCGCCCGGTCGAGATCGAGGGTATCGGCCTCCACACGGCCGTGCGTTCGCACGTTCGCTTGCTGCCGGCTCCCGCCGACACCGGAATCGTTTTCCGGCGAACCGATCTTGACGGTTTTGAGATTGGTGCGCATGCCGACAACGTCGCTCGCGTGAGCTACGCGACCAGCTTGATGCGACAGAGCGTATTGATCTCAACTACTGAGCACCTTTTGGCCGCCCTGTACTGCTGCGGGATCGAGAATGTGTTCGTCGAGCTAGATGCCTTGGAGCTTCCCATTCTAGATGGCTCGGCGAGGCCCTTTATCGATATCCTCACACAGGCGGGCACGCGCCGGCTGAGGCGCCGGCGGAGGTACATCCGCGTGCTCAGGCCTTTGGAGTTCGCCGATGGCGACCGTCGGATTGGCATCTATCCGGCGGACGAGTTTCGGGTGCGCTGCTTTGTCGACTACCGTCATCCCGCTGCTGGTCCGCAGGAAGTCGAAATGATCGTCAATGCGGAATCGTTTGGCCGTGAACTGGCCCCGGCGCGCACATTCACCTTCGTGAAGGAGCTTCTGGCTCTGCAAAAGATGGGGCTGATTCGTGGCGGTTCTCTCGCGAACGCAATTGTGATGGACGATCAGTGCATCCTCAACGGCCCGTTGCGCTTCCCAGACGAATTTGTCCGTCACAAGGCACTGGATTTGATTGGTGACTTGGCGCTGGTTGGCCGGCCGTTGCTGGCGCGAATCGTGGCGCACAAGGCGGGCCATGCGCTGCACACACAGCTGGTCACGCGCCTGCTTTCTGACCGATCACTGTGGGAGGAAACCACGATGGACCGCCCTGTAACGGTATCGGAGGAGAAAGCGCCTGCCGTTTTGTCGGTCCACTCGCCTGTCGAAGCGGACTGAGCCTATTCGGAATACGCTTGATTCGGCCAAGTCCGCGTGACAGCCATACCTTGGGCAGGGAATCGGGAAACTTCCGCTGCCAACATGATTGCTGAAATCGAATTCTTGACTGGCTTGAGGTTTAGGCACGAAATGTCGATCCATTCCCTGATTGCCAAAGCATTAAGCCGGCGCGACAATAACTGCATCGATGCCTGCTTCCGATATTTCCATCATCATTCTGGCCGCAGGAAAAGGGACGCGCATGCGTTCCAATCTGGCGAAAGTCCTTCATCGCGCCGGTGGCCGTACACTTCTCGAGCACGTTTTGGGCGCCTGCCAGCCGCTTAAGCCCGCCGAATTTTTAGTCGTGGTCGGCCAACAGGCCGAGGACGTTGCGTACGTCGCGAAGAAACTCGGCGCCGAAACGATCCTCCAGCGGCCACAGCGCGGCACAGGCCACGCCATGCAAATGGCCCGCCGCGCGATCCGCAAAAGCGCCAAGCTGGCCATCGTGCTGCCTGGTGACGCACCGCTGCTTCGCGTTCAAACGCTCACGGCGCTGGTGGAAACGCACCGCCGTGGCGAAGCCGCCGCGACAGTTTTGAGCGCTGAGCTTGCCGATCCCTCTGGCTATGGACGCATCGTCCGCGATTCCGAGGGCCGTGTCGAAGCGATTGTCGAGGAACAAGGCGCGACACCCGAACAAGCCAGGATTCGCGAAGTCAATTCCAGCATCTACTGCTTCACGCTTGAAAAGCTCTGGCCCAGCCTCGCGGCGCTGCGTCCGAATAATGCACGCCACGAACTGTATCTCACCGACGTCATCGCCCTGCTGCGCCAGCGCAATGAGCGTGTGCTTGCGCAGGTTGCTGAAGATGCGGAGGAGATCATCGGCTGCAACACGCGTGCGCATCTTGCCGAGGCGGACCGCGTGCTGCGAGCGCGCAAAGCGGCCGAGCTCATGGAGTCCGGCGTCACGATCTATCTCCCCGAAACGGTCGTGATCGATCCCGATGTTACGATCGGTCCGGATACGGTCGTCGAACCCGGCGTGCAGCTTCTTGGCAAGACGCGCATCGGAGTGCAGTGCGCGATCGGCGGCAACAGCGTGCTCATCGACATGCGCGTCGCTAACGGGGCGGAGATTTTGCCACATTGCCATCTGGTTTCTTCGCGCGTCGGGGAGCAGGCGCAAATCGGACCGTTCGCGCGCATGCGTCCGGGCAGCGACATCCGCGCCGGCGCTCATGTTGGCACCTTCGTCGAACTGAAAAAGACAACCTTACACGAAGGGGCAAAGGCGCCGCACCTGAGCTATCTCGGTGATGCCACTGTAGGTGCCGCCGCCAACATCGGCGCCGGCACCATCACTTGCAACTACGACGGTTTCGGGAAGTACGAGACGAGAATCGGCAGGCGCGCTTTCATTGGAAGCGACACGGCTCTGGTGGCTCCCGTTCGCGTCGGAGACGGCGCCTACATCGCCGCTGGTTCCGTTGTCACCGATAACGTTCCCGCTGACGCCCTCGCTGTAGCTCGAGGCCGCCAGGTTAACAAGCCCGGTTGGGCTCGCGCCCGCCGCCGAGAACTCGAAGCCGCCGCAAGGAAATCGACGAAGTCTGTTAGAAGGCGCTTGTCTGGCAAGCGTACGCGCCGCCGCCCAGCGAAATCTCGCCGCTAGTTCGACTGGCCGAGGATCACCGGCCCTGATTGAAAACCACCAGTTCTGCGCCGCTGGTGGAGAGCGCCGGATCCCTTCAGGCGGTTCGTATCCAATTCAAAATGAGGGGGTTGTCAAATCTCGGCCCAGCCTGTGCTTTTGGCAATGCCTGTGCACTTCTGTAGGTTGCAGTCGCGATGAGCGTGACGTGAGTTTGAGATCGATTCTAGATCTCGAGGAGTAGGAAGATGAAATACCTTAAGATTTTCGGAGGTCTCGCGGTCGTTGCGCTGTTCCTGGTTGCGGCAACTCCCGCGCATGCCCAGGGATTTTCGGTCGGAATCGGAGTGGGCCCGGCCGTTGTGGGTCCTGCCCCGGTTTGCGCCTACGGCTACTATCCGTATTATCCGTATGCCTGCGCACCCTATGGTTATTACGGCCCTCAGTGGTTCGTCGGTGGCGTGTTCATCGGCGCAGGCCCTTGGTATCACGGCTATTGGGGCCATCCAGGTTATTGGGGCCGCCCCGGGTACTATGGACCACGTCCGGTGCCGTATAGCCACGGGCCGGTAGCAGGTGGCGGTGGATTCCACACCTTCTCTGGCAGCGCCGGATTCCACGGTGGAACGAGCTTTCATGCAGCAGGCGGTTTTCACGGCGGCGGACGCCGATAAGTTTCATACATACCTTCATACCCGAGGGTGCAGTAAGAACGGCCAGCGGCACAAACCGCCGGCCGTTCTTTTTTGGCAGCAAAACCACGAATCATCGCTGTGCTAAAATCGCCTCATGAAATTCGGCGTGGTGCAATTTCCTGGCTCGAATTGCGACTCCGACGCTTGCTACGCCATCAGTTCGGTGATGGGCGAGCCGGTCGAACTGATCTGGCATCAGTCCGGCAAACTTTCTGGCTTCGATGCGATCGTCCTTCCCGGTGGCTTTTCCTATGGCGACTATCTTCGCACCGGCGCGATCGCGCGCTTTTCGCCCGTGATGGGGGCGGTCAGCCGGTTCGCCCGTTCCGGAGGGCTCGTCCTTGGCATCTGCAATGGTTTTCAGATCCTCCTCGAAGCAGGCCTCCTCCCCGGGGCGATGCTCCGCAATCAGGGTCTGCGATTTCTTTGCCGCCAGGCGTACGTCCGAGTGGAACACACTGGTACTCCGTTTACATGTGACGCGCGCCACGGCCAGATTCTGAAAATTCCTATCGCGCACATGGAAGGCAACTACTTTTGTGACGCGGACACTCTCGCCGCGCTCGAGCGTAACCGTCAGATTCTGTTCCGTTACGTTCACGCAGACGGGCGCGATGCCGGCTCGAGCGATTTCGAAGCGAATCCCAACGGTTCGCTAGCAGCCATCGCAGGCATCTGCAGCCGCGAACGCAACGTGGCCGGGCTGATGCCGCATCCCGAGCGTGCCGTCGAGTCCTCGCTTGGCTCCTCCGATGGCCTGGTGATTTTTCGCTCCATGGTTGACGCTCTCACCCGTCCCGCCGAGCGCGCAGCCATTTTGGAAGCTTGACGAAGGGCCTGTAAGCGTCACCCCAGGCTGTCCACTCTTGTCGAGGGAGTTCATTCGTGGCTATAATAGCCATGAATGGAGGGCGGGGTGCGCACCGTCAATGTGGCAAAATTGAAGGACCAGCTGAGCAAGTACCTCACGTTTGCAAAAAGCGGCGAGCAAGTGGTGATCCGCGACAGAAACCTTCCCGTAGCCAAACTCGTCCCCTTCCTAACGGAAGGAGCGGACGCTCAGGAACTAAAGCTAGTCGCCGCCGGAAAACTGCGACTGCCCACGTTGCAACTCGACGTAAAAAAACTCTTCAAGATCCCGACAGGCACAGTGAAAGGGAACACGGCTATTCGAGCGATCACCGCTGAGCGAGAAGAAGCAGGACGTTGAAACAAGTAACGGCGTTCTGGGACGCCAGAGCGCTAGTCCCTTTGTGTATTCACGAAGCGGCGAGTCGCCAGGCGCAGATCTACCTGAGGAAATTCGCTCCGGTTGTCTGGTGGGGTAGCTTGATCGAAGTGTACAGTGCGCTCTGTCGACTTCGCCGTGACAAGACTATTTCCGAGTCCGACAAACAAGGCGCAGTAACCCGTTTGGGATTGCTAAGCCGTGGTTGGAGGGAAGTCCTTCCCGACGATCAGCTTCGAGATTTGGCGACCGCGTCGCTGGACAAATATTCGTTGCGCGCGGCCGGCGCTCTGCAACTTGCATCCTCGTTGGTCTGGTGCCAACAGCACCCATCCAGGCGGAACTTCATTTGTGGGGACCGGCGATTGGCGGAAGCGGCCGACCGGGCCGGGTTTTCAGTCCTCGAACTTCCCGTTGCAGGGCTGTAGGCTGGAGTCTCTGTCGAATTCCTGCGTGGGGTTGAGCCTCCAGTCTGTGAAGAGTCGTTTACTGGTTCGGGCGGTAGAAGATCGGCTGAGGGCCATCCACAATCTTGAAGTCCGAAGGCACCGTGAACAGCGAAGCATCCGGTTCCGCACGCACAATGTTGGTAAGTTCGAAGGTTTGCTCACCGGTGCGCGGATCACTCCGTTTGCTATAGACGACTGTTTTTAGATCCGGTGAAGTCCACACCTCGGTTACGATACGGATTGGTTGGTCGTTACCGATTTGACCTGCTGGAATCGTAAGCGTTGTTCTTGTCCCATTCACTAGAACGCCTTCCATGGTCTGCGATCCGAGATCTTCGCTAGTCCCCTCTTCACTGCCAGCAAGTCCTGCGATCGCGATCGGGCGTGGTAGGGAGCCCGCGATGGGCCCAGGAACTGGCATTTGAATGAAGAATTTGCCTGAAGCTGACCCACCAGGGCCGTTAGCATTCGCTCCTGGGCCAACGCCGCCCAGTTCGACTGCAGGCGCCGGAATTTTTTGAGCGGTCTTGTCGGTCAAGTTCAGTGTGTAGGAGGCCTGGCTCACCGGATCCTGTATGAATACCAGATGCGGGGCATTGGCTGCCGACAGATTTCCAAGATTTGGCAGCGGCGCGTCCTGACGGGTGCGACCCTGCGAGTCGCGCGCCGTGCTTCCGCCAAATGTCTGCACGATTCGATTGCCGTCAGCCAGGGTCTGGACCGATCGGTCGGTTATTGTGGCCGAATAGGGCGCCCCGACTACTGGAGGACCGGGTATTGTCTGGAAGGCGGCGATTGTAGCGGTTCTAGAGGCCGGCCCGCTTGTTTGAGCGAAAATGGCGTTTCCCGCGCCTTGTGCGAACACGCACGACGAAAGCACCAGAACAGAGGCAACTACGATCGGTGCGCGCTTCATGGCTGCGTTGCCCTCCTTTCAAATCCGGCGAGTTGTGTACTCAGACGAATCCCCTGTGCCGATCCGTCCGGCGCGATGTTGAAGTCCACTACAAAATTCTCCCCTGCGGGAGCGGCGCCCGGCGGAAGCACCGCCTCGGCCGGGATCGTAATCTGTACCGCAGGTCCCGCTGGCAAGGAATTGGCGTCCTGATTTTGTACAGCCGCGCCAACGTTCTGGTCGGCTGTCCTGATGGCCCTGTGTTTGCCCGAACGAAATTCACGTGGACTCGCTAGCGGTGCCCCTGCTCGGACCGGCGCCTCCAAAGAGATCACGTGTGATTGCGGCTGCGTAATTTGTACATGCGTGGACGGTACTAAAAGCATCAGCGCCAAGACGGCCGCGGCAGCGGCCGCCCCTACCAACTTCGGATGGAGCCTTCTCTGGCGTCGGTTCGCAGCGCCCAGCGCATGGCAGTAAGCATCGAACAGAATGCTCGCGTGCTTATAGGCGTCCGCGCGCTTCCGGCATTCGGAACAGATCTTCACGTGCCGGCCGACATCAGCAGCTTCATCTTCCGGCAGCTCCTGATCGAGCCAGGCTACCAATCGTCTATCCACGTCACACATGGCATTTCTCCGCCAATTTTTTGATCGCGCGCTCCACCATGTCGCTTACACTCGAGGTTGGAATCTGCAGGATTTCACCGATCTCGCGATAACGCAATCCTCCCGCACGCAGCAGCAGGCACTCGCGTTCGGCATTCGTCAGCGTCCGAATAGCCTCTGCTAGCTGTCGGACCTTCTCCTTCTTGAGCACAGCCCGCTCCGGTGAGGCCTCCTCCGCCATGGCCTCCATTTCCGAATCTAGGGGCGCGCTGAAGCGACGCTCGTAGCTGTTCTGACGATTCCTTGCCCGGTTGTGCGCCACCCGAAAAAGCCAGGCCCGGATGTTCTCCTGGGACCGGCCCGAAGCGAGATGCCGCTGCAAACTCACGAAAGCGTCCTGGACCACATCTTGTGCTTCGTCGGGAGACATCCCCAGGCACACCAGGTAGCGAAGCAGCGGCTCCCGCAGTTCCTGGTACAGGGCAGTTGCCTCACGGAGATTGCTGCCTAGGCGCGAGAGCGGCAGGGCCAAGGGTAGGCTGTCGCCACTCATAAATTCCTCTTCATTTGCGCCTCTACTACATATAACAAGCGAAGGTCGCCTTTTTCCGGTCGCCCCCGTCAGAAACTGGGCAGAATTGACTCCTTCTTTCTACACCCACGAGGGTAATCATGGACCTGCAAGTTCCACACCTCAGCCGCTGGCCCTTCCTAGAACCTTCACAGCGATGAGACGGCACCGCCTTGCGCTCTACCTAATTTGCTGCGAAAATTTCCGCTTCGAGCCGGTCGCTTGTCTCGATGATCGATACCGAGGTCAAAGTCACCCCACAGATCGCCGCCGAGCACGGCCTCACCTTCGAGGAATACGCACGCACGCAAAAAATCCTGGGCCGCGATCCGAATCTTACAGAATTGGGCATTTTCAGTGTGATGTGGAGCGAGCACTGTTCTTACAAATCCTCACGCGTGCACCTGAAAAAGCTGCCGATCGCGGGCTCCCGTGTCGTGCAGGGGCCTGGAGAAAATGCCGGGGTCGTGGAGATCGGCGATGGCTGGGTCGCCGTCTTTAAGATCGAATCGCACAATCACCCAAGCTTCGTCGAGCCGTTTCAGGGGGCGGCGACAGGAGTGGGTGGAATCTTGCGCGACATTTTCACGATGGGCGCACGGCCCATCGCCATCCTCGATTCGCTGCGCTTCGGCCCGATCTCATCGGACCCCTCGGCGGGTCGCCTCACGTCGGCAGAAATCGAGCGAAACCGCCGCATTCTGGATGGCGTCGTCCGCGGTATCGGTTCTTACGGCAACTGTTTCGGAGTCCCGAATGTTGCCGGCGAAGTGCTGTTTGAGCCGTGCTATTCGACCAACCCGTTGGTGAATGCTCTGGCGCTAGGAATCGCACGCCGCGAGGAGCTTTTCTTTGCGCGTGCCAGGGGCCTCGACAACCCAGTCCTTTATGTCGGGGCGAAGACCGGCCGCGACGGCATTCATGGCGCCTCGTTGTTGGCTTCCGCCGAATTCAGCGATGAATCTCAGCAAAAGCGCCCCAACGTGCAGGTGGGAGATCCATTTCTCGAAAAACTCCTGCTTGAGGCGTGCCTCGAAGTGATGCGCACCGGTGCGGTGGTGGCCATTCAGGACATGGGCGCTGCTGGGCTGACCAGCTCGAGCGCCGAGATGGCATCGCGCGGCGGTGTGGGAATCGAAATCGATCTCTCTCGCGTCCCGCAGCGCGAGGCCGGAATGACTGCCTACGAAATGATGCTGAGCGAGTCGCAGGAACGTATGTTGCTGGTCACCCAGCGAGGCCGCGAGAAGGAGCTGTTCGCTATCTTCCACAAATGGGGGCTCGATGCCGTGGAAATCGGGCGCGTCAGGGGAGACGGGATGCTGCGCGTCATCTACCAAGGTCAGGTCGCCGCCGAAATTCCAGCCCACGCTTTGGCCGAACAGGGCCCACGCTACGAGCGTCCGATCCTGAAACCGGCAGCTGGGCCTGTCGGGGTCACCTCGCTCATCGAGTTCGTAAGGGAAGGAAGTAACCTTACCGACAACTTTTGCCGGCTGCTCCAGTCGCCGGTGATTGCATCCAAACGGTGGATCATCGAGCAGTACGATTCGATGATTCAAACCAACACGCGCGTTGGGCCGGGCGCGGGCGATGCCGGCGTGCTGCGGCTGAAAGGCACCAAGCGCGCGCTGGCGATCAAGACCGACGGCAACGGCCGCTGGGGGTTTCTCTCGCCGCGCGTAGGTGCGATGCACGCGGTAGCCGAAGCCGCGCGGAACGTGGCCTCGACGGGGGCGCGACCAATCGCGGCAACCAATTGCCTCAATTTCGGCAATCCGGAAAAACCGGAGGTCATGTGGCAATTTAGCGAAACGGTCGAAGGAATGGCGGAAGCATGCCGCGTGCTGGAGACGCCGATCACGGGTGGAAACGTCAGCTTCTACAACGAGACTCTCGGCCAAGCGATTTATCCGACGCCGATTGTCGGTGTGCTGGGGCTGCTGGAAGATGCCGATTGTGCCTTGGGCTTCGCGTTTCAGAACGAAGGGGACCTGATTGTGTTGCTGGACGGGGGTCGCGCGACACCACGTCGCGACCAACAGAACGAGTTTTCATCGTCTGAGTATGCCAAGGCGATCTACGGTATTGTTGCAGGAGCGCCAGTTCGGATCGACCTGGCTGCCGAGAAAAATCTGATCGAGTGCCTGGTGGCGCTGGCGAGCCAAAAAGCGATCCTTTCAGCTCACGATGTGAGTGACGGCGGTCTCGCCGTCACCCTAGCCGAGTGCTGTTTTCTAAGCCACGGTTTGTCGGCAGACATCCGTCTCGGGGTTCCAAACCCGAGTTCGGGCTTTTCGGCTGCAGCCGCAGACACGGCTTCGGCCTGGGAGGATGAACCGGCCGAAGTCGCGCTGTTCGGCGAGCGAGGTGCACGCGCTGTCGTGTCCGTCCCGCCTGGATTGCTTGCTCGCATCAATCCAATTGCGGCAGAATGGAATGTGAGGGCTCAGCACATCGGTTCGGTCACGCGCGGCGATTTTCGCATCCAATTGAACGGGGCTTTCGCGATTCAAGGCGGAGTGGATAGGTTTCGCCAACTCTGGGCTGAGTCTCTTGCGAAAGCGCTTGAGGTAGGTTCGTGAGCCAGAGGATCGAAATCGAGGAGGATCGTTTTCACGATCACTGCGGCGTCTTTGGGATCCTCGGCCATCCCGAGGCTGCCAAGATTACCTATCTCGGCATCTATGCGTTGCAGCACCGCGGACAGGAATCAGCCGGTATTGCCGCCTCCGATGGACTCGAGGTTCGCAATCACCGTGCGCTCGGACATGTGCAGGAAGTTTTCACCCCCGAGGTGATCTCTCATCTTTCTGGTTCGGCAGCCATCGGTCACACGCGCTATTCCACGGCGGGCGACAACACACTGATTAATGCCCAGCCCATCATGATCGACTGTAACAAGGGCAAGCTGGCCCTTGGCCACAACGGCAATCTGACCAACGCCCTCGAGCTGCGCCGCAAACTGGAACACCGTGGGTCTATCTTTCAGACAACCAGCGATACCGAGGTGATTGTGCATCTGGTGGCACGAAGCACGGCGCGGACACTTCCAGGCGCTCTGGCCGAAGCGCTCGGTCAGCTGGAAGGCGCCTACTCGCTGCTGCTGCTGACGCGCGACGAATTCTACGCCATCCGTGATCCGCGCGGCTTCCGCCCGCTAATCCTGGGCCGGCTGGACGGTGCCTGGGTGGCGGCATCGGAAAGCTGTGCGTTTGATCTGATCGATGCCGAATATGTTCGCGAGATCGAGCCGGGCGAGATGGTGCGCATTTCCCGAAGTGGAGTCGAATCGATTCACTTCGCCCCCGAAAGGCAGCATCAGTACTGCATTTTCGAGCATGTCTATTTTTCGCGTCCGGACAGCGTCATTTTCGGCCGTCCCGTGAACCAGAGCCGCGAACAACTGGGGCGCTTGCTGGCGCGCGAGCATCCGGTCGAAGCAGATGTCGTCACGCCGGTCCCCGATTCAGGCGTCCCCGCGGCCGTTGGCTATGCTGCCGAGTCCGGGATCCCGTTTCGAATGGCACTGATCCGCAACCATTATGTGGGCCGCACATTCATCGAGCCGGAGCAGGCCATCCGCGATTTCGGCGTGAAGCTGAAGCTCAATCCCGTGCGGCGGATGCTCGAAGGGCAGCGCGTCGTACTGGTGGACGATTCCATCGTGCGCGGCACCACGAGCCGCAAGATCGTTCGCCTAGTGCGGGAAGCGGGAGCCGCGGAGATTCACGTCCGCATCAGTTGTCCCCCGACGATTTCACCCTGCTACTACGGCGTCGATACGCCGCGGCGCGACGAACTGATCGCGGCGCAGCAGTCGGTTGAAGAGATTTGCAAATTCCTCGGCGCGGATTCACTGGGCTATCTGTCGCTTGGCTCGCTCCGCGCGGCGGTCGAAGACAACCAGCAGAAATTCTGCACGGCTTGTTATACGGGCAGTTATCCGACCGAGCTAGTGCAACTCGAAGTGGAGGCTCATCGTGAAAGCTGACGTAGAGGCCGTGGCCGTTGGTAAGGCGAGACCAGAACCGACGACGACGAAAGACCGCGTCTGGCGGGAAGTCGTCTCCTGGTTCTGGGTGATTGTCGCCTTCATGCTGATCGAAGGGACACTCGTGCAGGCACGTGTGATCCCCAGTGGTTCGATGGAAAACACTGTGCTGGTGGGCGATCATTTAATCGTCAGTCGCATCGGCTACGATGCCGGTATTCCGTTCACCAACATTCATATGCCGCTTTGGCGCAATCCCAAGCGGCAGCAGATCATCGTCTTCCGCGCTCCTTTAGACGATCAGGGCAATCCCGATTTCATCAAGCGCTGCATCGGCGTTCCGGGCGACCATCTCAAAATTGTTGCCGGTCAGGTCTACATCAACGGGGTGCCCTTGGACGAGCCCTATGCACTCCACTCGGCCGGTTACGCCGATTTGGCTGTAGAGAACTTTCCTGCACGATTTTCCGAATTGGCTCTGAACGACCGGCCGGAATGGGCGACCGAGCTGCGCGAGCACACCGTCAACGGTGAGCTCGTGGTACCACCGGGCGAATATTTCATGATGGGCGACAATCGCGACAATTCCAATGACAGCCGCTTCTGGGGATTCGTGCCGCGTGACGACGTCATCGGCACACCCGTCATCATCTACATGTCCATCAACGCGCCGGAATCGGTCTGGGGCCCGGGATTTGCCGCCGAGCGTTTCGAGACCTACGCGCTGGCGCTCCTGCACCCCAGCGAGATACGCTGGCGCCGGCTGTTCCGCACGTTCTAGAATCGACGGGTCGGCCCTGCCCGTTTCCGAAGCGAGCTTCTCCGATGCGCTATGCCGACGCTGGTGTTGACATCTCCGTTGCGGAGGAAGTCAAACGGCGCATTGCCGCCCTGGCGGGCAAGACATTTCGGCGCGGCGTTCTCGCCCCCATCGGCGGCTTTGGCTCGCTGTTTTATCTCAACCGCAAGCGCTGGCGCGATCCCGTGCTCGTCGCCAGTTGCGACGGAGTCGGCACCAAGCTCAAGGTTGCCTTCGCCGCCCGTATCCATTCGACCGTTGGTGCCGACCTCCTCAATCACTGTGTCGACGATATTCTGACACAGGGCGCTGAACCGATTTTTTTCCTCGACTACATCGCCATGGGCAAGCTCGATCCCCGCGTCATCGAGCAGCTGATCGAAGGCATAAGCCGAGCAGCCAAGCAGGCTGGTTGCTCGTTGATCGGCGGCGAGACGGCAGAAATGCCCGATGTCTATGCACCTGGTGAATACGACCTTGCTGGCTTCATCGTTGGCGCCGTCGAACGGAAGAAAAGGCTCGACCCGAGCCGTGTGCGCCCCGGCGACGTGCTTTTGGGACTCGCTTCGAGCGGGCTGCACACCAACGGTTACTCCCTCGCGCGCAAGCTCCTTTTCGGAGTTGCCAAACTGGGGCCCGATAGCTACGTTGCCGAAATCGGCAACAAGATCGGCGCCGAACTGCTGAAGCCGCACCGCTGCTATTGGCCGCTGCTGAAAAACGTCCTGGCGCGTGGGTGGGTCGCCTCGATGGCGCACATCACCGGTGGCGGTATCACGGGCAATCTGCCACGCGCACTGCCTCGCAATGTGCGCGCCGTCGTCGAGTTGGGGTCCTGGCCCGTGCTGCCCATTTTCCGCTTTCTGGCACAGGTGGGCCGTATGGAGCGCGCCGAGCTACTTCGGACGTTCAATCTCGGCGTGGGGATGATCCTCGTGGTTCCTTCGCGGGATATCTCGCGGGTTGAATCGGAGCTGAAACGCCGCCGTGAAAAATTCTTTCTGATCGGGCGCATCGAGCGCGCCGCGCGAGGAAACCCCAACGTGTTCTATTCCGGTGAACTGCCTCTCTGACTATTGGCTCTGGTTTGCGCTTGTCACGATCTGGTTCCCAAGTCGAAGATACTGGCTTCTGACTCTGAGACTGGTGATTATTTTCCTGACAGTGTGAGCAGGAAAATAAGCAAAGCCACTCCGCTCAGGACACTCCGAACCACGTGCAGTCGACCCCAGCGGCGCAGAGGTCGTAACGCTTCGTCTGAGGACAGGTCGAGATCATTGCTCTCCAGGCGTTGGTTGGTCGGCAAAATGACGACGAGTGTAAACGGGATCACCAGGCCGAACAGCAGCGCGCCGAGCATCCATCCCCGATCGTGCCTGGTTCGTCACGCCATCAGCGCCGAAGCAGATCCGATCAGGGCGAGCGGCGCCTGTAAAAGTGTCCCTCGTCGGTAACTCAACCTCCACTCGGTTACTGCGAGCCGTCCGGCGCAGGAAAGCCTGGCAGGATGCTCGACAAGAAGGTTGATATACACGGCCGCGCCGAAAAAGGTGGCTACCGCCAGCGTTGCTACAATCTCCGCAATCACGCCTCAGCATACGCCTCGGCCGTTTTGCCGCGTTCCGGGAACTGTGCTAATTTCGCCTTCTCATGAAAAACCGCATTGGCGTGCTCCTGTCCGGGCGCGGCTCGAATTTCGAAGCGCTTGCCGATAGCGTTGCCCAAGGCCGCATTCCTAATGCTGAAATCGCGGTCGTCATAAGCAACCGCGAAGATGCACCGGGAATTGAAAAAGCTCGCCTCCGCGGGATCCCTGCGCGGGCCATCCCTTCCAAGGGTCTGGAGCGCGAGGCCTACGACAGGCTGGTCGTTGCCGCCCTCGGCGAGAGAAACGTCGATTTGGTCTGCCTTGCCGGATACAAGCGCCTGCTTTCCCCCTATTTCGTGCATGCCTTTCCGGGACGCATTTTGAATATTCACCCGTCGCTGCTGCCCGCATTTCCAGGCCTTGAATCGCAGCGGCAGGCTCTCGAACACGGTGTCAAATTCTCGGGTTGCACGGTGCATTTCGTTGACGAAAATCTCGACGCCGGCCCCATCCTCTTGCAGGCTGTTGTCCCGATCGAAGACGACGACACGCCGGAAACGTTGGCAGCGCGCATCCTCGGCGAAGAGCACCGTATCTATACCGAAGCCGTGCGTTTGGTTCTCGAAGGGCGCGCGCGTATCGAAGGCCGGCGTGTCCGGATCCTTCCCCTGGAAGATTGGGTGAAAAAATCGTGATGGCCGGCGAATTCAAAACGGTCGAAGAACAGTTCTCGTACTTGAAAAAAGGCAGCGCGGAGATCATCCGCGAGGACGAGCTGAAAGCCAAGCTTGACGAGTCCTGCAAAACGGGAAAACCTCTGCGCGTTTATCTCGGGGTTGATCCCACCGCGCCCGATCTTCATCTCGGCCACACCGTCGTCCTGCGGAAGCTGAAGCATTTTCAAGACATGGGCCACACCGCCATTTTTCTAATCGGCGATTTTTCCGCTATGATCGGTGATCCCACCGGGCAATCGGAAACGCGTCCGCCGCTGTCGCGCGAACAAGTGGACGCGAATGCCAAGACGTACCTCGAACAGGTCTACAAGATCCTCGATCGCTCTAAAACGGAAGTCCGCTACAACAGTGAGTGGCTCGGGAAAATGGTCAGCTACGATGTGGTCCGCTTGTGCGGACACTATCGCCTGGCGCGCATGCTGGAGCGCGAAGATTTTCGTTCGCGGCTCGATCGGAACCAGCCGATTTCCGTTCACGAGCTGCTGTATCCGCTGCTCACAGCTTACGACGCGGTCGTATTGCGCTCCGACGTCGAACTAGGCGCCACCGAGCAGAAGTTCAACCTGCTCGTGCATCGCGATATACAGCGGGAATATGGCTTGCCTTCCGAGACCGTTCTGACGATGCCGATCCTGGTCGGGCTCGATGGCGAGCGAAAAATGTCAAAGAGCTTTGGCAATTTCGTCGGCATCAGCGAACCGCCGAGTGAAATGTTCGGAAAGCTGATGTCGATTTCCGATGACCTGATGTGGAGGTACTACGAGCTGCTCACCGATTTTCCTTGGCCCACGATCAGTCGTCTGCGGGAGGAGGTTCGCAGCGGAGTCCTGCATCCGATGAGCGCAAAAAGCCAACTGGCCCATACGATCATTGCCGGATTTCACGGCGAGCAAGCCGCGACGAAAGCGGCCCACGACTTTAAGCGCGTCTATAGCCAACACGAGGCGCCCGCCGATGCCCCGCGACTGGATCTCTCGATCAGCGCTCCCAAGCGTTTATCGCTGCTGCTGGTGGAGGTGAAGGCCGCGCCCTCACGAAGCGAGGCCGAACGCCTCATCAAGCAAGGCGGCGTTGAGATCGACGGCGTTCGGGTGGACGACGTGAAAAGGGAGATCGACCTGTCGAAGCCGCGCGAGTATCTGCTACGGGCAGGTAAAAAGAAGTTCCTGCGTCTGGTGATTGCCTAGCGTTAGCCCTGAGATTGACCGGCGACGGAGCGAATCGGAATCATCACGGCCTTGCCTGTTTCTGCGGGTGCGGGCATGTGGCAGTGCCCGTCGAAAATGGCTCCGGCTTCGATCACCACGCACGGGCAGTGAATTTCGCCGGTCACAATGGCGCTGGGCTGCATTTCGACTCTGGCCTTTGCCCGAATCAGTCCGTTGAAGCGGCCGGCGATGATGACGCGGTTGCCGTGGATCTCCCCTTCGACGGTCGCATGCTCTCCCAAGACTAGGGTATCCTGCGACAACAGCGTTCCCTTGATGGCCGAGTCGATGCGAAACGTGCCGCTCGACTCGAGCTTCCCTTCCATCTTGACCCCTCGCTCGAGGAAGCCCGTCCATTCGGTGGGGTCCTGCCGCTTGCGGTCGAACCAGCTCCAGGCCATCGCCTTATTCTCTCATCAGTTGGTCATAGAGGCGGTTCAGATCACTGGCATCGTAGTATTCAAACACTAACTGACCTGGGCGCCCGGGCCGCAGGGGATGAATCGCTACTTTTGTTCCGAATTTGCGCTGAAGCTCATCAACGGCCCACTTCGTGTTGGGGTCGAGTACGGCGGGGGGCGCCTCTGGCTTTTTGCGGGCGATACGAGCGGCAGAGCGCTCCACTTGCCGGACGGTCATGCCGCCGCGTGCGATGCGGCGCGCCAGTACCAGTCTGTCTTGGGCTTCGGCGATAGCCAGCAGTGCCCGTCCGTGCCCAGCCGAAAGGCGTCCTTCCTCGAGCAAATCCTGGATTGGACGCTCGAGTCGCAACAGGCGAACCGAATTGGCGATCGTCGCGCGGTCTTTTCCGGTGCGCTCGGCAACTTGTTCTTGCGTTAGGTGGAATTCCTTGGTTAAGCGCTCAAAGGCCCGCGCCTGTTCGATGGGATTGAGGTCTTCGCGCTGGAGGTTTTCGACGAGCGTCATCTCCAATGCCATTTCATCGCGAACGTCGCGAACCACCGCGGGAACGGTAGCGATCGCTGCCCGCTGCGCCGCTCGCCAGCGTCGCTCGCCGGCAATTAGCTGATAGCGCTGCCCCATCCTTCGGACCACCAACGGTTGGACGATACCGCTGGCCCGGATCGACCGTGACAATTCGTCCAGGGCCTCTTCCCGAAAGCGGCTCCGTGGCTGAAAAGGACTCGGATCAATCAAGTCGATGTCGACCTGGATAAGTCCTTCAGCTGGGGCCAGTGCTGCCGCCGTCGCCGCTGCTGGTGCCGTTACCGTCTCCGGTCGGGCCACTACTGGCTGGGAGGGGGCTGGAACTTGCCCCGGCGCGAGCGGCACTGGCGGCGGTTCCGGCTCCCGTATCAGTGCGCTCAGTCCCTTGCCCAAGGCGTTTCTGGGCATTGGCGATAACCTCCTTCGCAAGCTGGATGTAGCTTTCTGCTCCTCTACTATGAATGTCGTAGAATAGGACGGGCATCCCGTGACTGGGCGCCTCGGCCAAACGGACATTTCTGGGGATGACTGACTCGAAAACCTGCGATCCGAAGAAGCTCCTAAGGTCCGCCGCCACCTGCTTGGAGAGTGTGGTGCGGTCGTCATACATCGTGAGGAGAATACCCTCAATCGCGAGCGATGGATTGATCGTCCGACGGAGGCGCATGAGGGTGTCTAGAAGCTCCGACACGCCTTCCAGGGCCAGATACTCGCACTGAATCGGAACCAGAACGGAGTCGCTTGCGGCGAGGGCATTTACTGTCAGCAGGTCGAGGGACGGTGGGCAGTCAATCAGGATGTACTCGTATTTGTCGCGGGTGCTCGCAATTGCGTCCCTAAGCCGGTATTCGCGATTTTCCATCGAGACCAGTTCGACGGCCGCTCCGACCAGGTTCTTGTCCGAGGGGATCAGATCCAGCTGGTCCATCTTTGCATCGATTGTGATCCTATCGATAGGCTCACCAAGCACCAGCGTCTGATAGAGTGTCCTGCGGGCTGGATCCCTCGGGAATCCAAGGGCGCTCGTGGCGTTGGCTTGTGGATCGGTATCGATGAGGAGGGTGTTCTTCTCTGAGGCTGCTAGTGAGGCTCCGAGATTGACTGCTGTCGTGGTTTTCCCGACACCGCCTTTTTGATTGGCGATGGCAATGACTCTCGCCAAGAAGACGTCCCCCAGTAAAAAGCGGACTCTAGCAGAGGGGCCTTGCGCAAGGCAAGATGTTTCACGTGGAACAGTTGGACCTGGAGTGTTCCACGTGGAACAGTCAATTCCGAGATCCGATGAGAAGGCGTCTATGTCGCGAGCCAGGTACGGAAATGGGCCGTTCCCAGGAGAACGCTACTTCACACGTGAGCGCCTCCACATCACCGGCGCCCACCCACAGAACAAGCTTCCCCGAGGAAGCGAGCGACCGATAGGACCACTCGATGAGCTCTCGCCCGAGGCCAAGTGCGCGAGCCGTGATGAAGTGAAAGTCAGCCCAGTCGAGGTCCCTCATGCGCGCTCTTGCAACAGAGGCGTTATGAAGGGCCAGTTTTCGGATAACCTCCGCCAGAAATGCTGCCTTTTTCAGGTTGGCCTCGACCAGGGTGACCTTCAATTGCGGAGCAAGCATCGCGATGGGTATGCCGGGAAATCCAGCGCCCGACCCAACGTCGGCGAGCCGACCATTTTCGAGCGGTACCTTCGCCACGGCGAAGAAGCTCTCGCCAAAGTGAAACCGGATGATTCTGTCTGGGTCCACCACTGCCGTTAGCGAAATCTTCTGATTCCAAATCAGAAGCAGCGACGTGTATTCGCGAATCTGACCAAGCAGCCGAGCATCTGGCCTAACTCCATACCTGGCAAGACCTTCCGCGATTTGCGCATCCGAGACCATTAGAGCTCGTTCTTGCCATCGCGCAACGCCGAGCGGCCTATACCTAGGTGGGCGGGTGCAAACAGGCCCGCCGTTAGATCGGCCGTGAAATGCGCCGCGATTGGCGCGAGCAGGCTTCCCGTGTAGCTCCGAACGGACGCAAAAAGCACACCAACTACAAACGTAGCAATAACCCCTCGGCTACCCTGATACAAATGCGCCAACGCGAACAGGATGGCCGAGCCAAAAATCCCGGCGAGAGCGCTTCCCCACAGGGCGGTTTCAAGCACATGCTGAGAAAACCCGCGGAAGATAAACTCCTCACAAAGCGAAACTGTGAGGACGACGCCAAGAAAAGCCAGACGCTCCCCGTGATCCTGAGGAAACACCTTGCGCGCCAGTTGCAGGAGGATCGATCCGGCATCGGTCGGTTCATGAGCCAGGCGGCGAAGACTTAGAAGCTGATTGGCTAGGACAAGCGCCGACAACACCATGGCAGCCACCACGGCGAGACGGGCCTGAGGGATCGCCAGGCCCAAACCCGAAGGTGGGACCCGATGGGCCGTGGCGCGCCAGAAGATGAAGGCGGCGCCGACCCACTGAGAAGCGACAGTCGAGCGGTACAGAGCCAGACGGTTGGCTTTCGTGGTTTGCGGCATGGCCATCAACTGGCGGGTGCGGTGGCGTCCCAGCAAGGGAACGGCCGAGGCAAGAAACAGAAGGATGAGTGCGAACTCCCTGGGCATCGAGCCCGATGAAATCACGTTTAGGAGCCGGGGACAAGCGACGCGGCAAAAAATCTGTGATGGGAGGAAACGCACAGTTTCGATTCGCGCGACAAAGGCGGAAATTTCTGGTGCAAAATGTGGTTGTTTCGTGCATAGTGGCGAGCGTCCGCCGGGAATCCGCCTTCACGCCAGAAACCCCGAAGAACAACAAGCTATTGGCACGCCCGCAGAGGGATGGTAGCCGAACCATGCCCGACAACCGTTAGCGGGATTCAGGGCAAGAAAAGCGAGAGCGATGAACACAGCTCACCACCTGAGAATTGGTCCGTTTGAAGTTTTCGAACCCGCTCAAGAAGTGGGTGAGCAGCCGCGGCAGAATGGCGCCCAACCATTTCCGGGGAAGCTGTTCGTTGTCGAGGGAATTGACGGTTCGGGTAAATCCACCCAGCTCAGCTTGCTGCACAAGTGGCTCGAGTCGCGGGGCTATGGAGTGGTCTTCAGCACCTGGAACTCTTCACCGCTCGTGAAAGATACGACCAAGCTGGGCAAGAAAAAGAAGATGCTGACGCCTGCTACATTCTCGCTGATTCACGCGACCGATTTTGCCGATCGGATTGAGCGAAGCATTCTACCGCTGCTGAAAGCCGGAGCAGTCGTGTTATGCGACCGCTACATTTATACAGCGTTCGCGCGCGATGTGGCCCGTGGAATGGACAGCACATGGGTGCGTGACCTCTACGGGTTTGCGATGAAGCCGACCGTGGCGTTTTATTTTCGGGTGCCGCTCGAAACCGCGATCGGACGGCTGGTCACCGGGCGCGACGGATTCAAGTTCTACGAAGCGGGGCTCGATCTTGGGTTGAGTGACGATCCGACCGAAAGCTTTGGCCTGTTCCAGGGAAGAATCCTTCAAGAGTACGAACGGATGATCCCAGAATTTGGACTGACGGTGATTGACGCGACCCTGCCGGTTGAGGTCCAGCAGGCGCAGGTGCGACAAATCGCGACGGCCCATCTAGATCGAGCCAAAGAACTGAGGGTCAGACCATGAGACAGACATACGGAAAAACGTTGCCGGGCATGAAGCTCAGCGACCTTACGGGGAAGCTGATTGTTGTCGAGGGAACTGACGGCGCAGGACGCACCACGCAGATCAATTTGCTGAAGGGGTGGCTTGAGGAGCGTGGGCATGCGGTGCTCGACACGGGCATGACGCGCTCTCCGCTTGCCGGCGAGGGGATTCGCCGGGCCAAGGAGGGAAACAACCTAGGGCGGGTGACGCAGAGTCTTTTCTATGCGACGGATTTTGTTGACCGGCTGGAAAACGAAATCGTCCCGGCACTCCGTGCGGGATTTGTTGTGCTGACAGACCGTTATATTTATTCCTTGATGGCCAGAGCGATCGTTCGCGGCATGGACCCTGCGTGGATCCGCAGCATTTACAGCGTGGCCCTGGTGCCCGATGCGGTGATTTATCTGCGGATCGGCGTAGACGAACTGATTCCGCGCGTGATTTTTTCACGGGGTTTCGATTATTGGGAATCGGGGATGGACGTTTTCCCGGGCCAGGATATGTATGAGAACTTTCGGAGCTATCAGACGGCCTTGCTGGCGGAATTGGAAAGGCTGAGCGTGGAATTCCATTTCGAAACCGTGGATGGGGCAGCGGACGTAAAAGCAGTGTTTGAGGAACTTCAGCGAAAAATTCTCCGAATTATGGAGACTGACTCGCGAACGGAGTATACCTCGAGACGTTTGGGCGAGCTGGAAGCAAGCACCCAGATGAAAGCAGAAGAAAGCTGGGGAAGTCGGCCACATAGATTGAGGTCGAAGGATCTTGACCTTCTGCTTCGGAGTGCGGCGGCGCAGGTGCCCGCCAATGGAAACGGGCACCACAGAGCAGAGACGAACCGAAGCGCGTGAAATTTGCAAACAGAAAGCGCTTCTGTTGGCTTCGACGGTAGATCGACTTCGGGCACCCGTCGTGAAATCCGCGCCGGGTAGCTATTCTTGGGAGGTCCCATGTGGACTAAGAACGGAAAACAGAAAGATGCAGTCCAAGCAGCAGACCTGACGGCCGATCGCCTGCCATCGGGCCTGCATGTCAAAGGCGACATTACCTGCACCGAGGACCTGTTGATCGAAGGCACGGTCGAAGGACTGATCCAGTTGGATCAGCGGAAACTGACGGTTGCACCGACGGCGAAGCTAACGGCGGACATCAACGCCCGCGACGTCGTGGTGTACGGCTACGTGAAGGGCAACGTGCGCGCTCAGGGGCGGATCGAGATCAAGCGAAAGGGCGCCGCGATCGGGAGTCTAACGGCGCCGCAGATCGCGATTGAAGAGGGCGCGGACTTCAAAGGTTCGCTCGAAATCGAAAAGGATCCAGCGATCGAAGCCGCGCCAAACGTCGCTGCGCGGGCGGCGTCTCGATAAGGCTGCCGCGAAGCCCCGAAACACGTGACCCTGCGATGCCCCGCGCGGGTGTGCCTGAGCACCTAGCGTGAACACTCATCTGGTCGTCCCATTCTGAATTCCAAGCTCGCTCGTCTCATCCAGTGGTATTTTCTTCATGTTGGTGTGATGACTGTTTCGAGCGAAAGGCGTGAAGATACTCGTCATCGGTAGTGGTGGACGTGAACACGCGATCGTGTGGAAGTTTCGGCAGAGCTCCTCTGTCGAAGAAATATGGTGTGCGCCAGGGAACGACGGAATGGTCCCGGACGCGCAGTGCGTGCCACTGGATGTGAAAAACGTGAGAGCGGCGGCGGATTTAGCTCAGAGACTGGGCGCTGATCTAACCGTCGTCGGGCCGGAGGTGCCGCTGGTTGCGGGAATTGCCGATGAGTTTCACTCACGGGGCCTCGGGCTTCTCGGGCCGAGGAGGGGTGCGGCGCAGCTCGAGGGCAGCAAGATTTTCGCCAAGCGGTTCCTCGAGCGGCATTTGATTCCCACGGCTCGCGTGTACGGAATCTATGAGGACCCGCGGGCGGCGCGGGTCGCGCTCGAGTCGATGAACTGGCCAGTGGTGATCAAGGCCGATGGCCTGTGCGGGGGTAAAGGAGTACTTGTGACTTCGTCTGCGGACGAAGCCGCGGATTTCATCACCCGCGTGATGGAAAAAGGTGAGTTCGGGGAAGCGGGGAAACGGGTGCTACTCGAAGAGGCGTTGGTGGGCGAGGAACTTTCCTACATTATTGTGACGGACGGGGATCATTTCATCCGCATGGCACCGGCACGCGACTACAAGCGTGCGTTTGACGACGACCAGGGGCCGAACACTGGCGGAATGGGCGTTTATTCAACCGATGAAATCGTGCCGGAGGACCTCGAGCGGGAAATCATTCAGGCGGTCGTGCGACCGACCCTTGCCGGGCTCAGGCGGGAAGGGCTGTCGTATCGAGGATTCCTCTATTTTGGGCTGATGCTCACAGCGGAGGGGCCGAAGGTCCTCGAGTACAACTGCCGACTTGGGGATCCAGAGACCGAGGCAACCCTGCCGCGCGCCGGTTTTGATTTCGCTCAGGCGTGCAGAAAGGCAGCCGCCGGCGACCTGGGGAATTTCGAAGCGAAATGGCGTGCGGGTGCCAGCGTGAGCGTGGTGATCGCCTCCAAGGGCTATCCGGGAGATCCCCAGACGGGAGTTCGGATCGATGGACTGGAGCAAGCGGCGAAGGTCCCGAGCGTCGTTGTGTTCCACGCCGGCACGCGACGAAGCGGCGCCGTCTTCGAGACCAGCGGCGGTCGGGTGCTGGTCATTAGCGCTTTGGGCCGAGACACGGCAGACGCGCGGGGGGCGGCTTACGAGGCGGTCAGTCGAATCAAGATCGAGGGGTCGCACTTTCGCGGTGACATCGGCATCAAGCACCGAACAGAGGCGGAGGCCGTCAAAGGCAAGGTCGCCGACATGCGGCGGAGCTGAAGGGCCGGTCCGGCAACTCATGGGTAGCAACCTTAAGGAGAGGAAGTGACGACTGCGGCAAAAAGGCGGGCACTTGTAGGAATCGTTATGGGTTCGGATTCAGATTTTCCCGTAATGAGCGAGGCGGGAAAGACGCTGAAGAAATTCGGGATTGCGTATGAGATGGAGGTCCTCTCGGCTCATCGCACGCCTGCGCGGGCGCACGAATATGCGACGACGGCTGCCGAGCGCGGATTGAAGGTCGTGATCGCGGCGGCGGGAGCGGCGGCCCACCTGGCCGGGGTGATGGCGGCGAGCACCTTGTTGCCCGTGATCGGCGTGCCGCTCGGCACCAGTCCGCTCAGTGGCCTGGACGCTCTGCTGGCGACGGTGCAGATGCCGTCGGGAATCCCGGTGGCGACGATGGCCATCGATAAGGCCGGCGCCGTCAACGCTGCGATTTTTGCAGCGGAGATCATTGCGCTGTCCGACGAGGAAATCGCGCGCAAGCTTGTGGCTCACAAAGAAGAGATGGTGCGCTCGGTCGGGGAGAAAAACGCGCGGCTACAGAAGCAGATCGCCGAAGAGCAATGATCCTCATGGCGATCCTTTGAGGAGGCTGGGGGCATCGTCAAGTCGATTAGTTCGCTCGGTTTGCTCCAACTTCACCTTGGGCTCGATCGGCGGCGCGAGTATCCAATCACAACCCTTGTCCTCGGTGATGATGGCCATGGTTTCGCGAGCGCTCGGCGGGGCCGTCGCATCGAGGGTGGCGCGAAGGAACTGGGTGGCGTCAGCGGCCGAGACCTTGTTGCTTTCACCTCCTAGGAACTGGCTTGCGACCTGGGCCATCTTCGCGTCGGAACTGAGAATCTTCTCCAGGCGCGGGTCCCGTTGACGCAGCAGATCGAGCAGCGGCGCAAGTACGTGATCCGGGTATGCGAACTCGACCAGCGTGCGCGGCTGACCCTTTTCCGGCGGCCAAAACTGAAGGTACGCCGGCCTAAGAACGCGCGTGGTCCAATAACCGCCCTGTTCTTCCTGTTGTTTGATCCTGTAATCGAGCTCCCAAATTTCCGGGCCGTAGCCGGGAAGGTAGTCGGCGACGACGAGCCGAACCAAAGGCTCGTTTGCCCCGAGGTCTACCTTGCTGTGCAGATTTTGCACGACATCACTGAGTCGCTCGAGCAGGCCCTGACCGATGCCTTCCACGTCGGCTGCCTCTTCACCGCCTTGTGCGGGCTGAAGATGCGGGCCCTGAGCGACGAGGCGGCTGTGCAAACCGGGAAGTTCTTGATCCAGACTGGCAAAGGCAACCTTTGATGTAGGCGACCACCAAAAGACCGGTCCCAGGAGGATTCCCAGCCGAGCGCCTGCGAGCTCAACCGGCCTCGGCGGACGCGTCTCCACTTCGACGGGGTTTTCCACAGTTGCTACAAGGATCGCATTTCTTACGACCGCAACAATCACGCGGCCTGCGGCGAGATTTGCGACGGTTTCGTCGGTAGGAGCAGAATTGTCTTGTGCAGCTAAAGGCGGGAGATTTGCACAAAATACGACAACAAGGAGGATCAGCAAAAACCGTCGGTCGAGACTCATGACGAATGCAACCTCCAAGCCGAAGCCGCCGCTCGCCTTCCGACGCCGGAGGTTACCCTCAACGTTACCACGGAAGTGAGTGTGCGGAGATGGTTCCAGCACTGCCATCGCATTTCTAGTAGAATTTGGAGAGCCACAATGCATGCGAGAAATTTCTCATGGGTATTCTGAGCGCGCTCAAGGTTGGGGGGTTGCGGTCGCCGCGCGCGATCCGCCACAACGGCCAAAGGTTATCGGAGATTCTGGCGAGCCATACCGAGTTCGTGCGTGGCGATCCCGCGGGGATTCGCGCCCATCTGGCGGGAGCCAACCTTTCGCGCGCGAATCTTGAGCGCACGAACCTAGCGTACGCCGATCTTGCCGGCGCAAATCTCGAAGGTACGAATTTGCGCGAGGCAAAACTAGGGTCGGCGGATTTAAGCAAAGCCTGTCTGCGAAAAGCGGACTTGCGAAAAGCAGATCTGACCGAGACGAACCTTTCCGGCGCAGATTTGACGGAAGCGCAGGCAGGGGGAGCGGAGTTGTTTCGCGCCGACCTGCAAGGGGCGATCTTGCGACACGCCGACTTCGGAGCGACGAATTTTCGCGAGGCGCGGGTTGCTGGCGCTGAATTTGAAGGCGCCCATCTGAGGACCGCCATTCTCAGGGAAACGAAGCTTGATGGCGTAGATCTTTCGCGTGCGGACATCTCCATGGCGCTGCTCCCGCGCGGCTACAGCAGCCCGACTGGCAAATCGTGAACCTTCCCTGGATTGTAGTGGAGGATTATCGCAAGGGCGTCGGCTGGGTGAATCCTCAGCACAGGGATGCGCGGTCGCGTAGCTATTGCGAATCGCTTGAGAGCGGGCAGATCTTGCTGTTTCGTGAACTGCCATTTGCTCTACCAGAGGAGGATCAGGAGTTTTTGCTGGCGCAGCAGTGGACCGAGTTGCGATTGCATAAGAATGTTTCCTACAGGCCAACTGAGGACCTGCTCAAAGGTGTTTCCGCAAGTGCCGAGACAACCGATCGTCTCCGCAGGATCTTTCGAAACTATTCGGCGGCGGTCGTCGATTTCGTCGGAATGCTTCTCGAGCCTTATGCTGGGAAATGTACGACTGATTTTGCGAGCTTTCGCCCCTTTGCGGAAGAAAGGCGCGGCTTGCCGCTGCACAAGCGCAACGACTTGCTGCACGTGGACGCTTTTCCCAGTCGGCCCACGCACGGCGGGCGCATTCTGCGCGTCTTCACCAATTTAAATCGAACCGAAGCGCGCGTGTGGCACACCACCGAACCCTTTCAAATGCTCGCAGAACAATACGCCGAACAGGCGGGCTTGCGCCGGGTTGCCGAAGAATCCTGGGTTGGTCGGACGGTTCAGGATTGGGGAGCGAAACTCGGCTTCCGCAGCATGGGTCGGACCCCCTACGACATGTTCATGCTGGGTTTCCACGATTATCTGAAGGAGAACGCGGACTTTCAGAAAGGATGTAGGAAGATCCGTTTGGAATTTCCACCGCGGGCGACGTGGCTGGTTCTGACCGATGGAGTGGCCCACGCGGTGATGTCAGGCCAATATGCGCTCGAGCAGACGTTCCTGGTGCCTGCGGAAGCCCTAGTTCTACCCGAACAGGCTCCTTACCGAATCCTTGAAAAGATTGCAGGCCAACCGCTGGTCTCCTGATCGCTGGACCCGCGTGCGCTTCTGAACAAAAAGCAAAAGAGCCGATATACCTTGATTGACTCTTTCGCGTTTCGCCTCCGATTCTAAAACCGCATCGCTGCGCAATCTGGGCGTCCAATAATGGCAGAGGCCTCCCTGCGATGGCGAACCCTCTCATGGGCCGCTCCAGGCTGTACCTTCGGCAAAAAGACCTGATTGCCATGGCTGTGATGGCGGCGGCTTATTTTGCGGCGGGAAAGCTTGGGCTCAGCACGGCTGTGGTACACCCCAGCTCGACGGCCGTGTGGCCACCATCGGGAATCGTACTGGCCGCACTTCTGATCCTTGGCCCTCGGGTGTGGCCTGGGGTTGCGTTGGGCGCTTTCCTGGTGAACATCACGACGGCGGGCTCTGTCTGGACTTCCCTTGCCATTGCAGCCGGAAACACGCTGGAAGGGCTTGTGGGAGCGTATCTGGTGCTGCGATTTGCCAACGGCGTTCGATGCTTCGATCGCGTGCAAGATACGCTCAAATTTGCCTTCTTAGCGGGCCCGGTCTCGACCGCTATCAGCTCTACGATGGGCGCAACGGCGCTCGCCTGGGCTGGCTTCGCCAGCTGGGCTGATTACAAACCGATCTGGTTTGCCTGGTGGCTTGGGGATCAAGCGGGCGTTCTGATCCTCGGGCCGCTCCTGCTGCTATGGAGTGCGAATTTCCGCGTGCGGTGGAGCTGGAGCCGTCTCGGCGAGTTTTCCATTCTCCTCGCTTTGCTCGCAATTACGGGGCAGATCATTTTTGGTCCTGTAGCACACAGAAGTTACCCGCTGGAATATCTATCGATTCCGTTTCTCGTGTGGGCGGCGCTTCGATTTGGGCCGCGGGAGGCGACGACGGTCTCACTGGTGCTATCCGGGATCGCCGTCCGGGGCACACTGCATGGTTTTGGCCCGTTCGCCGTGGGCACCAAGGATGAGTCGCTTCTCCTGTTGCAGACCTTCATGAGCATTGTCGCCGTCATGACACTGACCTTGGCGGTGTTGACGGCCGAACGCATGCGCGCCGAAGAGCAGATTTTGAACCTGGCGGTGACCGATCCACTGACGGGCCTGGCCAACTATCGCAAACTCCTAGAAGTGATCGATCTGGAGATCAAGCGGTTCGGGCGCACCGGAAGACCGTTTAGCATTCTCTTGATCGACATGGATGGGCTGAAGGCCATCAACGACGGGTTTGGCCATTTGATAGGCAGCCAAGCTTTATGTCGGCTGGGCCATATTCTCCGCGTGCATTGCCGCGACATCGACACAGCGGGCCGCTACGGCGGGGACGAATTCGTTTTGGTGATTCCCGAGACCGGCCGCAAGCAAGCTCAGCAGGTGGCAGAGCGCATCCAGCAGCGCGTTCTGGAAGATGACGAGAGGCCAGCGATTTCTGTGAGCTTCGGAACGGCCGTCTATCCACGGGACGGCGCAACCCGAGACGAGTTGCTCGAGGCGGCAGATCGTGCGTTGTATCAAATGAAGCGGCGCCCGCTCGAACAAGGGCGAACAGCCAGCCGAGAAGGGGGCAGCAAGGCGTAGACCTACGTCTATTTGCCAGCGGAAAACTCGGCGGGTCCTTCGCCATAGCCGAAGGCCGCACCTCGGGTCGTGCTAGGTCGCCGGCGCGTCTCGATGCCGAGGCGCTTGATCTTCTGATTCAGAGTCGAGAGCGGAATCTGAAAGCGCTCGGCGGCCTCGGTTTGGTTCCAATGGGTGCGCTCGAGCATGTCCACAATAATCCGCCGCTCGACTTCCTCGAGGATTTCAAACAGGGATGGAGGCGGGGACGTGCCCCCACCTGCTTCTCCCGGCAGAGGCGGCAGGAATTCAGCCAGTTGGAGATGAACGCCCTTCACGATTTCGCGTGTGCGCACCGCTTCGGGCAGCAAATCGGCGTCCATCCATTCGTGCGTGGAAAGCACGACGGCACGCTCGACCGCATTTTCCAGCTCACGGATGTTTCCGGGCCAATCGTAATCCATCAAGAGCTTCATGGCTGCGTGCGTGAACATGCTCGGCGGCTTTGCGTTTTCACGGCAGAACTCCGCGAGAAAGCGATCGACGAGCAAGGGAATGTCCTCTTTGCGCTCGCGCAGCGGCGGCAGATGCAACGAGATGACGTTGAGGCGATGATACAAATCCTCTCGGAACCGGCCGTCACGCACCAGCTTGCGCAGATCCTCATTGGAGGCGGCGAGGATGCGGACGTCGACTTTGACGGTGTCGGTGCCGCCCAGGCGCATGAACTCCCGCTCCTGGATCACGCGCAGCAGCTTGGCCTGCGTTTCCGGGCTGACGGTAGAAATCTCGTCGAAGAAGATTGTGCCTTGATCGGCCACCTCGAATAGCCCTTTCTTCGATGCGACGGCGCTGGTAAACGCTCCCTTTACGTGGCCAAAAAGCTGCGATTCCAGCAGATCAACCGGAATCGATCCGGTATTGACGGGGATAAAGGCTTTGTCGGCGCGCGTCGATGCGGAGTGAATCGCTTTGGCGATGAGTTCCTTACCCGTTCCGCTCTCCCCAGAGATCAGCACGGTCGAGCGTGAGGGCGCGATCTGCGCTACCAGATCGAGTACTGCGAGCATTTTCTCGCTTTTGCCCACGATATTCGGAAAGTTGTAGCGCTGCTTCAGGGCTCGCTTGAGATGGACGTTTTCCTCGCGGAGCCGACGGCCTTCAACGGCCAGGGAGATTTGAGCGATCAGCTCGTCGTTGTTCCAGGGTTTGGTGATGTAGTCTTGCGCACCGCTCTTAAATGCTGCCCGGGCCATGTCAATCGAGCCAAAGGCGGTGATGAGAATGATGGCAAGGTTCGGGTCACGCTGGCGTAAATCGCGGAGCATGTCGATGCCATTGCAGTCCGGCAAACTCACATCGAGCAAGATCAGATCAAAAGGACGCTCTTCGAGTTTGGCCAGACCCGCCGCGCCAGTTTCCGCAAGCGTTACCTCGAAGTTCTCGGAAGTCAGCAGCTCCTCGAGACCTTCACGAATTTCCACTTCATCGTCGACGACCAGGATAGACCCTTTAGGCATGGACGGCTTTCCGGGCAACGGGAAACTCCAGGCGGAAGGAAGTGCCCTTACCAGGTGTGGAGCGTACCTCCACCTTTCCTGCGTGCTCCTTAATAATCCCATAGCTGACTGAAAGGCCCAACCCGGTGCCCCGGCCGGTGGCCTTGGTGGTAAAGAAAGGATCGAAGATGCGATGGAGATTCTCGGGAGGTATGCCCGTTCCGGTGTCGCTCACTTCGATCTCCACCGAGCCATTGTGCGCACCGGTCCGAACCTCGAGCATCCCTCCGTTTGGCATGGCGTCCCGAGCGTTCATGAACAGATTCAGGAACACCTGCTGCAGGCGCGTGGCCGAGCCGAGCACTGGTGGAAGCTGTTCGGTATAGTTGCGAACGACGCTGACCCGTGCTGTCTTGAATGGATGCTGCACCAGCGTGAGAGTTTCCTCAAGCAGAGCGTGCAAGTCTACGGCCATGGGTTCGGCGCCGCCGGTGCGCGAGAAATTCAGCAGGTTGTTGACAATTTCGCTCGCGCGGAACGTCTGCTTCACGATGCGCTCGATCGTTCGCTGGCGTGGATCGTCGGCAGGAATCTGCTTACCCAGCATCTGGATATGGTTGGAGATGACCGCCAGCGGCGTGTTGACTTCGTGCGCCACGCCGGCGGCTAGCAGACCGAGTGAGGTCAACTTTTCCGTCTGCACCATCTGGTCTTCCAGGCGCACACGCTGTGTGATGTCATCCAAAAGAACGAGGTGGCCCAAGCGCGCTCCGCTCTTACCGAGTAGCGGAGCGATCGAAACGTTGACGACGCGGTGCTGGTCCGTGCGGGTCTTCATGTGAAAACGGTAAATGCCGGAGACGTGATCGCTCGGAGCGCGAGCTGCGATTTCAAACGTCAGGTCACGCGGCAGAACTTCATCGAGGCGATGACCCAAAGCTTCGCTCTGCGGAATTCCGACAAGCTCTTCCAGCTGTGGATTCCACGATTCGATCCGATCCTCGAGATCAATCGTAAGAACTCCGATGCGCAACGACGCCACGATATTTTCGCTAAAGTCCTTCAGCCGTTCGACCTGTAAAGCTTTTTGTTCCAGTGACTGGTAAAGGCGGGCGTTTTCGACCGCGATGGCCACATAGCCTGCCATCGTGGAGAGAAGCTCGAGGTCATCACTCGACAGGTAATCGCCATCGACGGTCTTTCCCAAGCCCAAAACGGCGGGGGCGTGATCGTGGAAGCGACAGACGATGAAATAGTTGAGATCGAGTTCCTCGAGAGTGCGGCGAACCGTCTCGCTCTCATTGGCTACGCGTGCCGATTCGATAAAGAGGCATCCTTGAATGAGCTCTGGACGCAACGGGTCCAAAAAGCTCAAGTCAAGCGGCCCCTGCGGTTCGAGTCCCATCGAGCGCGAAAGGACAAAGTGACCGGGATTGGCCCCGTCCTCGAGAAAAACGGCCAGACGGTCGACCAGCAACGTTTGCGAAAGACGGTCCAGAACGGAATCAAGTAAGCGATCGATGCGGACCTCGTTGGCCAGTGTGCGGCCGAACTGGATCAGCGTGCGGCGGTAGTCGAGGCGGTCGCGATAAAAGAAATGGTCCAAGCGCGCTTGCATCCAGTCGCGCAGTGGCTGAAAAAGAAACGCGGCAACGATGATCGCGCCAACTGCTCCTAGCGAGCCTGCGGACCAAGCGGTGTGAGAAAGCTCGCCGATCAACGCAATCGAACCGAAATAGACTACCACGATGCCGGCCGTCGCAAACGTGTAGGCCAATCCACGCTTGAAGATAATGTCCACGTCCATCAGCCGGTAGCGGATGATGGCGTAGCCATAGCACAGCGGGATCAGAGCCAGAGAAAACACAGAGAATTTTGTCCACGCGGGCGCCCTGGCGCCGAGGGAAAAGGGCACGATGTAGAAAACCAGGAAGGGAACGATTCCAGCAAGAGTGCCGCCTGCAACCCACTTCAATTGCTGGCGCAGGACTCCGCTGGGCGCACGGAAATAGCTCGCGAGAAAGATGCCAGCAGCCAGCAAACAGTAAGCACCTAGAGTGAAATACTCGAGTTGGTCCAGCAGGTGCTGGCTGGCAAGGGAAGGCACGAAAGCGAGTGTCCCGGTGGCCACGAAGATGTGCAGTGCGAGCAGGGCCGTGGGGACGCTATAAACGGCGAGGAGCTTCGGCCAGAGCAGGCCGCGACGCTCGGGGAATACCAGTGCGAAGTGAACTAGAAGCGCGGGCTGCAACAAAAGCGCGATTACGTTACCCCAATAAATCGTCCAGTCGAACTGGTTCAGCTTGCCGGTGTAATGGAAGCTGTACAGGATGAACGAGACTAGGCAGAACAGGTAAAAGTGAACGGCTCGGGAAGCGTTCCAGCGGCGGATGAAAATGAAAAGTCCAATGAAAAGATACAGCAGGGCCGTGACCCGCAGATAACTCTCGAGCGATGAAGGATTTTCCTCGGGCGCACTGATGAGGGAAACGTCCAGCGGCTCATCGTTGCGGGTGATCCGATAGCGAACCTCCACCCAGGGGCCGGCGTGCCAAAGGATGCGCGTCACGTCTGTGGCACGGTGGATCGGTCGCCCCCCGACGCTTTCTGCACGATCCCCTTGGCGGATTCCGGCGCGATCGGCCGGACCGCCGGGAACCACGTGAAGCGCCAGAACGCCGTGCTCGCTATCGATCCAGGTGGCACCGTCGGAAGGGGAAATAAAGCGTGAGCGTTGCTGAAAGTTTAGAAAAGCAAATATGACTGCGGTCAAGGTCACCAGGGCCAGGACGATCGCCCCTAACCGTGTTCGCAGCTGCTCATTCATCTGAACCCACCCCACACCTCGGGCTGCTCCTCTACGCTAGCACGTTACCTTCCAGGTACTCCTGGGTCAAGGGGCCATTTAACTCATTGATCTTTAGGGTCTTATCGCGAATTGACGGGGAGAGATTTTCATCACCTTTCTATTTCTGGAAGGCACTTTCCAATTCTGGGAATAGCGAAACTAAACTAAAACTGAAGACTTAGGCCGCCCTTGAAATATCGGTAGGATGGGACAAGGAAGACCCGCCCATCACTGGTCGAGATAGGCACATATCCCTGGGCAAGGAGGTTCCCCATGTCGGCCACGACCTCCATGTGGTACGGCAAGGGCTGGCGAATTCCCATGCTGAGATATGGGTCCATCTGATAGATCGATTCGCCATAGGGGTCCAGCTGCGAGACGGCCGAGCCTCCAATCCACTTGTAGCTCGCCGTAAACTTCGTTCCGACATGGGGTAGTGTCGCCGAAACGCCACCGGCGAGGCTCTGACGGTGCTGCGTGGCCAAGATGTCACGCAAACTCCCGTTCCCGACCACTTCGCTGGTTGGGGCAAGTGCCCCGGCGTAGGCATAAACCAAAGTCGCCTTGAGAGTGCTCGTAAGGTTCTGGCGATAGGCTACGCGGACGCCGGTTGAGCTCGTGGCACCTCCGTCGTAGGCGAATGCCTGAGAAAAGTAATCCTGCAGGAAATCGTCACCCGAAGCCCCACCACGTCCGATGACGGCTGTGTGCGTCGAGCTATCATGAAAGACTGCCGCAGCTACGTCTGCATGCTTGCTCAGGGTGTGCCTAACCGCGAGCTCCTCGTGAAACCCGTTTTCCAGCACGGGATGGCCCCCACGAACCAACAACGTCGGGAACGCATTGAGCGTGTTCAGCGTAGATTCGAGGGCGTCACCGGAAATCGCCGCACTCTGCCAGGGTTCACTCACCAGTGCGACGGCAACCTGCCAGTCCGGCGAAAGTTGCATGGCGACTTCACCCCGAGGCCGCATCGCCGAAGTTGTGCCGTTGAACCCGGCAACCACATACTCGCCGCCGTAGCGGACGCTGAGCCGGTCGCCGAGGGCCAACTGGCTGTCGTGCGACATCCGCAACCCACGGAAGACCGGTCCGTTCGGGCCGAGACGTGATTCGCGGACAAGAATCGTCGTTACAGGTCCGGTTCCAGCTTCACCGGTGGGAAGCCAAGCGGCAGCCAGACCTCCTGATTCATCCTGGTAGTTATACTGGCCTGCCATCAATAGGCGACTGCTTGCACCCAGGCCGAAGGAATACACAAAGGCCGTCGCCGGTGAATCGGTCGGATCGGAGATCGAGCCTGGATGATCGGCGCCCGAAGTCAGCTCGATCAGTCCGCGGCCCGTCTGCCCCTGGCCGCTTTCACCTCGCGTGCCTCCCAACGTCGCTGGATCTTCCTGCCACCTGAGGACAGTGCGATCAGCTGCCGCCGAGCGTACAACCCATGTCCAGTCGTCCGCCGCCCCTGGCTGATCGGGTTGGCGGCGTAGCTTTTCAAAGGAAGAGAACAGAGTGCCCAGAACGATTTCGATCCGCGTCGCTTCTTGCTGGCTGATTAGGACATGCTGCTCGATCGCCGGGATAAATCCGGCCAGTGTTACCTGAATTGAGTAGAGACCGTCCGGGATCATGGAGGCAGAGAAGCGGCCGCGATCGTTCGTGAGCAGCTGAATGGGTTTCGCAGGTAGCAACTGCTCGGAGGAGAGCAGCACGGTCGCGCCCATCTGCGGCGTGCCGGTCGGATCGACGACCAGGCCCGATATCTTTCCGGCGTAGGCCGAGGACGCCAGCGGCAGTGCACAGGCGCAGACCAACAAGCCCAGACCCGCGATTCGAATCGCTCGGAGGTTCAAACTCTTACCTCCCCTGCGGCGCACTGGCCGGTGAAGGCTTCACGGTAAAATCAGCCGTCGGCGTAATCGTTTGCTTGGCCAGATTGTCGGTAATGGCCACAGCAAGCTGATATTTCCCCGGCGCAAGCGAGCCGAGCGTGATCAATTGCTCAAGAGTCAGCTCCTCACCATGCTGGGGCAGTTTATTCGGTGGTATCTCAAACCGCAACGTTGGCTGTGTGTCTTTGTCTTTTGTGACCCGATATTCCACCGAGGTGTCGGACCTATGTGTCTTGTCGTCAACTTTTAGGTTGTACACTTGCAGGTAAACACCCATGGCGTCGTTTGCTGTGAACGACTGATCAAGCTTGGGGCGCACCTTCACATCTCCGAGGACAAACTGCCCAAGCCCAATGTCCTTCGACGAAACGCGCTGCAAATCATCCGCCAGGATGAGTGAACTCGAGCTGAGCTGGTCATCCTGGAATCGCGGTACCGGGAGCCGCGTGTTCACCACTCCAACGTTTCCGCTATTCACATCCTTCACCACGATGTCCAGACGGTAGAGGTTCGGAGTCAGTGGCACAGCTTTTTGGTAGATTCGCGAAGTATTCAGGGATTTCTGCAGCAGGGATGCCGGAATATCGCTGCGCAGCGTGTCTTCAAACGTCTGAACGACGCGCCCACTCAGGCTCGTCACACGCACAAAGAGATCCATCGAGGCTGAATCGACCCCGTCCTTCTCCTGGAAGCTCAGCTGCCGGACCGGAATCTGCACGGTAATGGGCACCAGCACAGTGTCGGATGTGATCCGTAGGAAGTCAAAGCGATAATCGAATTTCACCTGGTCCCGCACCACGCGGGCCGTCGAATCCGCCTCGAGATCTTTGAATTTCACCGGAGGTGGCCTCATGATGGCGGCGTATTTTTCCAGACGGTTGAACTCCTCATTGTTGGCGTTAAGCCCCATAGAGCCCGGCTCGTTTTCCGCCATGTGCGTGCCGTCGGTATTGGTGAAACGCTGCGATTTGTCGGCTAAGCCCATCGATTCGGCCAGCGTTAGGCCCGCGCCGGGCACCATCAACAGGGCATCCTTTTCGCTGGGGTCCATGGTCAAGTGATACTCGCCTGTCGAGGAGGGATCGACGAACTCAAGCTCGACATTCTCGCCTAGGTCCGCGCCTTCCAAGTACCGATAGCGCCAGGTTTCCCACGGGTATGTCGAGGTGTCACCGCCCCCTTGGTCCATGGGCCGTTCCCAGGTTCCTCCGGTCGGATGTGAATCGATCTCATCGGGCGGGCCCCACATGATGTAGATCTTGCCGCGATCGGTTTTCCATCCCGGGATGCCGGAGGCGAAATGCTCGTTGGCATACGCGATGCGGCGGTAATGTTCTTCTTTGAAAGTATTTTCCGGGGAATCGGGATCAGGATTGCGCCGCTGCCAGAAGGCTTCGATGAACTGCTCACGCTCTTCGTTGGTGCTCAGGTGCAGGAAAGAGCGCCTCTCTTCGGGCGAGATGATATAGACGACGTCCTCGTTCAGCCATTTCTTGTACTGTGAATCAAGCTCGTTATACAGGTCCTTTTCGCTCTTTTGCTTGATTTTGCCGTTCTTTTTGGTCTGGGTGTTTTGCGTGCCTTGACTGGGCTGGCTCGGTTGGCTTTGGTCGCTCTGCGGGACGGCTCCGGCCGAACCCGGCATCAGGCAAACCACAGCGATAGCCGCCGCGACCCACGGGAGGCTCTTGCTAGAACGGCCCATGTTCCACCTTTTCCGGCCTGGAATTTTAGCCTGTACCATAGAACAGGTCAATCATTTTGCCTGATTGGAATCGCTCCGTTTTCGGCGCGTTGCCTGGCCGGTTCGAGCCACTCCACCCCTTGGACAACAGCGCGGTGAAGCCTTTTCTTCTGGGTGGAATCGAATTAAGATAGTCATCTAAGGTTCTACGAGCGGTCGTTTTGAGTGTGAGCTTGAACGCTGGGAGCCTGGGGTAGGCCACGGGAGGTAGGACCGGTCCTCCGTCCTTATTCGCACCTCACCTAGAAAGCCAGAAACATTGTGTCCCTCCCCGGCGTATTTATCAAGTGGTGGCAGATTTGTCGTTCTGAATCGTCTAATCCTAGAGGCTGGTGAATGAAGACCTGGCAAAAGATCGGGATCGCGGCTGGGGGCGTGCTCGTCCTAGCGGGCATCGGCTGGTACAGCATCTACAAGTCAAACCAGGATGTCGTCACCGTGCAGAGCGGACGGGTAGTGCGCGAGGATCTAACATCGCTCGTGACTGCCTCGGGTGAAATCCGGCCCAAGAACTACACCAACGTACTCGGCGAAGGCATCGGCAAGATTACCGACATTGCGGTGAACGAAGGCGACCATGTGAAGAAGGGGGACGTGCTGCTTCACCTGGAAAACATTCAGCCCGGAGCCGACGTTCAGGCCCAACAGGCGAGCATCGATGCGGCCATCGCGGCGATGAAAGGCGCGTCGGCCAATTACGATTCCGCGACGGCGACCGTGGCCCAGCGCCAGTCCGATCTCTACAAAGCCAAACTGGATTGGCAGCGGTCGCAACAGCTGTTCAAGGAGCAGCTGATTTCCAAGCAGGAATACGACGCGTCCAAGGCAACCTATGACGGTGCGGTTGCTGCACTCAGCGCGGCCGAGGCTCAGTTGGAATCCAGTCGAGCCACGCGCGACCAGGCCCGATTCAATCTCGATCAGGCCCGCGCGGTTCTGGCACACCAGGAAGACGTGCTTCGCAAGACCACCTACCGTTCGCCGATCGACGGCATCGTAAGCTATATCGCGGTTCGTGTGGGGGAAAACGTCGTTCCTGGAATCCAGAACGCGAGCGGCAGTTTCCTGATGACGATTTCGGATATGAGTGTCGTGACCGCCGAGGTCAAGGTCGACGAAACCGACATCACGAGCGTGAAAGACGGCCAGAGCGCGGACGTCACGATTGACGCCATACCCGACAAGGTTTTTAAGGGTCACGTCACCGAAGTGGGCGAGCTGGCCATCCTTCGCACGTCCGGAGAAGCCGCGATGACCGAGACCACGGCCAATACGCAGGAGGCGCGCGACTTCAAGGTGGTGATCACACTCGACACCCCACCTCCTTCCTTGCGCCCGGGGCTTTCGCTTACTGCGAAAATCCAGACGGCGCAGAAGCAGGACGTCTTGACGATCCCGATTCAGGCGTTGGCCGAAAGGACGCAGAAGGAGCTGGACGACGCCAAGCATGGCACGACCAGCAGCGTTACCCTTGCTGCATCCAGGAGCGAAGGGGCGGCTAACCAGAAGAGCGAAATCCAAGGTGTCTTCGTGGTGCGTGCGGGGAAAGCCGAATTTGTGCCCGTGCACACAGGTATCACCGGAGTGACCGACATTGAAGTCACCGACGGCGTTCGGGAAGGCGACACGATTGTCACCGGAAGCTTCAAGGCGCTGCGCTCGCTGAAACCTGGCGCGACGGTCAAGATCGATAACTCCACACCCAAGGCGGAAGCCTCCACGTCCAGCTAACGCGGGAGCCACCGGGGGAGCCCAATGCCCATGGCAGTCGAAGAAGCCGGCGTCGAGAGCTTTCGACCCGATCTGGTGAGCGCGGGCGTCGTCATCCAGACCGAAGATCTTTGGAAGACCTATGAAATGGGAACCGAGCAGCTGCACGCCTTGCGCGGTGTCAACATCGTCATCCGCAAGGGCGAATATGTGGCCATCATGGGTCCCTCCGGCTCCGGAAAATCGACGTTGATGAATTTGATCGGCTGTCTAGACACGCCGACGCGAGGAAACTATTGGCTCGCCGGGCGTCTCGTCAGCCAGCTGGGTGATGATGAACTGGCGGCTATCCGCAACCGCGAGATCGGCTTCGTCTTTCAGACGTTTAACTTGCTGGCCCGTGCGACGGCCCTCCACAACGTCGAACTCCCCATGATCTATAATGGCACGCCGTCGGACGAGCGTATCGAACGCGCGAAAAAAGCGCTCACGCAGGTCGATCTGGCCGACCGCATGATGCACAAGCCCAATGAACTCTCTGGCGGCCAACGCCAGCGCGTCGCCATCGCGCGCGCTCTGGTCAACAATCCTTCGATTCTCCTGGCAGACGAGCCTACCGGAAATCTCGATTCCGCCACGGGTGAGGAAATCATGGCCCTGTTCGCGCGTCTGCATGCTGGTGGCAACACCATCATCCTTGTGACGCATGAATCCGATATCGCCGCCCACGCCGAGCGCATCATTCGCGTGCGCGACGGCAAAGTTGAAAAAGACGAAGCGGCCAAGTAGTCTCACAATTTAGTAACATCGTTGACACCCCTTCCGCGAGCCCGTAAGATTTCCGCACCACGGCGGGCGCGCCATGCAGCTGACCCTCGAAAGCCATAACACCGGAGAGGTTGTCGTCATCCGATGCCGCGGCCGCATCGTCAGCAGCGGCGAGGAAGCCCGCTTTCTGCAGAACGAGCTGGGAAAACTGACGGAGCTGACCAAGAAAGCGGTTATCAACCTCGCCGAGGTTACCTACCTTGACAGCGGTGGCTTGGGCACTTTGGTTCGTCTACTCGGTGTGCTGCGGGCCGCGCGAGGGGATCTCAAGCTTTGCCAAGTGCCTCCCTTTGTGCTTCGGATCCTCGAGGTCACGAACCTAAAACCTGTGTTTCGTCCGTATGTGTCGGAAACCGATGCCATCGAGGCCTTTCGGGTCCATCCACGCGCTGCCAATGAAACCCTTCAGGCATCTAGCAACCGAATCGTCTGCCTGGATAGCTCGCTGGAGCTGCTGGCCTACCTCCGGGTTTTGTTGCAGCGCTCGGGGTATGAGGTTTTCACCACCCAGTTTCCGTCCGACGCCCTGACGTTCGTCATGGGCGCGCCGACCAGCATTGTGATTTGCGGTCCGGGGATGGGATCGAACCACGCGGCCATTGAGAAATTCCGCCAAGGTGCTCCGACCGTGCGACTTCTTCATCTTCCGCCGGATTTTTCCATGTCGGAAGCCGATCAATCCGGGCCTGATTTGATCGATCGGGTCCGCTCGCTCCTCGTATCTTCCTCCTAAGGTTTCCTGCATTTCCCAGCAGGCTTCTTTCATAGTCGGTGAAACAGCGCGGGAAGCAGTTCGCCCGACTTGGCGAGAAAGCATTTTGTGAAGGCTGAGGCATTGGCGGGTTCCTCGGGGCCAACGTAGTAGGACGGCGCGCGGCCGCTTAGATGTGTGACAAAGCTCGCTGCGGGCTCGACGACGCCCGCCGTTCCCACGGCGATAAACAGAGTCGCCTGAGCAAGTACTTCAAAAATTCGATCCAAGTGGTACGGCACTTCGCCGAACCAGCAGATGTGCGGCCGAATCTGCCCGCCGCAATGGCATCGAGGAATGTCGGCGGGCGGTTCGTAGGTTTCCGCGTCGTAGAAAGGTCTCCGATCGCAGCGATCGCAACGACTTTTGAACAACTCGCCGTGCATGTGAACCAGGCGTCTCGACCCAGCTTGTTCGTGCAGGCTGTCCACATTTTGCGTGCAGAGAAACAGGCGCTCCTGTAATGTGCGCTCGAGTTGGGCGAGCGCGAGGTGGCCTGGGTTCGGCTTGGCAGCAGCGGCGACGCGCCGCCTCATGGAATAAAACTCCCAGACGAGGCGAGGATCGTGTTGCCAGGCGCGCGGCGAGGCGACCTCCTCGACACGATAACTGCGCCAGAGGCCGCCCGCGCCTCGGAATGTTGGAAGGCCGCTTTCGGCGCTGATTCCCGCGCCCGTTAGGATGAACACCCGATCTTGCTCAGAAATCTCGATCACGTGCTCAAGTGTAACGCGTCGGAAACGCCCTGTGACGAGCGTTGGGGGCGACGCGGACTGATCCTAGCTTTGTTGCTTGCCGTCGCCAGTTGCGGTGAGCCAGCTCCGAAGACAGATGCCGAGCTGGGGCTGAACGCCCAGCAATCCGCCGGCCGGCGCGTCTTTGAACGCGACTGCTCCGCTTGTCACAGTGCTTACTCATCGTCGGGAACCAAAGGACCGAGCCTCAAAGATGTTTTTCACAAGAAATTCCTGCCGAGCGGGCTGCCCGCAACCGATCGGTTCGTCGAGCAGACGATCGTCGGTGGGCGCAATATGATGCCGCCGATGGGAGAAGCCATCACGCAACAAGAGCTGGACGACTTGATGGCCTACCTGCACACGCTGTGATGAAGTCTTCTGCATGGGCGCTCAGCTCGAAAATAGATTGCGGACGACGAAGAAGACATTCGCAGGCCTCTCGGCCAGGCGTCGCATGTACCACGGAAACCAGGATGTCCCATAGGAGATCAGAACGTCGCTTCGATAACCCTGTTGCGCCAGTCGCAGCTGCTCAGCGCGCTGAATGCCATACAGCATGGCGAATTCGAGCGTTTTCTTGGAAATTCCCTCACGATCGGCCCATTCGGCGATGCGCGCGATCAGTTTGCGGTCGTGCGTTGCCAGGACCGCACGCACGCCCGTGCGACGCCCCTCGCTTCCCAGCAGAACCTGCGTCAAGCGGAAGTACCTTTCGTCAACCTCGGCTTTCGTTGCGTACGCGATTTCCCGCGACTCGCTATACGCGCCCTTCACCAAGCGCACCGAAGCGCCCCTGGAAACGAGCAACGCGAGATCTTTTTCCGTCCGGTATAGATAGGCTTGAAGGCAAAGGCCGGTTTGCCGATGTACCTTTTGCGCGCGTTCGTGCAGCGCAAGCGTTCGATCGACATAGGCACTCTGCTCCATATCGATCCAGACCGTTTGAGCCCCCGCATGCTCGACTAGCTTTGCCAGGTTGGCGTAACAGAGTTCGCCATCCACGTCGAGCCCGAGTTGCGTCAGCTTTACCGAAATTTCTGCAGGCAGCGCTCGAGCTTGGATGCTGTCGAGCAAGGCGAGATATTGCTCGGTGACCGCCTCAGATTCGGATCGGTCGCGTACGTTCTCGCCCAGATAGGTCAGCAGCGTCGCGATGCCGTCTGCGGCCAACCGGCGCGCCGCTGCCAGGGCTGCTTCAACGTCTTCTCCGGGCAGAAACCGAGCGGCCGCGCTCTGAACGAATCGATAGCGAGGCGCACGTTCCCGCAACCACGTGTTTTCAGACGCACTCACCATCATGCGCCGGATCCAGCTCATAGCGCGTCACCTCGAAGGGCGGTCTACGCTTATCGTCCCAACTTGCCCGGGACCGCAGAGGATGATTGCGATTGTGACTGCCCGTCATTACAATACACTGGCTTGTGGGGAGATCGCTTAGAAGCGGCGAGTCCCTCTCGCCCACGCCCAAGCGGTCTGGAGCGAACCCTGAGAGGTGTCAGACAGCATGACCATTTCTCTCTCAACTCACTCCATCGTCGTCGCATCGCCTGATCAGGTTTCCTGTCCTCTCGGCGACGAATCCGCCATCTTAAATCTAACCAACACGGTCTACTACGGACTCGATCCGGTCGGCAGTCACATATGGCGCCTGCTCCAGAAGCCGAGGAGTGTCGGTGAGCTCCGAGACGCGCTGCTCGATGAATACGAGGTGGACGCTGAGCGCTGCGAGAATGACTTGTTTGAGTTACTTGAAAAGATGTGGGCCGAGGGGCTCATCGAGGTACGGGCTGCTGCGCCCGGCTAAGCGCGCTCGCGGGGAAGCGGATTCCCGAGACTCTCACTAAGGTGCGCATCGTTGAAGACAACGATCAAAGCCTGGTACGGGTTTTGGAGCCTTCGTGCACTTTCGCGTCGTTTGGTCCTAGAAGCCGCTGTTGCGCTCGTGGCGACGTGGGTGGGCCTGCGCGTGGTTGGCTTCCGTCGCTGGAAGTCAATGCTTGGTTGGTTCACAGCGAGCGCTCGCCGGGTGCACAGGGCCGATTCGGCTGTCTTGGGCGCGGCTGGTGCCATCGCGCGGTTCGAGGACGCAGCTGCACGTCACCTCTTCCTCCGCACAAATTGTCTGGAGCGGTCCCTCGTGCTCTGTTGGCTGCTCGAAAGACGTGGAATCGCTGCTCAGTTGCGGATCGGAGCGCGCAAGGAAAAGGGACGCTTTGAAGCCCACGCCTGGGTAGAAGTGGATGGCACGGTGCTGAATGACGCACCGGAACCGCATTTGCACTTCGCGCCCTTCGAGCGACCCATCGCCTCGTTGAAAGCAGAGATCCCGTGAGTGGCGTGATGGGAATGCTCGTGGAGGAGGGTGACTCCGGCTATGCACCCTTCCTGGTTCTTAAGTCGCGGGTGTGATCGCCCCGGTGTCCGGTTCGAAACGGGATCCACCTTTTTTTCGCCTTCCCTATGACGTGTCAAAATGCGATGATGCAGATCCAATCTTGGCCTATCGATTTCGTACGCTGGAGCACTGCCATTCTGGGAACGTTCGCACTCTCGCGATCCTCTGCCATGGCAACGGAGCAGGTGGGTGCGACAGTTTCCTTCGTTTCGTTACGCAAAACCACAGACGTTGACTCCAACCGTTCGATGGTGCTGTTTCCGGAGGCAAGCGAAACTCAGTAAGGAGCCGAATATGAGAAAAATCGCCGGTGCAATGTGCCTTCTCGCGACCCTCGCCATCTCGCTGCTCGCGGTGCCCCTTGATGCCGACGAGTCAGCTGCACCCAAGCGGACGGTGATCGCTTCCAAGTATGATGTCAGCAAGGAAGTCACGATCGAAGGAACCGTTCAGGCTCTCGTCACGAAGCCTACTCCAGGAATGATGGTGGGTGCGCACCTAGTCGTTTCCACACCCCAGGGTACGGTGTACGCCCATATCGGCAACCGTGTGATCACCGGCCCAAGCGCTGCCTCATTTGCTTCCGGCCAGGCCGTCAAGCTCGTTGGCGTGGTAACGGAATTGAACCAGCAAAAAGTGATCCTCGTACGTACGATCGAGACTGAAAACCGCACTATTACCGTAAGGAATGAACATGGTTTCCTCGTGTCTCCTAGCGTAAGCGAGACAACGGGAGGTGGGCGATGAATTCGAAAGCACTCGTTCTCATTATCGCCGTCGCTGTCTCGGTCGCTATCGCAGGCTGTAGCAGCGGTCCAGGGATCTCCATTGTTATTACAACGCCTCCCCCGGCGAGCTTGCCAGCTAACCTGACCGTCTCGATTGCTGCGACTGTAGGGAATGATTCTAGCAATGCGGGCGTAGATTGGACTTGTACTCCGGTGGGTGCATGCGGGACTTTTACACCGGCACATACGGCGAGCGGTGCCACGACGATGTACACGGCACCGGGAACCACCGGCCCTGTGGTGATCACGGCGGCATCAACCAGAAGTCCCGCAGTGCATCAGCAGGTGTCCGTCACGATAGGCCCAGCGCTGATGCTCCAGATCACAACGCCTCCCCCTGGGAACATGGTAACCAATCAGTCTGTCTCGATTGCTGCGACCGTAACGAATGATCCTGCCAATGCGGGCGTGGATTGGAGTTGTACCCCGGTGGGTGCATGCGGGACCTTCACCCCAGCCCACACGGCAAGCGGTGCCTCGACGATGTACACGGCGCCAGGAGCCCCCGGCCCCGTGGTGATCACGGCGGCGTCCACAACCGAGCCCTCCGTACATCAACAGGCTCCGGTCACAGTAGGCGCCGCGCTCTCCATAGGGATCACAACGCCTCCCCCGGCGAACATGGGAATCAACCTGGCGGCCTCGATTGCTGCGACCGTAACGAATGATTCCTCCAATGCCGGCGTGGATTGGAGTTGTACTCCGGTGGGTACTTGCGGGACTTTTTCACCGGCTCACACCACAAGCGGTGCTCTGACGATGTACACCGCACCGGGAACCGCCGGTCCAGTCATGATCAAGGCCGCGTCCACAGCACAACCCCAGGTAAGTCAGCAGGCCCCAGTCAATATCGTTTCCATCCAGATCACAACACCTCCTCCGGCGAGCCTGGAGGTTAACCTCTCGGCCTCCATTGCTGCGACCGTAACGGGTGATCCTGCCAATGCCGGCGTGGATTGGAGTTGTACTCCGGCGGGTACGTGCGGGACCTTCACTCCGGCCCACACCGCAAGCGGCGCTCTGACGAGCTACATGGCGCCAAGAACCGCGGGCCCCGTCGTTATCACGGCGGCATCCACAACCGTGCCTGCGGAGAATCAGCAGGCTCCCATTACTATTAATCCAATTACGTCGGTCGGAAATCTGAGCGGCACCTACACCTTCTTCGCCAATGGCACCGACGTCAATGGAAACGCAATTAGCGTCGCCGGCAGCATCGTCTTGGGTGGTGCGAAGATTACAGGCGAGCAAGACTACTTCGATCTAAGTTCCATCAAGGTATATCCCGCGGATCCGATCGTAAATGGGACGATCAGTGTCGGAAACGACGGGCGTGGCGCGCTTACCTTAGATCCAACATCGGCCCCCATGGAAACCTTCAGCATCACTGTCGTCAACAACAAACATATCCTCATCACACAATTTGACGGGAATGCCACAGCCAACGGATCGCTTGACTTCCAGACAGCACC
>DASPVW010000039.1:0-62855 GCA_035622155.1 Candidatus Acidiferrales bacterium
TTCCGCAATCTGGTGGCGGCAGCGCACATAGGAACTTGCCTCGCTGTCGGCCAAATGAACGATTATCTCGTGGATGCTCCAGCGATCCGGCGATGGCTTGTAGAGCCACATCTTTTTCGGGAGCTGGCGCAAGATAGTTGAAAGCAGCACAGGCGCGCGGCCAAAGGACTCGAGCACCTGCCGTCTCTCGTCACGCGTCATCGGTCACCCCACTGCTCCTACTGATAGCTGTTAGACGCAGGAAATGTAGTTTCGCTATCCGAAGTTGAAACGAAGCCATCGGTGCCGATGGGGTAGGCAACCCGAAAGAACACATCCAGCAATACGGAACGCTCACATACGCTTTTTGGGAGGTCGCTAGCTGTTTCCGGGGATTGGGGCGGCTCTCTCGACAGCTTGACGTTTCGACCAGTAGGAGCGGAGGTCCCCGACGAGGTACAGGGAGCCGGTCGCGAAGATGACATCGTCAGGTGAAGCGATGTCGAGGGCGTGCTCAAGTGCTTCGGCGGGATCCGGAACGACCATGGAGCTTTTCGCGAGGTGCCCGGTCATTTCCGCAAGCAGGGCGGCCGAAATGGCGCGAGGCTGGAGGGGCTGGGTAAAAAGTACGAGGTGGGATGCAGGAAATAGCAATCCCGCGATTTCATCGACCGCCTTGTCGCGCATCGCGCCGTAAACCAACAGAATGCGGCGGCCGGGAAGATTCTCCTTCCAGAAAGCCAGCAGCTGGTTTGCGCCGGCGGGGTTGTGCGCGCCGTCCAGGTAAACGGTGGGGTGCTCCTGAAGCCGCTCCAGCCGTCCGGGCCACCGCGCCGACTGGACTCCGTGTTCGATGGCTCTGCGGCTGACGGGGAATCCGCGCTCAGCGAGAAGCTGCGCGGCAGTGGCCGCCGCAAGGGCGTTACGTATTTGGAAGCGGCCCGGCAGCGAAGGCTCGAGCGCAATCTCCAAGTCGGTCGATCGTGCGACGGCACGGTAGCGGCCGTCCGAGGCTTGAGTTATGTCGACGCGCCAAGCATCGTCCACTTCGACCAAACGTGCACCGACCTCCTGGCACCGGCGCCGAATCACGGCACGAGCCTCGGGCCTTTCCGCCGAGCTCGCGACCCACGCGCTGGGCTTGATGATGCCCGCTTTTTCTGTCGCAATTTCCTCGATGGAATAGCCGAGAAAACTCTCGTGGTCGAAGTCGACCGACGTAAGGACGGCGACTTCAGGCTCGACAACATTGGTCGCGTCGAGCTTCCCTCCCAAACCGACTTCGTAGACCGCAAAGTTCACGCCCGCGTCAGCGAAGGCCACAAAGGCCAGGGCCGTGATGCACTCGAAGTAGGTTGGGTGCGCAGCGAGTTTGCCGCTGGCCAGCAGTGATTCGATCATGGGTCCTACGCGCGTCCATGCGGCAGCGAACGATTCATCGGAAATATCTTCGCCATCGATGCGGATGCGTTCGTTGATTCGCTCGAGGTGCGGCGAGGTGTACAGGCCTGTGCGAAAGCCGGAAACGCGAAGGACCGACTCGAGCATGGACGCCGTTGATCCCTTACCGTTCGTGCCCGCGACGTGGACCGAGGGAGAAGCCCGGTGAGGATCGCCTAAGACCTCCACGAGTGTCGCGATGTTAGCAAGGCCAAACTTCTCCACGTGAGCTTGGCGTGGCGCAGCCAGTTCCCGGCCCAGCGCCATGAGTGTGCGAACCGACTCCTGGTAGGTCATATTCAGTCGAGGAAAAACCCCAGCGCCTGCGCGATGTAGGCTTTTAAATCTCTGCGGGAGACGATCGCATCAAGGAATCCATGTTCGAGAAGGAATTCCGCGGTCTGGAATCCTTCGGGCAGTTTCTGACGAATCGTTTGCTCGATCACGCGCGGCCCGGCGAAGCCGATCATTGCCCCCGGCTCGGCGATGTTCAAATCGCCCAGCATGGCATAGCTTGCGCTTACGCCCCCCGTCGTCGGGTCCGTCAAAACGGAAATGAACGGCACCCGCGCTTCATCCAGCCTGGCTAAAGCTGCCCCAACTTTTGCGAGCTGCATCAAGCTCACCGCGCCCTCCATCATCCGTGCTCCCGCCGAGCAGGACACAATCACCAGAGGGACTTTCTGCGCGAGCGAACGCTCAATGGCTCGCGTGACTTTTTCACCGACGACGGCGCCCATCGAACCGCCGATAAAACCAAACTCCATCGAGCAGCAGACCACGGGCCTGCGGGCGAGTGTCCCTTCGGCTGTCATGATCGCGTCTTTCATGCCGAGCCTTTCCTGCGCTTCTTCAAGCCGCTGTGCGTAGGGACGCGTGTCAGTGAAATGCAGCGGGTCGCTGGAAGAAAGCTCAGCGTCGTGCTCGGTCCACTGGCCATCGTCAAGTAAAAGCTCAAGTCTTCGGACTGCGCCTAGCCGGAAATGATGCTCGCATTTAGGACATACTTCCCAGTTGGCCTCGAGATCTTTTTTCCATATGATCGCACGGCACGCGTTGCACTTCGTCCAAAGCCCTTCGGTGCGAACGCGCCTCTCATCTGCCGGCGTGGGATTTTCGATCGCGCCCTTTTCTCGCTTAAACCAGGTCATTGAGAACTTCCGTCCGCTGTTGCGCTCCGTCCTGTTCTAATAGTCAATCCCGCGCTTGGCAAGGATCCCCTTCGTATACGGATGCTTGACTTCTTTCATTTCCGTTACCAAATCCGCGGCTTCGACCAGTTTCGGATGGGCGTTTCGTCCCGTGCAGATGACATGCACGCGTTCCGGCCGTCGGAGGAGTGATTCGACGACACCTTCCGGATCGAGCATTTTGTAGCTAATCACATAGTTGATCTCATCTAAAATCACCAGATCGTACCGCTCGCCATAGATTTGAGCGCGGCCGAATTCCCACGCCTCCTGACACAGACGGGTATCCTCCGGATCGGTTTCCCCTCCCCCCACCTTGACGAAACCTCTGCCCATGGGGCGAATTTCGAACCTCGCGTCACCCAGCATCTTGGCCGCATCGAGCTCGCCGTAGTGCCAGGAACCCTTGATGAACTGCACCATCAGCACGCGCAGACCCTGTCCCACGGCGCGAAAGCCGGTTCCCAGAGCACACGTTGTCTTGCCCTTGCCCGGGCCGGTGTAGACGATCAAAAGTCCCTTATCCTCCCTCATCGATCGACCCGAGGAAAACAGTTCCCCATAGTGGCTACAGGTCGGGAAAAGGTCAAGTCGAGCGCACCACCGTAGGGAGCCGAAGAGTGTGGTTCGGGGCGAAGCGTCGTGTCGCTCATTTCGAGTACGGGTGCCCGGCAAGAATGGTCAAGGCCCGGTAGATTTGCTCGGCGAGCACAACGCGTGCCAACTCGTGCTGCATGGTGAAGCTAGAAAGTGAAATCTTCTGGCTCGTCTGTCGGCGAAGTTCATCCGGAAATCCCTCTGCGTCGCCACATAGAAAGACGATCTCGCGAGTGCCGCGGTCGCGAAGATCGCCAAGCCAATGCGCAAATCGCTCCGACGAAAATTGCTGGCCTGGCCGGTCGACCAAGACGGCGAGCGCAGCAGGGCCCCATTTCACCTTGCGCAGAGCGGCGGGCGAGCGGCTCGGCAGCTCGGTGAGTACTATCTCGGTGTAGTGGCCGATCAGCCGAACGTAATGGTCTAGCAGCACGCGAATTGACGGAGCACGAGTCTTGCCGAGCATGATCAGTCGGATCCGCATCTGCTACATCAGCCCGAATTTCTTGCGTTTGTCGAGAAGTGTCTTGCGACTGATGCCCAGGATCTGTGCAGCCTCACCGATCTTGTAATGGACCGCATCGAGCGTGGCTTGGATCGCTGCTCGCTCGATTTCCTCAAGTGTTTTTAGTCCCGCTCCTGGCCGTCGCGCGCCGGCCGCCGAGGAAGCGATCTGTGGGAAAGCCTCGATGCCGAGCGTGGGTGCTGTTCGAAAGACAAGGGCGTGCTCGATCGCGTTTTTCAGCTCTCGAACATTTCCCGGCCACGCATACGACTCGAGCAGGGCCGGCACGTCGGGCGCTAGATCAGCCGGGCCGTGGATGGGCGCGAGTCGCCGTAGAAAGTGCCGAGCCAGTGGAGCGATGTCGCCTCGGCGCTCGCGCAAAGGCGGTACCGAAATCGCGAGCACATTCAAGCGGAACAGAACGTCCTCGCGGAACCGTCCCGTCGTTACAGCCTTCTGTAGGTCGCTGTTGGTGAGTGCGATAAGTCGCGCATCCAGGCGAAGGGTTTCGGTGCCGCCCAGCCGTTCAAACGTCCGCTCTTCGAGCACACGCAACAGCTTGGCCTGAATGGCTGGCGCGAGCGCGGCAACTTCGTCGAGTACGACGGTTCCGCCGAGTGCCAACTCGAAACGCCCCGGCTTGCGTGCCACGGCGCCGGTGAACGCCCCGCGCTCGTGACCGAAAAGCTCGGATTCGACAAGCTCCGCAGGCAAGCTGGCACAATCAATCTTCAGCAACGGAGCGTCGCGACGTGATCCGCACTGGTGAATCCAGCGTGCGAGTTGGTCTTTACCCGTGCCGCTTTCCCCGGTGATGAGCAGAGTCGTGGGCGTGTCGGAGATTTTTCTTGCAACGTCGAGCACGCCGAGAGAAGCCGGGTCGGCGGCAATCCAAAGCACGCTCGCGTCATTCATGGCCGGATCATGTCATTTCCGGATTCCGCGTGCGGCTTGGCAGAAGTTCGGTCGGCGGGAAAGTCGATGCGTTCGGCCGTCCGCCACAGTCGCTCGAGATCGTAGTAATGGCGGGCGCGCTCGCTGAAGATGTGCACGACGAAATCCGCGTAATCGAGCAAGACCCACTCGGCGCCGGCCTTTCCTTCGCGGTGCATCAGGCGCACGCCCTGATCGTCGAGTCGCCTCTCGATCGCCTCGCTGATGGCCTTAATCTGCGGCTGACTGCGTCCGGAGGCAAGCACAAAGTAGTCGGCAAAAGCGCCGGAAAGCTTCAGCACGGTAATATCCACGGCCTGCTTGTCCTGAGCCGCTTCCACGGCCCAGCGGATTTCTGGGCGAAGGGTGTCCTGGGTCACCGGTACAGGGCCTGACCGAGAATGTATTCCTCCACACGCGCCGGCACAAGTCCGTGGATGGATTGCCTTCGCTGAAGTCGCTCCCGCACTTCGGTGGAAGAGACGTGGCAGGCGACGGTGCTCAATAGGTGGACAGCCGATTTCCTAAGCGCGATTTTGTGAGGGTCCCCCGATGACGTCCGGCCCAACTTTTCCGGCGGAATCACAAGCCGCAGCGCGTCCAAATGAAAACCGGGACGGCTGGCGATGATGAAGTCACATGTATCGAGCAGCAATTCGTAATTCTTCCAGGTGGGGAGTTCGAGAAATTGATCTGCACCGACGACAAAGTACAAGTGATCTCCCAGATGCTCGCGATGATACCGCCGGACGGTGTCAATCGTGTAAAAGACGTGGGCCGGGCCGCCGGACGGCGCCTCGGCGAGAGACGGCACAAAACCGGCATGGTCCGCACAGGCCAAAGTCACCATGGCGTAGCGGTGGATGAACGGAGTGAGCTCCCGTGGCGACTTGTGTGGTGGACGCGAAGACGGAATAAAGTATACGAGATCGAGGTGAAAGCGCCGCTGCGCCGCTTGCGCGACGGCCACATGCCCCGCATGGGGAGGGTCAAACGTGCCACCGAAAAGTGCCACCGCGCGGCGATGCCCGGAGCCGGATGGCTTATGCGATCCGTGCGAGGTCAACGCCCCTCCCGATCAGGAGCAACGGAACGCCCGTTGGCGTGCGATCGAGCGCCTTCAACCGACAACCCTCCCTCCTGTTGCTTTGACAGGATCGGTTTGGGGAGGCGGTCGAGGCGATCTGCTATCCCGCGAACCAGTTCAGTGATGCCCGCACCTGACGCCGACGAAATGGCATAAAACTCCAGTCCGCGCGCGGCCGCAAACGCACGAAGCCTTTCCAGACGTTCCCGATTGGTTGTGGCATCCAGTTTCGTCGCGACCACAATCATGGGCTTCTCGGCAAGCGTGGCACTGAATAGAGACAGTTCGCGCTCGATAATTTCGAAGTCGCGGACCGGATCGCGGTCGTTTGCGTCGCTGGTGTCGACCAGATGAGCAATCAGACGGGTTCGCTCAACATGCTTCAGGAATCGGATTCCGAGACCGACACCTTCATGCGCGCCCTCGATCAGTCCGGGCAGGTCGGCGACCACAAATGTCCGGCCCGTGCCAGGCGTGGCGTCGGAGTCGGCCGATACAACGCCGAGGTGCGGCTCGAGCGTCGTGAATGGGTAGGGCGCAATCTTAGGTCGCGCCGCGGAGATCCGCGAAATCAAGGTGGACTTTCCGGCATTGGGGAAGCCGACGAGTCCCACGTCGGCCAGTAGCTTCAGTTCGAGCCGCAGAGGACGTTCTTCGCCCTCTTCGCCTTCTTCGTGCTCTCGCGGTGCCTGGTGCCATGGCTTCCGGAAGATGGGATTGCCGTTGCCGCGCCCGCCACGCCCGCCCCGTGCGACGCGAAAGCGCTGTTCAGGTCCGGCGAAATCAAACAGCTGTTCGCCGGTGTCGGCGTCGAAAATGACGGTGCCCACAGGGACCTTTAGGATCGTGTCGGCGCCGGAACGGCCGTGGCAGTTTGAGCCTTCGCCATGCCGACCGCGTTCGGCACGAAACTCTCGGTTATAGCGGTAGCGAAGCAGCGTGTTGTCGTTGGGGTCTGACTCCAAGTAAATGTCGCCACCGTGACCGCCATCTCCGCCCGATGGGCCGCCTCTGGGAACATACTTCTCCCTGCGAAACGCCACGCAGCCGTTGCCGCCCCGCCCACCCTTCACCTGGATTGTTGCCTCATCTACGAACATGCATCTCTACCGTTAATTTTGAACAGATACGCCACGGCGAATGCGACAAACAGCACGCCGAGCAGCTCCTACGAGCCTCCCAGCAATTGGGGAGGCACGCCAATTTCTTTAGCGCCCGCCAGGCCGAAGCCGGGACCGCGGGTTAACCACAGAAGGATCGCAAGCCCGTGGTTGGGATAGCGTCGCGTCATCTCCTTGGCAATCTCCACGAAGCGCACACCCGGCTTGGCAACATCGATGTAGTCGCGCAGCCAAGCCTCACTCGCGTCCAGCAGTTCGATTCCGCCACTGGGTCCGTGTCCGGGAAACACGTGCTCAATCGGGCCGAGACGCCGGACGAGCTGAAGCGCTTCAATCCAGCTCTCGGGATGGTTGGTGTCGGCGACATAGTGGTGCCTGCCCGAATAGACCAGATCGCCCGTGACGATGGCCCTCTCTGACGGAATGTAGAACGCGGTCGCATGCACCGTTTCGCTGACCGGCAAGTCAACAAAACGGATTTCCTGGCCCTCGAGCGATGTGTGGCCGCCGACCAGCGGGTCCGGCATAGGGAGCGTTGGCGGCATCTCATCACCGAACATTTCCCGCCAATGGACCAGCTTGGCGCGATATTCCTGCATGAAATCGATCACACCCTGGCGGGCGAAAACTCGCGCTGAGGGGAAAGCCTGTGCGACGACGCCATTGCCGAAATAATGGTCGGGATGTGCATGTGTGATGTAAACGGCCTGCAATGTCTTCGCGGATCGACGAATCATTTCGACCAGACGAGCCGCGTCGCTCAGGATGAGGCACGTGTCGATCAGTACGGCGTCCTGCCGGCCGGTAATCAAGACGGCATTGTTGGAAAGAGCGAACTCCTGCCCGGTAAAAATGTGGAAGCGAAGCGAGGGCCCACCGTTTTGCTCGGTCATCGTCGCGCGATGGAAGGACAGAGCTTCAGTTGACTGCCGGCGTTTGCTCGACTGGCAGGACGCTGATGAACCGACCCCTTCCGCCCTTATCCTCAAAGCAAACCACGCCGTCGATCCGTGCAAACAGCGTGTCGTCCTTGGCGCGCCCGACGTTTCGTCCCGGCTTGTAACGCGTGCCTCGCTGACGAATCAGGATGCTGCCGCCGGTCACCAACTGGCCGCCGAAACGCTTAATGCCCAGGCGCTGCCCCTGCGAATCGCGCCCGTTCGTAGAAGATCCGCCACCCTTTTTGTGTGCCATGGGAACCTCGAAGCCACGTGCGCGTGCCCACGCGCACTAGGCTAGTTGAATGTCGACCTCCACGGCCGTCAGACCCTGTCGGTGACCCCGCTGAATTTTATATTGCCCGCAACGCTTGAATTTCAGTACCTGCAGCTTGGGGCCGCGAAGGTGTTTGACGATCTTGCCGGTCACCTTTGCCCGGGCCGCCTCGCTACCACTGAGAAGCTTCGGCTCGTCGGTGCGGACAGCGAGGACGTCGTCGAATGTCACCCGTCCGCCGACCTTGCCCTCGAGGCGTTCGATCTCGATGGTTTCGCCAGGCTCGACACGGTACTGTTTTCCCCCACTGCGAATCACGGCGTACATGCTACCTCCCAGGTGCGTTGACAAACCTTAAGTATAGGCAGCAAGCGCCGGCTCCGTCAACGTTCTCGCCAAGATAACCTGCCACTCCTAGATAGGTAGAACCCAACGAGTCTGTAGGCGTTGTTTCGATCGGTTACCTTTCTACACCGGCCGACATACCACAAGCTTGGACAATCTGCGTCATCTCGCACAGATCCTTTTATTTGAGCCAGTTGCAAAGCCATCCCACTGGACGAATACATGCACTTCCTTCCCACTATGAGCGAGATTTCCGAGGCTTCCAGGTGAGGGAAACGAACCCGATGAAGATCAAAAGGCGCACAAGTCCCGAGGCCGGGGTTTCCATCTTTGAGCTGATGACTGTGACGATCATCATTTTCATCCTGTGCGCTTTCGCCGTCCTTCGGTTGCAGCCCGCCTGGCAACAGATTCAGTCGAATGCTGCTGTGGATCAAGTAAAGAGCACTCTGCGGCAAGGGCGCGAACTCTCTGTCTCACAGCGCCGCACGATCGTTCTGCAGTTCCTGGCCCCCGCACCAGGCACGCCTTGTCTTGCCAATGGCGGTGTAAGCGTGTGTCTCGCCCTAACTGAAATGTTGGTGGTACCGGGAGTCCCGCCAGCCCCAGCCACTCAGGTGCAGGCTGCGGCCCCATTCGAGGTGATCCCGGTGGAAGGCAAGGTGCAATTTATGTCTTTCAACGGAGAGCCGGATACGCCCGACGCGTTCATCGGGGTGGCCCCAACCGCTCCCAGCGGTGTGTACTACGGCGCGACACCCGGGGTCCCGCCATCGGGCATGCAGTTTCACAGTGATGGGACGTTTACAAATGGCACGGGGAATCCGATTAACCTAACGATTTTTTTGGGCGAGCCGAACATACCGTCCACGGAACGAGCGATCACCATTTTGGGCAACACCGGCAAAGTGAGCTGGTATCAAGGTAACGGTCAAGCCTGGTTCAGGCTGTGAGGAGAGCAGGGATGACACGGCGTAGGCGACACAGGGCGGAGGTTGGTTTCTCACTCATTGAGACCATGATCGCGATGATTGTCTTGGTGATCGGCATCTTGGGTCTGGCCGCGGTTCTGGCCAACGGCATCGAGTATATGGACGCGTCTCAAGCCGACTACATCGCCCAGCAGAAGGCGGCCGAAGCGGTTGAATCGATCTTCACGGCTCGCGATATCGGGCAGGCAACCTGGAGCACGATCTGCAACGCCGGCTCCCCAGTCTGCGCCAGTGGCATTTTCTTGACCGGCGCACTTCCGCTGTGCGGCCCGGGAAACGATGGGATTCTTGGTACGGCGGATGATTTTGCTGGCGCCTCGTGCGCCGGACCTCCCTTGGCGGCGCCGGACGCGATCCTGATGCCCAACAACACGGGAGTCTTTGGCGCTAACCCCGTGCGGGTGGCACTGACTAGCTACAAGCGCTCCATTGTGATTTCACCCGTCGTCAACGCCGCCGGAAGCACCATCGCCAACGTTCGCCAAATTACCGTTACCGTGACATATTCGGCCGGCCGTTTCCAGAATCGGTCGTACACGCTCAATGCCTACATTTCGAACTTTTCCTAGCGCCACCGGAGAAAACGCGATGAAACGCGAGAAGGGGTTCAGTCTGGTAGAAGTTCTGGTCGCGACGACGATCATGCTCCTCGTTATCACTGCCACATTGGGTACGCTCAACACAGCTCTAAGCGCGACCCAAGCCGTCACGCTGCTAGCCGATACGCAGGAGAATCTGCGGGCGGCGATGAACTACATGGTTCGCGACCTTCTACAGGCAGGGGAGGGCGTGCCGCAAGGCGGTGTCACGATTCCCAATACCGCTGGAGTCTCCGCCCTGAACCGGCCGGGCCCCGGCACCCCCACGGTGAGCTTTGGCACGTTTAACCCCGCCTGGACGGCCTTGCCAGCGATTACCTCGGGATATCAGATGGGACCAATTACCACGACGTCCGGCGTTGCCACCGATATGATTACAGTCATGTACGCCGATACCACCTTACAGGACGTAAGCGGTCACTGGCTCAATGAGTTCCCCATCTACCTCGCAAACACGGGAACGCCCGGATGCGCTGCGGCCAACTCAACCCCCGAGCCGCAGGGATCGATCACAACCGCGGGCACGACCACCACGGTTACGTTCGATCCGAGCTGCATCGTCATCAATAACGGCAACACGGGCATCAATGCCGGCGATCTTATTTTGCTACAGAACAACAATACGATCGGCGATGGTGATGGCAGCGTTACGGGCAGCAACGCCGATATCAGTGACAGCAGCGGGCACATGGCACTTTTGTGCGTGTCAAACGTCAACCCGGCCGCAAACTCCATTACCTTCAGTGCCGGCGATCCCTTCAACCTAAACGCGTCGGGTGCCACCACAGGAACCATCACGCAAATTCAGCAGCCGCCTCCGCCGCCGGGCGTCTACCCGACGACGACCGCCACGAGGTTTTGGATGATCACGTATTTCATTGACAATACCAATCCTCAGCGACCGCTGCTGATGCGCCAGGTAAACCTGAATCCGCCGCAGGCGGTGGGTGAAGTGATCGAAAACCTACAGGTTTATTACGACATCCTGAACGTTGGCTCGAGCCCGGTGACTGTCACGACCGAACAGGAGAATCCGGCGACGGCGCAACTGCCAGACATTCGTGATGCCTACATCATCCTGTATGCGCGTTCGGAAACGAAGTTTGGCCAGTCCAACCAGTATTTTCGCAACAATCTCGAAACGGCCGTCAGTATCCGCGGACTCGATTTCTACAACGAGTTCCAGTGACGAGCATGATGGGTTCGCCCCAACGCGGTGATTGGTTGTCGACGAGGAGAAAAGCCGTGAGGAAGCCCCGGGAACAGGGAATTGCGCTGATTACGACGCTGCTGATCTTGATATTGCTTTCCGCCATGACCGTGGGAATTGCCTGGCTTGTGGTGGGAGACCGGAAACTGGGCGGCAACAATTCGGATCGGCAGCTGGCTTTCTATGGTGCCGAAGCGGGAATCGAGTCTCTCACAGCGAGCCTGGAAGACCTTTTCGACCAAAACTACGCGCCCAACGCGACCGCCATTAACAATCTGATGGTTAGTCCCGGACCACCGGCCAATATACCCGGCATTCAATACATCGCTCCGGGCCAAATGGCGCCTGGCACGGGTTACCAGATCACGTTCACCCCCACTCCAGGGGCCCCCACCATTCCCGAGACGAGCTGGGGAACCATTCCCACCGGAACCTATGCGGGTCTGGTCGGACTGATGACTCCGTACACAATCACCGTGACGGCTCGTACCCCGTATGGCTCAGAAGCAAGGCTCCAGCGTGAGGTGCAAACCGTTGCGATCCCGATTTTCCAGTTTGGGTTCTTCTCTCAAATGGACCTGAGCTTCTTCGCCGGACCGAACTTCAACTTCGGTGGCCGCGTTCACACCAACGGCAATCTCTGGCTAGCAGAGGGCAATGGCGACACCCTTACTATGACTCAGAAGGTAACAGCTGCCGGTGAGATTATTAGCGAAAACCTAGAAAATGGTTGGCAGACGACGACAAACTACACCGGTGCTGTAAATATCACCAACGGGTCCGGCGTCACTAACTTGATTGCGCAGACACCCCCGCAAAGCGTGGTGGGCGCCGCCAACTACTACCAGAACATAGGTGCGTACAACGCCGCATTTGCTGGCATGGCCAATAGCGTCTATAACAACGACATTGCCGTTGCACAAACCGGTGTGAAGCCTCTGAATCTGTCCATCGCCACACCAGCCATTGGCGGTCAGCCGATCGACCTGATTCGATGGCCTCAGCCCAACGAGAACACCACGAACCTGGGCAAGCTCCAGGAAAGATACTACACTCAGGTGAGCTTGCGCATCCTGCTCGCCGATTACGGCCCGAGCGGCACTTGCGTCGATAGCCCCATCAGCAGCAGCAACGCTATCGGCACCATGCTTCCCTACCTCGCTAACAACGGGGCTGGCACTACCCCTACGCCGGTCGACTTGGCTTGGTTGGCCTGGGATACATCGGCACCCGTCGGTTCGGCGAACAATCAGATCCCAGGGGCGGATTATCCCCCCTACCACACAGCCCCGCTTGGTTTCACCTCGAACGCCACCTGGAACGCACAGCTCGGCATTACCATCTTCCCGTTGCCGGTGTCCAACGCGCAGGTCGCCAATTCGTACAGTCCGACCGATGGATACTGGGTTCAAAAGTGGTTTCCCACCACGACGGGCTGTCTCAAAATCGACTATCAAAACAACACGAGCACTGCCGCAACGCCCGTTTGGACCGACGTCACTTGGGAGATTTTGGGCCTCGGATACACGGGACGCAACATCAACCCACAGGTGAACAAAAACGGTGTTCCGGCCTATATTGCGCCTCCGGCACGATCGGGCTGGTCGGGCACGACCCAAACCGCTGCCTCTGGTCCCAACGCCTCGACTATAACCGTCACAACCGTCGGCTGCCAGGATCCTAGCCCGAACGCTGTCATTCGATTTGCCCGCCTGCGAGACAACCCGACCAGCGCAGTAGCCGGCAACGACTATTGCGGCAATAACGAGGGCAATACGGTTGGCACTTGGTCCGGACTTGCGACCCAAGCGGGGAACTGCGTCACAACCCAGAGCGCCGTCAACTGCCCAGGCTTTCCCGTGGCCACCGTTCAGCACGGGACGGATTATTGGCCGAACGTACTGTTTGACACGCGCGAGGCTCTTTTGCGCGACGCCGCCCCCACAGGCGCTGTCCTGCCCGTCGCCGGGGGGATGACCTACGTCGAACTCGACATGAAGAACCTGGCCAAATGGTTCACGGGCGTGACTGGAGTGAGCGGGGGCAATGTTCTAGCTACGAACGGTTACGCGGTCTACTTTTCCGACCGCCGCGGCGAGCAGAAGGATCCGAACCCGCCGCCTTCCGTTGCAACCACTCCGGCACTGACGGGTGGATACGGTTACGACGATATCATCAACCCCTCAAGCGCCAACGGATGTCCTGATGGAGTCGAGCAGCTAGCGGAGGATTTTGAGGACGACACGGCAGTCGCCGGAGGAACCGTAAGAACCTACGGCAATATCCTGAATCCCCCGAGTGGAACGGGACTCCCGACGGCCTTGTGGACGATGGATGTAAGCGGCGTACCCGGTTACGGAACACAAGTCGAAAGCGTCGCATCGATGGTCGGTGGAGCCACGGCGATCCTCACTAACAATCCCAGCTGCACAGGCCCGGGAACGAAGTGGCCCTATGCTGCCGCCCTCAACGGCAGCGACATGCGCCAAAACCCGCCGATTTTCTTCCGAAGAGCGTTGAAGATCGTCGATGCAGACACGATTAGCTTTAGCCCCAAGACCTGCAACAGCGTGGCATGCGGTCTGACGACGGTCTCTGAAAACCCCGTCTACTTGCAGGGGTGCTATAACAATCCTACCGAATGCAATATGACTTCCGTCAGTTGGAGCGCATCGAGCGTTGGTAGTGCGGTCATCGCCGACGCCATTACGTTGCTTTCAAACAGCTGGAACGACGTCAACTCCTTTGCGTGGCCGTACGGTATGAACAGCGGCGGCTACAACATCACCAACGGTGGACGTAATGCCACAACGACGACGTATCGATTGGCAGCGGCCGGGGGAAAGAACATCCCCTTCCAGCAGCCTACCGTCGGCACGCCCCCGCAGGACTTCGGTACCGACGGCGGTGCGCACAACTTCCTCCGTTACCTGGAGAACTGGGGTGGCCAAACCCTATACTACGAGGGTTCCATCGTCAGTATGTATTACAACCACCAAGCTGCGGGAATCTACAAGTGCTGCAATACCGTCTATAGCCCGCCGAGCCGCGGCTACCAGTTCGACACCAACTTCCTGACGCCGAGCTTGTTACCTCCGCTCACCCCGATGCTCCGGACCGTCAACACCATCGGGTTCACGCAGATACTCACGCCCACCGAGTAGAGCCTCTGTCGGATTACGTCGGAGCGGCTCCCGGAATTTTCCGGAGCCGCTCTTTGTTCGCAGAGAGGAAGAATCCGGCCACCGTCAGCTGCCAAGAAATGTTAGCTTTTTTGGACAAGAAGGCTCGCCAGCGCCGACGGAAGTTCCGTAAAGCGGAAGGAGAACTTCAGCTCCAGCAATCGCTCGGGACGCACTCGTTGGCTTGCGAGCAACAGCGGATTCGCCATTTCGCCCAGGGCCGCGCGCAGCGCAAACACGGGGGTCGGAAAAATGGCTGGCCGGTGGAGCGCGCCTGCCAGGCTGCGCACAAATTCCACATTGCGCACCGGATGGGGCGCGACGACGTTGATCGGACCCGCCATGGCATCGTTGAAGATCGCCCAGTGCGCGACCTCAACGGCGTCCTCGAGCGCAATCCAAGACATCCACTGCCGCCCATTTCCGAAACGGCCCCCGACGCCCAACTTGAAGGGCAACAGCATTCGCGGAAATGCACCGCCCCGCGCCGAGAGAATGATTCCGAATCGGAGGCATACGGTGCGAATGTTTGCCTGCTCGGCGCGTCTGGCCTCGGCCTCCCAGTCCCGAGCGAGCAAGGCCAAAAAGTCTGTTCCTGGATCGCTCGACTCGGTAAGAACCTCGTCGCCGCGATCGCCATAGTAGCCGGTGGCGGAGGCGCAGACAAAAACTTGAGGCCTATGCTGCAAACGCGCGAGCGCATCCACCAGTATGTGTGTTGAATCCACACGGCTGCTGCGTAACAGGGCTTTGCGGGCCACGGTCCAGCGGCCGTCCGCGATGCTCGCTCCGCTTAGATGCACGAACGCGTCGGCGCCCTCCATCGGAGCAGTGTCGATGGTCGCGGCCATCGGATTCCACGGCAGATCGCCTGCGGAAAGCTCTCCTCCCGGACGCACCAATCTTCCGACGGTATGGCCTTGTTGACGAAGCACCTGGCGGAGATGGGTGCCGACCAAGCCGGACGCACCCGAAATCAGGATTTTCATTGTCCTCGGCCCATCTCACCCGTAGTTCTTTCAGGACATCCTACGCTATGATCCCCCGCTTTACAGAATGTGTCCTTGTACTTGGTGTCGACTCCACTAAGATAGCTAGGATGTTTGATCCACCGAGAAGCGCGATCAGCCTGGGCCCCGCCCTGCAGCCCGCAGCAAGCAGAGCGGCGGACAGCCTTCGGGCTTGGCGCACCCAACTCTTTTGGGCCTTTTGCGCGGCTGTGATCCTGCTGCTGGCTGTGATGCGAGGCGCGGCCGAGGACGCCGAGGGCATTGCCGGTTTTCGAGCGGCGCGCGTGTCTGGTGAGCGCCAACTCGAGGCGAGGTTGAAGAAGGTTCCAGACCCAGTTCATGCCGAACAAAATCTTCGGCACCTGACGAGCGAGCCGCATATGGCGGGGACCGAAGCGAGTCGCCGCGTTGCCGAATGGCTGCGTGACCAGTATCACAGCTTTGGTTTCGAAGCGGAGATCGTCAGCTACACCGCTTGGATGCCTGAGCCGCGCGAGGCGAAGCTCGAACTCACCGAACCGGAGAACAGGACTCTTGCATCCCCCGAGCAACCCATTGCCGTTGACCAGGACACCCATGACAAGCGGGCTGTCGCCGCGTTCAATTCTTATTCGCCTTCGGCCGATGTCAGGGCACCGGTCGTCTACGTGAATTACGGCAATAGGAGCGATTACGAACAACTTGCTCAGCTGGGCGTGAACGTCGAGGGCAAGATCGTCATGGCGCGTTATGGGCACGGTTACCGCGGAATCAAGGTAAAGCTGGCGGAGGAACACAGGGCCGCAGCCGTGATCCTCTACTCGGACCCGTACGACGATGGCGCTGTGGCCGGCCCGACCTATCCGAATGGCCCTTGGCGGCCCCTGAGTGGTATCCAGCGTGGATCCATTCTGTATACCGAGATCTATCCCGGCGATCCCTTGACTCCCGGTGGCGCAGCGACGCCCTCCGCGCCGCGCCTTCGGCCAGCCGACGCAGCGAACTTGCCGCGCATTCCCGCCATGCCCATCAACGCGCAGGACGCTGCCGTCATCCTAGGACACCTTGGCGGTGTCGTGGCCCCGGCCAGCTGGCAAGGTGGCCTACCGCTCAGTTATCACGTTGGACCGGGTGCGGCCGAGGTTCATATGAAACTTCTCATGGATTACAAGGAGCGTCCGCTGTACAACGTCGTTGCCAGGCTGCGCGGCATCGAAGACGACGAATGGGTGATTCTCGGCAATCACCATGACGCGTGGGTCTACGGCGCGGCGGATCCCGGCAGCGGAACCGCATCGTTGCTCGAAGCAGCGCGTGCGCTGGGCGCGCTTGCCAAGTCCGGTTGGAAACCTCGCCGCACACTTGTGATTTGCCAATGGGACGGCGAAGAGGAGGGGCTGCTCGGATCCACCGAATGGGTCGAAGCCAACGTTTCGGAACTCCAGCAGAAGGCGGTCGCATATATCAACACCGACATCGGTGTCGATGGTCCGAACTTCGAAGCCTCTGCCGTACCGTCGCTGAAGGACCTGGTGCGAGACGTGACGCGTGCTGTCGAGGATCCGAAAACGGGCCGAAGCGTGCACGAAGCATGGGTCGATTCGGCTACCTTGGAACAGAAAAATCCATCCGGCCTGCGGCGGCAGCCTCTTCCTCCGGATCCCTTTGGGAAGGTGCCTCTGGGGGCGTTGGGCTCCGGTTCGGATTTTTCGGCTTTTTTGGATCACGCCGGCATACCGAGCGTCGACCTGGGCTTCGCCGGTCCGTACGGCGTGTACCATTCGCTCTATGATGATTTCTATTGGATGAAGCACTTCGGCGATCCTACCTTTTCCTACCACGTGGCTCTGGCGCAGATTCTAGCGATACTGGCGCTTCGGCTCGACGAGGCCGATATTCTGCCTTTTAACTATCCAGCCTACGCGCTTGAGATTGAACACGCCGCGACCGATGCGTTCACAAAAACTACAAATCAACAGGATCAGGACGCGCTCGAGGCTACCCTCGACGCCGCAGCGCACCTGTCGGCTTCGGCGCATCGCGCTTCCGAGGCGCTTCGCGCGATTTCCGATGCGCCTCTCGATCCGACCCAAGCGAGCCAGATCAATCACGCCCTGGCGGGGGTCGAGCAGGCGCTGCTGGCCCCGAATGGGCTTACCGGCCGCCCTTGGTTCAAGCACACGATTTACGCGCCTGGAAGCTACGAAGGCTATTCCGCAACGCCCATACCAGGCGAGAACGATGCACTGGTGGCGAAGGATTCGGAAACGCTGCGTCGGGAAGCGAACGTGCTTTCCGAGGCGCTCCTGCGGGCTTCCAGCGAGCTCGACGTCATCGCAGAGACGGCCCGTACAGCTCGACGGCCGCAGGTGCTTGACGGTCAGTGATCGGTGGCTGCACCCGTCAAATTTGGAGCTGCTTCCAACGCCCGCGCTTGAATAACAAAATGCTTGCCATGGCGACAGAACCTTCTGCAATCACGATTGCATAGTAGACTCCGTTGGATTGCCATTTTTCTAAAATGGCTAACCAATAGGCCAGCGGGATCTCGAACAACCAGAAGCCGAATAGATTCAAGATCGTAGGCGTAACAGTATCGCCGGCACCATTGAAGGCCTGCAGCATCACCATCGCATACGCGTAGCCGATATTGCCGTAACTTACGATGCGCAGACATGAAGCGGCCAGGGGAACCACGGCCGGATCGTTTGTAAACACGCGCACCAACGGCCCGGCGAATACGGTGAAAACGATTCCCACGCTGCCCAGAAATAGCACGTTATAGAGTCCGGTGCGCCACACGGAAGCCTCAGCGCGATCGGGCAGCTTCGCTCCCAGATTCTGACCAACGAGCGTGGCCGCTGCATTGCTTAGCCCCCACGAGGGTAGGATGACGAAGACCACGATGCGAATCGCGATCGTATAGCCCGCGACAGCAGCTGCTCCGAACAAGCTCACGATGCGCACCAGCCCAATCCAGCTTGTTTGGGCGATGATGAACTGAAGGATGCCGGTAAGCGACAGTCGGAAAAGTCGCGCAAGGACATTCCGGTCCAGTCGAATCTGTTGACGAAGAATGTGAATCCGCGTTGTTCCACGCAGCAGACGGTAGAACTGGTACAGCACGCCGATTCCGCGCCCGGTGAAGGTTGCCAGAGCTGCTCCCGTAACGCCCAGACGAGGAAACGGTCCCCATCCGAAGATCAGGCACGGATCGAGGATCAAATTGATGATGTTCGATACCCATAACAAGCGCATGGCGACGGCAGCATCCCCAGCGCCGCGAAAGATGGCGTTGTTGAGAAACAGCAGAAGGACCACGCCGCTTCCGCCCAGTGCGATGCGCGTGTAGCTGCTGCCGACAGCTACGATGTTCGGCGTTGCCCCCATCCACAGCAACAGCCGCGGGGCCAGGAACAAACAGGGCAGCCCTATGATGACGGACATCGCGAGACCCAGAAACACCGCCTGGGCACCGGCGACGGCTGCTCCTTCGGGATCTTTCTCGCCGATACGCCGTGCCACCATGGCGGTTGTCGACAGGCTCAATCCCATGCCGACGGCGAAGACCAGCAGCAGCATGGATTCGGTAAGGCCCACAGTGGCAACAGCATCGGAACCTACGCGTCCAACCCAGAACACATCAACCACGGCGAATAGTGACTCCAGCACCATCTCCAGCACCATGGGGATGGCCAGCAGGAGAATGGCACGATTCAAGTTGCCGGCAGTGAAATCCTGGTGCGATCCCCGCAAAGCTTCGCGGATCGAGGCCCATAGGCTCTGTCGTGGTGACGCTTGTTGAACAGCGATACTCATCGTTCTACTCGGTCGTTTTGTAGCAGCCCTGGCTAGAAACCTCGAGGGCGAGACAAGGGACTCATCAACTATCGGTTGTCGTGAAAACAGCGAACGAGCGGCGGTACCAGACTACGCGAGATCTACGGCGAGGATTGTCACAGGTTCAAACCCCCGTTTCGAATGCTTGGGAGCGGCTCGAAACAAACGACCGACATATTTTACCCCAATCAAAGAAGCGAACAAGAGGAATCTGACAGTTGACACGTCGGTGAGGTCCGGCTATAGTGAACCATATGGTTCACTATGGCGGCAGTCCCTTGATCGATCGCGTGACGGCAGCCATCTCCGATCCAACACGCCGGGCGATCCTGGATAGGCTTTCCCGCGGGCCGGCCCGTATTTCCGAAATCGCCGAGCCTTTTCCGATGACCTTGACCGGATTCTGTAAGCACGTCAAGGTTTTGGAAGCGGCCGGGCTCGTTCATAGGACTCGTCACGGTCGCGACAACACCCTGGAGCTGTCGTCCGAACCTCTGCGCGAGCTGGCGCGATGGGTCCTTAAGTATGAGCCGTTTTGGAACTCGCGTCTCGATCGACTGCAGCATTTCTTCCTCAGCGAAAAGGAGAAGTGACGATGAAGCTTACCGATGTCACCGTGGCCCGCACGATTCCCGCGTCGATCGAAAAGGTCTTTGATACCTGGATGAACCCGAAGAGCCCAGGAGGCCCCTGGTTTGGAGCAGAGCGTGTGATCTGCAACCCGCAGGTCGATGGGCTCTTCTATATCGCCACGAAGAACGAAGGGCGGATTTGGCCACACTACGGACGCTTCATTGCGATTGATCGACCGCGCCGGGTCGAGTACACCTGGGTATCGGAGGCCACCCGGGGCGTTGAGTCCATCGTAACTGTTACCATGGAAGCGCGAGCCAACGAAACCGACGTCACACTGCGTCATTCGGGGGTGCCGGACGATGAGATGGGGCGTCGGCATAAAGACGGCTGGACCTGGATTCTGTCGATGCTCGCACAAGCTCTAGAGGCCCGCCGCTCAGCTTCTTCGTGAGATTAGGCCGGCCCTTGGCTTCTCGTTCCGCTTAGGGCGCGCTAAAATGACTGGATGCGAGTGCACGTCCTGTTCTTTGGCCAGCTCAAGGAAATCACCGGGGTCGAGCAGGAAGATGCCGAGCTATCCGAGGGTGCACGCGTCCAGGACCTTTTTGAGCGTTACGGGCGGCGGTTTCCAAGACTGGCTTCCCTTCGTGCTTCCATCGCCGCCTCTGTGAATCAAGAGTACGCCACATGGCGCGCTCCTCTGTCGAGCGGAGATGAGGTTGCATTCCTTCCCCCCGTCAGTGGTGGGCAGCAAGCCGTGATCACCGAGGACATCTTTCAAATCGTGCGGGACCCGATTCGACCGCAAGAGATCATCGAGAGCCTGAAGCGACCGGAAGATGGGGCGCTCGTCATATTTGATGGATTTGTACGCAACAATTTCAAAGGCAAGCGGACGCAGTACTTGGAATATGAGGCGTATGAGTCGATGGCCCTGGCGAAGATGCGCGAGATTGGCGCGAAAATCCGAGCCCGGTTCCCCATTGACCGACTTGCCATGGTACACCGATTGGGCCGACTAGAAGTCGGCGAGACGAGTGTATTCATTGCGGTGAGCTCAGCGCACCGCGACGTGGCGTTCGACGCCTGCCGATACGCGATCGATACCCTCAAGCGAGTCGTTCCCATTTGGAAGAAGGAGTATTTCGCCGGAGGAGCTGTCTGGGCCGAAGGCGAATTGCCGCCCGAGGAAGCCATTTCCCGCTCGAACGAATCTAGTTCCTAGATGAGGACTTCTCCGGCAGTGATGGTTGGCCCCGGCCGCTTCCTACGGTTTTGTGCGGCCCTTGTGGTCAGCGGTGGGCTGGTGGGAATCGGCGCCAGGCAGCAACAAACCCGAGGGCGCACCATCCATGCGCGAACCGATATGGTCACCGTTCTGGCGAGCGTGACCGACGCCGATGGCCGACCTATGGCTGACTTGACCCAAGACGCCTTTCAGATTGCCGAGGAGGGCGTCTCCCAAAAGCTCGATTATTTTGAGGCACAGACGAACCGGCCGCTCGATCTTGCCTTGATGATCGATGCGAGTCTCAGCACCTACAAAGATCTTCGCTTCGAGACCGATGCCGCCGCGCATTTTATCCGGCAGGTGGTCCGGCCCGGAGACACGCTAGCCGTTTTCGAGTTCTCCGAGGCCGTGACCCGACTGGCCGACTTTTCGCAAGACGTGTCGGCGCTGCAAGCAGCCGTGCGCCGAGTCACCCCAGGCTCGGGCACCTCGATCTATGATGCCGTGGTGCTGGGATCGGGTGCGCTCCGACGGAGGCCGGAAGGGCGGCGGCGTGCCATCGTGCTCGTAACCGACGGCGGGGAGACGACAAGCATCTCGAAATTCGATGACACGCGGCACGCCGCGATCGCTTCCGGAGCCCTTCTCTACACGATCCTCATCCGTCCCGTGAAAAATGAGAATGGCAGGAACACGGCCGGCGAGCACGCGTTGATCACGATCACCGACAGCGCGGGCGGAGCCATGTACATTCTTGACGATATGGCGCAGATTGCACAGATGTTCGACAAGATCGATCGAGAACTGCGAACGCAGTACCTTCTGGGATACTATCCGACCCCGGCTCCCCCGGCCGGAAGCGATCGTCACGTGAGCCTGGCTGTAGCCGGCGGCTACACGGTGCGCTACCGCAAAGAGTATTTGACTCCTGCAGCCAACCCATAAACGATGGCTTGTCGTGGGACCGCCCTTTGGCAAAGCAAAATGAGCGAATATCTCGACGCCGCCATGGAAATCGCCCGCGAAGCAGGAGTCATCCTTCGTGAGGGATTCGATCGCCCGAAGGAAATCTCCTATAAAGGCGAAGTGGATCTGGTCACGGAGTCGGACCGACGTTCCGAGCAATGGATCGTAGCGCGCCTGCAAAGACGCTTCCCTGATCACGGAATTGTGGCGGAAGAGAGTGGCGTCGCTCGGCCGGTCGCGGAGTTTTGCTGGCACGTAGACCCGCTGGATGGCACGACGAATTTCGCACACGGATATCCGTGTTTTGCGGTTTCGATCGGGCTGGCCAAGGATGGGGTGCCGATCGCGGGCGCCATTTTCAATCCGGTCAGCAACGAGCTTTTCGCTGCGGCACGCGGCGAAGGGGCCTATCGGAACGACGACCGAATTCGCGTATCGTCGGTCGAGCGGCTGGCCACAAGTCTCGTGGCTACCGGTTTTCCGACGCATCAGCGCAAGAAGAGCTCAAACATCAACTACTACTGGCAATTCACACTGCGTTCGCATGGCGTGCGCCGCGATGGAGCGGCCGCACTTGATTTGTGCTCGGTGGCTTGCGGCCGCTTCGATGCGTTCTGGGAGTTCGGCCTGAAATCCTGGGACACAACCGCGGGAATTGTGATTGTTGAAGAAGCAGGGGGGCGAATTACCGACCTTGCCGGCCAGCCCTATCGGCTCGGCGGGCCGAGCATATTTGCTTCGAACCAGCGCATCCATTTAGAGGTTCTCGAAGTGGCCGCCCGCATTGCCGAGGACGCCGCGAACGACACCTAGCGGTGGCGGCGCCATGAAACCGAGCGAGCTCGACTACCATTTGCCGACTGAACAGATCGCCCAGCGTCCGCTTCCCGGGCGCGATCGCTCGCGGATGCTGCTGCTCGATCGCGCGACAGGGCGATGGGAAGACAGGCACTTTCGAGAGTTTCCCGATCTGCTTCGCGGGAACGAAGTCATCGCTCTCAACAATGTACGCGTCATTCCTGCGCGGCTGTTTGGCAGGCGAGTTGGAATCAACGCGCAGCCGATCGGTGTGCACAACCCGGCCCGCTCTGAGTTTTTGCAAACCGAAATCGAAGTGTTGCTCGCACGGCAACTAAACGCCGATACATGGGAAGGGCTGGTACACCCTGGCCGGAAAGTCCCGACAGGGGAACGGCTCATTTTTGGCGACGGCGAACTCGAAGCCCTTGTGGAAGGGCGCGGCTCCTATGGGCTTCGCCGGCTGCGATTTACCTCGCGGGGCAGCTTTCACCAAGCGCTGGAGCACCTCGGCCACATTCCCTTGCCCCCCTATATCAAGCGGACCGACGAGCCGGCGGACCGTGAGCGCTATCAAACGGTATTTGCCAGCCAAGGCCAGGCGATTGCCGCACCCACAGCGGGGCTACATTTCACCGCGGAAATTCTGCAGCGGGTTCGCGATCGGGGAGTGGAAATCGTGGAAATTACGCTTGAGATTGGACTGGGTACATTTGAACCGATCCGCACCGCACGCGTCGAAGACCATCCGATCCACCCCGAAGCCTATGAGATTCCGGGAGCGGCGGCGGCTTCTTTGGAGCGCGCCAAAGGCGAGCGTCATCCCGTGCTGGCCATTGGAACAACGGTCGTCAGGGCGTTGGAAGATGCGGCGGAGCAAAGCCTCGGGAAAGGACCGATCATAGCGTCCGGCAAGGCGGAAGCAAGCATCCTGCTCTATCCGGGGAAACCTTTTCGAGTCGTGGATCAGCTGCTGACGAATTTTCACCTTCCGCGATCGAGCCTACTCGCGCTCGTGGCTGCTTTTGCGGGTCGCGATAACATTCTCCGCGCCTATGAGCATGCCGTCGACGCAGGCTATCGCTTTTACAGCTACGGAGATTCGATGCTGATTCGCTGATCTCGGCGACCGATCGTCGAACCGCGCCTCGGTGCTTGCTTGGTGCAACCCGAGGTATCTTCGTCTATGATGTGGCGTCTCTCTAAACGGGGCGGGGCATGCGCTATCTCATCCTGAGCGATCTTCATGCCAACCAGACAGCGCTCGAGGCGGCTCTGGAAGCTTCCAAAGGACGATGGGAGAAAGCTGTCTGCCTTGGCGATTTAGTTGGCTATGGGCCCGACCCGAACGAGGTCACCGAGCGCGTCCGCGAGATTTCCACGCTCACGATTCGAGGCAATCACGACAAGGCAGTCGCCGGGTTGAGCGACTTCGAGGAATTCAATCCGATTGCGCGCGCTGCTGTGCTCTGGACTCGGGAACAGCTGCAATCGCAAAATCTTGAATTTTTACGGAAGTTGCCGAGAGGGCCGGTCCAGGAGAATGGTTTTTCGATGATTCACGGATCGGTGCATGATGAGGACGAGTACGTTTTTGCTCCGGAGTTAGCGCTGGCGGGATTGCATGACGCGCCGTCGCAGGTTGTGTTCTTCGGCCATACCCATATTCAGGGTGGTTATACGCTGCGCGGCGAGGAAATCGGAGTGTTGCACTTCAAGCCCACGGGCCAAAGTCCCTTTGCACGACTGACCATCGAAGAGGGCACCACCTACTTGTTGAACCCGGGATCGATCGGACAACCGCGCGATGGGGATCCGCGCGCAGCCTTTGCAATCGCGAACCTCGATGATCGGCTGGTCGAGTTTTGGCGTGTCCCCTACGATATCGAGGCTGTGCAGACTCGCATGACGCGAGCAGGTCTTCCCGAGCCACTCGTGCTGCGGTTGTCATTCGGCCGCTGAGGTAAAGCCAGGATCCATGGAAGACGCGGGGAGCAGCCATCGAAAAGACAGGAGCAGGTTTCCGACTGCGTTCGCACTTGGCGTCGTGATCATGCTGCTTCTTGCCGGCGGCCTGGTCTGGCTAACGCGTGTGACGCAGTCGCACGGTGCGGCGCCGATCGGCAAACTTCCGTTTGGGTCCGAGGAACAGGCCTACGCCCAGTACCTCCATTTTCAGGGCGGGCAGATGTCGCGTGCCACGAATTTTCTGAATCAGGAGTTTACCTACGTCGCGGGCGGCATCTCGAACCAAGGGCCCCGAACGGTCCGCGCCCTTGATGTTTTGTTTGAGTTTCGAGATCCTTTCGATCAGGTTGTCTTGCGTGATCCTCAGCGGCTCGTTCTGGTCGACGGCCCACCTCTTAAGCCCGGGGAGACCCGCGATTTTCAGGTTACGCTAGGGGCTCATCTTCCCTCGGAATGGAATCGGCAATACCCTGCTGTTCGCGTTACCGGCCTGCTCCTCGAATAGTCTTCCTGAGACAAATTTCCCGGCCAAGCAGGGTACGGTCTAGTGCTGCGCGTCGTGTAATTGAGGGAAGCGGATCAATCTCGTTGATCTCGCTTCCCGGGGTGTGTCCTAGAAGCAGTCTTAAACGATTAGACGCCCAGGGTCGAAAAAGGTTGCCCGCCGTAAAGTGCGAGCCCGAGAGCCGTTTTAATAGAATAGATATTTGCGCCACTTCTCGTCGCGGTGACCGATCAAGCGCATCAATTGTCGAGATGTGTGAAGCGTGAACGGCCGCGGTCGGCGCTGCAGTTTCAAACCGGCTTCTTCGGGTGTTCGGTCACCTTTGCGGTTGTTGCAAGAGTAGCAGGACGCTACCAAGTTCTCCCAAGACGATCTTCCTCCCCGCGATCGCGGTAAAACATGATCCAGGGTCAGCTCGGAAGCCGGGAACGAATTGCCGCAGAACTGGCATGTGTTCCTGTCGCGCAGCAAGATGTTTTTCCGCGAAAGGGCGCGACTCTGCTGTGGAATATGCCGGTAGGTCAGCAGGCGAATCACAGACGGCACCTGAATCGCCTTCGATGTGGAATGCACCTGCGAGTGGTTTGTTTCTTCCGCCTGCGCCACGCCCTTCAGCATCAGTACTAAGGCCCGGCGTACGGCAGTTACGTTGATGGGCTCAAAAGTTGCGTTCAGCACCAGTACCGGAGCCTGCATCACGGAAGGGCGGCCTACTGGTGAGCTCATGGGTCTTGGCCCGCCGGTGTCGGACAGCGTCCCCCCTAGCCCTAGATTGGGCCGGGGACGCAAGCCGCTCTTTTTTCCGCTATCCATCGCCCCGCCTTTCGGTTGGCATCGCGGCTGCCCTGTGGCTGGTTATGCTCGAGGCGTTCGTCGGGTTTGCCCCAGGCTTACGAACGACCACTCCAGTATAACGCCTGCGCCCGGTTTTTTTTCAGGGTCGTGCGCAGAGGTTAAGGGTCGCTCCCCTTGAGTAAACCCCCTGTCATGTCAATGTCGTCAGCGCTGGGTGCCAACTCCTAATGTTTTGACCGGAAACAACCCTAGGGGCGAAGGAGACCCAATCTCTAGCTATAGCAACCCCTTTTCCTTTTTCTCCTGGCAGGAAATGCAGTAGCGGGTCCAAGGCACGGCTTCCAGGCGCTTCTGCTGAAGCTCCTCGTGGCAAGAAACACACTCGCCGAACGAGCCGTCTTTGATGCGCACCAGTGCATCGTCCACTAACTGCAGCAGAGCGCGGTCACTGTGGGTTTGGCCGAAGAGAAACTCTTTGGTGTATGAGTTCGCGGCCTTATCTGCGAGATCCACCGTAGGGTCCTCGTCCGCCTCCCGCCCTTCCTGTTGGTTGCGAGCGATATCGCGCAGCAATTCCTCGCGTCGGGCGATCAGCTTTTTCTTGTAATAGTCGAGCCGCTTCTTATCCATAAGCGAATTCCTATGGAGAGGTTCAGAGGTTCGTTCAAAACCACCAATTTTATTCTCAGGCACTTTCGTTGTCAAATTAGTGACCTCCGCCAGCAACGGTTAGATGCGGCCGGGGCGCGACAGTTGCATCGGCAGGAGTTTCGGCCTCAAAGCCAACGCCCTGTTCTCCAAGGCTAGGCATCGCTCGCTTCGGTGTGAGTCGATTCGTGCCCTCCCGGTCGGTGCCCTCGCTAGCTCTGCCATCTCGATCCCAACAGTATCCGGAAGCCCTGTTCTGTCGGAACGACTCCGGACGGAGGCCCTCGCTAATCCCCGGTGCCTTGCCGTATTGCGACGGTGTGCCAGCGACTGCTAAACTGCTAAATCTGCGAACATGATGGAAACATTTTGCATCAACCCCCCGTGCCACACCGGCTCAATGTCAACAAACAACACCCGGGAGGTTAGGCTTGGCCCAATATGATCTCGTGATCATTGGCAGCGGACCGGGAGGATACGTCGCCGCAATTCGCGCCAGCCAGTGGGGCTTGAAAACGGCTGTCGTCGAAAAGGATCCGTTCTTGGGCGGCACCTGCCTCCATATCGGTTGTATCCCAACGAAGGTCTTTCTGCATCACGCGGACATTTACGACAATTTCAAGCGCGCGGAAGAATTCGGGTTTGAAGTCAAGGACGTAAAGGTGAACTGGCCGGCGATGCTCGCACGCAAACAGAAGATCGTCAACAGGCACGCGAACGGCATCGGTGCGCTGTTCAGGAAAAACAAGGTCGACTCGATCACGGGCTGGGGACGCATCCTGGGACCAGGCCGCGTTTCGGTAGAAAAGGACGGCAAGACCACTGAGGTCGAGACAACTTACACGATGATTGCCACCGGCTCGGAGGCGCGGTCGCTGCCAGGAGTCCCCATCGACGGAACCACGGTTCTAACCAACCGTGAGATTCTCCAGCTGAACTCAATTCCGAAATCACTCGTGATCGTGGGTGCGGGTGCTGTCGGAGTCGAGTTTGCGTCGATCTTTCGCACGTTCGGGACCGACGTGACCATTCTTGAGATGCTACCGCGCGCCGTTCCTTTAGAAGACGAAGAAATATCGGCCGAACTCGAAAAATCGTTCAAAAAAAAGGGGATTCGCATCGAGACGAACGCCAAGGTCGAATCGGTGAAAAAGGATGCGAAGGGCGCAACGGTCACCTTCAAGGACAAGAGCGGAAAACCTCAATCCCTTGCGGCCGAACGCGTTCTCATCGGCGTCGGACGCCGACCGCTGACCGAGGACATCGGTTTGGAGAAGACCAAGGTGCAGGTCGAGCGCGGCTACGTGCACGTGAACGCCTATCTAGAGACCGGGGAGCCGCGCCTGTATGCGATTGGTGATATTGTAGCCGGCCTGCCGCAACTCGCCCATGCGGCTTCGATGGAGGGTATCATCGCAGTGGGACGTATGGCCGGGAAAGAAGTCCAACCGTTTGACAAGAAACGATGTCCGGCCGCGACCTACTGCGAGCCACAGATCGGGTCAATCGGCTTGACCGAACAGCAAGCACGCGAGGCTGGCTTCGAGGTGAAAACCGGGAAATTCCCGTTCTTGGCCAACAGCAAGGCGACGATCCTGGGCCAGCATGAAGGCTTCATTAAGGTTGTTGCCGAGGCGAAGTACGGCGAAATACTCGGTGTTCACGCGATCGGTCCGCTGGCGACCGAGATTGTCTCCGAGCCGGTGGCGGCACTCGGCCTGGAGGCCACGCTCGACGATATGGCCGCGACCATCCATGCCCATCCAACCGTTTGGGAGGCTATGGGCGATGCGTTCAATGCGGTGCGCGGCCTTTCGATCAATTTCTAAGCGCGCCGGGACCCGTACGGCGGCGCTTCGAGAGGCAATTGAGCCACAACGAAACAACCTGCTGGACGGTCGACCTAGGCCTGATTCGATATGGTCCGGCGTGTGCATTGCAGCGACAGCTGGTTGAGGCGCGCAAGGCCCACGTGATTCCGGACGTTTTGCTTTTCTGCGAGCACCCCCACGTCATCACCATAGGTCGGAACGGGAACCCCCAGCATTTGCGCGCCTCCCTGCGCAGCCTGGAGCGGATGCGTGTCGAATTGCACTCTTCCGATCGGGGCGGCGACGTCACCTACCATGGCCCTGGCCAGATCACTGCCTATCCGATTGTCGATCTCGCCGAACATCGTCGGGATATTCGCTGGTACGTAGAGCAGCTCGAGGAAGTGATGATTCGTACCAGCGCGGAATTGGGCGTGGTGGCCAAGCGTGTGCCAGGCTGCCACGGCGTGTGGATTGACGGAGTTGCCGGAGAGGAGAAAATCGGCGCGCTGGGAGTGCACATAAGCCGCTGGGTGACTTCGCACGGATTCGCCTACAATGTCTCGGCCGATTTGCGGTATTTTGATTTGATCGTTCCCTGTGGCATTGCGGGAAAGGGCGTCTCTTCGCTCGAGCGCGCGCGGGGACGCTCGGTTTCACTCGACGAAGTCCGCGCGCGCCTTGCGTCCGATTTCTCGATCGTTTTCAATCGACACCTACAACCCATTCGACCGACGCAACTGGCCGAAGAGCTTATCGCGCGTCAGGAAATGGCTCCTGGCACGCTCACGTCGATCGCACAACGGTAAAGGCCGAAGCCTCCTCAAGCAAGTAAGATGGGCGCCAAAGGACACATGAACCCAAGCCTGACTCCCGAGCAGTACCTAGAGCTCTACTATTTCATGCAGCTGAACCGACAGCTTGAAGAGCGGCTGGTCCGACTTTTCCGGCAGAACAAGATCGTTGGCGGAGTGTATTCAAGCCTAGGGCAAGAGGCTGTTTCCGTTGGCACGGCCTACGCCCTGGAACCTCGCGATTGGCTGGCGCCGATGATCCGCAATATCGGTTCGCTGCTGGTGAAGGGTGTAAAGCCGCGAGATATCTTTACGCAACATATGGCGAAATACACCTCGCCAACCCGCGGCAAAGACGGCACCAGTCATTTTGGTGATCTGAAGACACGCCACATCGTTTCGCCCATCTCCATGCTTGGCGACCTCATTCCTGTGATGACCGGCGTGGCCATGGCCGGCCGTTATTTGGGCCACGACATCGTTGCGATGACGTGGATCGGAGACGGTGGTAGTTCGACCGGCGCGTTTCACGAGGGCTTGAACCTGGCGGCAACCCAGCATGCCCCGTTCGTCCTGGTGCTCGAGAACAACCAGTGGGCTTATTCGACACCGGTAGCCAAGCAAGTTCCGATCAGGGACCTAGCAGAGCGTGCCAAAGCGTACGGTTTACCGGCCAGGATCATCGACGGCAACGATGTCGTCGCTGTGTATGAGACAGCCAAGAACGCTGTGAACGACTGCCGAGCGGGACGGGGGCCGGTGCTGATTGAGGTGAAAACGATGCGCATGAAAGGTCATGCGCAACATGATCCGGCCGAATATGTTCCCCGAGCAATGTGGGAGTACTGGAAGGCTCGCGACCCGATTGCCCGTTATGAAGCCTACCTCACGGCCCACAAGCTCTGGGATGCGAAAAAAAAGTCGGAAATCGACGCCCGGATCGAGTCGGAACTCAACGGCGATCAGAAGTTTGCAGAAGACTCCCCCATGCCGCTTCCCGAGCAGGCCAAACAAGGGGTCTATTGCGAAGGTTGCCACACGATCGAGGCAGAATGGAGGCGGCCCAAGAAGGAAGTCATGCCGCCGGCCGCAAGCGTCGAGGCGGCCTGGAAGATTGCGGATTTCGGCGGTCTCGGGACCGAAGCTGAAGTAACGATGCCATCAGCTTCAGGCGATGCGAAGCCGTCGACAGACCCTTCGGCACTGGCTCGGGAGGGGGTCGCCGTGGAGCACCAACAGCCACTGCGCGTTCCATTCGGTCGCGGGCCGAAGGACAGGGCCTTTGAGCGCGAGAGGCAGGATAAACATCCCGCCAGGCCACCGCGTCACAAGCGGAGGAGGCGTTGACGGTGTCCGAGATCACGATGCTCGAAGCCATCCGTGAGGCGCTGTTTGAAGAGATGGAACGCGACCCTGCCGTCGTGGTTCTCGGCGAGGATATCGGTGTCTACGGGGGCGCGTTCAAGGTCACCGAGGGACTGCTGGGAAAGTTTGGTCCCGAGCGGGTGATCGATACGCCGATCAGCGAAACGGCCATTGTCGGCGCGGCCTGTGGCATGAGTTATCTTGGCCTCCGACCTGTGGCCGAAATGCAGTTCATCGATTTCATTGCGTGCTGCTTTAATCAAGTGACAAACTTCGTCGCCAAATCGCATTACCGCTGGGGAGCACCGGTGCCCATGGTGTTGCGTGGGCCCTCGGGAGGCGGCGTTCATGGTGGACCATTCCATTCCGCCAATCCGGAAATGTATTTCGTGCATACACCTGGGTTGAAGGTAATCTATCCTTCGACGGCGTATGATGCGAAGGGTCTTCTAAAGTCAGCGATTCGCGACAACAATCCGGTACTGTTCTTCGAACACAAGTATCTCTACCGGCGCGTGAAGGAAGAGATTCCGCACCACGAGTATACGGTGCCCATCGGTAAGGCGGCCGTGCGGCGCGAGGGCCGAGACCTAACCATCGTGAGCTACGCGGCCGCGGCGCACACTTCGCTGGACGCCGCCGAAGTTCTCCGAAAGGAAGGCATCGAAGCCGAAGTGATCGACTTGCGCACGCTGTTGCCACTGGATCGCGAAACGATTCTCCGCTCTGTTAAAAAGACAAGCAAGCTGCTGGTTGTTCACGAAGACACGCGGACGGGCGGAATAGCCGGCGAAATTGCGGCGATTGTGTGCGAGGACGGCTTCGATGATCTCGACGGGCCGATTGCTCGCGTGACCGGACTCGATACACCAGTTCCGTATTCACCGCCGCTCGAGGCAGAGTTCCTTCCCAGCGTCGAAAAAGTTGCCGCCGCCGCACGGGAATTGGCAAAATACTAGTACAGCAGAAAGGGAGGCGTGCACCTTGGGAAAGACGAGGGGTCTCAATGTAGCCGAGTTTGAGGTCGGATCGCAGGTTCGCATTGCCGAGCGTGCCTTCCTCGAAAGTTTTCTCGAGGAAGGGCAATATCACAACGAACTTGAGCCTGAGCAGATCGAATATGCCGGCCGCGTTGCCCACGTAACGCGTGTAGAATTCTTTCACGGCGGAGATGAAATCTACACGCTGGAAGGCGTTCCCGGCGTGTGGCACGAAGAATGTTTGAGCGCCGCGTAGGCTCTGCGTCCCCAGGAGAAAGCCATGGCTGTCGATGTCATCATGCCCCAAATGGGGGAGAGCATTTTCGAAGGTACGATCACGAAATGGCTGAAAAAGCCCGGCGATAAGATTGAGCGCGATGAACCCCTGTTCGAGATTTCAACCGATAAGGTAGACGCCGAAATCCCTGCGCCTGCGGCCGGCGTCTTGAAAGAAATTAAGGTCACCGAAGGCCAGACGGTACCGATTCAGACCGTCGTCGCCGTGATTGACGCTGCCGGGGCCGCGGCTGCTGCGGCACCGCCAGCCGTGGCCAAAGCGGAGGCCGCAAGACCAGTTGCCGTTCCGCCGCCCACCTCGGCGAAGCCAGAAGCCACCAAGCCCGCCAGCGTGCTTCCACCACCACCCAAGGCAGCGCCGGCTCCAGGAGAAGCTCAGCGCGCAGGCGGCAACGGCGACAAAATCCGCACTTCGCCGCTGGTCCGTCGAATCGCGCGCGAGAATCAAATTGATCTGGCACATGTGCCTGGTACAGGCGCGGGGGGTCGCATCAGCAAGCGCGATATCCTGGCAGCGATCGAAGGCGGTTCAGCGGCTGCCAGTGCACCGGCCCCGCCGACTCCTACGCCGTCGGCCGCGCGCGAAGTCGGCTTGCCCCGCGAAAGAATTTACTTTGGCCACTACGAAGTTCAGCCCATGTCCATCATGCGACAGAAGATTGCCGAACACATGGTTCTGTCGAAGCACACCTCGCCCCACGTTTACTCGGTCGAAGAAGCGAACGTCTCGGCTGTCGTGGCTCTTCGTGCGAAAAACAAGGAACGATTCGAGAGGGAATCCGGCACGAAGCTGACCTTCATGCCGTTTTTCATCCGAGCCACGGTAGAGGCGCTGCGCGCGTTTCCGACAGTGAATGCCTCGGTCGACGGAACGAATATCGTTTTGCACAAGGAGTGCAACATCGGCATCGCCGTGGCGCTCGATTGGGGTCTGATCGTGCCGGTGATCAAAAATGCGGAGGAGAAGAATTTCTACGGTCTTGCCCGCTCGGTGAACGATTTGGCGGAGCGCGCGCGGTCGAAGAAGCTCAAGCCCGAGGAGGTGGCAGACAGCACCTTCTCCATCACCAATCCCGGCGTCTTTGGAGGACTCATGGGCCTGCCTGTGATCAATCAGCCCAATGCGGCGATCCTCGGCCTCGGCACGATCGAGAAGCGCCCGGTCGTCGTTGACGATGCCATTGGCATTCGCTCCATGGTCTACCTGACTCTGTCGTACGATCACCGCGTGGTCGATGGCGCCATCGCCCACCAGTTCATGGGACACATCAAGCACATACTTGAGAACTGGACCGAGCCCATTCTATAGAGCGAGTGGAATGAGGGCGGGAGAAGATTGAGAGTCGCGATCTAACCGAGTCTTTCGCCACAGGTTTCAAACTTCAAGGTTTCGGCGTGTCCCGTGAGAAATGCTGTCGAGCCAGTTCCCACTCAGCACGATCCCTGGGGCACCCCTCCCTGGCAGATCGATTTCGCGCCCCCCCAACAGTTCGTCCCGGAATCGGCCGACTTCGCCATCATCGGGGCGGGCTTTACAGGTCTTGCTGCGGCAGCTTGGCTGCGCCTGCTGGCTCCGGAGAAAAGGGTTGTTGTTCTCGAGGCCTCGCGAATCGGTGCGGGCGCAAGCGGACGAACCGGCGGGATTGTGCTAAGCGAGACGGCCGCTGGCGACCTTCCTGGCTTGGGCGACGTTCTCGCGAACTTCCAATACGTCTTGCGAAAACTGGAGGTCCATTGCGATCTGCATCTTCCTGGTGCCTGGGAAATCGCACGGAGCGAGCAGGCGGAGAAATCGAAAAACGGTTACCAGCTGCGCAGCACGTCCCCCATTGCTTGGCAGGACTCGGGCCGTCTCCGTGTGATCAGCGAAGTTCCTGGAGGCACGCTCGATCCTGGGAAGCAGGTGAGCGGGCTCGGCCGGGCGGCAGCACGGTTAGGCGCCATGGTTGTGGAAAATGCCAGGGTGCAGCGGATCAGGTGGACGGACAACCCGGAACTGCAACTAGAGGAAACCCGGCTGCGAGTGGCCAAGGTTCTGCTCGCCACAAATGCCCTCTCGTCCGATCTCACTGGGCTCCAGTCTAAGATCCAACCAAAACTCACTCTGGCTGCGCGCACCGCCCCGTTGGCCGAAAGGCAAATTGCTGCGATCGGCCTTGCGGCACGCAAGCCTTTCTACACCGTGGATTTCCCTTATCTGTGGGGGCGGCTCTGCGGCGACAAGTCGATCATCTGGGGCGCGGGTTTGGTGGACCCGCCAGAGTCGGGCGACCTGGGGCAGATAGACGTGACCGGCGGCCAGGCGGCGCGCTTATTTGAATCGCTGGGAACTCGCGTCCGCGGGCTGCATCTCGATCTCGCCAAGAGTCGTTTCACGCATGTGTGGGGAGGGCCAATCGCGTTCCGAGCGAATTTTCAACCGATTTTTTCCTATCATCCGGCCAGCCGCAACGGCATCGTTGTAGGAGTATTCGCCGGCCACGGCGTCGCACTATCTGTCCATTGCGGGGTCTGGGCTGCCGAAGCGCTACTGGGACGCAGGGAGCTGCCCGAGTGGGGACGTATCGTCGGGGCGCCAAACGCGTCGAACCTTTGGTAGCATCGGTCCACGACCGGTCGATAGACCGTCTCGAGCGGTACTCACCGCGAAGCCTTCGGCCACCCTCGGCCGTTGTAGCCGTCCGCTCCTCTTGCGCTGGAACAACTGGTTTACGCCGGCCTCGGGGGAGCTCCTGTCACTTACGTGAAGCTTTGGAGAAACCTCATCTCTACTTTACGGAAACTGGGGCGATCGTCCCCGTCCGGGCTTTTCCGGAGGCGATTACGGCACAAGCGCCGGGCCCAGTTGGAAATTGGCAACCGATGGTCTGCCGCTCCTGACTTCCACTGGCTATTCGCTTTGTTTCGTTTCGGTTCTGCGTTCATGGTAGCGCTAACGGGAATCGAACCCGTATTTCGGCCTTGAAAGGGCCGCGTGCTAACCGTTGCACCATAGCGCCCCGCTGTGTGGGAAACACAGGTGAGATCCGATTATCGAGGAAAGCCTCACGATTGACAAGCTGCAGTGACCGAACCACTCCCAAACCTGTCCATTGGTACACGCTAACTGATACAACGCACTGGGCCGGTATTACATAACTATTACAAAGCCCAGCGCCCAGCACTGCTATCCTGAACTAGCGCCTCAGCGACCACTGAGTCTCACGAAATAAGAATCCCAGGGAGAGAAACAGGACCCAGATGACAGTGACGGATCTGAGAAAAGAGTCTGCCAGCAAAACCGGGATTAACTGGATCACAGCCATTTTCATGCTCCTGCTACACGTCGGCGCCTTTGCGGCGCTTTTTTTCTTTACCTGGAAGGCATTGTTCCTCGCCATCTTTCTTTATTGGGTCGGCGGCAGCCTGGGAATCGGCATGGGATACCATCGCTTGCTCACGCATCGCGGCTACAAGACTCCCCAATGGGTCGAGTACCTGTTGACGACGTGCGCCGTGCTTTCGCTGGAAGGCGGTCCCATTTTTTGGGTAGCGACGCACCGGATTCATCACCAATACTCCGATCGAGAAGGTGATCCACACTCTCCGCGAGACGGCAAGTGGTGGGCTCACGTGGGCTGGATTCTGGTAGGGAAGTCAATGCACCACGACACCAAAACTCTGTCGCGCTACGTTCCCGATCTTGCCAAGGACAAGTTTCACGTTTGGATCACCGAGTTCCACTATGTTCCCAGCATCGTCCTCGGCTTGGCCCTCTTGATCCTCGGCGGAGTTCCGTTTCTGCTTTGGGGCGTTTGCTTCCGCACCGTCATCGGATTGCATGCGACCTGGTTGGTCAATTCGGCGACCCACGTATGGGGTAGCCGCCGCTTCCCGACACGCGATGACTCAACGAACAGCTGGTGGGTCGCGCTGTTTTCCTTCGGCGAGGGGTGGCATAACAACCACCATGCCCATCCGGTCTCGGCGCGGCATGGTCTCGCTTGGTACGAAATTGATCTGAACTGGTACGGCATTTGGTTTCTCAGCAAACTGAGACTCGCGCGCGACATCTACACCTTTAAGCTATCTGCCCGAAAGCAGCCGAGCAGTACGCCCGCCAGCCCCGTGGGAGTCGTCGCCCGGGAAACGGATACGGACTTAGTCTCCGCGTAGTGCCGCAACCGATTCCTCCTGTCCTGACGGCCGCAAGCAGAGTCCCGTAGCAAGTTGTATCCTCGGCTCAAAATCGCGTCATGCCGCTGTAGAATCATGGCTAGCCCCTATGAAGTTCACTGGCCGATTTAAGACGATCGCCTTCTTTGTCATTCTTGCCATCTGTCTGGTGGCGGCCGTGACACTGAACGTCGGCTGGATCATCCTCCACTGGCGCCAGGGCGTTTTGGTGTTCTTCGGCTTGCTGGGATTTCTAGCGATCATTATCGGCCTGATCCTCAATACCACCTTCTTGGTCCGCGAAATCCGGCGTACCGAGCAGCACGACAGCTTCATCAACGCCGTCACGCATGAACTGAAGACACCGATCACGTCGATCCGTCTCTATCTGGAGACGCTCCAGCGACGCGACGTGGACCAAAGGCAGCGTCAGGAATTCTACCGGCTGATGCTCGATGATACCGAGCGTCTGCGCACGACGGTTGAACAGGTGCTAAAGGCCGGTCAAGTCGGCTACAAACACCCGGTCATGAATTCTACGCCGGTTGATTTTGAAAGCCTTGTGAGCGACTGCATGGAGCTGGCTCGCACTCGCCACAATTTGCAGCCCAAAGCACTGCATTGGCAGGGACGGCTCGACGGTTCTGCCATCAAGGTGCACGGCGATCCCGACGAGCTGCGCACCGCAATCGGAAATATCCTGGACAACGCCATCAAATATTCCGGCGGGAATGTCGATGTTTCCATAGAGATCAACACGCTGGGGAATAATTTCGTGTCACTTCGCGTCCACGACAGCGGCGTGGGGATTCCGCGCCATGAACTTAAGCGCATTTTCAGACGCTTCTACCGAGTTTCGAGCCGATCTGTTTCGTCGGTGAAAGGTACCGGATTGGGGTTGTTCATTGTGCGAGCGATTGCCCGCGCCCATGGCGGACGGGTGTTCGCTGAAAGCGCGGGGGAAGCTCGCGGCACGACGGTGACGCTGGAATTGCCTAGGAGCGTCACGTGAGCCGAGTCTTAATCGTCGAAGACGAAGCGCATCTGGCCGAGGGCCTGCGCTTCAATCTGGAGGCGGAGGGATATTCCGTCCAAGTCGCTGGCGACGGCGAAGCAGCGTTGGAACAGCTCGGCCGAGCCGAAGGCAGATTTGACGCCGTTGTGCTGGACGTAATGCTTCCCGGCATCGACGGCTTTGCAGTTGCCTCCGCCCTGCGCCAGTCGAAAAACTACGTGCCGATTCTCATGCTGACGGCGCGCGGGCGTCCTGAGGACGTGCTGGCGGGCTTTGCAGCGGGTGCCGACGACTATCTTCCCAAGCCTTTCGAACTCCCCATCTTCTTAGCCCGCCTCCAAGGTTTGCTGCGGCGCAGCTCTTGGCTGGCCAGCAAGGAGCGTTCCTTGCCTGTGGCGTCCGATGCCGACAGCGAACTGTTCGCGTTGAATGGCAAGACGATCGACTTTGGTTCTCTCGAACTGCGCATGGAAGACAGCACGATTCAAATGACGCTGATGGAGGCGAAGCTCCTCCGCCATTTGATCCGCAATCGCGGCAAGACGGTTTCGCGAAAGTCAATCCTCGAAGACGTCTGGGGCCTACGCGAAGACACCGATACGCGCGCGATCGACAACTTTATCGTTCGCTTGCGTCGTTACTTGGAGGAAGATCCATCGAAGCCACAACATCTGGTGACGGTGCGAGGTGTCGGCTACCGTTTTGTCGCTTAACGGACTATTTTACGGTCACGGCCGAGACAGGCTGCGGAGAATAAGCGCGGTCGTCACCGGCCCACGGTACCTTCTCTGGACCAGTCCAGGCATTGATGTAAACCGAGTGGAAGACCCACTGGCCATTTCGCTTTACGCAGAAGTTGTCCCAGGTTCCGATGCCGAAGACGAAATTTGTTCGGTAGTCCACATTGTATTGCAGGATCGAAAAGAACGCCTTGACACGGGCTCCCTCGCCTTCGCGCGTGATCAGGAAATGATTGGCCAAGTGCTGGCGCCCGATCCACCAGCTCGGCCGGTTGTACCAAAGCTCCTCGAACGCGCGGCGGATGGCTGCCGGCCCCTGCAACTTCCCCTGCCAAAGATGATCGAGATAGCCGTCCTCCGCGAAACAGGCCAACACGGCATCGATATTCCCGGTATCGATTGCCCAGGCGTATTTTGCGAAGAGCTCCTGGATATCGAGCCGGTCCTCTACCGATAGTTTTGCGTTGGAATCTGGCATGATTCCGTCTCCTTTACGATTTCCTAGTTTGCTCGAAGCAGCACACAGCGGAGCCTGCGGCCATACTATGCGCCCGGGTAGGCCAATGCAAGGTGATCGAGTCGCGATTCGGCGCGAGCAAGGGCGACGCGAGCCTTGAAGACCGGGCTCCCCGGTTGGCCTCAAGAAGCATAGAATAGAGGCCGCGGAAATGTCAGGAGAGCAAGAGGCTTGATCTTACGTTCTATGATCATTCTGCTCATTTTTGTGGCGCCATTCGGGGCCGGCTGTAGCAAGAGCGACCACGCAGCTTCCGAGCCCTCTCCCTCAAGCCGCGACACGGACCTCGTTCGGCAAGCCGTAGAAGACCATGTGCGGAATGATCGAGAAATTAACCTGTCCGCAATGGATATGAACGTTGATTCGATCAAGCTGAACGGCGATCAGGCCCAAGCGAACGTAACTTTTCGCGCCAAGCAGGGCGGTGCGACCATGGCAATAATTTATTCTCTCGAGCGTCGCGGAAATGGCTGGCAGGTATCAACGGCCCAACCGGCTGACGGTGAGTTCGTTCATCCCTCATTGGATGCGACGCATCCGGTCACGTCTCCAAACCCCAACGCTCCGGCGATGCCAGATATACAGGAGTTCCTGAAAAACCATCCGGCTACAAGCAAGAACTGAGCCCGACCTCATGAATCGAAGCTGCGAAGCGCTTCGGCCTCGTCCCCGTAGACCTCAAATACCTTGGAAAGTTGGGTAAGCTTCAGGACGTCGTGTACGCGCTCGCGAGGGTTCAGGAATTTCATTTCGCCACCTCTGGTTTTGAGTGGGGCGTAGGCTCCCACGAGCTCCCCGATGCCAGAACTGTCGATGGTACTCACGTCCCTCAAATTGAGAATGATCTGGACTCGATGCTTATTTATTAATTCTTGGAGAGTAGCGCGAAGAAGCGCGCTAGATTCGCCTAGGACGAGAGAACCGCTGAAATCTACAATGGTTACGGCACCAACTTCCCGAACCACGACGCTCGATGGCATGCTAATCCTCTGCTTCCTCAATCCCTTGGAAGCCTATTGATATCCACCTGGATCGATTCGGCAACTGCCAAAATTGACAGAGCGGCACCCATGTGAGGATGATAGCGCCTGCACGGGCGGACCCAAACAGAGATAAACCCGCCGTGCTATCGTCAACGCTGTATCAAATCTCCTAAGTGGCTAATAATAAAGACGTGGTTGTTCCTCGTAGCTCGCTCTGCCCAGCCTTCTAAGGAACCGGTCCATCGTGTGAGCCAGCTCCTATCCGCGCCAAGGCTGAGGTGAGGGGTGGCGCGATTGGCTGCGACATGTATTCAATGTAGGGCCAACGTCGTAACTCAGCTGAATGCGGAGCTGTCCTTCTCGTGGGGGAAGGCTGGCACGCCACAGCAGATCGTGCGATCACGAGCCCCGCTGAATTGCTAGATTGCCGACCAGTCCGTTTATCGGCGTTTCGATTTCGTGGGGGTGGTCTTCGGCACCGCTTTCTTGTTCGGATGACTCGGTCTGGAGTCCATTCTTGCTGGGGAATCGGAGAATCGATACGCTTCGTGAAGCCAGCCGGTTATCGGCTCTTCCACCTCGTCCCGGTGTCTGATTTGAATAACGTGAGCGAGCTTGGATTTCGAGACGCGATCGACGCGTCGTACCTGTGGGGCCTTCAGCGCGTGTCCAAGGAACACACAGAGTTCCAGAAAATTCCTCTTCGGACGAACGAAGAAGTAGCAGGATTTCCGCGAGAACATGATCGATTTGTGCGAGGCGTAGATCCGCTGATCTCCAAACGAAGTGGCGGTCTGGCGCAATCTCTCCCAGGCGTCCCGGAGATCTTCCGAGAGATCCTGTGTGAGAACAGCCTCCGTGGTCGTCCAGCAGTCATGCTCCTCCCCGTCCTTCACCCACTGCTTGCAGTGGAAGCACTCTCGAACGGCCATGGGGTAAATTCTGACGATCTCTGGGCGATCCCGCTGGCCCATCTGCAGCAAGTCACTCTTGGATCGCGGGAAAATCGCCCCTCGAAGTCCCGAACTTTCTGCATGCAGATGGAAGCCAACGCGGCCCATTGCAGATAAACGGATACGCCGTGGGCTTTGCTTTTTGTATCATGGGCTGCATCCGGAACGCACCGAAAGAAGAAAGGAAGCCAAAATGCGCAAAGCGACCGCCATTTTGCTGTGTGGTATTGCGGTTCTGTTCTTGATGTCGGCCGTTTCGTCACCATCGACTACAAGCAGCTACGGTGAGGATCGGGCGTTGATCGAGGATCTTCAGGCACGCTACATGTTTGCCCTGGATTTTAGAGATGCCGATACCTACGCATTAACGTTCTCTGAGGATGGTGTGCTTGATTACGGTCCTGTGGTAAAGGGTCGTGACGCGATCCGAAAACTGATCGCGGGGATGGCCAAGAACGATGCGGACCGAGTGAGCCAGGATACTTCAGGCCTGCGACCCGCCGTCGGGCGCCACAACATTTCGAACATCGTCATAAAAATCGATGGTAATAAGGCGGTGGGGAGGGCCTATTGGTTCCATTACGGAAACAATAATCCCAAACGAACTGCCGGTCTGGATTCGTTCGGCCACTATGAAGATGAAATGGTCAAAGTGGACGGCAAGTGGTTGTTTAGCAAACGCAAGATTTACAATGAAGAGGTCGCCGACTGGGCTTTCAAAGGCGGCAACCCGGCCTGGTAGCGACTCAGCCGTCACAGGCGACGTGTGTGGGTCCTCGCCGACGATGCAGAGCGAGCATCTCGACTCGCGCGTATGGCGATCTAGACCCCCGCGGATCGGGGACGTACCACAGCCGCGATCTTCGCGCATGTTCACAACATTCGCCGCAAGTGGTTGCGCTTGTCCGAACGCCATCATCGCGGTCAAACGACGCTTTCGTGTGCAAGAGCATGTGAGTATGATCTCAACGTATGAAAGCCGCCTGGTACGAAAAGCAGGGTTCTGCGCGAGATGTACTGGTCGTAGGTAACGTGGACGACCCGCGGCCCCTCGCAGGCGAGGTTCGGATTCGAGTCGCCTTTTCAGGCGTCAATCCAGGCGATGTCAAGAAACGTCAGGACGCTTTTGGTCTCGGGATGCCGTACCCGCGTGTCATTCCGCACAGCGATGGCTCGGGCACGGTGGACGCCGTGGGCGAAGGAGTGTCTCGGGACTGGCTCGGTCGGCGCGTGTGGTGCTATGGTGCTCAATCTTACCGTCCTTTTGGAACCGCCGCCGAATACACCATCGTTCCTTTGAACCAGGCGGTTCAACTTCCCGAACGCGTTGCAATGAGGCTGGGTGCCTGTCTCGGCATTCCCGGCATCACGGCTCATCGCGCTGTTCATGTCGGGGGTTCGGTAGAGGGGCGGACCGTTCTCGTGCAAGGTGGTGCTGGTGCGGTCGGAGCTTGTGCTGTCCAACTCGCGCATCGAGCGGGGGGACGAGTCATCGCCACCTGTCGCGCCGAAAGTGACAAAGAAATCGCATCGCGGGCAGGGGCAGACGAGGTTCTGTTCGCTGGTGAAAATCTGGTGGAACGAATTCGGGCTTTGGCTCCTGATGGCGTTCATCACGTCGTCGAAGTGGCTTTCGGAGCGAACATCAAGATCGATACGGAGGTGTTGGCACAGGGCGGTTCCATTGCGACGTACGCCACCAATGCGCCCATGCCAGAGATTCCTGTCTGGGAACTTGTGTTTGTGAACGGCAGAATCTTTTTTGTGGGCAGCGACGATGTTCCCGCTGACGCAAAAACGGAAGCCGCTCGGGCTATCAATCGGGCGCTTGAGGCGGGTTGGCAAGGCCCCGACATCGCCGAGATTGTGCCCTTGGATCAGATAGCACGCGCCCATGAGTTGGTCGAGCATCCTGCAAAGCCGGGGCGCGTGATCGTTGCGATTACATAGACTACCCGAGGCGAGTAGCCATTCGAGCATGAGAGTCCCGATCATCTGGTTTCCATGACCGGAGCAGGACGTGACGGACATTGCCCGGCCTGGTGGAATGGGATGCACGGGAGAAGTACTGCGACTCGCTCGTAACTTCAAACCGTTTCGCAGAAAATCTCCAACGGCATTTCCCGTCGAAGAGGAGGAACACGATCATGGATCGGCCGAAATGGGTTGTATTCGCGCTGCTTCTGGCAAGTGCGCCGATGGGCTCGGCGCAATCGGTGCGCGTCAATTGGCAGCAGTCCGCGCCGTTTGCAAGCTATCACACGTTTGCGTGGCGCGATCCTGCGAATCCGGCAGTGCCTTTCTACGGGCAGTGGGTCCAGGCCGATGTGATTGCCCAGCTGACGTCGAAAGGCCTGCAACAAGTGGCAAGCGGACAGACGCCGGACATCATCGCCACGTACAACATCCACGGCCAGGAAGTGATGGACGCGCAGACGACGAGCGAAGGTTTCGATGCGGGTGTCGGGCCGTGGGGCGGCGGATGGGGTTGGTGGGGCGGCTGGGGAGGCTGGGACACCTTCCCGGATGACGGGGTCAGTTACACCTCCGAACGCCCACGGCAAATCCTCTTTCTCAGCGTGAACCTGCTCGACGCAAAAAACAAGAAACTAGTCTGGAGCGGACAGGCGACCGTCGAGAATGTCTCTACTTCGCAAAAAGGCGACGAAGGTCAGACGCGTAAGTGCGTCGAGAAAATGTTCAAGAAGTATCCCCCCAAGTAGCCGGAATCACGAAGGATGGCAGTCTCGTGGGGACTCGAACCCCAGACCTCCACCGTGTCAACCTACCACGGTTCCGAAAGATAACTTAGACCTGTATCGAGCGTACTCTCCACACGTCTTTTACACGTTTTACAGGTAGAAATCCCTGGTAGGAAATGCAGGTTCCCCTCGGTTTGGGCTGTCTTGACTCCCCCACAGCAAGCAAGGTGAGTGGAAATGGGATCGCCGGCTCGAAACTCTCGGTTCTACTTGTGTCCCGGTTCTTCCCTGCCTCGAAAGTATGTCTGTGGTGTGGTTCCCAGCATTGTCCGAAACATTTCAATGAAGGCACTTACACTGTCGTAACCGACTGCGATAGCGACCTCGGTGACAGATTTCCTTTGTGCCAGCATCTCAAGGGCAGCAAACAACCGCGCCTGCTGTCGCCAACGGCCAAATGACATGCCTGCCTCAGCCGAAAACGCACGCATGAAAGTACGGCGGGACATTCCGGCAACATCTGCCCAAGCGTCCAGCGTGCGGTCATCCGCAACCTCATGCAGCAGAGCATCTGCAACTCTGGCCAGTCTTTCTTCTCTTGGTATGGTCAAACGCAAGGGCTGCGGGTCAGGCTGTCGAATCTCATCACGAAGCGCTGTGATTAAGTGCTTCTTCCCCGGGTTGAGTGGTTGGCCGAGGTCCCAACCGACCATACGATGAACGATGGCGAACAATAGCGCCGATGAGTTGAACATGCAGGGCGTCATGGGTAGTCCGCGGCACATCTCCGGAGACAAGTCAACCATCGAGCCAGCAGCGCCTCCGACAGAACGCGCCGCATGCTTACAATTTGGTGGAATCCATGCGCAACGCTGGGAGGGAAACATCCATCGTTCGCTTGCAGCTTCCACGATGAGCAAACCCTGAGTCAGTGCGACGAGTTGCCCGCGCGGGTGGCTGTGCTCTGGCGTCCAGCCCTCGACCGTCCGCCTCTTGAAGGCATATGCCAGTACTGGCGTATCGCTGTCGTAGAGACGGCGTAGTTCTTCCATATTCTTCAGGGCTACGAACATGGATTTGCGAGATTGACCCTTTTCCGACATAGTTCGCCACTTTCCCGTTAGCGGAACAACCGAAACCCAGCTAGAGTACGCGGCAGAACAACGAAAGACAACAAGGGGCTAGTTCACATTCGAAAGGCGGAACGAAAATGAGCCCGAAGTTTTTGGAAAGGCAAAGCACACGGCGCGAAATGTTGCGCAATTCCGCCACATTTTCGGGAAGCGCGTTGCTGGCACAACTTTTTCCGGCAAGTCTTCTGAGCGCCGCTGTTCCTCGCCGTCAGCAGCAGTCGGCGATGGCTTCAACTGACCATCTAGCGGCCATGCGGGCGCAGATGGGTAGCGTACCTATCCAATCGCAGCCGCTGGCGGAAAATCTCACGTTACTTTCCGGGCCCGGGGGAAATGTTGTGGCGTTGAACGGGCCCGATGGCAAAATCGTGGTCGACACGTTTCTTATGCCGGCCTGGCCGAAGTTGAAAGAAACGCTCGATGGGCTGGGCAATGCGCCGGTAAAGATAGTAATCGACACGCACTGGCATTTCGATCACACGGACAATAACGCCAATCTGCACGCAGCAGGAGCCACGGTGCTGGCCCACGAAAACACCAAGACGCGCATGGCCGAGCCCCACGACAGTGCGTTTCTTGGTTTACACGTGCCGGCATCGCCTGCGGATGCATTGCCGCAGCAGACATTCAGCACCAGCCACGAACTGCAGGCTAGCGGTGAAAACGTGATGCTGCAATATTTCCAGCCGGCGCATACCGACACGGACATCTACATTCACTTCGAGAAGGCCAACGTGATTCACATGGGCGATACTTTTTTTAACGGCTTTTACCCGGTCATCGACGCCGGCACCGGCGGAAAAATCGACGGAATGATTGTCGCCGCCGACAAAGTTCTGCCCCTGGCCGACAACAACACCAAGATCGTTCCGGGACATGGCCCGCTGGGCAACAAAACTGATCTGACCAAGTTTCGTGACATGCTGATTGTGGCGCGCGATCGTGTGCGAAAACTGAAGACCGAAGGCAAATCGGCCGGCGAAATAGCGGCAAGCAAACCTTTTGCAGACCTGGAGGCCACATGGGGCAAGGGCTTTTTCACGGGCGATGTTTTTGTGCAGATGGTGTATTCGACGCTTTGAGTCGTGATACTCAGCGGCGCAAAGGCACAGTCGTTCTGCGGTACGCCGACTGTCGCTGATGCAGGTGAGGCTCCTATGAACGGCTACTCGCCATACTTTGTGAGCATCCTACGTCGAACCCTCATGAGCGCGGGCGCGAAAGAGGGGGTCAGGACAATTCAATGAGAAATGTAATCTACGCAATCAACATTACCCTGGATGGCTGCTGTGACCACACCAAGCAAGTTGCCAACGACGAAATACTTGAATACTATACGCAGCTCCTGCGAGATGCCGACCTGTTCGTCTTTGGGCGCAAGACTTATCAACTGATGGTTCCTTATTGGCCTGATGTCGCAAAAGACCAGTCTGCAAGCAAAGCGGACCGCGATTTTGCTCAGGCATTCGAATCCGCCAACAAAGTTGTTTTTTCGCAATCGTTAGACGATGCTGAAGCTAAGAAAGGCGACAAAAATGCGAGGGTTGTCCGCACAAATCTTCGCGACGAGATACTCAAGTTGAAGCAAGGGCCGGGCAAAAATATTATCGCCGGCGGTGTGGATATTCCTTCACAACTTATAAAGCTTGGCCTGGTGGATGAATTTCATTTTGTCGTTCACCCAATCCTTGCTGGAGAAGGCAAACGGTTGTTAGAAGGTGTTAGCCTGCCGGAGAAATTGCAACTAAGACTGGTTAACTCAAAGATTTTTAAATCAGGAAGCGTTGCGCATCGTTACTTGAAGCAGCAATAGAGGGCACAAAAGGGGACGCAATGAGAAAGCTCAGAATTTTCGAACACATTTCGCTGGACGGCGTGATCGAGGTTTCCGACGGTGCGGGTGACGACGGCTTCCCATACGGCGACTGGACCGCGCCGTACCGCACACCTGAGGGGTTCGCGATGGTCACTGCAATGTACGGCGAAACCTTCGATCTGCTGCTTGGCCGCCGAACCTACGATGGCTTTTCGACTTTCTGGCCGAAGGCACCGAAGAGTCCGATGGCGGACCGCCTGAATGCGGCGACGAAGTATGTTGTGACCCACAGGCCAGGGAGCCTAGAATGGGGCCCGTTCGAGGGCATTGGACCGGACCTCGTGCAGAGCGTTCGTGGCATCAAGGCGAAGGATGGCAAGGATCTGATCCTCTCGGGCAGCTCGACGCTGACTTCGGCGCTACTCGAACATGGGCTGGCGGATGAGGTGGTTCTGCTGGTCGATCCTGTCCTGCTGGGCAAAGGGAAGCGCCTTTTTGCGGAGGGAACTCCGCCACGGGCGTTTACGCTGGAAAGAACGCAAGCTGTGCCGTCGGGCATCGTCATCAATACCTTCAGGCCCGCTGGACCTTTGAAGAACTGAAATAAGGCTGTTAGCGCGACCGGGAGCACCTTACACCAGAAAAAGTAGAGAGTCCGTCTCCAGCCTTGGGCAACCAATGATTGGCCCCGACCTGCTTGCGCCCTTCGTGCTTGTTTTGTATCCCGCGCCAGAGCTCAACATCACTTCTGGACTCATGTCCAAACGTCGCCACGGCCACATCTGGAAAGAGAAGGGCTTAGATCGTATCGAGCACACTCTCGACGGGGTTTATACACGTTTCACAGGTAGAGATCACAGGCTCGGGCGAATTGTTCTGCACTCTGGGAAACGACTCGTCACGCGCCGAAGTTACCAGCACGAAAAAGTAGCTGGTGCGGAGAAAATCAAAACACAGGTAGGAAATCACAGGTAGAAAACTGCGCGAGGTGAAAAGTGGTAGGCCCGGGAGGACTCGAACCTCTGACCTCTTCCGTGTCAAGGAAGCGCTCTAACCAACTGAGCTACGGGCCTATAGCCTATGGGGTCACATCACCGACTTAAACGATTAGACCCCCAATTTCTAATCGCTCGCAAGGCCCACAGCGCTACGGTGTCAAGGTGGCGCTCTAACCAACTGAGCTACAGGCCTATTGGCGTCGCCATTTTAGCACACCACCCCGCACGGACCTTGCATCGCGGATCTATCTAGTTTGGCTTACGCTCAGGCACATGTGGGAGTAAGCGTTTGCTTCCAGTGGTGCTGGCGGCGGGGTGTAACTAGCTCTTTTGTCGACCAGCTTTTCATCGGAGGTGTGCGCGAACACCGTTCGTGTCATGGACCGCTTGCGCCGGCTTTCGTGTTCAAGAATAGGGGGGCACTTTAGAACGGGCAGTCTTCTACTGGTTCAAGATTGGCTCGCTGCTTTCTTGGTTCCACCTGCTCGCTGTCGTATTCCACTGGCGCAAGACTTTTCGTCGTGGCGTTCGCTCTCCGTGGTTTCTTGCTCACTTTGAATCGCGCGAAACGTTTCCTCGCGCACCAATTTGTTATTGACATCGAGCCGATCCCGTCATGTATCATTATGCACAGGCTTGCATATTCAAGCATCGGCGAGGATGAGCGTACAAAAGCGATTCCGACAAGGACAGATCCTGAAACTCCTCTCGACCCGACCTGTTGGGAGTCAGGACGAGCTGCGCCGCCGCTTGGGACACCTCGGGCTGCGTGTGACGCAGGCGACGCTTTCGCGCGACGTGCGCGAACTTCGGCTGGTAAAAACCTCTGAGGGCTATCGTCCTCTGGCGAATGCGGTCGCCGAAGAAACACCCCAGCTACCGCCCCTCGCGCGCGCTCTCAAAGACTTCTTGCTCGATGTGCGTGCCGCGCAAAACCTGCTTGTTCTGAAGACCCCGCCCAGTGGGGCGCAGCCTCTGGCGGCGGCCGTTGACACCGAGCATTGGAAAGAGGTCGCCGGCACGCTGGCAGGGGACGACACGGTCCTGGTCATCTGCTCTTCGCGCACAGCATGCGGCACCGTCCAACGCCGTCTCGAGGAAATGCTCCGATGAGCAACACATGCCGGGTGGGGGTTGTCGGCGTCACGGGGTATGCTGGATTCGAGCTCGCCCGCCTAGTTCTCCGGCACCCGCACGTCGAAAAAACGACCTTCTTTCTCCGCGAAGGCTACGGGGACATCCGATGTCTCACGGATCTTTTTCCGCAGCTTCGCGGCTGGGGTGACGCTCCGTGCCGGACGCTGTCGGTCGAAGCGGTAGCACAGAGTGGCGCTGACGTCGTATTTCTCTCGGCGCCGCATGAGGCGTCACTCGAATTGGTTCCGCAACTGCTTGCTGCGAATCCCGAACTTCGTATCGTGGATCTCAGCGGGGCGTTTCGTTTCCGCAGCGGCGAGACGTTCGCGAGGTGGTACAACCTGCCTGCGCCTGATGCGACCACTCTCGCGCAGGCGGTTTACGGCCTGCCGGAACTGTACGCGAACGCGCTGCCCAAGGCGCGTATCGTGGGAAATCCCGGCTGCTATCCCACGTCGGTGATCCTGGGACTGCGTCCGCTGGTCGATGCGGGCTGGATCAACCTGACCCGGGGCATCGTGTGCGACTGCAAGTCCGGTGTGACCGGCGCAGGCAAGGAGCCAAAGCGCGAAACCCAATTCACGGAAGTGAACGAAAACTTCCGAGCCTATGGCCTGTTCACACACCGGCATACGCCTGAAGTTTCCGATCACCTGGGTCTCGCGCTGAGCGATTTCGTCTTCACGACGCACCTGTTGCCGGTTGACCGCGGAATTCTCTCGACACTGTATGTTTGGCTCTCATCCGCACACAAAGCAGAGCAGATCGAAGCTCTTTACCGGAAGTCTTATGCAGGTAAGCCCATGGTTCGGGTCATGCCGGCTGGGAAGCTGCCCGAGCTACAGTACGTAGCGCACACAAACTTCTGTGATCTCGGTTTTGCCCTCGATTCCGCGGGAGAGCGGTTGGTGGTCGTTTCGTGCTTGGACAATCTTGGCAAGGGCGCGGCCGGTCAGGCCGTGCAGAACTTCAATGGGATGCAGGGATATCCCGAAACGGCGGGCTTGCTATGAGAATGGTCGTCAAACTGGCAGGGGCGTTGCTCGAGCGGGATGAAGACGTGCAAATGCTGGCGCGGCAAATCGCAGAACTGGCGCGAGCAGGCCACGAACTTTTGGTCGTTCATGGCGGCGGGAAAATCTTCACGGCCACGCTCGCACGGATGGGAATAACCAGTCGTTTTCTCAACGGCTTGCGCATTACCGACCGGGAAACGCGCGATGCCGCCATCATGGTTTTTGCGGGCTTGCTCAATAAGAAGCTATCGGGCGCGATTTCGCTGGCTGGACAGGCCGCCGTCGGCATCAGCGCGGCGGATGCGGCGTGCTTTCTCGCCGAGCCCATGCAGCTTGACGATTTCGAGGGTGCTCTCGGTTTCGTCGGTTATCTGACGGAAGTCAACGTGGATTTTCTACGTTCACTCTGGCGCGAGGGAATCGTTCCGGTGGCGTCGTGCATGGGGTTGGGAGCTGACGGCGAACTCTATAACATCAATGCCGACCACATGGCCGCGGCAGCCGCGGAGTTCATACGCGCCGATCGGCTAATTTTTCTCACCGATGTGGCAGGCGTGCTTGACGAAGGCAAGGTTCTGCGCGCTGTCCGTGGGGCGGAAATCGAGGATCTGATCCGCCGCAACAAAGTGTCGGGTGGGATGATTCTCAAGCTCGAAGCCGCCAAGCGCGCGCTCGCCGGCGGCGTCGCTGAAGTGCGCATTGTCGGTGGCACGCAGCCCCGGGCCCTGCTTGCTGCGGCCGGGGGAATCCGCTGCCCAGGAACGCGGGTGCTGCCAGTTCTGCGCACGAACGTACGAGCCGCGCACGGAGCCACGCCCTAGCTTATGCCGAAGAAAAGATCCACAGTGTCCAAGCGCATTTCGCCGGCCAAGATCCTGGGCGAGGAATCGCGCTATCTGATGAAAACGTACCGGCGGCCGCCGATCGTTTTCACACGGGGCCGCGGTGCGCGCCTATTTGATTCACAAGGTCGCCATTATCTGGATTTTGTGGGTGGCATCGCCGTGAACGCGCTTGGCTATGCCCATCCGAGAATGGTCAGTGTGATTCGGCGCGAAGCCGGCCGCGCGACGCATGTCTCGAACCTCTTTCACAACCCCTATCAAGCACCCCTGGCGCATAAGTTGGTCGATTGGTCTGGGCTCGAGCGCGTCTTCTTCTCCAACAGCGGCACTGAAGCGATCGAAGGGGCCTTGAAGCTAGCGCGAGCCTATGCCCATTTCCAGGCCAGCGCGGGCCATCGGGCGTCGCCGAAAACGCGAATTTTGGCCCTCGAAAATTCGTTTCACGGCCGGACCATGGGAGCCGTCTCCATCACACACACGGCAAAATACCGGGAACCGTTCGCGCCGCTGATTCCCGGCGTCGAGTTCGTTCGGTTTAATGACGTTGCGGACCTCGACGCGAAGTTCGATGACGACGTCTGCGCTATCGTGATCGAGGCGATTCAAGGCGAGGGTGGCGTCTACCTTGTGAGTGAAGAATTCTGGCAACGGGCGCGTCAATTGACGGCAGACCACGATGCCGCCCTGATCGCTGACGAAATCCAGTCGGGTCTCGGTCGCACCGGGCTGAAATTCGCGTACCAGAACTTTATATCGCTGCCGGACATTGTAACCGTTGCCAAACCGCTCGCAGGCGGTCTACCGCTGGGTGCCTTGATTGCGAGCGAGAAGTTTGCCACGGTGTTTACTCCCGGAATGCATGGGTCCACCTTTGGTGGTGGCCCGCTGGTGTGCGCGACGGCACTTGAATTCCTCACTATCGTTGAGGAAGAAGACTTGCTTGCCAATGTGCGCGCTCGGGGCGCCGAGCTGCGTGCCGGTCTCGAGACGCTCGCCGCTAAATTTGGCTTTATTCGCGAAGTTCGTGGCCAAGGACTCATGCTGGGCGTCGACCTCTCGGTCGAGGGTGCGCCTTTCGTTCAAGAGGCCCTTCGCCGCGGCCTGCTGATTAATTGCACCCATGACCACATCCTGCGACTTCTTCCGCCATTCATCATTCGCGCGAAAGACGTCGCGCAATTCTTGCGTATATTCGAAACGGTGCTCGTGCGAGGAGCCCGACGGGCAAAAGGTGTTTCTGGCACAGCGCTGAAATCAGATGCTGACGCACATCTGCGGGCGTTGGCAGCAACGAGGTAGAACATGGGCACAGTCACAACCACGCTCGCCCTCAAGCGAGATTTTCTTACCGGTACCGAATGGAGCCCCAAGCAGTTGCGCGACTTTTTCCGCCTAGCCGGAGAAATGAAAGCGCATCCGGAACGCTACCGAAACACGCTCTCGGGCAGCGTTTTCGTTCTCATCTTTGAAAAGCCGTCTCTGCGCACGCGTGTGACATTCGAGGTCGGTATCGCCAATCTCGGCGGCTCGTCGATTTTTCTCGATCACACGTCAGCGCGCCTGAGCGAGCGCGAGCCCATTCGCGACATCGCTAGGAATCTCGAGCGCTGGGTACAGGCGATCATTGCACGCGTCTTCGCGCAGGAATCGCTCGAGGAACTGGCCGCAAACGCGGGTGTTCCGGTGATCAACGCGCTCTCTGACAAGTTCCATCCGTGCCAAGCACTGGCCGACTTTTTTACTCTGGAGGAGCGCTTCGGCAGCTTGCGTGGGCTGAAGCTGGCCTACGTCGGTGACGGCAACAACATGTGTCATTCGCTTCTCACGATCGGCGCGCGGGCCGGTGCCCAGGTTCGCGTCGCGACGCCGGAAGGCTTTGAGCCCGATACAAGTGTGGTTGTCGAAGCGAAGCGGATCGCACGCGAAACTCGTGGAAGGATTGAGATTTTCCGGTCGCCCGAGGACGCCGTCGCCGGGGCGCAGGCCGTTTATACCGACGTGTGGGCCAGTATGGGACAGGAGAACGAATCGGCCCAACGCGAGATCGCCTTTGCAGGCTACCAGGTGAACGAAGCTCTGTTCGCGCAAGCCGCGCCGGATGCCGTTTTCCTTCACTGCTTGCCGGCCCATCGGGGCCTGGAGGTGTCGGCGGGCGTCATCGACTCGCCTCGCTCCATCATCTACGATCAGGCAGAAAATCGCCTGCACGTGCAGAAGGCACTTCTGCACACGCTGCTCACGTAAGGAGAATCTCTTGCCCAAGAAGGTGGTTCTTGCATATTCCGGGGGACTGGACACGTCGATCATCATCCCTTGGCTCAAGGAAACGTATCGCGGCTGCGAAGTGATCGCTATGATTGGCGACCTCGGCCAGCGCGAGGATCTTGAAGCGGCGCGCAAGAAGGCTCTGGCTACAGGCGCGAGCGCAGCCTACGTCGAGGACCTGCGAGAGGAATTCGTTACCGGTTACATTTGGCCTACGCTCCGCGCCGGAGCGGTGTACGAGCACAAGTATCTGCTTGGCACTTCCTTCGCACGGCCTCTGCTTGCCAAGAGGCAAGTTGAGCTGGCGAAGAAGGTAGGCGCCGATGCCTTGGCCCACGGCTGCACAGGCAAAGGTAACGACCAGGTTCGCTTCGAACTGGCCGCCAAGGCTCTGGCGCCCGAGTTGACCATTATCGCCCCGTGGCGTGAGTGGAAGATTAATTCGCGGGAAGAGGCCATTGCCTACGCGCAGCAGCACAAGATTCCTGTCGAGCAGACGACTCAGAACATCTACAGTCGCGACCGCAATATATGGCACCTGAGCCATGAGGGAGGCGTTTTGGAGGATCCCGCAAACGCTCCCGAGGAATCAATGTGGCAGTGGACTGTCTCGCCCGCCAAGGCGCCGGACCAACCCACGAGCGTCGAAATCGGATTCGAGGCAGGAATTCCGGTTTCGGTGAACGCGCAGAAACCTTCGCCTCGGGCGCTGGTCGATCAGCTGAATGAGATTGCTGCTGCAAACGGTGTGGGCCGCATGGACATTGTGGAGAACCGTCTGGTCGGCATGAAATCTCGCGGCGCCTATGAAACGCCGGGCGGAACGTTGCTCGTCACGGCACATCGTGAACTTGAGTCGCTGTCGCTCGACCGCGAGACAGCGCACTACCAGCAACTGCTTTCATTGCGCTACGCCGAGATGGTTTACTACGGGATGTGGTTTACGCCGCTGCGCGAGGCTCTTGACGCGTTTTTTACAAACTCGCAGAGTCGCGTAACCGGTTCGATTGGCTTGTCACTGTTCAAAGGAAACGTAAGTGTTACTTCCCGGCGCTCGCCCTATTCCCTGTATCGCACCGGGCTCGCAAGCTTCAGTATGACTGGCTACAACCCGAAGGATGCCGAGGGCTTCATCAACCTCTTCGCCCTGCCGATCACGATTCCGCGCAGCGAGGCGGCGGCGCGATGAGCGGTTCCCAAGGCCAGAAAATGTGGGGTGGCCGTTTCGAGCGGCCCCCCGATGCCTCGTTTTACGAATTCGAGCGTTCCTGGTCCTTCGATCGTCGGCTGCTCCCGCAAGAGCTTGCGCTCGACCGTGCTTGGGCACGCGCGATAACTGCTGCTGGGATTCTCACGAGCGAAGAGGGCCAGCAAATCGTTGCTGCATTGGATGCCATCGAGTCCCGAGCGCACTCCGATCGGGCATGGCTTGACCGCTCGGAAGCCGAAGACGTTCACCACTTCGCTGAGACGGCGTTGATTGAAAGGCTCGGCCCGCTTGGCGCCAAGCTTCACACGGGCCGCAGCCGCAACGAGATGGTCGCCACCGAATTTCGTATGTACGTAAAGGATGCCAGTCGCGAAATCCGGTGCGCGGCTGGCGCGCTCATGCGAGCGATCGCAAATCAGGCAAAATCAAATCTCGGCATTCCCATGCCCGGTGCCACCCACCTCCAGCATGCTCAGCCGTTGCTGCTTTCACATTGGCTGCTGGCGCATGGCGAAGCTTTCGCTCGCGATGCAGCTCGTCTTGCGTCGGCTGCCGCGAGCGCCGATGCGTGCCCGCTTGGCTCGGGCGCGCTGGCCGGCTGCGCGTTCTCACTCGACCGCACAGCGCTGGCTCGGGACTTAGGCTTTTCGCGAGCCACCTCCAACAGCCTCGATGCGGTGAGCGATCGCGATTTCGCTCTTGAGATGCTGTTCGGACTGGCGACGCTTGCCATGCACCTATCACGCCTCGCCGAGGACATGATTTTGTTCGCCTCGCCCGAATTTGGATTTGTAGAACTCCCAGACGAGTACTCCACAGGCAGCAGTCTGATGCCGCAGAAAAAGAATCCGGATGCCTGGGAGCTGATTCGCGGAAAAACGGGCCGCGTCTACGGCTCTCTGTTTTCGCTTTTGACAACGCTAAAGGGGCTGCCCTCGAGCTACCAACGCGATTTGCAGGAAGACAAAGAAGCGCTTTTTGCCTCTCATGATCAGGTGCTGGCCGCCGCTCGAACCGCCGCTGCCGCTCTGGCTGCAACACGATTTCGGGAATTACGACTGCGCGAAGCGGCGCAGGATCCAGCCCTGGTCGCCACCGAGGTGGCGGACTATCTTGTGGCGCAGGGAGTGCCCTTCCGGGAGGCGCACGAAATTGTTGGCAAGGTGCTGCGAGCGGCGGATCAGGAAGGGAAGTCAATCCGCGAAATGCCCGCAGAACGTTTGAGGGAATTTTCCCCCGCATTTGGCCGTGGGCTCGATACCGCGGTGACGCTTGAATCGGCGTTGGCCCGTCGCTCCGTTCCAGGTGGAACCGCTCTGGGCGCGGTTCGCGCCGCTCTCGAGGATTTCAACGTTCGCCTCGCGAAGCTCGAGGAAAACCCATGACGTCGCCCTTGCCACTGGGGTGGTGTACAGAATCCCCCAATCCCGTTGCGACTCCATGAACCCGCATCTCTCCGCATCAGATATCCCAGCCGGCTTCACGTTTGCCGCTACTCATTGCGGCATCAAGCGCACGCGGCTGGACCTCGGCATCCTTGTGAGCGACGTGCCTGCGACGGCCGCTGCCGTTTTCACGACCAATCAGATTGTTGCCGCCCCCGTGATCGTTTCTCGCGAGAACCTGCGCAAAGCGCATGATCGCATGCGCGGTGTGATCGTTAATTCCGGCAACGCAAACTGCTGCACCCAGCAGGACGGGTACCCGGCCTCGGTCGCCATGGCTTCGAAGCTTGCCGAGGAGCTTGGAGTGGATCGATCGCAGATTCTCGTCAGCTCGACCGGGGTAATCGGTGCGCCGCTGCGCGTCGAGAAGATTCTCGCCGCCATTCCGCACCTAGCCCTAGTTCGCAGCGCGGAAGCGGGATCGTTCGAGGAATTTGCCCGTTCGATCATGACCACCGACACACGCCCCAAATGGGCCACGGCCCGATGCCGGGTCGGCGGGAGGCAAGTTCGCCTGTTGGGATGCACCAAAGGTTCGGGCATGATCCAGCCCAATATGGCGACCATGCTTGCGTTCATCGCCACCGATGCGGCGATTTCATCGCCCGTTGTGAACCGCGCCCTGCGTACGGCTGTCGAACCAACCTTTAATTCCATCACTGTGGATGGCGACACCTCAACCAACGACACGGTCGCCCTGCTTGCCAACGGCAAGTCAGCAGCTCCCGAGATATCCCGCGCCGCGGGAGCCGACTACAGGGCCTTCAGCAAGGCCCTTGGCAGCGTCTGCAAATCGCTCGCGCTGGCCATTGTGGAGGACGGGGAAGGAGCCCAAAGGGTGATCGAAATCGAGGTGCGCGGCGCTTCTTCGGAGAAAGCAGCGCGGCAAGTCGCACGCACCATCGCGAATTCGCCTCTGGTAAAGACGGCTTTCGCAGGGGCCGACCCGAATTGGGGCCGCATTCTGGCCGCGGCGGGCCGCTCCGGAGTCAAATTCAACCCCGCGAATACTAACATCTGGGTCGCTGGTCTCGCCCTTTGTCGCGGTGGCCGCGAGCATCCGTTCGATGAACGCGTCGCCCACCAGGCGATGCTTGCCAAGTACGTCCCGATCCGTGTCGATCTAGGTTCGGGCAAAGCTTCTGCACGCATGTGGACCTGCGACTTCACGATCGAATATGTTCACATCAATTCCAGCTATCGCACCTAGCACCAGGATCTACCCACTGCCGAAAGGCCGGGGGAACCTACACCCCCAAAGGTTGACTGCAAGGTCTAGTTGCAGCAAGATGCTCGTTGAGTTGCTGGGGTGCTCGCTCCAGCCCGGAGTCGCCGCCGATCGGTGACTGCCCACGGGCCGAGATCCTGTCTCTTCAGCCTCGCATTGCGTGCCAGCCTCTAGCGGCGGGGCACAAGGAGAGGGACCGTGAAGAAATTGTACGTGGGCAATCTGCCGTTCAAGGCCACAGAAGACGAAGTGGCCGCGCTATTTACGGAAGTGGGCGTCCAACCAGATTCTCTTACGTTGCTTCGCGACCGTTTCACCGGTCAGCCTCGCGGTTTTGGCTTTGCCGAGATTCGTGATGACTCAGAAGCCGAGAAAGTGATCGCAGCCCTCAACGGAAAGCAATTTCTGGGGCGGGCTTTGGTCGTCAACGAAGCGCGACCGCAACAGGAACGTGGCGGCGGGGGTGGTGGCCGAGGTGGGCACGGTGGTGGGGGAGGCGGTGGACGCGGTGGCCATGGGGGCGGCCGAGGTGGGCGCGGTGGCGGTGGCCGCGGAGGCTACGATCGCGACCGCTAGAACTTAGGCTATGGCCGTGCGTTGTTGCGTCTTGACGATTGGCAGCGGATCGATTTGCTCGACCTGTCCTCCGGAGTAAGAAAATCGCTCCAGCGTGGTTCCCTGAATTCCCTGCGCAACGAGCGTCTCGATATCAAGACCCTGCTCCGCTTTTTCAAGTTCTTCCGGTGTGGAGGACAACTCGGGACTACGCGGCAGGAATACGGGGCAGCAATCGTGAAACGGCTCCGAAGAAATCTCGTAGGTATCGATTCTACGTGCGATCGCGAGAATTTCGATCTTGTCCATGCCGACGAGCGGACGGAAGACGGGTATCGTAGCCACCGCCTCCACGGCGACGAGATTTCGCAGCGTCTGCGAGGCCACTTGCCCTAGGCTGTCCCCGTTGACGAGCGCCAGTGCCCGGTCGCGCCGCGCGAACGATTCCGCAATCCGCAGCATCATCCGCCGGTAGAGCAGTACCCGAAGATTCTCCGGCGCGCTTCGCACAATTTCGCGCTGAATTCCCTCAAAGGGCACCCGATATAGCCGAGCTCCCAACTGATAGATCGCGAGCTTTTGCACTAATCGACTGGCCACCTGAAGCGAGGACTCTCCCGGTCGTGCGCCCGTCCCGTAGAAATGGACGAAACCCAGGTGTGCTCCTCTTTTCATCATCAGGTAGGCAGCCACGGCCGAGTCGTATCCCCCTGAAAGTAGGCACATCATCCGTCCAGCGGTATTGGCCGGCAGCCCTCCCGAGCCTGGAATCTTCCGCGCATAGACCAGCAGCGGCCCCGGGGTGACTTCGATATGACACGTCAGATCCGGGTCCTTCAACTGCACGCGCACATCACGGCCTTGCGCGCGCAGCTTTTCGAGGAGATGGCGGCCGACCGCCGTCTCGATTTCGATGGTTCCGTGCGGGAATGATTTGTCGCTCCGCTTGGCGCGCACGGCAAATGTCTTAAATGGCAGTGGCTTCACTTCCTCCCAGGCGGCGCAGCATAGCGCCTCTAGATTTCGTTCCACAGGGCGTGCCAGCGCATAGTAGGCGATCCCGAGCACGCGCTGGACGCGAGCAATCGCCTGCTCGAGCCCTTGGTCGCCCGTCAGCTGGATTACAAGCCGATCGCCCGGTTGCTCAATCCGCTGGACGGAAAGGCCTTCAAGCGAGCGTCGCAGCGCCCTCAGAAGCTTACCCAGGAAGAATCGCCGGTTGCGCCCCTTAAGCCACAGTTCGTGGTAGTGAACGACGATGACTGGCCTATTCACGCTGCGTTTCCAGTTCTGATACAAGGCCTTAACTTGCTGCCTCTAGCCTCTACCGAGTATAGCAGCCATGCGCGAACGCGAATATTGGATGGATACCGCCGTGGAGCGCCCTGGAGCCTAGGGTGTACCCCCGGATGTGCGTAACAGGTTATAACCGACTGGATACAGTATTTTCCGTAGTCGACTTTCACACGGCCCAAGGGTTTACAATCAGCCTCGTTCCGTTCCGCGGGGGAGCGCGCAGCGTCGCTTTTTCGGTTTTGTGCTACCTAAATCGCGTTTCCTGCATCCAACAGCATGACGGCAGGCCATGGGAAGAGAGGGCAAGATGTGGAACCGCCGAGACTGGGCCCAATTCTTCGATATCGTGAACCAACGAATGTCCATGCGCCGCCCTCCACGGCCACTGGATCGATCCATACTCAATCGGCTTATACCCGCTGAGGGATACAGCCTCGCTGAACTCGACGATGCTGGCTTGAGCATCGAGCAGGCGGAGCTTCTGGGGCTCCCTGTCGACGCGGGTCGCGTGGGTTCCTACGGCCCCAACGTGTCCACGCTCCGCGAATATATCCGCGCCACTCGTGCCCGGTTCTAGTCGGGTCTGTCTGGGCTTTCTGGTACCCTCTGCTCCGCGATCCCGGAGTCTCTGTCCCTTCCAGCGAGCCGAAGCGTACCCTTGAAGGATCTTCTTCCTGCGGGGCAGGACCGCTCGGCCCACCCCCTGTGCCGCCTCTTTGCCGTTGCAGGCAGCGGAACAACACCTTAATTTAGTCTGTCATTCCACACAAAGGACGGGGCCGTGAAGAGGAAGATTCGCGTCGTGCAGTTTGGAGTCGGTCCGATCGGAGCGTCCATTGCCCGCCTCATGCGGCAAAACCCCTCGCTGGAGATCGTCGGCGCTGTCGACAAAGACCCGTTAAAAGCAGGCCGCGACTTAAGTGGGATCGTGGGAGCAAGCGACCGTCCGTGGGGCATCACCATCTTTCCCGAGATCGCCGCCGTGCTTGAAAAATCGGCCGATGTCGTAATCCACACAACGTCGTCATATCTTGTGAATGTCATCGACGAGCTGCTGGCATGCATTGGCCGGGGCTGCTGCGTCGTCTCGACCTGCGAAGAGCTTTCCTATCCGTTTCATAAGCATCCCCAGCTTTCCGCCAAACTCGATGCAGCTGCAAGGCAGGCAGGAGTAGCTTTAGTCGGCACGGGCGTCAATCCCGGCTTTGTGATGGATAAGCTCGTTTTGACTCTTTCCGCCGCTGCTCAGCGTGTGGATTGGGCAGGGGCCATGCGCATCGTCGATGCATCCAAGCGGCGTCTGCCTTTGCAGAAGAAGATTGGCGCGGGCCTGCAGTGCGAGGAATTTTGCGAACAGGTCGCTGCCGGACGAATTAAGCATCATGGCCTGCCGGAATCGATTGCGATGGTTGCCGACGGTTTCGGTTTCGCACTCGACGATATTTCCGAGACCATCGAACCGATCCTGGCTGAGGAAACAGTGAAGACCGAATTCCTCGAAGTCGCTCCAGGCCAGGTGGCCGGCGTGCACCAAATCGCTCGCGGCACTTCAGCAGGCCAGGAAAAAGTCTTCATGGAGCTAAAAATGTATGTCGGCGCCAGACAGCCTTCCGACACTGTCGAACTGCGTGGGGAGCCGAATCTTTCGATGACGATTCCGGGAGGCATCCATGGTGACCTAGCCACCGCCGCCATCGCCGTGAACGCGATTCCTGCCATCGTCCAAGCGCCCGCCGGTCTGCGCACGGTGCGCGATTTGCCACTCGCTTTCTTTCCGCCTGCCCCGATCTCCTGAACCTGCGGCGCGCGCAACTGAGCTCGCAAGGCGACGGTTGTTCGATTGTTGTAAGATCGACCAGGCGTGGGAGAAGGCATGCAGCGAGAACATCCTGACGTCGCCGAGCAAGCGAGCGAGTCCAGTACGGCTAAATCCGGCGATTCCCTTCGCGGTTGCTTCCGCATGCTCTTCCTTTACGACGTCGCGGAAGCAATCGATCTAGGCCAGCTGAAGCAGTTGCTTGGGCCACGCGGCGACATAGAGGAACCGAGATTCGGACGAGGCACCCCTGAGTACATTCGCTTTGAGGTGCCCCCCTATATGGAGCGGGCCGACCCGGTGCATCTTTCCACAGGACAGAGCGCTTCCTGCTCGTTGCGGTACTACCCGTTTGCCGTCATTGCACTTCAGCTCGAACTTCCCTTTGCAGGCGATTGGGATCAACTCGTAAGGGAGGCGGCACGGTGGAGTGGTTCTGCAGACCTAGAAAAGGAAATACGCGCGCTCGTGCGCGAACATGTGGATCGCGCAGCCAAGGCCATCACGCGCCTGCACAAACACTGGTTGCACGAAAGCTATTTGATCGTGAATCTCGAGCCGATGCTGGATCGTTCGGGTCAGGTTGTCCCGGGGCAGTCATTGCTCTCGACGCGGCGGCAGGAAATTGCAGGTATCGTATGGGGCGAAGAGCGTCACCTCGCGACAAGCGAAACGGACGAAACCTTTCGTGCGACGCTTTCCTACTATCCGAGCGATCTGATCGTGGTGAGCTCCTCGGGCGCGTTTGTGTATGACCGTCCCGAGGAAGCCGCTGCGGCGACACAATTGCTCGAATACACAAAAATGCAGCTCCTCGAGCTTCGCTATTACGACGGCGTGATGAGCCGCGCGCTTGCCGAACTGTATGATGCTCTTGAAAGGCAGCGCAGCGTTGTGTTATCACGCTGGACGCTCTCTCGCGACGCGCGGCGTATGAATCGCATTCGCCTCGACGTAACGGAGCTCACCGAGCGCATCGACAATGACATTAAATTCGTCAGCGACGTTTACTACGCCCGAGTGCATCACCTTGCGGCGACGCGTATGGGTGTTTCCGAATATCGTGAAATGGTCGACGAAAAACTCAGCACTGCTCGCGAACTCTATGAATTCATGGTAGGCCAGTTCAACGAGGCTCGATCGTTCATCCTCGAGGTTGCAATCGCTATCCTTGCCCTGCTCGATGTGATCTATCTCATTCGGGGCCACTAAATTCGCTACCATTCCGAGGTCGCCCTGTAGCTACCCGAGTTAGGGAAAGTGCGGCGTGCCCACGGGAGCTGGAAATTGGACTAGCGAATCAATCTACCACCCATGCCCAGGGTGCCGTCAGTTCTACTGTTTTTCGCCACTTGCCTGACGGGGCCACGGATCACTTAGGGGGAAACTCGCCAGGTCCTCCAGGCTCTTGAAAGTTTTCCCGAGAAACGCTGCCGGATGTTTGCCGGGCAATTGTCGATTGCTGTCCGTGCTGGTCTCGCCAGTGAAGTGAATTGACATTGCGTCGTACCACATGCTTGTGGTTGGAAATACGTCGCTTACCGTTGCGCTTGGGCGGCTAGGTGAGGCCAAGGAGCGTCGGTGGGCACCGGTTCCACTTTCTCGACCTTTGAGAACACAAACTGGAATTTCCAGGAGTTCATGTGTCCGTAGCGGCTATTTGTTTCCCGCACGGCATCAGCAGCCTCGGGCGAAAGACCGGAAGGAACGTTGACCTTCTTTGGTCCATCAAACTCGCCAATTACGGTAATCCGTGCGCGACCGCTGCTTCTCAATAGTTCGTTCAATTTCTCTTTTAATTCCGGTGGTACCGGACTTGGAGAATCGTATGGAAGGAGTTCGACCCAGGCAGTTTGGTCGCTTGTAGGACAACCGGGATCGTACACTTGGCTTACCTCGTTGCTCGTATGATAGATGGCTTCGATTCTAACGATCCTGTGATCGTATTTCTCCCAGTGCCGCGTAAGCTGGCACAGGGAAACCGTTGCTATGGATTGATCGCGCATACTGGGTTGCGGCGTCGCTCCTACTTGGGAGACACAAGCAATAAGAATCAAGAATTCAACCGCCTCACATTTGAACACAATGCTCATAGATTCACCTCTGCTGGATTATGCTGGGCGGCCCGGGATTCTGTTGAGTGACTCCCCCGTATGGGTTTGCCGATTTATCCTCGAGGAATCGGTTAATGGTCTCGTTGACCTGTGCCGGACTGTCTCCCGGATGGATCACGTAGTTCCCAGCAGGGTCCAAAGATCGCGGCTGGCCAGATGCTTGGATTATCGCGGCGTTCACGTGATAAGCGGAGTTTTCGGCGTCGTAGTTGGTTAGGTTCAAGCCGTTGTTAAAGTTTCCGTTTGGTTTTATTGAAGCAGCAAGGGCCTGGTCTTGTCCGACGTGTGTACCCTCGTGCCCAACGTCCTCATCAAGCGCGATGTCAGTATGCGACCCCGGGATGTTCACAGTGATCTGATAAGTCACAGTATTCCCGTTTGTGCTGTAGGTAAGGCTGGTGCCTCCCTGGTCGCCACTGACGAACACAACCGCAACATGGTTGTCCTTCGTCGCGTCGCCGTAGGCCTGCGCCGCAGCAACCACTGACCTGTCGTTGGACTGTAGATCGCGTTGCCTGGCGCCCTCAAAGGCTTTGTCCTGGTCCGTCTGACACTTGTTGTTATCATCGGCGCACGTATACTTTCCTGTAGGGTCTGTGTATCGCAACGGGTTGTTCATCGCGTAGGTATACAGGTTCCACGTCTGCGGATTCTTTAAGCTAACTGCTAGTAGGCCTGCTGGGTCAGGACCCACGAACCTACCTGCGCTCGGTGACTTGTACCTCGCCCCAAAGTTGTCGAGGCCCGATTCGGAGTCACGTTCTTTCCCAGTGAACTTGTAGTTTTGCGAACAGGCGGTCGTGTAGGTTCGTTCGCCACCAAAGGGATAGAAGTCGGCGTCGTAACACAATGCTGCGGTCATGCTGCCCGATGGGGCCTCGGCGATCACGCGGGACGTACCCAGGTGATCAGCAACATAGTAGTAAGCGTTGTTCGAGGAGTCGCGCCGAGCAATGCG
>DASPVW010000040.1:0-173276 GCA_035622155.1 Candidatus Acidiferrales bacterium
GGCCAGTTCCCACACATATCGTTGTTGCGTCCTTGGCACCCACCACTGTAATCCGACATAGGTCACCCCGATGGAATGTATCCTGAAGTTGAAGCTCGCTAAGCCGGATTGAATTGGAACGGCCCATCGATTGCAAGAAACACTCACAGGACCGATAGAGAAACTCAAGTGAAAGATACATTCGGACCGGTTCCTCTTCCCGGTTTCTGGGACTCTCGGCTTGCCCCTTTTCTTGACAGGTATTGCTTTTTGCTGTGCTTATGCCTGGTCGGAATTGCCTGCCTTCGGATTGTCACTACGTATAACGCTCTGAGTATTACGGTCGACGAGCCAACCCACTTTGCGTCTGGCCTTGAGTACGTCACAAGCCATACCTACCGTACCAACCCAGAGCACCCACCTCTTTCGCGCATGATGCAGGCCCTCGGGCCATACTTCGCTGGCGCCAGGCCGGTTGTTGACCGGCATGATCCTGGTGTCAGAGAACTTGTCAGTACAGGCAATGTGGATCGCGCCATATTTCTAATGCGACTAGGCAACCTGCCCTTCTACTTGCTAGCTTGTTTGGTGGTCGGCGGTCTGTCGCGGCATTGGTTCGGTAGACCGGTGGCGGTTCTGGCACTCTGCCTGTTCACCTTGCTCCCCAACATGCTCGCCGACGCAGGCCTGGCCACCACCGATATGGCACTGGGTGCGACCGTGGGAGCGACATTTTTCGCCATGCTCCTATGGGCCGAGAGACCAAGCTCGCCGCGTTCTGTGCTTCTCGGGTTTTGTACTGGGTCGGCCTGTCTATCGAAGTTCACTGCGTTGGGTTACATACCCGTTGCCGCCTGTCTAGCGTTGTTGTTCTATCTGATCCCATGCTGGCCTGGCTGGGTCGGGCTGTGGAGATTCGTGAGGCAGCGTCTGGGAGCCATCGTAATTGCTGCCATCACCGCGGCGCTTTTGATCTGGGCCGCATATTGGTTTTCCTTCGGAATCGAGAGTTTCCACGGCAAGTCCATCCGTGTGCCCGCTCCCGACTTTTTCGACGGCATCCGAGCCGCGCTGCTTCATAACCGCGTCGGGCACCCAGCGTTCCTGCTCGGTGAATTCCGGTGGAAGGGCTGGTGGTATTACTTCCCGGTGGCTTTGGCCGTGAAGACACCCATTGCCTTCTTAATCCTGTTTGCACTCGGGGCGTACGTGTGCTTACGGGAGCGGAAACACCCAACTTATCTAATTCCTCTTGCGCTGATTCTCGGGATTTTGTTGCCAGCCATGAGCAGCCAGATCGACATAGGTATTCGCCACATCGAACCCATATATATCGGCCTCTCAATCGTTGCGGCGCTCGGGCTCAGGCAACTAATCCAATGGGCTCGCACCGGTGCCATATCTGTGCTGAGCGCCGGCGTTCTGGTGTCTTGGCTGACGATATCCGTCGCAGTCCATCACCCTGACTACCTGGCGTATTTCAACGAGATTGCCGGCAAAACGCCCGAAAGGATTCTCGTGGACTCCAATTACGATTGGGGGCAGGAGCTAAAGCTTCTCGGCAGACGCTTGCATCAACTCGACGTCAAGGAAATCTCGCTGGCATCTATGCTTGGCCCGGGATATTCGGAGCCCGAGCGCACGTATTTGCTCGAAACCTCATATGATCTGCCCACCGTAAAGGAAGCCAATCCTTGTGCACCATCGCCGGGTTGGACCGCACTGAGCACGACAATTGAAAAGTCTTTGAGCTGGTGGCCCGACAGTGGGTATTACCGAGGTTCGAACATGTCGCAACCCTGGTACGAGCAGACCGCTCCCACTGACCGGGTCGGCGGGATGCTTCTCTACAACCTTCCGCCAGGCATCCAGGTGGGCCGGGAAAACTGTCAGTAGGCGCTAAGTAAATTCGGAGGAGCTGGGACCAGCGATCCGGTGGTGCTTCTCGAAACGAAGGGACGCCAGAGGTATACAAAGGCAGCTATTCTATCTCAGCTGTAGCGATGAGAAGTAAGGTCCTGGAAGGACGCAAGGCCCGCAGCGTCAATCGGTTGCGGCTCTATCTCGGTTTCATCAATATCAATAAAGGACCCTACGCGCATTGAAACTTCTGCCCCCCTGAGCAAGAAACTGCGTGCGCACTTAGGAGATCGCAGTCCAGCACCGATGGCGGGCGCTACACCAGAGGAGTCCACGCCGTAACGGGACTCCTTTTGCGGTCGACTAGGGAACCAGAACCGCAAAGATTGAGAAGTAAAGGAGCAGAACATTGTTGCGCCGTAGAAAAACCTCGCCTGAGATCCTAATGACAGTTCTGTCCACTCAACTTCGAGTCCGATGGAATGTTATAAAGAAGTAGCCCTCCGACGCGCTCATTTGGAGCGATCTGGTCGTACCAGGTTTTCAATGAGGTCTCTGGCCCTCGGTAAAACCGGCTGTCAATGTCAGGCCAGTAGCTCAGCGATTTTTCAATTGTCGAGCCGATGACGTTCCAGCCGGGTGCGGGTGTACAATTGTTAACGTCCTTGAAGGGCGGCAATCCATACCAGGTCTCGAAATACTTTGTGTCCACGCTACGATACGTGGCCAGCGAATATTCCCTGACGTTCATCTGATGCAAGCGTGCTGCAAGCAGCTTTAAATCCTGTCCCCAGTCATAATTTGAGTCCACGAGGATCTTTTCCGGTGAATTGCCGGCGAACTCGTTGAAATACGCCAGGTAATCCGGATGATAAACCGCAACGGAAACTACCATCCAACCGACCAGAAGGCCACCGGTGAGCGTGGCGGTAAGGCCAGTTCGGGTCCATTGCAGTAGTTGTCTGAGCCCGATGGACGCCACCATTGCTAAGCCAATATAAATGGGTTCGATATGGCGAATGCCAATGTCGACATGGCCCTTCATAGCCGGCAACAGAATTCCGAGGATGAGGGCCAACGGAAAAAGGTACATCGGGCGCGACCGCTCTTTCAGGCACACGTATATTCCCAGCGTCGACAAAATCAGAAACGCAATCGGCGTCTTTACCGCCAGCGCCACCAGGAAGTAATACCACCATCCCTTCCATCGGAATTCACCGAGCAAGTAAGCTCCGTGTCCCAATCGAGTATGATGCAGCGCAGTCCGGATGCCGTCGAAAAACTCGGGAGCCGGCAAGTTGACGAGCCTACCGTGGACAATCGCACTGCCAAAGGAAAACCGATAGGCGGCCCAGATCAAGATCGCCGCTACGACGCCAGCGAGCGCAAGGGGAGCCAAACGCTGCATCGTAAGTCTCGACAAGCCCTGCCAGCCGGGCCAGCACGCAATCAGATAGAATGCCAGCGCCAGGCAAACGGCGGTGGGTAGATAACCCAGGGTCGTGAATTTCGAAAGGCAGGCTAACGCAGTGCATAACCCGAGGAGCAGGGCTCGTAACCAAGTCGGTCTCCCACCACAGAGGATAGCAGTAAAGAACGCTGCTCCCAGGGTAGCTCCAAGGGCCATGTCGGTAGTGGCCAGTCCCGCGTCGGCCAACTCCGTGGGTAGCAAAGTGAACAGGCCGACCGCCAAAACTGCCGTCGCCTTCCCAAACGAATGCCAGGTCCACGCGCCGACCACCAGGCATGCCAGTAAGAAGAACGGCAGGTTGCCCAATCGCATGAGAAATATACTGAGATTCACTTTTCCGGTACGCGCAATCTCAACAACGCCATTGCCTTCTAGCGGCCGCGCACCTGTGAAGAAGTATGGTCCCAGCGCCTGCATCACGCGTGAGAGAGGGGGGTGCTGCGTCTCGACACGGTAAACGTGTTTTGCCACATACTCGAGGCCACAGGCAAAGTGGATGGGCTCGTCAGACGTAAGACTGAGCGCAGCGTATGTAGAGATAATGCGGGCACACGCAATTCCAACCAGGCATATGCAGAGAAACAGGCAATACTTCTCAAGGAAAGGGGCAATCCGAGATTCCCAAATACCAGGGAGCGGAACCGGACCCAATGCGTGCTCTTCCCGAAGGTTGATTTTTTCATCCCCCGTTTTGCTGGTATTCCAAATTGGATGCGATGGCTCCAATTCCCCTCTGATATGCCGCGTCATCTAACGATCTAGGAAAGAACCGCGGTTGCCGCTGCGAATCCCTTTGCGTTTAACCCATCGTCCGGGATTTCCCTCTTGAGTACCTGGCCCGCTTATCTTTCAGCTCTGATTGCCTCAGGATAAACTACTGTCTCTATATTTCATTCCAAAAGAATAGGGGCAGACTCGAAAGCGCCTACCCCGATGCCGGGCGGCAGATGAAAGAGTACGTACTCTGCTTTCTCAACAGCACGGGCCGCCACCGCTTTGCGGTGGTTGTATCAACCTGAAACTCCTCGAGAGCTCGCCACCTATGGTGTGGTCCAAGTAAAATCCGAGGCACGAGCGGCTCCCGAATCCCTCTTCGCGTTCTGTGGGATTACTGCTCATTCGGAAACACTGAATTTTGAGAATCGGGAGGAAAGGACTGGCGGAGAGGGGGGATTCGAACCCCCGGTACACGTTTTGCGCGTACAACGGTTTAGCAAATCTCCGCACGCCAGCTCTCCACGACGCGCCGCAATTTTCCCCGGACGGTCGCTGGCTCGCCTATGCTTCGGACGAATCCGGCCACCGGGAGATTTACGTGCAGACTTATCCGGGCCCGGGCGGCAAGTGGCTCATCTCAACCGATGGAGGCACGGAGCCGGTTTGGAACCGGAACGGACGGGAGCTGTTCTATCGCAACGGCGACAAGATGATGGCCGTTGACATCAGCACTCAGCCCAGTTTCGCCGCCGGCAAGCCCCGGCAACTCTTTGAGAGGCGCTACCTGCCGAACCCCCTTGGGCTGGCGCGCGCCAACTACGACGTGTCCCGGGACGGCCAGCGGTTCCTGATGCTGAAACCGGTCCAACAGGAGCAGGCTGCGCCAACACAGATCAACGTTGTGCTGAATTGGTCTGAAGAGTTGAAGAGCCTGGTGCCAACGGGGACAAAGTGATGAGCATTGTGTCGGGCACAAAACTCGGTCCCTACGAAATCCTTTCCTCACTCGGCGCGGGAGGAATGGGCGAAGTCTATCGCGCCCGAGACACGCGGCTGGAACGCATCGTCGCGTTGAAATTGCTTCCGAGTGAAGTCTCAAGCGACAAACAAGCACTGGAAGAAGTGGCATGCGCTCAATGGACACACCGAGCACATCGAAAAGCGACTTGAAGATGCATTCGACGCACTATTGACGCGATTGGGCATTAAGAAGTCAACTTAGTGGCTGCCTTTCGGCAGCCACGGGCATCCTCATCTGGATCGGTCAACACAAAGGGCGATCATCCAGACCGAGGCCCTACCAGTTCTGAAATGATCAGTAGGGATGGACTACAATGTGGGTTGCTGGGATTGACGGTTGCCCTCGCGGGTGGGTCGGCTTCAGAGTTGATCTGGCTTCTCTGAGTACTTCAGTCGAACTCGTCGATTTCTCTTCCATCCTGAGGAACAAGCCAGATGAGCTTGCCGCCCTAACCATTGACATGCCCATTGGACTGTTGGACGGTTCCAGAGCATGCGACAAGGCGGCCCGAAAGTTGTTGGGACAGCCACGTGGCGCGAGCGTATTTGCCGCTCCCTGCCGCGCAACCCTTTTTGCCAAGAATCATGCTGCCGCCAGCGCCACGAGCCTCAGGATCACTGCTAGAGGCTTGAGTCGGCAGGCTTGGAGTCTTACTCCAAAGATAAAGCAGGTGGATGATGCAATCACGACGGAGTGCCAGAAGTGGGCGTTTGAAGTTCATCCGGAAGTGTGCTTTTGGGCTCTCGCCGGAGAACGCCCGATGACATACCGAAAAAAGACGAAAGCTGGTCATAACGAGAGGCGCAGACTAATCCGCGCCGTCTTCCCTGACATCGAACGCCACTTGCAAAATCGACCAGTGGGTGTCGGGCAAGACGACCTGCTCGACGCAGCGGTCGCAGCATGGACGGCGGTCAGAATATATAAGGGCGAAGGCCAGCGAGTTTGCGAACCGGAGCGAGATGCAAATGGGCTTGAGGCTGCCATTTGGTATTGACCCGAATATTCGACCCGACCTGGCAGATGGTATGGGGATAACATTTGGGACATTCACGCCGCTAGTGAGTACCGTGAACGGAGCCGGGCACCCATAAACCACCCTTGCAAAGCAAAGGGTCGGGCACCGGACGGAGTGGGCTAGAAATCGAAGAGCGCGCGACTGCGCAATGCCAGCGCCCTGTGTCTTCAGGCCATTCGCGGTGAGGGCGTCTTGAAAAACGCGAGCAAGAAAAGGGCGCCCAACAGTAAGTCCACTGCGCCGAGCGCCATATCGCCCGGGCTGATGCGACCCTGGGCGTACAAGACGATTACCGCCATTCCCCAGCCCAGCTTGCCAAGCGCGCCGAAAATCATCATCGGACGAAAACGCACTGGATTCGTGGCGATCGCGAAAAACGCGCACTGCCAGGCAAGGGCCATCGCAGTGAAACCATAGTAGAAGCCGGGATGAGTGATTGGCGGTGGCTCCTGGCGTCCGATCAGGTTAAAGATGAAATAGAGGGGCGTAAACATGAGCACGCCCCAGATTCCAGCGACCCAGAAGACGATTTTTGCGAATTTCACTGGGATTCCCATTTTGACACGTTGATACCTCGGAGGAAAACAACGAGCGCCATCCCGGTCACCTGCCATTATTCCGCTGGTTGCGCGGATGGTAGCATGCGTCGGCTTTAGCCAGTGCGCAAAGCCGTAGTTATGTGTTGCTACCGCCAGGCGGATTCTTCAGTCTTGTTTCCCTCTATTCCTCCTGGACTTCCCGCAAGCTCGCGGCGCAGCCGCTCAAACTCCATTCGGACTTTAGGCTTCCAGATTCTCTGTTTGGTGTTCTCGGCCACACTCAGCGAATACCCAGCTGCGATCGCCGCATCTTTGTCGTTTAGGCCACTCAGCTTCCCAAACAAGAAGAGTCGCTGCATGTCTGTCAGACCGTTCCTCAGTTCCGACGTGAGGCTCGGTTTCTTATAGAAGCTCGTGACAATTTGTTTGCAAGATGGTGACAACAAGGCTCTGGCAGGGTGCAGTACGCTTTTTTCCGCCGTTCGCCATGTTCGCGGAACCGGACATGGTTCGCTTTCTCGCGAGAAACGCGCCGGACGCGAACCAACGGTTTCCGTGGAGTCGGAAAAAAATTCAGGAGAGTAAACAATGAAGAATCGCAGAGTCTTGAAATTCCTCGAGTACGCGGTCGTCGCCTGCGCCCTCTTGATTGTCCCCGTCGCCACATTCGCTCAACACTATACGCAAACCAATCTCGTCTCGGACCTTTCTTCCTTTGGTGGCCAGCCCGTTCCCGTTCAGGATCCCAATCTAAAGAACCCTTGGGGAATGGCTCGTGCCGCCTCGAGTCCTTGGTGGGTCAATAATGAAGGCACAGGCACGTCCACGCTTTACAAGGGCACGGGAGCCATTGTGGCACCTCCCTCTCCCGTCGTCGTCCCCAACGTAGCCGGTGTTGACACGCCCTCTGAGCCTACCGGCATCATCTTCAACGGGACGACCGATTTTCAGATCGCCAACGTTCCTGGAAAGGCGGCTAGCCCCGCCATCTTCATCTTCGTGACAAAGAATGGCACGATCTCTGCTTGGGACCCGGCCACTACACCTCTTCAACTCGCCGTCAACGAGGTTACCGAGAAGGGCGCTGTCTTCACGGGCCTGACGTGGATTGAAAAGGACGGGACGCACTTTCTGCTCGTGGCCAATTTTGCGGCGAACAGCATCGAGAAATTCGATACGAACTTCAACCGCGTAGCCCTGTCCGGGGAACAGTTCGACGACAACCGGCTTCCTCCCGGTTTTGCTCCCTACAATGTACAGGCCGTTGGCGACACGGTTGTAGTCACCTACGCCCTGCAAAACCCCGCAAAGAACGGTGCCGACGATAACTGCGGAGAGCAGTGTGGTTTTGCGGACATTTTTTCCGCCGAGGGAAAGCTGCTGCGGCGCCTAGAGAATGTCGCCGGGATTCTGAGTGCGCCGTGGGGCGTGGCACTGGCTCCGCAGGACTTCGGGTTTTTCAGTCACGATCTGCTAGTCGGCAACCGCTTCGGAGGGACGATCGCAGCATTCGATCCGGTCAACGGCCATTTCTTGGGGTTGTTGCTCTCCGCCGATGGCAGTGCCATTGCGATCAACGGCCTCTGGGGCATCGAGTTCGACAACCGGCAACAACCAGGCCAGTCCTTCCAATTCGCCGGCACTTTTCTTCGTGGCTGGCATCAACGGCTATGCCGACGGTTTGTTTGGGACGCTCACACCGGTTGCTGCCGAATTGAACGCGGAGGACCACGAGTAACTTCTCAATTCGGCTGTCGCTAGAAGAAAGAGGGGGTGCGTCGGCGCCCGCACCCCCTCCTGATGGTTTCTACCCTTTCCCGGCGCTGCCGAAGCAGCTATCAGCGTGGCGCAAACGCCTTCACGAATTTTGGCGCGTTGGGGGTCCCTAGCCCGGTCACATCGTCCCAGCCGGGGCTGCAAATAACGAAGTGTCCGTTCCAAATGAAAGGACCAACCAAGCGCCGTTGTGCTCCTCAGCCAGTGCACTCAAAAATGGTGTCGGACTTTCGGGCAGAACCAATTGGTACGGTCCCTCTAGGACGGCGGGCTGGCAGAGTGAGTCACGTTCAAGCGAACAATGTGCCACGGGATTTCACTTTGGCTCAAGTGGGCCATTCCCCTGTCCGACAGTCACGCAATGAAGCAACGGCTCTGGGCGAGGGAGGTTTCCTAGACTTCTGCCTCGCCCATCCGGTTGTGCTCAGTGCAGCACGGACAGTCGCAGGGCTTGCCGTCTTTGGCGCGTACGAAACGGATGACAATGTTGGTGATCTTCTCGCCGCGCCGCTCCAACTCCTCCTTCAATTCATCGTTGGTCCACTGAGAGAGAGGGTCGGTGCCTCCCGCTGCCGCACGGGACAGAGTCTCACCGAGCGACTCCAGGCACTCGCGCACTTCCCGCAGGGCCACAATCACACCTCGGTGATCGCCCTCAGATTCGGTCTTGGCAAGGAGTTCCCATGCCTTGCGCTGCACTCGGCGCATTTCGTCCAGCAGGTTGTCACCGAGCCGTTCTTCGTGCCTCTCGCTTGCCTTTGCGATGGCTTGCGCGACGTGGCTTTTGTGACGGAGCAACCCTGCCGGGGATATCGAAACACGTTTCGATATGTTTCGTAACGGCTCTCCCCCAACAAGGGCTTTCTCAATCGCGGCTCTTTCAGGACTGGAGCAAGCTAAGCAGGTTCGTGGCATTGTTCTCAAACGCTCCTTGGTTCGCACTCGATGTTCCGCTCATTGAAGACGCAATCGCGGAAACTGTGGTCTTTGGGGCTGGAGTCGGCCCCGCGAGGGGTATTAGCGCGCCCAGCCAATGCCAATCGCGCCTTCCTAGTCATGCTGGCCCCAGAGCGCGTAATTAGCCATCGTTTGTAAGCGTCCTGGATGCGAGTGGCGCCGCCGATGCCAAGCAAAGCTTCGCGCGCTTCGATTCGGATCGTTTCCAGGTCGAGATGAGGAAAACGGGAATGGATCTTTTGCATCAGCTTGCCCACCGGCGAGTTCTTGGCCGGTGTATCGGGCCGATCGAAATAGTCGGCGGGAATCATGCGGCACACCCACTTCCGAGGTCTCCGGAGTGTAGTGACTTTTGTAGTGACCGAACGAGCAGACGGGCACATCCAGCCACACCTAGCCACAATGTTCTGAAGAAAGAAAAGCCTGCTTTTTCAAAGGGAATCCGCGCAAGTTGTTGAGGTGGATGGTCGGGGCGCGCGGATTTGAACCGCGGACCTCCTGCGCCCAAGGCAGGCGCGCTACCAGGCTGCGCTACGCCCCGACCGTATGTGCGTATTGATTATATGCGACTTCCCAACCCGGATGTTTCCCAGGTACCGTTTCCGACCCTCAACTGTGTCAGAACTGTGCGGAACTCGGCTACCCACTGCTGACCCGAGCCTCAATGAATTGCGCGACCCGCTGCCGCATCAAAATGGCGTCCCATCTACGGCTATCTACCATGTCCGCCCAAATTTCGAGCGTCGGAATTCCGGCCTTCTCCAAAGCGCGCTCGATGAAAAATGTTCCGGTTGCCGAAGGTCTGCTGCCCTCGGGCACAAGTATCACGGCGCCGTTGACACGATGCCGCCGAGCCTGCTCGAGGATCCATTCGTTGGCCCAAGGCGGATTGTGGAGTTGCTCATTCATACTGACGATTCGGCTGGCGAGAGCACGTAAGGGATCATCCAGGCCGTAACGAATATAGCCATCGGGTCCGAAGGCAAGATACATGGACCAGACGAAAACGGCGCCGTGGCTCTTTTCAAAGGCGGTGTAGAAACTGGTGTCGTGCCATACGCCTGCTCCCACCCACATCAGCCGTCGCTTCTCTCCTGGATAAGCGGCGATTCCCTGCTCCACTCGGTGCCGCACTTCGTCGCGGAAGGCGCGCGCGTGGCGCACGGCCCACTCCGAACCGCGATGCCATTGGGCGTTCATCACGTTGATTACTTGTTCGTTCATGCGGACAGGGGTTTGCGGAGCGGCACAGATCAGCTCGCGGACCTCATCGAAATACTCTTCCTGACGATTGACTCCTTCCATCCATTCCTGTAGACGGGCCTCAGTAAACTTGCGGCCTCCTGCCCTTTCGAGCTTGCGAATCAGCACGCGCATCTGTGCAACCATCAGATCTAGGCGATGAGGCTCGTAGAGTTCCCGCCATCGATGGCGACTGAGCTCCCACCAGCGAGGAGGAAGCTGCGTTGCCCCGGCACTATCGAGAGCAACGAAGTCTGCACCAAATGACGCGGCCCAAGTTTCAAAGATGCGTTGAATACAGTCGCACGTCAGACGCGCGGCCAATAGCACTGGCTTGGGCAGACCTCCCCATGGAGCTTTGGCGGGATCGCCAGCAATCGAGGACGCAAGGGAAAGGCTGCAGTAGCGGCAAAGCCCTTCGTGATAACCCGCGGCAGCGAGAGCATCGAAGTAGTAAGCCGAAAGCTGTTTTGCGGAGACCACAGCCGACCACCACTGATTGCTAACGACGGGCACGCCAAGCAATTGAAACAGCTCAAGCGGCATGTCCGCCTGAGCAATTGCATAAGGCTTCTTTTCGTCGAAAACATTGCGGCGAAGTTCAGCAAACCAAGCCTTCTGGTAGGCCGCAGACGCGCGTGTGGATTCCAGCTGTTTCTCCTCGCTAGGCATGACGTCTCCGGTGGATTGCTTCGACGAAGTCCCGGACTCGGCCGTTCGTTTCAAGCGAGAGACCTCGGCCGGCCTCTTCGCGAATCAACAGGGACGGGAGGCCGCGTGCGCGTGCAAAATCGCGGTGGCGAGGATAGTCCCAACCGTAAACATCATCATCCGGCGGCAGATAGAAAATCACTCCATCGATCCCACGCTTCACAGACTTTTGGAACCAGGCGTCCGCCGCAGAGGCCGGCGACACGCGAGGGCTCGGAGCGCACAGATAGTAATTCTCAAAAACTGCTCGGACGCTAGACATCGCCGTGCGATAGGACCCGATCTTCGCCTCTCCCGCGCGTGCGCCCCACCAATCGTCTTCGGCCGTAACCACGGCTCCGTTCGCTTCCAGCACTCGATGAAGATACGGATGATTTAACGGTGCTCCCTTGATCAGCAGACGAGGACCGCGCAAGGGTTTCGCTGTTTGGATTTCGCGGCACACCCTATCCACCAGCTTGGCGTAAGTGACCCGATTCATGAAGTAAAGCGCTCCGCTGATAGCTAGAGCATCTGCCCCAGCGATTCGTGGCGCGTCACCGGCCCGCAGATTGTGCAGGCGGCGCAGAGCGGCGCGGGCTCGATTCGATTCCCTAACAGATTCCAGCAGAGATTTACCGCTGATGGGCCCAATTCGCTTGAGGCGCTCGATCAAGTCCTTCGTACGATCAAGTCCGTATTTTCGACTGATGGGAGAGCGAGTGTGAAGCAAATCGTAGAGGCACAAAGGAGGAACCGCATCGGTCAGGTTCTGGCGCTCAACTTCGCGAAGGTAGAGGTAGAGCTTGTATTCGGGTTCCGAGGTCCGAGGAATGATCATCAGCTGCAAGAAGCGCCAGGTTCCGGACAGTATGGCATCAAAAATGTGTCGGATTCGCGATTCGAATACCGGCTCCATGAGCGGGTCGGCCCGTGGCGTCGGTTCTGCAAGAGAGTCAAGACCGGGGTCAAGCAGCACGGGAAAGCACCCGGCCGCCCGGATCAACTCCCAGGGGACGGTATTCGAGGTAAAGCCGACGACCGGTACCCCGGCATTGTGCTGAGAAAGGGCTTCTGCAGAGCGGTTCTGATAATGCCAAAGCAGTGTTTCAAAAGCACCGGGCATGAGGCTCAGACGACGCCATCTCGCCGAAGCTCCGCTAGGCGTGCCGCGGAATAGCCCAGGAGTCCACAATAAACTGCTTCGTTGTGTTCCCCAACTGCCGGCGCCGGCTGATCGAATCCGACGACGCAGCCGGAGAATCTAAGCGGCATTCCCATGCCGTAGACATCATCCACGTCACCATACTTGGGATGAATCAGCTTCACCGTCTCGCCGCGAGCGGTCACACGTGGATCGCGGACCGCTTCGTCCGTGTTTCGCACCGGGGCGGCGGGAACTCCGGCCGCCTCCAGAATCCCGACGACCTCAGACGAAGTGAGCTTTTGCGTGAAGTCTTCGATGATGCGGTCAAGTTCCCCTACATTGACAACGCGCTGGTCCCGGGTCGAAAAACGGGGATCGGAACCGAGGTCGGATCGGCCGATCGCTTGAAACAGCGCTTTGGCAAACACCTCCATCGGAGCGCAGATGGAAACAAAACCGTCGTGCGTGCGATACGTCCCGAAAGGTGCAAGGCGCGGTACGGTAAGGCCTGTGCGCTGCGGGACTCCGAAACGCTCCAGCACGTCGAAGGGTTCCCCGGCAACCATCATCGACAGTACGCCCAGCATCGAGACGTCGACGTGCTGACCAAGTCCCGTGCGGCGCGCCTGCATCAAGGCCGCAAGCACGCCGATCACGCCGAACAGCGGAGCGCACATGTCCGCCATCGGAACGCCGACGCGAACCGGCGGATCGCCTGGACCGCCCGAGGTCATCATGAATCCACTCAGTGCCTGGATAATGGCGTCCATGGCTTTTCCAGAACCAGGTTCGCCTTCGCTGCCGAAGCCGGTGAGCGAACAGTAGACGATGCGGGGATTAATCTCGCGTGCCCGCTCATATCCGGCGCCCAGCCGATTCATGGCACCACGGCTGAAATTCTCGAAAATTACGTCGGCTCGCCTTACGAGATCGGTGAATATCTCGCGCGCTTGGGGACTTTTCAGATTGAGGGTAATCGCTTGTTTGTTCCGCAAGCGGTTGATTGCTGACACAGAAACATCGTCAGCGTGCCGACGCACCAGCGTGGCGCCCTCTTTTCCGAGATAGGGGGCATTCTCCCGACAGGAGTCGACCGAAAGCGGATTTTCAATCTTGATCACTCGCGCGCCCAGACCTGCCAGCAGGAGAGTTGCAAAAGGCCCAGCGAGCGCCATCGTAAGGTCGAGTACGGTCACATCCTCAAGAGGGTGGATGGACCTTTCCTTAGAAGAAGACGGGACAGGCATTTAGACTCCGGTGAAAACTTGCATCTGCGAGGTGTGGTCTTTGCTGGTTGCACGTTTTAGAATCAAAATCACCACGAGGCTAATTAAAGCTCCAAAGGCTACGAAATACCAGCCCGCTGTAAAGCTGCCGGTGCGATCGCGGAGAACGCCCAGCGTCTGCGGTCCCACGTATCCGAAAATTCCTCCGCCAAGACTCACGATCCCCATGACGGGACCCATCTCGCGCCCGGGCATGACTTCGCTAGCGATCGCATAAATCTGGTTCGTAGCGCACAAACCAAGCGAGATCACAAGCGCCGTTGCTACGCGAAACGTGAAGAGATTCGATGCCATCATGGCAAAACAAGCGGGAATCAAAACGAGCATGAGTCCGATCAGGACGCCCCAACGATTCAGCCGATCCGCCAAGTAGCCACATAATAGATTTGCAAAGATAGCCGTGACGTAGGCAGCGCTGATGATATAGGCCGCCACAGGCGGTCCCAGGTTAAAAGTAGCTTTGACAGCGAAGGGAACGAAGAATGTGGAGCTAAATCCGCCCATATTGGTAAGCCCCAGCAAGACCATGGACCAGACCAAGGGGTTGGTAAAGGTACTGGCATCGGGAGCCTGGACCAATCCGTGCCCTAGGGTCGAGGGCTGTGCCGCTGCACGAGGAGTAGGGTAAAAGGTCCAAAATACGATCGAGCCAAGCACGGCCATGCCAGCAAACGCGAGTATCCCGTTGCGCCAACCAAATGCCACACCGATGGCAGTACCAAAGGGTGCGCCGATCACGGAGGCAAGTGAGGACATAGCCCCGAGGATGCCCATCGCCGTGCTGCGGCGTTCAGACGGAACGACGAGAGAAATTGCCGTCATGATACACACGAAAGCTACGCGATAGCCGATGATCCAAATCGTGCGGGACGAAAGCCCCCATGCGAAGTTCGGCGCCCGGCTGAGCAGCACGAGCCCCACTGTGACCACGAGCAGTCCGAGCGACAGCATGTTCTTTTCACCGAAGCGCTTCGCCAGCATCCCGCCAGGGACGCTGAACACGATGGCCACGAGTCCGTACACACCACTGAACAGACCCACTTGGGAGTAGCTGATGCCGAAATCCCGCTGAATGTCTGGCAACAGAGGCGCAAAACCAAGGCTGGACATCTGCAGAGTCATCATGGCGAAGGTCGTCGCCGTAAAGGGTGCGATCCAGCGCCTGGCGGAGACTTGATCAAGAGTCGGTTCAGACATGTGGCCGTGTGTATTGAGCTGGGCTGAGCGAGTTCGCGGGAGTATATCATTGACAATCCACAGCCAGTTTGGTGCCATCGCGCACCACGACAAATTCAGTTCCTCTAGTGGACGTCGCGGAGCGAATCGTAGATGGGCGTGCTCCTCAGGAGGGAGGCCGTGGTAACCGCGGCAAATGTTGCGCCAAGCATGGGGAGGAACAGAGTGAAGCTGCCGGTAAGCTCCACGATGAGGATGATACCGGTGATGGGAGCGCGGACAACCGAGGAGAAGAAGGCAGCCATGCCTAGGATGGTGAACTCCTGTGAGAGAGCGCCGGTGGATGGAACGAGCCGAGACCAGAACATAAAAAAAAGAAGGCCGGCCTGGGCGCCCACTGTTAGCATCGGGGCGAAAAGGCCACCCGGAGTACGGGCTGCATAGCTGGCCGGGCCAAGAAGAAAACGAAGAACCAAAGCAGGGGCAAGGGTGGTGAGGAGAAGGTTGCCGTCGAGCGTCCGCTGGGTGAGTGAATCACCGCCGCCTATCAAAGCAGGCGCGAACCAGCCCAGCAGGCCGACAACTGCTCCGATGGAAGCGGCCCGCAACGTGCCGTGGAATTTGGAGAAGCGGCGGCTGAGATTGAGGGTGGCGACGATCGAGTGGTTGTAGGCGACGCCTAGAAGTCCGATGACAACACCGAGCAGAAGGCTAACTGGAAGGACCCAAAAATTTAGGAATCCAATAGCAGGGACGTGGAAATCCGGAGACTGGCCGAGAAAAACACCAGAGACAAGGATGGCCGCAGCCGACGCGCCGAGACTGGTGATAATAACGGGAATCTCGAAACTACCAACGAGTTCTTCGAGGATGAAAACTGCGCCAGCGATTGGGGCGTTGAACGCCGCCGCCAGGCCCGCGCCAGCGCCTGCGGCGAGCAGAACTCGACACTCTTTGGCATTTCGTTGAAAGGCGCGTCCAATGAGGTCGCCGATACAGCCGCCCATCTGAACGGTGGGGCCTTCCCGGCCGAGGGCGAGACCCCCTCCGATGGAAAGTATGCCGCCAATGAATTTCACAATAACAGTTGAGAGTGGGTTGCCGGAGCTGCCAACCCGAAGCTCGCGTTCGATCTGCGGGATACCACTCCCCACGCTTTGCGGAGCAAAGCGGAAGACCAGCCAAGCTGCCAGAGCAGCGACAAACCCGATCGAGCATACGACCAATACGAGGCCGAGCCAGCCCAAGGAATGGGCGCGAGCGACGAGATACAAGCGGCAGGCGTCCGCGCCACGCAACAAGAGCAGGAAGGAAGCACCGGCGAGTCCCGCGAATCCACCGACAGCGATCGAAAGCAGAGCAAGGACCAGGGTGCTGTAGTCTAGGGCTTTTCTGATTTCGTTCACAATGTGCTCCATTTTACCGAGATCAGCAGCAACTTCAGAACTGTAGTCCGGCCGTGACGGTCATCGTCCGACCCTGAAAGGTGTTACGCGCCCCGTACTCCCATAAATCGCCGGTTTGCAGATAGAGGCCTTTGAATGGCGAGGACAGATTGAGAGTAAACCCCACCGCATCCACACCGTATTTCAGTGCTTCCCGGGCTGGGCTTTGCCCGGTATTCTTGGTTGTCTGCCATTGACCATATCCGGCCGGCCCCACTTGCACCGACCACTTGCCGCCCTTCGATAAGGAGATTGTCTCGGACACAGAGTAGTCAACAGAATCGTTCTGCCCTGGACGGATACCCGTACCTTCTTGCGTGCCGTTCCACGCATAGACGTTAAATACGCTGATCTGGAGCGCTTTGCTCTTAGTAACATAAATGGTTGTGCCTGTTTGCCAGGAGTTGGTCCAAAAACCACTGGAGACATTCGTCGTTGCGCCAGGGACGTAGGGACCTGTTGGAGCGTAGACGCTGTACCCTGTCTGAAGATCTGCCCACTTGAAATGCCATCCCAGATCCAAAGGGACGAAATTGGTATTGGTGAGACCTGTCCCGCTGCCGCTGGCAGAAGGACCGGTAGAAAGCAGGCTGGAAGCAAAATAGCGACCATTCGAAAATGCGATGTCCACCATGAACTCCAGATTGGCTCCCAGGAATTTAAGTTTCGGAACATAAACCAGAGAGTTGTTATCGGTCCAGGTGGAAAGGGACACTACAATGGGAAGAGTTTTGCCGTTCGAATCTTTCAGCTGGTCGGACGAACCGTACCAGAGCTGGTTGGAATACGAGAGCCCTGGACCGGGCACAGTCCCCCCTCCCGTCAGGGTGGAGCCAGGCGAGTAGACGCCGCGAATCTGGCCCAGCGCCGGCAGGGCAAGGACAAGCAGGAGCAACAACCCCACGAAAAAACCCGCTATGGATGCCCTTTTCTTGCGATCGTTCCGTCTCATTGCCTGAGCTTAGGACACACTTTCGCGCGTGCCGCTCCACCGTGTCACAAGTCAAGATGCCGCACTCTTTGTGCTGTGCTTCGCTCGAATCTCCGCGACGATGCCGTGGTGGTGGCCCATGACCTTAAACAGCGGACCGGTCGCACAGGCGCTGCCATCAATGGGCTGAGTTCTCGCCAATCGCTGCTAAGAGGTACATCGCCATAACCGACCGAAGTGTAGGTATTCGCACTGAAGTAAGACGCATCGTGTATGTTCGGGATCAATCTCAGCGCGTATACGATGCACCCCCCCAAACAACCGCATCGCAGATATGCCGCAGGAGCGTCAAGAGAATTGTTACCGGGAAATACCATGAAGCAGTGAAGGAGGGCGCAGCTTTTTCACGAAGTTCCCTGGATTTTTCCTGCGACCAGTTCATGATGTAATTCAGGCCTGTGATGTGGAGCGGTGTTACCCCTACCGCAAACAAGCAGCCTAAACCAAGGGCCTCGAGTCGAACCAGATCAGGAGCCATCCAGAAAAAGCGCGACATCGCACATATACACTCCTTTATTGGGCCGCTGATACCATGAATTTCTCCCTTCATAATCAACAGTAGGCTTGGCAAGCGACTGAGTAGGTTCAAACTTCTTCTGCGCACAACGCACAGAGGCTTCGCCAGTTCGTCTCACTGGGTTGTTTCAGAACGCTATAGAGCCCGGCCGGTTCGACATACGCTTCGGGTAGATCGGGTAAGTCCTATACCCAGAGGTGCCACCAGACGCATTTCCTGCTCTGGCCTGATGAGAACATTTTTTCTACCGCTTTTTCTTGCGCTCTTTACCATGCCCTTCCTGGAGCGCCAATGCTTCGGCTGCATCAATCTTGTGCTCTTCCAACTCCGCGAGCAATCCTGCATCGGTTAAATCGAAAGGATGCGAATGTTTCCAGTCGTGATGGGCAATGTCCCGCAAGCGTTCGACCACCTCGGGCGAGTGCACTTCAATCGCGAGCTCCCTCCGGGAGTCAAAACTTCCTGGAGCCAGGTTAATCGACCCGATGATGGCACGGGAGTGATCGGCCAAGAGCATCTTACCGTGGAGCTTCAAGTGCTTGAGCTTATGCACCTTGATGCCGACATCATCCAGGATCCGTAGACCGCCAACACCTTCGGTCAGCTTCTCTTTCTTCAGCTTGTGCGGTGGACGAGCCATCACGTGCACTTTCACGCCGCGCTCCTTGGCTCGAACCAAGCGCTCAATGATCACGGAGTCTTGATACCGCTCATTCTGAGCGAACAGCGTGTGCTTGGCCTCATCGATAAAGCGAGCGATACGTTCTCTCCCATTGGCGTTGCACCAGATAAGCAGCGCGTCGCTACCCACCTTGAAGGGTTTGCGCACCCAGTCCGCATCAAAACATTTGATGACCTCGGCGACCTCGGGCGGATGCGTGGTCACAACGGCATAGTCGCGTGTCTCGGTCAGGTTCTTGAGATCCCAGTTGAACGACTTAATGTAAGCGACCTCGTCGTCCACGACCATCGACTTTTCATGAGTCACGTCAAAGTCGGGGTTGGTGTCAATGACGTCGATCCCCGCTGCCTTCAATTTCTTATGGGTCGCTGCGTTTTCCGACTCGCCGCTCCGCCGAGCCGGATTGAGCATGACCCGCACGTGCACGCCGCGTTTTTTGGCCTCAATCAATGCATCCACGAGTTCCGAGTGGGAAAAAAGAAACATTTTGACCCGGATCGACTTTTTCGCGCCACGGATCGCTTCCACAACCGGTTTGGCTGTGTCGTCGGGCATCACCAGCAATGTGTGGGACATCGGTCCTCCCTCCTCACTCGCCTCAGTTCGCGGGGGCGCGGCTGGGCCCTGCTTCGGCTGGCATTTTGTCGAACTGGATGTGGTAGAGTTCCGCGTAAACTCCGCCCCGAGCGAGCAACTCCTGGTGGCTTCCCTCTTCGGCTAGGACTCCGTCCTTTAGCACCAGGATTTTATTCGCGTCACGAATCGTGCTCAGCCGATGCGCAATGGTGATCACGGTGCGTCCCTTCATCAGACGTTCCAGAGCCTCAATAACCAATCTTTCTGACTCGGTGTCGAGCGCCGCCGTCGGTTCGTCCAGGATCAGGATGGGGTTGTTGCGAATGATGGCGCGCGCAATGCCAATGCGCTGTCTTTGTCCTCCGGAAAGCGTGTCACCGCGGTCGCCCACCATCGTGTCGTAGCCCTGTGGCATTTTGGCAATGAATTCGTCAGCATTGGCAAGCTTAGCAGCCGCCTCGATTTCGTCTCGCGTCGCGCCGCCCTTCCCGTAGGCGATGTTCTCCGCCACCGTTCCCCGAAACAAGACCGTCTCCTGAAGTACATAGGCGATCTGGCCTCTTAATCCCTGCAGCTTGTAATCCCTCACGTCGACGCCATCGACGAGCACTCGGCCGCCACCCGGATCGTAAAACCTGGGAATCAGGCTCACGATGGTTGATTTTCCTGTGCCCGTCGGACCCACGACGCCAACCATCTCACCGGCCTTAATCTTAAAACTGACATCCTTAAGGACCGGTGCGTCCTTCTGGTAGCCGAAGGCGATATGATCGAATTCGATGTCGCCCTTCAACGCCCCGGGATCCTGTGCCCCCGACTTTTCCGGAATGACATCGTCCGCTTCGAGAAGGGCGCGTACGCGGTCCACGGCGACGGCCGTCTGCGCAATCGTGTTCGTCATCGTCGCTAGATCCTTCACGGGTTTGAAGAACTGCGACAGGTAGGAAAGGAAGACGGTCAATTCCCCGGCGGTCATGACCCCTCGTAGGATCAGTGAAGAACTTCGCCACAGGACGAAGCCAGTGCACAAGGCGACGACGACCGTTACGGTCGGCGAGAGCAACGCCTTTACACGTCGCGCTTTCAGCGCTGCATCCACGGTCGCCTTGCTCACTTCGCTTAACTCCATCTGTTCCAGGTCCTGCCGCCCGAATGCCGTAACCACTTTCATGGATTGGAGACCCTGCTGGACCACCGCCACGATGTTGCTTTGTTGCTTGCGCACTTCCTTCTGGGCTTTTTTGATCGCTTTTCTGAGGTGCGAAATCAGCAGCAGCATGAAGGGAGTAACGGCGACCGCAATAAGACTGAAATCCCAATTCATCCAGAACATGATGCCCAGCATTCCCACGATGGTAAGCAGATCCACAAGCATCCCGAGTGTCGACGAGGACGCGAACCCCTGTATTGTCTGGACGTCTGCGGTAAGCGTGCTTAGCAAGGTCCCCATGTCGTGCGCGCCGTAATAGTTGAGCGACAGTTGCTGCAGATGGTGGTAGGTCCGAAGGCGGAGGTCGTTTCCCACCCATTGCCCTACGCTCGTCGTGTAGTAACTGGACACGTAGGAAGCGATCGCTCCCAGCAAAGCAATCAGCACTACGGCAATCGCCGCGGCCGCTGCGATCTGCATTTTCCTGCCGCCACTGATGAACGGCTGGAGGAAGTGATCGAGCCGGGGTGGCAGCTTATGCTCACCCACGACGTTATCTAGGATAACCTTTAGGGGCCAAGGGGCAGCCACACTTGCAACCATTTGCAGCAGCATGGCGACCAGGATAACGGTCAGGCCGAGGCGGTATGGCTTCAGCAGGCTCCAAATCAGCGGAAACACATCCGAACTCCTCCTCGCTGACGACGAGTCTACTTAGGGCTGTATCGTAGGCTACTGTCATTTTTAACAGTACCAGGCCATCGCTGCGCGGAATTCGGTTTTGATTGTCGCTGCTACGCTCGCGCCTCAGACCGTCTTATCTTTTGAGTAGCATAGCTTTTCGAGATTACACTCGATGCACCGCGGCTTGCGAGCCTGGCACACGCGACGGCCATGCCAAATCAACTCATGGGCAAAAAGGGTCCACTTTTCGCGCGGAATCGTTGCCATTAAGTCCTGCTCGATCTTTTTCGGGTCGGTGTGCTTGGTTAAATCCAAGCGGCGGGAAACGCGCTGCACGTGCGTATCCACAACTACTCCGAAAGCTAGACCAAACGCGGTGCCGAGTACAACGTTCGCCGTCTTTCGCGCTACGCCCGGCAACGTAAGCAACTGCTCCATGGTTTGTGGCACCTGCCCGTGAAATTCCTCGACGATCTTCTTGCTTGCGCCCATGATGGATTTGGTCTTGTTGCGGAAGAAGCCAGTTGGTCGGATCTCCTGCTCGAGTTCGGCCGGGTTCGCATAGGCAAATGCTTTCGGGCCCGGATACTTCTTGAACAGCGTGGTGGTCACTTGATTCACGCGTTCGTCGGTGCACTGCGCGGAAAGAATGGTGGCAATGAGCAATTGAAAGGGATTTTCATGATGGAGCGCGCAGGTGGCAGCCGGATATGCTTGGTCGAGCCGTTTTAGGATTGCCTTGACGCGCGCCGGATCCGTTCCCCGGCTTTTGCGCGCCGGGGCCGCAAGCCGACGCTCCCTGGCAATCTTCGCACGTGCCTTTTTCACTTTTTTCGAAGCCATGAGCGAGAGACTATAGCACGAGCAGACTAAGGCTCCACGCGAACGCCTTTCCAGAATGCGATGTAGTCCTTGATCTTTGCCGCGGCGGGTTTTGGATCAGGATAGAACCAGGCGGCGTCGGGGTTGCGCTGGCCGTTTACTTCCAGGTCATGATAGCTTGCCGTACCCTTCCAAGGACAAACGGTGCGCGTTCGGCTGGAACGCAAGTACTCTGCGCGCACGTCGCCGGGCGGAAAATAGTGGTTCCCTTCCACCATCACCGTGTGATGGCTCTCGGCAAGAACCACTCCATTCCATAACGCCCGGGCCATCGGGCTCCTCCTTGGAGTGGCTAAACCGCGAAAAAGAGATTCTGCGCGACCGGCCACTCGAAATCAAACCACTGCCCGGCGCACCGATAGCCCGCGCGCTCGCCCATTTCAATGACTTCAGCCGACGAGTACTTGTGCGAGCTTTCTGTCCAGATCGTCTCGCCCTTTCGAAGATAAAAGCGAAAACCGGCTTTGCGAATGGTCACACGTTGCCAAACCGTCGACCGCAAGTGCATTTCGATACGCCGCTCGGATTCGTCGTAGCGCACCACGTGCTCGAAGCGCCGCAAGTCGAAATCTCCATCGAGCTCACGATTGATGCGCGCGAGCAGGTTCTTGTTGAATGCGGCTGTCACCCCTGTCGGATCGTCATAGGCAAGGATCAGGGTCGAAACGGGCTTTACTAGATCGGTGGCCAGCAGCAGCACGTCGTCGACGCGCAGACTCGCACGCACCGCGCGCAAGAATTGTTCGCCGGCCGGCCGGTCGAAATTTCCAATCGTGCTGCCCAGAAACAGCACCATAAGCCTCTCGCCGTCGCGACGCCTCGCGGCTACTTCTTGAAGGCCCTCGAGATAGGCCCGCTCGAATCCGACGATGCTGACCATATCGATCTGCCCAAGCTCGGCCCGACAGCGAAACAGCGCGCTTCCGGAAATATCGATCGGGTAATAGTGCACCCGTTGGCGCCGGGCCAGAGCTTCGAGCAACCAGCGCGTTTGCTGGCCGCTGCCGCTGCCAAGCTCGGCCACAATCACGGGACCCGGCACGGACTCCATGATTTCATTGGAGTAGCGCTCGAGCATGCGCCTGCCGGCACGGCTTAGCCCATACTCGGGAAGGGTACAGATGGCCTCGAAGAGCGCCGAACCGACTTCATCATAGAGATACTTCGAAGGGAGTTCCTTCTGCCCAGGATGGCTTAGTCCGAGCACGACATCGGAGTAAAACTCGGAAAGCGCCTCGCCTGACCGAAGCGCTGTCGCCATTCGCGGAGAGGTGGCCATAGTTTATTCCTCCACGCAGCGAAACGTGGCGTAAGTGTAGGTGTAATGCGGCTGGAACCAGTTGCGGAACGCGCGCCTCAGCATGCACCGATCGGTTTGTGGCGAACCACCCTTCATCACGAAATGTTTACCGTCAAAAAAATTCGCTGAATAGCCAGGATAGAACGAAAATGCGCGAAAGCCGGGGAAGGGCGCAAACGGCGTCGAAGTCCATTCCCAACCATTGCCGAGAAGATCGAATACGCCGAAGGCGCTCGCACCCGTCGGGTGTGCATCCACAGCAGCCGCGTCCCACGACTGGAAATCGAAGTTGCCCCGCGTAGGATCGGGCGGCGCGTCGCCCCACGGATAGGTTCTCTCTCGCCCATTCAGAGAGCCGTAGGCGGCGCGATGCCATTGCGCCTCGCTCGGCAGTTGCCTTCCAGCCCAGCGAGCATATGCGGACGCTTCGCCGTGGCTCACATAAACCGGCCAGGAAAGGGGTAATGGGATCGTTCCGAACATGGCTCGGTAGTTCCACTGGCACGGCGCTTCCGGGGACGCCGCCGATGGCCGGACCCAAAAGTGTGGATGAGCGAGCTCGACGCTCGATTTCCATTCCCAGCTCTCCGGACTCCAGTAGCGCGCCTCCTGGTAGCCGCCTGCTTCGACGAATTTCAGGTATTCGCCGTTGGAAACGGGGAAGGCATCAATCGAAAACGTTGGCACCTCCACTAAATGCGCCTCGAATTCGTTGTCCCAACCAAACGCCTCGTTGCGCGAACGACCGAGGGTTGCGATTCCCGCAGGAATCGTTACACGCCCTGGCTTTGGCGCCGGTCTCGGATCAGACTTCGGAGAAGCCTGCGGTTGCTTGCGGCTCACTGGCAAATTGTGGAACAAGTAGGCCAAAGTCTCTGCGTGCATGAGCCTGTGCTCAATGGCGACATGCAACAAGGTGCCGTCCGCTAGCTCCGAACTGGGCGAATCGATGGCGCGTCGACCCGCGAGCGCCTCGTCGAGTGTTTCTCGCACACCCCGGTTATATTTTTCCACCTGGCCGATGCTGGGCCAGTCTGCCGGTGTGTCGGTCGGCAATTTGCCGTCGACGGGATCGATCCCGAACGCGAATAAGCGGTCAAGAGCCGGCTCAGGGGACTCGAGCCCCAGCACAGGCCTCAGCAGATTTCCATCGAAAGCTTCCAAATGACCGAGGTAGAAGATCAAGCGGTGGCGTTCGGGAATGGGGCGATCGTAAAACGAGTTCAACGGAAGCAGTTTGAACAAGGCATCTGTGCGCGCGCGCGCCTCCTCCATGCGCGCTAGCAGGTCTGGATCAAGCTGAGCGACAGCGCGAGACATCGCCATACATCACACCTCTGCTAGGGCCATCTTTTGTACTCCCACCCCCAGCTTCGCAGCAAGCGGTTTTATACCCTACTATCAGATGTGGCAGACCCTAGGGGAGAAGCTGACAAATTCAGGAACGCAGCGACTTTTCGAAAGGCCTTTCCGCGGTGGCTGTGTCGGTTCTTTTCCTCCGGCGGTATCTCTGCGAAGGTACGCTTCGCCTTTGCAAAGTAAAAGACTGGGTCGTAGCCGAAGCCCTCGGTGCCGCACGGCTGCTTCGCGATGAAGCCTTCTACAAAATCCGAGACCACGGCGACGAGGCGGCCCTGTTGGGCGACCGCAATCACGCACACAAAACGCGCTCGCCGCTCACTGCCCGCCTTGCCTTCCATCTCACCCAGCAGTTTCTGAACGCAATCTCGAGCCGTCCCGTTCCGTCCGGCGTAGCGCGCCGAATGAACGCCCGGCGCACCGCCGAGCGCCTCGACAACCAGTCCAGAGTCGTCGGCGAGGACGAGCTCCGGTGTACACCGACTGTAATGAAGCGCCTTCCCCGCCGCGTTTTCCGCAAACGTCGGCGCGGACTCGTCAAACCGAGGAACCTCACGAAAATTCTCTAGCGGCGCGACTTCGAGAAGCGAGCCGCTTGCAAGTTCGCGATACTCCCGAAGCTTATCGAGGTTGGATGATGCTAGAAGGACTTTCACCGTTCGCGACTCGAGCGCGCCACTCTATCGTGCGTGGCTGCGGAAATGCACGGGCAACAATTCGTGCTGGATCTTCGCGAGGCGTCGGATTCCTCCGGCGGCAAGATCCAACAGTTGCTCAAGCTCGCGACTCGTATAAGGGCGCGCTTCCGCGCTAGCTTGTACCTCGACAAACTGGCCGCCCGCCGTCATCACCACGTTCATATCCACCTGAGCCCGGGAGTCTTCGTCGTAGGCAAGATCCAGCAGGAGGTCGTTGTCGACGATACCCACACTGGTCGCCGCCACCGAATCATTGAGAGGCAGGGACCGAAGAATCCCGGCGGCCACCAGGCGTTCGAGCGCAAGCGCCAACGCCACAAACGCACCGGTGACCGATGCCGTGCGCGTACCCCCATCGGCTTCGATGACGTCGCAATCGATCCATACCGTGCGTTCGCCGAGCGCCTTTAGGTCGGTTGTGGCGCGAAGCGTGCGTCCGATCATGCGCTGAATTTCCAGTGTCCGGCCGGACTGGCGGCCGCGCACTGATTCCCGCGGCGTGCGTTCTTCGGTCGACCGCGGAAGCATACCGTACTCGCCCGTCACCCAACCCTTGCCGCTGCCCTTTAAGAACGACGGCACGCCATCCTCGATCGTCGCCGTAGCGATCACGCGGGTGCGACCCAGTTCAATCAGCACGCTCCCTTCCGCGCTACGGATGAAATCGGGGATGATCTTGACCGGCCGCAAATCGCCAGGCGCGCGTCCGTCTGTTCTCAAGAAGTCTCCCTTGCCCCGATCTGAAGGTCCCAGTTTGACGACTGCTCCGAACGGTGTCAACTGAGCCTGCCACGGGTCGACGTGCTAGTGTGATGCACCGGTCGTCGCTGCCGCGGTTGGCGAGGCCGGGATGCTCGTCAAATCGAAAAAGCCCGTCAGATCGACGTTGCCCGCAAGAGTATCCACTTCCTGGCCGTGGATCAGAATCTTTAGGCGACGCAGTCCCGCCACATTGCTTTCAAGCGTCCGAGCGATTGAGTTCACGGCCAACTCTTCGCTCAGAATTCCGGACGGCAGCTCTGAGGCGATGGCATCGGAAAAATCCGCTATGGCCGTGCCGTCGGAAAGGATGTAGAAGGCGGACAGCGTCGTGTCCGCTGGAAGGGTACGTTGTCCATCGGTTGGAGGATTGGCGATGAGCGTTTGGAGCAACTGGCGCGACCGCTCGACCGGGTCTGCCGACAGCGGCAGATTGACTTCCACGGGCGCAACCTTGTCAGGTCCGTCTGCCCAGAAGATTTGCGCCGTGACCGTGACGTCTGTTGGCGTGGAAATCGGCGGCGCAAGAACGGCGTGCCGCGCTTGCTCTTCGGCAGAGCGCGATTCGCTGAGACCGTGCAGGCGTCGCCGCAGAGTCCGCAAACTAAGTAGGCCAGCGACAACGGCAACCGCCAGGATCACAAGCACGATTTTCAGGCCGCGCGGCATTATCGGGCTCCGGCCGCGCTCGACTGACGAAGCGCCGAAATTCCATCCGCAATCGCACTGCTGAGGAGCCCCCCAGCCCCGACCAGCGCATCCGGGGTTGATACCGAGATGCTGGAGGTCTCAATCGCCACGGCCGGCGCCATGACAGAGCGCAAGGTGCGGACCGAGGCACCTGTTGATTGCTGGGGAGATCCCGGAAAACTTCGCGCCAGTTGGCTTTGAATGACATCGGCAAGACGGCGGCTTTGGTCGAAGTAGGGTCCTTGTGCCTGATCCCACACGACGAGGCTGCCGGCCAGCGGCGCAAGCGACCTCATAGTAGTCCTCGGCATGGACTGCGGAGCAGCGGCTGCGGAAAATTGATCGTAATAGGCGCGTACCGTGCCAGATGCCCCCGTCGAAGCAACATGGAAACTCACAAAAATCGCCTCGCGATAGGCGTTGGCGACCGCTGCGCGATCGTCATAGGTCGGATTGGAGTCATCTTTACGCGTTAGAACCACTCGATACCCTTGGATCGACAATTGCCCTCGCACTGTCCTCGCCACCTGCAGCACGATGTCCTTTTCCGCTACGCCACCTGCCCCACGGGCGCCCGTATCGATGCCCCCATGCCCCGGGTCCAGGATGATGACGGGGCCGGTCGGGACTGCGGGGGGAGCCGTCGGCGCCGTCGGCTGTTGTGTGGACTGCGGTTCTTCTTGTGGAGACCGGTGAGTCGATCTCGCGGGGAGCAAGACGGCAAAACCGAACGCTAGGAGGAAAGCGCATGAGAAAATCAAATTCCGCACGACGCAAAGCATAGCAGAAATGTTGTGGGCCGCGCGGCCAAGACGAGGCCAAGTTGCGCTTGAGCGGTTGGAGGTCCCCGGAATGGATCCTTCAGATGGGCGAGATGTCGAATAGGTGCGCGTCGGATGCCTCACGACGGACGAACAGCCCAACGTCGCGAAGTTCGTCGCTCGAGCGAACGTAGCGCAGGTCATGCAGCTCGTCGTAGAAGGCGTATTGTTTCGCAGGCAGCGGGTGATCGCTGAACTGAACGCGCCCCTGCGAGGCGTAGCGGGCGAGATTGGCAGCAATCAGTTTCCAGGCCTTCTTCCATCGCCATTCGAACACGACGAGGTTCCCGTAGCTGCCATCTCCTTCCGGTGTCACATGGAGAAGATCCCACCTGCCCTTGTGAAAGACATCCTCTTTTGTGATGCGAAGAATTTTCTCGAAGAACGACGCAACGGCCGAATCGGGCGCCTCGTCCGCCCCCCTTCGCAACGAGACCGGAAGACGGAGGCTGCAACCCTCGAGTTCTCCCTGGTGGTACAGACGCATCCCTGGAACCGTAGCCATCAACGTCCCGACCGACAAAAGACGTTCCTTGCCGAAAACCGAAACGTAGCGACCTTCGTCGTGATTCTCGAGGAATCGGACAAGATGTTGCTGGTAGGCAACGGGATCGGCGAGGCCGCGCTGAATACCGAGCGTATCGCCGTCTCGCACGCAGTCGTAGAAGCCTTTGTCATAGACAAATGAAAATCCGAGCTCGAGCAGGCGTCGCTCGGTCCCCCAGTAGGCTTCCCCCAGGAGGATGAGACCTGGCACCTTGGAGTGAGCCTGTTTCCAAAACTCCTGTTTGGGCGCCTTGGCGCCTGCCAACAATCGGTTCCAGATCCTTTCGAAAATGTCGCTCAATTGCAGCATCGCCATGTCGCAGCGCACACCATCGCAATGACTGGCGATGACACGAAGCTCCTCGATTTGTGACGCGCGCATGGCGGGCGAAAAATAATTGAGCTGCGCGACATCCAGCCACGGCGGAAAGTACGGGTCCCTTCCAAAGGCGAGAAAGTGTGGTCCACCAGGCGTATCGATTCGATAGAAACCGCCAGGATCACTGCGGAAATCGCCCTCACTGCCTTGCACGTAAAATTCGGGGTGCTCACGCGTCCAGCTATGGTCGAGCGACGTGTGATTTCCTACAAAATCTAGAAGCAAAGCCATACCGCGCGCGTGAAGCTTGCTACGTACCGCGTCGAGTTCGTCGAAGGTGCCGATCCGAGGATCGGGAACGTAAGCGGCCACCGCATACGGTGACCCAACCACGTCGTCCGCCGTCCAGCCCGGCAGTGCCAGCGTGAACGAACCTTCGTTTTCAGCCCCGGCGAGCGCCATGCGGCGCGATTCGGCACTTCGCTGCCAAACGCCCATCAGCCAAATGATGTCAAAACCCACGTTTGCAAGGGCGTCCCATTCCGAATCGGGGACCCCTCCCAGTGTGATCATCCGCCCTGCGCTTCGAGAAAGCTTTTCAAGCCATGCCCAGGTGTTGATCTCATAAAGATGCGGATGCGGGCGCAGACGGGACTTTCTTGCGGATCGGCGAGCAGGCGGCGTCACAGCGGAGTTTCCCAAGCCCTTCAGACCGTGCGTCGACAATTAGGCTAGCACGGCCGGTGGGAGGCGGAAAGGACCAAGCCTTCGAACGATTCACGACGTTGCTCGGGCCAACTAGGGCTTCCAAGCGCTATCAATGAAGCCGCCGATCTGCGTCTTCAGCTTCGCGAGATCCTCGGTGTGCAGATACATCATGTGGCCGGCGCTGTAATACTCGAGGTGAATGCGATTTCGTGCCTCGGTGGGAAGCAGCAAGTGGTCCATCGTGTATTCGGTGGCAAAAAAAGGAGTCGCCATGTCGAAGAACCCGTTTTCCACCTGCACCTGCAGATGGGGGTTTTGAATCATCTCGCGGATCAAATCCGTTTCGACGTTCGGCGCGCCCGGAAAGAAGGGACCGGGGCCCGGTTGGTGCTTCCAATCCCAGGCCTGGCCCGGCTCACTGGGGAGCACTTTGTAAGTCTTGTCGCCTCCAAACTTCAAGTCCGAGCGGACGTAGCTGTTGAACGCAGCCGTGAAGGCTCCCACGACAGCCGAAAAGGAAGGATCAAACTCGGCGTATTCGGTCAACAAATCGTAGGTTGGACCCGAATACCGTGCGTCGTAACGCCCGACGGTGAGACCGCGGCTCCTTTGAAGCTCCGCCTGAAACTGGGGAAGCGCCACCCTCAGTTCCGCTTTCAGCAAGTACTCTTCACTCAAGCCGGTAAACCGCGCCAGTTTCTTGGCGATTTCCGTTCGCTCCGCGGCGCTCAGGTTCGACCCTTTCATCAGCGCGGCGGCATACTCGGTGGAGGCAAATTGACGCGCGTCGTTCAGAAATGCGTTCAAATCATCGGGACGGTCCTTCAGAACTTTGTAATACCAAGCTACGGCCGCGTAGGTGGGGAGATAGAAAATGTACGGCCGGTCGTTGCCGGGACTGAAGGAAAGAGTCCCCAGGTCGAGAACGCTCGAGATCAACACGATGCCGTTGACCGAGATGCCTTCGGTCGATCGCAGATATTCGCCAAGTGCCACGGAGCGAAACGTTCCATAGCTTTCGCCGATCAGGAATTTCGGTGAATTCCAGCGGTTATTGCGGCTGATATAAATGGAGATGAATTGCGCCAGAGACTTGACGTCTTGATCGACGCCCCAAAAATCCTTGTCCTGGGCCTTTCCGACCGCGTGGCTGAATCCGGTACCGACGGGATCGATGAAGACAAGATCAACCTTATCCAGCAATGAGTCCTCGTTGTCCACGATCTTGTAAGGAGCCGGCGGAGTGGCCGCTGCGTTTTCCGTCACCACGCGCCGCGGACCAAAGGCACCAATGTGAAGCCAGATCGACGCTGAGCCCGGACCGCCGTTGTAGAGGAACGCCACCGGCCGCTCGCTGAGATTTTTCGCGTCGCTCCGTGTGTAGGCAGTCGAGTACAGCAGCGCCGTGGGCTCACCCTTTTCGTCTTTAAGCAACGTGGTCGAAGCAACAGCCTTGTACGGAATCGATTGGCCGTCGATGCGGACGGTGTGGTCGGTGACCGATATCTCCTCTTTGGGGGTTTCAGGCTCAGACTTGACGGCCGACGATTTTGCCTCCGCCGCCCCCGCCTCCTTCGGCGCTTCCTGCGCCCCGCCGTGCGAGACCGAACCCAAGACCAGCAGGACACCTACCCCGAGAGACAAAGTTCGCTTCATTCCTGAACTCCTCCTGAGCATGGGCCGAGCGAAGGCACGATCGACGCGCGTCTTTCCCGGAAGGCAAAAATGGAGGTGTACGGTGAGATTCCGTCACCAGCATCGGAGCTAGTTGGCACAGACCGGGCTCGCGAACGAAAGAGTGATTTCCTTCGTGCCCAAATCGGAGCCTGAAACAACGATGGGCGCGGCATCAAGGCGTTCGGAAGTCGTGCAGGAACTGCTGTGGCGATCCTCGGCTCCTCGCTCCGGGTTCAGATCCTCCCAGGCGGCGACCGTGTAATTGGCCGATTCCAGTAGAGTGAACTCGTAGGTTCCGTCGGCAAGCTCCCGCGCGGCAGGGTTGTCGCCTTGATCAGCCTTGGCCATCACGGTGACCTTGCCAGACGGCCTCGTTGCCTGCCATTTCAAATGCACGCGGAGCGAACGGTTTGGGTAGGGATTCTTCAGCCGAAGCGCCAAGTTCAACAACTGCTGGCCGTCCTTGAGCACGATCGGCTTGGCATCGTCCAAGTCGGCTACACCAGGATAAAAAGTCCGAGCAAACGGCGTATTGGGGTCCACGCGGTTCGTGCGATTAAATACCAGGATGTAATGGCCCGGGCCGATGTGGTCGAAATCGAAAACTCCGCTTGCACCCTGAAACCCCCAAAGACCTGGCCGCGCCTCCGAGTAGCTCTGTTCGCGATACAGCTCGAGCGACGCGAGCGGCACGGGCTTTCCCGTCGGACCAAGAACGCTGCCACGGATATGACCGGTCGGCAACGCCAGAACGTCGTATTCGTAGCAGGCGCCGTTGGGAATCCTAAACGGCGTCAGACTGCCAGCGCCTGGCTTCTGCGTCAGCTCGGTGCGAGGCGGAAGATCAGCCGTAAAACGGTATACGCCCTCGTGGACGTCGTAAAACGTAAAGACGCCGTATCGATTTGTATTCGTCTGAAAACGGTCATACTGCGAGCGAATTTTTAAGGAAATATTGGCAAGCGGATCGCTGGGATCGTTCTCTGGTGCGAGAAACGGCGGATCGGCACGGCGCAAAATTCCAAATACCGAGGCCACGCGCTGGCCCTTGCGCATGGCGCGCAGCTGGGGCAGCAGAGCCCGAGCATCGCTCAGAGGGCGCGTGCCACTGCAGATCGTTGAAAACAGGCGACCTTCGGTTCCCTCATGTGTGAATACGACATACCGCTCATTGAGCTTGAAGCGATAGCCGCAGTCGCCATCTTCCCCACCTGAGAAGATGTCGATCGTCGTCGCGTCCTCGGGAATGTCCCTGGACGCAAAGCGTTCGTCGATTTGAAAACGATACCGCGTGAGACGAGAGGCGACGATGTCAACCGGTGGACCGGGTACCTCTGGCGTGCTCGGCTCCGCGTACGAGATGTCCTCCAAGGCTGTCACGGTCCCAATAAAGACCACATCGTCCTTCTGTAAACCCGGGCACTGGCCCGGGGGCTCATCCGAACAGGTGCAGCCGCGTGCGACCGACGCCAGCAGCAGCCAGAGCACCGCCACTGCTCCGAAAGAGCGCAAGATCATGGGTTCCTATCCTACATGCTTTCGTCTGCGATGCGAAACCTAACAAACGTTGTTACACTCGCTGGCCCAACCTCAAAATCGAGTTCGGGTTGGCCAGCGGCATGGAAAGCGCAAAGATGAGGGTCTGCGTAACAGGCGCAACGGGCTTCATCGGCGGTGCCTTGGTTCGCCGTCTTCAGGCCCAAGGTCTGCTTGTGCGAGTGCTGGCTAGGCCTTCGGCGCGCGCCGATCAACTTGAGGCACGGGGGGTTGAGGTGATCCGCGGTGACTTGAAGGATCGTGATGCCGTGGAGCGCGCTATCGAGGGTGCACGGGTTGTATACCACCTGGCAGCTAAGGTCCGCGGGGCCGGAAGCAGGAAGGATTTCATCGAGACCAATGTCTTGGGCACCCAGAATGTTCTGCAAGCCTGCGCCGCTAAGGGCGTGCCGCACGTCGTCTACCTGAGCTCGGTCGCCGTCTACGGCCCAGCAAAACCGGGGATGGTGATAACGGAAGCGACCGAATGCGATTCCCGTTCCTCGGAACGCAACAAATACGCGCAGTCAAAGATAGAAGCTGACAACTTCGCTGTCGGCATGGGCCGCAAAGCACAGCTTATGGTAACGATCCTGCGGCCGGGCATCGTCTGCGGACCTGGAGAGCCCCTTCGGCTCGCGTTGCTGGGTTTCCGTGTGGGGCGTCTGAACATCATATTCGGAAAACGAGAACAGAGCTTTCCTTTCACCTACGTCGAAAACCTAGTGGACGCCATCGAGCTGGTGGGCCGTCGGACAGGCGGAGCTTGGAAGAGCTACATTGTCCTCGACGACGATGAACTGACCCTCGGGGCCTACCATAAAGCCCTGACACAGGTCGCAAAGACTCTTACCGTTTTCCTGCCGGGCTGGCCCGTGTTGCTGGCGGCACTCGGTGTGGATGCGCTGCGCTGGGTCGGTTGGGACGCGGGCGGTTGGCCGCGTGAGGTGAGGCGAGCCTTACAGAATCGCCATTACGACAGCCGGCGGATTCGGCTGGAAGCTGGATGGGCGCCGAAAATCAGCCTCGAAGCGGCCATCGAACAAACCCTGCAAGGCTCGGAATGAATATTTCATGCTAAACTTTTCGTGCACTTCGAGCGCTGGCGATCTCGATCGACGATCTGAAAACACTGAAAACGTGCCTCCCGCCCCCGTGTTTCATAGCACTACTGCACTCGAGAAATCTCCTACGCTCGCTTCGTGTGCCTTGCCTGCGCTAGCGCGGAAGGGACGAAGGACGTGACGATCGCCTATATCGTTCTCGCTATCGCAGCCATTCCCTTCATCTACTACCTGTTGGCGCTCTATAGCACGGTGCGGTTTTTCACGGTCAGCAGGCGCGAAGCGGCCCGAAGCATCGATTTCCAACCTCCGGTCAGCTGCCTTAAGCCAATCAAGGGGCTCGACGAGGATGCCTATGAGAACTACGCAAGCTTTTGCCGCCAGGACTATCCCGAGTACGAAATCGTCTTCTGTGTCGACCATGGCGACCCCGCCCTGCCCATCCTTCAAAGACTCATCGCAGATTTTCCCAACCGCCAGATTCGGCTGCTGTACGGCTCGGGCCGCAATGCCATCAATGACAAGGTCGGTCGGCTCACGCGTCTCACGACAGAGGCGAAATACGACCTGTTCGTCATTACCGACGGCGACGTACGCGTGCGAGCCGATTATCTGAAGACCGTGGTAACGCCGTTCCGGGATCCGAAGGTTGGCGCAGCGACCTGCCTGTACGTCTCCACGAAGGAGACCAACCTTGTCGAGGAGCTGCAATCGATCGGCATGATCTCCGACTTCTTTGCGCCGGTCATGGTGGCGTGGCAACTGAAGGATCTAAAGGTCACGTTCGGACAATCAATCATCACCACACGAAAGGCGGTCGCTGCCTACGGCGGCTATCCAGTGATCGAGGATCGGCCGGCCGATGACGTCTATGCCGGACGCCTGGTGGCCGAACAGGGATTCGACGTGAAGTTGCTGCCGTATGTCGTCCAGTCGGTGGCAGATTTCAAAACGATGCGCGATCTGCTCTACAAGCGCACCCGATGGATGACGGTGCAGCGCCTGATGCGCCCGTGGGGGCACCTGGGCCTCATTTTCACCTGGGGATTGCCGTGGGCGATGGTTGCCATCGCGACCAAGCCGACCCCTGTCGTCGCGCTCGTCTATCTCGGCGGCTACGCAATATGCCGCATCGTGATCACGTGGACCATCGGCACGTGGGGCATGAAGCAGCGCGGACTCTGGAGGAAAATGCCGTTGATCCCCCTGTGGGATGCGATGGCTTTCGTCATGTGGCTTGCCAGCTTCGCCCGTAAAACGATTCGATGGCGCGGCGTCGACTACTTTCTGCGAGAGGGCCGGCTCGTAGCCGCCGAACGCGTTCCCGTGGCGAAAGGGTCATGAGCGCCAAAGTGGCCGTAGCTGGCGCCGGCGTTTACGGCACGAATATCGCCATTCGGCTCGCGGAAGAAGGCCACCAGGTGCGATTGTTCGATCCGCTCGGAATTCTGCGAGCGGCGTCCGTCATTAACCAATACCGCATTCACTCGGGCTATCACTACCCGCGCAGCCCGGAGACCATCCGCGAAACTCTCGAAGCGCGTGCTGATTTCCTGGAGGCTTTCGCGCCGGCCGTTGTTGGCAACAGCCGCCATTACTACGCCATTCCCCACGAAGGATCGCAGACACCTCCCGAGCTGTTTGAACGAGTGATGGCGCAGTATCACCTGCTGTGCAAACCCTGCCGCCCAGAATGGATGAACTTCGACTTTATCGACACCTGCTACGAAGTGGACGAGCATATCTACGATCCAGATGTGCTGCGGGAAGTGATCACCTTGCGGATTCGGTCCCTGGGAATCCCGTTCGAGCAGCGCGCCTTCACGGCCCCGATGCGGCCCGATTTCGATTTCGTCGTCTTTGCCACTTATGGCCTCGGACCCAGCCGGGGTCTGTTCAAGATTGCCAAATACCAGGTGGCGGAAAAAATCCTCATCGAGCTGCCACCACCTTTGCGGGGAATCTCATTGGTCGTAGTGGACGGTCCGTTCACGGCGTTCGACCCCTACGGCAGCTCATCGCGCTCTCTGTTCGGCTCGGCGAAAAACACAAACCACTGGACCACAACGGATCCCTACCAAGCCATTCCGGAACCGTACGCCAGCCTGCTGAACGGCCCGGGATTTGAGCCGATTGCGTTTTCCCGTTTTGAGGCCATGCGGAGCGATTCGGCGCTTGCCGTGCCAGGGTCGAAAGACGCCGTATATCTCGGTTCGCGTTTTACGATTCGCGTGGTTGAGAATAATCCCGCCGAAGATCGACGCACTCTTTACCTACAAGAGCATGCTCCCGGCGAATTGCACATCTTTTCGGGAAAAGTCGTGGGCGCCGTTAAAGCGGCACGACTCGTCAGCGCTCGCGTCGCCAGAGGTTAATCAGACTCCGCCGAAGACTTCACGCGGGGAATTTCTGCGGGCACTTCCGTCATCGAAGGTTTGATGGCGCCCAGCTGCCGGTGGCGGTCGTTGCGCGCGTTGCGCCAATTGACCTGCGGCATGAAGAGCGAAGGGTCGATCCGGTCGCGATATTCGATCGCAATATTCATCAACGAATCAAGCAATGAATCGGAGAGGTAGTGCGGCCGCAGGCCGAGATCGATCAACTGCGAATGCTTGGCGTTGTAGTAGTGGGCCTCGGCCTCCACCCGGGGGTCTGGGATGTGATCGATTTCGACTTGGATCCCCATCTTCCTTCCCGCCGCTTGTACCTTGTAAGCAAGGTCCAGCACGGAAAACTGCTCCGTGAACTGGTTGAATACACGGAATTCGCCGGGCCGGGCCGGGTGCGTGCAGGCGATCTCGACACAGCGGACCGTATCGCGAATGTCCAGGAAGCCTCGGGTTTGCCCGCCCCTGCCATACACGGTGAGTGGATGGCCGACGGCCGCTTGGGCGCAGAACCGGTTGAGCACTGTGCCGAAGACTTCATCGTAATCGAAGCGGTTGATGAGCGCTTCGTCCAGCGCAGCTTCCTCCGTCACGGTGCCGTAGACGACACCTTGATTCAGATCGGTGGCGCGAAGCTTCCAGGCCCTGCAGCAGAACATGATGTTGTGGCTGTCATGCACTTTCGAAAGGTGGTAGAACGAGCCGGCCTGCTTGGGATAGGGGAGCACATCCTTCCGGCCATTGTGCTCAATTTCGATGTAACCCTCTTCGATGTCGATATTCGGTGTGCCGTACTCGCCCATCGTGCCCAGCTTCACCAAATGGCAATCGTGCGCGAACTCGCGCAAGGCAAAAAGAAGGTTCAGAGTACCGACGACGTTGTTGACTTGTGTGAATGCTGCGTGGCGGCGGTCGATCATCGAGTAGGGGGCTGAACGCTGCTCGGCAAAATGCACAACGGCATCAGGCCCAAATTCGCGTATGGCTTCGGAGAGGAATTCGTAATCGGTGACATCGCCGATCAGCAGCTCAATGGTCTTTCCGGTGTGTGCGTTCCAGGCTCGCAGCCGCTCCGGCAGCGGCCGGATCGGAGTCAGCGTCTGTACGCCCAGTTCGAAATCCCATTGGCGCCGAATGAAGTTGTCAATGATGGCAACGTCATGCCCTCTCTGCGATAGATACAGCGCCGTCGCCCAGCCGCAATAGCCATCTCCACCCAGTACAGCAATGCGAGTCTTCATCAACCCTCCCGGTCTCTCGATCAACCGTTGGACTGGAAATTGCCCCTTAACTTTTTACCCTGACTCCAGGCGAAGAGCAAGGCCCCGTATCTCGAAAGACACGCTGTCCCGGCAGAACCATGGAAGGACAGAACGAGCCATTGTTTCACAAGCTTTTCGAGCGCTGGTTTTGGGCCACTTGGGAGGAAGATGCGCCGATGCGCCTGCGTCGATGGAAGGTCCACAAGCTCGGGTTTAAAGACTTCGACGGCATCGATTACATCAACTCCAAACTGCCCCAGCCACCCGATATCCAGCCCGGTCCGTATCGATTCGACCCGCCTGTCCGCACCTCCTCCCGCATCAAAACGATCGCAGGCAAGGAGCGCCCCTTCCGGCACAGCTTGGAAATTGGCTACAATGACTAAAGGCTACCTGACATCTGGTTGTCTCGCACACATAGGCACGACTCTGAAGATTCGGAATTTTCGGTCGACGAGAAGCCGAGAAATTAGCGCGAAATTCCGGCGGCAGTTACCGGCCCGCACCGGCCGTGCGGGGAGGCTCGCGGCGCCCGAGACCGACGGCACGGCGCCCGCGTAGCTCGCGGACGGTATAGACAGGCTTATCCTGCGCTTCGAAGTAGGTACGCGCCAAGAGCTCGCCCACCAGGCCAATCGCCATGAACTGGATGCCACCCATGACGAGTGCCACGCCCAAAATGATCAACGGCCCGTGGTTGGCGAGCAAACCTTCATCAAACAGCGCCTTACGACCAAACACCCACAGGCCGATTCCGAAGCCTCCGCTTAGGCACAGCAGCCCCGGCAGGCCGAAAAGTTGCAGCGGCTTGGTGGAATAGTCGAGCAAGAATTTCACGCTGACCAGATCCAGGAGCACGCGAATTGTTCGGGAGATGCCGTAGTTCGATCGACCGTTTTGCCGTGGCGTGTTGGTGATCGGAACTTCGCCGATCGATGCACCGGCCCAACTCGCCAGCGCCGGTATGAAGCGGTGGAGTTCCCCGTAAAGATGAATCTCAGACAAAATTTCGCGCCGGTAAGCCTTGAAAGTGGTTCCGAAATCGTGCAGATCGACCCGCGACAGCTTCGCCATGATCCGGTTCGCGACGCGGCTCGGAACCTGTCGCATCAACCAGTGATCGGTCCGCTCGACCCGCCATCCACTCACAATGTCGTAGCCTTCCTTCATTTTCTCGATGAAACGAGGAATCTCTCGCGGATCGTGCTGTAGATCGCCATCCATGGAGATGATAATGTCGCCGCTCGAATGATCGAATCCGGCCTTGAGCGCGGCCGTTTGCCCGAAATTGCGGCGCAGACGCACGACCACGACGCGGTCGTCATGCTGCGCGATCTCCGAGAGCTGGTGGAACGTGCCGTCCTTGCTGCTGTCGTCGACAAAGACCATCTCGTACGGCTCGCCGATGGCGTCCATGACGTCGATGATCTTGACGTAAAGCTGCGGGACGTTTTCCTGTTCGTTGTAAAACGGCACAACGATGGAGTAGGCGACGCGGCTCTGCTCGGTTTTCATCCGAAGTCAACAACATTGTAATACATCCCCCACATCGGGAGAAGAAAAGAACGCGCCGTTTTCATCGAACAGAACTCAACGGGTGGTTTGTCAGGAGCATTTTCCCTCCGCTTGCTGCGACGGTTTCAAACGTCGAGCCGTCGGCCAGTGTTTCGAATTTCGGCAAATCCGATGCAGCCGCCAGCAAGTAGACATGGCCGGGCGAAAGCCAGAGATCTTGAAACGCTCGACGGTCGATGAATACTCGGGGTGCGCCCGGCGCGTTCGAACCGTATTCCAGATTGGCACGATTGTCCGACATCAGCAGCCCGGTGCGATCGGTGTAAAAGAACACGGAAGAGAATTTATAGTAAAACCCCTCGGCGACGAGCGTGCCCGGCGGCGATTGCGCCAGCGCCTCGGCTAGCTGATGCGAGGAAAGGAACGGGTCGAAAACGATCATGGCCAGCCGCGCCGCATGGAAGAAGAGAACCATCATCAACGCCACTGCCAAAAAGGCCCGCTGCCCGGCCAACAGAAGACTCCCGAGCGCCCCCACAAGAAAGGCGCAGCCTGCGACGACCAGCGGCAGACGCAAGTAGGCAAACGAACCCAGGGTTAGGTCCTCCATGTGTCCGAGCGAAAGCTTATAGGCACCCGGGTGAGGTACCAGCGCTGCTGAAATATCGCCCGGCGTCGGAAGCGCGCGCACGTGAATCCAGATGAGTGCCGCGGCGACCGCGGCACAGGCTGTGATCACGGCCAGTACGCGCGTGCCTCGCTCGACCCAGTTCCCTCCCATCGCCATCGCCGAGCCCAGCAGCAGCGCGAGCGCCGGGTAGATCGGCATCGAGTAATACTCTTGCGTCGTGGAGAACGTGAAGAAAACCATGACGAACCCGATCCAGACCAGCGCCAGCAGGCGCGTTCGACCGGCCCGGTCGGTCGGTTTAAACGAGAGCTTTGCAACGGCCGGCAAGTAGACGCTCCAGGGAAAGAACCAAACCAGGTGCAACAGCCAGAACCACAGGCGCGGGACCGTATCGTAGTCGCGCGGGTAGCGGAGATTTAGAAACCGCAGCACCTGCTCGTTGAAAAAGTAAAACCACAAAAAGCCGTGATATTGGCCGGGGCCCGCGTGCAGCGTGAAATCGAAGTACGGCGGATTGCGAAGCGTTGCCAGGATGTGCCACGGCGCCGCGATCAGCAGGACAATCAGCGCCCCGGTAAAGGGATGGAGACGCTTCCAGACCCGGGTGGAAAGAAGTTGGTGTGTGAGCAGGAGGTAGATCAACCCCACGGCCACAGGGATCGCCACAGCGATCAAACCCTTTATGAGCAGCCCGATTCCGAAGCAGCATGGCAGAACGATCGACCAAGCGCGCCGATGAAGCTCTTGTTCGTCGAGCACCCGAAGAAGCGACCACATGGACAACGCGATGACGAACGTCAGCATGACGTCCGGAATCAGGACACGCGTGAAGAGAAACAAACCGATACAGGTTGCGATCGACAGCCCGGCGTAGAGACCGGCGCGCCTGCCGAACGCCCAGATGCCAAAGGCTGAGGTCAAGGCGGCCAGCGCCATGGCTGAAAGTGCAATGGGAAGCCGCGCAGCCCAATCGTGCGGGCCGAACAAGCGGTACGATACGGCCATAGCCCAATACGGCAGCGGCGCCTTCTCCACGTATCGCAGGCCGTCAATCCACGCCGTCACCCAATCGCCCGAGGTGAGCATATGGCGCGCCATCTGGGCCTGCACGGAGTCGACGTCGTCCATCAGGAACGGCGGCGAAATCAGCGTGCCGAGATAGATGCTGGCTGCAAAGAGCAGAACGACTAGGTAGACGTAAGAACGCCTTCCGCCGTCCTCGGATTCGCCGCGGAAGCTGGCAACGCTTGGATCCGCCATTTCCTCATCCACAGAAACAGAATCATCAGTCCCCAAAGGTGATAGCCGAGATTGGCGCGCCTTGACAGATGATCCTGGACGCAAGCGTCGATGGCGTCTTTGCGGAACAACCCGGCCTGTTCGGAAGTACCGTAGGCAAGCGCATCCATCATGAGCGGGCGCAGCAAACCACGCAGCCATTCGTGTGAGGGGATATCAAGGCCGGTCTTCTCCTTGTTCAGAACCGAGGCTGGGAGTTTGTTCCTCATCAGCTCCTTAAGCACGAGTTTCTGGTGCGAGCCGCGAATCTTGAAAGACGCCGGTAGCGAGGCCGCAAATTCCACGATCCGGTGATCGAGCAACGGCGGCCGCACTTCCACCGCATGGGCCATGCTCATGCGGTCCACTTTCATTAGAATGTCGTCCGCCAGGTAGTACTTCTGATCGAACCACAGATACGCAGCCAGATCATCGGGACTCGACAAATGCCCTCGAAGTTCACTTAGGATTTGGTCCAAGGCGTTCGGAAGTGGCACGTGAACAAGCGGTGTTTTCTGCAAGCGAGAAAACGTGCCGTTCCAATAGACGTGCGCCTGATCGGGTGGGAGCAGACAACCCTCGAGAAAGCGCTTGAGTTTGTATTCCAAGCTGATCTTTTCATCCGAGACGGGCCATCCGCGCAGGCCTAGAAGCCCCAGACGTAGTGCAGCAAGCGGAAATCTTCGCGCGAGATGGGCGAAGCGGTTCGCTGGATAGGTTAGGTAGCCGCCGAAGACCTCATCGCCACCCTCCCCACTGAGCGTGACGGTCACTTTCCTCTTGCTCATCTTCGAAAGGAACCACAGCGGCAGGGCTCCGGCGTCGGCGGTAGGCTCGTCGGAGTAGTAGGCGAACTCTTCCACAGCGCCAGCCAAGTCTTCGGCCGGGTTGAGATCGAATTGTTCGTGATCGGTGCCGTACCGTGCCGACACTCGCTCGATATACGGCGATTCGTCGAAGCTGCGGCCTCGGAAGGAAATCGACAAGGTTTTCAAACGGGAACTCGATGCCGCGGCTGCATAGTGCAGGATCGTGGACGAATCGATTCCGCCGCTCAGCCAAACACCCAGCGGAACGTCCGAGAGCAAATGCTCGCGCACCGACTCCCGTAGCAGCTGATCCAGCTCTTCGGTGGCCTCCCCGAGTGCTCGCTTGCCGGGCCGCACAAACGGCAAGGTCCAATACGCTTCGGAACGAACCTCGCCGTCACGCCACTCCAGCCAGTGACCCGGAGGCAACTTTTCGATTCCGTCGACAAGTGTCCATGGACAAGGAACGTAGTTCAGGGACAAATAACAGTCGAGGCCGGCCAAACTTAAATGACGTTCGATCTCCGGATGAACCAGTATGGCCTTCAGCTCGGAGCCGAAGAAGACCTCACTGCCCCGTCGCGCGAAATACAGCGGCTTGATGCCCATGCGGTCACGTGCGAGCACCAGCCGACGCGCCGACTCGGTCCAGAGTGCCACACCGAACATCCCACGCATCCGCGAGAAGCAGCCGATGTCCCACTGCAGAAAAGCGTGCAGAACGGTTTCCGTATCGGAGCGCGAGTGAAACTTGTGTCCGAGCTTTTCCAGCTCGGCCCGCAGTTCCAGATGGTTGTAAACCTCTCCGTTGAAGACAATCACACTATCGCCGCCATCGGCGATGATCGGTTGGTCGCCCGATGTGAGGTCGATGATCTTCAGACGCGCCGTACCGAGCGAAACCAGTTCGGAGCGAAATACTCCGTGCTGGTCAGGCCCACGGTGCAAGAGCGTTTCCACGGCGCTTTGAATGCGCTCGGGATCAGGCGATCGGTTCCGATGGGTGAAGCCTGCGATCCCGCACAATTCTCAACACTCCTCGGTGATCTAGGGACGCGGTTCTACACAGCTTGCGGAAAATGAAAAATGGGACGGCGCCTTTGGCGGCATTGCCAGCAAGGCCGAACAATACGCCCGTTCCACAAGATACTACAAAATACCGAAAGCGATGAGATGGCAATGGTCAGCCACTCGGCAGGACGCGCCCAAAATCGCAGCTAGACCGCGGCAGCCTCGACGGCCGCCAGCGCCGGTACCTCGATTCGAATCTGTGTGCCTTCGCCCGGATGGCTGCGAATGTTCATGTCGAATTGGTCGCCATACAGCAGGCGCAGGCGCTCGTGAACGTTACTGATCCCGATGCCGCCACCGTAGACCTCTCGAAGCCGCTCCGGAGACATTCCCATCCCATTGTCGCTGATTTCGATCGTCAGGCGGCCGTCGCCATGGCGTGTGCACAGATGAATCTCGCCCCCCTCAAGCCGCGGGGCCAGGCCGTGTTTTATGGCGTTCTCGATGATCGGCTGCAGCAACATACTAGGAACGAAAATATCCAGCGTCTGGCCGTCTATGTCCTTAAAAATCTGAAGCTTGTCGCGCCCGAAGCGAATCACTTCGATATCCAGATAGTCGTCGATGAATTCGAGCTCTTCGCGCAACGGGACGAAGGTATCGTGCTTGCGGAGCAGCCGCCGCAAGATATTGGAGAGCTTCAGCACCACGCCGCGCGCCATGTCAGGATCAAAACGGATGAGCGATGAAACCGTGTTCAGCGTATTGAACAGGAAATGCGGGTTGATCTGGCTGGTCAGCGCGTCCATGCGCGCCTTCAGCAGGTGCTGCTGGTTCTGCTCAAGGTTCATTTCAATGCGCGTGTTATTCCATATCTTTATGGCCGTGGCTACACACATCACCGAAGACAGAACCACGAGCAACATGTAACCGGGATTGCCGGTCTGAATCGAGAAAATCCATCCGGGTCGGACCGCTTTGCCCAGCATGATTAATCCGACCTCCAGCGCCGCGCAAGCAAACAGTGGGAGCATCGCCCAGTTTGCCTTGCCGTAGCGGACCAGTCGCCAGAGCCAAGAGGGAATACTTAGGAAAAGAAAAGGCCCGAAATGCCAAACATCCTCCTTTTCGGGCATCACGTCTCGAATCATCCCCGCCAGCAGGCCCACCAGCGCCGCGGTGGGCGCCGATAGCCATTCATGAAAACCAAACGGCAGCAGACTAATGAGCGACCCGCCCAGCAAGCCCACAATCCGACCACCAATCAGGCCCATCAGGAACGAGCCCTCGAGCGTCAGATCAAAAAAGCGGTATCCCCCGATCAGGCGCAACATGATGCCGATGGCTAGCGGCGGCACCAGAAACAGCAGCAGCATGACCTTTTGGTCGGAGTCACGCTTCTCGGTGAAGACCAGGTTGCGAAAGGACCGGAAACGAACCAGCAAAGCGGCGAAGGCCGCCGCCCAGCCAACCTTGAGGACCAGCGTGAAAAGCAGATCCTTGCCCTCTAGCAGTGTGCCCATTTTCGCTCAGAAGCCGACTGCCATCTCGAGGCTACGTTAGCCAATGCAGGGACGGATGTAAAGCCAGACGCCCGCAGAGGTGCGGAAATTGCTGCGAAGCCAGCAACCACCTGGTAAGCCGTGCTGCTATTGCTGCTGTTGGGCTGGCTGCTGCGGACGCTCCAGGGCGGACGGCGCCGTTACGGGAGCGGCACTTTCCGAGAGCTGTTCGCAGCCAGTGTCATCCAAGGCGGGGCGGACGCGCACATCCACCGAGAGCTGTTGGCCCGCCTGCCCCTTGTAGACTCCGCGGACCGGCGCCACGTCGCCATAATCCCGACCATAGGCGACGCGGATGTGGCGCAGCCCGACCGGTTTGCCCAATGTGGGATCGAGCGCAACCCAGGTATTATTCGGCAGGAAAACCTCGGTCCAAGCATGAGAAGCCTGCCCCCCGATCACGTCCTCTTGCCTGTCCCCGACAGAGGCTGTGCTTCCAGGAACCAAGTAGCCCGAGACATAGCGTCCAGGAATGCCTCGCATGCGCACCACCCCAAGCAGCAAATGGGCAAAATCCTGGCAGACACCCGCACCGATCGAAAGCGAATCTTCGATCGAAGAATGAACATGCGTGGCACCTTTTACGTAGCGAAAACGGTGGTGAATCGCATCGGAAACAGCTTGTACAAACCCCGCGACCGTAGCGCCACCGGCGCGCTCGGCGAGGTGGATGATCTCCTTGAGTGCAGCGAGGTGAGGTACGTAGCCCGTCGGGGCCACAAAATCGAAATGCTCTTCGTCCAACTGATCGCGAGACAAATCGAAATCGGATAGCGTCGTGCGGTCCGCCATAGACTCGGAGGCGCCGTGTGCGAGCACGACGGACTCCGCTTCGATCTTCAGGCGCCGATGTTCGGGCAGAACGTTGAACTGATGAACCCAGTTTCCGTGGGCGTCGCGGTAGGCCGTGCCGCGCGCGCCCGGCGAAGTCGTCAGACGAAACGACAAACAGCTTTGGCGGTCGTCGTGCAATGGCCGCAGACGGACTTCGTTGTAGCTCTCAGAGACCGGTCCGTCGTACACAAACTCGGTTGTGTGAACCACACGATATCGATTCATGCCACCACCGCGTAATAGAAGTAGGTTCGGGCGATATCTTCACCGATCAAACCGCACATCTGGAGAACGTCGTTGAGGTAGCCGTGCAACCCCTGCTGGAAAATATCAACGATCCGATCGTAGCTGAGGCGCTCCACCAGCCGTCCGGCAAGGCGCTCGGCTTCATTCGCGTACGATCCGTAGTTCGAGCCGCTGACGGCCCGGAGACCCGCCTGGACCTCGGTCGCACTGAAACGGATGGAGTGCGGATGCTGGGAATGCAGAATGAGCATCTCGGCCACCTTTTCAGGTTCGATCGGCGGATGATACTGACGATGATACGCCTCATAGGCACCGACCGATCGCAGTACGGCCATCCACTGGTGATTATCGAGAGCATTGGCGGCCGGAGGACCATCCAGCAGATTGTGGTACTGAACGTCGACAAGGCGCGCCGTCATCTCCGCGCGCTCGAGCGCCCAGCCGACGCGCAGGAAATGCCAGCCTTCATCGTGGGGCAAGGTTGAGTCGGTGACACCATGAAAACGATGGGCACCAAATTTGATCTTATCGCAGAAGCGATGGGGGCCCGCAGCAATCTCATCCTTGGGAACATAGCTGTTAGCCAGGTGGAACAGTCCGTTAATGTCCTCCCACATCTCTCGGGAGATGCGATCGCGAATGGTGCGAGCGTTCTCGCGCGCTTTCGAGATGCACTGCAGGATCGAGCTGGGATTGTCGGAACGGAAGGCGAGAAATTCGAAAACGTTGGCAGCATTGACGTCGCTGTAAAGCTTGCGAAAGCGGTCTTCTTCACCCGCCATAATGATCAGCGGCTCCCAGCGTAAGTGATAGGAATGTTGCGACTGCTCTAGCAGCATGTGGTAGTTCACGTCGAGAATCCGGGCGGTGCCTTCGGCGCGCTCGATGTAGCGCGCAAGCCAGAAAAGCGATTCCGCAATACGTGAAAGCATCTCAGCCCTCGGCCCGTAGCACCCAAGTGTCCTTGCTACCGCCGCCCTGCGAAGAGTTGACCACTAAGGAATTGCGCTGCAATGCGACGCGAGTAAGACCGCCAGGCACGATCGTCACTTTTTCGCCGTCGTACAGGCAATACGGGCGCAGATCGACGTGGCGTCCGCCGATCGAATGTTCCGCCGAATCATAGGAAGGCACGCGGGAGAGCGGAACCACGGGCTGGCCGATGTAGTTGCGGGGATTGGCGCGAATGCGTTCGCGGAATTCTTCGATCCGCTTGCGGTCGGAGGCCGGCCCAATGAGCATGCCGTATCCGCCAGACTCACCGACGGCCTTCACAACGAGTTCCGGCAAACGATCCAGCACGTAAGCCAGATCACGCGGCTTCGCGCAGATGTAGGTTTCGACCGAGCGCAAAACCGGCTCTTCGCCGAGGTAGTAACGGATGAATTCCGGCACGTAGGCGTAGACGGCCTTGTCGTCGGCGACACCATTGCCGACAGCGTTGGCCAGCGCCACGTTCCCGGCGCGGTAGGCACCCATAAGTCCGGGAACGCCGAGGACCGAGTCGGCGCGAAATGTGAGGGAATCGAGGAAGTCGTCGTCCACGCGGCGATAGATCACGTCGACGCGTGTCAAGCCGCGAATGGTTTTCATGTACACAACACCACCATCGACAATCAGGTCACGCCCCTCAACAAGCTCGATGCCCATCTGCTGCGCGAGAAAGCTGTGCTCGAAATAAGCGCTGTTGTAGATGCCCGGCGTGAGCAAAACGATCTGCGCTTCGCTTTCCCCGCGCGGGGAAAGGCTCCGAAGAATCCTCGAAAGCTCGGAAGGATAGTGATTGACGGGAAGTACTTCGAGGTCCTCGAAGGCGTCAGGGAACGTGCGCGTCATCACAATGCGGTTTTCCAGGACGTAGGAGATACCGCTGGGTGTTCGCACATTGTCCTCTAAAACGCAAAACTCCCCCGTTTTCGAATCGCGTACCAGATCGATGCCGCAAATGTGCGTGTGAATTCCATGCGGGACCTCGACGCCGATGACCTCGCGACGGAAGTGGGGACACGAGTAAATGAGCGAACGGGGAATGCGTCGATCCTGCAGGATGCGCTGCGGGCCATAGACATCGCGTAGAAATAGGTTCAGCGCCACCACGCGCTGCGAAAGCCCACGCTCAATGTGCTGCCATTCTGAATACGGCAGAATGCGGGGAATTAGATCGAACGGAAACAGGCGCTCGGTTCCGCGCCCGTCGCTATAGACGGTGAAGGTAATCCCCTGAATAAGGAACGAAAGATCAGCCAGTTTGCGGCGTTGTTCGAAGTGGCTCGGCGCAAGCGAAGCTAGCTTCTGAAAGAGCTTGGCGTAGGGCGCCCGCGGCCGGCCGGGAGCCAAGAACATCTCGTCATAAAAGCCCCCCAGTTCGTAGCCGTCAAACAGACCGGGCCTCACGATTTGCGTCCGAGCCGCTCCCATTAGCCCCTACTGTAACAACAGCTAATTCCGGAGACCCTACGAAAAAATCTATACGATGGATCAGAAATTCTGGGGCCACGGCAACGGTTTATTCGCTTTCGCTACGACTCACTCTCCAAAGCTCGCCAATCGGAACAAAGCGCAGCCCCCTTTGGCGTCCGAAGCGAAGGATATGCGGCAGAGCCTGTATGCTGCGGGAGGGGTTGGAGATACCGTCGTGAAGTATGACGATCGTCCCCGGGGCGAGGTTCTTTTCAACCAGCCAGCGGATGTACCAAACCGGAGGATGCATTGGGTCGTGGGGGTATGCCGAGCCTAGTACGCAGGTGTAGCCGGACTCTCGGGCCAGGCGAAGTTGCCGCGGCCAAGCTACGCCGCCTGGCGGACGGAAGAGTTTCGGTCGGGTCGAAAAGCCAATGGCTTCCTCGGCCCTTTTCAGATTGCGGAGGAATACGCTATCGGAGTGACCCAGAATAGGTCCATTCGTGTGGTAATGGTTGGCCACTTCGTGTCCGGCGGCCTTGATCCGGGCCATAAGCTCTGGTTGGCGCAAAGCGCGGTCGCCGATGAGGAAAAAAGTGGCTTTGGCGTCGTGTTGCTGGAGGATCTCGAGAACTCGAGGTGTGAAGACAGAGTGCGGACCATCGTCGAAGGAAAGGGCAACGAGTGGAAGATCGGTTCGGACTCGATAGTGAATGTTGGGGGTGAGCCGCTCGAGCGCACCGAGGACCGCTAACGGCTCTGCCCAGAAGATGAAAAGCCCGAGCGCAACCAGAGCACCGCTTAGAAAGAGCAACACTCCGTTCTTCCTTCTCCGCTTGCTCAGCGATTCTGCGTCACCGCGTGTCGTTTGTGGTCAACCAACATTCTGGTAGCAGTGGCGATGCCGTATGCAGCCAGTGCAGATAGGTCTCCATGGCGTGCCAACACAGCAGGCTCTTCTTGGCGAAGTCGGATGAATCGAAAGGGTACTCCACATCGACGTGACCGTAATCGAGCACGCCTGGGATGTGCGGTGGGAGCTTGGGCACGACGTCGCTGGTGTTGACGATCCTCCAGGAATCAATGGGCAGCTCGTTGAACCGACGGACGAACTCCGTGTTGCCTACGCGCGGCGATGCGAACGTGCACAGCGACACGACGTCGAACTTGCGCTTTGCGTCATTCTCTATCACGAACAGCGTCGCAAGCGCCGCACCGAGGCTGTGCCCCACGACGGTGGTCAGCCGGGTGTGACGCGCGCCCCCTTCGAGCTGCTCTAACCTCCGCTCTGTTTCTTGGCCTATCGCCAATTGATCGAGTTGATCGCCGAACGAGCCGCTGAATTCCTGTGGAGCGGCCGCTGTCGCAAGGGGGCGCTTCACTACTTTCATGGTGCTGTAGATTTTGTCGAACCCTTTTGCCACGCGCCCGGCGGAAGGCACTTGTCGGAAGGGAACCGGCAACGCGGCCGCGTCATCGATCCATTCCACTGCGCTGTCGGTGCCGCGGATCGCGATGATCCGTGAACTCGGGTCGGCCACACGGTGCGCCACGATGCCGTAGAACTTCCGCTCCACGACGTCGAAGATGAAATCGGACATGTGAATCCATGCCCCGAGCTCATACCCTGGCGGAATACCAGCAGGCTCGGGCCTGAGCGGGTCCGCGCCGTGCGGGTCTTTAAACATCAAGTAAGCAGCCTGAACAAACTGGCCATAGAGGGAAGCTTTCTGTCTATCCAGTGGTTGGCTCAAGCCATCCCTCCGCCGGTCGAAAGACCGCCTGCTCGCTCCGACTGCCACCGATCACAGTTAATAACAACCTCCTATTGCTTGTACTGTTCAAACAATTTCTTATAGTCGTGATTGTTTTCGTTGCAGATGTATTCTTGAATATCCCATTCAGGATGCAGCGTGAACGTGCCCACCTCGGTCCACGGCGCTGCGAACACATTCGGATCTTCGATCGTCGCTGAGTACTTCAGCGTGTCGTAGGACGTGCGCTCAAACCGCTCGACTACATGGTAGGCTGTCGTATGTCGGTATTCGCCCACCGACACCTTGTCGTTGACGCCAGTTACGTCCACAACGAGGGTGTCCCCTTCCCAGTGCCCGACGGAATTCCCCATCCACGTTGGATCGAGTTCCTTTGGGTGAGGACGCCCATCGGTCGGGATCACCCGAAAGTATTCGCCCACTTCATAAAGGATCACCACGAGGTTCGGCGTTTGGACAATCTGTATCGGATAAGGCTCTCCGATCGTGTCCGGCACTCCCCGCGGCAGGCATTGCTCCCCCAGCGAGAAAGTGTACTCGGGACCCACGTGGTACTTTTCCCCGCCCGGCTTCAGCGTGATTTTGTCCACCGCCCTGATGGAATGGTACGGCGCAATATAGACTCCGTTGAGGTCGGGCTTGCCGTCGGCCATGCGCGGCACCGGCCTCGGGGCGGTCGTGCTGCTAGGCACAGCGCCAGCTGTCACCGATGTTGTGCCCTGAACGGTCACTGTCACCGATCGCGCGTCACTGCCCGTCCCCCTGTATCCTGACGCCGTTAGCGTGTACGTTGTCGTTGCGCCCGGCGTTACCGTGCGGCTATCCCGCGTGGCTACGATCCCGATGCCCTGATCGAGTGTAATCCGGTCGGCATTGATCACTGCCCATTGCAAGGTCACCGACTCGCCGGGTTGGATCGAACTGGGGGTTGCTGTAAAACTCAGAATTCGTGGGGTTGGGCCGGCCGGAAAGCCGTCGCGCGACGGTGGCTCGGGCGGTGACGGTTGCTGCCCCGCCGCAGCCGATACCCACAGGATCGCAAGCGCCATCGGCATTGCGATTAAGATCGAAAATCTTGTCGGAGCATTCATCACTGCCTCCCACCCAGCCTGTTACCTGGAACTCTTATTTTCTGCTTCGATCAAGGGACCCCACCCTCGCGCATCCTAATGCTCTGGCTGCCCGCGCACAACGGATTTCCCACCTCGCCTCCGGCTGCGCGAGGTATAAAACGTACCTGCCTTGACATTCTCTTGTCGTGCCGAGATTATCGAGGTCGAGCGATGACAGATTCCAAGACCAAGCAAATCGATGCGGATGCGGTAAGTTCCCGAGCCCGTTCATCCGGGCGGTCAAGCCGCCTCAGCGAACCCATGAAACCCTAGTTGTGATGCGCGTCACAGCGGTGGAATCCCGATTCGATTAGGGTAACGGCCCTTGATCGAGCCACGAACGAAGTCAGCGCAAAAACCGAAAAAGGGGCAAGCTCCACACGGCTCGGAAAAGCGCCGCGGTCCAGGCATGCCCTGCCGAGCCAGCCAACTTCTGGCAATGTTGATTTTCGTCGTGAGCATGGCCGAGAGTGGGCTGGGGGCCGCAGGCAATCCCGCGAGCCCCACGAACATCTTTGCACCGAAGTCGACGCCCGCGCATTCGATTTACCAATTGTCGATATTCGAGCTTGAGGTTCTTGGTACCATCTTTGTTGTAGTCTTCAGCCTGCTGGCCTACGCGGTGATTCGATTCCGCGAACAAAAGCACGAAGACGGGTCAGAACCTCCTCAAATCTATGGCAGCAATCAAATGGAGCTGGCGTGGACGGTGCTGCCGGTGCTGATTGTCGTGGTGCTGTTTTTGTCCACCGCGCAGGTGATCCACAGAGTGCAAGATGCGCGCGAGCCACAAGGCACGATCGAAGTGACCGCGGTCGCGCATCAGTTTTGGTGGGAGTATCGTTATCCGCAGTTCGGGTTGGTGGCGGCGAACGAACTGCATGTCCCGGTGAGTGATCCAGCGCACCCCACCCCGACCTACATTCATCTCCTTTCGGCCGACGTCGATCACAGCTTCTGGGTCCCCCAACTGGCAGGTAAGACCGACCTGATTCCCAATCACCCGAACAACATGTGGATCGATCCACACGAGACGGGGCTGTTTGTCGGCCAATGCGCGCAGTATTGCGGCACACAGCACGCGAAAATGCTCTTGCGCGTATACGTTGAGAATCGCGAGGACTTCGATCGCTGGGTGCATGCGCAGCAGCAGCAGGCTGCTGCAAATCCTTCTGCTGCGGCAGGCGCCGCGTTGTTCGTGTCGAAGGCCTGTTTCGCATGTCACACGATTCGCGGAACGATGGCGGCTGGGCCGGCTGGCCCCGATCTCACGCATTTGATGAGCCGGGAGACCATCGCTTCCGGCGCGGTTCCCATTACGCGCGAGAATCTGCTCAAGTGGGTTCGCAATCCGGACACGTTCAAGCCTGGATCGCTGATGCCGGCACCGGATCTAACCCCACAAGAACTAGGGCAGATTGTCGATTACTTGATGACGCTCGATTGAGAGAAAGGCCATGGCCTCAGAAGCTGTGCCGCTGACGATCCGGCAAAACCCACTGGCAGTCGTGTACGAATGGCTGGGCACGTGCGATCACAAAAAGATCGGTCTGATGTACATCGTCTACGCACTGCTGTTCTTCGTCGTGACGGGGTGGGAGGCGGTGCTGATGCGCATTCAGTTGGCGCACGCCAATTCCACCTTTCTCTCGCCCCAACTATTCGATCGTCTGTTTACGCTGCACGGCACAACCGGTGTGTTCTTCGTGGCAATGCCGATTCTGTTCGGATTCGGCAATTATCTGGTGCCCCTGATGATCGGCGCGCGAGACATGGCCTACCCGCGCCTGAATGCGTTCGGCTTCTGGATGACGGCCTTTGGCGGTTTGTTTCTGTACGCAAGCCTTTTCGCCGGGGATTCGGTAGCGAAGGCTGGCATTGCGCCCGATGTGGGATGGTTCGCCTACGCGCCCCTCACCGCAGTCGCCTTTTCACCGGGACACAGCACCGACTACTGGAACCTGTCTCTGCTGCTGGCGGGCGTGGGCAGCATCGCGGGAGGCGTGAATTTCGTAGCGACCATTCTGAGCATGCGCTGCCCGGGTATGACGCTCGGCAGAATGCCTTTGCTCGCGTGGATGAATCTGGTGATGGGGGGCCTGGTCTTAGTGACGATCAGTCCGCTAACCGCGGCGCAACTGATGCTGATGGCCGACCGATACTTGGGAGCTCACTTCTTTGACACGCAGGCTGGCGGCTCCGCTGTGCTGTGGATGCACTTTTTCTGGATCTTCGGCCACCCCGAGGTGTACGTCCTGATTATTCCCTGCTTCGCCTTTATCTCCGAAATCATTCCAGTTTTCTCCCGCAAGGCGATCTTTGGTTACCCTGCGATGGTGGCAGCAACAACGAGCATCGGTTTCGTGAGCCTGGGCGTCTGGGCGCATCACATGTTCACAGTGGGAATGCCGTCCTACGGAAATGCCTTCTTTGTTCTCACCACGATGGTCGTCGCCGTGCCGACGGGCATCAAGATTTTCAATTGGTTGGCCACCATGTGGGGAGGAAAAATTCGCTTTGCCACACCCATGCTGTTCGCAGTGGGCTTTCTTTTTCAGTTTTTGATTGGTGGGTTGACCGGCATCATGCTGGCGACGGCCCCTTTCGACTGGCAACTGGGCAATTCCTATTTCGTTGTGGCGCATTTTCACTATGTGATCGTGGGCGGCATTCTGTTCAGTATTTTTGCCGCGTTCTACTACTGGTTCCCGAAAATGACCGGCCGGATGATGGACGAGACACTGGGCCAATGGCATTTCTGGATGTTTCTGATTGGATTTCACCTGACGTTTGATTCCCTGCACATCCCGGGGCTGCTCGGGATGCCGCGACGCGTGTATACCTATGAAGCAGGGCGCGGATGGGAATCGTGGAATATGATTGCCTCGGTCGGGGTGATCTTGCAGGGCGCGGCTGTCTTGGTTTTCGTCTACAACCTGATTCGGTCAGGTGTAAGAGGCAGACCCGCAGGAAACGACCCATGGGATGCCTGGACGCTTGAGTGGGCGACCACGTCGCCACCGCCGGAATACAATTTTGCGGCGGTGCCGGTCGTCGAGAGCCGCCGCCCTTTATGGGACGTGAAGCATCCGGACGATCCGGATTCGAAATACGAATGACGATCCGACCAACAAGATGAGCGCAACCGGGATGACCGTGGCCGCAAACGAACGCGCGTGGCAGCTTCCCTCGCGCGGCAGAGTCGGAATGATTTGCCTGATCATCGCCGAGTCGGCCATCTTTATGATTTTCGTGGTCGCGTACATTTTTTACATCGGCAAGAGCCTGAGCGGACCAACACCTCGGGAGGTACTGGCCGTCCCCATCGTCGGGACGATTTGCCTGCTCTCGAGCAGCCCAACGATTCACTGGGCGATCGCTTCTCTGCGCAGAGGCCAAGCGGCGGCTTTCCGTATTTTTTGGTTTTTGACGCTCGTGCTCGGCGCTATTTTTATCGGCAGCACGATACTCGAGTGGCACCATCTGATTTACCAGGACAACTTCACGATTCAAACGAACCTTTTCGGTACCACCTACTATTGCCTGGTGGGCCTGCATGCTCTGCACGTGATTGTCGGTCTGATCGGGTTGGCACTGGTCATGATTTTGGCGCTGATCGGTAGGGTGAAACGCGAACACTCGGATCGCTGCGACGTGTTTTCACTTTACTGGCACTTTGTGGATGCGGTTTGGGTGGTGGTCTTTACGACCGTTTACATTGTCAGCCGGTGAGCCGGAGGCACGTGCTATGGCGTTGACGTTAAAACCAACTCCCGGTAGGCCGTCTGAACCCACACACGTGAGTCTTCCGGCATCCACGCGTTGGCCGATCGCGCTTGCGCTCGGACTCGCGCTTGTGGCGACCGGGCTTGTGACAACCAAAAAGGTGAGTTGGGTGGGAGCAGCTTTGGCCGTGGCAGGCTCGGTCGGATGGTTCTTGCAAGTGCTGCCACACGATCGTCACGACGAGGTCCCGGTCGCCCCGGCGCCCGTGCCCATCGCCACATCAAGACGCAAAGTATCGCGCATCGCTGCGACCGAGGTTCGTCACCGCGCGCGCTTGCCCTTGGAGATTTATCCAATTTCAGCGGGGTTGAAAGGCGGGCTTGCCGGAGGCGTAGCCATGGCCGCCCTGGCGATGCTTTACGGCTTGCTGAGCCACAGAAGCATCTGGTATCCGATCAACTTGCTGGGCGCGGTGGTGTATGAACGCGTGCAGGTCAGCACCACTCAAATCGAGGCATTTCATACTGAGCTACTGCTCGTCGCGATGGCCCTGCATCTGACGACTTCGGTATTGGTCGGGCTCCTGTACGGCGCATTGCTGCCCATGCTTCCGCGACATCCGATTTTGCTCGGCGGAGTTCTTGCGCCGCTGGTCTGGACGGGACTGCTGTACAACGTGCTGGACATCATCGATCCGATCCTCAATCAGCGAATTCAGTGGGGCTGGTTTCTCGCCTCGCAAGTGGCATTCGGAGTCGTGGCGGGATTGGTTGTGTTACGGCAGGTGCGCATACCGACGTGGCAGTATCCTTTGGCGGCGCGAGCGGGCCTGGAAACACCTGGAATGATGGACGACGAAGAGGACAAGAACCGTCCCTGACAACCAGGATGGCATCGCCCGCAAAACGCAACCGCGCGACTGCCAGCCAACTCCAAAAAAAGAAGTTGAAGAGCAGACCAAACCTGTAACAGACTGCGCTCCGATTTCCGCTCGCAGAGTTGGTTCGTCCGCTCGCCAGCGGCGCGAAAAGATCAGATGCCCTCCAGCTACGACATCGTCGCCATCGGTTCCGGCCACAACGGATTGGTTGCCGCTGCCTACCTGGCAGCCGCCGGGAAAAGCGTGCTGGTGCTTGAACGGAATGCGTGGTTCGGCGGCGGGGTTGTGACGGCGAAACTGACCGGGCCCGACTTCCTGCACGACCGGTTCAGCACCGGTCACATCTTCATTCAAGGCAACCCGCTCATCAAGAATGACGAGCTCAAGTTGCTCTCGCGCTACGGGCTGAAGTACGTCTATCCGGAAATCCCATTCATTTGTGTTTTTGAAGACAGATCAACGATCGCGCTCTATCGCGACCGCAACAAAACCTACCAAGACATCGCGAAATTTTCCAAGAAGGACGCGGAGTCGTTTTTGAAATTTGCAGATACGGCCATGCGCTATCTGCCGATGATCTCGGCGTCGTTCTACACCCCACCGCTGCCGCTAGGTAGGAGCCTGGCGCTGCTCGATCAAAGCGTGGAGGGCCGGGAGATGTTCGCGCTGATGCAGAAAAGCCCTTACGACATCATTGTCGAAAATTTCGAGAACGAAAAAGTACGAATGTTTTTCACGCGCATGGTGTCGGAAAACCTGACCGGACCGGAAGAAAAGGGCACGGGCATCGGCATTTTCGTTTTTCTGGGCTTTATGGAGCAGTACGGAATCGGCTGTGCGGTTGGCGGCAGCGGATCGCTGACCGACTCCCTGGTCCGCTCGATCGAGGATCACGGCGGAAACCTCATGAAGAACACGGCCGTGGAAGCCGTGGTGACCACAAGTGGTCGCGCGGTGGGCGTAAGGACAGCCGATGGCAGCGAATACACCGCAAAGGATGCCGTGATCGGTGCGATCCACCCGCATCTGCTTGGCCGGCTCGTTCCTGGTATCAGTGCGCCCGTCAAGCGCGCCGCCGAGCGCGTGGAGCTTTCCGCCAACTCTTGTTTCACGGTCCATGCGGCGCTGCATCAGCCGCTCGCGTTTAAGGCCGGGCCGCAGGTCAATCAAGCTTACTTCACCGAGCTGATGCCAGCACAGTTGGACACCTTACGCGAATACTTCGACGCATTGCGTTACGGCCGGATTGCGAACACCTCGCTTCTGGGGCTGGTATCACCTTCCGCATTCGATCCGACGCGCTGCCCGCCCGGCAAGGCAACCTTGCATGTTTGGGATTACGTCCCCTACGCGCATCCCAAGGGCGGCCCGGAGTATTGGGATCGCGCGAAAGACGAGTTTGCCAGAACCATGCTTTCCCGTATGACGCCCTATGTCGATAACATCACGTCGGAAAATATCATCGAGTATGTGGCAGACAGCCCGCTCGATATCGAGCGCGCCTCGGCTAGCTTTCAGCGAGGCGACGTGCACGGCGTGGCGCCGTATCTTTATCAATCAGGCTCCCACCGTCCCACGCCCGATCTCGGGCAAAACACGGTACCCGGGATTGAGCGCCTTTATCTGGTCGGGCCTTTCCAGCATCCCGGCGGCGGCGTGTTCGGCGCCGGGCGCGCCACCGCTATGAAGATGTGCGAGGATCTGAAAATCCGTTTCGACAAAATTGGCCAACAACGATGATGAAAATCTTGGGTCAGGACAACACCGAGTTGATGGAAATCCAGTCACTCGAGCGCGAAGATGGCACCCTCCTCATCCGAGGGAAAGTCTTCGGGTCGATGCCGATGACGGCCAAGCTCACGCCTGGGGAGGCTCGGAACGCGCTGAAGCTCCTGAATTTCAAATTGGCGATTTTCCTTCTCACGTTTCTGTTCCGCACGTAGAGCTAGCCTCACCCTATACAATCGTGCTCACGTAATAGCTGTCCATATACTCGCGCAGCGCGAAGACCTTTTCGTCCTTGATTTCCAGCACGAATGCATAACGATTCGAGTATTCCTTTCCGTTCTTGAAGCGCCCGAGGCCCCGCGCTTCCGCCGCCACCCATGGGCCCTGCGCGATGATGCGGTCCAGGTAGATTTTGGGATCGCCCGGCACAAACATTCCGCGAATCGGCCCCAGGAAATCGTCGATGATCGCCTTGCGACCTCTCTTTTCGCCCGCCCCCGGAATGCCCGTGGCCATGACAGTCCAGGTCGCATCCTCATGGAGTAGCAGCCGCAACTTTTCGAGATTTCCGCTGCTTTGCGTGTCAAAGAAATTTCTGACGATCTGTTCGTTGTCCTTTTCGATTTCCGACATCACTTCCTCCCGATGGCCAAGGGTTAGGCCCTTGGATGCGCGAGCGCAACGATTTCGACCGCCGCGCATTATACGCTGATTGTGTTTGCCAATTTCATTGACCTGGGCGCTTCGCCAGGGAGTGCCGGGCGAGGGACTCGAGGAAAGCTGGACGTTGCACGAATTCTGAGTATGATGAGGCCCCCGCAACCACAGGAGCGTGCTATGACAGATCGCAAACGGGCGACAGGGACCCCTCCGGCCATCGTCATGGGATTGATCGCCATCGCCGTGGTGGGATCTGCGCTGGCGCAGCACCATCGGGCCCAGCGGCCCAAAACGCTGAGATTGTACGTTTTCGATTGCGGTGTCATCAAAGGCCTGGATCCGGGACTCTTCAATTTCAAGAAAGACGAACTTGCAGAAACCGAGCTGGCCGTTCCCTGCTATTTGGTGGTAGATCCAAAGGGCACGCTGATGTGGGATGTAGGCGCCATTCCTGACACGGCCTTCTCAGACGATCAGACGCCTGTCACACAGAGCTATTTCACCTCCGCTCGCACACTGAAATCGCAGCTCGAAGAAATCGGCTACGCTCCGGCCGACATCACCTATCTGGGCCTTTCGCACTATCACGTCGACCATGTCGCCAACGCCAACGAGTTTGCCAGTTCGACCTGGCTGGTGCGACAGGTCGAGCGGGACGCGATGTTTGCCCAAAAGCCCCCGGCGCTTTCCGATCCGAACACCTACAGCCTGCTCAAGAACAGCAAGAGCGTCATCTTAACGACCGACGAATACGATGTATTCGGTGACGGGAAAGTGATCATCAAATTCGCGCCCGGGCATACTCCCGGACACCAGGTGCTCGTCTTGAAGCTGGAAAAGACAGGAAACGTGATGCTGGCCGGCGATCTCTACCATTATCCCGAGGAGCGCAAACTGAACCGCGTTCCCACCTTCGAGTTCAATAGGGACCAATCGCTGGCGAGCCGGGCCATGATCGAGGAATACGTCCGAAAGACAAACACCCAATTATGGATCGAGCACGACTTCGTGGGCAACGCCAAGCTTAAGAAGTCGCCTCACTATTACGATTAGCCTCTAGGCGGTCGTGGCCGTTGCCGTCGTCGCCAGGCCGCCAGACTGGCTTCGTGCCCAAAGCGAAATCGTCTTTCCTTGAGTTTCGGGCTTGCCGCAAACCGAGAAGGGCTCGGTGTCGAACAGGGCGCTGACGGCACGAAAGGCAAAGCGCGTGACGTTGGCCTCGGGCATTTGCTGCCGCACGAGATCGATCAGCAGTGTTGCAATGAGCGGGCCATGCACGACAAGCCCTGGATAGCCTTCCACCCGGGTGGCGTAACGATAGTCGTAGTGGATCCGATGCGCGTTAAACGTCAGCGCTGAATAACGAAACAACAGGACGCTGTCGGCCCGAATCGAGCGCTCCCATTTCGCTTCGTTGGGTGCGGGCTGCGGCGCCGGAACCCAGTCGCCCGTCTTGGGATGATCGCGGTAGACGATGTCCTGCTCCTCGGTCAGCGCGAGACCTTCGGCATCGCTGATCTCATGATGCACAACGACAAACACGAGCGGACCGGTGCGCCCTTGCTTTGGCTGCACATCCAGAATGCGCGAGGTGCGCGTGTAGTGCGACCCGACAAGCAGTGGCCGGTGAAACGCCAATCGTCCACCCGCCCACATACGGCGCGGCAAAGGTACTGGCGGCAAGAAACCGCCCCGGATCACATGACCCTCAGGCCCCAGCTCGGACTGCCGGTGGATGGAGGGAAAATAGATCCAGTGCCAAAGGGGCGGGAGGCGATCGCCCGGTTGGGGAAACGGAGCGTCAAGATCAAGCGCTGCCGCCAGAGCGGCCATCGGTACGGGAGTAATCTCGTCGGAAATTGTTTCTGTCCGTCCAAGCCATTTCTCAAGCTCCGCACTCTTCACTGTTCTAGGCCTCGATTTGACAACGCCCGCAAACTCTGCCGCCACCGCACCTTACCATGCTGCCAACCGTGCATGGTACACTCCGGCTGCGTGAGGCCCGCTTGATTAGGATCACGCCGAACGCCCCTAGAGCTCCTTGTCGGTCCCGACTCTGTGATTCATCCTGCCAATGCTTCCGCCGCAGGCTGGCGTAGGTGGGTGCCGGTATTTGCCATCATGACCTGTTCGTGCCTTTCCTATATCGACCGCCAAGCCATCGCCGTCATCTCACCGATGATTCTCAAAGACACGGGCCTGAGCGCTGCGTCGTATTCTGACGCGATCTCGGTCTTTTCGGTCGTCTACATGCTTGCCAATCCTCTTTGGGGATCGTTGCTCGACTTCGTAGGGCTCCGCGTGGGGATGTTCACGGCGGTGGGAATTTGGAGTTTGGCAAGCGCGTCCCATGCGTGGGTCGGAGGATTTTGGGGCTTTGCCGCGGCACGAGCGCTGCTTGGTTTTGGCGAAGGGGCCACCTTTCCCGGCGGCTTGCGCACGGCGGTGGAATCGCTGCCCCTCGACCGGCAATCGCGTGGGATGGGAATCTCCTACAGCGGAGCATCGCTAGGCTCCATCTTTGCACCACTCGTAATCACGCCGATGGCGCTTGGGTGGGGATGGCGCGCGGCGTTCCTAGTTACCGGTGCGCTCGGCGTTCTGTGGATCACAATCTGGTGGTCCATCGCGCGCCCACCTCTGCTGCCACCTGTTGCGCACAAGCGGCGCGGCATTCGGTGGCCCAATGTCTTCGAGCGGCGTTTTTGGCTGCTGGTAGCAGGCATGGGATTGGGAGGCGCGGCGTTGGGTCCCACACTCTATCTATGTCCGATTTACCTAAATCGCGTTCTCGATCTGACGCAGGCACAGCTGGGAAAAATTCTTTGGATCCCCGCCGTCTGCTGGGAAGCTGGATATTACTTTTGGGGATGGGTCGCAGATCGCTACGTGCGCGAAAACCCCCGACCGGTGCGCCTGTATGTTTTGTTCACCGTTCTCGCTCTGCCCCTGTCACTGGTAACAAAATCCCGCTCGTGGATGGTCGCGCTGGCCTTTTTTTCCTGGGCCATGTTCGTCGCTGTGGCTTTCATCGTGACGTCCCTGCATTTGAGCGCGCGGGCATATCCACGGGAGGAAGTGGGCATGGTTGCCGGAATTGGCTCGGGCGCGTGGTCCGCGGTGGTAGCGATCCTGCTACCGATCTACGGCCGCTGGTTTGATCACCAGCGGTATGCGCTGAGTTTCGTGGGGCTGAGCCTGATTCCCGTGGTGGGTACGCTGCTGTGGTGGTGGATTGGACGGCCAAGCGACCGCCGTGTGGGCGCCGCGCCTGTGTAGTCCCTGCTGGCTACCTCATTACAAAGGGGTTGGGAGCGTTCCCGACGGTATCGATCCAAACGCTCTTCGTCTGCAAGTATTCGCGGATGGCCTCGATTCCACTCTCGCGGCCGAACCCAGAGCGTTTGAATCCCCCAAAGGGAGACATATAGCTCACCGCGCGATACGTATTCACCCAGACGGTCCCAGCTTCGAGCCGCTCAGACATCACCAGCGCACGGCGAATGCTCTGCGTCCAAACGCCCGCAGCCAGACCATAGACCGTGCCGTTGGCGATCTGAATCGCCTCCTCCTCGCTGTCGAATGGAAGGATCGAAAGAACAGGGCCGAACACTTCTTCCTGGGCGATTCGCATAGAGGGCTCGACGCCGGTGAAAATCGTCGGCTCAACGAACCAACCAGAGCCGCACTCTGGGCGCTCGGCGGGCCCCCCTCCCAGCCGACAAATTGCTCCTTCCTGCTTCGCGATGCGAATGTAGTCGAGGACCTTCTGGTACTGCGGCTGCGTCGTGACGGGGCCTACCTGCGTCGCTAAATCCAGCGGATTGCCCATGCGCGCGGTCTTCGCTAGCGCGAGCAAGCGCTCGACAAACCCGTCATGAATCGGACGATGGATGAGCGCGCGAGAGCCAGCAATGCAGGTCTGGCCCGTAGCCGCAAAAATACCGGAAACAACGCCTTTCACCGCCTCATCAAGATTGGCATCGTCGAAAACGATGTTCGCGGATTTGCCACCCAGTTCGAGAGTAATAGGCTTGATTCCGCGCGCCGCAAGCCCATACACGTGCTCGCCGGTGCGGTCGCCTCCGGTAAACGCGATCTTAGCCACAGCAGGATGCGTGATCAGCGGCTCGCCAGCTTCGTTTCCGTAACCGGTGACGATATTCACCACACCAGGAGGAAAACCCGCGCGCTCAAACAGCTCTCCAAAGACGAGCGCCGAGACGGAAGAAAACTCCGAAGGCTTCCAAACGATGGTGTTTCCGGCTGCCAAGGCGGGAGCGAGTTTCCAGGAGGCCAGCAGCAGAGGCGAATTCCACGGCGTAATCGCGGCGACGACCCCGAGGGGTTCTTGGCGCGTGAAATTAAAGACTCCGGGCTTATCGATCGGGATGACGCGACCTTCGATTTTGTCGGCCAGTCCCCCGAAATAGCGAAACCACTGCGGGATGTAGCTCAGCTGGGTTCGCATTTCAGCGATCAACTTGCCGTTGTCGGTGCTTTCGATCTCCGCGAGCTTCTCTGCGTCCGCTGCGATGAGATCAGCCAGGCGATGCAACAGATGGCCTCGTGCCGTTGCCGTGAGGTTGCGCCAATCGTTTGCATAAAACGCCGACCGTGCGGCGGCGACGGCGCGATCAACGTCAGGCTGGCCTCCGCGGGGGACGAGCGCCCAGGCCGCCGCCGTGAATGGATTGACCGACTCGAACCAGGTTCCCGAGGCTGGCTCGACCCATTCGCCGCCAATTAGCATGCGATGCTTTTTCATCTCTTTGCCTTCGCTAGGAGGGAGGTTCAGGGCGATGCCCGCTTGATCTTACGCCTGGGTTTTGGCAGCTTCCTGCTCCAGAAAGACTTCGCGCGCGACGCGGAAGGAATCCACGGCCGCAGGCACACCGCAGTAGATCGCCACCTGCAGCAACACCTCTCGGATCTCCACCGGCGTGACTCCGTTGACGAGGGCCCCTTTGATATGCGCTTTGAGCTCGTGAGGACGGTTGAGCGCGCTGATCATGGCGAGATTCAGCATGCTCCTGGTTTTGCGTGAGAGCTCTTCGCGCCCCCAGATCGCGCCCCAGCAATACTCGGTAACAAGCTCTTGTAGCGGGCGATTGAAGTCGTCGGCCGTCTTAAATGCGTTATCCACGAAATCCTTCCCCAGCACCGCACTGCGAATCTCGCGCCCTCTTTCAAACGTTGTCTGGTCCATGTTGTTGATCCTCTCCTGGTGCCGAAAATCTCGGGTCTCCGCCGGCCCCCGTCAGACGCTGCGCGCTTGGCCGATTTCGACTCCGGCCCACTGTTCGACCGTTCTGGCCATAGCCGTCATATCGGCGTCGGGCCCCTCCGTCACCGCTGCAATTGACAGGAGTTGTCGAACCGCGCTCCCCACCACCATCGGCACACCCAGTGCGTCTGCCTCGGCCATGCACAATCGGATGTCCTTGCTCAGTAACCCGATGCCGAAACCATAACTGAAAGAACGGGAGATGACGTGCTGCTTAATCTTGTCCTGGGTGGCGCTGTTCCGCGCCGTACCGGCGTTGAAGACATCGACAATGAGCGATGGATCGAGGCCCGCTTTGACTCCTAGCGCCATCGCCTCCGACGTGATCGCCATGGCGGAAGCCGACAAGAGATTATTGAGCAGCTTCATCGTCTGACCCTGGCCTGGCTGGGTGCCCACGACGAAAATCTTTCCCAGCACCTCCAAGATCGGCCTCACGATCGGCAGCATCTTCTCTGGACACGACAACATCACCGCGAGCGTCCCCTTTTCGGCCCCGGCGATACCGCCGCTCACCGGTGCATCAACCGCGACGATCCCCTTCGCCGCCAAGGCCCCCGCCACTGTTTTCGCCACGGTTGCTCCCGTCGTCGAAACGTCGATGAAAATCTTGATGGCCTTCCCTTCGACCACCCCAGCGGGACCGAGAGCAACCGCTTGTACGATCGGCGGCGTCGGAACGCTGGCCAGGACGACCTGCGCACTCGAGGCCACCGCGGCGGGCGAGTCTGCCGTGGCCGCGCCCTGTTCGACAAGAGGCTTCATCGCGGCAGGGTTCGTGTCATAGATCGTGAGCGCGTAGCCCGCCTTGATCAGACGGGCTGCCATGCGGGCACCCATCCTCCCCACTCCGACAAATCCGATGGTGTGCTCCGACATGCTCCTTCCTCCCGACCCCGCGACGCGCCCGAAACAGCATTTTCCGCCGCCAGATTATGCCCTATGATAACGCCCGTAACAAACGCAGGCCTTACATGCCGATTGAGCCCTTTGAAGTTTTCGCCATCCGCTACGCGCACCTCGGAAACCGACGTCCAAGCGAGAACTTCCTTTTGGCAGACCCTCACGAGTTTGCTTCCGATCTCGATTACTTCGTTTGGGTCCTGCGTAGGGGCGACAGCAGTTTTGTGGTTGACACAGGATTCGCTGAAGAGGCTGCCGTTCGTCGGCAGCGCGAATGGCTGCGCTGCCCGGCCGAATCACTTCGGTTGGTTGGGATCGATGCGTCCTCGGTGAGCGACGTGATCCTCACACACCTCCATTACGATCATGCTGGCAATCTCAATCGCTTCCCGCGCGCACGTTTTCACCTGCAGGACGACGAGATGGCCTTCGCGACGGGACGCTCGATGTGCCACCCGACGCTGCGCGCGCCATTCGATCTGGACAACACACTCGAAATGGTGCGCCTCGTGTACTCAGAAAAGGCGGCGTTTCATAACGGTGACATTGAGCTGGTCCCGGGGCTGAGTCTTCATCGGGTCGGGGGACATTCGGCAGGGCTGCAGGTCTTGCGAGTTTCGACGCGGCGCGGGTGGGTAGTGCTCGCCTCCGATGCCTCGCACTTGTATGCAAACTTGGAGCAGCGACGCCCTTTCCCGATCGTTTACAACGTCGCGGAGATGCTGGAGGGCTTCCAGGTGCTCAACCGGCTGGCCGATTCGCCTGAACATATCGTGCCCGGACACGATCCTTTGGTTATGAAGTATTATCCTGCCGTGACACACGACCTAGAGGGAATTGCTGTCCGGCTCGATGTCGCCCCGGTGCGCCGTTAGAAGAACGCAATCGCTCGCCCCGCAAAAATCAAAATGATCCACAGAAGCAAGGAGATGGCAGCCCACCTTCTGGCGCTCTCGGGAGCTCGGGACGCGCTGCCCCATGCCGCAACACTCTGATAGGCACCGAAGTGAAAGATGATGGCATTGAAACCGGCCAGCAGGAGCAACACGTTCGAAATCCAAAACATGATGTTGCCGGCATATTCGACCGGGTCGGACATCGCAAGGAGCGTTCCGCTCGCCAACAGCAAGGTGAACGCCGTCCACTTCCAGGGCCGGAACTGATCGATCAACTCCGAGACCGGCACGCTCCTCATAGCCAGCCCCAGGACGCGCAGGTTGCCCATGACCACCATTCCGCCAAACAGCGCAATGGTTACGATGTGGATGATGACGAGGATGGGGAAATCGTAGGGCGCTTCGCGCAGATGCTTGCTGAAGTCTGTCTCGCTAAGCCACTGACAAAAGCTCATGAAACCCATCGGCCTACCTCTTGTTGCTTCCGCGTCGGCCGCGCTTCGGCTACAAATTGCCGATCCATAGGCCGGCCAACAGTACTAAAAACCATAGACCCAGCGAGACGAAGGCGGCCAGTCTTCTCCATCCCAGCGGCGAGAGATCGGCTTCCGGCGTGGTCGCCTTACGAATCACCGTAAAGTGAAACAGGAGCGCCAACAAAAGAAACAGCATTTTGTTCCGGAATGCGGCGATTTGGACGTACTCGTGTGGATCGCCTGAAAAAAGGTAGGGTCCGGTCGTGAGCTGCACCGCGATCCCGGCCCAAATCCACGGCGAGAGCTCTTTCGCAAGCCGCGAAACAGGCTGGTTCCGCAAGCCGATGCCCAGCAGGCGCAGATCGAGAATCGCAATCGACCCTACGAGCAAGGTGAATCCGCAGATGTGGATCGCCTCTACGACAGGAAACACCCATTCCCATCGCGCGATGGGGTTCAGAGGAAGCGCTTCGGGGATTCCCTCGACAATGTGCAGCAGACACATTTACGGAGCCGAAGCGCTCACCGAGCTCGCCGACGTTGTCACGTAGCCGATCGCGCGCCCGCCCAGCCCTACGCCGGTCCAAAGCACGAGTGAGACGAGCGCCACCGCAACGCGCCACACCGGGGCGATGCGCGATTCATCGGAGGTGACCACCTTTCGGTAAATCGTGAACGTAAACAGAATCGCCGAGAGTAGAAAAATCATCTTCCAGCGGAAGGCCCAGTTGCCGTACATCTTCACGGCCTCGGTTGAGAACAAAAGAAAGCCCGAAACCAGCATCACCAGCAGGCTCCCAAGTGTCCAAGGCCGAACATCCTTGGCTAGATCGGCAGTGCGCTCGCCTCGAAAGCTGATTCCGAGGAGCCGCAAATTCAAAACCAGGATCGTACCGCCCAGCACAGCCAGTCCAAGCAGGTGAAATATTTCAACGAAGGGAAACAGCCACACGGAGTTGCGGATTCCATGCCCAAAGAAGGAGTTATTGCACCACCGACAAAACGACAGGATCAGAGCCCTAAGCCACATCTTCCCTCCTCAGGGCGGCGGCAAAGCGTAGGCGATCGCACGCCCCGCGGCCACAATCAGAATCCACAGGACGATGGAAATTGTCCCGGCGGCCTTGGCCGCCAAGGGAGTCTTCGAAAACACATCCCATTCGGCTACCTTCCGCCCGATGCCTAGATTGAAAATCAAAACGTTGAGTCCGGCGAGCACGAGCATGATCATCTTGGCTTTGAAAAACGGTGGCCGCGTGTTGTAGAAGGAAACCGGATCACCGCAGAAAAGCAACGTTCCGGTGAGCACCATGACGGCAAAACCACCAAACAGCCAGGGATTGAACAGAGCGAGCACTTCGGAAGCACGCTTGCGCGTCAAGCAAACACCCAGCAGTCGCAGATCCAAAAGGATCGCAAAGCCCAAAAACATCGTGAGCGTGAGAACGTGCACGGTTTCGACAATCGGCTCGGCCCAGGTCGATTCGCGCATCGTCGTGCTGAACCCAGTGCTGGCCAGCCATTGAAGAAAGCTATCCAACCACATTCCTCATCCCGGAAAAATCTTGGGCGGACCGCCGCGGGTCGGCAGAGTTGACTGGTTGGAGCGCCGTGGCTATTTCGCCTCGCAGGGTGTGGGATTCCAGCCCGAAGCGGTGGGCAGCTTCTTGAATTGGGAACTGGTCAAGTAGGGCTGGGCCAGATACTCGGGATCGGTGACGACGGAGGTCACAATCAGCCAAGAATCACCATTGGGCTCATTGAAGCTGTCGAAATACTCCTCCACCACCGCGTTCTTGCCGTACGGCACCCCGTTCTTTCGTATGTAACCGGGCAGCAGGTCCGTAGTCATGACTTTTAGATAGCCTTCATCGCGCCGCACGGCGGGCGCGCCCCCGGTAGCAACCACGGGCCCCATCGATCCTCGGGACGGCCTCAACCCCTCCCAACTCGCGACCGAGTATCCTTGCCAGGAAGGAGCCTGGTCCTTCGGCGGCTCCGACACACCGAAGTGAAAAAGCCGAACTTGCTTTCCGGCATCGGTCTCTAGGTGCAGGGTTGTGTCATTGTCCCAGATGATGTGCAGGCGCGTCGGGACGCGCATGATGGCTCCGGCGCCGTAGGACTTGCATTGCTCGCCGGCCGCCTCATCCTTGGCAGGATCCCATGATTGCGCGATGCGTTGACCCTCTGGTGTCAGGAAAATTCCTGGGTAGTCTCCTTTGTCCGGCGTGATCATTCGATACCGCCAGTCCTCGGTCACAATCGAGACCCAGTATCCAGTGAGATCAATCGGCGCGGCCTGTTTGGGATTGGCGGGAGCGGCCGAGGGCACAAACCCGATCTGCGCGTTCGAAGCGGGCGCCGCCCATAGGACCCACGCCAACATCGGTAGCAGTCCGCCACGCTTCGACCAAACGATCGAACTCATTCTCCTCCCCGCTGGCAAGCAACGATTCCGGGCGATACCGCACAGGATCCTCACATGATCACGCCTTCCCACTTCCATCCATCCGAGGGCCGCACAATCTTGTGCAGCCGAATTCGGTGCTCGGAGGGATCACGCCCCGGGTTCCCGGTGACGATGACGTGGTCGCCGGGCTTGAGCGTGTCGCGCGTTACATGCTCTTGCGTGAGTTGGGCGCCTCCTCCCCATTCAACCGACCACGTCACTACGTTGCCCTGGTCATCCTTCGACTCAACTTTCACAAAAGAATGCGGGTTGCGATACAAGAACTGCGTGAGCGTTCCTTCCACGGTGATCTCTTGGTCCACGAAATAGGTCGCGGCGAAAGAATGGTGGGCATAGGCTCGCCCACCTGCTGCAAGCAGGGCCGCCACCAGCATTAGAAAAATGACGCGCTTCATAAAATCGCCTCCCCTGCACAGTGTGCGACTATTATAACGACAATGTTCTACGGCTTGCCGACCAAACTCTTATACACCGCCTCGACGAACATGTCCGTAGTCCAGATGCCGCTGGTCGCGCCGTAGCGCGGATCGTAATCGCGCGTCGGCTTCGCTTCCTTCACCTGTTCGAGCGTCATGCCTTTCTGGATCATGTCCTTGACGCGATCGCGAATGATCGTCACCATTTCCTGATAAAAAACCACGTCCGCCACATCGCAGAGGCGCCCGTGGCCAGGAATCACCATGGTCCCGCCTTCCTGCTCGTCCGCGGGAATGGCGATCTCGATGATCTTGTTGAGCCCGGCGATGACGCCTTGGACGTTTCCGCCGCGCGCGAGATCGATGATCGGATATCGGTTGGTCACGAAGATGTCACCTGCACTAATTACGTCGGAGCGACGGAAAAAGACCATGCTATCGCCGTCGGTGTGCGCCGCTGGGATATGAATAATCTCGATGCCTTCGCCGTCAAAAAACATCTTCCGCTCAGCAGTGGTGTAGGTTTCCGTAGGCCAGGCGCGCTCCGGCGTGGGCGCTTGTTGCCCGGTGGGCGCGCTCATTCTGTCGAGAACAGCTTGAAAGGCGATTACCGCGGCTTGATTTCCTGCGCTTGCGCCGATGTCTCCGACGACATTTCCCCCGGCGATCGTGCTTCCCGCCTTCGCAATAGCTTCGTTGCCTCCGGTGTGGTCCGGGTGAGCGTGCGTGTTAATAATGTAGCGAATCGGCTTGCCGGAGATGCTTCGAACCGCGGCCAGTACTTTATCGCTCATCTGCGTGACACCCGTATCGACCAGCAAAACACCGTCGTTGCCAGCCTGTACGGTGATATTCCCGCCCGCACCCACCAGCATGTAAATGTTTCCTTGCACAGGCAGGATGTGAACTTCCGCTTTGGAGTAGTCGGGCGTCGCAGATGCAGGGCTGGGATTCTGCTGAGCGCGGACCTTCGCCGAAGCACCGGCGAGAGCCAGGCATAGGATCGCAACGAGGACTCCCAGCGCCCACCGCGTTGGACGCGATCGATCGGTCATCGGTTCGTGACTTTCTTCGGTGGACGCGGCAACACTTTCATCGTTTCCATTTTCAATTTGTACTCAGGATACATCGTCTCGGCACCGCCTCGAGCAGCCTCTGGAGGAAGACCGTAGTTCGCCGGAAACTCATCGAGAAACGGGTTTGCCCCGATCATGTGGCTAGGGACTTGGCCAGCTGGTCGGTCCACTTCATCAACCGCTTCGCAGGGCCATGGCGCCATTTGCTGCTGCGGCGTGTAGACAAAATCGGTCGTGCGAATGAACGGCTCGGTCAGGTAGACGGGATCATACACGATCACGGCAACGGTCAGATCGTTTCCGTGCTTCATCACGTGCACCCTTGCCGTTGCCAGATCGCTTCGGGGAATTCCGTTCCGCCGGATCCAGTTTTCCTTCAGGTGAGTCGTGGTGATGACCAGTGTGTTCCCGTCCCATTCCCCGGTAGAGAATCCAGCCCAAGTGTGCGCCGCGTATTCGGGTGGATGAGCGCGTCCGTCCATCCAGATGGTTTGCTCCGCTCCGTAGGCGGAAAGGTGCGTGTGATAGGCGATCACTTTCTGCGTAGCTTGATCCACTTCCTGCCAGATGTGCAGGGCCGATGGACCTCGCCATCCATAATCAGAACCGTGGGCGCGGCACTGATTTTCGGGCAGCTCGATAAGCGTCGCGTCCCAACTGTCGGCTCTGAGCCGCGCGGCGTCGTTGATGGGCAGTCCCAGGTAATCACCGATCTCCGGACCCGGGATTCGCTCCTCCCAATCCTCGTCAAAACGCGGCGTCCAAGTCCCGGACGGATCGGCTTGCGCAGCTGCCGGACGTGACATCAGCGCTGCCTGGAAAATGAAAACAGTCAAAATTCCCAGCCGTTTGGCCGAGACGGCCCCACCCATTTCAAACCCCTAACCTGTGAACTCTGACTGGCCGCTTTGCTGAATCGGCCTCAACTTCTATCACAAAAGGAGCACCCTCACTCATCGTTTTTCGCCTTTTCGCTGCCCGCGAAGCCCATTTCTGGCGTCGCCAGCCGCGGCGCCCTCCTTCACCATCTGTGATACACTCCGCCCCAGAGGAGAGGAATTATGTCGCTTGTAAAGGGTCTTCATCACATGACGGTGTGCGTGGCCGGTGCGCAAGAGGACATCGATTTCCAGATACAGGTCTTCGGTCAGCGCATGATTAAGCAGACGGTTCTCTTTGATGGCCGGTACGCGCACTATCATCTTTACTACGCGAATGCGGACGCCCAGCCTGGCTCGGTCTACACGACCTTCCCCTATGGACGCGTGAAGGGTCGCCCCGGTTCCGGGCAAATTCAAGCCACGGCTTACACGGTGCCGAAGGGATCGCTCAAGTTCTGGGTCGAACATCTGAATCGCCACCACATCAAGCACGGTGGCATTCAGGAGCGCTTCGGACAGAAGTTCATTCGCTTCCATCACCCCTCAGGGATTCAGCTCGAGGTGCTTGAGGACAACGCGGACCGCCGTAGCGCCTGGAAGACGGAGGAAATTACCACCGATGTCGCTACCCGGGGCTTCCATGGCCCGGTGCTGTCGGTCCGTGAAGTGGCCGAGACGGAGCGCTTCTTTGTCGATGCCCTCAGCTTTCGCAAGACGGGTCAGGAAGGACCGTATCACCGGTACGAAATTGGAGAGGGAGGCGCGGCCAAGACCGTTACTCTGTTGCATGAACCGGAACGCCCATCAGGCAGCTGGATCTTCGGCGCCGGTACAGCCCACCATATGGCGCTCGAAGTTGAAAGCGATGAAAAGCTCACCGAGCAAAAAGGCATTTACGAAGAGTTGGGTTACACAGACGCCTCGGAAATTAAGGATCGCATGTATTTCCACTCGGTCTACTGTCGCTGCCCGGGCGGAATCTTGGTTGAGTGTGCCGCCACGGTTCCGGCAGGATTTGCTGTGGATGAGCCCGCCGATCAACTTGGGCAGAGCTTGCTTCTTCCGCCATGGTTTGAGCCGCGCCGAGCGGAAATCGAAGCGATGCTGGAGCCGATCCGAGTTCCGGAAGGCAATTTTCCAGGTGGAATCCAGAAGCCTTCGGTGAAGGTTCCCGTGTCTGCAGCTCCGCCGACGGCTGCCGAACCGTCGTCGGCCACAGCTCCCTCGCGGCGCACCAGCGCCGTTTTTATCGGCGGCGACAAGCCGAAAGGAACCTGAATCATCCGAGCCGTTCTCAGTAAACGGCCTCGAGCAGGCCGACGACATCCTGCTCGGTCAGGTGACGGTCAACGACGCCCGATCTTTCCACTTCGTGCAGCACGGTTGGGACAATCTCCGCGATTTCTCGACGTGGCACCCCAGCCTCCTTCAGTGTGTGCGGCACGTCGAACTGCGCGATGAATTGCGCCGTGCGTTCCGCACACGCCAGTGCGGCTGCCTTCGGATGGGCCGGATCAAAAGGTAGGCGAAATCCTTCGGCGATCGGTCCAAATCGCTCAGGCGCAATCTCCGCCATCAAGCGCATTGCCGCAGGGAGCGTGATGCAAGACGTGACCCCGTGGGCCACATTCCACCGCGGGCCGATCTGGTGCCCCAGCAGATGCGATATTCCGAAGCGCGTGTTCATCGAGCCATAGATCGAGAACCAGGCCGCGAATTGGCACCACCCTCGATGAGCAAGTTCCTCCGCTCCGGTGGTCTGGATCGATGCCGGCAGATGTTCGACCAGGAGTGTGATCGCTTTGGCTCCAAGCGTGTCACTCAACGGATGATGGCGAGGCGTATAGATTGTCTCCACGGCGTGATCGAGAGCCCGCATCCCCGTGGCAATCCACAACCAGTCCGGAGTCGCAAGCGTAAGCTCTGGATCAGCGATGACCGTACGTGCCTGCAGCCGTGGATCGGAAACGCCCGATTTCACAAGCGTGGTTTCATCCGTTACGCCTCCTGCATGGGTGTACTCTCCGGCGGAGAGCGTCGTGGGGATGGCGATGAGAATGATCTCGCGTTTGCCGAGAAAGCTGTAGCTTGCCACCTTCGATGTATCGATCGGGCTTCCACCGCCGAAACTCACCAGGCAATCCGCGTCCCAGCGCTCGATCAAGGCTTCCAGCTCACCGACGGCGCTCCGAGGCACGTGCTGCCGCGCACCCGTAAATACCGACACGCATCGTGCGCCGGCAGCTGCCTTCACCGTTTCCAGCAGCGTCGAGTTTCCGAGCGTCTTCCCCGTCACGACAATGGCGCGCTCGAGCCCGCGCCTTTCAAGCTCTTCGCCGAGCGCAGCAACTTTGCCGGGCCCGGACATCACCCGTTCGAGGCGGCTCAACTGGAAGTCGATACGTAGCGGTTCCACGGAGCGAAAGTATACACCGTACCGTCAGGCCGGTTGGGAGGTCTTGCCCGAGCGAACCGCAGCGAGTGTCGCGCTCCACAAGCATCCTTACGCACTCGGGGCCATTGATTTTCGGTTGCAACGACGTGGCCCCAGAGAGTATTTTCTCTGCCGCCTTGAAACCCACGTTCGACAGGGACTCCTGATGAAGCTCAGTACCGACCGCTTTCTTACCACGCACGTTGGCAGCCTGCCGCGCCCGCAGGAAGTCGTCGATCAGCTTTTCGCGCAGGACCGCGGCGAGACCGTTGAGGAAGCCCAATTTAATGGAATTATGAGCCGCGCGGCCGCCGATCTCGTCAAGCGCCAAGCCGAGGCGGGGATCGATATCGTAAGCGACGGCGAGGTGAGCAAGATTAGCTACGCCACGTATATCCGCCACCGCCTTACTGGGTTTGAAGGCGATTCGGCGCGCCCGACCCCACAGGATCTCGAAGATTTTCCCGAATATCGCGATCGTCTGGTAAAGGCTGGCCACTCGGCTACCTACCGGCGTCCCGTCTGTAGGGGCCCGATCAAGGTGAAGAACCTCAAGCCGGTGGAGCAGGATATCGCGCACATGAAGGAAGCTCTCACCGACGCCCATGTGGTCGAGGGCTTTCTGAATGCTGTCTCGCCGGGCACCATCGCTGTATTTCAGCCGAACGAATACTATCCGTCACATGAATCCTATCTGGCAGCTCTTGCGGAGGCCATGCGCGAGGAATACGAATTGATCGCCAAATCGGGGCTCCTGCTCCAGCTGGATTGCCCCGATCTCGCCATGGGCCGACATACGCGATTTAAAAGCCTCCGTGACGACGAGTTCCTGCGCTACGCCGAGCTGCAGGTCGAAGCATTAAACCACGCACTGGTGAATATTCCTGCTGATCGGGTGCGCCTGCACGTTTGCTGGGGCAATTACGAAGGCAGTCACATCTACGATATGGACTGCCGGAAGATTTTCCCAATCGTGATGAAAGTGAAGCCGATGGCGCTGCTGATCGAAGGCGCCAACCCGCGCCACGAGCATGAATGGGAGGCTTGGACGAAGATCAAGCTTCCGGACGACAAAATTCTCATTCCCGGCGTAATCGCCTCAAGTTCAAACTATGTCGAGCACCCGGAAGTTGTTGCGCAGCGCTTGGTGCGTTACGCAAATGTGATCGGCAAAGAGCGGGTGATTGCAGGCAGCGATTGTGGCTTCGGCACCTTCGCTGGTTTCGGGCCTGTGTATCCCGCGTTTGCGTGGATGAAGTTCCGGTCGCTGGCCGAAGGTGCTCGCCTTGCAACCGAAAAGCTCTGGGGCCACAGGAACTAACCCGCGGCGCTTGCACTTCACCCACTGTCGAGTAGAATGGCGCCCGTGGAAAGCGGCTCTTCCGAAAAGCTCCGGACATTTCCATCGGAGGGATGGGCATGGACCGTCGATCGTTTATCGGTTGGGGGACACTCGCGATGAGCACGGTTGTGGGCAGTCGAATCGCGCGGGCATTTGGCGATGATGGGAAACCCGCTCCCGGTGCGACCGTGACAACCACGGCGGGTAAGGTACGCGGCACGGTGGAGGACAAGGTGCAGGTCTTCAAGGGAGTTCCCTATGCTGCGTCAACCGCCGGAGCAAACCGCTTCATGCCGCCAGCTAAACGCGCGTCGTGGACCGGTGTGCGCGATTGTTTCGAATTGGGTTTGCGTGCGCCTCAGCTCGTGAGCGCTTTTCACGGTCAGGTTCCCCCTGAATTCGAATCGATGGATCGTGACGAGCCGATGGGCGAGGATTGTCTTGTTCTCAACATTTGGACGCCCGGCGTAGGCGCAGGGCAGAAGCGTCCGGTGATGGTCTGGCTACACGGCGGTGGCTACACCAGTGGTTCCGGCGGCTTCGTCTGCTACGACGGTACGCAGCTGGCCAAGAAACACGATGTTGTCGCAATCTCGCTCAACCACAGGCTGACGGCTTTTGGCTATTTGTATTTGGCGGGAATCGGCGGCGAGAAATACGCCGATTCGAGCAATCTCGGCAATCTCGACATCATCGCCGCTCTCGATTGGATTCGAGACAACATCGCAGCTTTCGGCGGCGATCCCGGCAACGTCACGATTTATGGCCAGTCCGGAGGAGCCGGAAAGGTGAGCTCGCTGATGGCGATGCCCGCGGCCAAGGGCTTGTTTCACCGAGCCATTGTGCAGAGCGGAGCAGCGGTGAAAGGCGTCTCGCGCGAGGCCGCCAATAAATCCACCGAGACGTTTCTGGCGAAGCTCAACCTGAAACCGGATCAAGTCGACCAGCTGCAGACGCTTTCGGTCGATCAGTTGCTTGCGGCCACAACCCCAGCCGGAATGCCCGGCCCTCCCGGCTTGGCTCTTGCTCCCGTCGTCGACGGGCACAGCCTGCCGACCGATCCTTTTGACCCGGCCGCGTCCGAGGTTTCCGCGGGGATTCCCCTGTTGATTGGAACGGTCGAGGACGAAGTCGCCTTTTTCCCAAATCAGATTCTTGACCCGATCGATGATGCGAGTCTGCACGCGCACGTAAAGCAAGTCGTCCGGAATGCCAGTGACGCTCAAGTCGACAAACTGATCGCGGCCTACCGGGAGGGTCGTCCGGGCGCGAGCAATACCGATCTGTTCCTAGTTATTGCGTCCGACGCCACGTTCCGCGCCGGCGTCCTCACCGAAGCCGACCGCAAAGCGGTGCAAGGGAAAGGCGCCGTTTATCAGTACTACTTCACGTGGAAGTCGCCGGTGCGCGACGGCAAGCTACGAGCCTTTCACACCATTGAGATTCCGTTCGTCTTCGACAACGTCGATGCCGCGAGGTCGATGATCGGCTCGGGCGCAGACCGTTATGCGCTAGCTGAGCGAATGAGTTCTGCGTGGGTTTCGTTCGCGCGCACGGGAAATCCGAACACGAAGCTGGCGCCGCACTGGGACACGTTCGACACGAGCAAGCGTGCCGTGATGGTGATCAACGACGAATGGAAGCTCGTCGACGATCCTCACGGCGAGGAGCAGCGCCTGCTCCACTCGATCCAGGCCCAGGGCTAGTCAAGCTGCCCCCCGTTTACGCCGCTCATCCACCTCGAGCGGACCCGAGGCCATGAGCCGAAGGCTGATTCGCTTGAAACACGAAAGAAATCGCTTTCGACTCTTTGGGGCCGATTGTTACGGTTTGATCCTGCGCTGGGTAGTTTTCGTGCCAAGCTTCGATGGTGTAAGTGCCCGGTGGAAGATTGTTCAGCGCGAACGCACCGGCCCTCGACGTCACCGCGTAATACGGATGGTTGAAAGCGAAAACGAATGCGCGCATCCACGGGTGAACGTTACAAAGCACCGGCATGGCAAATTCCGGACGCGCCAATACCGACTTGAGCGGCGCAGATCCGGCGGGTTGAGACGTGCTCCACTGCCGGTTCTGCTTCGGCATCGGATGAACGTTGTGCATCGTGGGATCATTATTCTCGATTTCCAGCGGCTGGCCGGCCCTCAGTGCCAGGACATGCGGCTCGTACATGCAGTCCTTCTGCGCCAGGATGGCCGGAGCGTCGGGGATATCAAACTTGTACGGGCCGAGACCATCCTTCACGAAAACAACGACATTCGCCAATGCCCCATGATCGCCAACGACAACGATAGGCGGAACAACGGGCGTTGGGTTCGCTTGCACGCACGGCGATGACTGGCTCATATCAATGGGTTTGAGCAGCGGTGGAGTGCCATCGAGCGTAACGGTGCCGGTAATCGAGCCGGCGGTAGAAGGATCAACCGTCAGCAGCCGAGCCGAGGGTTCACTGCCCGGTTGCTTGGCACAGCCCGCTAGGGCAAGCATCACCGCCGTGGCAAGGATTGACCGAGTTCGCATGCGGCCGCTAGTGCGTGTCGTAATTGGGAATCGACACGGCTGCTGTGATGACCGAGAACCACAACAACAACTCAATCAAACCCGCGACTCTCCCAAAAGCACTCACCGTTCCCGTCTGCTCGCGGGTGCGCGCGTACCACTGCACGACGATATGCCAGACGACGCCCAGCGGGACCAGGATGCCGAGTTTGATTTCGAATGCAGGATTGGGGATGTACTTTGTCGCAGAGCTAGAAAACAGCATGAATCCACCCAGGACGGCGATGCAAAAGCCTGTCCAGTTCCAAACAAACAGTGCATCGGAGAGCTGAGCTGCCGTTTGACGCTTGGATCCAATGCCCAGCAGGCGTAAGTCCAGAGACAAGTTCGTCCCGATCCACAGCGACAGGCCTGTGAAATGCGTCATTTGCACGAAGGGATAGGCCCAGGTCGAGCTGCTGATGTCGAGTGCCCACCAGGTATTTTGCAGCCATTTCGCGATGGCCATGAAAAAGGGAAGCATGCTAGCCGACACCGGAAATGGCAGGAACTTCCACAGAGATGAGAATGGCCCCTATCCAGAGCACCAGCGAAAGGAAGGCCACGATCTTCGCCCACACGGGAATCGATGGCAATTGATCCCACCGCGGAACGTAGTGACGAACGATCAGGCCAACCACCAAAGCAACCAATACCCAGAGAACCTTGATGCGGAAGGTGATGGCCCCATAGAAATCGGCCGCATCTCCCGCAAACATGAAGAATCCCGAAAACACGGCCATCGACAGCCCCGTCCACATCCACGGGAAAAGTTGATTCGCGACGTCTACCGGACTCCGGTGCCGCGCGGCCACGCCCATCACGCGCAAGTCCACGATCGCCGTTGAGCCGACCAGCAGGAAGAACCCCGAATAGTGCAAAATCTCGAGAATCAGGGATAGGACAACCGAACTATCCATCGCGACGATCCAAGGATTCTTTTCCAGCCATTCGCAGAACTGCTGCATGTGCCTGCCCTCTACGATCTCAGCACCGTTCCGTCGCTTAAAACGACGGTTGTGCATCGCATGGTCTTCGCGCCGCTTTTGGCGGCGCCGCCAGTCACTGTAATCACATCGCCGGGTTTCACGATAGTGCTTGTCCAGCCGTTGTGCTTCAGGAAATTGGGACTGTTGATTTCGACGGCCCACTCGACGGTTTGGCCGCTGTCATCTTTAATGTCCAGGTAGATGTAGCCGTGGGGATTGGTCCACTCGAGCCTGACGACGGTTCCTTTGAGCGTTGTGGGATGATCCATGTCGTACATCGAAACGGAATGATGTGCCAGCGCTGGTGTGATCAGTACCGCGACCAGGATCAGCACAATGGAAAGATAGGGTGCCGATGTTCGTACCATCCGATGCTCTCCTCAAAACATCACAGGGTTTGCGCGGAACCCCCGTCCGCCCCGCCTCGCCGCCTATTTCTTAATGAAAAGCTCTTGGTAATCCTTATTATTTTGCTCGCAAACGTATTCCTGAATCTGCCATTCCGGATGCAGCTTCATGTGGGTGGATTGCTTCCACGGCGCCGCAAAAACATTGGGATCGTCGATCGTGGCCTCGTAATCCAGAATGTCGTACGAGACGCGGTGATAGCGCTCGACGACGTGATAGGCCGCCGTATGGTGGTAGCTGGCGACGATCGTCTTATCGTTGAACCCGGTGACGTCGACCACGAGCGTGTCACCTTCCCAGTGCCCGACCGAGTTACCCATGTAGGTGGGGTCGAGGTCGTCGGGATGAGGGCGCCCATCGGTCGGTATCACACGAAAGATGTGGTAGGCCTCGTACAGGATTACCACCAGCCCCGGTTTTTGAATAATCTGCAGAGGATATGGTTGCATGGTGGCTGCAGGAACGCCCGGCGGTGTACAGGTCACACCCAAACCGAGATCATTTTCGTCTTCCACCACTTTGTACTTCTCGGCGCCAGGCTTTAGGGCAATGTTGCTGACCGGACGCAGGCTGAAGCCCGCAATATAAACTCCCGAAAGATCCGGATGGCCATCCGGCGCTTGTGGTATCGGCTGATTGTGGGGATCGACGCACCCGGGTTCTTCGCTAGGCGGCACGGGACTAGTGCCCACGACAGTTACCGTCACCGTTTTCTTATCGTTACCAGCGCGGCCTTTGGCTGTGAATGTGTAGGTGCTCGAGGCCGCTGGCGCCACCGTCAGCTTGCCGAGTGTTGCAACGATCCCCAGGCATTGATCGAAGTACGTGTCGTCCGCATTCACCGCATGCCAATAGATCGTTGCCGATTGCCCTGGCCCAATCGTGCTGGGTTCGACTCGAAGCTCGAGGATTTTCGCAGGTGGCCCCATCGGGAATCCGCCGACTCGAGGGCGTCCCGCCTCCGGCGTAGGCTCAGGCGGAGGATTCTGCGCGGGCTGTTGTGCGCCGGCCGATGACACGATCCCCAGACCCAGAGCGACCGTGATCGCCAATCGATTCCGTCCCCGCATACTGCGTATCTCCTGAATGACTCTGCTACGACCTGAGTTGCACTCCGCTTGCGAGCTCGACCATCGTTCCATGCATGAATTTCGCGCCTGTTTTCGCAGGGGCACCCGTGCAGGTGATCGTATCACCCGGGTTGACTGTGCTGCTCGTCCAACCATTGTGCTTCAAAAAATTGGGGCTATTGATTTCGACGGTCCACGGCTCGACCACGCCCTTCTCGTCCTTCACGTTGAGATAGAAGTACGCATGGGGATTGGTCCACTCGACGCGCGTGACCACACCCTGAAGCGTGATTAAGTGCTGCATGTCGAACATCGCCCCGGAGTGGTGTGCGAGCGCCGACACTGCACACCCAAGCGCGAGGCACGCCGCCCAAATCGCGCGCACCGAGCACGACGCATGGTGTTGCACAGCGGGAGCTTTCACCAGAGCGCGGTCATCCTGTGGATGTCGGGCCCACGAGCGGGCGATTGCCATTCCCCCCAACTTGCGGCGTGACGTAAATGATCATGCCACGTCGGACGCTCGTCGTGAATCGTTTTTTCCTACGTCCGCACGACGCTGCTGAAATCACTAGAAAGTATATTTCAACGCAAACTGCATGACCCGCGGGTCATTGATGGTTTGGTTCAGGGCGCCCAAGCCTGCGGTATTAGCCGCCGTCGGCTGACCGAAGTTGGGCAGAACAAAACCCGTCTCTGGGGGGTACAGGTTGGCGTGGTTGGCAAAGTTAAAGGTCTCCCATCGAAACTCGAGCGTTTGGCGTTCGGTAATCGGGAAAAGTCTCGCCAGGCCCGTATTGGCGACCACAGCTCCCGGACCAAACAAGGCATTGAACTTCAAAGGGCTGAAGACGTACGCGGGAGGAGGAGCAAACGATTTTGGATTCCACCAGCAGTTTCGGCCCTTGGGCTCGCAGTAGGGATTGTCGCCCGGTATGAGCTCGGGGCGCTGGGTGAGTCCGTTACCGCTCCCGGAAAAATCGACGAGATTTACCGGCTGGCTATCCAAGCCAGACTGTACCAGGAAGCCAAGAGAAAACCTCCAGTTACTCAAGAAGATCCGAGCCCATTTGTCGGAAAAGTGAGGCGTTTCGGCTACCAAAGACTCGTTGAATATCAAGTGGGTGTCCGCACTCTCGCAATTGCCGCGGTCATAATTCTTGTTGTAAGGCATCGCTTGCGTCGCCAGGAAGAAACCGAGTGTGGTGGTGTAGTTGTCGGAAATGCAGTGCGACCAAGTGAAGTTGGAAATGGAGGTGAAATGGTTGGCAAACGGATGGCGAGCCGTGAGAAGCAGGCCGTTGTAGTTGCCGGTTAAATTCTCCTGCAAAAGCAGCGTTTCGCCGTAGCAGGAAGTAAAGAAGGGCGGGCCGGCGCATTGCGATCCAAAGTGCTGGAGTAAACGATTGTTGTTCAAAGAGAAAAACGGACTCGTAAACGGAGGCCCCAGAGGCGAACCCGGCACGCCGCAAAGGAACGGAGGAAGGAATCCGGGGCACGGACCAGCCGGCACATTGGCGCAGGACAGCCCCGGGGGGAAGGGATAACCAGGCGGGCAGGGCCCCTGCATACTGGGATTGGATTCGTTGTTGCCCCAAAGATTCCGTTGCTGGTTGCCGAGATAACCGACCGAGAAAACCCATCCCTTCACTTGCTGCTCGACCGTCAGGTTGTATTGCATGATGTAGGTAGGGTGCGTGTATTGGGGCGGATAGCTAAACACCAAGGCACCCGGCAAGTATGCTGCGTTCTTAGGTCCGGTCCCGACATACGTCGGAAACGGGTTCTGTCCGATGTGGTTATTGCCCTGTTGATCGATAAAAGAAAAGGGATTGGGTGAGCCTGCCAGCGTTCCCCAAGGATCGGTGAGGCAGGTCGTCGTACAGGCATTCACGGGGCCCAAGGCCGGGTTGTTTACTGCACCTCCGTAGGGCTGCTCAAAACCGAACTGATCGTACGAGAAATTCGGGAAATCGTAGAAGAGTCCGAAACCGGCGCGAATGGCTGTGCGACCGGTGCCCGTTGGGTCCCAGGCGATACCGATGCGCGGGCTCCATTCGTTGAGCGCGTTGGCCGAAAGCTTATCGTTGGTGGGACCGCCTGGATCGCCCTGGAAAAGGTAACCGGCGGGCGCCGTTGGATACACTTTGCTGTGAACATCATTAATAATGTCGTTCAGCGAAACAGTCACAACCTCGCCATTGGGGACCGAGTGGCCGAAAAAGGGATCCCAGCGAAGACCGGCCGTGATTGTCAGCTTTCGAGTCGCCTTCCACTGATCTTGCGCAAACAAGGTGAAGACGTTCTGACGCTGCAAGGAAGGTATGGGAGCATCCTGGCTAAAACCGCTGGTTGCCGAGGTGTAGCCGAGCAAGTAATCCGCAAGTCCTGAACTGGGCAGTTCGGCTCCGGTGCGCGAGCCGTCAAAAGCGAACGAGCCCTGATTCAACAGATAATTGTGGGCGAACGCCCTCAAATTGATGTAGTTCGTGCCAAAGGTAATTTGGTGAGCGCCGTGCGTGAGTGAAAAATTATCCCAAAACTCAAGCGTGTTGTAGGGTTGGATCGACGGAGTTGAATTGAACAGTCCGAAAATGCCAACTCCCGTGAGGTTGAAATCGGTCATGTAATTAGGGAAAAACTTACCCACACTAGGCCCCAATTGATAAATGCTTCCAATCTCGGCCGGGGGAATCCCCGCCTCGGCAAACAAGCCTTCTAGGTCAAGAGTGTTGTTCTGTATGGTGAGGTTGTTCGATCGAGTAAAGGTAAAGCCTGCGTCATTCACCTTGTTATTGCCGAACAGGTACGTATCTCCCAGAGTGAAGCTCTGGACGGTATCGGACGCACCATCGATGGCCGCTATGAAAAGCCCACCCTCATCGGCGGGCAAATTCGGGCTGCCCGGTTTCTGCTGCCAATCCGCGAGGAAGTAGCGCCCGAAAATCTTGTTATGGCTGCTCTGCTGGAAGTCGATCCTTACCAGGGCCTGGTATTCATTGAATTTGACAGGAGTGAAGTAATTGTACAGCCCGCACGCCGTGGGCGAATCGACCGGGCCCCCGCCGGGCGCCACCGGCAGGTGGGTCTGGAGAGCCATGACGACCGGACTGAAGTCGGCGGGGTTGATTTGGTTGGGGTTAGCGCCCCCGGTGCCGTAGGGGGCCTCCAGAACTGGCGTCATCCCTAAGCAGGGTTGAAAGTTTCCGGCCAGCATGGCCGCGGTGGGGAGCTGGCTTGTCGCGGGCGTCGAGGATCGCTGCACCGTTTCCTGGTAGCCCATAAAGAAGAAGAGTTTGTCCTTGAATATAGGGCCGCCCAAGGTGCCACCAAATTGGTTGCGGTTTAGGGGCGGCCGCGTGTTTGTCGGTAATGTTCCTCCCGCGAATGCGGTGTTGCGAGCATCCAAGCCTGTGTTCCGGAAAAACTCGAAAGCGTCGCCATGAAAGGTATTCGTACCGGACTTTGTGACCACATTCACTGCTCCCGCGGGAAGGACTCCGTATTGTGCAGGCAGTGAACTTGTCTCCAGTTTGAATTCCTCAACCGTATCGGGAAACGGGAGCGGCAGGTTCTGGTTACTCAAGGGGTCTAGGTGCGTGCCGCCGTCTAGCCAGTAGGATACGGTGCCTTGCATTCCTCCTGCGACCGAGGGCACCGCTGACGAAGGATAGGAAGCCCGAAACGACTGGCCTTGCCCTACCGCGGGCGAAAGAGCCAACAAGTCGGTCACCTGGCGCCCGTTGAGCGGCAGGTCGGTCACTACCTCGGGGGGCGTAACCTGCCCAACACCTGGATTGAGCAGATCGACCCTTGCGGCTTGGGCTTCCACGGTGACTTCCTGGGTCACCGAACCGACTGTCAGAGAAACATTGATCGTGGGATACACAGCCACCTGCAAGACAATGCCTTTCTGCTCGTATTTCTGGAAGCCTTCCTTCGTGACTTCAAGGTCATACTTACCCACCGGCAGATCAGGAAATCCGTATTGTCCATCAGCCGCGCTCGTGAAAGTACGCGTCGTACCGGTGGCGCTCTCGGTCAGCTTCACGGTCGCACCAGCGACTGCCGCGCCGCTCGGATCCTGAATCGTGCCTCTAATAAACGAAGTGGAAATCGTCTGGGCTCGAAGGAGACTTGCGGAGAAAATCAGGCAGAGCCCGAGGAATAGCTTGGATCTCATATCCCCACCCCCTAAGCCGTCACCCACCTGGCGCGACCCTATAGCAAGGCCCAGGGGCTGATGTCAACGATAAGTTATTTCCGATCAGTACTTGTAAAAGCCGCGGTCGGACTTGCGACCGAGCCACCCCGCCGCCACGTATTTGCGCAGCAGCGGACACGCGCGGTATTTCGGATCGCCGAGCCCCTTCTGCAGGACGTCCAGAATCTCGACGCAGACGTCGAGACCGATGAGATCGGCCAGTTCGAGCGGGCCCATGGGGTGGTTCATACCAAGTTTCATCACCGCATCAACGGCTTCCGGAGTGGCGACTCCCTCCATGACCGCGAACGCCGCCTCATTAATCATAGGCATCAACACTCGGTTCGAGACGAAGCCTGGCGCATCGTTGACCGCTACAGCTGTCTTGCCGAGCTTTTCAGAAAGCAACATCGTCGTCTCAAAGGTGGCATCGCTCGTGATCAGGCCGCGAATCACCTCGACCAGCGTCATCACCGGCACTGGATTCATGAAGTGCATGCCGATGAAGCGATCCGGACGCGCAGTGTGGGCACCCAATTCGGTGATGGAGATCGACGACGTGTTACTGGCGATAATCACGCTGGGACCGACCACGGCATCTACTTCCTTAAGCACACGGATCTTAAGGTCGCGCTGCTCCGAGACAGCTTCCACAACGAAGTCCGCACCCGCCAGGGCGATATTGTCGGTGACCGGCTGAATGCGCGCCAGAACCTCGGACCGATCGGCCTCGGTGATCTTGCCTTTCTTGATTTCACGGTCGAGATTTTTCGCGATCGTTTCGAGCGCTCGGTCGAGAAAACGCTTTTCGACATCTCGCAAAATTACGCGATAGCCACAACGCGCAAACACGTGTGCGATGCCATTGCCCATGGTTCCCGCACCCAGGACGGCAACCGTTCGGATCGAATCGTTCGACATTGTGGCTAGATCATAGCGAAACCGGACGGGCCGGAGAAGCGCAAGCGAGGCCTGCTAGAGCGCACGGCAAGCCTTCGTCATTGTGCTCATCGAGGATGGGGTCGTTACCGGGGCGACTTTCTTCGGGTCGCGAATCGAGCGCTCGACAGAGCCAAAGAGGGCGCGGCGACAGCAAGCCACGCCACCAAAGATGCGTATTTTTCGTCCTGTGACCAAGGCGGACCCAGCAGACGTCCCAGCCCTCGAATACGGCGCGACAGATCAGCGGGCTTCACGCCAAGGATGCGAGACGCGGATTCGAGAAGACTTTTTTCTTTCATCGTCGCGCACCGAAGTCCACAGCGTGCCGCCCCATCGAGAATCGCCTCACGAAAAAGTTCGCCATCCGCTGTGTGAATCAGTGAGTGAGAGGCCAGAATCGAGGCAAGCCCGGGTAGTGGTCGGCCCGACGCCAGCAGCAGTCCAGCGCGCTGGAGCGCGTAGCCTTCCCTCTCCAGCGCTGCCTTGAGGTCGCGAATAGCGCGGAAAGCGAAGTGCCTCGCTTCGGCTCTGACCCCTGAGAGGAACGCCGCCCGCTCGCCCACACACATTTTCGCTGCCGTATGGTACGGCTGACGATATTCGTAGGTGAAGCATCGAACCAGTCGGGCGCGCTCGCGTGCGAGGATGAAAGGTCCGCCTTTGTTCACGGCTAGCGCAACCACGGCGGCCCAGCCCGAGTGGACGCGGAATCCGACAGCGGCCGATTTCATGATCGTCAGCCTGGCAGTAGCTTGGGCAAAAGCGTTCTAGAATCGCTCGACCGCCAGAGCCACCGCATTCCCGCCACCTAGGCACAGCGCAGCGATCCCACGCTTTAAGTGCCGGCGTTGCAGTTCGTAGAGGAGCGTGACGAGAATGCGCGCGCCGGAGGCGCCAATGGGATGCCCGAGCGCGACCGCGCCTCCGTTTACATTCACCTTCGCCGGATCAAGGCGCAACTGGCGTGTGACGGCAATGGCCGCAACGGCAAACGCTTCGTTCAGTTCATACAGGTCGACGTCCTTGTCGCGGTCCCAGCCCGTTTTCGCCAGCAGCTTCTCCACCGCATCGACCGGCGCCATCATCACCCATTTGGGCTCGACGCCACTGACAGCCTGCGCCACGATCCGCGCCATGGGTTGAAGCGGCATCGTCTTGCCCAGCCGCGCGACTGTGTGCTCGCTTGTCACGACAACCGCCGCGGCACCGTCGTTGGTGCCAGGCGCATTCCCAGCCGTCACCGTGCCGCCTTCTCGCTTGAACGCGGGCTTGAGTCTTGCCAGCGCCTCGAGCGAAGTATCTTCGCGCGGAGACTCGTCGGTTTTGACGATGATCGCTGGTCCCTTCTTCTGTGCCATCTCAACGGGAACAATTTGGTCCGTCACAAAGCAGGACTGGATCGCACGGATCGCGCGGCGATGGCTCTCCAGCGCATAGCGGTCCTGCTCTTCGCGCGAGATGCCATATTTTTCAGCGACTAACTCCGCCGTCATACCCATGTGAAAGTTCTCATAGACGTCCCAAAGTCCATCGTGGATCATCGAATCCTGCAGTTCCACATGACCAAGGCGGAACCCGCTGCGCGCTCCTTTCATCAGATAGGGCGCGTTCGACATCGATTCCATGCCGCCCGCCACCACGATTTCCGATTCGCCCAGCGCGACCGCTTGGGCAGCAAGCGCTACGGCTTTCAAGCCCGAGCCGCAGACTTTGTTGATGGTCATCGCCGCAACACGCGGATGGAGCCCGCCCTTGAGGGCTGCCTGCCGCGCAGGATTCTGACCGAGGCCTGCCTGTACGACGTTGCCCAAAATCGCTTCGTCGACTTGCGCGGGGTCGATCCCCGCACGACGGACCGATTCGGCCACAACGATCGCGCCCAGTTCCGGCGCCGACAGCGGCGAGAGTCCGCCCATGAATTTCCCAATCGGGGTCCGTACCGCACTCAAAAGGATGGGGGTTTCCATGGTGTCCTCCAGCTCCGTTCCTTCAACTCGATCGCGAAGATCCTTGGTATCTGGCGGCTTTGCTGCCCGACAACGCGAGATTAGACACCTGTCGACGCAGTGTCAATGCGCTACCCATCACCGTTCCGATGATCGCCATTCCTCGCTGAGGATCGCGTAGAGGTAGGAATCGCGCCACTCGCCTTTTTCCATGACATCCTTGCGGAAATGCGCCTCGCGGCGCATACCGAGCTTTTCCATCACACGATAGGACGCGCGATTTCGCGGATCGCATGTCGCCCACACGCGATGCAGCCCCACGGCTCGAAAGGCGGCATCGAGAACGGCGCGCGCCGCTTCGACCATGTAACCCTGGCCCCAATAGGTTCGATTAAGGATGTAGCCGATATCGGCTGTACGGTTTCGTGCATCCTTGATCCGCAGTCCGATCGAGCCGATGACGCGACGCTCCGAGGTCAGTTCCACGGCCAGTCCGACTTCGGGGCGCGGCCAGCGTTGTTGCGCTTCAAGCACGCCTTCGAGATACGTTCGCGTCATCTCTGGCGTGTTGGGGCCCCAAATCATCAAGCGGACCACCTCGGGATCGCATGCGTAGGCGTGAATATCCGGTTCATCGGCGGCGCGAAATTCGCGCAAAAGCAGACGCTCGGTCTCTAGTGGGAACCAACGATTCATTAAGCGATTCTAGCGAGCGTCGCTTGCTTTCTCATCCCCGAAGCCGACCCTTGGATCTTTTCGCCTCATGTTCGCCATCGCTTGATTCTGCTACAATCACGCGATGCCATCCACGCTCCTCGCCAACCCCCCCGGCTTTCCCCTGAATGCCGAGCAGCGTTCCGCGGTCGACCACGGCGAAGGACCGTTGCTGGTGGTGGCAGGCGCCGGTACGGGAAAGACCCGCGTCATCACCGAGCGAATTCGTAATCTGCTTGAGTCGGATCCGGTTCTTGCGGGTGAGAGCATCCTCGGGCTCACGTTTACCGACAAGGCCGCCGGCGAGATGAAGCATCGCGTTCGAAGGGCCATGGGCAGGCGGGCCGAAGGCGTCTGGCTTGGCACGTTCCATTCCTTCTGCTTGGAGAAGATTCTGCGCGAGCGGAACCCCGAGATTCAGCCGCTCGAAGACATCGATCACCGGATCCTGCTCCGGCGAAATATCGCGGAGCTGGGCCTGGTGATTTTCCGACGCCTGGCCGAGCCGGCGGAGTTTCTGAAGGACTTTCAGACTTTTTTCTCCCGCTGTCAGGACGAGCTGGTTACGCCGGACGATTACGAGCGATATGTCGGTGACCTTGCGATCGCCTACGAGTCCCGCAAGCAGACGCTGGAGCCGGACGCCGAAGTCACGGCCGAGCAGGAAATTCGGCAGCAGCAGGAGCTGGCACGCGTCTATCGCGTGAGCGACCGGCTACTGCGCGAGCGCCGTCTGGCGACCTTTGGCGCGCAATTGCTGCAGGCCGTCGAGCTGCTGCGCAGCGACGCGGCCTTACTCGCGCGCCTGCGCGGCGAGTACCGCTACATCCTCGTAGATGAGTTTCAAGACACGAATATTGCACAGCTCGAGCTACTGTGGCTCGTCGGCGGCGGACACCGCAACATTCTTGCCGTCGGTGACGATGATCAGGCCATCTATCGCTTCCGCGGTGCTTCCTTTGGGAGCTTCACGATTTTTCTCGAGCGCTTCTGCGGCGTGACCAGCGCCGAGGGCGTCGCGCGGGCAAAACCGTTCCTCGTGTCCCTTTCCGAAAATTACCGCTCGACCCAGCGCATCTTGCGGGTGGCCGCCGAAACGATCTCGCACAACGAGAAATCACCACTGCTGCCGCCGAAACACCTCGCGACACAAAACCCCGATGGTGAAAAGATCCGCGTGGTCGAATTCGCGTCTGCCGACCAGGAGGCTCACTGGGTGGCGTCCGAGATGGAGCGCTTGCATCGAGCGGGCGGTTCCTGGCGTAGCTACGCTGTGCTTTACCGTAAGCATGCGCACCGGGCCCAACTTCTCGTCGCCCTGCGGCGGCGCCAGATTCCTTTCGTGATTCGCAAGTCGTCGATCCTTTCGACGGCCCTTGTCCGCGATCTGCTCGCTTGGCTGCGATGGATCGCCGTCCTCGGAGATAACATCGCCGCCGCGCGTGTGCTGGCAGCTCCGTATTGGTGCCTAGAACCGCGCGATCTGGTTCGGCTAGCCGAGCGAGCCGAGAAAAATCGCCGTCCGATCTGGGAAGAAGTGAAAGCCGCGGCCGACGAGGCGTCGACCGCCCGGGCGGGACCGCGACTGGATGAGTTGGTTCGATCGATGGACCGGATGCGGCAGATGGCCAAGACCCAAACGGCCACAGCGATACTGGACGAGTTGATCGCTGGTCTTGGAATCGTTCCACTTCGCTCGGAGATCGACCGTCAGCACGTCGATCGCCTGGTGGAATTCGTGGATCGTTGGCAGCGGATGAGCGAGCCGAAGAGCCTCCGCGACTTCATCGAATACCTCGACTATTTTGATGAACTCGAAGGCGACATCCAGATCGAGGAGGAGGCGGCAGATGACGCCGTGCAATTGATGACGGTGCATGCCGCCAAGGGTCTCGAGTTTCCGCACGTCTTCATCCTGCGGCTCAGCCGCCATGATTTTCCTTCCGGCGCGCGGCGGCCTCAGTTCGAATTTCCTGTAGCGCTGATGAAGGAAGAGCAACCCAAGGGCGACTTTCAAAAGCAGGAAGAGAGGCGCCTGTTTTACGTCGCACTGACGCGTGCACAGAAGCGACTGACTCTTTCGACGATCGTGACAGCCCGAAAAAGACCTTCACCGTTTCTGGAAGACATCTTAGCCAGCGCGAAGCTTCCAAAGACCGACCTTGTGCAGTCCGCGCCGACAGTCGAGGTGCCGCCGTCGGAAGAAAACGTCGCCCCCGCACCCGGCGACGCCGGCCAAGGGGAGCTCTTCTGTCGGGCTACCGAAGACACGAGGGCTTACTCACGCGTTGCGCTCTGGGCCAAGTCCTATCATCCGCCGCGGCCCGAGCCGCTCGAGCTGAGCGCCTCGGCGATCGAAACTTATGAGCGCTGCGCGATGAAATACCTTTTTCGGTATGTCTGGCGCCTCCGCAGCGGGCCCAGCGCACCGATGACATTTGGCAACGTGATGCATACCACCATCCATGAATTTGTCGCTGAATCGCGCAAACGAGCCCTTCTGACGCTCGAAGAGCTGCTCGCCATCTACGAACGCGAGTGGAATTCAGCCGGCTTTCCCGATCCCTACCAGGAAGAGGAATACCGCAAGGCGGGACGCGAACAGCTCGAGGCGTTTTATCGCCGTTTCACCGCCGAAACGCCTGACGTGCTGCACCAGGAAAAGCCCTTCGCATTGTCGCTCGAGCCTGACCTCGTAGTGAGCGGACGCATCGATCAGGTGAACCGCTTGAACGGCCGCAAAGTCGAGATCGTGGACTACAAAACGGGCAGGGTGCGGAACGCTGGAAAAGCGGCGGACGATATTCAACTGAGCATCTACGCACTGGCATCGCGCGAAGTCTTTGATCTCGAGCCAGAGCGCCTGGTCTTGCACTACTTAATGAATGATGAAACGACTGTGTGTGGGCGCGACACCCAAGCCCTGGAGCAGGCCAAGCAGAGGATTGCGCAGATCGGCGATCAGATTCGGGCCGGCGAGTTTCCACCGAAGCCCGGAAGAAATTGTGCTTACTGTGATTGCAAGCCGCTCTGTCCGGCACACGAACAGCTCATGACACTGTAGGCTGAGCAAAAAAAACGGGGCGCCTGGATCCGACGCCCCGTTTTCCTCTTGAAGGCTTCTCGGTTCGAAGCCGGAGTGGTTCCGCGCATGAACTACAGTGGAACGTTCTCCCGCAACCAAACACTTCCGTTGCTTTTCCATCTATAGAGGCGGGCGCTGTCGAAGTCAAGAAGAAAAAAGTGACGGATCACTAGGATGAAAATGTGCCGTGGAAAAAATTTAATGTCCCGCCACAACGGCACTCTCGTAATACCCGTGACGCGTTTCGATCGCGAGATCCGGGCGTCGCACGCGCACTTCTATTTCATGGTAATCGCGTCCTTGCGGAACATCGTCCGGAGCAAAAGTCAGTGTATATTCGTTGCGTGCTTGCTCGGTGAGGCTGGAGTAGAGACGCTCGAGCTCCTCTTCCTTGGAACTGTAAAAGGTGTCGCCTCCCGTGTTCGTGGCGAACTTGTCGAGCTCCGACTCGCCGTGTTGCAACAGCGATTTGCCCACAGGCACGGTATGCACGACGGAAATCGAGTACACCGAAATGTCGGAGTCGAGCAGCAGACGCAGAGTTTGCTCGAAGGTATGATTGTTGCGACCGGCGTTGTTCCCGTCGGAAACAACGAACACAATCTTGCGTCGGTCGCGGCCTCGACTCTGCAGCATCTGGCCGGCTGCGTAGACGGCATCGTTCAGTGCGTTTTGCTTTTTGTAGCGATCCGAACCGTGCACTGCAATTCCGGTTGAAGAAGGCGGGGCCTGTCCATTGATCAAGGGTCCCGCGGTGGTAGGATCGGCAACGACTTGATCGCTGTGGGTGCCCAGTTCCAGGCGCTTGAGTTTGGTGAACAGCAGATCGTTGTTGAAGGAGAATTCCGAGACAGTCTCGGGAAACTGATCGAAGGTGACCAGGGCCACTTCGTCGGCGGGACCAAAAGCCGCCGAAATGGTCGTGAGGCTTTTCTGTACATGCGGCGTCACCTTCTGCGAAAGATCATTGTCGAGCAGCACGACCGCCGAAAGTGGAACGGGGTCGGAAGAAAATGTGGCAATCTTCTGTTCTACTCCGTCCACCAGTATGCGGAACTGGTCTCGCGTGAGATCGCCTACCAACTCGCCATGGCTGTCTTTCACCGTAACGGGCACGATGACGCTCCTGGCTCGAACGACGATGGTCGGGGGCTGCTGGGTGGGAGCACCCTGGGGGGAAGCAGCCGGCGCCGCCTGCGCCTCCGCGGCGCCCGGCAACAGAAGGATCAGAACCGTGCCTAACCACCAATCGCTTCGGAGGATCTTTTCTCGCATCGCCATCACCTACATTTCGCGCCCGCGCCGCGCCCCGTCTGTTTTCGTTGGCTTCCGATTTCAGCTCGGTTGCCGAACATCCGTCGGCGCCCTCAACGCATCATACAAGCCTGAACGAATCCTGGAGAGAATTATACAATGCGGATGACCAGCCTCGCCGCGGCTCTTGCCATTCTCTGTCTGGCCGGATATCCGGTCGCAAGCGCGATTGCGCGCAACACCCGCGCGTCATCAGCGCAGGGAGCTTCACAGCAGGGGCCCTTGCGTCCTCCCTCTTCCCAAAACAACCCCGCCCCGGCCGCCGACCAGCAGGAGGAACCAGAACCCCCGGAGTCGGGGCAAAGGCTCAAAGTCCAGACGACGGTGGTCAACGTCTTTGCGACGGTGCGCGACCACCACAACACCATCATCACCGACCTGAACAAGGAGGACTTTCGAGTCTACGAGGACGGCGTCGAGCAAAAGGTGGACTACTTCACCAAGCAAGTGGATCTGCCGATCTCTCTGGCCATCCTGATGGATACCAGCGGCAGCATGACGGAGATTCTCGGTGCGGAACAGGAGGCTGCTTCACGTTTCGTTCACGAAGTGCTGCACAAGAAGGATGAAGCCCTTGTCATGAGCTTCGATACCGACGTGAATCTGCTGGCCGACTTCACCGAAGATCCGGCCGTTTTGTCACGCGCGATTCGCCGGGCCACGATCAATGCGGCTGGTCCGATGATCACGCCGGGGACAGTCCCGACAAGGGGGGGCGGAACCAATTTATATGACGCGGTCTACCTTGCCTGTCACGACGAATTGGAGAGCGAAGCCGGACGCAAGGCCGTTGTACTTCTCACCGATGCCGAGGACACAGGCAGCAAGTTAAGCGAGGGCGACGCCATCGAATCGGCGCAACGTGCCGACGCCGCTATTCACATTATCTTGATTACCGATCCCCGAGCCACGGAGGGATATGGACCGGGCGTAGCCTCGAAAATGACTCAAGATACGGGTGGGCGGGTGATCAACGTCCGCAGCGACAAGGGTCTGGAAAAAGCGTTTGACGTCATCTCCGAGGAGCTGCGCTCGCAGTACGTACTCGGCTATTCCTCAACGAATACGAAACGTGACGGAACGTTCCGGAAGATCAAAGTCGAAGTGAATCGACCCGACGTCAAGATTTTGGCCCGAAAGGGCTATTACGCGCCCGCCAGCTAGAAGGGGCACCATGCTAGCGCGCCGTGGGAACGGGCGAAACGGCGGCAGCGAAGTATCCCTTACGCGTTCGAACGGTTAAGCCCTTCTGTAAGGTCTCCACGTCAATCTGGCGATACTGTCCGCCCGGCGGCGGGTCGGCCGGCGCATAGGCAATGAAATATTGGCTGCGCAGCTCGGTCCCTATTGCCAGGAACGACTCGGCCAGGTCGTCGACGCGGTATGGGAAAAAGGCGTGGCCGCCGGTTTGATCGGCAAACTGCTGAAGGACCTTGTCGCCGCCGGCAAGACTATACTTGCTGGGCTTGTTTGCATTGTCGATGGCCAGCCAATCGGTATTCGTGCTGACAGCAAACACAGCCGTTTCCGAGCGAATCGCCGCGTCGATGGCATCGCTGAGCGCGTGATCACTCAGATTGTCATTCCCGTCGCTGATCACCACGATGACCCGCCGAACGTCCGAGCTTGGCTCCTTCGGGGCGGGCGCATGTTGTAGTTTTTCCGCGGCAAGGCAGATGGCATCGTTGAGGGCCGTCCCGCCCCCTGCACGCTGCTCGCGAATGGCGGCGTCGAGCAGCTCGATGTCTCCTGTGTAATCCTGGATCACTTCCGGATCGTTGTCGAAGGTCATCAGGAAGGCGAGGTCCTTGTTGCGACGGATGACCTTGTGCAGAAAATCGATCGCCGCGTCCTTTTCAAACTCCAGACGCGACCGGATGCTGTTGGACGTGTCCAGCAAGAGAGCGATGCGGAGGGGCAGGTCGGTCTCGCGGCTGAAAAACTGGATGTTCTGCGGCACACCGTTTTCGATAACCTTAAAGTCGTCCTTGTTGAGATCGGTGATGAAGTTGTGATGACGGTCGACCACCGTTGCCACGAGGTGGACAAGCCCGGTTGTGCTGACGATAGGCCGCTGACTCGCCACGGTCGCGGTTTCCTTGTTTTGTTCCGGCGCCGACGGAGCGGGAGCCGCGGAAGACGGCGGTGGGGGTTGCTGCGCGCCCGCAAGCGTGAAAGAAACCACAAGCACCAGGACGAAAATCTGCCCAACCGCCCTGCTAGAGCCATGCTTAACCACGAGGAGCCTCACCTCCGCCAATTATAGGAAGCCTTTAAGCGCAGCGTCAATCGAGCCGGCGGTGGTTTGTGTGGCGCGACCGAGCTCCTCAAGGTAGCCCACTAGCTCCGGCGGCAACGGCGCGCAAGCTTCGATCGCTCTCCCCGTACGGGGGTGTGTAAATCCAAGCCGGGCGGAATGTAGAAAATTCCTTCCTAGCGGCGGTAGCAACAGGGCGCCGACGCGCTCGCGACGTGGCGCTCCGTACTGCGTGTCGCCCACGACGGGACATCCCCACGCGGAAAAATGAGCCCGAATCTGATGCGTCCTGCCCGTTCTGAGGCCCGCCTCGATCAGCGCGAAGCCGTTGAGCCGAAGCCGCACCCGCCAGTCGGTCTGCGCCGCACGACCCTTCTGGCGACGAGCTGTCATGCGCCAGCGGCGCCTGAGATCGCGGGCGATGGGTAGATCGACCGTGCCAGCATCTCCTTTGATCCTGCCGTGAAGGAGTGTGAGGTAGGTTTTTTGGATGCGCCGGGCGCGAAAGGCCTCAACGAGGTTCTTGTGTGTTACGTCATTTTTCGCGATGAGGATTGCGCCGGAAGTATCTTTGTCCAGGCGATGCACGATTCCGGGGCGTAACGGACCTGCGAGGGCAGATAGACCCCTATCGCCGCCAAACCGATGAAGCAGGGCGCCGACCATCGTGCCGGCATCGGCACCCGCTCCGGGATGGACGATCATCCCGGCCGGTTTGTTGATGACTGCGAGGTCTTCGTCCTCATAGAGAATGTCAAGAGGGATAGGTTCGGCCGCCACTTTGGCCGGAGGCCGTGGCGGAATCTCAATCGCCACTTTTTCTCCCGTCTCGACACGGTGGGAAGCCTTTCGCGTCACGCCGTCCACGCGCACCCGTCCTTCCTCCATCAGCAACTGAATCTTTGATCGGCTCAATTTAGGAAGTTGGGAGGCGAGGTAGCGATCCAGGCGTTCCCCGGCGCTTTCCAAGGGGACGATAAATGCACAAGATTCAGCCGACGCTGTCATCGGTTCCGCTGTCGAGTGAAACACGATTGGGCAAGAGATTGCTACGGGCGGCCGGTCGCGACCGGAGTCGTCGCCCGAGGCGGCAAGGCGGCAGAACTACGCAGGCCACGCCACCACAGCAAAGCACCCGCAACGAATAAGCCTAGGCTTATGATCTGCATCAGCGATACCGTTTCGTGGAACATCATGGTGCGGCCAGGATCGCCACGAAGGAACTCGATGCCACCGCGCTCGATTCCGTAGAGCATGAAAAACGCGCCCGCGATTTGCCCTGAAAATCTCTGCCTCGCGCTGAGCCAAACCAGCAAAAGGAAGTTCAAGAATTCGGCAGCAGCTTCGTAGAGTTGCGTCGGATGCAGTGAGACGTTTAAGGGCGTGCCGGCGATTCGCGCCGCGACGGGATTTGTGAAAGTGACGCCCCACGGAAGCGACGTCGGCTTGCCGTAGCAGCATCCCGCCACAAAGCATCCCATGCGCCCAATCGAGTGCCCTAAGGCCAGCGGAGCGGCCGAGACATCGAAAACTGCCAGCAACGGCGCCTTCTCGATGCGCGCGTACACGATGACCCAAACCATCGCTCCGAGAATGCCTCCATAAAAGGTTCCTGCCGACTGCAACGTTTGGACGCTGAAAATTTGGCCTGGATTCGCAGCGTAGTAGTCCCATTCGCTCAGAAGGAGCCACAGCTTGGAGGAAACAAGCCCGATCAAGATGGCATAGATGCCGAGGTTCCAAACGAACTCGGGGCTCAGGCCCAGTTTCGGTGCTTGCCGCGTCCCATACCAGAGGCCAAGCAAGAAACCACTCGCGACGATTACCCCGTACGTGTAAATGGGAATCGGACCAAGGTGGAAAAGAATCGGATACATCGCTAGGCGCGCTCGTGGGTGGGATGCCGCCAGTCGCGCAAGAGCTCGAGGATGACCAGGCCTGCGCCAACGACGATCGCAGAATCGGCGACGTTGAATGTGTACCAGTGGTGGTCGCCGATATGGAAGTCGATGAAGTCGGTGACACTGCGTCGCAAAATCCGGTCCAGGAAGTTTCCTGCAGCACCTCCCAAGATCAAAACCAGCCCGTACTGGCCGAGCCAGCTGCCTGCACGGTCCGTGGCGACCAACCACATGATCAGACACATGACACCCAGGGAGAAAATGATGAGCACCGGCGCGCGCCAGGGCGTCTGGGTGCTGGAAAGAATTCCGAAAGCGACGCCGGGATTGTTCGTGTGTACCAGATTCAGCAGACCGGGAATCAGGATGCGCAGCGAACCGCTCGGTGTCAGTTGTTCCACTGCATATTTCGTCAGCTGATCGGCGATGAGCACAACCATAGCAATCAACGCGAACGGCCATACCGTGCGCGAGGGGAGGGTCATGAGGGATCCGCCTCGGCTACGCTGCCGCCTTCGCGTTCGATTTCAGCCAGAGCGGCAAGGCAGCGCTCGCACAGCGTCGGGAAATCGGCGCTCTCGCCCACATGGGTCGAGTAAGTTCGGCAGCGCTCACATTTGAGGCCCCGCGCTTTGCCGGCGCGAATCTCAACTGAATCCGACGTCGCAGCCAAATCCGAAGTTTCGATCTCAACCTGCGACACAATAAAGAGTTCAGGAAGAAATTTGGCGTATTTTTTCAACAAACGGTCCGTGTCTCCGACCGCTCGCAGGGTGACCCGTGCCTCCAGGTTGGCGGAAATCTTCTTTTCCGTGCGCAGCCCCTCGAGCACCTTCAGGACCTCTTGCCGCACAGCTAGCAGCCGATCCCAGTCGTTTGCATGCGCTTGGTCCAAGGCATTTTCGAAAGGCTCAGCCGACGGGAAATGGGCCATGTGAATGCTGGCGGAACCAAGAGATGTCTGGGGCAAATGCTTCCAGATTTCCTCCGAGGTAAAGACTAGGATCGGAGCGACCAGTCGCACGAGGGCGCAAGCGATGTCATAGACGGTGGTTTGCGCCGAGCGGCGGCCGCGATGATTCGGTGCGAACGTGTACAGGCGGTCCTTCAGGACATCAAAATAAAACGCGCTCAAATCCACAACGCAAAAATCGCGCAGGGCATGATACACACGGTGGAATTCGAAACTGGCATACCAAGCGAGGCATTGACGGACGAGCGCGCCTGTTCGGCGTAGCATCCACGCGTCCATCTCCCACAGGCCAGCATGAGGGATCGCGTCGCGCCTCGGATGGAAATCGAACAGATTCGATAGGGCGAAACGAAACGTGTTGCGAATTTTTCGGTAGGCCTCGGCCAGCTGCGCCATCATCGCAGGCGAATTGCGCATCTCGGTGGTGTAATCCTGCGAAACGACCCAGACCCGCAGCAGATCGGCTCCCCACTTGTCGACAATTTCATTCGGATAAAGCGCGTTGCCGAGCGACTTCGACATCGGTTTGCCCGCGTCGTCCAGCGTCCAGCCGTGTGTGACAACCTGCTCGTAAGGGGCCCGACCGCGTGTGCCGATGCCCACGAGCAACGAACTCTGGAACCATCCTCGGAATTGATCGGGACCTTCCAGATAGACCTGCGCGGGCCAAGCGAGACCGTTGCGCTCGGTGAGAACGGAAAGATGCGTCGAGCCAGATTCAAACCACACGTCCAGGATGTCGTTCTCTTTCCGCCAGTTCGCGGCGCCGCACGAACATTTTATCCCGGGCGGGAGCAACTGCTCGGCCGAGCGGGTGTACCAGGCGTCGGATCCTTCGCGCTCAAAGAACGAGAGCACGTGCCGCAGGGCCTGGAAATCCATGAGCCGCCTGCCACATCCGTCACAGTAAAAAACGATCAGCGGTACGCCCCAAAAGCGCTGACGCGAAATGCACCAGTCCGGCCGCTCGGCGATCATGCCGTGCATGCGCTCCCGCCCCCACGGCGGGAGCCATTTCACTTGATCGATTTCGGCAAGCGCCCGCTGGCGAAGCGGCGACTCCTTGGTCGGGTCTGCGGCAGAAGCCGCTCGATCCATCGGAATGAACCATTGCTCGGTGGCGCGGAAGATGACCGGATTGTGGCAGCGCCAGCAGTGCGGGTAGCTGTGTGAGAGCTTTCTTTCCGCCACCAACATACCGCGCTGCTTGAGCAGTTCGACGATAATCGGATTCGCCTCAAAAACAGTCTTGCCTTTGTATTCGGGAAGGCCTTCGATGAAGTGGCCGCCGTCGTCTTGGGGGGCATAGACTTCGAGTGAGTATTTTTGCCCGGTGCGGAAGTCATCGGCTCCGTGGCCGGGCGCGGTGTGCACGATTCCGGTACCGTGCTCGAGCGTGACGTAGTCGGCCAGCACCGCGGGCACACGAAAATCCAGGAACGGGTGCTGAAATTCGACGCCTTCCAGATCTTTTCCCTTCCAGCCACCGTGGATGGCGCTCGTTGCGAGCTTAATTTCGTCGGCCAGCGCCCCGACGCGTCCCTGCGCGAGAAGCAGCTTTCCGACCGGCGTCTCGGCAACGACATAGTCAAAATCCGGATGGAATGCGAGGGCACGGTTTGCTGGCAGTGTCCAAGGGGTGGTCGTCCAGATGAGCGCGCTCACCTCACCACCCGGCGCATTCGCCTTCCGTCCCGGCACCAGACGGAATTTCACCCAAATGGACGGGCTGGTGTGATCCTCGTACTCGACTTCCGCCTCGGCGAGCGCGGTTCGGTCGTGGATGCACCAATAGACCGGCTTGAGCCCTCGATAGACATAGCCTTTCTCGAGAAAATCGATAAATGCACCGGCGATGGACGCCTCCATGACCGGATCCATCGTAAGATAGGGCTGGTCCCAACGGCCGAAGATGCCCAGGCGGCGGAATTCACGCTTGTGGATCTCGATGTAGCGAGCCGCAAAATCGCGGCACATCTTGCGAAACTCGGCAGGCGCGACCTTGCTGGTCTTTCCTCCCAGCTCCTTTTCGACCTGCGTCTCGATCGGCAACCCGTGGCAGTCCCATCCCGGTAGGTACGGGGAGCGGAAACCTGCCATGGTCTTTGACTTTACGATCATATCCTTCAGAATTTTGTTCAGCCCTGTGCCCAAATGAATTTCACCCGTGGGATAGGGCGGGCCATCATGCAGAACAAACAAAGGCTGGCCTGCTCGCGATTCCAAGATCTGGTGATACAGACCCATCTCTTCCCAGGCCGCGAGCTGCTCGGGCTCGCGCTCGGGCAATTGCGCCTTCATGGGGAAATCGGTCTTCGGAAGATTCAGGGTGCTTTTCAAATCGAGGAGTTTCGCCATCTTGCGAGCTCGAAAGGCCCTTTCCTAAAAGACGGGCGCACGCCCCGGCGGGGGTGACCCTGATTGTGAGGGATGGCGCCGCGGAAACTGAAATTCCCAGTCAAGCCGTGTATGTTACAATGAAAGTGTAAGTGTGTCAGCCCGTGCGAACGGGTAGACATCCTTTTTCGTAGACAGGCGTCTAAGTAGTTGGTATGTCTACGGAAGGGAATCGGGGATCCATGTCGGAGTGGGGCGTCAAATTGAACGACCAAGTGCGTTCGGAGGGGTCTAGTCCCATCGGTCGTTATGGCTTGGTCTCCAATGAATCGAGCCTCCGCAGCCTGTTCTCAAATCTAAGGGATTTTCTCGTCGAACGCCCCGCGAGAATTCGCGAGGGTACCCCGACCGCCTTTGATATGCCGCGGTTCGGAGCCAGTATCAAAGCGAATCTCAAGGAATTTTTCCAGGCAGGTGCCCGCGGCAGAGTGGATTCCGGTTTGCTCGTCGACTGGCAGCAGGAACCGGGGTTGTGGCGCAATCTGCGCGATTTGATTCGGCCGCCCAACCTGCCACCACTTAATACGACCAGCCAGCCGATGGCGGTGCCCGAGATCTGGTCGAAAAACACGCAATTCAGCCGCGTGCAGGTCGCATCGATTGCGGCGCATGTGGTCGCGATCGCGCTGATCGTACTTGTCCCCTTGTTTCTCCCTAACTGGATTTCACCTGCTATCACCAAGGCGTTCAACCCCGATGAATCCTCCGTCGACGTGTCGCCGTTTTTGCCACACCTGGCCCCGGCAGCCACTCGGGCAGGCGGCGGTGGCGGTCAGCACAATGACCAGCCCGCCACGCGGGGTAAACTGCCTAAGTTCTCTTGGACCCAATTTGCGGCCCCGCTGGCGAAGCCCGTCGAGCACCCTCAGATTGCGATGACGCCAACCGTCCTCGGCAATCCAGAAATCAAAATGCCCAACATCGACGCGCCAAAATGGGGAGACCCGTTCGGCAAGGCTAACAATGATTCGATGGGCCAGGGCAACGGAAGCGGAGTCGGCAACGGCAATGGCGCGGGCGTCGGTCCCGGCTCCGGGTGGAACACGGGTGGCGGGACACCCAATGCAGGATCGGGCGGTTACGGAGAGCCAGCCTGCTACTACATGCCCAAGGCCGAATTCACCGACGAAGCCGTGAAGGTAAAGATTCAGGGCAGCGTAGAACTGACGGCGATCGTCACAGCGGACGGTCGCGTTGCCGATCCCCATGTTGCCAAAGGACTGGGATTTGGCCTTGACGAGAAGGCAATCGAGGCCGTTCGCACGTGGCGCTGCACTCCAGCGCGCGGCCCGGACGGCAGGCCCGCCGCGGTACGCGTCGTGATCGAGCAGACCTTCTCGCTCTACTAGGGCTCACCGCTCCCGCGATCCCGAACGTTTACCAACTCGCTCCACGCCGCTGTCTCTGCGCACGCTTTTGGCGCAATCTGCTACGATGGGCGCCATGAAAACCGGCCTTCGCTTCGCGACGTTGCTCGGCGTGGGAATTCTGGCCTTTGCGTCTGGCTCGTTGGCACAAGTGGGCTCGATCGAGTTCGTGGCGCGGGCCACGCCTTCTGGTGGACTGGAAGAACCGGTGCGCGGCTTCCCCTTCTATATTTTGACCAAAAGCTTCGACAACATCCAGAAAGAGGTGGACCAAGCCAGCCCTAAGCCCGATATGAACGCGTTCATCGACAAGCTCGATTCGACGTACTCTCCGGAGCTGAAGGCGTGGATGAAAAAAAATCAATGGGTGTCGCTTTCCGGGCCCGACTTCCTCCACAAGCTAACGACGATGGATATCCTGACGGTGCCGGAGTTCCGCAAGGCCTACATGGAGAGGAATGCCGGCGACCAGTCGGCGGATTTTCCGAAGCCAAAAGTAAAGCCGACGGACCAACCCAAAAATCCCGATAAATTTGCGAAACTGTCGGCCGACTATGAAGATGCCGTCCGCCGCTATATTGACGAGCACCCGTCAAGCGTCGATACCATCGACCTGAATTTCGCCGACATCGATCCGGGGCAAAAGTGGACCGCGTTGGTGGGAAAACGTCGTCCTGAGATTCGCCGGCGCTCTCTGGAATTGGCGCAGTCGAAATACCTCGTGGCGCGCGCAGAGACCAATTTGCAGGGTCAGGGATACGTGGCTAGGGTGTCTCCCGGAACTTATTGGATCAGCACGCTCGATGTGGTCGCCGTGGTGGGTGACGCGCGTTCGCTGTGGGATGTGCCTGTAACGGTCCGCCCTGGCCAAACCGAGTACATCGCCCTTTCCAACGCGAACGCTTTCCGACCCGCCCAAGAGTCGGAGTAAACTCTGCCGGACGATGAGAACATCTCGCTCTGGATCCGGCAGCTCGGCGATGCCGATTCGACAAAACGAGCGGCCGCAGCTCACGCGTTGCGCGTGGCAGCCTTTACGGAGTGTTTCTCAGGATCGAACGATTGGATTGACGACCCGGAGTTTCGTAAGCTGACACCTCCTTTCGCCGTCGGCGCTGCCCGAGACTCGAGACACCCTCTGTTGGTCGTGGGCATCGCCGTTGAGCCCGATCATTTTGAGCGAATTCGCCAAGCCAACGGCTCGCCCCGGCTCGCCGACGTCCCTGCCGAACAGGATGCCATTGAATTTGAGCTACACTTCGGTGGGGAAGACGACCTCGATATACTGACCACGAGCGATAGCCGAGGATCGGGCGCCATCGCCCGATATCTCAGGAAATTCGGCGAAGGCATCCAACAGATTGAAGTGAGCGTGAGCGATGTCGATCGAGCAACCAAGCTGCTTTCTGCGCGCTCTAGCGTTTCGCCGATTTACCCCGTAGCGAGGGCGGGCGCCGATCAAACGCGCGTCAATTTCTTTCTTCTGCCGTCGGCAAGCGGCAAGAAATGCTTGATCGAACTGGTGGAACCCGCCGCCCGGTAGCGGGGGGGAGAAGGCCTATTCGCCGCTTTGTTCAAGGAGCTTGGCCACCAGTGCCGTCCAGCCAGTTTGGTGGTTGGCACCCAGCCCTGCGCCCGTCTCGCCGTGAAAATACTCGTAGAAGAGGATGAGGTCGCGCCAATACGGATCGCTTTGAAACAGGGAAACATCGCCGTAGATGGGGCGGCGCCCATCGCGCCGCAGGAAAATGTGCGACAGCCGTCGTGAGATGTCTCCCGCCACGTCCCAGAGCGATTTCCATTGTCCCGAGCCGGTAGGACATTCCACCTTGAAGTCGTCGCCATAATAGTGGTGAACGCGCTGCATCGATTCGATGAGCAGAAAATTGATCGGAAACCAAACCGGCCCGCGCCAATTGGAATTCCCGCCGAAAAGGTCGGTCGACGACTCTCCGGGCTCATAGCTAACCGAATGGTTTCCCCCGTCAATCGAAAGAGTGAAAGGATGGTCGAGGTGATATTTCGAGAGCGCGCGAACCCCAAGGGGCGAAAGAAACTCCTTCTCGTCCAAGACGTAACGGTAGATTCGCTCAAGCTTCTTCCGGTTGGCAATCGTTAGCAGCAGGTGCGGCCCTTTGGGCGTTTGGCGCCTCATTTCGACGTGCTGGCCCACGTCAGCGTGATGATCGAGAAACCATTGCATACGCTTCACGAAGTTGGGCATGCGTGCCAAAACGTCGGGATGAAACGTTTCGACCGCAAACAGCGGAATCAGACCGACGATCGAGCGGACCTTCATGGGGATGGGCGTCGGATGATCCTGTAGGTGCAGCACGTCGTAATAGAAGCCGTCGCTCGGGTCCCACAACCCAATCCCCTCGCCGCCCATGTCGTTCATGGCCTGCGCGATATGAACGAAATGCTCGAAGAACTTGCTCGCCACATCCTGATAGGCTAGATCCTCGCGAGCCAACTCCATGGCCATCGAAAGCATGTCCAAACAGAACATCGCCATCCAGCTGGTGCTATCGGATTGCTCGATCGAGCTGCCGGGACTGAGAGGCCGTGAGCGGTCAAAGACCCCGATGTTATCCAGGCCTAGGAAGCCGCCTTCGAAGACGTTCTTTCCCTGTGGATCTTTGCGGTTCACCCACCAGGTGAAGTTCAGCAGTAGTTTGTGAAACACCTTCTCTAGAAACTCGCGATCCGGTTTGCCCTGGACGCGAGCGGCGATCTTGTACACCCGCCGGGCGGCCCAGGCGTGCACGGGAGGATTCACGTCGGAGAAATTCCACTCGTAGGCCGGGAGTTGCCCGTTGGGATGCATGTACCATTCGCGGAGAAAAAGGACGAGCTGCTCTTTTGCGAAATCCGGATCGATCAGGGCCATGGCCACGCAATGAAACGCCAAATCCCAGGCGGCGTACCACGGATATTCCCATTTGTCAGGCATCGAAATCACATCGGAATTGTAGAGGTAGGTCCATTCATGGTTCCGGCCGTCCAGGCGCCGGGGGTCAGGAGGGGGCTGTCTCGGATCCCCTCGAAGCCAACGGTCGACGTCATAGTGGTAGCACTGTTTGCCCCAAAGCAGCCCGGCAAAGGCCTGACGTTGGACAAGGCGCGGATCCTCTGTCATTCCGACGTGGATCCGCTGCCGGTAGAATTCGTCCGCTTCTTTTTGACGCTGATCGAAAACAGCCTCAAATGCAGTGCCAAAGAACTCCTGCGCTGTCGCACCGCTGGTGGCTGGGTTGGCATCGAGCAGCCGCAAGCGAATCTCCCAGCGCGCGCCCGGCGCAATTTCGGAAGAGAAATGCGCGGCGGCCTTTGTGCCCTTCTTGGCTGGATTCACGGCCTCTCGCTCCCCTGCGATTAAGTAGCGATGGAAAGCATCTTTGACGTACGGCGTACGGTTCTTGGTTTGGAAAAGACGCTCCGCGTTGGTTTCGTTCTCCGTAAACAGGAGTTCCGGCGATCCTTCGATCAGCAGCCAACGCTTGCCGTAATGAAACTCGGCTAGCTCGATCAGTTGGGTCCCTCCGGGTCCGCCGATCTGGGAGGCACTGGGGGAATCGTCGTAGTCGCCCCAAGACCAGCGGTTCCGAAACCAGATCGTGGGAAGAAGATGCAATCGTGCAGGCTCCGGACCGCGGTTCCACGCCGTGAGGCGAATGAGCACGTCCTCGGAGGTTGCTTTGGCATATTCGGCGAACACATCGAAGTAGCGGTTGTCGTCAAAAATTCCCGTATCGATCAGTTCGTACTCGGGATCCTTGCGTGTGCGTTTCGCGTTTTCACTGCAGAGTTGGTCGTAGGGATACGCTCGTTGCGGATACTTGTACAGAAATTTCAGGTAAGAGCTCGTCGGAGTGGCGTCAAGATAGTAGTAATACTCTTTAACGTCTTCGCCGTGATTGCCTTCGAGATTCGTTAAACCGAACAGCCGCTCTTTGAGGATCGGATCCTTCTCGTTCCAGAGAACCATGGCGAAGCAGATATGTTGGCGGCGGTCGCAAATCCCTCCGATGCCGTCCTCGCCCCAACGATAGGCGCGCGAGCGCGCATGGTCATGCGGCAGGTAGTTCCAGGCGTCGCCATCCGGACTGTAATCTTCGCGGACCGTGCCCCATTGTCGTTCGGAAAGGTAGGGGCCCCAGCGCTTCCAATGGACCTCGCGCTTCTCTGAAGCGTACAGCCTCTGTTCTTCGTCGGTCATCGGAAAACTCCTCACTCAAAGAGGCTGCAGGCCGAGAAAACTCCTGGCATTAGATCACATCACGGCCACTAGCGGCTCACGGTTCGATCCTGTATCCTCGTCCCAAACGAGCGACGGAGCCGTCTGCTGAATCAAGCGCCCACCATTCCAGCGCCGCCACATGCCAAGCATGCCCTGCCGCACCCCTCAGGGGGTTTCGCGGTTGTCTGGGTCTGCCTGGCCAGTGCGGCCGTCGTCGTGCCCATGCTCTTCTATGGCAACATTTCGGGCCATGATTTCAGTTTTCACGTCGAGTCGTGGATGGATGTCCGAGGGCAATGGCGCGAGGGCATTCTCTTTCCCCGCTGGGCCGAGTGGGCCAACTGGGGGTTTGGCGAGCCGCGTTTCATCTTTTATCCGCCACTGTCGTGGATGATCGGCGCGGCACTCGGCTCGTTCCTGCCCTGGAAGATGGCTCCCGGTGCCTTTATTTGGCTCGCCCTGACGGTCGCAGGCCTATCGATGTGGCGGTTGGCGCGCGAAGCGCTCCCGGAGGCCTATGCCAATCTGGCCGCGGTTCTCTACGCGACCTGTCCGTACCATCTCGTCATGGTGTACTACCGCAGCGCCTTCGGCGAACTTCTTGCGGCAGCGCTTCTTCCTCTGCTTCTGTGGGCAACACTCCGCATCATCGGAGGCGAGTCGAGAAAGGTCCCGATCCTGGCTCTGATACTGGCCGGCATCTGGTTGTCTGACCTGCCTGCCGCCGTGATCGCGACATATAGCTTGGCGATAGCGATCGCCTTGGGATCGCTTTTAGAGAGGAGTCCTCGACCGCTGCTTCTTGGCTTCGGCGCCACCGCGGGTGGTCTGGCTCTGGCCGCCTGTTTTGTTTTGCCGGCAGCCTGGGAACAAGCGTGGGTGCAGATTGAGCAAGTTGTCTCGGACAATGGTCGGCCCTCCGAGAATTTTCTCTTCACGCATACGGCCGATCCATTTTTTCGAGCGTTCAATTGGAAGGTTTCCTGGGTGGCCGTCGGGCTGATCGTTGTGGCAGGAGTTGCGGCGCTGGTTACCCTCAAGAAGCGAGCTGAGATGAGTAGACCCTGGTGGGTCTTGTCGGTGCTCGGGCTCGTTTCGACCGGAATGATGTTGCCGCCCAGCCTGTGGCTGTGGCGCGAACTGCCAAAGCTGTGGTTTATACAGTTTCCGTGGCGATGGCTGGACATCCTAGACGTTGCCTTCGCCTTCTTTGCGGCAGCCGCCATCGCCAGATGGGAGAGCCGAATCGCTAGGTGGACAGCGACGGCGGCTGTTCTCATCGCGATCGGTACAGCCGGTGCGGCGATGCTCAAGGACGCAGAATGGGACAGTGACGAGGTTTCCGAAATCGCCGCTTCGATCCAAGCCGGCCGAGGCTATGAGGGTACCGACGAGTACGCGCCCGTTGGATGCGATCGGTATCAGCTACCCGGAAATCCCGATGCCTCGGTGCGGCCCGCCACCGTGTCGCCCGAGCCGGCGCCACCGATTGGACAACTCGATTCCACCTCCGGCGACATCGTTTCTGCCGCCGGAGTGGGACTCGCCACGCAGGTGTGGACCTCTACGCACAGAGGATTCACGGCAGATAGCCAACAGCCTGTGACAGTTGCGCCGCGCCTGTTGAACTACCCGGCGTGGGACCTTCGGCTGAACGGGCAGCAAGTGAAATTCGACGTAGGCCCGGAAACCGGGCAGATCCTGGTGCCGCTTCGACCTGGAACAAGCCACATCGAAATCTGCTTCCACCAAACGTGGGATCGTACGGCTGGAGACGCAGCCTCGGCACTGGCTGCGATTGCGTTGGGCTTGCTGGCCCTGGGGTTTCGACCGACCAGGCATCGATGGCTAGGGGCGTTGACCAAACAAGAGGCACGTTCGGCTAATCGATAAGACGATGGTGAAACTCCTTTTTACCCTGAGAGTACTCGGCAACCGTGTGGCCATGACCGTAGAGTTTGTACTTGTAGGTCGTCAGGCCCTCGAGTCCCATGGGCCCGCGCGCGTGGAGTTTGCCGGTGCTGATCCCGACCTCTGCGCCGAACCCATATCGGTAGCCATCGGCAAATCGTGTTGAGGCATTTTGATAAACGCCCGCCGAATCGACCCCGTTCATGAAACTCCGGGCAGCGTCCGGGTCCTCCGTTACGATGGTGTCGGTATGGTGAGAGCCGTAAGAATTCACGTGTTCGATCGCTTCATCCAAATCGGCTACCACCTTGATCGACAAAATCAAATCGCCGTACTCAGTCGACCAATCCTTCTTTGTGGCAGGCACGATCAATTCATCCGGCAATAGAGCACGCGTCTTGCCGTCCCCACGAATCTCAACCCCCGCCTCTCTTAGCTTCGCGACAATCTTGGGCAAAAATTTAGGCGCGATGGCCTGGTGAACGAGCAACGTCTCGGCAGCATTGCAGGCCGCGGGGTAGTCGACCTTCGAATCGTAGGCGACGTCGACGGCTTTGTTGAGGTCTGCCGACCGATCGACATAAACATGGCAGAGGCCTTCGCCATGACCGAGCACAGGTATATGTGTGTGTCGCCGGATAAAATGGACTAGACCGTACGATCCGCGAGGAATAATCAGGTCGACCTCAAGGTCCTGCCGCAGCAGGTCCATGACGTCTGCCCGCGAGTGCAAAAGGTTGAGCGAATCGGCGGGGACCGCAGGAAACTTCGCAAGACACTCCTGCCAAATCCAGACGAGGGTCTCGCTCGTCTCGACCGCCTCCAAGCCACCCTTTACAATCGCAGCGTTTCCCGACTTGAGTGCGAGAGAAGCCAGTTGCGGCACCACATCGGGCCGTGACTCAAAAATCACACCGATCACGCCCAGGGGGCAAGACTCGCGGTACAGCACCAGCCCATCGTCCAACTCGGTTGCGGCAAGCCTGCGCCCGAGCGGATCGGCGAGGCGGGCGACCTCTTCTACCCGCGCCGCCATCTGAGCAACGCTCTTTTCGGTTACGCGCAAGCGCTGGAACATCGCGGAGGATATCTTCCCAGCAGCGAGATCGGGCTTGGCAGCGTCACAATCGCGCGTGTTCGCCTCAAGAATTCGTTTCGAGCCGCCTCGGATCGCCTCCGCCTGGGCCAGCAGAACGTTGTTGCGTGCCTCAAGCGACAGCTTGGCCAGAACGCGCGCTGCGATCCTAGCCCGGTGCGCGACCGAAACCACCGATGGACCGTTGGCCTGGCATGGCGCTGTCGGAGAATGGCTCATGGCTTTTGCAATAATACAATATTGTCGCGAGTCACAAGCACCGGCGACGATCGAGCCTCATTCTCGCGGCGACGCTTTGCTGAAAATCTCTCGGCTTCCTCGCTCGCGCAATTGGCAATGCCGCGGGCAAATTCGCGCCCTTCCGGATCCACAATGCTAACGACATCCATGGGCGCAAAACGATTCTCGACCCGTACAATCCCCGAGGCGAGCAGGCTCGCCTTGCCTTGCGTTATCGCGCGATGAGCCCCCGCATCCACCACGACTCGGCCTCGAACGTCGGCGGCGTACGCGATCCATCGCCGTTTGCCGCGTATTCGTCTGGACGGCAGAAAGACTGTGCCAACGCTTTCGCCGGCGAAAAGGCGTCCAATGGTGTCGGGGCGGCTGCCGTTTGCAATCACGGCGGCAGCTCCACAACTCATGGCGATTTCCGCCGCTTCCAGCTTCGTACGCATCCCGCCGCGTCCACTGGCTGAAGGCCCCGCTGCACAGTTTTTCAACTCCGGCGTGATCTCGGCGATGAGCGGTATGACCCGAGCCGCCTCGCTCAGCTTCCCATCCCGCGCCGGCTCAACTAGCAGGCCATCCACATTGGTCAGCAGCACCAGCGCGTCGGCTTCCAACCCGCTCATCACGAGGGCCGCGAGGCGATCGTTGTCACTGAAGGCAGCCGAGCGCGCCCCCTGCCGCGAGACCGATTCCAGTTCGGCCGTTGAAACCGTGTCATTCTCATTCACAATCGGTAGAACGCCGAAGCCGATTAACTTCTCCATCGTCTGGCGCACATTCGAATAACGACGCCAGTTGCTGAAATCCTCTTCGGTCAGCAGGACCTGTGCGATCTTGACCTCCCACTTTGCAAACAGAGTCTTGTACGCGTCCATGAGCAGACTCTGACCCACAGCAGCGCAGGCCTGTTTCGTGACCAAATCCTCCAAGCGGGACTGGTGCAGCCCAAGCCACCCTCTTCCGAGGCCTACCGCTCCGGAGGACACCAGCACCACCTGGCGTCCCGACTTCCTCAGGTCGGCAATCGCACGCGCGATCGGCTCGACCCGGTCACGGCGTAGCTCACCGTCCGAGCCGGTGACGGTCGTCGTGCCGACCTTGATGACCACCCGCCGCGCCGCCCGCAGCGGGTTTTCGCGTTCGCGCGCCCTTTCGTGCAAATTAAGAACCTCGTGTTGCCTTTCAGCCCCTTCGGCCCTGTGTGTTGTTGATTAAATTGTACCGAAATCGTCGATACGGTGCCGGCCGTTTCTGTCGCAGACTCGCGACCCGATGGGTTGAAATCGTTCTCGCCGCTAGCAACGGCAGCAAGATTTGGCTGGCCTGTAGTGGAAAAGCGTGGTACTCTCCGCTTGCGTTTGTTGCTCTTGTAACACCTTTAGATTCGTTTGAAGGGGCTGCGAGTACAAACTTGCAGCCCCTTTTGCTTTACGGCTGGAGGCGGTCGAGAAGCACAAATAGCTCAAACAAAGTGAGTACATCAGTGAGAGAACAAGGAACTGTGAAGTGGTTCAATGCCAGCAAGGGCTATGGGTTCATCCAGCGCCAGTCCGGCGAGGACGTTTTCGTCCACTTCTCTGCCATTCAGGCCGAGGGGTACAAGTCGCTGAACGAAGGCCAAGCGGTTGAATTCGAAGTCACCCGCGGCCCGAAGGGCCTGCAGGCTGCGAACGTCACCAGCCTCTAGTCACAGCAAGGCGGACCGGCAGTCGCTGGTCCGCCTTTTTTTGTCCGCCGCAATACCCCTCAAGATTCAGCCCGACTCGGCCATCTGTCCTTTCTGTTGACTGTTTGTGCCGCGCGCATCGACTTTACGAAACGCGGGGGCGCCTTCAAGGTAAAATCGTGATTGCTCGCGGCCATCTTCGAGCCGCCCGTGTCTGGTCACGCGTTTTCCTCGAAATCGCAAGGGGAGATGTCCATGGCAGATATGAGGGCCCCGGCACCCAACGAAGCCGGATCGGAAAGGCGGCGTTCGCACCGGGTCAACATTGCCATGCCCATCCTAGTTCGGGGACATGCAGGCCAAGCCTTTCAAGAGGAAACACACACGGTTTCGGTGAACGCGCACGGCTGCATCTTTCGCCTAGCCGCCCAGGTCTCGCGACTACAAGAGGTCGCCATCGTCAACTCGAAGACCGCTGAAGAGCTCCCCTGCAAGGTGACCTTCTTGGGTCAAAGAGAAAGCGGAAAAACGGAAGTAGGCGTTGAGTTTAGCGAACCCTCCCCGCTGTTCTGGCGCATTGCTTTTCCTCCCGAAGACTGGGATCCTTCCGAGCGAAAGCGCCCCGGCGGATCCCGACCCAAAGGGCGGTAGCGCACTTTAGCCGTCAAGATGGACGACAATTGCTGCGTGCCATCGCAAGCGTCCTTGCGGCCCGCCGTGTGGCGAGTCCTGTGCGAGCGCTGGCCCCAAATCCTAGCTACTTGCGCTTTGATCCTCACGCCCTGTTTCTGGCACCGCGAAATCGTCTCGGCCGACCTTGGCAGCCATCTTTACAATGCCTGGCTCGTCGAGTTGATCCGTCGCGGGCAAGCGCCGGGCCTTTGGATCGCGCCGCTTCGCACTAACGTGCTGTTTGACCTGCTGTTGAGCCGCGTGGGTTCCGTCTTGGGATGGGGTGCGTCGGAAAAGATTGTTGTGTCGATCGCTGTTCTGATTTTCTTCTGGGGGATCTTTGCGCTGGTCTCCGCGGCCGCGCGGCGGCCGCCCTGGTTTCTCGTTCCGCTGATCGCTTTGGTTACCTACGGGTGGACGTTCCACCTCGGCTTGTTCAACTATTACCTCTCGCTGGGCCTGTCCTTTTTCAGCCTGGCTATCCTGTGGCGAGCCACGGGCTGGGAGCGGTGGATCGCCCTGGCGATTGCACCATTGGTTCTAGTGGCTCATCCTTTGGGCTTTTTCTGGCTGCTGGGCGCCGGCGCCTATATCTGGATCCACGAAAATACGGGCCAACGAGTTCACGTCCTTCTGTTTGCACTGGCGGTGGCCGCCATCGGGGCCCTGCACTTTTTCCTCTTTCGGCACTACCCGGTCGACGCTGCCGCAAAGCCGTTCTATGCGTTTAACGGCGCCGACCAGCTCGTTCTTTTCGGGGAGCGGTATCGTATCGTTGCGCGGGCCGTGCTGATCTTTGCGGTCGTTTCGCTCGCGATCGATCTCATCGCTCGACGCCGCGAGCACAAGCCAACGAGCCATTACTCGCTGCCGCTTCAACTCTATCTCCTTACCGAGGTCGCCATTGTTTTTCTGCCGGATGCCGTGGCTTTCCCGCCGCCGACCGCCGCGGTTGCGCTTCTGACGGAGCGATTGACCTCGGTCTCCGCGGCGATGGCCTGCTGTCTGCTCGGCGCGATGCGACCGAGAAAATGGCACCTGGTGGCATGCGGTGCCATCGCAGCCGTTTTCTTCTCGCTCTTATATCGCGACACGTCGATTGTGAACAAAATGGAGTCGCAAATCATGGCCCTGGTGAGCGAGCTGCCACCGAATCAGCGCGTGATGGCAACCATTTTCCCGCCTTCAGGCTCCAGGGTTTTGATCCAACACCTCATCGACCGCGCTTGCATCGGTCGGTGCTTCAGCTATGGGAACTACGAGCCGGGCGCGGCGCTATTTCGAGTTCGTGCGCTGCCTGGGAATCCCTACGTGCTCAGCGATTACGGTCTCGCGGTGAAGACCGAAAAGGGAGATTACCTCGTCCAGCCGCGAGACCTTCCGGTCTACCAGATCTATCAGTGCACCGCGGATGAAACGGATCTGTGCATTCGCTCGCTAGAAGCCGGAGAGGAAAACGATCGCCTCGGAAAACATCCGAACCGGTAGTGGGCTAGTAACCCGGAGTGCTGCTCCCCGGCCGGGGTGGCCTCGGGGATCTTTCCCAACGGTGACGGGTCGCTGTCCCATCTGGTCGTCGAACCAGTCGTGCTCCCTGATTGGTTAGCCCAAACACGACGACCGTGCCGGGAGCGTTGGCGTTGGGTGAGCCTGTTCCAATGTACACTTTTCCGTTGGCAATCAGGGGCGTTACAAACTTCGTGCTCGAGCTTCCCGAAAACGGGCCTTGGAAGAGCGGCGTGTTGAGGTTGGTGGCATCATACGCATACAGAGTGTTGGCGCCTCCCCCATTCTGGATCGCCCACACAATTCCCTCCGCTGACCCGTTGGCCGAAATGCCCGGCGTCGTGCCGGGATAACCGAAGGTATTGCTACTTTGGGAAGACGCCGTCGCCGCCACCTTCGCTTGCGTGATGGGGAACGCCTTCAACGCGTCATTCACCGCACCGTAGTAGAGTGTGTTATTGAAATAGGCAGGGGCGGACCAGACCCCGTTGCCAGAACCGCCCAGCAATGCTCCGCTGAGTTCCTGGTAGATTCCGCTGTCACTGCTCGAGTTGAATTTGCCCATGTTGTTGCGATCCACGACAAAAAGCATGACCGGATTGCCGCTGCGGGTTAGATCGGCTTTGCCCGCGCCAACCGCCAAAGAGCGCGTAGTACCGTTTGCATCGGTCATATCCGGCAGCAGGAGTAAGCCGCCGGAGCCGAGGTCTTGATCGCTGTTCGACTGACTGACGGTGTCAAACTCCTCAAAATAGTCCGCCACGGCGAGAGTGTTGTTTGCCGTAGAAAGCTTGATGAAGCCGTTGCCGTAGTCACCGTTGGCCGGAAATCCTCCGTTGAGAGTCGTGTCGAACGTACCGTTTCCGTCAAGGAAATAGATGTTACCCGATGAGTCGGCCGCAAGACCGTCACCCGCCATCCAGATCCCCCCGCCGCCACCGTTCGGAGTGAGATTGAGCGCGCTCGCCTGCTGAAGCGACGATTCACTGTACCCCATCACCCAAGCGTTGTACGGACCTCCGTCGCAATGGGAGGTCCAAGCCAGATAGATCGAGCCGTTTAGCAACAACAATCCGGATCGCTCCGCATACTGACTCGGCGAAAACCCCGTGGCCTGAATATCTGTCGCGGCCATCCGGTCAGCACCCGTGGTGATGTCAACAGCGTGCAACCGCTGATGGTAGTTGCCGCCCGTATCCTTCGACATGGCCACCACAAAGATGGTGCCGTGCGGCCCCGCGCTGAGATCGATGACCGGCGTCGATGTGATGCCGATCGTGGGCTCTATCTGCCCGCAACCGTGGTCATCACTCGGCGACTCGCCCGTGCCGTTCAGCACCGGGTTATGCCAGAGCTGGGTGAACGTGTCAGCATCAAAGGCATAGACCGAATCGCTTTCCGTGACAATGAACAAGATGTTGTGGGTGGCGCCGTTAATCGTCACTCCTCCTACGTAGAGCGGCTCCGCATCCACCGGACCATCCACCGTGATCGTTCCCAGGAGTCCAAACTGGTTGGAGTTGACATTGGACGTCGTCAGGATGGTCTCATTCGGATTCAGCCCGGTTCGGCCGATGTCGTTGTGATAGGTAAGGACCGTAACGCCAGAAGCGCTCGTCGCGGTATTGACCGTGAGCGTGACCGTGTTGCTGGTCGCGGGTGGATTGATCCCGTTGCTCACGATGACACGAAATTGCATGCCACTTTCCGCTGTCGTCGTGTTGGTAAGCGAGTAGGTGGAAGAGGTGGCCCCGGAAATATTCGTGTTCGTTGCCGCGTTCTGCCATTGATAGCTCAGCGGCGCTGTCCCGGTCGCCGTGACAGAAAACGTAGCGGTCTGCCCCGCCGTCACGCTCTGGTTCGTCGGTTGGGTCGTAATCGTGGGGGCCCCTGAGTTCGCCGCATTCACCGTGAGCGCGACCGTGTTGCTGGTCGCGGGTGGATTGATCCCGTTGCTCACGATGACACGGAATTGCATGCCACTTTCCGCTGTCGTCGTGTTGGTAAGCGAGTAGGTGGAAGAGGTGGCCCCGGAAATATTCGTGTTCGTCGCCGCGTTCTGCCATTGATAGCTCAGCGGCGCTGTCCCGGTCGCCGTGACAGAAAATGTAGCGGTCTGCCCCGCCGTCACGCTCTGGTTCGTCGGTTGGGTCGTAATCGCGGGCGCCACGTCGGTGCCCTTCACCGATGGGGTCGTCCCCGCACAGGCACCCAGCACAACCGACATGATGACTGACAGGCAACCGCCGGCCCAGCGTCTCAAAGGCGCTCCTCGATTACGGCAAAAGCGATCGAACCATGCTACACAAGCGTGGCACTCAGGACTTCGTTTCGAAGGGCAAATAAAGGGCAGGGTACGGCAGCCCAGCCTTCCCTGCCCGAAAGGCTAGGGCTCAGAGCCCTGGTGCCCCGAAACAGGGGCAGTGACGGTAAGCTGCCATAGCAGATAGCTGAGGATATCGGTCTGCTCGTCGATGGTCTTGTTGATAGGCCGTCCGCCGGAATGACCCGACTTTGTATCATAAAGCAGGAGAATGGGCCGGTTCGAGCCAGTATCAGCCTGCAGTAGAGCTGTCATCTTCCGGGCGTGTAGCGGCGCCACTCGCGTGTCTCCATCTCCGGTGACGAAAAGCACGCTCGGGTACTTCGTTCCCTGTCGTACGTTCTGATAGGGTGAATACCTGTAAAGATAAGCGAACTGTTCTGGATTGTCGGAACTTCCGTACTCCGAGACCCAATACGGACCCCGCAGGAATTTCTGAAAGCGAAGCATGTCAAGCAAGGGGTATTCGCAAACAACCGCCTGGAACAGCTCAGGCCGCTGGGTGAGCGCGGCGCCTACCAGCAACCCGCCATTGCTGCCACCCCGAATCGCGAGTTTGCGAGGGTTCGTATATCGATGGGCGATCAGGTATTCTGCCGCGGCAATGAAGTCGTCGAAAACGTTCTGTTTGTTCTCGAACATGCCTGCGCGGTGCCACTGTTCGCCGTACTCCCCACCACCTCGAATGTTCGCCATCGCAAAGATGCCGCCGCGCTCGGCCCACGCGACGATGGCAGGCTGATACGCAAGGGGATAGACAACGTCGAAACCCCCATAGCCGTACAGGAGGGTCGGATTCTCCCCTTTGAGCTCCATACCTTTTCGGTGAAACAGAAACATAGATACGCGGGTTCCGTCCTTCGAGCTGTACCAGACCTGCTCCGTCTCAAACAGGCTAGGATCCATCGGTACATTGATTTTCGACCACACCGAGGACCGCCCAGTCGCGATGTCGTACACAAAATTGGTCGTCGGATAGTTGAAGCTGGTGAAGGCGTAGAAAAGCTCCGGCGACTCCCATCGGCCTGAAACTTCTGTGGAGCCCAGGGCGGGGAGCGCTATCGGCTTGGGGTTCTTGCCGTCCGGATCCGAGATCACAATTTCGGACGTGGCGTTGTGAAGGTATTCGGCGACCAGCTTCCCCCCCACCGGAGCAAAATTGTTCAATGTGTCGCCGGTGGGAGCCACTACTTCGCGCCAATGTTCCCTTGAGGGAGAAACAGGGTCGGTCGCGTACACGTGCCAATTGGGCGCTTTCCAATTCGTGCGAATGTAGAGCGTGCTTCCGCCAAAGGAAGCGTCGAACTGAGACGGGATATCGTTGACAACGGTGACGACGGGTCCGTGATCTTGCACGTTCTGAACATACAGCTCGGTCTGTTCTGAACCGGTTCCGTGGAGGACGGTATAGACAAGGTACCGACCATCATCCGATAGGGAAGCACCCAGGATTCGGTCTTGCCCAAGACCCGTTCCGTAGATCAGTGTGTCCTGACCCGGGTCGGTTCCCATGGCGTGGTAATACGCCCGCGGCCCATCGACCGTGGCTCGAGCGTAATACACGCCTCGGTTGTCGGGCGTAGGAGACACTGAGAAGTAAACAGCTGAAGGCAAAACATCGGGCAGGTCCCGGCGCGAATCCACATCCAACACGTGCACCGTCACCTCATCCTGGCCGCCCGCGCGACGGCTGTAAAACAGGAATTTGCCATCGCGGCTCACCGCCTCGATCCCCGCGCTGACAGAATGATCCTTGCTCCAGCCCAGGGGATCAATGAGCACTTCATCGGTACCGGTCCGGCCCCGGCGCATATAGATCATCGACAAATCCTGCTCGGCTGACCTTTTGGTAAAGAAGTACCGGCCAGCGCGCTCGGCAGGCGCCGAGTACACTTCGGTGCGATAAAGGGCCGCAATGCGATCGCGCAGCCCTTGGCGGCCGGGAAGGGCTGCCAACACGGCTTCCGTGCAGCGATTTTCCGCATCAATCCATGCCCGGGTCTCAGGGCTGTCTTGATCTTCCAGCCAACGATACGGATCGTTGACTCTCACATTTCCGTAGGTATCGGTGACATTGTCCACGCGCGCCTTCGGCGGGCAGGTAGGCGAGGTCTGAGCCGCTAGCGTGCCGCCGTACGGAAGCAACCACAGCGCCGCGGCCCAGCCGCGCAGCAGGCCGGGTAGAGTTGGGGAGCAGTGCCGTTCAGAATACTTGAATGCCCTGGGCAAAACGCGCCTCCTGATTTCAGGTCCGTCGCCTGACCGTTAGACGGCGGGAGTCGACAAAAGTACTACGCCGATTCAGCCGTTGTCGGCTCGGGACGCCTTGCCGTCCCGGTCGCAACCTGTTTCCTACGCGCGACCAGCGAGTCCCACAATCTCCACAGCAGCAGGATGGCTATCAGAAAACCGTATTCGAGCGGCTTGTGAACATCGGATTTGACCAGCCAGTAGTAGTGAATGACGCCTGCGATGGCCGTCAGATAGATGGCGCGATGCAGCATCTGCCACCGCTTGCCGCCGAGGCGGCGAATCCAACCGGCGGTCGAAGTTATTGCCAGTGGGATCATCAGCACAAAACCGAGGAAACCGATGGTGATGAAAGGGCGCTTGTGCACATCGGCCCACATGTCGGACCAATCGAAGAACTTGTCAAGAACCATCCAGGTCGAAAAGTGCAGGCATCCGTAGAAGAAGGCAAACAGACCCAGCATGCGACGAAATCGGATGAGCTGCGGCATCTTGAGGAGCTTGCGCACAGGTGTGATCGCCAGCGTGATGACCACGAATCGAAGCACCCAGTCCCCGGTTCTGTGAGTGATGAACTCAATTGGATTGGCCGTGAGGTAGGTCTCTAGCGGCAGTCCCTGCCACAGAGCGTGGACCGCTCGCCAAACCAGGTTACCCAACGGGAGCAGGCACAAGAGGAAAACAACAACTTTTGTCCCTTTGCTGGTCAGAACCTTGTTCACGATGTGCTAGAAATACTTGCGCAAGTCCATGCCTGCATAGAGGCTGGCCACCTGATCCCCGTAGCCATTAAACATCAGCGTAGGCCGCCTAAGGAACTCACCCAGACGACGTTCTTTGGCCTGGCTCCAGCGCGGATGATCCACGTTGGGATTCACGTTTGCGTAAAAGCCATATTCCGGCTGCCCGTTCACACCCGTGTACATGCCCCAGGTGGTCAGGGGTTGATCTTTTGCGAAGCGAATCTTTACGAGCGACTTCGCGCTCTTGAAGCCGTACTTCCACGGAATGACCATTCGCACCGGTGCGCCGTCTTGATTCGGAAGCGTCCGACCGTACATCCCGACGCACAGGAGCGTGAGCGGATTCATCGCCTCGTCAAGCCGCAGCCCCTCGACGTAAGGCAGTTCGATCCCGGCTTGACTGCCCAGCGGCATCTGCTTCGGCTGATAATAGCTCTCGAAGGCCACGTACTTGGCCTTCGGTGTCGGCTGGACCAGCCTGATGAGGTTGCTGAACGAATAACCGATCCAGGGCACGACGATCGACCACGTCTCGACGCACCGGTGTCGGTAAATCCGCTCCTCCAGCGGCGCCAGCTTCAGAATTTCGTCCATGCTCAACTTGCAGGGCTTGGCAACCTCACCCTCCACGGAGACGGTCCACGGCGAGGTCACAAAATTCTTGGCATTTCTCGAAGGGTCGTCCTTTCCCGTACCAAACTCGTAGAAATTGTTGTACGTCGTCACGTCGCTTTCCGGCGTCTGTTTTTCGCTGGTGCTGAAGGGGCTCGTGCCGACCCCGCTCAGGGGCACAGGGACCGAACCGGTGGCAGGTCCGGCCAGCCAACTGGGCAGCCTCTTCCATGCGGCGACGGCACCGTAGGTGCCTAGCAGTCCCCACAGAAAATTGCGCCTCCCCATGTAGAGACCGCGTGGAGTCACGTCGGCGTAGGTCAATTCTCCCTCGTGTTTAACAACCATGTTCGTCCTCCCCGCACCAGCTACTATGATACTACGCGAGCTGTAGGAGGGTGGACTAGGGGGTTCGCACCATCCACACCCTACGTGTTTGAGAGTTCGGTCAGAAGCTCGTGCCGAAGGCGCTCCTGATGCCCGGGGGCCAGCTTGGCTCCCTTTGAAGTGAGGTAAAACGCATCGATAGCCGTTTGGCTTTCGGTTTCGATGATCGCGATTTCGATGTTGCAATTCTCGCGCGCAAATAAAGAGCTGATTCGGTAGAGAAGGCCGGGTTGATCCTGCGTGATCACTTCGATCAGGGTACTTTGCCCCGAACATTCGTCGTCGATTTCGACGCGCGTATCGACCTTCACTTTGGGTGCAGCCTTCTTCTCCGACCGCAACCGGTCACGAAGCATGCGATCCAAGTCGGCCTTTCCCATCAAGACATCGTGGAGGCTTGCCTTGAAGCGTTCCCACTCCGGCAGATTCAGTTCGAGGGTCCGGAATCGATCCGTGAAGTAAAGGGTGTCGACGACCACGCCCGCGCCGTTGGAAAATGCCGTTGCCTTCACGATGTTCATTCCCCATGCAGCCAGCGTGCCCACCAGTTTGGCAAATAGGAAGGGGCGGTCCCGTGTGACCAGAGTCAATTCGTACCAGTGGCGTCCTCGCGTCAACTCCACTTGCACGGGATCCTGGTCGAGCCGGTTCGCCATTTCCATGTGGCGGATGACATCGCTGGCCGCCTGCGTACGGAGGTAACGTCGCGGAAGGCCGTCGAGGAAGGTGTCGAGCCGAGCTCCGGCGGCAGGCATGAGAGTCCGCAAGTGGGCCATCACCTCCTCTTCGACGTCGCCATGGACGCGCTGATCGGCGCTCCGCATCAGGGCGTTGGCCGCTCCGATGTAGAGCTGCCACATGTTTTCCGCCTTCCAGGGAGTCAGCGCTTCCGGATTGACCGCCTTCACATCCGCATAGGTGAACAGGCAAAGCATCTTCAGCCGCTCGGATGTTCCCATCGTTTCTGCGATTTGAGCGATCGTTTCGGGCGCAAAAATGTCCCTACGCAAGGCAGAACCCATGTCTAGGTGATGGTCGATCAGGAAAAGCACGGTTTCGCGATCCGAGGCTTCCAGATCGAGGCGCGCAAGCGAACGTTCAGCGATTTCGAGACTTCCCGCAATGTGGTCGGTCGGCTTGGTGCCTTTTCCGGTGTCGTGCAACAGCAGAGCAAGATAGAGCAGTTCGGGCTGCTCCAATTCATCTAGAAGCTCTGCATAACCCTGATCCCACTTCGATTGAGATTTCCGCAAAGCATGGAGGTTTTCGATAGCCACGAAGGAGTGTTCGTCGACGGTGAACCGATGCGAAAAGTCCCGGATGACAAGCGAGTCGATCGCCTCGAATTCCGGTAGGAGCACGGTGAGCAATCCGAGCGAGTGCATCGTTCGCAGGGCTTCGGCTGCATGGGGGGCAAGCAGAATCTCCTGCAGGTAATGCCACAACTCCCCGCCCCTGGGCGGGGCGGCCACGAGCACCGGCAGGTTCTGCTCGATCTGGTGCTCGGTGGCAGAGCTCAGGCTCAAGCCGTGCCGCGCCATGAACCGGAACAGCCGCAAGGGCAGTTCAGGGTCGGTTAAGGCCTCTTGCCGTTGCAAGAAAATCCTTCCATCGACGACCGCAAATTCGGCGTTGGAGAGTCGCGACCGAAGAGTTTGAAACTGCCGATAGAGCGACGGCCGCGCCGCCGGGAACTCGTCAAGAAGTTGTTCGGCCACGCGGTGGATCAGCCGCGCACGACGGAAGTAGTTCCGCATCCACTCCGAGGCGGAAAGCGGCGCGTCGTCTGGCACACCGACTCTTGCGGCCGCCGCTTCGTCCTGCATGGCCCAAACCAGCGTGTTGTCATCGCGGCCGTGACGAAAATGCAAAAAGCAACGAACCGACATCAGAAAATCCAGGGCGGCATCGAACCTTCGCCCGAGCCATGGCGGCAGGAGCGTTTTTTCGTCAGGCCAGGCGTTCTGCTCTTCCATCGCGGCGATCAACGCGAGCCAAAGGGCCAGATTGTAATCACGCAGCCCGCCTGGACCGTCCTTGACATTCGGCTCCAGGTGGAAGACCGTGTTGCCGAATTTGTTATAGCGCGTCCGCGTCAGGTCTGTGAGCTTTTGAACGATCGCTCGCGACTCGCGCGCCACCACTTTCGGGACGGTCTGGTCGTGCAATCGTGCGAACAGATTTCGATCGCCCGCCAGATAACGGCAATCCAGCAGCGAAATCACAAATTCGACGTTGCCAGGATCAAACTTGTCACATTCGCTTAGCGTGCGGTTCGACGGACTTAGCTTGAGCCGCAAATCCCACATCTCTTGGGAGAAGACCCGAATGCGATTCCGTTGCTCGGAATCTGAGTCGCTGCCATCGTGAAGGAACAGGATGTCGATGTCGGAATACGGAAACAGCCACTGCCGGCCATATCCTCCCAGGGCGAGTAAACCAAAGCCGCGCGGGCCGTCTAGATCGGGTGAGATCAATTCCTTCCAAAGGCGAACGGCGACGGAATCGACCAGCGCCGTGCGACCGTGGATAGCGGCCCGGCCGTCACGTCGAGAGGAAAATTCTGCGCGCAGGCGTGCCGACTCCGCCCCGTAGAAGTCGCGCAAATCTTTAGCCAGTAATGGATTCGCGGCCATTCCCTTCTGCTTTCTTCCCGCGTCCGGACTTGTCGATACGTGGCTTGTCGGCTAGGCTCTCGACCTTCCACCGCATCACCTTGCTTACACGCCCTACAGCGCACTGTCGCCGCGCTCGTCGTTGCGAATCCGAACGGCGTCGTCAATCTTCGAAAGAAAGATCTTGCCATCACCGATTTTACCGGTGCGCGCCGCCGACACGATCGTCTGAACGACTTGCTCCACTCTTTCGTCGCCGACGACAAGCTCAATCTTGATCTTGGGGATTAGATCGACCGTGTACTCCCGGCCTCGGTAGAACTCCGTATGACCCTTCTGTCGACCGTGTCCACGGGCCTCGAGCACCGTCATGCCTTCCACGCCAATTTCGTGGAGCGCGTCTTTCACCGGATCGATCTTCGATGTCTGGATGATCGCCTCGATCTTCGTCATGTTCGTGCGCCTCAGCCGTCAAAAGTATCTCGCTCCTTGCCGGGAAGAGGGTACGCCCAAATCCGCGTGTCTGCTATGTGGACGTGCCCCAGTGGTAGCCCTCTTCGCCGTGCTGCGTCAGGTCCAGTCCCTCGGCTTCCTCCTCGGCCGGAACACGCAGTCCGATCACAAGGTCAACAATCTTGAGAAGGATCAGCGTGCCTACCAGCGCCATCACCCAGGCGATCACAACACCGACGAGCTGATTCCAGATCTGATGAAAGTTGCCCTGAATCGCACCGGAAGGCAGCGCCTTCCCACCGGCATCTTTGAAGATCGGATTAATGACGCTCGATGCGAACACCCCCGTTAACAAGGCTCCGACGGTTCCTCCCGCCCCATGCACACCAAAAGCATCGAGCGAATCATCATAGCCGAAACGCGATTTGATCGACGTCGTCATCCAAAAACATACAACCCCGGCAACCAGTCCGATCGCCAGAGCCGCCATGGGACTCACGAACCCGGACGCCGGCGTGATGGCGACCAGACCGGCAACCGATCCAGAGATCGCGCCGAGCGCGCTCGGCTTCCCTCTTTTGAGCCACTCTGCGGCGCTCCAGCCAACCACCGCTGCCGCAGCACCGAAGTGCGTCGCTACGAAGGCGCTCGTGGCAAGCCCGCCGGCTGATAAGGCGCTCCCCGCGTTGAATCCAAACCAACCGACCCACAGCAGACAGGCTCCGATGAAGCTGATGACGACGCTATGCGGTGGCATGGGCTCTTCGGGGTAGCCCAAACGTTTGCCCAGGTAGAGTGCACACACCAGCGCAGAAACGCCCGAGGTGATATGGACCACCGTGCCGCCGGCAAAGTCCAGAGTAGGAAACCGCCCGGCCGACGCACTCAACAGTCCGCCCTTGCCCCACACCATATGCGCCATCGGGTCATAGACCATGAGGGACCACAGCAGGAGAAACGTCAGCATGGCGCTGAACTTCATTCTCTCGGCGAACGCCCCGGTAATCAGTGCGGGCGTAATGATCGCAAACATCAGCTGAAAAACCATAAAGGTCTGGACCGGAATCGTCGAGGAGTAATCGGGATCTGACTGCACTCCCACACCCCACAAGAACACGTGGTGCAATCCTCCAATGAAGCTCGTGCCGGACCCAAAGGCTAGGCTGTAACCAACCATGGCCCAGATCACCGTGATCGCCGCCATCATCGCGAAGCTCTGCATCATCGTGCCGAGCACATTTTTCCTGCGCACCAAGCCGGCGTAAAACAGAGCCAGACCTGGCCCTGTCATCAGCAGCACCAGGGCGGAACTGGCCAGCATCCAGGAATTGTCCGCCGAACCCTTGGCGTCGGCAGCGGCTTGTTCCAAGGCCGCGATCCGGTCCGGAACAGCGGAAGTCGAAGGCGCCATCCCAACCTGCATGGACGCAGAACTCCTGCCCGCTGCCAAACAAAGTAGCAACAGAAGCACGGAAAGAGACTGAACGAACAGTCTTCGCATGGACGTTCATCTTCCTGAGCGCACCCGCGCGCTCATTGACACGATGAGCGTCCCGAGTCGCTCGCTGGCAATATCAATTTTGATCCGACGCATCGGCAAACGCGATGCGGTCTAAAACGCAGAAAATTATACACAGAAGTCTTCCTTTGCAGGCTTAATCGGAAGACAACACCTGTACTTCCAGCCAAGATGCACGGTTCCTGCCATCGCTTTAGACTCGATCAAGAGTGTGGAGACGGTTACCAATCCGCTTGAGCGGTGAAACTTTGGTCGTGCTGCCGTGTTGGATCAAGCGTACGGCTTCCTTTTGACAGCTACGCCGAAGCCGGCACTCATACCAGACGGAAAGGAAGACGACGATGAAAACAAAGGCACTTATCTTCAGCGGTGCAGCCCTGCTTGCGCTGGCCGTTTCACCGGTGTTTGCACAGCAACCGAACAGCGCCAGTCCCGATCCCTCAATTGCGCAACGCAAGGACAATCAACAGGACCGCATTGCGAACGGGGTCCAGAGTGGAGAGTTGACGGCGGGCGAAACCAAGAGTCTCGAAACGAGTGAAGCCAACCTGAACAAGGAAGAGAGCCATATGCGCGCAGCCGACAATGGTCACCTCACAGCTGCGGACCGTGCCAAACTCAACAATCAGCAGAATCACTTGTCCAATCGCATCTACGATGACAAACACAACGCGAACACGGCTCACTACGGCAATAACGAAGTCGGCCAGCGTCGCGAGAATCAACAAGATCGCATCGCTCAGGGCATTCGAAGCGGGCAACTAACTGCGGGAGAAACGGCGAAGCTAGAGCGGCAACAGCAGAGCATCAACCACGAGGACGCTTCGATGCGCGCGGCAAACGGCGGAAAGCTGACTGCCGCCGATAAGGCTGCCTTGAATCAGCGACAGAACAACGCATCGAAGAACATCTACGCCAAGAAGCACAACAGCCAGACGCGGTAGATCTGTTGAGCGACCGAGCCCTTCGGCAGGGGAGTGGCTCTCCCCTGCTAGCTGATTCGGTAAGCACGACTGCTGCGTCGCATCGATCGCCGCTGCAGTTTCATCGAGCGTCGTAACCGTTCGGATTTCTCTGCTGCCACTCCCACTGCGAACGAAGAATCGTCGCCAGGTCGGACTTCTTCGGCCTCCAGCCAAGTACCTTGGCGGCCTTGGAGGCATCGGCGATTAACTCGGCCGGATCGCCGGGCCTCGGCGGAGCGATGCGAATGGGAATCGGACGGCCCGTCACTTTTCGTCCGCATTCGATCACTTCCATCACGGAATAGCCATGCCCGGTTCCCAGATTAATGAAATCCGACGAGCGGCCCGTCCGAAGATGATCCAAGGCGAGAATGTGGGCATCGGCGAGATCCGCTACATGAACGTAATCGCGGATTGCTGTCCCGTCCGGTGTCGGATAGTTTTTCCCGTACACCGACAGCTCCGAGATTTTTCCCGAGGCTGCTTTCAGTACGTTCGGAACCAGATGCGTTTCCGGATCGTGGTGCTCGCCAGAACGCTCCGTAGCCCCGGCGGCATTAAAGTAGCGCAGCGCGACAAACTTGAGCCCGTGCGCGTGGTCGAGCGCTTGGAGCATCCGTTCCAGGGTCAGTTTGGTCCATCCATACGGGTTGGTAGGCCACTGCGGGGCGTCTTCGGAAATCGGAATTTTCTCTGGCTCACCGTACGTCGCGCAGGTGGAGGAAAACACCATCCGACGAACGCCACCATCGAGCAGCGACGTGATCAGGGCGACGCCTTGCTCCACATTGTTCTCGAAATACCTAGCCGGTTGCTCGACCGACTCGCCTACGTAGGCCAGCGCCGCAAAATGGACGCACGCCTCGATCTCGTGTTCGCTCAGGATCTTCTTGAGGATGCTGCGATCGCCCGCGCGGCCCTGATAGAAGGGCACATCGGAAGCAACGGCTGAGCGATGCCCCCTGAAGAGATCATCGAGCACGACAACGGCTTCACCCTTGGCGCGCAGCTGCTCGACCGTGACGCTCCCGATATAGCCACCGCCGCCCGTGACGAGAACCGCCATTTCTCTCCGTTCCGCCTGCCCCAGGGGGGCCACTCAAGTCACTCGCTTGAGACAAAACGACTGATTATAGCTGGATTCCCTCGGCGTACCAGCAACATCGAACCACCCGAACGCGTAGTAACATGGAGAGTGAAATTGTGACGAACCCCACTCCTATAGCGATCCGGAGCGACCGGGTCTCTCGGCACTATCAGATGGGCGAGGCACTGGTTCACGCCGTCGATGACGTGAGCATCGAAATCCGCGCTGGTGAATTCATCGCCCTGCTCGGCAGTTCCGGCTCCGGCAAATCAACTCTGCTGAATCTGATGGCGGGTCTTGATCGCCCGACCTCTGGCCGCATTTTTGCCGAAGGGCGCAACCTGGCCGAGATGCGGTCGGAGGAACTCGCAAAACATCGCAGCCATACGATTGGCATCGTTTTTCAAGCTTTTAACCTGTTGCCTCGGATGACTCTCGAAGAAAATGTCGAGCTTCCGCTGCGCCTTGCCGAAGTCGATCGCGAGGAACGCAGGGCACGCGTTCGCGAGGCCATCGAAAGGGTGCGACTCACAGCCCGCCTTACCCACCGCCCCAGCGAGCTTTCCGGCGGCGAACAACAACGCACGGCTCTCGCACGTGCCCTCGTGAACCGGCCTTCGATCCTGCTCGCCGACGAGCCCACCGGCAATCTCGACAGCGTCACAGGTGACCAGATCCTGCGCCTTCTGCAAGAGATCAACGAAACGGGCGTGACCATCGTCATGGTCACGCACGAACGGCCGCGCGCCGCATCGTTCTCCCGTCGCATCGTGGTTATGAGCGACGGCAAAATCACGAGCGACGGGGGTTCCGCGTGAAAGGCCGTGATCTGGCTGAGCTCGCTGGCCGCAATCTTCGTGAGGCCTTCCTTCGTAATTCGCTCACGACGATCGGGATTTGCGTTGGGGTGGCATCCCTTGTGGCCATGCTTTCGCTCGGCGTGGGCTTGCAGGACCTGGCGGCCGATCGCCTGGCCCGCACCGGACTGTTTGATGCAATCTTTGTCACGCCGCGATCTGCTGCCGCGGCCTATCGCGGCACCGTCGGGGCCGGGTCGGGTTCGGCGCAGCCGCCCAAACCGCTCGACGAACAAGCGCGGCACCAGATGGCAACCCTTCCCAACGTCGTGGAGGTCTATCCAGACATTCGTTTTCCCATTGAGATCCACTATGCGGGCAACTCCTATGCGACGGTCGCTGCGGGCGTCGCCCCATCGGCTCGCAAAGATGGAGCGTTTGACGGAATGAGGGGCTCTTTCTTTTCCAGCCCCGATGCGGCTGAAACCATTTTGCAGATCGATCTGGCGCGCCAGCTCTCCGACAATCCCGATGCGCTCGTCGGGCGGGAGCTTACCCTGCGTTACGCCGAGCGCGAGCCCCTGCCACCGGACCCCGCCAGCAGCAAGTCCGCCCCGGATGGCTTTTCCATCGTGCCCAAAGACAAGGACCTGCGCATCGTCGGCATCGTGGAAACCGAACCGGCCGGCGGGATCGGAAGTCTCGGCCGCGGGAGACTCCTGCTGCCCTTGCAACTGGCAGAAACGCTGCGCACGGCCCGGGCCAACGATCTACGTGATTTGCTTCGCGATTCTCCGAGCCAGCACAGCTACGAAAGCTTGACCGTCCGCGTAAACGACCCGCCGAGGGTTAAAGCCGTCGAAGATTCCATCAAACAGATGGGCTTCACCGCTTTCTCGCTGCTCGATGCGAGCAAGAGCTTGAGTCTGGTTTTCACGGTTTTCGATCTTTTCCTCGGGATTTTCGGTAGTCTCGCGCTCGTTGTCGCCTCGCTGGGAATCATCAACACGCTGGTCATGGCGATTTTAGAAAGACGCCGCGAGATCGGCATCCTCAAGGCCTTAGGAGCCTCCGACACCGATGTCCGCAGCCTGTTTTTCGTCGAGGCCGGCGCCATGGGATCGCTCGGCGGTGTTCTGGGTGTATTGCTCGGATGGTTGATCGGCTACGGGATCAATTTCGGCACGAACGTGTATCTCAAGGGACGAAATCTTCCCTCCATCCAAGTCACCGCGGTGCCATGGTGGATGGTTGTTGCCGCCATCGCCTTTTCGATCGTGGTAAGCCTCGCGGCGGGCATTTATCCAGCGTCCCGAGCGGCCCGCCTCGATCCGGTCGAGGCGCTGCGGTATGAATAAAACCAAGGGCCCAAGGCCGTCCTCTGAGACTTGCTGGCGGCGCCGCTATTTCCAAGGAGCTTCCGGCGTTGTTCTGATCCTGGCTTGTCTGTTTCTTACTCGAGATGCCATGGCCGCGGGCCGCGCCGAATGCCGCTCCGTGCCGAGCAGCATTCTTGGACGCAAAGTCGCCTACTGCGTGCTTCTGCCACCCAGTTACGACGGCGAGAAGACGCGCCGCTATCCGGTTCTCTATTTTCTGCACGGGCTTGGAGAAAATGAGCAGGTACTTCCCAATTCGGGCGGCTGGAATCTCATTCAGGACTTGTGGGACCAGGGGCAGATCGGCGAATTCCTGATCGTGACACCGGATGCCGATAGGAGCTTCTACATCAACTCGCGCGACGGCCGCGTCCGCTACGAGGACTTCTTCATCCAGGAATTCCTCCCGTTGATCGAACGTCGCTATCGCGTTCGCGCCGATCGCGAACATCGCGGCATCTCCGGAGTCTCGATGGGCGGTTACGGCTCTTTACGTTTCGGATTTCGCTACCCTACGCTGTTTGGTTCGGTGAGCGCGCATAGTGCCGCGTTGATCGCCCAGCTGCCGCGCGCCGAACTCGGCACTCCGGGCGAACACGCGCTGTCGATCGCGTTAGGAGGCGCGTTTGGCACCCCTTTTGATCGCGCCTTTTGGGATCGCAACAGCCCGTTCACAATCGTGCGCAACACACCTCGTCGGGTAAGCATGCAGATTTACTTCGATTGCGGCACGGAGGACGAATACGGATTCAACGTGGGGGCGCAGGCATTTCACGACCTGCTCGTTTCACGCGACATTCCGCACGAATTCCATCTCTATCTTGGACGGCACGACGAGGCCTACGTCGCACAGCATCTTCCCGCCTCGCTCATGTTCCACTCCCGCGCCTTTCGTTTGCGATGAGCGATACCCAAGGCAAACTTCAGTCGCTCGCTTGCGCGGCCACCCGCTGAAAATGGGCAAAGGTACCGCCCGACTCAGCCAATTCCTTCAGCAGACGCGCCGGTTCCCACAGTCCCCCAAGCCGCTCGTGAAAGTGGCGGACGCGGCCATACACTTCCTTGAGCCCAACCGTGTCTGCGTACCACATCGGCCCACCGCGATACACCGGGAAGCCATAGCCGTTGACGTAAATCGTATCGATGTCACCGGCCCGCAGCGCATAGCCTTCCTCCAAGATCCGTGCTCCCTCGTTGACAAGGCTATAGATCTCCCGCTCCACGATCTCTTCCGCTGAAATCTGCCGCTGGGGAATGCCGGACTCGGCCACCCACCGTCGCACCATCGCGGGGATCTCCGGATCGGGCGACGCGCGGCGCTCAGCATCGTATCGGTACCAGCCCGCACCCGTCTTCTGCCCGAGCCGGCCCATCTCCACGAGTCGGTCTTCGAGGAAAGGCTGCCGGGCGCCGGGCTTCTCGAGGTGCCGATATTCCTTCCGAATGCGATAGGCCACGTCGAGCCCACCCAAATCGCCAACCGCCAGTGGTCCCATGGCCATACCCCAATCGACCAGCGCTTTGTCGACCGCCTCGGGTGCCGCACCTTCTTCGACCAAAAACTGGGCTTCGCGGATGTACGGCAGAAACATCCGATTGCCCACAAATCCGCGGCAATTACCAACCAGCACACCCACCTTACCCAATTTCTTTGCCAGCTGCAGACACGTGGCGATCACGTCTTTGGCCGTCCGGCGGCCTCGCACGATTTCGAGCAGCCGCATCACGTTCGCCGGACTGAAGAAATGCATCCCAATCACGGCCTCGGGCCGGGACGTCGTCGCTGCAATTTCGTCAATGTTCAGCGTCGAAGTGTTACTTGAAAGAATTGCACCCTTCTTGCACACGCGATCGAGCTCCGCGAAGACCTGCTTTTTCAGCGGCATCGTCTCAAACACCGCTTCGATCACCATGTCCGCACCGGCGAAGTCTTCATAGTGAAGTGTGGTGCGAATCAGCTTCATCCGCTCATCCACGTATCCCTGTGTGAATCGACCGCGCTTGACCGACATCGCGTAGTTCTTCTGAATGGTTGCGATTCCGCGATCCAGCGCCTGCTGATCTATATCCTTCACAACAACGGGCAGGCCCGCGTTGGCGCAGACCATCGCAATGCCGCCACCCATCGTCCCCGCGCCCACAACGGCCACCGAATGCACAGGTATCACCGGAGTTTCCTTTGGGATATCGGGGATTTTCGACACTTCGCGTTCAGCGAAGAACACGTGGATCTGGGCCTTGGATTGGTCAGAGTAGAGACACTGGTAGAAAAGTCGGGCCTCTTCGGCGCAACCTTTTTCAAACGGCAGTTTCGTCGCCGCCTCAATCGCGTCGATCGCCAGAAGTTGGCAAATCATCCCACGATATTTTTTTCGCGCATTTTCCCGAGCCGCGGCGAAGATGGGCGCGTTCTGCTGGGCATCGCCCAGCTTGTCGCTCCGCTCGCGTGTCTTCCGAATTGGGTTCGCGGCCACCGCACGGGCAAAGGCAATCGCTGCTCGGAGCAGATCGCCCTCGACCGCTTGGTCAATCAGCCCAAACTGTACGGCCTCGGTGGCTTTTACGGGCTTGCCCGCTGTGCACATCTCGATGGCTCGCTCGACTCCCACCAGCCGTGGCAGTCGCTGTGTACCGCCCGCGCCCGGAATGATCCCAAGGTTCACCTCGGGCTGGCCCACGCGCGCGTCGACCGAGGCGACCCGGTAATGGCACGCCTGTGCGACTTCGAGTCCGCCGCCAAGCGCATTGCCATGAATGGCCGCGACAATCGGCTTGGTCGAGTCTTCGATCTTCAGCAGATGGGGCAGGATCCCGATCTCGCCTGGGTGCTGGCCCGATGTCAGCTTCACGAATTCCTTAATGTCTGCCCCCGCGATAAACGTCTTCCCCGCACCAATGAGCACCGCGGCCCTTAGGTCTCGATCGTTTTGCACCTGCTCCAGGGCCGCTACAATTCCCTCCGGCACGCCCGGGCTCAGCGCGTTTACCGGCGGATTGTCAATCGTGATGACGGCAATGTCCTGATCCTTCACCCATCGAACGAAATCACTCATGCTGGTGTCTCCGAAAGGAAAGACGCGGTTGATACCGCGTGTTCACAAAATTTGCACCACGGGCGCTGTGGCGGACAGATTCACCACCGAAACCCGTGCTGCCACATTCCTCGCCATTCGATAGAGGCTCTGGGCGCCGGGCGCATCCTGGCCGAGCAATGCCACGGGCTTCCCCGTGTCGCCACCGATGCGAATCTCGGGATCGATCTCGATCTCGCCCAAAAAAGGCACCTCAAACATCTTCGCCAGTCGCTCGCCCTCGCCGTGCCCAAAAACATCGATTTTGCCCCCGCAATGGGGACAGGAGAAGTAGCTCATGTTCTCGACGATTCCCAGAACATCCACGTGTACCTGCCGGAACATCTCCACCGCTTTGCGGACATCGGCCAACGCCACGGCCGACGGCGTCGTCACGACCACGGCTCCGCTCACCGACACGCTCTGAATCAAACTCAGTTGCACGTCCCCGGTACCTGGCGGCAAATCCACGATCAAATAGTCGACCGTCCCCCACCGCACGCTACGGAGAAACTGTTGCATCACGCTGTGAAGCATCGGGCCGCGCCAGACCAGCGGGCGGTCGCCGGGATTCAGCAGCCCCATCGAAATCAGCTTCACGCCGTACGCCTGAATCGGGATGATGGTTTTCTCGTCGAGCATCTTCGGCTGCTCGGTCGTCCCCAGCATGAGCGGGACGTTAGGGCCATACACGTCAGCGTCCAGCAATCCGACCAGTGCGCCCATATTTTTCAGCGCGATCGCCAGGTTGACGGCGACTGTTGTTTTGCCCACACCGCCCTTGCCGCTCGCTACGGCGATCAGATTCTTCACGCCCGGAATCGGCGCCTTGCCTTCCAGCCGGCGTCCTTCCGGCACCGAGGCGTCGAATCGTAGCTCGACCGAATGCACGCCCGGAACCTTGGCGAGCGCCGCGCGCACATCCTTCTCAATGGTTTCGCGCAGCGGGCATGCCGGCGTGGTCAGTGTCACCAGCAGCGAGACGTTTCCGTCGCTCAGCTGGATGTCCTTCGCCATCCCCAGCGTGACAATGTCCTTGTGCAGCTCGGGGTCAATCACCCCGCGCAGCGCTTCGATTACCGCCGCTTCCAAGCTTCCCGCCATCCCCGTCCGTCCGTTCTACGCCGCTCCCTCGAGCTGTCGCGCAACCTAGCGAACAATCGCTAATCATAGACTCCTGTCTTAAAACCGGCAACCGCACTTCGAACCGACAGACGACGCTTGCCCAGCAACCGGATAAACGCGCAAAAGGGGCCAGCTACAACAACCAGGAAGGAGGAACGGATGTCTTATTTGCCCCCGTATGTGCTCTTGTACCATTGCCAGGTGCGGCTGAGACCCTCCTCAAAGCTCACCGAGGGCGAATAGCCAAGGACCCGCCTGGCGAGTGAAATGTCGGCCTGCGAATGCCGGATGTCTCCGGTGCGCGGGGGGTCGTACTTCACTCGAATCTTCTCTCCCGTGATTCGTTCGAGAAGCTTCACGACTTCATTCAGCGTGATCCTCGCGCCAGTGCCGCCGTTGAACACCTGCCCGGAGGCTCCGCTCGCCTGGCACGCACGCAAGGTTTGGTCCACGACGTTGTCAACATAGGTGAAGTCGCGCGACTGCTCGCCGTCGCCATAGATTGTCAGTGGCGTTCCCTCCAGCAAAGCCAACATGAACCGCGAAAGCACGCCCGAATACTGCGACGTCGGATCTTGCCGCGGGCCGAACACGTTAAAGTACCGCAGCGACGTGTTTTCCAGCCCATACACCCGCCCGAACACCTGGGCATACAGCTCGCCCGCGTATTTCGTCACGCCGTAGGGCGAAATCGGCTCGGACTGCATTGTCTCGATCTTGGGCAGTGTCGGTGACTCGCCATACGCCGATGAAGACGCAGCATAGACGATCCGCCGCACCTTACAGTCGCGCGACACCACCAGGACGTTCAGAGTGCCGTCGATATTGACGCGATTCGTCTCGAGCGGGTCGATCACAGATCTCGGCACAGACGTGCGAGCTGCTAAGTGGATGATGTAATCAATGCCCTTCGACGCCTCTTGGACTGCGGCCAGGTCGGTGATGCTGCCCACGTGGAATGCGATCTTGCTGCGAACGGCGCTGAGATTTGCCTCCTTCCCTGCGGAGAGATCATCGAGCACAGCAACGTCCTGCCCGCGGCGCACTAGCTCCTCCACGATGTTCGAGCCGATGAAACCGGCACCTCCTGTTACCAGGTAGCGCATCCTATACTCCCCTTAGCTTGAAAAAAGTGTACGAACCGGCAGCCAGTTGGTGCGACACGCTCGGTGAGATGATTGTGGCGCACGTTTCAGGTACGCTTGAATATAGTCCGGCTCTTCTATCCCGGGCAACAATCGAGCAGACCAGCGGTCCGTTGCTTCTGGGCGCGCACCGTGGGAGAAAGGGAAACGCGCATTCAGCTCACAGCCAGCGCACCCGACAATAGGCGCCCGATCGTAGTCTTTGGCATCGTACTCTTGGTGGTGATCCTGGCTCTGCTTGATCCCACCTGGCTTCGATGCGCCGCGCCTACCGCCGCCTGGTTCCCGCAGCATAGCACCGTGAAGCAGCGTGCCACCCCTGCGCTCGACTCCAAGCAGCCGCCCGCACCCTTCCGTGCCGGTGAGACGCTGAACTACCGCGTTTCCTGGTCGGTATTCTCCAACGCTGCATCGCTCGAGCTGAGCGCCCCCGAGCACCGCGAGCTGTTCGGACGCGAGGCCTGGCATTTCCGCGGCGTCGCGCACACTCTTAATTCCGTCCGCTCACTGTTCCCCATCGACGATCAGTTCGATTCTTACGCCGACTCCGCGACGCTCGAATCCCGCCAGTTCGAAACGCAACTGAATGAAATGGGCAGGTCCACCCATCAGGTGCTGCATTTTGCCCCCACCGGAAAGCCCTCGAGCCTCCCCCCGCCAATCGTCGTCGTACCACTCGGCACCCGCGATCCGCTCGGCGCCGTCTACGCCCTGCGTGACGTCGATTGGCACCGCACGCCTGACTTTCGCGCGCCCGTCTACGACGGCCGTGATATCTATGAGATTCGGGCCTCTCGCGAATCTTCTGACGAGTCGGTGAAGGTCGCGGCCGGAGCGTACCTCGCCTGGCGCATTTCGATTCGCTTATTTCAATCTCAGAAGGAAGTTTCCTCGGTGCACTACGTGATGTGGATCGCTTCGGACGCCGCCCGCACGCCTATTCTGATGGAAGCAGACCTGCCCTTCGGCACGATCCGCGCCGAATTGACTTCTCGGAGCTAATCGTCTGCAGGTTTTTCGGCCCCATCTCATCAATCGAAGCTGAATAGCAGTCTATCCTTGGGTCATCGCCTCCTTGTTGAGAACCTGTTTTACCTTTGCCACGTCCGGGCCTGCTCCGGCTCCCTCATAAAAATGAGAGGTCCTCGTTGATTCCGACCAGCCGCAAAACTTGTCCCCCGGGCGCCTGAAAATAAAGATGAGGGTCCGGTATAGCAAGCTTCCTCACATCGAAAGCGAGAATCTTCTGCGCCGTTTCTTCCACGTTGTCAGACTTGATTTCCAGCCAGACCGATCTGGCAGTTCGTAAGAACTCGCTCTCATCAGGGACGTCCGCGTAGAGGAAGGCGATATAGAAGTCTTCTCCCAAACGAAGGAGGTCCCTTTCGGGATCCGCTTTCGTGATTTTGCCACCCAGGACATCACAATAAAATTTACGAATGCTGTCCCGATCTTGTCGCGGAACTATGACCGACGAATGGTTTCCAAAAATTACCTTTGCCATGATCGCTCCTTTTTTCTCGCGCTTCCATTTAGTTTAGCGCTAGGCGTATACCAGGGTTATTTCTGCCGCAGGCGGGTAAAGCGGCCTTATTTCCTCACGGGCGTATGAGCATCATCCCAGCGGTATTTCTTGCGTGAGCCGTTTCCGAATTGCTCACGAAAAATTCCCAAAAAGTAGTTCCAACCTTTCTCATGGCCCCTGGCCAGCTCGTGATCGGGAAGGTCGGAATGCACCAGGGTCATGAGCGTGTCTTCTCCCTGTTTCTGAAAGGTCACCATAACTGTCGATTCTTCTCCCAAGGTGTTCGGCGATACCCAAGTATGCTGAATTCGACCAGGCCGCTCGATCTCCGTGAATCGGCCGTAATGGGACGTCCCCTTGAGCGCCCAGTAAAACAGACCGTCTACTTTCGGATCCAACATAAACTTTTCGGCTGCGTTCCAGGGATTGCCGGGGATCCGTGGATTCAGCCACGCCTCGTACACCTCATCGGGAGGAGCAGGTATGGTCCGCTCAAATTTAAATTCAATCCTCTTCTTAGATTGATTCATCGTTTCTTCTCCTTCTTCTTTTTGTTCTTAAAATACTGCTCGAACTGGTTGAGGCGCTGGTTCCAGAACAGCTCGTATTCATGCACCCATCCTGCTACCTCGCCCAGTGGCTCACCGCGAAACGATAGGTACACTTCGCGCCCCTGCTTTCTGCGTTCAATCAGGCCAGCTCTTTCGAGCACCTTGAGGTGTTTTGTGACCGCGTTTAAAGCGGTATCGAAAGGTTCCGCGACATCCAGGAATCGAGCAGGTCCGTTGGCTAGCTGCCCAATAATCGCTCGCCGAGTGGGGTGAGAAATAGCTGTCAGCACATTGGTCAGTGAGTCCATGCTCAACATTACACCATAAGGTGTAATGTTTGGCAAGGCATTCCTTCCAGGCCGTTGGGTGATCGCGAAGTCTGGCCAGCGCCTGTTCCGGTGGAAGATTGCTAGCAACGGGACTATGCTCTACGACGCGCAGCTTCCATGCTTCCTAGCTCTGCTCCATTGACATCAAGCATTCCCTGGGCGAGTGATCGGCGACTCTACACTGGCGTGGCGATTGGAACAGCCCTCGTCACCTTCGTCGGATTTGCCCAAACCTATTACCTGAAAGCTCTGTTGGGAACGCCACCGTTACGGCTGCTCCTGCACATTCACGGCCTTGTGATGACCGCTTGGATCGTGCTGTTTTTCGTTCAGGTGCGTCTGGTAGCGGCTCACCGCACGGACTTGCATCGGCGTTGGGGGGTCGCTGGAGCTGTTTTGGCCGGACTGGTCCTGGTGGTAGGAACAACGGTGGCGCTCAGTCAGGGGCACCTGCGCCTCATCGCGAATGACGAACCGATCGAGCCGCCTCTGGTTCTCCTGCCTGTAACTCTTGGAATTCTGTTGTTGTTTGGAACCTTTGTGACGGCGGCAATTCTTCTGCGGAGTCGGCCAGATTACCACAAACGTTTGATGGCACTTGCCTGCCTAAGTATTCTCCCGCCCGGGATCGATCGGCTGCCGCTGCATTTTATCTTGAACGCCGAGCGGTTGACGCTGTTTGGCCTAAATGACTTATGCATTGCTCTTTGTATCGCCTACGACACTTTCAAGAGCCGCAGACTCCATCCGGCGTGGGTTTGGGCCGGGGCACTGATCGTAAGTCTGCAGATCGTGACTTTGGCTGTAAGGAATACGTCTGTGTGGCTAGCAGTCGCGAAATGGCTTCTCAAATGAGAGTCAAGAGATCTAATCTTCCAGCACGACCCAGTCGTCAGGGGGGAAATCGATCTGCCAAAACATAGGGCACGGTTCGGTGAACTCGACTCCCATCTGCATTTTCCCTGCTGCCGGATTACCGACATAGACGACGCGGCAATCCATTGATTTCTTCGTGGCCCGGTTGTTCACCTGGATATGCTGCTCGGCGACCAGCTTGGCCGCCAGCGAGATCAGCGCCCCGTGTGCGTTCACCACGAGCGTGCGCGTCAGTTCCTCAAATTTCTCCCCGTCCTTGGTTTGGCCGGTGACGTATATCGGCACGCTCAGCAGGACGCGCATGCTGCGCCGCCGCCCAGGATCAAGCTGCAGGCCCTGCTTATTGGTCGCCGTCTTGGTGGGGACTGCCATCCACCGCACCATAGTATTCTGGTACGCTTGGCGCAATAGGACTCTAGTCCTGAGTAACTGTTTCGGTAACGGTCGGGCGGGTAAACTAAACCTCGTCAAATCTTAGCAATGCACGATTTTCTCGCGCCCCACCTTCACGCGCCGCGTTGCATTCCGACTGTCTACGACCAGCTTTGCGTTCTTCACGATGGCTTCATAGTCGTAGCTTGTATGATCGGTCGCAATCAGGACGCAATCGTAGCGGGCGATCGTTTGAGGCGTTAGATCGACCGAGCGCTTGTTGGAAAAATCGTAATGGCGCATTTTGTGCAGTACGGGAAAGTAGGGATCGTTGTAATCAACGTCGGCACCGCGCTCCGTCAGCAGCTCCAGCAGCTTCAACGACGGCGACTCACGCAGATCGTCCACATCCTTCTTGTACGCCACGCCCAAAAGCAGCAGCTTGGACCCCTTGACGCTCCGCTCGCGCTCGTTCAGCGCCGCGCCTACCGAACGCACTACGTGATACGGCATCTCCGTGTTGATCTCGCCCGCCAGTTCGATGAACCGGGTCGCAAAATCGTATTCGCGCGCCTTCCAAGACAGGTAATACGGATCAACCGGAATGCAGTGTCCGCCCAGACCGGGGCCAGGATAGAAAGGCATGAATCCGAAGGGTTTCGTCGCCGCGCTGTCGATCACCTCCCAGATGTCGAGCCCCATCCGCAAGCTCAGCAGCTTCAGCTCGTTCACCATCGCTATATTCACGCACCGGAAGATATTTTCAACTAGCTTCACCATCTCGGCAGCTCGCGTCGAACTCACCGGCACCACCTTCGACACGATCTGCGCATACAGCTCCGCTGCCGCGCGTCGGCTGGCCGGATTAATGCCGCCCACTACCTTAGGAATCTGCGCCAGTCCGTACTGTTTGTTCCCGGGATCTTCACGCTCGGGCGAAAACGCTAGATAGAACTCCGTCTCCACATCCTTGTCGCTTGTGCCGCTCACAAGCGGGCACCGCAGCCCGCCCTGCTCTAGAATCGGCAGCACCAGCTCTTCGGTCGTCCCCGGATAGGTCGTGCTTTCCAGCACGATCAAATGGCTTTTCTGCAGATGCGGCGCAATGGCCTCGGCAGTCTGCTTCACGTAGCTCAGATCAGGCTCCCGCCTCTCGTCCAGCGGCGTCGGCACGCAGATCAACACCGCATCCATCTCGCGAATCTTGGAAAAATCGCTCGTGGCCGTGAACCGCTTCGCCTCCACGTGCTCCCGGATCTTTTCGCCTGGGATATGCTGGATGTAGGACTGCCCGGCAGTGAGCTTCTCTACCTTGGTCCTATCCAGATCGAATCCGGTGACGCATTGGCCCACGTCGGCAAACCGCAACGCGAGTGGCAAACCAACGTATCCGCACCCGATAATTCCGATCTTGAGGTTCTTGCCCCGAAAGAACTCAGGCTTGCGCTCTATACCCATTCCGCCCTTCTCCCTACGTTGGCTGGTGATTGCTGCGAACAGGTCTGCTCGCCCGACGGCCGCGGATGGCGCCCCTCGCGCAAACCACGAGCATAGCAAAAGCGCAGCGAGCTTAGGAAGCCGCCGGTGGTCGGAAAGTTCCTGAGGCGAACGTGGGTTTTCGGTGTTCGGTCGACTTGCGTCCTGCCAAGCAACACCGGAAACCAATGCAACCAAATGAAAATAATGGTCTTTGGACCGGACATCGGCATCGCGTTCGAGGTTCATTCCCTAGCCCGGGAGCAACGGGCAAGCAGTGTCCCGACCGCAAGCAGTACCTTGCGAAGGCTTACGAATAGCCTGTGAGTTTTCTGTGGAAATGCAGAGCGCGCAACCGGCCCGTAACAATCGCCTCTCGGGTCGCGTTGTCAACCAAGCAAGGCTAGGCTATCCTCGAGGCAAAAGATGGTCGACATTCACTGTCACATTCTTCCCGCTCTCGACGATGGATCTGATTCCATCGAAACGTCTTGCGCGATGGCCGAGATGGCTATCGAGGACGGCGTGACCCACATCATCGCCACGCCGCACGCAAGCGAAGCCTACCCCTTCTTTCCCGAGCTGATCCGCGAGCGCCGGAACGAGCTAGAGGCGCAGTTCCAGGGTCGGCTTACCTTTGGGACAGGGTCGGACTTCCATCTGAGCTTTGAAAACCTGCTGGAGATCCGCAGCGATCCCGAGCGCTTCACCCTGAACCAGAAGAATTATCTGCTGGTCGAGTTTGCCGACTATTCGATTCCACCGTCTCTAGACCAGGCGCTGCACGAGCTTCAGCTGGCCGGGCTGCGGCCCATCGTCACACACCCCGAGCGTAATCCGCTGATTCGCGCGCAACCCGAGCGGCTGTACAGGTGGTTGCGTCAGGGATGTTACGCGCAGGTTACGGCGCAATCGCTGCTCGGACGATTCGGCGAAGCGGCGCGGGAAGCGGCGCAGCTCTGGCTCGACGCCGGAGCGATTCACTTTCTTGCGAGCGATGCACACAATCTCACAACCCGCCCGCTGCGCCTGAAGGAGACTTTCGAGCACGTGTCCCAGACGCGAGGCCAAGACGTCGCGCGAGCGCTGCTCGTTGAGAATCCACTTGCAGCTTTCGAAGGCCGCCCTCTCCCGTGGGTGCCTGAGCTTCCGGAGGACATTGCGTTAGAAGGCGCCGGCACGCGCAAACGAAAACGCTTCTGGTTTTTCTAGCGCAGTACGCTGCTTGGCTATTTTCGATGACAACACTCCAGGAAAAAGGGTAGTAGAATCGGCGGGTTTGGGGCGCACCACTACACATCCAAGGTAGTCTGTCGGATCGGATCGCGCCACGCTTGTGCCCAAGGAGAACCATGAAAATCATCGAAGCTTTATGCGTGTTCGTCGCGGTGCTCGCGCTCGCGACCTCCCTCGACGCCCAGATCTCGGGCCCCGTTCGCACGCAGGCGGGAATGGTTCAGGGCACCGTCGATGATGGCCTCGCGATTTACAAAGGAATCCCATTTGCCGCGCCGCCCCTAGGAGACCTGCGCTGGCGCCCTCCCCAGCCGCCCGCCCCATGGACTGGAGTCCGCAATGCCGACAAATTCGCGCTAGGGTGCATGCAGATTCCCCTGGTGTTGCCGGCACTCGGAATCGAATCGTTTCCCGTGAGTGAAGATTGTCTCTATCTCAACGTTTGGACTCCAGCGAAGTCTCCGAAAGACCACCTGGCTGTGATGGTGTGGATTTACGGCGGGGGTTTCACCACGGGAGGGACCTCGATTCCCCTCTACGACGGCACCAACCTGGCACGGAAGGGTGTGGTGGTGGTGAGTGTTGCCTATCGCGTAGGCCCGTTCGGCTTCTTCGCGCATCCCGAGCTTACCACCGAACAAGGAGGCCACTCCGGCAACTACGGCTTGATGGATCAAATTGCCGGACTCGCATGGGTGAAGAACAATATCGCGGCATTCGGCGGAGATGCTCATCGCGTCACAATTTTCGGCGAATCGGCCGGCGGAATCTCCGTGAGCATGCTGGCTGCCTCCCCGCTTGCCAAGGGGCTTTTCACGGGCGCCATCTCGGAGAGCGGAGGAAATTTCGCCCCGGCACGTCCCGGTAGTGAAGGCGGCGAAAACATGCTTTCGCTCCCAACGGCTGAGAGAAACGGCGCGGCTTTTCTCTCGAAGATCGGTGCCGGTTCCATTGCCGAGGCTCGAAAAATGCCGACTGAGACGATCATGAAAGGCGTGGGCCCAGGCCTGGGGGGTTTTTGGCCGGATTTCGACGGCCGCGTGCTGTTGGGCGATCAGTATAAACTCTACGAAGAACTTCGTTACAACGATACGCCTGTCCTCGTCGGAACCAACTCCGATGAGGGAGCGTTGTTCATCCCAACCGTGACCGCGATAGCCTATCAAGCGTCGGTTCGGGCAGGCTACGGCGAATACGCCGACAAGATTCTGGCCCTGTATCCAGGTGGGAGCGATGCGGAAGCGCTCCGGTCCGCTCGCGACCTGTTTCGCGATACGGCTTTCGCCTGGCCAACGTGGACCTGGGCGCGCCTGCAGGCGAAAACCGGCAAAAAAGGCAAGGTTTTCGTGTACTACTTCAGCCACCGCCCACCCTATCCCGACCAGCCGACGTTTAAGAGCTGGGGTGCAAGCCACGGCGGCGAGATCCAGTACGTATTTGAGAACTTCGCAAAGACGATGCCGGCCAGCAATGATGACAAAGCGGTTGCTGATCAGCTGTCTTCCTACTGGGCAAATTTCGCTAAGACTGGAGATCCGAACGGAGCGGGGCTGCCGAGCTGGCCCGCCTTCACCGACGCCAGCCAACAGGTGATGAACCTGAACGATCCTTCCAAAGCCATCCCCGTGCCGAACCTGGACAAGCTAAAGGTGTTGGATGGCTACTACGCGTGGCGCCGCAGCCAACAGGAGGGTACGAACTAGCGGAAATGGATCGTCGCTTTGTCCAGTTCTGCCAATACGGAGGCATCAAGCGACAGGTCGAGCGCAGCCAGTGTCTGGTCGAGTTGCTCGGGCCTGCTGGCACCGATAATCGGACTGGTAATGGTCGGATTGGCGAGCACCCAGGCCACTGCGAGCGTCGTGAGCGATATTCCGGCACGAGATGCGATTTGCTCCAGCGCCTCCACGACGCTAAAAACCTGGTCGTGCCAGTAGCGGCCACGGTAGAGTTCTCCGACGCGCCCCGCGTAAGCAAAACGCGTGCCCTCGGCGGGCGGCTGCGAGCGGTCGTACTTGCCCGTGAGCATCCCCCCGGCAATCGGATTGAAAGGGATGACGCCGATTCCCTCCTCCGCGCACAGCGGCAATAGCTCGCGCTCGATCTCGCGATACAGCAAATTGTAGCGGGGCTGCACGGAGGCGAAGCGCGCCCAACGGTGCACGTCGCTGCGCCCCAACGCTCGGGCCAGTTGGTAGGCCAGATAATTCGAGCACCCGATGTAGCGTACCTTGCCGGCATGAACCAAATCATCAAGCGCGCCCAGCGTTTCATCGACCGGGACCTGCGGGTCAAATCCATGGAGCTGATAGAGATCGATGTAATCGGTACCCAACCGGGCCAGCGACCGATCGACGGCATCAAGAATATGCCGTCGATTGTTTCCCGAGTGAAAGGGCTTAGAGCCGGTCTGGCCGAAACACTTCGTCGCAATCACGAAATCGTGTCGCTTGCTGCCCATCCAGCGGCCGATGATTTCCTCCGTGCGCCCCGCACGATCCAGGCCTCCACCGAGCGGATACACGTCGGAGGAATCCAAGAAAGTGATTCCGGCGTTCGCTGCGCGATCGAGAATCGCAAAGGATGTCGCCTCATCACACTGAAAGCCGAAGGTCATCGTGCCGAGGCACAGGCGCGACACTCTGAGTCCCGTATTTCCAAGACGGACGTGTTGCAAGTCGAACCTCCTCACAGATGTCTCGGGATCAAGATTCTCTGATCTTGGCCGCCGCCACTCAATCGAATTCTCTCGATTGTCTGGCGAGAGCCCGTGGGCGTAGGATAGCTCGCTGGGATTGTTGGATTTCCAGCTCGCTTGCAGTATCTTGAAACGGTGGTTAGGAGGCAGCCGCGATGGCCGAGGACGGACCCGGTGTTCGCATGGTGAAATGCGTGAAGTTCGGCCGCGAAATGCCTGGCCTTGACCGCGTCCCGTGGAAAGGCGAACTCGGCAAGCGCATCTATGAAAACGTCTCCAAACAGGCCTGGGCCATGTGGGTCGACCACTCCAAGATGCTGCTAAACGAATACCGCCTGAACCCTCTGGATCCCAACGCGCAGAAAATCATGGAAGAGCAGATGGAGCAATTCTTCTTCGGCGAAGGCGCCAAGCTTCCCGAAGGCTATGTCGCACCGCAGCACTAGAATGGTAAAATGCCGGCCGATCGAACTCCTTGAGGGGGGACACGCCATGCACGCTCGAAATCTTCTGGTGCTTCCCATACTGTTGTGCTTTTGCGCCGTAGTTGCGTGGGGCGACGCCGCTCCGAAATCGGCGCATGCGGACATCCTCAACGTGCCGGGAATGAAAATCGGTACTGCCAAAATCACCGCTACGAAGGACGGCGTTAAAATTGCCGTCAAGGTCGATCAGTTGCCACCGGGAGAGCATGGAATTCACATTCATACGGTGGGCAAGTGTGAAGGACCCAACTTCGCGTCGGCGGGTGGCCATTTCAATCCCACGAGCGCACACCACGGTGTGAACAACACACAGGACCCCCGTCCGCATCTCGGTGACATGCCGAACCTCGTCGTAGACAAGGACGGCAAGGCCAAAGCTACCTTCACGCTGAAAGGCGTGACGCTTGGCGATGGCGCCAATTCGCTGTTCCACGATGGCGGTACGGCGATCGTGATCCATGCCAAGGCGGATGACCTGATGTCGGATCCGTCGGGCAACTCCGGTGACCGCATCGCCTGCGGCGTGATCGAAAAATAAAGGGGCCCCGTGTTTTTGACAAGGCGCCCGATGGTTTGGGCGTTTTTTCCGCTCGCACTGGCTTGGCCAGCGGCGGCGCAAACACCGACAAGTCCCACGCCTGTTGACGACGTTGCGCCGATCCTCTACCAACACTGCACGTCCTGCCATCACAAAGGCGAGTCCGCACCTTTCCCACTCACAAGCTACGCCGACGCCAAGCGGTACGCGCCTGAAATCGCTCAGGCGGTAGGCGCGCGCTCCATGCCGCCCTGGCTTCCCGAGCCAGGCTTTGGCAACTTTGCCAACGACCCTCGACTCACCGACGCAGAGATCCGGTTGATTGAGGACTGGGTGAAAAAGGGAGCACCGGAAGGCCCGGCCTGGAAGACTCTTCCTCCTCCGCAGTCGACCGACGGTTGGCAGCTTGGCCCCCCTGACCTCGTTGTGGAAGCCTCGCGAGCCTACACGGTTCCTTCCTCCGGGCCCGACATCTTCTGGAATTTCATTTTTTCACCACCGATCCAAACACGCCGTTACGTCCGTGCGGTCGAAGTCCGTCCGGGGATTGCGCACGGCGTGCATCACGCGAATCTGCTCGTCGATCGCACGCGCTCCGCCCGTCTGAAGGAGGCCGAGCCAGGTGCCGGATTCCCCGGCATGGACGTAAACCTGGCACGCAGCGTTTTCGATTTCGACAGCCATTTTCTTTTCTGGAAGCCTGGCAGCCAGCCCTGGGTTGAGCCCGACGGCCTTGCCTGGGAACTCGACCCCGGCAGCGATCTGGTCCTCAACACACACCTTATGACCATGGGTATGCCGATGGAGGTCAAGCCGTCGATCGGGCTCTATTTCACCGAAAAACCCCCCGATCGCTTCCCTCTGCTCATTGAGCTCGAACACGATGGAGCGCTCGATATCCCCCCTGGCGCGCGCGACTTCACCGTCTCGGACGATTTTCGTCTGCCGCTGGACGTGGACGTACTGGCCATCTATCCGCACGCGCATTATCTCGGCCACGTGATCGAAGGCTACGCCACGACCCCGAGTGGCGAACGCAAGTGGCTCATTCGCATCCCTGATTGGGATCCGAATTGGCAAGCCGTGTACCACTACCGCGAACCGGTGTTCCTGCCACAGGGCACCGTCGTCTCGATGCGCTGGCATTACGATAATTCCGAAGCGAATTCCAGGAATCCCCATAAGCCCCCTGCGAGAGTTGAGGGCGGCAACCAGTCGACGGACGAAATGGGCCACCTATGGCTGCAAGTGCTCCCGCGAGGTCGAGGCGACCGGCGCCGTGAACTCGAAGAGGCCATGATGCGTCATCGGCTCGAAAAATATCCGCGCGACTACAGCGCCCGTCTCTGGCTCGGTGCCTTGATGCTCTCGCGGCTCAATCCAGCCGGCGCGGTCGATGAAACAGCCGAAGCCGTGCGCATCGAGCCAAAACAAGCGGAAGGACACAACTGGTACGGCATTGCGTTGGCGGCTGTGGGCCGCTTGCAGGAGGCTATCGTGCAGTTTCGGATAGCGCTCACGATCCAGCCCGACTATACAAGCGCGCGGTACAATCTCGCCAAGGCTCTGGTCAAATCGGGACGGCTCGACGAGGCCGAACGGGATTTCTCCGATGTCGTTGCCGCCGACCCCAACGATGCCGAAGTGCGCAATGATTTTGGCGAGTTGCTGCTGCGGATGGGTAAAACCGAGGACGCTCTCGATCAGTTTAACAAGGCACTGGCCATCGATCCGTCTGCAAAATCGGCGCGCGAAAACCGCGATCTGGCCCTGCATCAACTGCCCGCCCATTGAACCTCGGCACCGGCCTCCTCCTCGGACGGGTTCTCGCACTGGATAACAACTTCCCTAACATGGATACCGTGTTTACAATGGATCGATGGCTTCGCGATCCGCAGACCTAGTCCGCCCATGAGCGCAGCTCCGCAAGACTCCTTCTCGACGCGAGCGCGGCTCCAGCTCGGCAGGGAGTCGTTTGAGATTTTTCGCCTCGACCGACTCGATCGTGCCGGTCTCGGCAACGTCTTCCGGCTGCCTTTCTCGCTGAAAGTCCTGCTCGAGAATCTGCTGCGACACGAAGACAACCGCTTTGTCCACGCCGACGACATTCGCGCACTCGCCAGTTGGGACCCAACCCAACCCGCAAGCCTCGAGAAAGAAGTCTCCTTCCTGCCTGCGCGCGTCCTGCTGCAAGACTTTACGGGCGTGCCTGCCGTCGTCGACCTGGCTGCGATGCGCGACGCCATCGAAAAGCTCGGTGGCAATCCGAAGAAGATCAATCCCGTGCTTCCGGCCGAACTTGTGATCGACCATTCCGTGCAGGTGGACAAGTTCGGTTCGGCAGACGCGTTCCGCTTCAACGCCGATCTGGAAATGCAGCGCAATATCGAGCGCTACGCCTTCCTTCGCTGGGGTCAAAGGAGTCTTCAGAATTTCCGGGTCGTCCCGCCCGACACCGGCATCTGCCATCAGGTGAATCTTGAATATCTGGCTCGCGTTGTTTTTTCCGAAAAGCAGGGGGACGCCTGGGTCGCCTTTCCCGACACGCTGGTGGGCACCGATTCTCACACCACTATGGTCAACGGCCTCGGTGTCTTCGGCTGGGGAGTGGGAGGCATTGAAGCGGAGGCCGCGATGCTCGGCCAGCCTCTTTCCATGCTCATCCCGGATGTCGTCGGCTTCAAGCTGCACGGCCGCTTGCCGGAGGGCGCGACCGCAACCGATCTGGTGCTCACCGTGACCCAGATGCTTCGCAGCCGAGGTGTCGTCGGCAAATTTGTCGAATTCTACGGTACGGGCCTTTCCAGCCTTACGCTTCCCGATCGCGCCACGATCGCCAATATGGCCCCGGAATATGGCGCGACGATGGGTTTCTTCCCGATTGATGCGGAGACGCTCGCCTACCTGCGCTTTACGGCGCGCCGGGAGGAGCAGGTGAAGCTCGTCGAGGCCTACGCGAAGGAGCAGGGTATTTTCCGCACCGACCAGACACCCGATCCGGTTTTCTCCGACCGCCTGGAACTCGATCTGGCTTCCGTGGTGCCCACCATGGCCGGACCCAAACGCCCGCAGGATAGCGTTCCTCTCACACAAGCGAAGACGGCGTTCGAAAAATCACTTTCGGCCGCACCGCGGCATGCCAGCGTGCAAAACAACGGGGACCAGTTCGATCTTGCCGATGGCTCGGTGGTCATCGCAGCGATCACAAGCTGCACCAACACGTCCAATCCGTCGCTCATGCTGGGCGCGGGACTGCTCGCGAAGAAAGCGGTCGAGCGGGGCCTCACAACCAAGCCCTGGGTGAAGACAAGTTTCGCGCCCGGCTCGAAGGTCGTGACCGATTACATCGAAAAGGCCGGCCTGTGGCCGTACCTGAACGCGCTGCGCTTTCATCTGGTCGGCTACGGCTGCACAACGTGTATCGGCAACAGCGGCCCCCTTTCTGAGCCGATCGGCAAGGCTATCAAGGACAACAATCTGGTCGCCGTAGCTGTCTTGAGCGGCAATCGCAACTTCGAGGGCCGCATTAATCCTCTCTGCCGCGCGAACTACTTGGCCTCGCCGCCGCTGGTGGTAGCCTACGCGCTGGCCGGTCGCATGGACTTCGACATTGTCAATGAGCCAATCGGCCAGGACCGGTCTGGAAACCCCGTCTATCTCCGCGAGATTTGGCCGACTCCGCAGGAGGTGGAATCGACGATCCGGAGCGCCGTTTCTCAGGAGATGTTTTCCAAGGAATATGCCGATGCTTTTGCCGGCGATGAGCACTGGAAAGCGTTGCCCATTCCCGAGGGCGATCTCTACAGATGGGATGCCACCTCCACCTACATTAAGAACCCGCCCTATTTCGAGGCAATGAAAGTTGAGCCGAGCGAAATTTCTGACTTGCGAGGATTACGCGCGCTTGCCGTTTTAGGAGACAGCATTACCACCGACCACATCTCGCCGGCTGGCTCGATCCAAGCCGACGGCCCAGCGGGAAAATACCTGATCGGGCACGGCGTCGCACCAAAGGATTTCAATTCCTACGGCGCGCGCCGCGGCAATCACGAAGTGATGATGCGGGGAACGTTTGCCAATATCCGCCTGCGCAACCTTTTGGCTGCTGGCACCGAAGGTGGCTGGACGACGCATCAACCGAGCGGCGAACAAATGTCGATCTACGATGCGGCCATGAAATACCGCGACGAGGGAGTGCCGCTGCTTGTGATCGCCGGAAAAGAATACGGCTCAGGCTCTTCACGCGATTGGGCTGCCAAGGGTACAATCTTGCTCGGCGTCCGCGTGGTGCTGGCGGAAAGCTTCGAGCGCATTCACCGCAGCAATCTCGTCGGAATGGGGGTGCTGCCGCTGGAATTTCAGCCCGGGGAAACCTTTTCCTCGCTAGGTCTGACCGGCCAGGAACTGTTCGATTTCGAGGGACTTTCGGAAACGTTTGAGCCACGCAAGCAAGTCCGCGTCACCGCGCGGGGTCCGAGCGGCAAGGTGAAACATTTCACCACCGTCGCGCGCGTCGACACGCCGTTCGAGGTTGCCTACTACCAGCACGGAGGCATCCTGCAGTACGTGCTCCGGCAAATGTTGTAGGACTTCGCTCTATTTCTTCTTTCCGAGCAGCCCCCCAACAAGGCCTGACGCCGCTTGCGAGGTGTTTCCAGGTACACCGATGGCACCGGCGGCGGCACCTTTCGCCATCGCTCCCGCCGCCCCGGCCACGTCGGGGATAAACACGGGATTGGAGGTCGTGCCGGTGATCCGGAATGGAATCCCAGCGCCACCCTGCTGCGAACCCTTGCCTCCTCCCGTGACAGCCGAAAGCGCCGAAACACCCGAGGTCATAGCTCCTACTGGATTGCCTGCGGAAAGCTGGGCGACCATTTTGCAGTCCAGCTGGCCGCTCGCGCTGACATTGGCCGTGCCGGTGACCGTACCAATCGAAGGAACCACCAGGATCAAATTATTCGCCTGCGTTCCGCTGGGATCCTGATGCAAGTCCGCGCTGAGCTTCTGGATTTCTGTGTCGGAGCCACCACCTCCCCCACCTAGACCCGTAAACGAGGACAGCGCTCCCAGCTTCGATTTGAGACTGTAGCCAGCGATCTTGCCATTCGAGAGATTGACGGGACCGGTGATCACCAGCTTGTCAACGGGGCCGCTGATCGCAAGGTTGAGATCAAGGCTGCCGCTTTGAAGCGATGCGCCGGATGGAAGCGTGATGCCCGCAGCCGGCAAAAAGGCCTCCAGGTCGGCAACCGGCATCGACTGACCATTCAGCTTCATCTGCACCGTGGTCGTCTCACCCGCCACGTCATAGTTACCGGTCACACGCGCCAGAGCTTTGCCGATGTGAACATCGCCCGTTTTCAGCGTTCCCGATTGCCGCTTCAAGTCATAGGCGGTTGTGTAGTCGACGTTCACGGGCACGCCGGAGGGTCGGCCGTTCGCGACCAGCTTCAACTTATTCGCCTGGATCGTGCCGTTCGAGTTCGCCTCATGGCCGTTGGAGGAAACGTTGCCGTTAAAATCGATCACCCCCGCCACACCGGACGAAGCTTCGACGAAGCCTGCCGCGGCGACATCCAGATTGCGGACACTGACCTTGGCGTCGAGAGGAGTCAGGGAGGTATCGGCGGAATCGATCGGGCCCGCCTTCCCTTCCAGGCTGATCGTACCCCCGCCCGGTGCCTTGGCCGAGAACTTGAATGGAAACTGCGACGTGTAGGAAAGGTCGGACGCCTCGAGATCTACATTCTGATATGTCTGCTTTTTCCCGTGCGCTGTCCCGAAGGTCACCGTGCCGTTAGAAATCTTCAAATTCTCGACAGAAAATGTCGACGCCTCGGACGATCCGCTCGGGGCGCTGGAAGTCTTCGATCCGGTCCCCAGAGTTGAGTAGTTCCACGTTCCCGACGCTGAACGCAGTAGTGAGACCTGCGGTTCGATGACGGTGAACGATTGAACCTCCAGTTTCTTGGAAAAGATCAGAGGCATCAGCGACACGCCCGCCTTCAATTGCTTAGCCTCCAAGAAGGGCGACTGGCTGAACGCGGGATCGTCTGCGATGGCAACGTTATCCACCGTGACGGAACCAGAAAGGAGCGAAAGTCCAATGTCTCCGATGGTGACCTTGCGACCGAGCGCTTTTGTTAGCTCAGTTTCCAGCGTGGGCCTAAATCGGTTGACGTCGATGATAAACGGCAATGCGATAAGGATCAGGATCAGCACAACAATCACGATGCCCAGTATAACGAGGGGTTTTCTCATGGCGCCTCCGAGGGGAGAGATGACGCTAGGTTGGGAGCGTCGGAGTGCCCATCATACTCCCGGTCTGTCCCGGCGAGCGAACTCAATTTCCGCGTCCGGCTGGCGCGTACCCCCTAGCGAGGAGTGAGAACGGTGCGGCCCGTGACCTGGCCGCGCCGCAACTGGTCGATGGCTTCATTGGCCTCAGCCAGCGGGCGGGCCGATACGTGACAATGAACCTTTCCCTCCGATGCCATCGAAAGAGTTTCCCTCAAGTCCTGGCGGGTGCCTACGGCGGAAGCCTGCATGCGAATTTCGCGCGCCGCCAGTAGGATGGGAGCAAAGCTAATATCTTCAGCCGGCAATCCCACGATCAGAAGGGCTCCGCTCGGCCGCACGCAGCTAAAAGCAGCGTCGTAGGCTGCTTTCGCCCCCGAAGTCACCATCGCAACATGGACGCCTCCGATGTCCCGTAGCCCCTTCTTCACGTCCTCCGACCCGGCGTGAAAGGTTCGAGAGGCTCCCAGTGATTGGGCCAGCGTGAGCTTCGCCTCCGACACATCGACGGCGATTGTGTCCACGCCCAGGGCCCGGCCCATTTGCACGGCGATATGTCCCAGCCCTCCGATGCCAAAGATGGCCAGCCGCTGGCCGCGGGAAAGTTTCGCCGATTTGAGCGCGCGGTACACAGTGACACCGGCACAAAACAACGGAGCGGCCTCCATCGCGGAAAGTCCGCTGGGAATTGGTATGGCATGGCTTGCCGGCGCCTTGGCGAATTCCGCAAAGCCGCCATCCACCGTGACCCCGGTGATCTTCTGGCGCGCACAAAGATTCTCGTTCCCCTCGCGACAGAATTCGCACTCTCCGCAGCTCCAGTGCAGCCACGCAACACCTACCCGGTCGCCTACTTGGAGGTTCGGGGCGGCGGGGCCTTTTTCAACCACTCTCCCCACGATTTCGTGGCCTAAGATGACGGGTTTCTTGACGATTTTTGCCAGCTGGGTCCAGTCCCCGTCGGCTACGTGCACATCGGAATGGCATAGGCCGCAGGCCTCGACCGCAATGACGACTTCTTCGGCTTCCGGAGTGGGTGACTTGACTTCCTCAAAGCGGAGCGGTCTCCCGAATTCGTGCAAGACCGCAGCCTTCATCGTCCCGATCCGATCCTCAAGGCTGGACGGCGCGCAGGAAAAACTCCACGGCGCTGCTCACACGCTCACGCAAGCTGTGAGGGCCGGTCAGGTCAACGGCCCAACGCCTCACCACCGTGGTATAGAGGGCTTCCATGAATTCGGCAAGGTGCACGGCCGGGAAAGCGCGCACAATCTCGCCACGCTTCTGTCCCTCGGCCAGAATCTCGCGCAACAGGCTCGCTGCAATTTCTTCCGGTTGCCGCATCTCAGGCGAGCGCACTGGATCCATGGCCCCTGACAGCACCACCGCCTGCCAAAGCGGTCGGTCCGACTCCACCTCCTGGGCCATGGTGTGATACATCTCGCGCAGCCGCTCGGCCGTCGACGCCTTGCTCGACAACTCGGTTTCCAGATGCTCCTTCATGCAGATAAAACCGCGTCGCCCCACTTCGCGCAGGACTGCGTCCTTGCTCGGAAAATAGCGGAAGAAGGTAGGCTGGCTGATCTCCAGAATCTGAACGATGTCGTCGATCCGAGTATTCTCGTATCCGCGCTTGCGAAACAGGCGAATCGAGGTATCGATGATCTGCTGTCGCAGACGCACCTTCTTGCGCTCACGAAGACCTGCGACCTCCCCGTTCACCGCTCCTTCGAAAGGCTGGACCCGCAGGCGAGCGTTGGCCGAGCCTCGACGCTCTGGGCCATGGCCGAGAGTTAAGGGCGATGCATTTCTACGAGCGATCTTCGCGCGAGCCATCAGTCAGCATTCTCCTTACATGAGTGGGCAGCGCCCCGGGGGGCGCGACAAAATGCAATACCTACTCTAACATGATAGCGACCCACGCCGCGAGGCTTCCCCCCTTGGGCCGGGAGCATCCCGGTGAGAGCCTGCTTCCGGTAAGAGCTGACCAGAAACACGTTGAGCACGCCAGACAGTTGTAGCAGACTTCCTCAGAAGTTACTCTCCCGTCGGCCGGCGAAGGGCAAGGCTGCACTGATGACTGGAGCCGAAGGTCTCGTCCACACCCTGCTCAGAAGCGGCGTCGACGTCTGCTTTGCAAACCCCGGGACCACCGAGATGCACATCGTTGCGGCGCTCGAAACGATCCCCGGCATCCGGTGCGTGCTGGGGCTGCAAGAGAACGTGGTAACGGGAGCAGCCGACGGATACTGGCGGATGGCGAGCAAGCCGGCGGCAACACTGCTGCATTGCGGCCCCGGTCTCGCAAACGGTCTGGCGAACTTGCACAACGCGCGTCGAGCGCGATCGGGGATTGTCAACATCGTGGGTGACCAAGCGATCTCCCACCGTCCCTTCGATGCCCCCTTGACAGCAACCACCGAGGCTTGGGCACTGGGAATCTCGCCCTGGACCCGAACCGTAATGGACGCCACCGCGGTTGGTCGCGACGCCGCAGATGCGGTCCAGGCAGCACGACAGGGACAAATTGCGACGCTCATCCTGCCGGCCGACACGGCTTGGGATGCCCACGGTTCTGTAGGCGAGGCGATTCCCTTCCCACCCGCGCCCGAGCCAGCCCTGCTTGCAATCGAAGAGGCGAAGCGCGCTCTTGGTAGCGCCCAGCCAACACTGCTCCTGCTCGGAGGTAGGTCGCTTGGAGCCACCGCACTGGCGGATGCGCATCGGATCGCTGCTGCGACCGGTGCGCCGATCATGGCAGAAATGTTTAACGCACGCTTCGAACGGGGCCGTGGACGACCGCCGGTCGATCGTGTGCCGTATCTTGTCGATCAGGCGTTAGCGAAACTGGCAGCGTTCAAGCATGTGATTTTAGTGTGCGCGACGCCGCCCGTCAGTTTCTTTGCCTATCCGGGCAAGCCTGGCTGCCTGTGTCCGCCCGACTGCGAAATGCATGTACTCGCCACACCGGAAGAAGATGGGCCGCATGCGCTTGCGCAACTGGCCGATGCGCTCCAAGCACCTAGGGTTCCGCCAACAGACCGTGGCACACATCCAGAAATAGCGCATGGTGCTCTAACTGCCGCGGCGGCAGGGCAGACCATCGCCGCCCTCCTGCCCGAAAATGCCATCGTCGTGAATGAGGGCGGCACGTGTGGGCCAGCAGTTTTTTCCCCGAGCCATGACTCAGCGCCGCATGACTGGCTTGATCTAACCGGCGGGGCCATCGGTGACGGCCTGCCCATGGCCATTGGGGCAGCGATTGCGGCACCGTCGCGACGGGTCGTGGGCCTGCAAGCCGATGGGTCAGGGATGTATACCGTCCAAGCGCTCTGGACGCAGGCGCGGGAACGACTCGACGTCACCACCGTCGTATTCTCGAACCGAACCTACGGCATTCTTCTCCACGAATTTGCCGGTGTCGCTGCCAAACCAGGGCCAACCGCTGTTCATCTGATGACTCTCTCCGATCCAGCCATCGACTGGACCCGCCTAGCAGACGGCCAGGGCATCGAGGCCGCCCGCGCTCGAAACTGCGAGCAATTAGCCGATCTGCTGCGGACGAGCTTCGGTCGTTCCGGACCGTTCCTGATCGAGCTCTGTATGTAGTCTCGTTCAGGCAACTGAATTGACGTTGTCGGTCGAAGGGACTTCGTGCCACGCGCTTCCAGGATCAGAACCCCCGAGTTGTCCCCTCCGAAGCGCGTGCTCTTTCATCAAAGCGAACAAGACCGGAACCAAGATCAGGACGGCGATCGTGGAAGTGATCATTCCTCCGACGATCGGGGCGGCAATCGGCTTCATCACATCGGAACCGACGCCGGTCTCGAGCAAAATAGGAATCAAACTAGCGAGAACAACGCTGACCGTCATAAGCTTCGGCCGAAGACGCTGGACGGCTCCCTCCATAACCCCCGCTTCGATGTCCTGTTTTCGCAAGCCAGCCCCGGCCTGGAGTCGGTGGTTTAGAGATTCATGGAGGTAGACGACCATAACCACGCCGGTTTCCACAGCGATGCCGAACAAGGCGATGTAGCCGACCCACACGGCTACGCTGAAGTTGAAGTGAAGGATCCGTTGCAGTATCAAGCCGCCCGTCAGAGCATAGACTGTCGGGAAAATGAGAATCGCGGCTTCCCCGACGGAATGAAAGACCATATAAAGGATCAGGAAAATCACGAAGAAGACAACTGGCAGGATGAGCTTCAGGCGTTGTTTGGCCCGCATCTGGAATTCGTATTCACCCGACCACTTGTAGGTAAAGCCCGGTGGCAAGGTGAGTTTCCCTCGGAGCAGATCGCTCGCCTTTTTGACAAATCCGCTGTAGTCGTTTGTGTTTAGATCGATGTAAATGTAGCCGGTCAGCGCGCCGTCTTCATCCCGGACCATGGAAGGTCCGCGCGAAAACGCCACCTTGGCCACTGTGGAAATGGGGATTTGCGCGCCCGAGGGGGTGGATATCAAAACGTTCTGTAAAGCTTCGACGTTCGCTCGAAAGTCCCGACTATAGCGGACGTTGACAGGATATCGCTCGCGGCCCTCGACGTTCTCGGTCACCATTTCGCCGCCCATACCCGAACTGATCGCCTGTTCCACGTCAGCGATGGTCAATCCATACCGAGACGCTTCCTCCCGGTTCACGGCGATGTTCAGATAGAAGCCCTGCGAGACGCGTTCGGCAAAGACGGATCGCACCTCAGGGATCGTCGAAAAGATTTGCTGTATCTCAGCGCCAACCCGCTCGACGCCTTCCAGGTTGGGTCCCTGAATCTTCAGTCCCAGAGGGGTTTTGATTCCCGTAAGCTCCATGTCAAGACGGCCTGCCACAGGCATGGTCCAGGCGTTGGAAAGGCCTGGAAATTCGAGCGTAGCGTTCATCTGCTCGACGAGCTTTTCATACGTCATACCTGGTCGCCACTGCTCGCGCGGCTTCAGCATCACCGTTGTGTCGTACATATCCAGCGGTGCGTTATCGGTTGCGCTGTCCGAACGCCCTACCGAGCCAAAAACGGTGTCCACTTCTGGGAAGGTGCGGATCCTTTTGTCTTGCTCTTGAAGCAGCTGCGATGCCTGCGTGATGGAGATTCCCGGCAGAGCCGTGGGCATATAGAGAGTGGACCCCTCAAATAACGGTGGCATGAACTGAGCTCCGATATGCGAAGCCAGCGGCAAGGTTAGGACCAGGAACAGCAGACTGAGCAGCAGTACCGTTTTGCGAAAGCGAAGACAAAGCCCGAGGACCGGCAAATAGACGGCCTGCGCCATTCTGGAAATCGGATTTCGCGTCTCCGGTATCAGCTGTCCACGGATACATAGGACCATCAACACGGGCACTAGGGTGATGGCGAGGACCGAAGAGAAGCTGACAGCCAGCGTCTTCGTCCACGCGAGCGGACGAAACATACGTCCTTCTTGCGCCTCCAGCAGAAAGACAGGTAGGAAAGAGACCACGATGATCACGAGGGAAAAGAAAATGGCAGGGCCTACTTGCTTGGCTGCATCGAGCACGATGTGTCGTCTCTCGGGCTCGGGTACAGGGCCTGGTTGCTGATTTTGGCGCTCCGACAACTTCCTGTAACCGTTCTCGACCATGACGATCGCCGCGTCCACAAGGACGCCAATCGCCAGCGCCAATCCGCCGAGCGACATAATGTTCGAGCTCACGCGGAGGTAGTACATGGGAATGAACGACGCGATCACCGCGATCGGTAGAGTCAGAATGGGAATGAGAGCGGATCGGAAATGAAGAAGGAAAATTACAATCACCACACTGACGATCAGAGCTTCCTCGAGCAGGGTGCGTTCGAGAGTTTGAACCGATGCCCGAATCAACTCCGAGCGATCGTACCCGGCGACGACTTCCACGCCGGGGGGCAGAGAAGGGGCGATTTCGGCCAATTTCTGTTTTACGCCCTGGATCACGTTTAAAGCGTTCATCCCGTCGCGCATGACAACGATCCCGCCGACGGTTTCTCCTTCGCCTTGCCACTCCGCAACGCCCCGCCGAATATCGGGTCCAAATGTGACGGTCCCCAAATCGCGCACCAGCACAGGAGTGCCGTTCTTGGTCACAACGGGAACCGTTTCCAGATCATGGAGCGATGTGAGATAGCCGAGGCCGCGAATCATGTATTCGGCCCCACCCATTTCCAGCAGGCGTCCACCGACTTCGTTGGTGCTGTCACGAACCTTTTCAATGACCGTCGACAGCGGAATGCCGTAGGCGCGAAGCTTGTCCGGATCGACATTCACCTGGTACTGGCGAACAAATCCACCGATGCTTGCTACCTCAGCAACTCCGGGCACCGTTTCGAGTTGATAACGCAGATACCAGTCTTGGAGGCTGCGCAAATCGGCCAGGCTCTGGTGATGGCTGTGGTCAACAAGGACGTACTCGAACACCCAACCTGCACCAGTTGCATCCGGTCCGATCAGAGAATGCACGCCCTCGGGAAGACGGCCGGTCATCTGCTGCATGTACTCCAAAACGCGGGACCGAGCCCAGTACAGGTCGGTGGAATCCTCAAACACGACATAGACGTAGGAGTCACCGAACATCGTCTGGGCGCGGACAGCTTTGACGTGCGGTGCGGCGAGCAGCGCCGTAACGATCGGGTAAGTGACTTGGTCCTCGATGATGCTGGGAGGTTGACCAGGCCACGGCGTGTGAATGATCACTTGCACGTCGGAGATGTCGGGCAGCGCATCGAGCGGAACTTGACCGAGCGACCAAATCCCTGCAAGCACGAGAAGCAGCGTGCCCGTGAAGACGAGAAAGCGGTTCCGAGCGCACCAATCAATCCATCCGCCGATCACCTCACATCTCTCCCGTGGCGTCGACGCTCAGTTGCTTGCTGGCTATGACTTGTCCGTCTTTCCTGGCAAGAATCGTGATCTGCCACGTTCCGCTGCTTCCTAAATCGCTTGAACCCTCGTAAAACCCCTTTCCCCTGTCGTCAAGGTTGATAGAGGTATGGATGGCTGCCATACCCATCGCGGGCATGGCGGGCATGAAAAACGTTAGGCTGACCTCTGCCCCGGAAACAGTCGCGCCACTTGCGTCGAGCAGCTTCACGCGGAAGACATTCCTGCCCTTGCGCGGGGGGCTGGGCTCGGAACTTAACTCGGCACTTGCCTCGAGAGCATTCACCCCCGACCCCGTAGTGGCTCGGCTGGGAGGAGGTGGCAGGAAGGAACCTAGTGCGGCCTGCAGCTGACTTTCGGAATCGATCAGGAAGTTGGCGGACGTAACAACTTGCTCACCCGGTTTCAGTCCTTTCAGCACGATGAGATTGTCGCCCACCCGGGCACCCAGCTCGATTTCGCGCGGTTCGATGTAGCCGTCCTTGCGGTCCACAAAAGCAATCGCGCGGGTTCCCGATTGCAGCACGCCCGTCGCGGGAATGACGACTTGTAGCCCCATGGGCACGCGAAGCGTCACGTTCACGAACATGCCGGGCTTGAGCTGGAGCCCTGGGTTGGGAAAAACAACTCGCACCTTGGCCGTCCGCGTGTCCGGATCCACTTGCGGGTAGATGAAATCCACGCGACCACGGAACGTGCGGCCTTCGAACGTATCCATCGTGAGCGTGGCCGAATTGCCAACCTGGATGCGCCCCAGATCACCCTGGTAGGCCTGTGCCTGAACCCACACAGTCGAAAGATCGGCAATCGTGTAAAGGCGCATTTCGGGCTGGACGGCAACACTGGGAAGGGCATTCCGCTCGGTGATAAACCCGGAAAGGGGGGAATCGATTTCCAGTTCCTGCTGGACTTGGCCGGTGGCTTCCAGTCGCGAGATTTCTGTTTGCGGCACACCCCACTGTTTAAGACGTTCAGCCGCCGCGTCGAGCAGTGCCGCGGCGCTCGATGCAACGCCTGGCACCGTGCTTTGGGCAACCTGCTGCTGGTTCTGTTTGGCCACCAGGTATTCACGTTCGGTCGCCACGAGATCCGGACTATACACCGTGAGCAGTGGCTGTCCCTTGCGGACGTACTGATAGGTGGCGTCGGCAAACACCTTTTGGATATAGCCGGAGAACCGCAGCTGGACGTACGCCAGGCGAGATTCGTCGACAACGACATTCCCGGTCGTGCGAATCTCATCTTCCACCACCTTGCGTTCGACCGCGCCCGTTTTCACGCCAATGCTCTGCAATCGTTGAGCCGAGATTGCGACCGGAGCCATGGGCGCCTCCGGCGTGGCGGGCGATGCGGCCGTCCAATGCACGGCTGAGTTCAGGGGGATCGAGGTCGCCATCGGTTGTCGTTCTCGGTCCTGGCTGACAGCAGGTGTCCTGTAATGCCACCAAACTAGAGCCAAGACCGCGGCGAGAGCAATGTTTCCCGTCACCGCCAGCAAGAATCCTGTGCGGTAGGCTTTCATTGCTTCGTTCCGTCCTCGCCCAGTGACAGCCCGGTTAGTTCTTCCAAGCGAGCCAAAGCCATCTCCCGGTCAGCCACACTTTGCCAGTACTCCTCGTCCAAATGAAGAACATCGAGAAACGAGGCCAACAGTGCCGGAAAATCCTGCCGGTTGCTTTGGTAGGCAGCCAAACCCGATTGAAATTCGGCGCGGGTTTGTGGAAGGAGTCCCTCGCGATAGATTCGCAGCAGCTCGGCCGATTCCTGCTCGGTGTCAAACTCCGTGCGTACCTCGAAGGCAATTTGTTGCAACTGGGATTCCGCCTCGCTGTTCGATCGATGGACGTTCGCTTCCGCTTGCGCCAGCTCTGGCCGCTGCTTGCGAGCGTGATAGATGGGCACCTGCACGCCCAGCTTCAGGACGTAGTAGGCACGGTACTGGCTGGGATCGGTGCGCTGCCAGATATACTGCACGTTGAAATTCGGGTAGAAGTCCTTGTGGGCAAGATCCACTTGAAGCTTCGTTTTTTCTACGTTTGTTTCGGCCCCCGAAATTTCCGGATTTTGAGCGTCGGCTGCAGCCAGTAATTCCTCAAAGGTGTATGCGAGCGGAGTGCTGGACAGCTCAGCGGCTTCAATGTCGGGGGAAGACTGCGGACGGCCAAGAAGTTGTTTGATCTGCGCCTGCGCCTTGGCAGCGTCGAGATGGTGCATGGTGACCTCGCGCACCAATTTGGTCTCTTCCACCTGTGCCTGCAGAAGATCTTGCTGGCTGCCCATACCGGAGCGGTAGCGCGCCTCCGCCGCCTTGGCAACTTGCCCGAGCAGCTGTCCATCACTTTCGAGAATTCGGAGCGTTTCTGCCAAGTAAGCAAGCTGGAAATATGCAGACTTAACCGCGGCAATGACGGAACGGCGCACGAACTCGTATTGCTGCCGCGCGATGTCAGCGTCGCGCTTGGCCATCTCACCCCGCAAACGAAGTTTTCCCGGGTAGGGAAAATCCTGTGAAACACCAAGACCGATATAGGCGAAGTCACTGTTGGTGTAGCCTGCGAACGGCCTCGGGCTCCCCACGTTGGTTTGATCCAGCACGAACTGCGGGTCGGGTAGCGTCGAGACCTGCGACGGCACCTGCTTGGCAGCTTCCCATCCTTGTCGCGCGGCCTCCATGCGAGGATTGTTCCGCTCGGCCTCGGCCAATAAGTCCTTTAAGGGGGTGACGACGAGGGTTGGTGCACGCCCTTGGGCAGGGGAAGGGCCTGCGGGTTGCGTTTGGCCGAAAGTCTCGGGCGCATGAGCTAAGAACATAACAACCAGAGCAATCCAAAAGGCGCTCTGTAGGGACGACTCAGAGTGCTGTCTCGCGTCGTGTCGTACCGACATTCTATACCCTCCCAGGAAGGCGTTCGATTTGCCGTAATTGGAAATTTGCGCGCTGCACGGTCAAGGAGAGCGCAGAACTTTCACCGGCTAAGGCCGGCTGGCTTCTAACTCATCCTTGTGTGGCTGCTCGCCTTTGGCCTCGCGGCTTCGCGGAGGGGATACCAGCAAGGGAACGATCGTCGAGGCCGCCAGCATGGCGGCGATCAAGCGCAGTCCTTCCCTATAGTCACCTGTCGTCTGTCGTAAATAGGCGAACAACTGAGGGCCCAGCGCCGCCGCAAACGCCCACGGCACCAACATGAGTCCATAAATCGGTCCCACGTTGTTCGGCCCGAAATAATCGGCCGCAAACACCGGCGTGACTCCGTAGCCTCCGCCGTAACACATGACAATGACGAAGGTGACCGCCACCAAAAGCGCTACGGTGGGAATCTCTGGGTAGAAGAAAAACAGCACGCCCTGTAGCAGGAACATCACGACGAAGGCCCCGCGACGAGTGATCCCGTCGGAGATCCAAGCCCAGGCCACGCGCCCCATCCCGTTCGCAACGCTAACGACGGCGACCAATCTCGCTGCCGCAGTCGCGCTCACCTTTCCCATCTCCTCGAAAATCGGCGCGGCCTGCGACACGATCGAAAGACCGGCCACGGTGTTTAGCGACACCAGCAAGCAGAGCGCCCACCATTGCCAGGTCCTCAGCGCTTCACCCAGTGCGTAATCGTGGTCGGCAAGCTGCGCGCTTTGAGACTGACTCGGCGCTCGGGCCGCCGGCCGCCAACCTTTCGGGGGATCCTGCATGAACGAGCCCGCCGTCACGGCCACCATCGCGTACGCGATTCCCAGGTACCTAAATGTCTCCATCACTCCCACCTGGGCCATCAACCATTGTGCTAACGGCGCGGCCACCAGTGGCCCCGCGCCAAATCCCCCGACGGCGAACCCGACAATCAATCCGCGATGTTCCGGAAACCATTTCACCAATACCGCCAGTGGGACGATATAGCCCATTCCGAGCCCGGTTCCGCCAACCACTCCGTATGCGATGTACAGCCACCACAACCGGTGCTCGGCGAAGCTGCTCAAGAACACACCCAGCCCCCAGAGCAGTGCCGCTACCATCGCTACCACCCGTGGCCCTTTGCGAGTAAGCCACAGCCCGCCCAGCACGGAGGTGCATCCCAGAAAGAACCAGCTGATGGTGAAAGGCAGCGTGACCTGCGGGATCGTCCATCCATACAGTTTCACGAGCGGGATTCGAAAAACGCTCCACGCATATCCCGCACCAAGCGCCATCTGCATGAACACTCCGGCCAGAGCGATCCGCCACCGGTTCACGCCGCGTGATCCCCCTTTCTTGACTCGAGCTTATTTCTTGATGACCGGATTGACATAGCCAGCCGGTAGCACCTTGTCGGGATCAGGCCGGACGCTCAGGTAGTCTACGTGGTCGGTGATGTCAGTCCAGCCGTGGAACACGTTTGCGGGAATGATGATGACGTCGCCGGCCGACACCGTGCGGCTGTAGGCGTCTTTCACGGTGCCAGTTTCGCTCGGCCCGTTCAGGACTCGATAGGGTTCGCTGTCTTTCGAAATCGGCTTTGCGTCCACCATCGTGCCGCCAGTTACAAGCGTTCCCGAGCCTGAAAGAATCACATAGGTCTCGGCGGTGAAGTCGTGAGAGATGCCGGTCACTGGCGCTCCCGGCTTCGTCGGCCCGCGATGGATCACGGCCACCGCCAGGTTGTACTTGCCCATGTCCACCACCCGGATCTGCTGGTCAATGGCCGGCGGCTCGGTCTTCAGAACAGCCTTGATGTCTGCTAGAGGAATGTCGATGGCTTGTTTGGGTGGAACAGAATCTTGCGGCTGCGCGGCACAGGAAAACGCAAGCAAGAACATCAGACTCAGGATTGTCTTACACATTGTCCTCTCTCCTTTTCGTGGCCATGCGGCGCCAGGGCGAGATCCTATTTTCCGTTCGACTCCGAGTTGTTGGGTTTCGTCGCTTCGATGCGAATCTGTCTCAGCACTTCGACCCTCGGGTCAAGTTCGGTTTTGCCAGCTGGGAAGCCATTGAAGCTCAGCACGTGCGTGATGATGTCGGCGACCTGCCGCCGGGTGAGATGTCCAGGATCATTTTGTGGCATGGTGCGGAAGATTCTTTCGGCGAGGTCACCCACCGTCAGGCCGTCCCAGTTGGCAAGAAAGGCCGGACCGGAGAGCGGCGTGGCTTCGTCGTTGCCGGCGAGATCTTCCCCGTGGCAGTGTGCGCAGGTATGGGAGTATTGCTCGGCACCCCGCTTTTCCTGCTCGGCTGTATAGACCCCGTCCCAGACCGAATGCGTCGTCTGTGCGGGCTCTTGCGCGGACCGCACCGAGCGCATAGCTCCGGTCGCGGTGATGATCGCCGCGATACCGATTCTGCTCACGATGGCCTTCACGTTGTACGATTCAACCTTATTAGTCGCTTGATGGCAAAGCGAACGCGATGTAGTCGCCCGAATAGGCTCCGCCACTCACGGCGACGACGATGTACTGCTTGCCGTTAACCAGGTAGGTCATCGGTGAACCGCTCTGCGGTGCCGGCATGTAGACCGCGCCCACTTGCTTGCCCGTCGCTTTGTCGTAGGCACGCAGCATCGCCCCTCGCGGATGCTCCGGCGTCGTGGTGAGGATCGGATCGCCCACGATGACCAAGGTTTTGGTGACCACCAGGCCGACGTTGCCGGCCTGCCCAGTTTTGGGAATTTCCATTCCTTTCAGTGCCGGGCTGTTACGGACGACGTCGGGCGTGTCACCGTGCGGAACCTGCCACACGATATCGCCCTTATCCAGATCGATCGCTGAAAGCAGTCCGTACGGAGGCTTGACAATGGGCAAACCCTGCACGCTCAAAGCGTACCCACCACCGCCGGCGGGCGGCGCCGCGGCCTGAGGAGTACGGGGCGCGTCGGCGGCGCTGCCTTCACCAGGACCGAGGATAAAGCGAAACGGTTGATCGGCACGCCCCACCACATAGTCCATGTCGGTCGCGAACTCCTTCGGCGGTTTGATGAGACTCAGGGGAGCCACCGAGGCATTCGAAGCCGGTGCGTAAACAATGTGCGTTTCAGGATCGTATCCGGCCCCGGGCCAATTCGTTCCCCCGGCAGTCGTCCCGATCGTGATCGCAGCAAGCGGCCCGTCCGCCTTGCTTACAACGGCGGGGTTGAACATCGGGCCCATCCTATACATCTTCATTATGTCCAGGGCCTTGGCGCGCATCTCCGGAGTGAAATCAATCAAGTCATCCACCGTGACGGCCTGACGCGCGTAGGCAGGAGGCTTGGTCGGGAACGGTTGCGTTGGCGAATACCATTCGCCAGCCACATCACCTTTCGGGACTGGGCGCTCTTCGATCGGCCACACCGGCTTGCCTGTCACGCGATCGAAAACGTAGAGAAATGATTCCTTGCTCGGCAGCGCCACAGCCTTGATGGCACGGCCATCCACGTTGATGTCAGCAAGAATCGGCGCTGAAGAAAGGTCGTAATCCCACATGGGGTGATGGACGATCTGATAGAACCACTTGCGCTGGCCGGTCTTCAGATCGACGCAGACAAGACTGTCTCCGAACAGGTCGTTCCCTGGACGGTGCCCACCATAGAAGTCCGATGACGGATCTTCCACCGGCAAGTAGGCCAGGCCAAGCTGTTCATCGACACTCATCTGGGTCCAGACGCCGGCATTGCCGTTGATGGCCCAGGAATTGTTAAGCCAGGTGTCGTTGCCGAACTCGCCGGGTTTGGGGATGGTATGGAACGTCCAAAGCAGCTTGCCCGTGCGCGCGTCGAAGGCCCGAACCAGGCCCTTCGTATTGTTGTGAGTCTTAATGGTGAAACCTTCGCGCATGGCAGAACCAATCAGCACCGTGTTGCCGACGACGATCGGCGTCGAATGAATCCCGATCTCGCCCGTCTCCAAATCAATCGGCTGGCCAGTTCCGTACACAACGCCGACCTTCAGGTCCACAACACCGTCCGTGCCAAAAGAACTGACCAAAGCGCCCGTCTTGGCATGGAGCGCAACCAGACGATAGCCCGTGGTTACATAAAGGACGCGGTCGTCACCCTTGCCGTCGGACCAAAAGGCCAGTCCGCGTCCGGACAACTGCCGGGGCGCGTTGACAGCGCGCGCACCTTCAAACTCCGCGTGGACCCACACCAGCTCGCCGGTGTCTGCTCGGAGAGCGACGACCGAGCGCCGCGTGCCGCCCGTGGCGTAAAGCATGCCGTTGACCATGAGCGGCGTGCCCTCCAGCTTGTACTCAGGTCGTGTCCCGAGGTTGTCAGTCTTGAAGTGCCAAGCGACTTCGAGCTTGTTGAAATTGGACGCGTTGATCTGGTCGAGCGGCGAGTAACGCGTGCTGGCCAGGTCGGCAGCGTAGCTGGGCCATTCGCCATTTTTGGTGGAATGCGCCGATTGGGCCCGCGCTCCTATGGCAGCTCCGGCAAGCCCCACAGAGAGTGCGAGAAGTGCGCGGATCAAACAACCCCGTTGCGACATCGCTCACCTCCTGCTAGCTGTGGAGAACCACGTCTACCTTGTCGTGGAAGCGGGCCAAGGTGGCCCTTGGTCGAGCTTCGTGACCGGCGCGAGCCCCTCGTAGACGAATTTCTGCACCCTCCTGCCTTCGTATGTCTCGGTGGTGTAGATATTCCCCTTCGAATCGGTGGCAATGCTATGCACCCCGAAAAATTCACCGGGCTGGCGACCTCCGTCGCCAAAACTGGTGAGAATCTCTAGGGTGTCGCGCAGCAGGATGTATACCTTCTGGTTGCGGCCGTCGGCGAGATAGATGTACTTCTGCTCGGGATCCTTTGAGAACGCGATGTCCCAGACCGAACCATCAGCGAGGGACCGCTTGGCGATGAATTGCTCCTTCACGAAGGTACCGTCGGGGCGGAAGACTTGGATGCGATCGTTGACGCGGTCGCAGACATACAACAGCTGATCGTGAGAGAGTTCGGCGCAGTGCACCGGATTGCGAAACTGCGGCGCCGGCGGCGCGTCGGGATTGTAGCGACCTAAGTTGGCATCATCAGGCTTGTGGCCATAAGCGCCCCAATAACGCTTGAATTGGCCGGTATCAGCGTCTATGACGACAACGCGATGGTTGAGATATCCATCGGCAATGTAGGCTTCGTTGGCTTTGGGATCGACAAAGATCTTGGCGGCTCGGCCGAAGTTTTCTGTGTCGTTGCTGCCGCCATTTTTGCCTTCGCGACCGTATTGCGCCAGAAACTTGCCATCCTGCGTGAATTTAAGAATTTGGGCATCGTTCTGGCCGTTGCCGCCGATCCAAACGTTGCCCTTGTAGTCAATCGTAATGCCGTGGTTTGACTCCGGCCACTGATAGCCCGGTCCCGGTCCACCCCAGTGTCCGATGAGGTTGCCCTCGGGATCAAATTCGAGAACCGGAGGTGCCTTCGCGCAACACGTGCCAGTGGCCGGGTTTTGAGCGGCAGCCGCCTCCGACGCAGACAACGTGTCGGGGCGGTGGACGATCCAGACATTGTCCTTGTCATCGACCGAAACGCCGATGGTCATGCCCTGGTACCAGTGATTCGGCAGAGGTTTCGGCCACAGGGGATCGACCTCGAATTTCGGCGCCATGACGACGCCGGCTGCCTGCGCAGGAGTCGTCTTGGCAACCAACTTCTGACCGACGGCGAGAGCGACTGCAACGACGATAAAAGACGCACCCACTGAAATATCTCGCTTCCACTTCATCGATCGGTCTCCTTCACCGTGTCGAACCGTTCTGGCCCGCAGCGGCGAGACCCTGGTAGGCGAATTTCTGAACGCGCTTGCCTTCGTACGTCTCGCCGGTATAGACATTGCCAGCCGAATCCACGGCAATGCTGCCCACGCCGTAGAACAAGCCGGGGTAACGACCGCCGTCACCGAAACTGGAGATGACGTCAAGCGTCGAGCGATCGAGAATCCAGACCTTTTTGTTCTGGCCGTCGGCGACGTAGAGGAAGCGCTGCCGAGGGTCGCTCGAGAATGCGATATCCCAGACCGAGCCGTCGCCGAGGGTAGCCTTCGAAACAACCGTTTCCTTCACGAACTTGCCGTCCTTGTGAAAGACCTGAATGCGATTGCCCTGACGATCGCAGACATAGACCAGGCCGTCCTTGGCAATCTTGGCGCAGGTTACCTCGCGGAACTGCTGGGACGGCGCTCGACCAGGATCGTAAACACCCAGAGGCGAATCATCCGGTTTCCCACCGTAGGCGCCCCAGTGACGCTTATAGGCGCCCGTGGCGGCATCGAAAACCACGACGCGGCGATTGCCTAATCCATCGGCCACGTAGACTTCCTTCGCCCCTGCGTCGACGCTGACCCCGGCGGGACGGTCGAGACCTGTCGTGCTGTCGTTGCCCCCTGGCTTGCCAGCTTGCCCAATCTCGAGGACGAATTGTCCCGTACCTGAAAACTCCACGACTTGTGCATCCTGTGGGGCATTTGGTTGAACCGCGCCAGGGCCGCCCGGGCCACGCGCGGTCGCGGGAGCCAGACCAGCGGCGGCGATCCATACATTTCCGTTTGGGCCCACAAAGATGCCGCCCGTCGAATGCGGCCAATCGAAGCCCGACCCTTGTCCTCCCCAGTGCCCGATGAGATTGCCGGCCCGATCAAATTCCAAAACCTGCGGCGCCGGCACGCAGCAACCGGTGGGCGGATCCTGGATCGCTCCTTTCTCTAAAACGGACAGTGAGTCCGCACCACGGTGCACGATCCAGATGTGATCGTCTGAATCAACAGCGACGCCGGTGACCGAACCAAGAACCCAGTGATTGGGCAATGGTTTTGGCCATAGCGGGTCGACCTGAAATTTGGGCGCCTGAACAGGATTTTTTGCCTGTGCGACGGACCGTTCGAGAGCGTTCCCCGCAACGGCGAGCACAACCAGAAGCGTAGAGAACGCCACACCCATGCGCGGGGCGAGAGCCCGCGTCCTATCGCTCATATTTTCCTCACACCTCGGATGCAATGCATTCGGAAAAGGACAGCAAGCTCGATTCCGCTAATCCTGAGCTCCCCGCTCAGGACTCCCCCCTTGGAGGGCGCCAGTATACACGCGTCGTCTCGCTGATTTCGTAAGTATTTCTCGTTTGATATGGCCTCTCCTTTTTTATTGTCAGTCACTTCGCCTTCCACTACCATGCGCTGCCGGAGGACAACTCACTTGGGGAATAGCATGCGCCGAATCCTCGCCTGCTTGGCCATGGCTGTGCTGGTCCTGGCGCCGTGGTTTGGCGTGGCGGCGCACGATATCCCGAGCGACGTCACGATCCAGGCATTTGTCAAGCCGGCCGGGCACACGCTGGAACTGCTGGTTCGCGTACCGTTGGGCGCCATGCGCGATATCGATTTTCCCCGGCGCGGTCCCGGCTACCTAGACATCGCGCATGCCGACCGTTCCCTTGACGACGCGGCAACCGAGTGGATTGCAGGCGAGATCGAACTATTCGAGAACGATCGACCGCTGACGGAGTCGCGAGTTCGAAGTGTCCGCGTGTCACTCCCGTCGGACCGCTCGTTTACCACCTACGAAGCAGCTCGCGCGCACCTACTGGGCCCTCCCCTGCCGAACGACACAGACCTGTACTGGAATCAGGGAATGCTCGACGTACTGCTCGAGTACCCGATTCAGTCTGACCAGTCGCGGTTTTCGATTCACCCCAATGTGGAGCGGCTGGGTCTGCGTGTGGTGACAGCCCTGCGGTTCCTGCCGCCAGGCGGTGCGGTTCGCGCCTTCGAGTTTAGCGGAGACCCGGGACTCGTACGACTGGATCCCGAGTGGCACCAGGCGGCGTGGCGCTTCGTAAAAATGGGCTTTCTCCATATTCTGAGCGGGAGCGATCATCTGTTGTTTCTACTGTGTCTGGTGATCCCGCTGCGGCGGATCGGACCGCTGGTCGCGGTGGTCACATCGTTCACCGTGGCGCATTCGATCACGCTCATTGCCTCCGCCTACAATATGGCGCCGGACGCGCTGTGGTTTCCGCCGCTGATTGAGGTGCTGATCGCAATCTCCATTGTCTATATGGCGCTGGAAAACATCGTAGTGGGGGACAGCGTCAAGAGGCGGTGGATGATGGCCTTCGGCTTCGGACTGGTCCACGGGTTTGGTTTTTCGTTCGCGCTGCGGCAGGCCTTGCAGTTCGCGGGTTCGCATCTGCTCACTTCGCTGCTTTCGTTCAACGTGGGCGTGGAGCTCGGACAGCTACTGGTCCTGGCGGTGGCGGTGCCTATCCTAAACGTGCTGTTTCGATTTGTGGTCGCTGAGCGCATGGGAACAATTATTCTTTCGGCGCTGGTGGCCCATACGGCCTGGCACTGGATGATCGACCGCGCCCTGCGGCTGGGCCAGTTCCCGTGGCCGGCGCTGAACGCCGCGCTGGTGGTGACACTGATGCGCGCGTTGATGTGGATGGTGATCTTTGCCGGAGCGCTGTGGCTGGCGTCGAAGATATTCGCGGCCCAGGATCGACCGACGCTTGCCCCAGCGCGCCCCAGCGCCGATCTGCCTGGGACGGGGGCCGATGGGATCGAGGCGACCGGAAAGATCGAGTTGGAAACTACGGGCCAGGTCCCAAGCCGGTAGAACTCGAGGAGGTGTGGCGTGCCCGATTTCCTAACCAGGAGGCCGCTCGTTTTTGCAGCTATGGCCGTTGTGTTGGCCGTTTGCCTTGGGAGGGCACGCGCACAGTCCGACGTCGGACCTACCAACGACCTGCCCAATCCCTACCGAACCATCGAGGGATGGGCCAAGATGCCCGAGGGAAGAGCCTGGGGGTCGACCTCGGCGGTCGACATTGACCGGGATGGCAAGAGCGTTTGGGTGGGCGAGCGCTGTGGCGCCAACACCTGTGCCGGTTCTAGTCTGGATCCAATTCTCAAGTTCGATGCCAGCGGCAAGTTGGTCAAAAGCTTTGGCGCGGGAATGTTCGTCTTTCCGCATGGCATCTTCGTCGACCAGGAAGACAACATCTGGATTACCGATGGACAGGGGAAAGACGGAAAGGGTCAGCAAGTTTTCAAGTTCAGCCCAGAAGGCAAGGTGTTGATGACGCTGGGGAAGGCAGGGGTGGCCGGGGACGGCCCCGATACGTTCAATCAGCCGTCCGACGTGCTGGTGGCGCCGAACGGCGATGTCTTCGTCGCCGACGGGCACAGCCCAAGCTCGAATGCACGGATCGTCAAGTTCACTAAGGACGGAAAGTTCATCACACAGTGGGGTAAGCACGGATCAGGCCCCGGGGAATTTGAAACACCACATGCTTTGGCGATGGACTCCCAGGGACGACTTTTTGTGGGTGACCGGACCAACAACCGAATCCAAATTTTCGATCAGAACGGAAAATTCCTGTGGGAGTGGAAACAGTTCAGCCGACCGAGCGGACTTTTCATCGACAAAAACGACGTGCTCTACGTGGCCGATTCGGAATCAACCGATAAGGAAGGCTACGGATACCACCCGGGGTGGAAGCGAGGCATTCGCATCGGCAGCGCCAAAGATGGCAAGGTAACCGCCTTCATTCCCGATCCGAATCCGACAGGGGCATCGAGCACCGCCGAAGGCGTGGCGGCCGACTCTGCGGGTAATGTGTACGGAGCCGAAGTGGGTCCCAAGGCTTTGAAGAAATATGTCAAACAGTAGACAGTGGCTGCTAATATATGATAGTCACTAACATTATGGGCGCGCTGCACGACCCTTTTTCGAGCGAGCAGCCGGGGGAGGAGTAGGCCATGGCAACATTTCACTCTCAACTTGGCATGGGGCGACGGGTTGGAACGATCGCCGTGGCTCTCGGCGTCTTCCTTAGCCTTTCCAGCGCCATCGACGCAGGCGGGGTCGATACCAAAGTGACATTTTCTAAGGACATCGCCCCCATCTTCCAGGCAAAGTGCCAGGAATGCCACCATCCGGGAACTCCTGCCCCGATGTCGCTGATGACATATCAAGATACGCGCCCCTGGCTGGCCGTCATCAGGGATCGTATCGAGAGGCGCCAAATGCCGCCGTGGCACCTCGACAAAACCGTCGGCATTCAGAAGTTCGCAAACGACCGGTCGCTGACCGACGACCAAATTAGCATGATCGTGCGCTGGATCGACGCTGGCGCTCCCGAAGGAAATCCGAAGGATTTGCCGCCAGCCAAGGAATGGCCGAGCCACGGAGAATGGCAGCTCGCCAAGCAGTTCGGCCAACCCGACCTGGTAATCAAGTCCGATGATTACACAGTGGCTGCCGAGGGCCAGGACGTGTGGTGGAGACCGCTGAGCCCTGTCCCGATTACGGAAACGCGCTGGGTGCGTGCGGTCGAAATGCGACCGGGGACCGTGGAAGGAGCCAAGGTTACACACCACGCTCTGGCTCAGCTGGAACAGGTAGAACCGGGTAGCGCTCCCGGGACGGCGCCGACGGTAGGCGATGCCGGCGGTTTTACCGGCCCTGGGCTGCTGATGGAATGGGCGATCGGTAAGAATTTTGACATCTACCGTCCCGACACCGGCAAGTTGCTGGTGCCTGGTGCAAAGATTCGCTGGGAGGTCCACTACCATTCGGTGGGAGAGACGATTCGGGACCACGTCGAGCTGGCAGTTTACCTCTACCCTAAGGACGTGACGCCGAAATATCGGACGCGCCTGATGGCTTTGCAGACAAGCTGCGGGCCGGCTTGTCTAGACATTCCGCCGAACTCCATGGCAGAGACGCAAGGCGTGTTCGTACTGCAAAAACCAGCTCTGCTTGAAAACTTTCAGCCGCACATGCATCTGCGCGGCAAGGCCATGTCAATGGAAGCGGTTTTGCCGGACGGAACCACGCGGATCCTGAGCTACGTCGACCATTTCAACTTCAACTGGATGAACAATTACATCTATGCGGACGATGTGGCTCCTGTGCTGCCCAAAGGCACAGTGCTTCGGTTCACGGCGTGGTACGACAACACGACGAACAATCCATCGAATCCCGATCCCAATCAATGGGTCGGCTGGGGCGACCGCACGATTGATGAGATGGGGCATGCCTGGGTCAACGTGACCTATATCAGCGAGGAGGACTACCAGGCATGGGCCGCGTCACAAAAGACAGCTCGCCCAGGGCCAGCGTCCGAGGGCGGAGCAGGCGTGCACTAGAACTTGTCCAAACGGAAAACTCGCTCCTGCTAACCGTTTTGAGAGCCCTTGCGCCTCATGCGTGCGTGGCTCTGTGCCAGTTTCGATGGTTCCGGGGGCCGTGATCGATCATGAGCGGAAACCGTCTGGGAGCTTACGGAGTGGGACTGGCCATCGTGCTGCTTGGCTTCGCGTTTGCGTGGGCCACGCCTGCTGCGAGCGCACAGGCAACGTTGCCACTTGAACCTCAGCACGACTCAGGACAAAGCGTGACGGGAGCCTACGAGGGGTGGTTCAAGAATCCCGACGGAACTTTCAGTCTGCTTTTCGGCTACTTTAACCGCAACCTGAAGGAAGAACCCGATGTCCCGGTCGGTCCCGACAACGACATCGAGCCGGGCGGACCCGACCGAGGTCAGCCAACTCACTTCCTTCCGCGCCGCCAGTGGGGCATGTTCACCGTGACGGTGCCGGGTGACTTTGGCAGCCAAAAGATCACTTGGACGCTGATGGTCCATGGTATCAAGACGGTGATCCCGGCAAGTCTCAACCCTCTCTGGGAGGTCTCCCCTTTTCACGAAACCGGCATCAACAATACGCCGCCGATCATTAGCTTTGGCGCGGGAGCGCTTTCCGTGCAAGGGCCGCGCCCGGTCGAGCAGAAACTCGTCGCGACGGTCGGCGTTCCTCTGGAACTTCATCTGTGGATCGGCGACGACGCCAAGGTCTATCCCGGCGACAAGCCACTGTTGCTGCCTCCGGTAACACTGCGGTGGAGCAAGTACCGCGGGCCGGGCACGGTAACGTTCTCGAATGTCAAACCTCCCGTGGAAAAGACCGACGACAAGGCGGTGGTCGACGCCGTGTTCACGGGACGCTCCGTGACCACAGCTACCTTCAGCGACCCGGGAGAATACATGTTGCACGTGGTGGCCAACGACTGGTCGGGGGAGGGCGGGCGCGGATTCCAGTGCTGCTGGACCAATGCACTGGTGAGTGTTTCTGTCAGACCCCCCACGAGCAACTGATCCGGCCCGATTCTTGCAGACTTTCTTTTCCTTCCCACCCCGTCAGGCTCACGCGGCGGCTCGGAGATGCGAAATGTTCGCTTGACGCTAGTCGCTAACATGTGATAGTTACACACGCGACTTCCTGGTTGTAAGTTGCTTCAACATGCACCGGGACCATGTCATTTGCCCACCCCTCGGTTCATGGTCCCGTGCATGTATTTGTCGGGTCGACGCTTCCTCCGTCGGCTGAAAAAGCCTTGGCGCGGATCCTGTTCGGAGAAGGCCGTCGATTGGGTGGATCGAGTGAGAGAAGTCGCGCAAGCGATGAACGTCAAACAGCTGTTCGACCTTACCGGAAAAGTGGCCGTGGTGACCGGCGGCTCGGTCGGCCTGGGGCGCCAAATGGCCGAAGGGCTCGCGGAAATGGGTGCGAACCTCGTCCTGTGTGCTCGTAAGAAGGAGCGCTGTGAGCAAGCGGCGAGGGAACTAAAGGCGCTAGGCGTGCGCACCGTTGCGCTCGGCTGTGACGTAAAGAGTCCATCGAGCGTTCAAGAACTCCGAGACGCCGCCCTTTCCGCGTTTGGCCAAATCGACATTCTCGTCAACAACGCAGGCACGTCCTGGGGAGCGCCGGTCGACGAGATGACTCTGGAGCAATGGAACAAAGTGATCGACACCAACCTCACCGGAACATTTCTGTGCTGCCAGGCCATAGGCAAGCTCATGACCGCTCAAAAACACGGGAAGATCATCAATATCGCGTCCACAGCCGGCCTGCGCGGTTCCTCTCCTGAATTTCAGGCAATCGGGTATACCGCCAGCAAGGGCGGAGTCATCGCCTTGACTCGTGACCTGGCACGCAAATGGGCGATGCACAACGTTTACGTGAATGCCATTGCGCCGGGATGGTTCCCCACGCACATGTCGCAGGCTTTGATCGAGCGAAACAAGGAGAATTTTCTGCGGGGAATTCCGCTGGGCCGTGTCGGCAGCGACCATGATTTGAAAGGAGCCGCCGTGTTCCTGGCTTCCGATGCCTCCAACTTCGTCACGGGACACGTCCTGGTGGTCGACGGGGGACAGTCCGTCTAGCAAAACAAGTTATGAACATTCCTCTCACACCAGTCCGATTTTTGCGCTACGCCGAGCAACAGTATCCGGCTAGGACTGCCATCGTATGCGGGCGCGAGCGGTTTTCCTATTCGCAATTTTCAGAGCGGGCGGCGCGGCTGGCCGGCGGCCTGCGCGAGGCCGGCGTGAAACCCGGCGACCGAGTTGCATTTCTCAGTATGAACTGTCACAGGCTGCTCGAAGCTTACTTTGGCGTTTTAGAGGCCGGTGCGGTTCTGCTTCCGCTGAACACTCGGCTCGCGCCCGATGAACTCGCCTACATGCTGAATCACGCCGAGGCAAGCGTACTTTTCCTGCAGGCCGAGCTGTCGGGCTTGGTGGATTCGTTCCGCCAAAGGCTTTCTACCGTGCGTCTGTTCTCTGTGCTGGACGGCCGCCCCCAGGCGGGATGGCTCGGGCCCCAGAACTATGACGATATCCTGGCCGCCGCCACACCCCACCGCCTCGAGGTGACGGAGTTTGACGAAGATTCGCTGGCCGAGCTTTTCTACACCAGTGGAACCAGCGCCCATCCCAAGGGTGTCATGCTGACGCACCGGAATATTTATCTGCACGCCCTGAGTGCCATGTTGGCCCGGGAAACGTTCGACGATACCGCGCACCTTCATACGATTCCGCTGTTCCACGCCAATGGTTGGGGCGCTGCGCACACCCTCACGGCCAAGGGTTCGAAACATGTGATGACGTCGCGGTTTGATCCCATTGAAATCTTTCGCCTGATTCAAGACGAGCGCATCGAGACCCTGGGACTGGTGCCTACCATGGCCATTGCCTTGCTGAACTCTCCCGCGTTCGCCCACTACGACCTCAGCAGCCTGAAGCGGGTCGGTCTGGGTGGTGCCGCGTCCTCGCCTACGTTGGTCCGCGAAGTGGAGGAAAAGCTGCATTGCACGTGCCACTCCGGATATGGACTGACGGAAACAGCGCCCGTGCTGACCACTTCTTCAATGAAACCGGGGCTCGAGTGGGAGGGCGACCAACGCTTCACGGGCCAAGCCATGACCGGCTATGCGGTTCCAGGCGTGGAGCTTAGGGTCGTAGACGCCAACGATCAAGACGTGCCGTCGGACGGCCAGGCGGTCGGCGAAATTATCGCCCGCAGTGACGGCGTTATGAGCGGTTACTGGAAACAGCCGGAAGAAACCGCCGAAGCGTTGCGTGGCGGTTGGTTTCACACCGGAGATCTGGGTACAAGGGATCGAGATGGATACCTACTCATCGTCGATCGCAAGAAAGACATCATCGTCAGCGGCGGGGAGAACATTTCTTCTCTGGAAGTCGAGAAAACTCTATTGGCCCATCCCGCCGTCCTGGAAGTCGCGGTGATTCCCGTGCCGGATGAGAAATGGGGAGAAGTTCCCAAGGCTTTGGTCGTATTGAAGCCTCCCGCACGGGCAAGTGAAGCCGATCTGATCGAGTTCTGCCGGTCGCACTTGGCGCACTACAAATGCCCAAGATCGGTCGAATTTCTCGAGAGTTTGCCCAAAACCGGGACCGGCAAAATTCTCAAAAGAGAGCTGCGCAAACAATACGGGCAAGGGCAGGACGGGGAGTTTGCCCGGCCCATCTACAAGGGATCGTCTGCCTAGACGGTTTAGTCGGGTGCGGGGAGTCTTGGGAATGGATCTGAGCCTCAGTACGGAAGAAAAAAAATTTAGCGATGAGCTTCGCGCCTGGCTCGAGTCGAACGTCCCACGGGATTGGCCCCAATGGAGGGAAAAGCCTCTCGAACAGTCCTTTCCGTATCTGCGCGCTTGGCAGCGAAAGCTCAACGAGGGCGGGTGGGCCGCCGTTTCATGGCCGAAAGAATACGGCGGCCGGAGCGCGACACTGATGCAACAAGCCATCTTTTGGGAGGAGATGGCCCGCCTCCAAGCGCCTCCGATGGCCAACGCCCTGGGCTTGGGGCTCATCGGCCCAACGATCATCACCTACGGCAGCGAAGCGCAGAAGCGGAGATTCGTTCCCAAAATTCTAAGCGCGGAAGAAATCTGGTGCCAGGGCTTCTCCGAACCGAATGCGGGTTCTGATCTTGCGAGTCTCCAGACGGAAGCCCTTCGGGCAGGTGACCACTATGTCGTCAACGGCCAGAAGGTGTGGACCAGCTACGGTTGGGTTGCGGATTGGTGCGAACTGGTTGTTCGCACCGATCCGAATGTACCCAAGCACAAAGGACTGACCGTCCTATTGGTGGACATGAAGTCACCGGGCGTCGAAGTTCGCCCGCTGCGGCAGATGACCGGGGAAAGCGAATTCAACGAACTCTTCTTCCGTGACGTTCACGTTCCGATAGAAAACGTCCTTGGGCAAGTCAACGACGGCTGGAACGTGGCCGTCAGCACATTGATGTTTGAGCGCGGCTCCTATGGCGCGCGTCTGCATCTGTCGTTCAAACGCAATATCGATCGACTGATCGAGCTCGCTCACACGTTTGGAAGAAACGGCCGCCCGGCCGCCCAAGACCCGCTCCTGCGACAGAAGCTTGCGCAGTGTTATGCGGAGATCGAAATCATGCGCTGGAATCAACTGCGCGCCTTTAGCCGCATAGCCGCTACGGGCGTTCCTGGACCCGAGGGGTCGATCCAAAAGATCTTCTGGAGCGAGCTCAATCAGCGCCTCCAGCAGGTGGCGCAAGAACTGCTGGGC
>DASPVW010000041.1:0-5841 GCA_035622155.1 Candidatus Acidiferrales bacterium
ATGGTCGCGCGCCCTTCAGGCGGCGAATCGAGGGCGTCGAGCACGTTGCGAAGCTGAATCTTTTTGACCGGCTGACCATGCCTTCTTGTGAGTGACAAGTCAGATGAACGCCAACAGCAAAACGCCACGGATCAGGTAACGCGCGTCTTATTGCCGATGCGTTAACGATGTACCTCTGGCAGAAAATTTGAAGCGGCGCTAACGATACGGGCATCACAGCGGGAAGCAATTTGGATACCGGGCACCCCACCGTCTGGTTCTTTTGGGAATGGTGATTTTTGCCGACGCCTTGACTGGTGCGAGGGACAAGGATGAGAGGAAGAACAATCGCAATTGTTTTGACGCTCTGTGTTGTTGGAGCGGTCGCGGGTTACGCCCAAGACGCGTTCTTGGGCACATGGAAACTGAAGGAGGCTAAGTCGGAGTTCTCCTCCGGAGCGCCGAGGAACACGATCGTCGTTTACGAGACCGTGGGCGACAAGGTAAAGGTCACGGTCGACAGTGTCAGCAGTGACGGCAAGCCGATGCATTATACGTGGGTAGGCAAGTTCGACGGCAAAGATTATCCGGTCACGGGCGATCCAACATCGGACACGAGGTCGTACACCCAAGTCGCCGACCGGATCTTGGGATTCAACATCTCCAAAGGCGGCAAGGTGGTCACCAGCGGTCGGATTGAGTTGTCTCCCGATGGCAAGACACGCACGGTCACCATGAGCGGTGGCGACGGGAAGGGACATACGGTAAGCAGTACCGAGGTGTATGAGAAGCAGTAACAAAAGGGCTTTGTCGTCGAAATCGTGAGCATGGCGTCGCAAGGGAGGATTTCTTTCATTTGCTCCCTCAAAGCGAAGGAAGTATCGGCCATGCTATTCCGCTCCCTGGAATGGGCGGGGACAGTCGCACCCCCGAAGCCAGGCAGCTTCGCCGCAGCGCGATACCTGTAAGAACTGCCGGATCCCTCGAGCCCCGTCAGCGCATATTCCGACCAGCTTTACTAGCGACCGTCGCCCTCGACAGGTTTGAAACCGCCAAGGCTAGGCGGTGCCGACCATACGACTTCTCCCGTGGAGTCATAAAATTCGAGAACCGGCTGGCTCGCTCCGCTAGATTCCTTGCCGGAGGCTCCGCGCCCTTTAATTGTATAAAGGCGCGCATAGGGCTTGCCGTCTTTGCCGACGAGGGTGAAATCGCGTGCGGTCAGCGTACCTGCCGGCACCTGGTGGACAAATTGATCTTCTTCGCGGGTCGCCCGAACTTGTGGAGGTGCGGCCGCGGCGACAACCAGCACGGTCATAACGACGAGTACCACTACGTTGAGCACCCTCCAACGACGAACTTCGAACTCCAGCACCTCAATTCTCTTTGCCAGATTCGCATCCATACTTACTTCCTTTCCGCCGCTTGACGCGACCGCAACTTGCGGAGGAGAACGGTGTATGTCTAAGTTCTTGCAAAATTTATCCGTGATTCCCTGAAGTCCCGATGCTCGAGTGTCCGGCAGCGGTCGTGGTCGACGCTGAATCTTTGAAACCAGGCCTCGGTTCCTCGAGAACGCTCAAGCTTGCGTGACGAAACAAGCGCTAGTCAGAGGTCAGGCAGGTTCGGGGATCTTGGAGTTTCGGGGAATTGGTGGGATCATGGAAAAACAAGCTGTTTTGGGGCAGCAGCCGGCTATTGTTTTGCGGCACTGACGCGAAACCAACCGCGGTGCCGAGAAAACTGAGGCTGCGTTGGGCCAGGCGGAATTCGAAGCCTGATACTGCCTGCCGGCTAGAACTCGATTGCGAAAGCCATGGAATCAAGCGCCGGCGTCGAACTAGTGCGCGCCGGCTTCGAGTCCTAGGGAAAGGAGATTGGGGGAACCCGGGTTCAGCTTCTGACACCGGGCCCTATCTACGATGCGCATCACCAGCCGGCGAAGGGCGACAATCTCATTCCTCATCCTTGGTGTCGGTTTGGCGGGGGTCGCGGTTGCCGTGGGGATGGGATGGATCATCGTCAACTGGCGCGAGGGCATCAAGGTCTTTCTGGGCGTGGTCTTTTTTGGCGCGATTACTGCGGGCCTGGTACTCAACACCATCTTCCTCCTGCGCGAAATCCGCCGCAACGAACAACACGACAGCTTCATCAACGCGGTGACTCACGAGTTGAAGACTCCCATCACTTCGATCCGCCTGTATTTGCAGACCCTGCAGCGCCGGCAGGTCGCTGAACTCGAAAGAAAAGAGTTTTACCGGCTCATGCTCGATGACACGGATCGCCTGTTAGGAACGGTGGAGCAAGTTCTAAAGGCCGGCATGGTCGGGCACAGACGGAAGGCCGTTGAACCCGTGGAGGTCGACTTGGAGCCTCTGGTGCGCGACTGCATGGAGCTGGCACGCAGTGGCCGCGACCTTCCGCCGGAGGCGGTACGATTCGATCTCCCGATCGAGGGGCGCGCGGTGGTCAGCGGCGATCCCGAGGAACTCCGCACCGCGGTTTCGAACGTTCTGGATAATGCGATCAAGTACTCCGGAGAGCAGGTCGACATTTCCGTGCGCATCGAGTCTCCGGACGAGAAACGCATCGCCGTGAAGGTGCGCGATCGCGGCGTCGGAATTCCTCCCGCCGAGTTGAAACGCGTCTTCAGGCGGTTCTATCGCGTGCCCCGCCGTTCGCTGGCCCACGTCAAGGGCACCGGGCTGGGCTTGTTCATCGTGCGTGCCATCGCCAAGAAGCACGGCGGACGCGTCTTTGCCCAGAGCCTGGGAGACGGGACCGGCACGACCGTGGTGCTCGAATTGCCCCGGAGCTCTCGATGAGCCACGTCCTGATCGTCGAAGACGAGGCTCATCTCGTGAAGGGACTACGCTTCAACCTCGAAGCCGAAGGCCACTCTGTCGAAGTCGCCGCCGACGGCGAATCCGCGCTGCAACGGCTCTTAGGCCCTTCCCCGACCCAGGCAAAGGACGGCCAACAGGAGAGTGCGAGAGGGAAGGATTTCGACGCGGTCGTGCTCGATGTCATGCTGCCGGGGAAGGATGGATTTGTCATCGCTGCCGAACTGCGCGCGGCCAAGAACTATGTACCCATTCTCATGCTGACGGCCCGAGGTCGGCCGGAGGACGTGCTCAAAGGATTCGCGTCGGGTGCGGATGACTATCTTCCCAAGCCCTTCGAACTGCCCATTCTGCTGGCGCGCTTACAGGGACTACTCCGGCGCCGGGATTGGTCGCGCATGAGCGCAACGAGCGCCGATGTCTCTTCGAAATCCGCCGAACCAATTCCCGACGACCTATTCTGCTTCGATGGGCGGGTGATCGACTTCGGCAAGTTGGAACTGCGAGGCAAGGCCAACACGATCCAGCTTACCGTCATGGAAGCGCAGTTGCTTCGTTACCTGGTCGGCAACTGCGGGCGGGTCGTCTCGCGCAAGTCCATCCTCGAAGAAGTCTGGGGGCTCCACGAAGACACGGACACCCGCGCGATCGATAACTTTATCGTAAGGTTGCGGCGCTATATCGAAGAGAATCCGTCGAAACCAGAACACCTCGTGACCGTTCGGGGTGTGGGGTATCGCTTCATTCCCGAGCCGAAGAAGAGCGAAGCCACATGATTCCATCCCTCGGCGTGGCGATTTCCGGCGATCGGGACTGGCATGGGATCGCAAACGAAACTTGCGTGGAGGGTTCGTCGGGGTTCTTGGGTATCGATGGTACGGCTAGGGCCGCGAGGCGGAGGCGCCGGCCGCCAGATCCCGCACCACCCCCAGGAATCCAGCCGCCGCCTCTTCGTCGGAAAGGGCGTTCTAGTCGATCGTGGCTGCCAAGTTCGGCGAGTCGGGATCGAGGCGTACGCTCAGCAGATTATGCCCACGCGTGGTCATCAGTGCGTTCACAATTGGGGGCAGCTCCCGCCGCCACTCGGTCGACGTGGTGAGGATGACGGGACCGGGACGGGCGATGGTCCAGTTACGCGAGCTTTGGGTCAGGCTGCGGTTGCTGTCGGTCAACCAACGATGACGGCGAATCTCGAGCTGGAGGGCGGGCACATAATCGAGATCGGCTTCAAAGGTTAGCGTCTCCCTTTGCTTGTGCCAGTGGCAGAGTATCCATTGGATGGGAAGCGGTCGGGGAATCAGACGGATGGTCACGCGAGCATTTTCGAACCAGTGAGCCGCAAATCGAAGCTGGGCTTGCAGGCGCGAGGCGCCAAGCCAGCGTGCCTCCACGACGCGGGCACGGTTCGAGCAGGCTGCCTCTACCCAGCGCAGGGCTCGTATTCCTTTGCGTCGGTTGTAACGCGCAAACAGAAAATACCAGAGCCCGGCCAGCACGACGGCACCAATCAGGTCGAGTAGGAACAGATTCCGCACAAGAGGGGTCTCTTCCGGCATGTTACGTCCTCGAGTGCAAGCAAGGCAACCGTTTCCCAAGGTTTTTTTTTACACCGCGAAAGTGTCCACTCCTAAGGAGGGAACCGCAGTTGGGCCGGATACAATGACGGGGTGCGGTTCGCGCTAAGGGATTTTCGCGAAGAAGATTTTGAGGCCTTGTGGCAGATTGACCAGCAGTGCTTTGTCCAAGGGTTAGCCTATTCCCGCGCCGAGCTCGCCGCATACATCCGAAGAGAAGGCTCCTTCACAGTAGTGGCGCAACCGGTTTCGGCTGAAGGACAAGCGCCCAGGAGTTCTAATGTTCCATTCACCGGCTCCTCGGCCCTTGTCGGCTTCATCATCGCCGAAGCGAATCGTCGCGGCATCGGGCACATCATCAGCATCGATGTCGTCCCGGTGTTCCGTCGCTCCGGGCTTGGCTCGAAACTGCTCGGCGAGGCGGAGAACCGCCTCGAAATGTCTTCCTGCCGAGCGGTGGTTCTCGAGACCGCCGTCGACAACGGCGCGGCCGTCGCTTTTTACAAGCGACACCGCTACGGGGTCGTCCAAATCGTCCCCCGTTATTACGTGAATGGTGTCGATGCGCTGGTTTTCGAGAAAGAGCTTGCTCCTAAGATGGATACCAGAAAAGACCAAGGAAAAGGATGAAGATTGCCATCCAGGGTGAAGTAGGTTCCTACAGCCACCAGGCCGCAATGCTGATGGATCGGAATTGTTCCATCCAACCATGTACCCGCTCGGCAGACGTTTTCGACTGCCTGGAACGGGAATCAGTAGGAGCAGCCATCATTCCGATTGAGAACTCCTTGGCCGGCTCGGTGGCCGAGCATCTCGACCTGCTGCTGGCGCGCAAGGTGTTCATCCAGAGGGAAATGCGCTTGCAGATCGTACATAACCTGATCGCGGCTCGAGGGGTCCGGTCGCGCGACCTGCGCCGGGTTTTCTCGCACCCGGTGGCTTTGGATCAGTGCCGCAATTTTTTTCGCCGTCATCGTCGGATCGAGCCCGTGCCGTATTACGACACCGCGGGCAGCGTGAAACACGTCCTCGCCAGCGGCATGCGGGACGCCGCCGCCATCGCCGGACGGCAGGCGGCGAACGTGTACCAGGGAACGATCCTCGCCACCGGACTCGAGGACGACAAGCGGAACTTTACCCGGTTTTTCCTGATCCGCCGGCAGCGCCAGATCCTGCCTGGCGCCAACAAGACTTCGTTCGCGTTCGTGGTCAAAAATGTGCCTGGGGCACTCTATCGGGCGCTGGGTGCCTTTGCCGCCTGCGGTATTGATCTGGCTAGAATCGAGTCCCGCCCCATCCGCGGTCGTCCTTGGCAGTACAGCTTCTTCGCCGACATCCTGCAGGGAGATGATAGGGTTTCCCGCCACGCACTCCGGGCTTTGAAGCAGGTGGCCGAACGAGTCAAGATCTTGGGCGTTTATCCGGCGGCGTGAAGCTCGATCCAA
>DASPVW010000042.1:0-102697 GCA_035622155.1 Candidatus Acidiferrales bacterium
TATCAACGGATTTATTCCGGGCGTACTGCAGAACTGCACGGGTGACACTCGGAACCTCATCGAGGGAACCATCGGCTTCTGGTATCGGTTCTACCAGGGCGAGAAAGGAAGATTCCAGTTTGGAGGGCAGTATACGAACTACGTGCGCAACACGTGGCGTGGCGTAGGAACGGGTACGGTGAACGGCATCACCTACATTACCAACGGCGGACCGCACTCGGATGAGAACGAAGTCTTTACTTCCCTCCGCTACTACCTTCCGTAGAGCTCGATGCGCAACGGGGGAGCTGGATGGTCCGGCTCCCTCTGTTCGCCGCCACCTTCGTTGGATTCAAGTTCGTTGCTGAAAATCCGCTTCACATTGTGAGGTCAAGTGGGGATGAGTGGGAACAAGAGCCCGGGAATAAAAATCTTCGCGTGGAGTCTTACTAACGAGAGCCCAAACACCCGAGCAATGGGAGAACTCGCGTAGATGTCTGAGCGGTTCGAGCAACTAGTACTACCGCATCTCCAGGCAGCTTACAACCTCGCACGCTGGCTGGTGGGTAACCCAGCCGATGCGCAGGACATCGTGCAGGAGGCATTTCTGCGAGCGCTGCGGTTTTTTGACCGTTTTCGCGGCGGAGACAGTCGCGCGTGGCTTCTGAAGATCGTGCGGAATACCAGCTACTCCTGGATGCGGAAGAATCGTCCCGCACAATTGGCCGACGAATTTGACGAGATCGTACATAGCGACCAAGCCCCGAGCGAAAGTGCTGAAGCGAAACTGCTTACGCGCGCGGAAAGTGAGCGCGTGAGAAACGAGATCGAAGCGCTTCCGCTGGCGTTCAGGGAGATCCTGGTGCTGCGCGAAATTGAAGGTCTTTCTTACAAGGAAATTTCAGAGGTGACTGGGGCCGCTATGGGAACCGTGATGTCGAGCCTGTCCCGGGCGCGCAAGAGACTACGTGACCAACTTGGCACTGCCACAAGAAGGGAGGCCTGACGTGGACTGCACGCTTCACCGCCATTTGTTGGAGGCATACCTCGACGGAGAGCTCGGATTTGAACGCACCCTCGAAGTGGAAGCGCATCTTGCGTCGTGCGGCGTCTGTTCTGCGGAAGTTCAAAGCTGGAAAGACATTCGATTGGCGATGCAGGGCACCGAGTTGTATCATCATGCGCCAGCACACCTTGAAAGCAAGGTTCGCAATTGGCTTCCTCAGAGTCGAAGTCCACGAACGCCCTGGTTTTGGCGATCGATCTGGGCGGCGGGCGGCGCTGCATTCGCAACTGCCCTGATGCTGGTTTCCTTTGTCGTGATGCGTCCTGCAGCTCCTTCGCGCAGCCAGGATCTTGTGGCGAGCCATATTCGCTCGCTGATGGCCGATCACCTGATGGACGTAGTCTCAACCGATCAGCACACGGTGAAACCGTGGTTCGACGGCAAGCTGGACTTTGCACCGCCCGTACAGGACTTCGCTGCGGATGGATATCCGCTCGCGGGCGGGCGTCTCGACTACCTGGAGAACCGCGAGGTCGCCGTGCTCGTCTATCATAGAGCTCTACACGTAATAAATCTTTATGTCTGGCCCGCTGAGGATAACGGAAGCTCCACGATCGCGGTTCAAACTATTCACGGATACAACGTTGTTTCGTGGAAGACGAATGGGTTCGAGTTTCGTGCCGTCTCGGATCTGAACGCTGCTGAACTTCGTCACTTTGCGCGGCTCATCAAACCCTAAGACTCAGCGGGCTTTGTTTTCGATGCCACCACTAATTTGAAGATTCTGCCGTCTGAGCCATCTTTGCTGTAAGACTCTGCAATCCTAGTCCGGCCTCCCGGTTTCTACGGTCTCTGCTCAATATTCTCCACACGCAAGCGTGCCGACAGCTCTGCGGGCTTCGGAACGGCGTTCTGAAGTCGTTCGCTTTCTCGCGTGCGGTGGGGATCGTGCAAGGCCCACAATCGCGAGCCCACCCTCTGCCGGTATCGACGGCAAAGATCACGTTGTCGGAACGCCCTTGAAAACCCGTGTACCGGTGTGCTACCAACTAGGGCACTGGTTGGTGCGCCCGCTTAAGGAGCCCGCATGAAAGGGAAGTCGAAACAGTCCAAGAAGGCGATCGGCAATGTCGCGATCAATCGCCGCAATTTCGTGGGCACTTTGGCGGCCGCCGCTGGCTCCACGGCCGTAGCAGGTGTGCTGTCTCCGTTCGCACCATCGGCGAGCGCGGAGACGGTTCATTTCAATAATCCTCCGGGGCTCGGCGGCGCCTCACCTTTCCGTACCGAGTGCGATATCCACGATTGCGACATTGAGGGTCAAATCCCCTCAAATATCAACGGTGCGTTTTATCGCGTAGGGCCCGACTGGCAGTATCCTCCCATGAGCGGAAACATTCCGTTCGACGGAGAAGGCCATGTCAGCATGTTCTGGATCGAGAATGGACACGTTGATTTCAAGAGTCGCTACCCCCGTACGCAGCGGTATAAGGCGCAGGCAGCGGCGCGTAGGCGGCTCTTCGGCATGTACCGCAATCCATTCACGGATGATCCGAGCGTTGCACGCGTAAGTCGTGGCACAGCCAACACCCACGTCGTTTATCATCACGGCCTGCTTTTTGCGCTCAAGGAAGACAGCCCACCAGTGGCGATGAACCCGCTTACACTCGAAACGGTAGACGACTACTACACGTTCGGCGGCGGCCTGCACAGCCTTACGCACACTGCCCATCCCAAATTCGACAGCGCCACTGGTGAAATGATCTCGTACGGCTACGAAGCCAAAGGCTTGGCCACAGACGATGTGTATGTCTTTTCTGCGAACGCCCAGGGCAAGATCACGTGGGAGGCATGGATCAAGGTTCCATACGTCGGCATGGTGCATGATTTCGCGGTTTCGCAAAAATACATCGCATTTCTTGTGATCCCGATGGCGACGAACGTCCAGCGCATGAAACAAGGCCAGGTCCACTTCGCGTGGGATTCGACGCTGCCGACCTGGTTCGGTGTGCTGGAGCGAGGTGGCGACGGCAAAGACGTCCGCTGGTTTAAAGGGCCAGAACGCTGCGCCACGCACGTGATGGGAGCTTTCTCGGATGGCAGTCATATCTACGTGGATATGGACATGGCCCTGAAGAATCAGTTCCCCTTCTTTCCGAATCTCCACGGAGAGCCGTTCGATCCCAAAGCCGCCGCCGGTACGGTCCATCGTCTGTCGGTCGACCTCTCCGACAAAACGCCCCGTGATTACAATATGGAGGAGCTCTATCCGCAGACAGGCGCTCTGCCGCGGCAAGATGATCGATATCAGACCATTCCATATCGTTTCGGCTTCATGCCCACCAGCGATCCGACGAAGCCGCTGAATGCGAAGCTAGGCAACTTGGCTTTTCGTCCCACCAACTGTTACACCCTGTTCGACCATGCCACGCGCCAGACCCGCCAATTCTGGATTGGCGACGACTCGAGTCTGCAGGAATGCTGTTTTGTTCCGCGTCACCAAGGCGCGGTCGAGGGTGACGGCTACCTGATTGGTGTAGCGAATCGCCTGCTGGAAGCTGGACGCTCCGACCTTATCATCGTCGACACACAGCACATGGAGGACAAACCGATCGCCACCGTGAGGCTGCCGTTCCGTAGCTACAGCCAGGTCCATGGCTGGTGGGTGCCCGGCGAGGGTTTGCCAAAGACCTGACCCCTTTGGAGCCATCGGCAGTTTCCAATAGCGACGGGAATTCACCCTAAGCCACGACCTTATTCAGCCTGTCCATGCCAATGTTTTCAAACGCAATTGCAGATTGCGGCGAGCACCGAACTCGCGGTTGCGGCTCCACATTCCTTCTGATATAGATGCGGCACACCGAGTGCTAGAGAAAAAATGGGGCGGGGGGAGATATGGTCCGCACGAAAGCCTTTGCCGTTTTGCTGTACGTCTCGCTATTCGGGATGTTTGCGGTTCGGCCTTTAAGCGCACGACCGGCGCCCGCCAAGCCAGCTGATTGCGATCGCGCCTGTCTGAACAGCATCATGGATCAATATCTTGCGGCGATTGTCGCCCACGATCCCTCTAAGTTGCCGCACTCCGAGAGCGTCAAATACACCGAGAACAACGTCGAGTTGCAGCTGGGCGATGGCCTCTGGGCGACGGCTACCGGCATGGGAAAGTACAAAGTGTACATGGATGATCCTCGAGCGGGCCAGGTCGGCTTCTTTGGCGTTGTGGAAGAAGACGGCCATCCCGGAATCCTGGGCACTAGGATCAGGGTCGCCAATCACAAAGCCACTGAGATTGAAACGCTCGTCGCCAGGCCCGACTATGCAAACAGTGGCTTCCCGAATCCTGCTGGGTTGAAAGATAAGCCGATCTTCTCGGAGGACGTGCCAGCAAACGAACGCCTACCACGCGCGAAGATGATCGAGCTCGCAGATGGTTATTTCTCCACAATTCAAAAAAATACTGGCAAGATCTACACGTCCTTCGATGACGATTGTCAGCGCGTCGAAAACGGCGTCGTCACTGCCAATAATCCAAATGGCTCAGGAGTCGCAAACATGGGTTGCGAAGCCCAACTGAAAATGGGCTTACTCCTGTTCGTTACTCGGTGTCGCGATCGCCGCTTCCCACTTGTGGACGAGCAAAAGGGCCTCGTGCTGGTTTCTACGTTCTTTGACCATAGCGGATCACCTACGACCTTCAAGCTGGTGGACGGCACCGATTACCATGTGCGTCCTCCGTTTGACCGGCCCTACTCGTTCGTGATCCTCGAACTGTTCAAGATCAGGCAGGCGAAGATCCGGCAGATCGAAGCCGTCATTGTTACGGTGCCCTATCACATGCCGAGCCCTTGGGTCACAAATCCGAAGTAGTTGCGAGGGAGCATGCAAGCCAAGAAGGGACTGACTGCCGTAGCAACCTTGCTTTTCGTTGCTTTGCCAGCGCGGACGCAGAACGCCCGGCCGCCTGCTGATTACGATCCTGACTTTAACTACGATTGCGAGCGCGCGTGTTTGAACGGGTTGGTTGACGAATTTCTCGTGGCTCTGGTCGCGCATGATCCCGCGCGTTTACCACTCCACAGGGAGGTGAAGTACACCGAAAACGGCCAGCTACTGCGGCTCGGCGATGGAATTTGGGGTACGGCAAGCGCCCTGCCGACTTACAAAATCTACGCCGCTGATCCCGAAGCTGGACAGGTCATGTTCATGGGTGTGCTTCAGGAGAATGACGCCCCCGTCATCTTCTGCGCTCGCCTCAAGATCGAGTTGCACCAGATCGCCGAAATCGAAGTGGTTGTCTCACGTAAAGAACCGGGCAGCCTGGCGCGCCCGGAAAATCTCGTTCAGCCCAATCCGATCTTCAGTGAGACGCTCGCCCCCGCGCAGCGGCGCTCGCGGCAGAATATGATTGCGATCGCCAACAGTTATTTCAATGCAATCGAAAAGGGCCACGCATCCTATGTTCCCTTCGACAGTAACTGCAATCGCATCGAGTCCGGCGTGCAAACGACGAATAGTTCGCCAGCCAGCCCTCAGCCCGGTTCGGTCAGCGTTCTAAGTCTCGGCTGTGCCGATCAGATCAAGACTCGCAATTTTCAACCAGACACGCTCATCCGCGAGCGCCGGTTTGCAGTCATCGACCAGGAGCGTGGTCTGGTTTTTGTACTCGGTTTTTTCGATCACGACGCTACCTTGCGGTCCTATACACTCGCCGATGGCCGTACGGTGAAGCAAACGCGCAGCGCTCCTTGGACCTGGGAAATCGCGGAGATGTTTAAAATTCAGGACGGCAAAATCATGCGGGTGGAAGCCCTGGTAAATCCCGCACCGTATGGAATGAAGTCAGGCTGGTAGTGATCACTTCGTGAAGCCGATCCATCTTCCGCACGCCACCACAGCAATCCATAGCACCAATCCCAGCGCGCCCGCGATCTTAGCGACCACCGGAATGCGCGTTTCCTGGTCCAGGTTGGCGACGCGGCGGTAGGTGCCCAACTCGAAAGATGCGGCGTTGATGCCAACCAAAAGCAGAAGAACCATCTTCATGCGGAAGGGAATATTATGGAAGTACTTCGTTGCGCTCGAACTGAACAGCAGCGAACCCGCCATCGCCGCAACGGCAAAGCTTGCCCAAGCCCACGGCAAAACTTCTTCGTGCACTTCGCGGATCGTGTAGTCTCGCCAGGCGATGTTCAGCAAGCGCAGGTCGAGCATGGTGACGGAACCAACGACGATCACCGTTGCGAGCACGTGAATGGTTTCAATCGCTGGAAACAACCAAGTCGACTGCCGAATCGCTGTCGCGAAGGGCGTGTTCTCAATCCAAACACAGATTTCTGGAATCACCATCCGAGTCCGGTTCCCTGCTGAACAATCAGCCGCGCAGACCGCGGCATCAATAGTACGCAATCCAGCGTCCCGCGGTGACGATCCCGACCCAAAGCAGCAGGGAAGCCAGCCCGGTCCATGCGGCAGCGGCCCTTCGTTCCTCCCAGTAGTTGGCGACTTTTTTGTTTTGGCGCTCGACGGCCAATGTGATCACGATGACCGTGGCGAGCATAACCATCTTGGCGCGGAAATAGGGATTCAAGAGTTCCCGCGATGGCTCGCCAATGATCAGTGTGATTCCCGATGCCAGAAGCACCGGCAGCGCGCCCCATACCCACGGCACGAATCGGCTCACGACTTGCGAAATCGAATGCCGACGCCCGGAAATGCCGATGAGACGAAGATCGAGCATCGCCATGCAAGACATCACGATGGCCACGCAAAGAATGTGGACCGTCTGCACGGCCGGAATGATCCACATCACCGTTTGTATGGTCAGACTCAGCGCTGTAGTAGAGAGCCAGTCGCAGAACGATTCGATCACGCTGTCGTTCACCCCTGAACGCGAACGAATACTACCCTGTTGTATCATCCCTGTCGAACAGAATGCACATCTGAGTCCGACGTTGACGCGAACGGCGAAGATTCGTAAAGTGGCACGCACGAAGCCGTTTCACCGACGAACTCGATTCGACAAACGAGGGGGAAATGAGCAATTCAAAACTGAGTTGGGCCTGTGCGCTGGGACTCGCTCTGTGTCTGGCGAATTCGCCAACCGCGCGCGCGCAGGTGCAGCAGAAAAAAGACGTGCCCCAGATTCCGGAGGGTGCGCTTGCACCCGATAATTTGGCGAAACCTCGCCCGAAGCCGCCCTTCAATTTGACAGGCACCTGGACGGTCGATCTGAGCGCAGGATTCAGTTCCTTCATGTTCGGTCCCCCCTATCCGAAGTTCAAGCCGGATGCGCAGTCCGCTTTCGAGGAGGCTAAAAAGTACGCCGCCGAGCATAAGCCTTATCGCGACGACATCGGGCATTGCTACCCCGCGGGTCTGCCGATGCTGATGACCCGCGTCTGGCCGATTGCCATGATCCAACTCCCGACAGCGATCTACATGATCAGCGGATTTGAAAATGGTCTTCGCATCATTTATCTCGACGGGCGTCCGCACACCGATCCGGATATTGTCGTCCGGTCGTTTAACGGTGATTCCATCGGGCACTGGGAGGGCGATACGCTCGTCGTGGACACCAACTCTATGGTCAGTAACCACCACTGGATCGATCAGGGCCTCCCGCTTAGCGACGAATTTCATGTCATCGAGCGCATACGGTTGCAGAACGAAGGAAAAACTCTTGAAATTAAGTACATCATGACCGATCCGAAGAACTGGGAAGGTGAGTGGACCAGCACGAAGCATTGGGTCCGCGTTGACGATACCGATATCACAGAAGTCGAATGCACGCCTGATCTCAACGAACACCTGCTGAGCACTCACTAGGGTAGCGCCCGCTTAGCTCTTGCAGGGCTAATACTTTGGCGCGGCGCGGTAGGCGGGGTCGGTAAGCACGTCGCCGCTGGGAAGCGTTACGGCCAGGAAGCTTCCACCCTTATCGCCATTTCTGAGGGGGTGGATGAGAATGGTCACTTTGTCACCCGGCTTGAGGCTGGTCGATTTCCAGCCCTGGCGAACGAGATTGTTGGGGCTATTGCACTCGACGCTCCAGCGGTCCGTTCCCCCATTCTCGTTCGGGACGTCGATCTGAATCCAGCTATGCGGGTTAGTCCACTCAAATTGCACGATCGTGCCTGTCAGCGAGACCTGCTTATCGCGATCGAACATTGCGGCGGAGTGATGGGCGGCCGCGGGCTCCACAGCCAGGAGAACAATCAGAGCCAGCCATCCAACGATCGAAGTTTTTCTCATTTCACTCCTCCGTTCCTCCTTGTTGCCACTCGCACACGTGCCCTCATTCCTTTGGACGGTGTCGGAAAGCTGCCTCATCAAGGGTCGAACCGTCCGGAAGGGTAAGGGATATAAAGAGTCCGCCCTTCTCGCCGCTCCTCAGTGGCCAGATCACGACGGAAATCTTATCGCCCGGCTTCACGCTGTCTGATTTCCATCCCTGGCGCGAGAGATTGTTGGGGCTGTTCAGTTCGATGCTCCATTTGTCCACCCCGCCGCTGTCGTTCGGCACATCCAGCTCGATCCAGCTGTGCGGATTCGTCCATTGAAACTCGTGAACGACGCCAACCAGGGTTGTTTCTTTGGAGCGGTCGAACATCGCGAAGGAATGGTGCGCGGAGGCCAAGCTGGCCCCCACCAGCAGCAACGCCCCAGCCGACGCACCGAAGACAAACTTCTTCATTGCCCACTGTCTCCAAAGCTCGAGAGTCTAAGTTCCGCCTCACCACAGGCTAGCGCGGCCCGCATAACGTACTATAATACGCCGGAAAATTTGTAGCCTTAGTTTCACGCTGCATCGACGTCCGACCCTTCTCACTCCATCCGCAACGGGCGCCCGAGCGCTGTGTGAAACGGAGAAACCATGAAACTTTCTCTCGCCATTTTTCTGAGTGTGTTGAGCTCTGCGAGTTCCGGTGCCATGGCGCAGAGCGAGAAAGCGCAGGTGCCGACGAACCGAGCCACCCCAGCGTCGTCTAATCCAACCGGCTCTCCGGCTCCGTATGGCCCGTATCCTGATTGGGCCGGCATCTGGACGCTCGATTTTCCAAGACCGGGGCAGCCTGCTGCCGAAGCGCCCTCGCTCACTCCCACGGCCGCGGCTGAGCTCAAGGCGCTTGCGGAGGCCGAAGCACGCAACGAAGAGCCGCCCACCGACGCCGCGAATTGTCTTCCCCCAGGAATGCCCACAATCATGTTTATGCCGTATGACATCGAGTTCCTGTTCACGCCAGGGCGCGTCACTATCCTTCAGGAAGCGTACATGCAGGTCCGGCGAATTTTCATGGACGGGCGCAGCCACCCGGCCAAACTCGATCCCACTTTCAATGGCCACTCCATCGGTCACTGGGAAGGTGATACGTTGGTCATTGACACAGTGGGCCTCGGACATAAGACGCCACTCGGCTTCAATCACCTTAATCATGGTCCGAACCTGCAGGTCGTCGAGCGAATTCGTCTGACGAGTCCTGACCAGATGGAGGACCAGATGACCCTCGTCGATCCCGACGTGCTCACGAAACCCTGGCACACCGTCCATACCTTCACGCGCCACCGGGAGTGGGATCAACTCGAATACATCTGTGAGGAGAATAATCGCAATCAGATCGACAGCAGTGGGAAGGTTTCGCCCGGCCTGCGCAAGTGAAAAATCAACTTCGCTCAGCGCTGGCCGTGATGATCCAGGTTGAGCATGCGCTTTGCGTCGTCTTCGACGCACGCTGGCGATTCCTGTAGCGCATCGTCCGACGGTTTCACCAGTCGAGGTGCCTCGGTCCACGGTTCGGTCAGCACGTTCGGATCATCCACGGTGACCTGATAGGCGAGGTTGTCGCCAACCTTCCAGAAGCGCTCGGTGACGTGCATGGCCGAGGTATGAAAATATCCTCCCTCGCCAAACCACGTCTCATCGACGAGATTGGTTGCATCAACAACAAGCGTGTCGCCCTCCCAATGACCAACGGAATCGCCGTAATAGGAAGGATCGGCATCGGCCCGATGCGGACGGCCATCGGTCGGGATGATCCGATACGGATCACCGGACATGTCTTCGTAGAGGAAGATCAATTCGTTCGGTAGTTGAATGATCTGGCGCGGAGATCCGATGCGCGGTACTCCCGGCCTCCCGCAAAAAAAGACCTTGTCGAGCTTTGCTTCGTTGTCAAACAGATATTTCACTTTTGCCTGAAACTCAGGTTTGTAAGAGGGCGCCTCCGTGAAGGGCAGCGCGCCGGGTATAGGAGCCTTCGCGGGCCGGCGTCCGCTCAAGTCGACCTTCTTGATTTCGACCGAACCGTTGACTTGCTTCTTAAGGGCTACCGCCGGAAGGTCGATCGAGTACTGCCAGATCCCGCTCAGATCCGGATGTCCATCGATCGTATGAGCCGCCGTCGCGGCGGCCGACGTAGGGTTCTGCTGCGCGGGCGCAGGGAACGCCAGCAACATCAACACCCCCGCGAAAAAGATCAGCGCATGTCTCATGGTCTCGGCCCCACCCTTTCCTAGTGGGAATCGACCGCGTTCGGATTCACCAGCTCCAAGGAAGTTCCGTCCGCGAAGGTGATTTTTTGCAGGAAGCCGTAGAGCGACCCGTCCTTGGCGCGATTCCCTTCGACTGTAACCGTTTGTCCCACAGCATTCTTGAATTGGCCGCTGGTGACGCCCACACGCCTCAGCCAGGAAGGCGGTGCGCTTTCGAATTTCCAGTTCTCGACGCCGCCGTCTGCTTTCTTCGCGTCAATGTAGACTGCGATGTGCGGATTGACCCACTCCACTTGAGTCAGCGTGCCCGTCAGAGTGATTTTCTTGGACATGTCGAAAATCGATGAAGGCGAGTGATGAGCCCACGCGGAACCCGTGACGAACAACACCGCAGCGCCCAGTAAGGCAGCAAAAATTATGCGTCGCAAGCGGAGGTCTCCTTGTCGGATTGCTGGGAGCATATCACAACGCGCCACCCAATGTTCACGGCCAATATGGCCGTACCGATTCAGTGAGGCGGGCGCAGCAGACGCTACCGTGCCGGTTATCGCTTGGGCGATACTGCACAGCACCACGTCGATGAATGGCGTCACCCACCGCGCAACATGGAAGACCCTGCTGGCGTTTTCCATCATCTATGTCGTCTGGGGATCCACCTATCTCGCCATTCGTGTGGGCGTGCGTGAGTTTCCGCCTTTTCTCCTGGCGGCGTTGCGATTCTCGGTCGCCGGCGCCTTGCTCTATGGCTGGATGATCGCGCGAGGCGAGAGGTCGCCTGGTTGGCGCCAATGGATAGAGATCTCCTTGCTCGCAATCCTGTTCTTCGTACTCGATTATGGGCTGTTATTTTGGGCCGAGAAGCGCGTGCCTTCCGGAATTGCTGCGGTTATGATGGCATCAATTCCCGTGTTCATCGCTCTGTTGGAGGTCACTCTGCTGCGAACTCAAACGATTACTGTCCGCTTGGCGTTGGCCCTGTCGGCTGGAATCGCCGGAGTCGCCGTCCTCGTGAGTCGCCCGCGATACCTCGGTGGGACTCCTATCGACGGTATCGGCGCGATGGCGCTGCTCGTCGCATCGATCAGCTGGGCCCTGGGAACGGCACTGACCCGCAAGCTTTCGCTTCCGTCCTCTCATGTTATGAACTCGGGGTCGCAGATGCTGGCCGGGGGAGCACTCCTGGCCCTGACGTCAGCGGCTTTGGGCGAATTTCACCATTTTCATCCAGGTAGTATTTCACGCGAGGCCTGGATCGCACTACTGTATCTCATTGTCGCCGGATCGATCGTCGCATTTACCGCCTACCTGTGGCTGATTCGTCATGAATCGCCAACCAAGGTCGGCACGTACGCCTATGTTAATCCCGTCGTGGCGGTCCTGATCGGATACTTCTTCGCCGGTGAAACACTTGGTCGGCGAACGCTATTAGGAACCGCCCTAATCCTGATGAGCGTCGTCGTGATCGCCACGGCCAAGCCGAAACGGGCTGCGGCGTTGCCAGTTACAGAACGAGCGAAGGCCGCCGGGTAAGGCTCGCGGAAACCTTACGCACTCTCGGGATATCTAAAGGAGTATAATAGGTCAGCGGTTGGTTGGCGCCTATCATACGTCTTATGGAGGTGCTCATATGAAGCGGTCCTTTCTCTTAAAGGGTTTAATTCCCTTCGTAACACTGGTTGTGCTGGCCTTCGTGTCAAATCCTGCATCTGCCCAGCGCGGCGGGGGCCATGGCGGCGGTGGTGGTTTTCACGGTGGAGGCGGATCCCATGGCGGCGGCGGGGGATTCCACGGCGGTTTTGGAGGAGGGGGATATCGTGGCTATAGCGCCGGCGCTTTCCGAGGCGGTGGAGCCTATCGCGGCGGCAGTTTCGCCGGCCCGCGCTACTACGGCGGGGGCGCGTATCGGGGAGGTTCCGGCTACCGTGGTCTGAGCCGATCTTCCGGCGGTTATGGCAGCACAGGACGTTCGCTTAACGCTCGCGGCGGGACTGGCGACGGCAGCTGGCATTCCTTCGGCGGCACCCGCGGTGCGGGCACCCAAGCATCGAGCGGATTTCATAACCCCGCGGTAGCGGACGGCAACTGGCATTCATTTGGAACGACGCGCGGTGGATATAGCGGATCGACTGGATACGGCAGCCGTGGATACGGTTATGGCGGGAATGGCTATCGCGGATACGGGTACGGCTATCGCGGATACGGTTACGGCTGGCGCGGCTACGGTGGGTGCTGGGGTTGCGGCTGGGGTTGGGGCTGGGGCGGCTGGTGGTGGCCGTGGTCACTCAGCTGGTCGTGGCCTTATTGGTCTTACCCCTGGTGGGGTCCCGGCTATGGCGCATACCCATCTCCTTACTATCAGGATGGCCCGTATGCGCCTCCGCAGGACGACTCCGGCTACCAGGATTATTATTCCTACGGTCCGCCGTTTGCGGCTCCGCCCGATTCGAATGACTATGGCAACAGTGGTTCGGTGGCACCGAGGTCGGCTCCGACAGCTCCCAGTGTTGGCCCGACAACCGGCAATGTGGCCGAATCGATGCCGACAATTCTGCTCTACATGACCGACGGCACGGTGTATCCAGTAACAGCCTATTCGATCACGGGTAACTCTCTGCATTACGTCGTGAGCTATGGCGGAGAAGGTACGGTGCGCATGGATCAGGTCGACGTGCAGAGGACGATCAACGAAAACGCAAAGCGCGGCGTGCGAGTGTCACTGCAGCCCAAGGGAGACAGTGCCAAGGCGCCTGGCACCGGTGGGGCGCCGGTGGTTTCTCCTCCTACCAATAAAGTTCAGCCGGTTGCATTCATGCAACCCGCTGCCTGATCCCCAAGTCTTCCCCCATCGCTCACAGCCCTGGGATCGTGAGAACGCGGAGGGGTGGATCTGGCGCATACAATTGTTCAACCAGGGACGCGCGGTGGTCGAGAACGGCGCGCTGATTGAGCGATCCTTTGTCAGTGATCTCCCCCGCGTCGAGTGAGGGCGGTTCCTCCAGGACTATGGCTCGTTCGATGCGATTGGAATTCCCCGTTGCTTGCAGAGCGAATGATTGAAGCAGGGTAGCAATCTTCCGTCTGACCGTCTCATGACCCAGGATGACGGAAGGCGAAGCTGGCTCGCGCAATTCCGGCACCAACGTACGGAAAGCCTCCAGGTTCGGAAACAGGAGCGCAGCTAGGTAATTGCGGTCGTGTCCGGCAATGACAACATCGGCCACATAGGGCGCGAACCAGTGGATGATTTTGTTTCGCAGTGGGCCGACGTTCACAAACGTTCCGGACGATAGCTTGAAGTCCTCCGCTAACCGGCCGTCGAAGATCAGCCCTTTGTTCACATCCTCGGGATCGAGGAAGCGGACGGCATCACCGAAACGGTAGTAGCCCTCTTCGTCAAACGCCCGGCGCGTGAGCTCCGGTTCTTTCCAATAGCCCGGGGTGACGTTGGGTCCCTTTACGCGAATTTCGGTCTTCGATCCGTGGGCCACGAGCTTGGCTTCCACACCCGGCATCGGAATTCCGATAACGCCGCTGTGCTCGGTGTCCCAGGTGCATTGCAGCGCCATCGGTGAGGTTTCCGTGGCGCCCAGGCCGGTCGCCATCATAATTCGCTCGCCGCAGGCTTCCATCATCAGCTCCCGGTAGCTGTCCCACAGGGCCTGAGAAAGCGCCGCTCCCGCGTAAAACATGAACTTGACACGACTGAAGAAGTTGTTGCGCAACTGCGCGTCGCTGCGGAAATGTTTGAGCAATTCGTCATAGCCGCGTGGCATGTTGAAATAGATCGTGGGCGCGACTTCGCGGAGGTTCCTCACCGTCGCTGCGATTCCGGCTGCGGTTGGTCGCCCATCATCGATATAAAGCGTTCCGCCGTTGTAGAGAGTCATCCCTGTGTTGTGATTTCCGCCCGCTGTATGATTCCAGGGCATCCAGTCGACCACCACCGGCGGCTCTTCGTTCAAGAAGGGAAAGCCTTGCAGGATCATCTGCTGATTACTGCAAATCATTCGGTGCGTGTTGATGACGGCCTTGGGGAGCCCGGTGGATCCGGAAGAAAACAGAAATTTCGCGATGTCGTCTGGCCGGATCGCAGCGTGCGCCTGATCCACGGCTGAGGTAGGGCGTGTGGCCGCCAGAGCATCGAACGAAGTCACCCTGCGCCCGGGAATCGTCTGTTCTCGGAAAACGACCTCCATTCCGGGATCGACCGTAGCCTCAATGGCGCGCCGGTAACGATCACCATTCGATGCAAAGACCATCCCCGGCGTCAGAATCTTCATGACGTGCCTGAGCTTTGCGAAATCGGTCGAAACCAGCGAATAAGGTGGCGCGATCGATGCCGTCGGCACGCCCACGTGCAGTCCGGCGAACATCAGTAGCAGGTGTTCCAGGTCGTTTTCGGAAAGGATCGCGACGGGACGGTTTACCGAAAGTTTCCGGTCGAGAAATGCCTGCCCGAGGCTGTAGACCTTCTGAAGCGCTTCGCCATACGTCAAGTATCGCCATTCGCCATCGGCACGGCGCTTTGCCGCCAGGGCACGATCCGGTGCAACCCGTGCCCAATGAAGGAGGCGGGTGGTCAGAATACGTGGGTACGTACCGAGCGGTTCGTCCGGGCGCACCAGGATGGCGCCATCTCCGCGGCGCTCGATTGACGCACCGGACGTTCTGAGCCGCACGGCTCGCAGGTGGGCCGTCGGCTCTGGCCTTTCCATCCAACGAGTATGCTTCATCGAATCGATAGGAGCCGATAGATGACTGACCAAATTGTAACGCTGGGTGGTTTTGAGACGCTAGGGATTCGGTTGCCCATTGAACGCTGGGCGCCCGTACAGTTGAAACCATGTGCCGCCACCGGTATGGCTGACAACGCCGACATCCTCGCGGAAGACCATGATCGGCTTGGAGAGTTTCCGGGGCACGAGAAAAGCCAGCCAGCCTTGGCGCGAATCGCCGGGTCTGAGTGTCCCGCTCAAGTCCGGTTTGGGCCTAGCATCTAGGTCCGGCGCCGCGAATTCTCGGCCGTCGGGAGCCATCGCCGTGAACTGGGTTTCGCCGAGGTTGTAGCTGTAATGCGCCGGTGATGCGCGGGCCGAGAATTCAAACCGCACGCGCGCGAGCAGGTATTCGGAATCCGGTGGGGGGGGCCGGTTCGATGCGTTCGTCTGTTGAATGATGTCCCACGCTTTTTCGCCGCGCACGATCTCGAGAACGGTAATCTTGGCGTTGTAAAGTTCACTACCGAGATACTGGTCGCCGAATTCGATGATCACGGTGACCGGCACGTTGAGCGGATGGGCATTGATCGGGGCGGCGTCTGACCGATCGCTAGCGACCGGCGCCGACGCAGAGGAGAGAAAGACCAACACAGCCGAGGCAAGCCGCACAGGAGCGCGGCCGTTTGCTAAGCCCATTGATCGATCGAAACGCTCACCCGATAACTCATGTTCGCGACCATGTGGTATGGGTTGGTTTGGCCGCCTACGACCACGAAGTTATATGAGTCAGGCCGCTGGTAGTACGGAATCCTCGCATCATCTGGAGTTTTCGGGTCGGGCACCCAGCGGCTGGCGAAAAGCGTGGAACGTGCATCTTTTGCGGAAATCGTCTGATTCTTCTGTAGCCAGTCCGCGAGCTGTTCCTTGGTCTTGAAACCCAACTCGACCAACCCTTGCGCCACGAGTGGATCGAGAACAATCAGCGCGCCGAACAGAGGGCCGAACGGCGTGCAGTTGTAGGCGATCGCTTCATGATAGTGCGGTACCGGCTTCACGCCGAGACCGATGCCTCCTTGTCCCTGCGATATGCTAAAGCCTACGAACAGACTCACGACGTTTTCATCGGGCTTGAATCCCTTTTGAACACCAAGCGGAGTCCACGGGCTCGCCTTTTCATTTTCCGGAAGAATAAGATTGTTGTAATTGACACCGTTTCCGAGCGTGCCGAGATAGGTTTGTCCGGGTATGCCCGAGTTACTCAAGTTTCGCGAGAGTATCGTCCAAGCGCGCCCTATAGCTGCGTTCGGCTGAGCAAACGGACCCATCGCGCCGATGCCGTAGTTCATGTTGAGTTTGTCGCAAATCGGGCCATTGATCACAGCCGCGACAGCGAATGAATTGGTCGAGCTGGAAAGGGCCGTTAAACCGCTTGCGGCGATTGCCAGAATGGTGGAGAAATATTCAGGTTTGGCGCCGGCCATCACGGCGTTGACGGCAACTTGTTCGACGGTGTAGGACCACTCAGGATAGGAGCCGCGCGCGGGCGCCATTTTCCCGACCACTTCGTCCGGCTTGTGGCGGGTGCCCTTTAGCATGGCCTCGACACGTTCTTGGGTTGGCAACACGATCTGCATGAAGTCGGTCATGCCGTTGTCGATGTAATATTGCTGGAGATTTTCCTCGGTGTCGGCAAATGTCTCGGGGCCGGTGGAGATATTGACTTCACCTGTTTTCGATTCTTCGGCCGTCAAAGGGTTCGTGAGCGCACCGACCACTTCCTTCATCAAAGGTCTTCGGCTGACCGGATCGTTCCCCTCAAGGTAGGCGTACATTTCCTCGTCCGTCTTGCCCCACACCGGATGTGGGGTGAAGCAAATGCGCTCGTGTGGCATGCCGCGTTGCGCAGCGTTAGAAACAGCCAGATCTTTGAAAGCAATCGTGACCATAGGAGCGGTCGGAAAGCCCATCTGCTCAAACTTTATGCAGTGACCGACGGTCGCTGGCGTGCAGGTGCTTCAATGGCCGATGGCCATGATCACGGCGTTGCCGTGCGCCTTGATCTCTGCGTTCAGCTTCGGATCATCGTCGGCGAACGCGCCCGCCTTCAGACGATATTCTGTTTTCACAGTCGGCATGTTTTTCTTAAACCAGTTGCCGATCTGGGCGAGAAAGCGATCCGCGCCCGGGAAGCCGTCAGAGACCAGAAAAATCGTCTTCCCGTCCAGGCTGTCTAGCCGCTTGGCCATGGGAACGAGTTGAATCGGAGGCGGAAGACCTTTCGGGTTAAGCGCCACGACTGTGGCAGGACTCGATTTGGCCTCTGCCTGGTTGGTCTTCTGCGCTTCCAGGCGTCCGCCGGTGAGCAGCGCCGGAGACATACCCAGCAACGACAGCATGTTTCGCCTGTTCATCGCTCACGCCTTTCCTACCTTGCCGCACTCCTCCTGTCCCGGATGCTATCGGTCCGCGTGCGGGCTTGTCAATAAACTGCTCCGGGCCTTGGGGCGCCGACAAGTTGACTTCCCCGAGGCTTCCGCAAATAATCGTCAACCGATCTTGTGCTTCTCAGAACGGTCGGGGGACTCCCTCACGTGTCAACGGGCATGAGATTTCACCCTCCCGCTCGTCACGGTCAGGTGCCGTTCCTAGGTAGCCCGTGGCGCTGACCCAGGTCCTTTTCCTTCCGGGACTCGCATGCGACGGTGAGGTATGGACGCATCAGCTGCGCGCAGTTTCTGCCATCGTTACGGCGAGCGTTGTCGATTATGGCTTGAGCGACTCGCTCCAGAAAATGGCCGAGACCGCGCTAAGGCGTGCGCCGGAGCGCTTCGCGGTAGTGGGCCACTCCATGGGCGGACGCGTGGCGTTTGAAATCGTTCGCCGGGTGCCGCAGCGCGTCACCGGAATGGCATTGCTCGATACGGCTTACCGCTCCTTCGTGCCCGGCGAGGCTGGCGAGCGCGAGAAGGCCGATAGGCTCCGGCTCGTCAACCTCGCCCGTTCGCAGGGAATGCGCACCATGGCTCGGGACTGGGTTCAGAACATGGTCCATCCCTCGCGGCTATCCGACGAATGTTTGCTCCGATCGATCATCGAGATGTTTGGGCGCAAGTCTCCTGAAATCTTCCAAAGACAGATCCAGGCCCTGCTTCGGCGGCCCGATGCGACACCGGTGCTTTCGACGATCCTGTGCCCGACGCTGGTTTTGTGCGGCCGCGAAGATTCCTGGAGCCTGCCGGTCACGCACAGACAGATCGCGGTGCGTATTCGACGAAGCAAGCTGGTCTTGATCGAGAATTGTGGGCACATGGCACCGATGGAACGCCCCAGGCGGGTTAGTGCGGCGTTGCTCGCGTGGTTGGAAATCATCGCGCGCGAGCCCCCGGGGCAAAGCGCCTGAAACGCATCGATGTTGACGCGAAGCTTGGCGGCTCACTAGAATCGAAATCACCGAGGTTCTCTCATGAACAAACCGGTCGTGGTTCGACGCGTCGAATTGCCCTCCGAAGATGCGGTGATCTCGCTTGAGCGGTGCGGAGTCTCGACCGTGCATGAGGCGCAAGGACGGACCGGGCTGCTCGCGTCGTACATGCGCCCGATCTATCCCGGTGCCACCATGGCGGGACCTGCCGTCACCGTCTCGTTGCCTCCCGGCGACAATCTAATGATTCACGTGGCCGTCGAGGTTTGCACGCGGGGCAGTGTTCTTGTCGTGGCACCTACTTCGCCCTCGACGGACGGCTATTTCGGCGAACTGCTTGCGACCTCGCTTCGCGCACACGGAGTGAAAGGTCTGGTCATTGACGCCGGCGTACGCGATGTGCGGCCCTTGACGGAAATGAAGTTTCCGGTCTGGAGCCGTGCGGTGAGTTCGCAGGGCACAGTGAAAGCGACGCTCGGTTCGGTGAATGTTCCGATCGTATGCGCAGGTGCTGCCATCGAGCCGGGAGATGTGATCGTCGCCGATGATGATGGCGTCGTGGTGGTGAAGCGAGCCGAGGCTATGAAAGTAGCCGCTGCGTCCAAGCAACGAGTCGACAAGGAAGAAGGCACGCGTCAACGCCTCGCAAGGGGCGAACTGGGTCTGGACCTTTACGGCCTGCGCGCAAAGCTCAAAGAACTTGGCCTGGACGATCAAGGAGAGTGATGGCTCCCGGACCGATTCAGCGAATTGGCGTTGTGGGCTTCGGCGAAGTTGGCGGCATATTCGGCCGCGATTTCGCCGAACAGGGGATCCGCGTGGCGGTTTACGACATCCTGTTTCATTCTCCCGAGTCACGCACAGCCATGTTTGAGAAGGCGCGCGATTGCGGCGTGGAAGCCCGCGAGAGTCTGGCCGAATGTCTGCGTGACGCACAGCTCGTCATCTCCGCCGTGACCGCCTCTTCATCGCTTGAGGTGGCCCGAGATGCTTCGAAGATCTTGCGTCCAGGCCAGGTTTTTATGGATATGAACTCTGTCTCACCGGGCACGAAACAAGCCGATGCCGCGCAGATCGAGCCTAGCGGCGCACACTTTGTCGAATCGGCTGTGATGGCACCCGTGCCTCCGTACCGCCTGAAGGCCCCGATGCTTCTCGGTGGTCGGTACGCAGCCGAACTTGCCTCCTCCCTTGCCACCCTCGGCATGGACGCGACGGCCGTGAGTGAAGCGATCGGCGTGGCTTCTGCGGTCAAAATGTGCCGAAGCGTCATGATCAAGGGAATCGAGGCGCTCGCCGTGGAGTGTCTGTTTGCCGCACGGCGGTACGGAGCCGAACAGGCGGTCCTCGCATCACTTGAGGCTACGTATCCCCAGATGGGTTGGCGTGACAAGCTCCCGAACTATCTCGTCAGCCGCGTGGCCGAGCACGGACGACGTCGCGCGGCCGAAATGCGCGAGGTCGCCGAGACCCTCCGCGATGTGGGAGTCGATCCGAAGATGGCCGAGGCCACGGCCGAGCGTCAAGAATGGCTGGTTTCCGAGATGGCCGAGCAGAATCTGAAATATAAGGATATCACACCATTTTCGTGGATCGCGCTGGCCGAAGCCTTGAATAAAGCGGTCGTGGGAAAAAAACAAAACTCCTGAATCGCCTCCGCGCCGAATTTCCTATCCTTTTCGAATGACCAGCTCGGGCGGGCGTTGACGCGGAGTGCGCTGGCCGCGTCCGGGGAAGAGCGCCAGGACTTCTCCGTCCCAGAGGCGTATAACTCGCTCGCGAAACAGCCAACGGCTGCCGACCTTGACGAGCTGGTCATCATAGTAGCCAGTAAAGCGGAGCGTGTAGGGCGGTTCGCCCTGGCACTCGGTGACGAACACGAAGGAGCGCGCCGAACATCGTTTTGAATTGCCCTTTACGATCAACTGGCTGAGGTGGTGCTGACGGCCTGGGAAATTGGGCACGTGCCGAAAGTGCTCCGCAAAGCGACGGATGTTGTCGCGTCCTTCCCAGCGATCGGGCTCTTCGAAGACTTCTTCGATGACGACGGCATTGGCCGTAAAGCAGGCCACCAGTCGATCGACGTCGCCCGTATCGAGCGCCCAGGCGTATTGGGCCATCAGGTCGTTGATCGCGATGCGATCGGCAACCGTCAAACGCTTTGCGCTCGTCCGGTGAGCATGGTTCATTCCAACCACGGGCTCCCTATTCGAGCTTTGCTGAACCCATCGCGGATTCAGTCCACCTTAGTAGCCAACCGTGAAGCGTTCGCGATGATGTTTGGGGTGCTCGGCTTCATTGATCATGGCAACGGCGTAATCTTCGAGCGAAATATGGCTCTGCCCCTTTTCATCATAGAGGACGTGATCCTTGCCCAGACGGTAGGCGCTCGTCCGCCGGCCGGGACCAATCATCACCGACGGCGACAGAAAAACCCAATCCAGCCCGGGCTCCTTCCGCAACAAGTAGTACAGCTCGCGTGTACCCCGAATGCCGGGTCTGAAAGGCTCAAACACGGAGGGAAATTCCGGCGAGTCAAGAAACTCGATTCCCGCGGGTGTTTTCAGACTGGCCGCGCCCCCCACAGCGAGGAAACGTTTCACGCCAGATTTTTTCACCGCAGAGATGATCGAGCGATGCCCCCGAACGTGCCGATGGAACACGTCAGGGCCGGGAACGCCGCGTGCGGGATTGTAGGAGCTGATGACGACGTCGTGGCCGGCGAGTATTCGCGCAAGCTGATCACTGCGCAGCACATCGGCCTGTATGACGGTCAGATTCCGGTGCGGCACGATGCGCTGGGGGCGCCGGATGATCGCAGTCACTTGGTGACCACGCCGCAGAGCCTCTGAGAGAATTCTTGAACCGACAAACCCACTTGCTCCGATGAGCGCAATCTTCATCAAGTCCTCCTAGCGCGCAGCGCGATCGATCGTGATTGACAGAGTGAAAAATCAGCGGGATTGTACCACCTTCACTTTCCATTTCACTGGCGGAGATACACATGGCGAAAACAGAACCGTTCGACGAGGCCCGTTCGACGCTGCACGAGCCGAAGCTGCAGTTTGCCTTCGAGGTGCGCCTGCGCTTTGCGCGTGTGCAAAACATTGCCGCGATGCCAACCGGCGCAGGACGCGGCGCGGTGTACGTCGACAGCGGAGAATTTGAAGGGCCGCACTTGCGAGGTAAAGCTGTGCCGAATAGCGGCGGCGATTACTCGCTGTTTCGACCCGATGGCGTCCTGGCGTTCGATGCGCGTTATATGCTCGAGGAGAACGACGGAACACTCATCCTGCTCTACAATCGAGGGTACCTCTGGGGACGCAAGCCGGATACGATCGAGCGGCTACGCGCCATGGCTTTCGCCGGAGGACCTTACGTCGAGGCGTCGGAATACTACCTCCGCGCGTTTCCGACGTTCGAGGTCGAGACCGGCAAGCACGACTGGCTAATGCGTTACGTGTTCGTCGGCATCGGCGAGCGCCACCGCGACGGAAACTTGATCCGGTATTACGCGCTCCTATAGCGCGGCGAGCGCGTATACCCGATGGCAGGGCTGGTCCCACCGAAATCACGCTCTACGAGGCCGATCGGTGTGGCTTGGGCGAGAAAAAACACAATCTCGAATGTGGTAGGCTGTCCATCTACGGGAACTGGCTGGCGACACGAGATACGGCGGGTTCAGAGAGCACCACGAAGGGAGAAAGATCATGGAAACGCGGGCAACGGTTGCGGTTACCGAATCAGCTCGAGCCGACGCCTATTATTGCGAAGTTCCTCACGATCCCTGCGCCGTGGTGATGTTTGGTGCTTCGGGCGACTTGGCCAAACGGAAGCTCCTGCCAGCTCTGTACGACCTTGCCGTTCACGCGTGTCTGGCACCGCGGTTTCGTCTGCTCGGGTTCGCGCGCACTCCGATGAGCGACGATCAATTCCGTTCGGCGACCTCGCAGGCCATCGCGAAAAAGGACGGGCCTGGCGCGGAGGAGGGGAAGCAGGAGCAATTTGTTAGCCAGGTACGCTACTTCGCTGGCGACTACGACTCCCCGGAATCGTACCGGCGGCTGGCCGCGCGACTCGATGAGCTCGACAGCGAAGGGCAGTTGGGCGGCAATCGGCTGTTTTACCTAGCGACGCCGCCGGAGATTTATCCTCACATCGTCGATCAATTGGGCGGCGCAGGACTGGCCAAGCCGATGCGCAATGGTTCGTGGACCCGGGTAATCATCGAAAAACCGTTCGGCCGCGATGGCCAATCGGCGCGAGCGTTAAACGCGAAAGTGCTTTCTGTTTTTGACGAGTCGCAGGTCTATCGCATTGATCATTATCTGGGCAAGGAAACTGTGCAGAATCTGCTGGTTTTTCGCTTTGGCAACGGGATTTTCGAGCCGCTCTGGAACCGCAATTATATTGACCATGTACAGATCACAGCGGCGGAATCTTTGGGCGTCGAGCGTCGGGCTGCCTTTTATGAATCGGCCGGGGCTCTGCGCGACATGATCCAGAGCCACGTGCTGCAATTGGCCTCGCTGGTCGGCATGGAATCGCCCGCGACGTTCGACGCCACATCGGTTCGCAACGAAAAGATCAAGATTCTGCAGTCGATTCGGCCGCTACAACCGGAAACGGTTTGGAAATCGGTGGTGCGTGGACAGTATGGGCCAGGAAACATTCAGAGCACGGCTGTACCAGGATACCGGCAGGAGCCGGGCGTAAAGCCTGACTCAGCAACGGAGACGTTTGTTGCACTGAAACTTCTTGTGGACAACTGGCGATGGAGTGGTGTGCCGTTCTATTTGCGCTCGGGCAAACGTTTGATCCGGCCGGGAACCGAGATCGCCATTCGCTTTAAACAGGCGCCGCATATAGTTTTTCAAGGGAATAATGTGGACCCGAATTCGCTCGTCCTGAATATTCAGCCCGATGAAGGGATCTCTCTTTCTTTTGGCGCAAAGGCTCCCGGCGGTCAGATGGAGATTCGTCCGGTGACGATGGATTTTAGCTACCGTAAGGCATTTGGAGGGGGCACACGCGAGGCATATGCCACACTTATCAATGATTGCATCCGCGGTGATGCGACACTGTTCGATCGCGCCGATAGCGTTGAAGCGGCGTGGGGACTCGTCGACCCCATCTTGAAGGCTTGGGAGACGGCCGCCCCTCCCCCCTTCCCCAATTATCCGGCCGGTAGCCAGGGCCCGCGCGCGGCCGACGATTTGGTGGCATCGGAAGGACGACGCTGGCGTCCGCTGTAGAGCTTTAAGAATGCGATTCCGTTGGGAGACGGAATGATACTGGCTGGCGACATCGGCGGGACGAAAACGAATTTGGGTCTGTTCGAGATCCAGAATGGCGTGTTGACGAAAATAATCGACAAGCGCTACGCGAGCCACGAACACACCGGTCTTGCAGAGATCGTGGCGGATTTCGTCGGCACAACCCAAGCGAAGGTCACGGCCGCCGGCTTCGGAGTTGCAGGTGCCGTGGCCGATTATCACGTGCACACTTCCAACCTGCCCTGGAATGTCGACGGCGCGACAATGGCCCGGGAACTAAAGCTTGGCCGGGTACGGCTGCTAAACGACGTCGAAGCCACTGCCTATGGAATCGGGATTTTGGGTCCTTCCAGTTTCGAAACACTTCATGAGGGAATTTCGGCCCTACCAGGGACCCGTGTCGTCATCGCCGCAGGGACCGGGTTGGGCGAGGCCATTCTGTTTTGGGACGGGATTGAGCACATCGTCACCGCAACCGAGGGTGGCCACGCCGACTTCGCACCGCACACGGTGCGCCAGGCCGAGCTTTGGAAGTTTATCAAGGCGCGCAGCGAGTTCGTCAGCACGGAACTGGTTCTATCGGGAAGAGGTTTCCGCACAGTGCACGAATTCCTAAGCCAAGCCGTGCGGCATCCCGCGTTTGATGACCCCCAGGCTGATTCGGCAGCCGAAATCACGAGAATGGCCCTCACCAAGGAGTGTCCTGTTTGCGTCGATACGGTGGGCTTGTGGGTCGAGATCTATGGCTCGGAGGCGGGCAATCTGGCCGTACGCTCGCTCGCACGCGGTGGCATCTATGTGGCCGGCGGCATCGCGGTCAAAATACTGCCATTGCTAAAGGACGGGCGATTCGTTTCAGCCGTGCAGCACAAGGAGAAGATGACGGCTGCCCTGACAGAGGTTCCCATCCGTGTTGTACTCGACGAAGAATGCCCGCTGAAAGGGGCGGCGAGTGCCGCCTGGCGGGCAAGGGCGGAGCAATGCTGAATCGAGTGGAGAGATCGCGGCCTAGGACGCGGTTCTGGTACGGACCGAAATTGTCGCGGTAGGGATTTTCACACAATACTCCGCTGATTCCACTACACCTGACCAGTACAGTGCATCATGGCGTTAAAGCCTTGACCTATTAGCGCGTAGGTAAGGCCGATTCTGGCAAGGGAATTGCCCAACTGTGTTTACGACCTGCGCGGCACGCCGTGCAAGGGAGGAACTGGCATGAGGCACTTGATTGGTTTGGCGGTCCTGGCGTTGGGGCTGGTCCTACCAACCCACGCCCAGGCGATGCGCTCCGCCAGCGGGGTGGCGAACCCAACCTCTGCCGGTAGCGGCTCGGGGGGCGGCGGCGGATTGGGCGGGGGTTTTGGTGGCGGATCCACGATCGGCGGACGACTGACGTACTACCCGTTAGCACACTTCAGCGTGACGTCCGTTAGCGGCACCCAACAGGATTACGTGCCCTCTACCTTTGTTTCCTATGACCAAGCTGTGGCCACGGGACAGAACGAACTCGATACGCCACCATTGACGGTTGCGGCGGCTGCGCGCCAACAAGCCAGCACGCATCCAGGGAAGGCCAAGATCGCGGTCATGCAGGACGATCGCGGCAAAGTAATCATCGTGTCGCGGTAGGCGACCCACCCAGCACCGGCCGCAGAATCGCGGGCCGTATCCCTCCAAGCCTCGCCTGACCTTATCCCATCGTCCGCACCGAAGCAGTTAGTGTTTTACGAAGAGAAAAAGCAGTCCGAAAACAACCACGGGAATCAGCGCTAACATGATGTAGAACAGCACCTGGCGAACCCAGGGAGTACGCCTCTTTTTCCAATCGTGTAGTTCGGGACGTTCGGAAACACCGACCCGATCAGGGTGCTGGAGATCGAGAGCCATCTCGTGAGCGTTGGCATAGCGATTCTTCGGATCACGCTCGATGGCGCGATAGATAATCTCCTGAAGTTCGGGTGAAATCGTTGGATTGATCTCGCGTGGAGGAATCGGGTTGTTCAACAGGCGATCATTCATAATGGCGAAGGGATTGGGTCCCTGAAACGGCGCTTGGCCGGTGAGCATTTCGTAGAGCATCACACCGAGAGCGTAAATGTCACTGCGGCCATCCCCGCGTTTACCCTTCACCTGTTCGGGAGAGATATATTCCGGAGTGCCCATGACCTGAGAGAGCTTGGCGAAAGTGAGCCGACGCGCTCCGACCCGACCCGCAATTCCGAAATCGATCAGTTTGATGTGGTCGTCGGCATCGACCATGATGTTCTCGGGTTTGAGATCGCGATGGACAACACCATGGTTGTGGATGTAGCTGAGAGCGTCGCAGATTCCCAACGTGATCTTCACGGCACGCGCCGGAGGTAGCTTTTTCTGCTCGTTCAGGAGCTGGCGCAGCAACCTCCCGTCCACCCACTCCATCACCATGTACAGCTGGCTGCGATCACCGTCGCCAAAAACCTTCATTACGCCAGGGTGGTCCAGGGCCTTGCCGATCTCCTCCTCGCGCTTGAAGCGATCGAAGAAAACCGGATCGCTCTCCATCTCAGGGTGAGGGACCTTGATCGCAACCGGCCGGCCCGTGCGGAGGTCAGTGGCCTTGAAAATCGAGGCCATGCCGCTGCGCGCTGCTACGCTTTCCAGGCGATAATGGTCGAGTTGTTCGCCGGGCTGGACTGGAAACCTCGCAAGAGCACCAGGCTGAGTCGGGGCCTCGCCGGCTAGCGCAGCCGGTAGGGCCGGCCCCGGTAGATTCCGACGCGCTCAACGCTTCGGACGCGGACGATTTGCAGAGTGATATTATCACCGCCGTCTCGCTGGTTGGCAAGATCCACAAGTTGCTTTGCGGCCAGGGCCAAGTCGACGTCGTGTCCTGTGACGGCCGCCATCTCTGAGCCGGTCACAGAGCCGTGCAGCCCGTCAGAACACAACACCAAAATGTCGCCCGCAAGAAGTTGGTGCTCCTGGACGTCGGCGTGGACAAAAAGTTCGGCGCCGAGTGAGCGAATGAGCAGGTGTTGCGCCCTGGCGCCCGCAGCCTGGGAGGGGGAGACAACGCCGAGTCGGACCTGCTCGTTCGCGACGGTGTGGTCGCGCGTAAGCAGGTTTGCCTGGCCGCGGCGGATCAGATAACAGCGCGAGTCCCCGACATGAACGATCGTCGCACGGTCGTAACGCAGGGCGCAGGCAACCAGCGTCGTAGCCATGCGCACTCCACCGGGACTGGCTGTCTGCCCGGCATCGATCACGCGCGTGTTGGCCCCCTTCACAAGGCGCTCGAGCAGCACCGAGTGTGCTTCGCCCGGCAAGGAGTCGCGAAAACCTGCGAGGACGCTTTCGACGGCTGTCTGTGAGGCGACTTCGCCCAGGTCGTGGCCGCCAACTCCGTCGGCCACCACAAACAGCCAGCCGCGCGATCGCGCTTCTTCCTCTGTCGCTGGAGTCACGTGACCGAGATAATCTTCGTTCTCCTGACGCACTCGGCCCGCGTCGGAAATGTGCGCGAACTCAACGTCCATGGAGTTTTTCGGCGGACGAGATCCTTCCGCGGCACCGACGATCCTCGCCGCCACCACCGCCGCTTGAACGCCCCGATACATTGGCCCCCGTCTTCCTGCCCAGAACTGGCCTGAATCTCCCTTAGCCCAAATGCCTATTGGCACCGGTTCGGTGACAACCCGGTCGCGCGCAGGGCCTGCAGGAGGATTATTTGTCCGAGGCGGTGGACAATGAGATCGAACGTTTGAATGGGCCGGATCAGAGTTTCAGATCGTCGACAAGAAAGGACCCGACAGGTTTATGCCCGCGCCGTGGCGAGTGTCGTCTTGCGCTTTTTTCTCCCCGCGATGGTGAAATAGATCCCTCCATAAATGCCCCAGACGGCAGCTACGCCGAGAGCTACATACGGTTCTGCCTTGGTGCCATAGCCCATGAAAGGTCCAATCAAGTAGAACAGCATGCACACCAGATTTGCGAGTAAGCCGAACATCGGGATGCCCATGTGTCTGAGGAAGCTGAAGTTCGGGTGCTTGTGATAAGCCACGATGCAGACCAAACAGCTTAATCCGTAGAGCAGAAACGTTCCAAAGTTCGAGGATAGTTCGAGCGAAAGCAAGCTGTTCGGCAGCTTGGCCATGGTGTCGTGAGACATGTACCCAAAGCTCGACCAGAACCCGTGCGGCAGCGCTCGAATCGTGGCATCGGAGATGGCGGCCGTGTTGCCGAACAATACGGAGAGGCCCAAACAGCCCAGAATCGCCGCAATTACAGCCAGCACCCAAATGGCACGGTGCGGACTTAGATTCTTTCCGTGCAGTATGCCGAAGGCCTCCGGCACTTCCTGGTCCTTGCCCATTGCATAGGTCACGCGAGCCCCCGTATTCATGGCAGAAAGCGTCGTGCCGATCAGGGCGAGAAAGACGGTTAAGGATTCGATCAACATGAAGGTTCGGCCGTGGCCCGGGCCCAGGATGGCGTTGCCAACCATGACCATCATGTCTCCGATCGGCGCTGCCGAGCTCGGCGCATTCGTCATCGGATAGCCGCTGTTTAAGAAGTAATTGGCTGCGAAGTACTCAAACAAATAGAAAACCGCTCCTTGGACCAGCAGAGATGTGATCACGGCAATGGGTATGTCCCGCCGCGCATGTCTTGCTTCGCCTCCCAGCGCCGTGCAGGACTCGAATCCGACGAGGATCAGGATGGCGAGGTTGGCTTGCACAAACATCCAGCCAAAGCTATGTAAGCCGACGACCGACTTGGCGTTTGGATGGCTCACAAAATTGCCCATGGAATCATTCCAGGGATAACTCACGTGATAGAGAACAGGCGCGCCCGATGCGTCCTTCTTGCACTGCGGCACCATGCCGGCGTCGCGGACGATGCTGTTCTGTGTGTCGGTCTGGAACTCGCAGTTGTAGGAATCCCCCGATATCGCATCCCACTGCCAAGCGACACTGCCCGGAGGGTGGTTGAGCCGATAGCCAATCGCCATGACCGAGAAAACGATCAAGGCCGAAATCTGGATAACGTTCATCGCAATGTTCACTGCCGTCGAGCCCGTCACGCCACGATGAGCAATGTACGCCACACCGAAAGAAAACAGTGTCGCGCAGAGCATCATGAACATCGGGCCTGGGTTGGCTGCACTCATGAAAGTTGGCCACAACGTCCCGGTCATGTAACCGCAGAAAGCCCCCGTCACGGCAACCATCGCGCCGACGTAAATCCAGTAGTAAAGATGCGAGCCCCAGCCTACGACAAACTTTGCAACTCGCGCGTATCGCCACGCTCGTTCGTGGTTTAAGAAAGACTGCTCGGCAAAATAATAAGAACTCCCCGTGCCGGGGTACAGTTTGGACAATTCGGCGTAAGAAACGGCGGTTGCCAGACAGAGCACCAAAGCAAAAAAGATACCGATCCACATGGAAGGGGTCGTGTTGCCTTCACCGGCCTGCGTGATAAAGGTAAGCCACAGGAAGGCGCCGGGCGCGATAAGCGCCATGGCATTGAAAGTCAGCCCTGTCAGTCCCAAGGTAGCCTTCATCTCACCGGTTGTTTTCTCGGCCATGAGACTCTCCTTTGGAGGGGGGTTAAGTCTGAGGAGCGGAGGTTATACAGAAATACGAGATTCGTGAAATGCAACATATGAATGGGCAGGATCGACAATTCAAATGAAGTATCCAGAGCCTAAGCTACTCGATCTGAGGCATTTGTCGAACCAGCACCGACAATCGCACGTTGCCATATATACTCTCGGCTTGACGGTGTGGTTGTGGCTCGACAGGGAGGAAAAAATGATACGCACTTTTCAACATCACCTGCCACAGATCGCCCCCAGTGTGTATGTCGATCCGCAAGCCGTCGTGATCGGAGACGTTGCGATTGGTGAGGATTCCAGCGTCTGGCCGTGCGCCGTCGTGCGCGGAGACTACCACTCGATCCGCATTGGCGCGCGCACCAGCATTCAGGACGGCTGCGTCCTGCACATAGAGGGGGAAAGTTACCCGCTGTCGGTTGGCGACGGCGTTACCGTCGGCCACCGCGTGATCCTTCACGGCTGCACGGTCGAGTCCAACTGCCTGATCGGTATGGGCGCGATTCTGCTGAACGGCTCGAGGATCGGATCGGGCAGCATCGTTGCCGCGGGCACAGTGATCCCGGAGCGGATGGAAGTCCCTCCCGGCAGCCTGGTCATGGGTGTGCCTGGGAAGGTTCGCCGCGCGGTGACCGAAGCCGAGCGCGCGCGCATCGCACGCTCCTCGGAACATTACGTCGGATTTAAGAACGCGTTTATGGCGCAGAGCGACGTGACCGGAAGCTAGTCACTAGGTACGGCGGCCCCCTCCGATGTATCCTGGGCGGCTAAGAAAATCACAGAATTGCGCGGGATGCGTAAAGCGATCGGGCTGGAGCGTATGTGGTCGAGCCCGTCGTTACCAGGCCACTTCCTCGAGGGGCACCATGCAGTCGCACAAGCAACTTAGGGCCATCAAAGGTACACGAGACATTCTGCCTCCAGATTCCGCGTTGTGGAATTGGTTTGAGCAGGCTGCGCGGGAGGTTCTGGAGACTTACAATTTTCGTGAAATACGCCTACCGATTTTCGAGGAGACCGAGCTATTCGCTCGTTCCATCGGGGCTGATACCGATGTTGTGGGAAAGGAGATGTATACATTCGATGATCGAGACGATTCGTCGATAAGCCTGCGTCCGGAAGCTACCGCATCGGTTTGTCGAGCCTATATCGAGCACGCCATGCATCTGTTGCCGGGAAATCAGAAACTCTATTACGTCGGGCCGATGTTCCGTCGCGAGCGCCCGCAAAAAGGCCGGTATCGGCAGTTCTATCAGATCGGCGCGGAGGTGCTCGGACGGTCGGATGCGCCGGCAATCGATGCTGAAATTCTCGAAATGCTCCTGGTGTTCTTCATACGCGTGGGTCTTAGGAACACCACGTTGTACGTCAATTCAATCGGTTGTAAGCAATGTCGTCCGAAGTATGTCGAGCTGCTGCGCAGTGAGCTGCGCAAGGTGAGGGACAGGCTCGGCCCGGACAGTCAACGCCGCATCGAGACGAACCCGCTGCGCGTTCTCGATTCGAAGATACCGGAGGAGCAGCCGGTGATCGAGAAGCTCCCGCGGATCTCAGACCATCTTTGCTCGGCTTGCCGGCAGCATTTTTCAGAGCTGAAAGACGAACTCAACCTGCGCGAACTTTGTTTTGAGGAGAATTGGCGGCTGGTCCGAGGCCTCGATTACTACACCAGCACAACATTTGAGGTGACGGCGACCGGCCTCGGATCGCAGAACGCGGTGTGCGGGGGCGGCCGCTACGATGGCTTGGTCGAGTTGCTAGGTGGCCAGGCAGGGATCAAAGGCATCGGTTTCGCCATCGGCACCGACCGAGCGATTCTCTCGATCCAGACCGGTGGCCATCTTCCGAACCTGCCCGGACTGAGCGTGTTCGTTGCGCGCATGGGCGCGCGAGCGTACCCGATCGCCGTGAACATCGCCAAGAAGCTGCGCGCGTGCGGGCTAGTGGTCGAGCTGCCGCCCGAGGAGACAGATTTCAGAAAAGCGCTGGGCCTGGCCGACAAACTCGGCGCGCGGTATGGGCTCATCATCGGCGAAGACGAAGTCGCGTCCGGGACGTTCACACTGAAGCGACTTGCCGATGCCGATCAAAAGAGGCTAAGCGAAAACCAACTGTTGGAATACCTTGAATCGGAACGAAGAGGCTCAGGTGCTTGACACCCTGGGGGATCTGAAACGAACGCATCCCTGCGGGGAGCTGCGTGCGCCAGACGTGGGCAAAAATGTGGTGCTGATGGGCTGGGTGCATCGAAGGCGCGATCTTGGCCAGCTCATCTTTATCGACCTGCGCGACCGTTCCGGAATCGTGCAAGTTGTGTTCAATCAGGAGCAAGGGCCCGAGGCGCACGCCAAAGCCGAAGAACTGCGGTCGGAATTTGTCGTCGCGGTGATGGGCGGCGTCGTGCGGCGGCAGAAGGCAAATCCGGAGATCTCGACCGGTGAAGTCGAGGTGCTGGCCACGCGCCTGCACATTTTGAACAATTCAAAGACGCCGCCGTTTCCCATTGAGAACGAGGTGACCGCCAGTGAGGAAACGCGTTTGCGCTACCGCTATCTCGATTTGCGCCGCCCGCGCCTCCATCGCAACATCGAGCTGCGGCACCACATCATCTTCGAAATCCGCCGAACGCTCGATGAGCTGGGCTTTTTCGAGATCGAAACGCCCCTGCTGACGCGTTCGACGCCAGAAGGTGCGCGAGACTGTCTGGTGCCGAGCCGTATCCATCGCGGGCAGTTTTACGCGTTGCCGCAGTCGCCACAAATTTTTAAGCAGATCCTGATGATCTCTGGCATGGACAAATATTTTCAGATCTGCAAGTGCGTCCGTGATGAGGACTTTCGGGCCGATCGCCAGCTGGAGTTCACCCAGCTCGACCTGGAGATGTCGTTTCCGCGCCAGCAAGATATTTTCGACGTGATCGAACGAGTGATGGAGCGTGCGTGCGCTGTTGCCGGTGTCACGGCAAAGGGCCCCTTTCGACACCTGGACTACCAGGATGCGATGCGTCGTTTCGGTTCCGATAAGCCTGATTTGCGCTTTGGCATGGAATTGCACAACGTCACGGATATCTTCGAGCCAGCCCGTCCGGCGCTGCAATGGGAAGGTAACGTCCAAGCAGTGGTTTCTCCAGGGGCGGCCTCTTGGTCGCGCAAGCAGCTCGATGAGCTGGCGGAGTACGCGAAATCGATCGGCGCACGCGGGATCTACATCGCGAAGGTCACGGCGGACGGGATTTCGTCACCGCTCGAAAAACAGCTCGGCCCACAGGGCCTGAAGAGACTGGCCGAAGCGGTCGGTGCAAAATCGGGTGATCTCGTTGTCGCGACGGCGGCAAAAGAACAAATTCCTCACAGCGACACCTCACTAAATGTCGCCGGCCAGATTCGCTTGTTTCTCGGCGATAGAATGAACTTGATTGATCGTAGCAAGTGGGAGTTTGTCTGGATCACAGGTTTTGCACTCTTTGAATGGAGTCAGAACGAAGGTCGCTGGGTGAGCGCGCAGCATCCGTTCACCGGAATTTTCGAGGAGGACATCGACAAACTCGAGACCGCGCCATGGGAATGTCGCTCCAAGGGCTACGACCTGGTGCTCAATGGTCATGAGCTCGGTTCTGGCAGTATTCGAATCCATAGGCAAGATGTGCAGGCACGGATGTTCAAGGCCCTCGGCTTGAGCGGGGAACAGGCGCGGCAGCGCTTCGGATTCTTCCTTGATGCGCTCACCTACGGCACGCCGCCGCACGGCGGCATCGCGCTCGGCATGGATCGGGTCGTGATGCTTCTGGCAGAAGAGAAGTCCCTGCGCGAGGTCATCGCCTTCCCGAAGACGGCGAAAGCACAGGATTTAATGGCGGACTCCCCCTCTGCGGTGGACGCCACCCAACTCAAGGAGTTGGGTATCAAACTTGAGCAGGATGGTGTCGTTCGGCCATGAGCCGATGGACGGGTCTTAACGACGAGGGATCGGATTTCTGATGTCGCGGATACGAATCCTGGCGGAGAACGTCGCCAACAAGATCGCGGCGGGCGAGGTGATCGAGCGGCCGGCGTCGGTTGTAAAAGAGTTGCTTGAAAACGCGCTGGATGCGGGCGCGCGTTCGATTCGCGTTGAGGCCGAATCGGGCGGTAAGCGCTTGATCCGCGTGATCGACGACGGCTGCGGCATGAACCACGACGATGCGCTGCTAGCGTTCGAGCGCCATGCGACCTCCAAGCTGCAAACCGCTGACGATCTGCTTTCGATCGAAACGCTCGGTTTTCGCGGTGAGGCGTTGCCATCGATTGCCGCCGTCTCACGCCTGCTCCTAGAAACACGCACGGCGGAGGAAGAGCAGGGAACGGAGGTCGAATTCGCGGGTGGAAAGCTCGTTGGGGTCAAACCCAGGGGCGTTCCGCCAGGGACCTCGATCAGCGTTGCCGACATTTTCTATTGTGTGCCGGCGCGGCGAAAGTTTCTGAAGTCGGAAAGCACCGAGCTAGGCCACCTGGCCTCCTTGGTCACCCACTACGCGCTCGCGCATCCGGAAGTTCAATTTCAGCTGAAGACCCCGTCGCAAGTGATCTTGGAGTGCACGCCGGTCGAAAGGCTTTCGGACCGCATCTACCAAGTCTTCGGCCGACAAGCTCTCGACGAGCTCATCGAAATTCCCGGAAGTGAGGGTCCGGTGCGCCCACCGGCCGCTGTGCCGGAGCTGAATCCGGACGAACATGGAGGGAGGCTCGGTGTAGGCGGGTTCACATCGCGCCCAGACGTACAGCGCACCAATCGGAACGGAATCTACATATTTGTGAACCGGCGGCTCGTACGAGACCGGCTGCTGCTTCATGCCATCGGCGAGGCATACCGCAACGTCATGCCCGCAGGCGTTTTCCCTGTGGTACTCCTGTTTCTCGACTTGCCGTACCAAGACGTCGACGTGAACGTGCATCCGGCGAAGATCGAAGTGCGTTTTCGGCATCCGCAATTGGTTCACGACTTCACTCGAGATGCTGTGCGCCATGCCCTGTCCAAGGCGCGGCCGATTCCGGGATTTCCGGCGGCGCGCGCGGCCGCCGCGACCGCCGCCGTTACCTCCTCGTTACGGCGCGACCCTTCCCTGGTTCCTGATGCCGGCGTATTTTCTCCTGTGGATATTCCGACGACACCAGGGTCGAGCGCCCCGTTCGAGCTGAGCGGCGCGCCTGACAGACCCTTTGCGGAGCGACTCGGTTTCAGTTCCGATCGCGCCATGCATTTTCCGCTATCGTATCAAGCCGCCATGCCGCCGTTTTCCGAGGCCTCCACATCGGCGTCGCTGCCAAGCCCTGAGGCGATCGCCGAACTAAGGCCGCTCGGACAGGTGAACGCGAGCTTCATCGTCGCGGTAAGTGGCGAAGGACTGTGGATCATCGACCAGCACGTGGCACATGAGCGCGTGCTGTTTGAACAACATTTGCAGGCTCGACACCAAGGCGAAGTGGGCGGACAGCGCTTGTTGGCGCCGATTCTGGTTGAGCTAAATCCTCGGCAGCTTGCCACCTTCGAGCTGATCGATGAGGAATTGCGCGCCAATGGATTCGAGGCCAATCTGATCGGAGCGCACGATGTAGCCATTCAGGCCACGCCTGCCGGAATCGCCAGCGGTGATGCGGAAAAGTTGCTGTTTGAAGTCCTCGATGGCATCGCGCGTGAAAATCAAGCCATCTCGATCGACTCCTTGCAGGCGAAAATCGCAGCCTCAACCGCCTGCCACGCGGCGATCAAAGTAAACACACCGCTCGACGCTGCGAAAATGCAGTGGCTGCTGGGCGAACTTGCGAAGACAGAATACCCGATGAGCTGTCCACACGGGCGCCCTGTCGTACTGCACTATTCGGTGCGCGAGATCGAGCGGGCATTCAAGCGTAACTGACGAACAGAGCATTTCTAACGGCCGCTATCCGAGGCAGGCTTGACGAACCTCATTATTGCCATCGATGGCCCGGTCGGCTCGGGCAAGAGTACGCTTGCGCGCCGCGTCGCCGCCCTGCTGGATTATATTTATATCGACACAGGCGCGATGTACCGGTGCGTCGCACTGAAGGCGCTCCGGCGAAACCTTTCGCTTGATCAGACCGAGCCGTTAACTTCGCTGGCGCGTGAAACGCGGGTTGACCTCCGCGCCCAGGACGGCAGGCAACAGGTTTTTCTCGACGATGAGGATGTCACGGCCGCGATCCGCACGCCCGAGGTAGCGCAGGCAGCCTCGAAGGTCGCCGTCGTGCCGGAACTGCGGAAAGTACTCGTGGGGGAGCAGCGTCGCGCGGGAGAGCGAGGCGGAGTGGTCATGGAAGGACGCGACATCGGCAGCGTCGTGTTTCCCGACGCCCAACTGAAGATTTTTCTGACCGCGGCTCCGGAAATCAGGGCCGAGCGACGCTGGCGCGAGCACCATGAGAAAGGCGAGGCCATTGACCTGGCGCGTACCCTGGAGGAAGTGCGGGAGCGTGATCGACGCGACCGAGAACGCAGCGCTTCACCGCTGGTTCGTGCCGAAGACGCGGTTCTAGTCGACAGCACGGCCATGGAGGCGGAGGAAGTCGCGCGTCTTGTAGTACTGTTGGCGAAGCAGCGAATCGGCAAACCCTTAGCCTGAATTATGTTCTTCATCGAAACCCTGCTCCGCGCACGGGGTCGACCGCGATGCTATACTGGGCTTCCCGTCTGAGGCGGAAGTGGCGGAATTGGCAGACGCGCCAGCCTTAGGAGCTGGTGGCCGCAAGGCCGTAGGGGTTCGAGTCCCTTCTTCCGCATATCACCCTCTATTTGTTGATTTGTGGTCGAGCAATGCGTTGGATTGGCATTGTGACGACTTGACGGTCCTCTGTAGTTAAGTGCCTTTGGGTCAGATCCTTAGGGGCCGTGGCATTGTTCCATTTCTAGAGTCTTTTAGTACTGGCGGCCCATTGAGCTTTTCCACCTCCACGGCGAAAATCTGCGTTGATCGGTGCGTGAACTTTCGTGAGCAGGAGTTATCCCGCATCAGTGCCGGTTCAATGCGTCGCACGATGGCGGAAAAAGTTGCAAGGAGAACGCCATGAGAACGCGCAGAATGTTCGCATTGGCTGTACTTCTGTTGGCAAGTTTGCTCGCCGCTAAGGTTGCCAAGGCCTTTGCTTCGAACCTGCCTTGCCCGTATGACGGCGAAACCGCGTGGGCTGCCTTCCAAACCTCCGTGGATTGCCCAGACGATAGCCGCCCCGGTGCGTGGTGCGTGCAGGTAACCTACAATCATGTTCATTACAATCCTGAGACTCAACGGATTGAGCACCACACCTTTAAAGTGCTACAGAGCAACTGAACGGAACCATTACTGGATGGCTCCGGTGATCGAGCCTCTCGAGCCACGCAGGATAGGCGCGGTCGATGCCCTGCGCCCCTGCGGTGATGCCGGCCCGTATCGAATGGGGTAGCTCGGCCATAAACAGGCCCTTCTGTCTTCGTCAAGCGTTGCGGAGCACGCCAATGTCCGAAGACAGCTCCCCTGATGCGGCAATTTCACGTCTGTAGACCCTCGGTTGTCACCTCGTGATAGACTCCGCACCACATGAAGCGGCGCCACTTTTTAGCAATATCGGCAGCGAGCGTGGGCGGCGTACTCGTGTACTCACTCGATCGCAAGGTTTCGCGGCTCTCTGCTGAGGACGGCAGGACTGTCAAGATTCCGCTGCGCTTTTTCACCGAGCAAGAAGCACTGATTGTCGCGGCTGCCGCTTCGCGCATCATGCCCAGCGATGAGAGCGGGCCTGGTGCACACGAGGCGGGGGTGGTGCTCTACATCGACCGGCAGCTTGCCGGCCCCTGGGGCCGGGACGCACGCCGCTACACACAGGAGCCGTTCGACGACAGAGCCGCTGCGGAGTTCGGCTACCAGGGCGCGGCCTCGCCACGGCAAATCTACCGCGAAGGACTGAAGCAATTGACGGGTTTCGATCAGCTGTCGCCGTCCGAGCAGGACAGAAAGCTCGTACAGATCGAGCAGAGCAGGTTTTTTGACCTGCTCCAGCGCAACACCATCGAAGGGATGTTTTGCGACCCACTGCACGGCGGTAATTTGGATATGGTCGGCTGGCAGCTCGTTGGCTTTCCTGGCCCTCGCATGAGCAATGCCAATGAGATTGATAAGTATCGCGGAGAGGAATTTCGCCCCAAGCCCGTCAGTCTTGCGCAGCTGAAACTGAAACCGCACCGGCCGAGCGAAGAGGAAAGCACGTGAGGAGTCTGCCGAGGACCGACGTTGTGGTCGTGGGAGCAGGTTGGACGGGTCTGCTTATGGCGAAAGAGATTGCCAAGCGCACAGCGCTCCACGTTGTAGTGCTTGAGCGCGGAGCTCCGCGGCATAAGGACGATTACGTGAACGACATGGATGAACTGGATTACAACGTCCGCTTTTCCATGATGCAGGACTATTCGAAAGAAACCGTCACGTTGCGCTACACACCACGCGACACCGCCATTCCCATCCGTCAACTTGGCAACTTCCTCCCCGGCAATGGCACGGGTGGCGCCGGCGAACACTGGAGCGCCGTCTTTCCGCGCCACGTGCCCGATCTTTTCGAGATCTATTCGAAGACCGTCGAGCGCTATGGCGCGAAGAAGCTGCCTGAGGATCATGCCATCGTCGACTGGGGTATTAACTGGGCGGAGATCGAGCCTTATTACACGAAAACGGACAAGCTGATCGGTACAAGTGGCAAGGCGGGAAACCTGCGGGGGAAGATCGTCGAGGGCGGCAATCCCTTCGAAGGATCGCGCAGCGAAGAGTATCCCACCCCGCCGATGAAGATTTCCTATTTCTCGTCCCTGTTTCAAGACGCGGCCAAATCGCTCGGCTATCATCCCTATCCCAGCCCCTCAGCGATTCTAAGCACCGCCTACACCAACCCGGACGGCATCGCACGCCCCGGTTGCTTCTACTGCGGATTCTGCGACCGCTTTGGGTGCATGGTGAGTGCCAAATCGCAGCCGACGAATACACTGCTGCCGATTCTCGAGAGACAGAAGAGCGTAGCGCTGCGAAACAACTGCTCGGTGCGGAAGGTCGTGTACGAGTCTAACAAGGCGCGCGGCGTAAACTACGTCGACGCAAGGGGAGAGGAATGCTTCCAACCGGCCGATGCCGTGTTGCTGTGCTCATGGACGCTAAACAACACGCGCCTACTGCTCCTGTCGGGTATTGGCGAGCCATACGATCCCGCGACAGGGCGCGGCGTCGTCGGACGCAACCTAACCCATCAAGTCATTGCATCCGGCGGAACGCTGTTCATGGAGAAGCCGCTCAACCGGTTCATGGGTGCGGCAGCTTCCGGCATATGCATCGGCGACTTCGACGGCGACAATTTCGATCACAGCAATGTTTCGTTTATTCGCGGCGGCATGTTCCGCGTGATGGCCACGGGCTTCCAGCCGATCGCCAATTTCGGTACGGTGCCGCCGTTGGTGAAGGCGCGCTGGGGTTCGGCATGGAAGAAGGCGGCGATACATTGGTACGACCGTGTGGGCGGGATTGGTTTCGCGGGTGAGCACATCCCGTACAGAGCGAATTACATGGATCTCGACCCCACCTACAGGGATCACCTCGGCGATCCCCTCCTAAGGCTAACTCTCGATTGGCGCCACAACGAGCGAGCCATGGTTAACTTCGCCAGCGTAAAGGGGGCGGAGATGGCAAGGGCCATGGGCGCAAAGGAGATCGTCATGCAGGTGCCCTACGGCCACTACGATGCCCGGCGCTATCAATCAACGCACATTCAAGGCGGCACGATCATGGGCAAGTCACCAGAAACCTCGGTGGTAAACACCTGGGGCCAGCACTGGCAGGCCCATAATCTTTTCCTTGTCGGGGCATCGACGATGCCGTGTCAGGGCGCTGCCAATCCCACGCCGACAGTATTGGCTCTAGCCTACCGCACGGCCGATGCGCTCGTCGATCGCTATCTCAAGAACCCTGGCTTGCTGGCATAAACGGCCGTGGTCCTTCCCAGACCATTTCACATTCGGGCCTAACGATGGGCACACGTCTGACCGTTTTTCCCTGAAATATTTATGCCCTCCATTCGTCTACAGAAGTAGATGAGCAAGACGCTCAGCCTTGAAGGGATGGCTCGCGAGCAAAACGACCGGATCGCCGAGGCGGTCAGCCGTGAACAGGCGAGACTTAAAAACTTCATCCGCAGCCGTGTGCCGGATGAGAGGGATGCCGAGGACATCCTGCAGGATGTGTTTTACGAACTGGTGGAGGCCTACCGGATGATGAAGCCGATCGAGCGGGTAGGCGCATGGCTTTACCGGGTCGCGCGGAACCGCATCACGGATCTCTTCCGCAAAAGAAGACCGGATGCCACTGCCGGCGATCCGGCGGCGATCCGCGAGGATGGGGAGTTGCTGTTACTCGAAGACCGGTTGCCGTCTGCCGACGCGGGGCCAGAGGCAGCTTATGCCCGAGCAGTGTTGATCGAAGAGCTCGATGCCGCTTTGGATGAATTGCCGGAAGGACAGCGTGAAGCGTTCGTAGCACATGAGATCGAGGGCCGAAGTTTCAAAGAGGTTGCTCAAAGAACCGGCTTGAGTGTGAACACCCTCGTTCTGCGGAAACACTATGCGGTCGTGCATCTGCGCGAGCGTTTAGAAGCGATCTACGAAGAGTTCGAAAAAGACGTGAGGACAAGAATATGAAGAGAAGATGGATCTTTAAGGGAATGAAATTCGTATTGTTTGTGCTGCTGGCTGCTGCCGTGCTGAGTTTTGTGATCATGGGTCTGTGGAACTGGCTCATGCCGGGACTCTTCGGGTTGCATCCAATCCGTTTCTGGCAAGCGCTGGGCCTCCTGTTGCTGAGCAGGATTCTGTTGGGGGGGGTCCGGGGACGGCGAGCCCCCCCATGGCAGTGGCGAGCGCGCGTGATGGAGCGCTGGGCGCAGATGAGTCCCGAGGAGCGCGAGAAATTCCGAGAAGGCATGAGGGGTCGCTGTGGGGCATTTGGGTCAAGAACCGCCGAGCCAAGGGGCTAAACCCATGAGAATGAATTTTGGTCCGTTGCTGGAGATCGAAGATTTGGGAAACCATCCTGCGGCGACCGTGATCAGCTTGGGGATTTTGTTGGCTGGCATTGTGAACGCCCTGCCCGACCCGAAACGCAAAAATCTCTACGAGGTCCAGGGTGGCTCAACCATCTACTACATCTACGTGTCCCCCGTGAGCGGGACCATCTCTCTTCTCGCTAGCTGGAAGAACCAAGGGCCAGCCCTGCCACGATTCGATGTCGCGTGTGCTGCACTGTCCCGAACACCGGAAGCGCGATTCCGCTCAAGTCCGCGGTGATGGTGACGCCCGCCATACCGTTATGCGGATTCACCCACGCCAGCATCGCCATGAGCGTCCCGGGCGAAGCTGTTGCCCCGCGACCTCCCAGCCGCGCAAACCATATGTGAGAAAACCCAGCTTGCAAACTGGGATTTCTTCCCGGTTCTTGGCATCCGTGCGGTCTTGCAGGCGGCGAACTTCCCTCCGCAATTTGACGAGCCACGGTGGGATTCCCTATACTGACTAACGCATGGCGGCGTCTTTTGCCGTTCTTCTTCTCTGCGCCCTTCCTTATCGGATTCCGAAAAGGCGAAAGGCGGATTGAAACGGGGTCGCTTGCCATTTTTTCCCGTTAGAGAACTCACACGATGACGGAAGTCAATTGCAGGCGCGAAATCGATCTGGAAATTCCGGCGGAGAACGTCCAGAAGGCGGCAGAAAAAGTCGCGCGCGACATTGCGCGGATTGCCCGGATTCCGGGCTTTCGCCCCGGTAAAGCTCCTGTCACCTTGGTACGTCGGCGCTTCGCCGAGGATATCCAGGGAGAAGTCGTGCATTCGCTGGTCCCGGAATACCTCGAAAAGGCGCTCGATGAAAAGAAACTCGTGCCGATTTCACGGCCCGAGGTTGACAAGATCGATTTTAAGGATGGCCAGCCGCTGCGCGTCCACGCTGTATTCGAAGTATTGCCCGAATTCGACCTAGGCGATTACAAGAATTTGCAGGTACACATCGACGAAATCGAAATTGGCGACGCGCAGGTGGACAAGGCGCTCGAAGAGATGCGCGAGCGCGCCGCGACGTTCGTACCGGTGGAAGGACGTTCGGCGAAAGACGGCGATTCCGTGCTGGTTAGATTGACAGGCACACCCCGGGGTGGCGGCGATCCCCTGCGCGCAGACAACATTCTTGTTCCGCTGGGCGCGGAAGAGACGCTTGCCAGCTTTACCGAAAATCTGCGCGATGCTTCTGTGGGCGAAATCAAGCGCTTCGAGGTCGCCTATCCTCGAGACTATCCGGATCCCAAGCTGGCGGGCAAAACCTACGATTATTCGGTGGAAGTCGAGGGTATCAAGGAGAAGAAGTTACCGGAGCTGAACGACGAATTCGCTAAAGATACAGCCGACCAGCCGTCCCGGGGAGGCGCTCCCGGTGGTGTTGCAACCCTGGACGAGTTGCGTGCGAGAATTCGCGAGAGCCTTATCGCGGCCAAGGAAGAGCGGCAGAAATCGCAGGCCAGCGAGAAGATTCTCGAAGCGCTCGTAAAACAGCACGACTTTCCAGTACCGGAGGCGCTCGTCGAAAGCCAGATGGATTCGCGCCTGGAGCGCACGGTGCGTTCGTTGGCGGCGCAAGGTGTCGATCCCAGAGCGGTGAATGTCGATTGGGCTGCCCTTCGCCGCCAGCAACGTGACCGCGCTATCAGCGACGTCAAAGCTGAGCTCATTCTGGACCGAATCGCCACCGCCGAGAAGATCGAGGTTACTGAAGAAGACCTCGATCAAGAGATTGCGACGCTCGCCGAACGAAGTGGTGAGTCTGCAACGTCGCTGCGTGCTCGCTTGACAAAGCAAGGAGCGCTCGATAGGATGAAATCGAAGCTGCGAAGTGATAGAACAATCGAGTGGCTCTACCGCACGGCCCGGATCGATAAGACAGCCAAGGGCGGAAAGTAATTCCGATCCGGGATTCCTCAGCGCGCAAGATACTTTCTGCATGAGACATATTGACGACACGAGTCCGCGTGCCACGACTCTGGTTCCCATGGTCGTCGAGCAGACGAATCGCGGGGAACGCGCCTACGATATCTATTCTCGTCTGTTGAAGGACCACATCATTTTCATCGGCACGCCGATTGACGATCATGTGGCCAACCTGGTGACGGCGCAGCTGCTCTTCCTCGAGTCGGAGGATCCGGAAAAGGACATTTCGCTCTACATCAACTCGCCAGGAGGCTCGATCTCAGCCGGCATGGCCATCTATGACACGATGCAGTTTGTGCGGCCCGATGTCGTAACCTACTGTATAGGCCAATGCGCTTCGATTGCCGCCGTTTTGCTTGCGGCCGGCAGCTCCAAGAAGCGCTATGCGCTGCCCAATTCCCGCGTGCTCATCCACCAGCCCTGGATGTCGGGCCTATCCGGCCAGGCCACCGACATCGATATTCACGCCAAAGAAATCCTTCGCACGCGCGCCGCACTCAACCAATTGCTCGCACATCACACGGGCCAGTCGCTGGAAAAGATCGAGAGGGATGTGGAGCGCGATTTCATCATGACGCCAGAGCAGGCCAAGGCGTACGGCATTGTGGATGAGATCATCACCAAGCACCGATGAGGGCGTTCCAATCGGTTAGTAGCGAAGGGGATGAATTGCGGGACGACAGGCGATTTCTGTCCTACAATGAGTTTCTAGTTCATCGCAGGGCTGGGCTTGACCGAAAGGGGCTTCGCCGGTGAAACGGTTCACCCCAGAAGAGCCGTTGCGCTGTTCCTTTTGCCATAAAACGCAGGAGCAGGTGGAGAAGCTGATCAGTTCTCCATCGGAGTATCCACGCTCCTACATCTGCAATGAGTGCGTCGGCGTTTGCCAGCAGATTCTCGAGGATGAAAAGCGAGAGCAGTCCTCTCCGACGAATCGGCGTCTTCCGCGCCCGCCCGAGATCAAGGCATTTCTCGACGGGTACGTGATCGGCCAGGACAAGACGAAGAAAAAATTGGCCGTGGCGGTTTACAACCACTACAAGCGGATTTTCCTGAATCGCCAGCCTGGGGATGTGGAACTGACAAAATCGAACATTTTGCTGATCGGACCGACCGGCACGGGCAAGACGCTTCTGGCGCAGACGCTGTCCCGTATGCTCGATGTACCGTTTGCGATCGTGGATGCCACCACGCTGACCGAGGCGGGGTACGTCGGCGAGGACGTCGAGAACATCATCCTGAAATTGCTGCAGGCCGCCGACGGCGACGTCCAAAAGGCCCAGCAGGGCATCATATACATTGATGAGATCGACAAGATTTCCAAGAAGGACGAAAACCCGTCGATCACACGTGATGTTTCCGGCGAAGGCGTACAGCAGGCCCTGCTGAAGATTTTGGAGGGTACCGTCGCCAATGTTCCTCCGCAGGGCGGTCGCAAACATCCGCACCAGGAGTTCACTCCGGTCGATACGACGAACATTCTGTTTGTTTGCGGTGGAGCCTTCGTGGGCCTGGAAAAGATTATCGAGCGGCGCGTGGGGCAAAAGTCGCTCGGGTTTCATGCCGATACGCAGCCGGCAACTCCGTCGCGCCGCAACATCGAGGTGCTGGAACAGGTGCAACCGACCGACCTGATTCGTTACGGCTTGATTCCGGAATTTGTGGGTCGGCTGCCGGTCGCGGGCGTGCTGAGTGATCTCGATAAGGGCGCGCTGGTGCGGATTTTGACGGAACCGAAGAACGCTCTCGTGCGTCAGTATCAAAGACTGTTCGAATTCGAAAACGTCCGTCTCCGCTTCACCGAGGATGCCCTTGAGACCGTCGCCGATCTGGCGCTCCAGCGCAAGGTTGGGGCTCGCGGCCTGCGCATGATTCTGGAAGATCTGATGCTAGAAATGATGTACCACATGCCGGCGCAGCGGAAACTTCGTGATTTCGTTGTTACCGCAGACATGGTGAGGGGCCGCGAGATCAACTGGAGCCTGTTGGAAAAGGCAGGCTAGCTTTCCAGGACCACTGGCGATCGCACGTAGCGATGGGCGATCTGACAAGGATTGAATGTTCAATAGGGAAAAAGTCGAGGTGAAGCGCGTACCGATGATGCCCGTGCGGGATATGGTGATCTTCCCGGAGATGATGCATCCGTTCATCGTGGGACGCGAGGCTTCCGTGCGTGCCTTGGAGGAAGCTCTCGCAGGCGACAAGAAGATTTTCCTCGCTACCCAGCACGATGCTTCGGTCGACGATCCCAAGCCGGAGGAAATCTACCAGGTCGGAACGCTTGCCAATATTGTGCAGAGCGTGAAGCTTCCGGACGGCAACATCAAGGTCCTGGTCGAAGGCACCGAGCGAGCGCGGATCGTTCAGGTCGCAAACGACGAAGGATTCTTCCGCGCGACAATTCGACTGGTACCTGTGCGAACCGAAGCCGGAGCGGAGACCAAGCAGGCCTCGGACCGCGTCACCAACCTCTTCGAACAGTATGTCAAGCTCTCCCAGAGCCTGAACTACGACACCATGATCGCTGCGATCCGGGTGGAGGACCCCGGCAAACTTACCGATGCGATCGCCGCCAATCTGCAGATCCCGGTGGAACAGAAGCAAGAATTGCTCGAGATCTTTGAGCCTGTCGAGCGCCTGAATCGCATCGCCGATATCCTTGAAGTCGAAACCGAGAAGCTCAACGTTGATCGCTCGATCAATTCCCGCGTAAAACGCCAGATGGAACGTGCCCAGAAAGAGTACTACCTCAACGAGAAGCTGAAAGCGATCCAGAAGGAACTGGGGCGTGGCGAAGCCAACGAGATCGAACAACTGAAAAAGAAGATCGAAACATCGGGCATGCCCCAGGGCCCGATGGAGAAGGCTATGCAAGAGCTGAAGCGGCTTGAGATGATGCCGCCGATGTCGGCTGAATCGACCGTCTCCCGCAATTACCTCGATTGGCTGCTGGCCGTGCCGTGGAAGAAGCGATCGAAAGAAATCAGGGACATCAAGCGCGCCGAGCAGATTCTGAACGAGGATCACTACGGCCTAGAAAAGATCAAAGAGCGCATTTTGGAATACCTCGCTGTTCGACAGCTGGTCAAAAACCCGAAAGGCTCCATTCTCTGCTTCCTCGGCCCCCCAGGCGTGGGCAAGACGTCGCTGGCAATGTCCATCGGCCGGGCAACGGGAAGAAAATTCGTGCGTGTGTCGCTGGGCGGTGTGCGCGATGAAGCCGAGATCCGCGGGCATCGGCGCACCTATATCGGCGCTCTGCCAGGCCAGATCATTCAAATGATGCGCAAGGCCACGACCGTGAACCCGGTGTTCGTACTGGACGAAGTCGACAAGATGTCGATGGACTTCCGTGGTGACCCGTCGGCGGCTTTGATGGAAGTGCTCGATCCAGAGTTGAATCACTCCTTCACGGACCATTACCTCGACGTCGAGTACGATCTGTCGAAGGTGATGTTCATCTGCACAGCCAACGTGCTGCACACGATTCCCCAACCGCTGCAAGACCGCATGGAGGTCTTGCGGCTTCCGGGGTATACCGAGCAGGAAAAGCATCAGATCGCCAAGCGGTTTCTGGTTCCGCGGCAGCTGGAAGCCACCGGTGTGAAGAAGGAGAACGTTCAGTTTACCGACGAGGTCATTACGCACATCATCCGCCATTACACGCACGAAGCGGGCGTGCGCAATCTGGATCGTGAAATCGCCAACGTGTGCCGCAAGGTCGCGCGCAAGGTCGTCGGCGAAGGCAGAGATTTCCACACAGAAGTCACCGTCGCGAATGTGAACGATTTCCTCGGGGTCTTGAAATACCGCGATTTCTTCGCTGAGAAGAAAAACGAAGTCGGGCTGGCGACGGGACTCGCCTGGACCGAAGTGGGTGGGCAGGTATTGACCACCGAGGCGACCTTGATGCAGGGCAAAGGCCGGCTGACGCTGACCGGTAAGCTTGGCGACGTGATGCAGGAATCGGCGCAGGCTGGCATGAGTTACGTCCGCTCCCGCAGCCATCTGTTTGGGCTGTCGCATGATTTCTACCGGCACCTCGATATCCACGTGCACGTGCCCGAAGGAGCCATTCCGAAGGACGGACCTTCGGCCGGGATCACCATTTGCACCTCGATTGTCAGCGCGCTCACGCGCATTCCCGTTCGCTGCGACGTTGCCATGACCGGTGAAATTACGCTCCGCGGCAAAGTACTGCCCATCGGGGGCGTAAAGGAAAAGCTGCTTGCAGCGCACCGGCTCAGCTTACGCACAATCATTCTTCCCAAAGACAACGAGAAGGATCTGGCGGATATTCCGCCGGAAATTCAAGCGCAAATGTCCATTCATTTCGTGGAGTCGATGGACGAAGTCCTGCAGCTCGCGCTGGAGCAGCCGCTGCCCATTGCTGGTCACCCCCCAGTTTCTGGAGTGGAGCCCAAGTACGGTACGGATGTTGCACAGGACAATGAACTGACGAATTGAAGTCTTCGGCCCCTCCGATATCCTGCTTGGCAGGTTCGGCCCGCGACCGGAGTCTAGAGAATTTCGGGAAGCAAACCCGTTTGAAAATCTGGGATAGAGTGCCTCAAACGAACGCGCCCCGCCCCGGATCGATCTCACAAAACAGTCGTGCCTGACCCCAATCAGGCTTGAGAAGGAAAGAAACGCGATGAGTGTTAGCCTTGCAGAACTCAAAGATAAGAACATCACCGATCTGGCAAAAATTGCCAAGGAGCTGAACATTCCCGGCTCCTCGGGGATGCGCAAGCAGGAGCTGATCTTCCAGATCCTGCGCGCCCAGACGGAAAAGAACGGCCTCATTTTCTCCGAAGGTGTTCTCGAATGCCTGCCGGATGGCTTCGGCTTTCTCCGTGCACCGGAGTACAACTATTTGCCGGGCCCGGACGATATCTACGTCTCGCCGTCGCAGATCCGCAAGTTCGACCTGCGTACCGGTGACACCGTCTCCGGCCAAGTGCGCCCGCCCAAAGACGGCGAGCGCTATTTCGCGCTGATCAAGGTCGAGGCGGTCAACTTCGAAGACCCTGAAGTGGCGCGCAACAAGATTTTCTTCGATAACCTGACGCCACTCTACCCGCAGGAGCGTATTCGCTTGGAGACGGCCAAGGAAAACTTGACTGGGCGGGTCCTCGATATGCTGTGCCCGATTGGCAAGGGGCAGCGGGGTTTGATCGTAGCGCCTCCGCGCACCGGAAAAACGATGATGTTGCAGTCCGTCGCGAACTCCATTACGGCCAATCACCCGGAAATCGCGCTGATCGTGCTGCTCATTGACGAGCGGCCCGAGGAAGTGACCGATATGCAGCGCACAGTGAAGGGGGAAGTGATCAGCTCGACATTCGATGAGCCGCCACAGCGCCACATTCAGGTCGCGGAAATGGTGCTGGAAAAGGCCAAACGCCTGGTCGAGCACAAGCGCGACGTTGTCATCCTGCTCGACTCGCTCACGCGTCTCGGGCGTGCTTACAACGCCGTCACACCGCCCTCGGGCAAAGTGCTGTCGGGCGGTATTGACGCGAACGCTTTGCAGCGACCGCGCCGATTCTTCGCCGCCGCGCGAAACGTCGAAGAAGGTGGCTCGCTTACCATCATTGCAACCGCGTTGATCGATACAGGCAGCCGCATGGACGACGTCATCTTTGAGGAGTTCAAGGGCACTGGTAACATGGAAATCAACCTCGATCGCCGGCTCGTGGACAAACGTGTCTTTCCCACCATCGACATCAATCGTTCCGGCACGCGAAAAGACGAACTGCTTCTTCCGGCCGACGAGCTGAACCGCATCTGGGTGCTGCGCAAAGTGCTCAGCCCGTTATCCACTGTCGAAGCGATGGAACTCCTCCTCGGCCGCCTCTCGAAGACCAAGACGAACGCGGAATTCCTTGCCTCGATGTCCAGCCCATCGTAAGCTGCCATTCCCCGCGCGTCCTAGGGTCCCGTGAGGTACTGCGTTGACACCTAAAGTGTCCTGCAAACCGTATTGCCACCCAGTCAAGGCACACCGGGAGTGGAAGGGATAGGTGTTCGATCGAGTCGACGGCAGTCAAGTGGCTTTCTGGACATGCCGCGAGTCCGCCGCATCGGAACGCACGGTCCACGATTTCGCCGGCGGGCGAGTTGAGCGGCAGAGCCACCTCTTCGGTGAATGCGCTTGCCCGGGTTGAGCGGTTTTGATAGGCTGCGTTCCAATCGCTCTGGGAGCTCTGATGCCACACTGCACAAAATGCGGTGCTGCGATCGCCGACAATGCTTCGTTCTGCGCCAGCTGCGGTGCACCTCAGTCGGCTGCCAACCCGATCGCCGCCCCGCCCGTCAGCAGTGTCGCACCGACCCAACAAATGGCCGAAAATATCGCCGGTCTGCTTTGTTATGTGTTGGGCTGGATTACAGGGCTGATCTTCTATTTTGTCGATAAACGTCCCTACGTTCGCTTCCATGCCGCTCAATCAATCGTCGTATTTGGAGGCCTGCACATCATCGAAATCATTCTCGGCATGTTCTTCGGTGTCGGCATGTTCATGTCGGGCCTTAGCGGATTCTCGATGGCCCGGGCTTTGTCCGAGATCGTGGGTCTGGTGGTGTTTGTGCTTTGGATCCTGCTGATGGTCAAGGCCTATCAGGGCGAGCGGTTCCGCGTTCCGATAGCGGCCGACGTCGCCGAAAAAATCTTCGGCAAGCCTTAGGGGTTCTGCGAGCTGCTGTTTAGGGGCTTGGGTGGCCCCGTGCTTGCCTTTCTCTTGGTGTGCGGCGTAGGATTAGCACGTGGTGCCTATCGTAATCGGCCCTCCTGTAATGTTTCACCTGTGAATCAGAACCCGAGGGTGCGATTCGTGTGGTTGCGGAGGAGCGCGTCGATGGAGAAGGGCCAGACCAAAGCGATTGCGGTTGTCGGCGCTCAGTGGGGCGACGAAGGAAAGGGCAAGGTTGTCGACTACCTTGCCTCCTCGTTTGATTTTACAGCGCGCTACGCAGGCGGCCACAATGCCGGACATACCGTCATTTTCAACAACCACCGCTTCGTCCTTCAACTCGTTCCGAGCGGGATTTTGCGTCCGGGGAAAAAGGCCGTCATAGGTCCCGGAACGGTCGTCGATCCCGCCGCTTTTGTCAGCGAACTCGAAAACCTCAAGCGATCCGGTGTGGAAGTTCGCAGCCGCTTGTTTCTCAGCAATCGTGCGCACGTCATTTTTCCCTACCATCGCGAAGTCGATAAGGCGGCCGAGGCGGCGCGCGGCGAAGCGAAGATTGGCACCACGTCCCGCGGCATCGGACCGGCCTATGAAGACAAGATGGCGCGGCGCGGAATTCGCGTTTGCGAGTTGCTCGAACCCGATTGTTTCCGCGTCAAACTGGAACGCGCCATCGCTGAGAAGAACGCGATTTGCGCGGCCGCCTACGGCCATCCTCTTGAAACAGCTGGGCTGCCCGAGCAATATCTCGAGCTTGCCGCGCACATCCGCGGGCTAGTCGCCGACACAGCCGTGCTCCTTAATGGGGCTCTTGATCGAGGCGAATCCGTGCTCTTTGAAGGTGCACAGGGCACGATGCTTGATATCGACCACGGCACCTATCCCTTTGTCACGTCATCGAACGCAGTTTCGGGCGGTGCCGCCACCGGCCTTGGCGTAGCTCCTACACGCATCACCGCAGTGGTGGGCGTGACCAAGGCTTACACGACGCGTGTAGGCAGCGGCCCCTTTCCCACCGAAATGCCCGATTTGGACGCGCGAGAGGTTCGCGAGCGCGGTAACGAATTTGGCGCGGTGACCGGACGCCCACGCCGTTGCGGCTGGCTTGATCTCGTTGTGCTTCGCTACGCCAAGATGCTCAACGGGATCGATTCACTCGTCGTAACGAAACTCGACGTCTTCGATCAACAGCCCGAAATTAAGGTCTGCGTCGGGTATCGCCACAAGGGCCAACCGATCGCCGAGATGCCTGCCGACGTGGAAACGCTGGCTCAAATCGAACCGGAATACAAAATTCTGGCTGGCTGGAAAAAGCCTACGTTCGGTGTGCGCGACGTCCGCGACCTGCCAACCGCGGCGCGCGACTATCTGAATTTCATCTCCGATCGGCTACAGGTAGAAATCGGAATGATCTCCACGGGTCCGGAGCGCGATGCGACCATCGTCCCGCGTGGCACAAAACTTGCCGCGTGGCTGTAGGCCGCCATGCTTTCTTTCGAAGATGCCCGCGCTAAAGTCATCGAAGTGATGGGCGCGCGTGCGTGCGCACCCGCTAGAATGACGGCCACGGAAACGATTGACATCAGCCCCGATCCTTCGAAGGCGCTCGGACGCATCCTCGCCGAGGACATCCTGGCGGATCGCAATTATCCTCCGTTCAACCGTTCCATTCGGGACGGCTTTGCGCTTCGCGCTGGCGACGCGGCCGTGCCCGGCGCGCGCCTGCGCCTGACCGGTGAGAGTCGCGCAGGGTTCGCATTCAACGGCTCGATCGGTGAGGGTGAATGCGTCCGCATCCTGACCGGTGCGCCCCTGCCCAAAGGCGCGAACGCCGTTCTGATGCACGAGTACACCCACCTCGAGGGCGATTTTGTGGTGCTAGAACAGGCGGCGTACCCAGGGCAGCACTATGTCTTAGCCGGCGCCGAGGCGCGGGTGGGAGAGGTCGTTATTTCGCGCGGTACGCGCCTGGGCTACGCCGAGCTGGCCATGGCAGCCGAAGTAGGCAGGGGGCGGTTGCAGGCGAGCTGCCGTCCTCGCGTGGCGATCCTTTCCACAGGCGATGAACTCATCGGCCTCGGCGATAAACCCGGTCCATTCCAAATCCGCAACAGCAACAGCATTTCCCTCGCGGCGCAAGTCGCATCGGCTGGTGGCGAACCGGTCTTGGTCGGAAACGCCCGCGACGAAGTCTGCGAGCTGCGCGCGCGCATCGAACACGCTCTGCGAGCCGACGTGCTAGTCCTAAGCGGTGGTGTTTCGGCAGGGAGGTACGATCTTGTCGAGACGGTTTTGCAGAATCTCGGCGCAGAAATCTTGTTCGACGCGGTGGCGATTCGCCCCGGAAAGCCGGTCGTTTTTGGGTGGTGTTGCGGAAAGCCGGTCTTTGGCCTACCAGGCAACCCCGTTTCGACGATGGTCACGTTCGAGCTTTTCACCTCGCCCGCCATAGAGGCCCTGAGCGGCTACGACCCGCAACCTTTGCCGCTCTTCAAAGCCAAGCTCGCGCATCCGGTCGCCGAAAAGGGCACGGTGGCTCATTTTCTCCCCGCGCGTGTTAGCTGGCCCTCGGGAGAAACCGGCGGCGATCCGAAGGTGAAGGCCCTGCTATGGGAAGGCTCGGGAGATATTGGCGCTGTGGTGCGTGCCAATTGCTTTCTTGTGGTTCATGCCTCACGCTTGCAGTTGGAAGCTGGAGAATGGGTGGACGTATTTCCCCGCCGCGGCAAACTTTGATCGCGGAACATGTCTCGATCCGACACAGGGAATCGCGTCCGTCCATGGCATAAGGAGAGAAAATGATCCGCTCACGGACCTCGCGGGGCCACTTGCTATCTCGACTGTGGTTGGTAGCTGGACTCTTTCTGGGCACGGGCAGCTCGCTTGGTTTAGCTGACGGGGCCGGCGCGCCACCACTGGCGGACCTAAACCCCGCGATGGTGACCTATCAACATCCGGATCAGATCAAATGGACTGGCAGTTCGGCCGGTGCGCAGCAGGCGGTTCTGTTGGGCGACCCATCGAAAACGGGGCTCTACATTGTCTTGGTGAAGTGGAATCCGCACAACATGAGCCGTCCCCATTTCCACCCCAACGATCGCTACATCACGGTCCTTTCGGGTACGTGGTGGGTGGGCAGCGGCACCAAGTTTGATCCCGACGCCACCGTGGCGATGCCGGCCGGGAGCTACGTCGTCGATCTTGCGAAACAGCCCCATTACGACGGAGCCAAAGACGAAGCAGCCATTATCGAGATTGTCGGGGAAGGTCCCGCGACGATCACCCCCGCAGAGGAGAAATGACGGAGCCCCTGTCGGCGTGCATCTGCTTGGCAGACCTGGGGCCAGCGCCCCCGGGGGTAGAGGTCGGCCCTCTCTCACCGCGCCGCGTTGTGTCGAACATTAACTTCTGCGCCAAGGTCTAGGAGCCCGTAGGCTTGCGCCCAGGCACGCGTTGTGCCAACGTGGGCGCGAGGATGCAAGGGCGGGTCGTGACTGCCTGCCAGCTAACCCGGTGGCTTCAACATGGAAGCGACCTTGGCGATGAAGCGTAGAGAGGGGCTCTCGCACTACGATCGATCGGGCCGCGTGCGTATGGTAGACGTCACCGACAAGCCGGCGACGTCGCGCACCGCCGTCGCGCATGCCTTCGTGCGAATGAAGCCGGCGACGGTGACAAGTCTCAAGCGCCTCCGGTCTCCCAAGGGGAGCCCGCTCGAGGTAGCACGAATTGCGGGCATTGCCGCCGCCAAGCGCACTTTTGAGCTGATTCCGCTTTGTCACCCCCTCGCCTTGACGCACGTGGATGTACACGCGAAGCTGTGCAAGAATGGAATTGAGATTGCCTCGGAAGCGACGACAACCGGACCGACCGGGGTCGAAATGGAAGCCCTGACAGGTGCGGCGATCGCGGCGCTGACGGTCTACGATATGTGCAAAGCCCTCGAACGCGGTATGGAAATCAGCGAGTTATATCTCGTGGAGAAATCCGGCGGCCGCAGTGGCAACTACCTGCGTGACGGAGCCAGCCAAACGTGACGCCGGCAAAGGACGTCCGAGTGCTGGTCGTGGACGATAACGCGCTGATCCTCGACCTGCTCATGAAGGGCCTCGCTCCGCATTGCCAGACCTCTGCCGCTGCCGACGGCGGCGACGCGCTGCTGAAAATCGTCGACGATCCGCCCGACCTGATCCTGTGCGACTACCGCATGCCCGGCCTAGATGGCCGCCAGCTCTATGAGAAGCTCCGAGCACGCCAGCAAACCCGTCACATTCCGTTCATCTTCCTGGCGAGCCGAAGTGACGTGGAGGAAAAGCTCCGGCCGATTGTCGAGGGCGTGGAGGAGTTCGTTGTAAAGCCGTTCTTCTTGAAGGATGTCATTCGTCGCACCAAGAAGGTGATCGACCGGCTGGCACTGGAAAAGTTGCAGAATCGTGCGATCCGCCCGGGCGTCATTCAAGGGCGACTTGAGGAGATGAGTATCCTCGATCTGATGCAGTCGCTTGAGATGGGCCAAAAGTCCTGCCAACTCACGATCCGTCGTGACGGAGAGGCGTGCGTGATGTTCTTTACGTCCGGGCAGTGCGCTGACGCGAAGCTGGGATCGATTGAGGGAGAAGAGGCAGTCTTTCAGGCCGTTCGCTGGCCCGCCGGTGATTTTGAAATTGACTTCAATTCCACCTCCTCGCGGTCAACCATCTCCCGCACCACAACAGGGCTTTTGATGGAAGCGCTGCGCCTGATCGACGAAAGCCAGCGTGACGCTGCGTCCATCGAAGGCGTGGAAACGGCCGGCTAAACGCTCTCGATGCGCGTCTCGATTCTGACCATCAGCGATTCCGTTTCAGCGGGAAAAGCGGAAGACCGCTCTGGGCCCTTGCTTGCGTCCCGCTGCACGCAACTGGGTTGGGATGTTGTCTCCTCCGCGGTTCGAGCGGACGACCACGCCGCCATCGAAGAATTTCTGAAGCAGACGGCAGATTCGAAAGCAGTGGACTTGATCTTGACGACTGGCGGAACCGGCTTTGGCCCGCGCGATGTGACGCCCGAAGCCACGACCGCGGTCCTCGAACGCTTGATTCCAGGTTTTCCGGAGCGCATGCGCGCGGCTGGTGCGACGAAAACTCCTCGCGCGATTTTGTCTCGCGGCGCCGCAGGGATTCGCGGCACGACCATCATCATCAATCTTCCCGGCAGTCCCAACGGCGCCGTGGAGTCGTTAGATGTGATCTCCGACCTGCTTCCCCACTCCGTTGCTGTTCTTCACGGCTTGCACCACGGCTCCTAGCGGCGAGACCCTCAAAGCGTGCAAAGTTGGCCCTTTCTGCGCTACACTCCGGCCCGGTTTCTGACTCCATCGCTGTCACGAGACCTGGAAGAGGAGCCAATGACTCCGAAAGCGAAGTCCCGCGCGAGCCGATCCAGTGCGAAACCGAAAAGAAAGCACTATCGGCGAATTGCTACCGAGGAGGCTTGTTCGATCCCCGAACAAATGGATGTGCAGCGTGAGCTGGTGGCTACGACCCAGGAGTATGATCCCGATCTTTTTCTCTGGCGCATCCAGACCGATCCGAACGGACCGGTGCACAACAAGCTGCTCGATTTATATGATCTTCGGCTGCGCGAAATGGACAAATATGACGTTCAGATGCACGTTCTCAGCCTCACTTCGACCGGCGTGCAGATGATGAGCCCGGAGAAAGCGAGCGAAGTCGCCACGATTGCCAACGATCGCTTGCATGCGGCGGTGGAGAGATATCCAGACCGCTTTGCTGCGCTTGGCACATTCGCCCCGCAGGACCCCGCCCGCGCCGTCAGGGAAATCGAGCGCGTGATGACCAAGTTGAAGCTGAATGGCCTGATCATCAACTCGCACACAAACGGCGAGTATTTGAGCGAGCGCAAATTCTGGCCGATTCTCGAGGTCATTGAGGGACTCAACGCCCCTCTCTACATTCATCCGCGAGCACCGATTCCGTTGATGGCCAAAGCGTTTCGCACCGACCATCTCGAGCATGCCATCTGGGGCTATCAAGCTGAAACAGGACTCCACGGCCTGCGTCTGATTACAGGCGCCGTTTTTGATCAATTTCCGAAGCTTGAAATCGTGCTGGGGCACATGGGCGAAGGCATTCCGTATTGGCTCTACCGTCTTGATTTCATGCACGGCCGGGTGCGCATCGGTTTCGACCGGCCCAAACTCAAGCTGACGCCCAGCGAGTATTTCAGGAGGAACTTCTACATCACGACAAGCGGCATGAACTGGGATCCAACCCTGAAGTTTTGCATCGAAGTGATGGGCGCCGACCGGATCATGTGGGCCATCGATTATCCGTATCAGGATCACCAGGACGCTGTCGAATTCATGGACGCCGCCCGCATTTCAGAAAAAGACAAGTTGAAGATCTACCACGAGAACGCCGAGCGCGTTTTCAAAATCAGGAAAGCGAAGTCAGCAAGCAAGTGAGCTCCCCGTCCCCAGGGCCCGACAAGCGCAACGCGTCGTTTCTGCGGCAGTTGTCCATAGCCATGGAGCTTCCATTCGTCATGGTCGGCGGTATCCTCCTCGGTGGTGGATTGGGATACCTGCTCGATCGGTGGCTTCACACGGCTCCAGCTTTCACCCTGCTGGGCGGAGCCTTTGGTTTCGGGATCGCGCTTAGAGACATCCTGCGACGGCTTTCGCGGGAAACGAAGCAAACCAAGCCAGGAAGTGGCCGTGGCGACGAATGAATCCTATTATGCCGTCGCGGAGCGCCGCATCGAGTATGTAACGCTCGGGATTGGTGCCGCCGGAACCATCCTGGCGTTTTGGGGGGAGGGACTTCGCGCCGGGGCAGGTGTAGCGATAGGTGCCGCTCTTGCCTGGCTGAATTATCGCTGGCTCAAGCAAGGGGTGGGCGCGTTAGCGAGCCTGGCCAAGGCCCAAGAAGGCGCTCGGAAAGTGCGCGTCCCACCAAGCGTTTATTTCAAGTTCATGGGGCGCTATGTTTTGCTGATCCTAGCCGCCTATGTTATTCTGACACGCTTCCACGTACCCGCAGCAAGTCTCCTGGCGGGGTTTGGCGCGCTCGTCCTCGCCGTGCTCGGGGAAATTGTCTGGCAGCTTTTGGGGACCAACAGGCCGGGTTTCTGAAAGGCAACCATGGAACATGTCATCTGGGTCACGGTGATTGTGAACCGCCTGCTGGGAAAGCCCGCCGCGGCGCTTCTCAGCGCGCTGCACATCCACCCGGAGAATCCGGATTACCCGATTTCGAATGCGGTCTCGATGGAGATCCTCGTCTTCGTCGTGGCTGCCGTTTTCTTCCTGTGGCTCAGGGCGCGCATCTCCGTGGATCGCCCGGGTGCAACCCAGCAAGTGATGGAGATGCTCCTGACCAATCCGATGGGGGTCGGGATTCGAGATCTGCTTCATGACAACATTCCTCATGGTGGGGAGCAGTATTTGCCGCTGATCGGGACGCTCGGCATCTTCGTTTTGTTGTGCAATCTGATAAACCTGATTCCGAGTCTCGAAGCACCCACCGGGACGGTGACGGTCCCTCTTGGCTGCGCCGTGATTGTCTTCGTTTATTACAATCTGATGGGCATCGCCAAACAGGGTTTGGGTGGGCACGGGAAGCATTTTCTTGGTCCGATCCCGGTGATGGCTCCGCTCATGCTGCCGATTGAGATTTTCAGTCACTTGTTTCGCTTACTCTCGCTGACGGTCCGGCTCTGGGTCAACATGCTCGTGAGCGAACTGTTGTACGTCATCTTCCTCGGTATGATGCTTTCCATTTATGTGGCACTTGCGAAGTTGACGGCCGCCGGCCAAGCGGCGGCCATTTTCCCCTTGCTGATTCCGTTGGTTTTCATCCTGCTGCACATCGCCGTAGGAATTTTGCAAGCGTTCGTCTTTACTATTCTACCGATCATTTATGTGGCAGGTGCGGTGGAAGAGCACTAATTCGGCATAAACGCCTCCAGTGTGAGACCGGCTTCCCCCCGGTTGCCGGGAACCACCTCCTGGCGGCCAATTCATACAAGGAGAACACCATGAGACAGTATGTGCCGTTACTGCTGGCGGTGCTCGCAGTCGTCCTGTTCGCTCCAACCGCGTTCGCACAGGAGAGCGGCGGCGGAGCGGCGTCGGTCACAAACTGGGTCGCGCTGGCAGCCGGTTTCTCCATGGCCATCGCGTCGGCAGGCGGGGCCATCGGGCAGGGGATCGCTACAGCCCACGCTTGCGAAGGGCTGGCGCGCAATCCGGGTGCGGAAGCTGCAATTCGTTTCGCACTGATTTTAGGTCTCGTGCTGATCGAGTCGATGGCGCTCTATACCTTTGCCATCATCTTCTTGAAGGTGAAGTAAGTCGATCGACGTCAAGGCCCGGAGGCTCGCCACCGGTGAGTCTCCGGGCTTTCGTTTTCTTGGCTCCAACGGAACCGCAGGAGGTCACTCCGATGAGCGGCGCGACCGGAGTTGGAATCACACGCTTGGGCCAGGTCGCTATCCCCGTCGCTGATGTCGAGCGCTCAACGGCCTTCTATCGCGACGTGCTTGGCTTGTCCTTGTTGTTCCGAGCCGGGCCATTAGCCTTTTTCGATTGCGGTGGCGTTCGCCTCATGCTGGACCGGCCCGAGAAGGCGGAGTTCGATCATCCAAGCTCGATCCTCTATTTCGTCGTTCCCGACATGCAGGCTGCGCACCGAAGGTTGATCAATGCTGGCGTTACGATCGTTGAGCCACCACGCCTCATTGCGCCGATGCCCGATCATGACCTCTGGATGGGTTTTTTTCGCGACACCGAAGGCAACGTGATGGCGCTCATGAGCGAAGTGCCTCGCCCGTCCTGACCCCTCGCCCCCGCTTCAGTGCAGGGGAAGGGAATCGGCGGCCGTGCGAGCCAGTTCGAGGACCTGCGCGGGCAGCAGCCCAAGGTAGAGCGTGCCGACCGCCGCGACGAAGATGGCAACCCCGAGCGCAGGTGTAACCGATGACGGCGTATAGTCCTTCGCGGGTTCTACAAAATACATGGAGATCAGCACGCGCAGGTAGTAGTAAGACCCGATCACGCTGTTGATTGCGGCGATTACCACCAGCCAAATGATGGCGGGGCCGTGCGCACTGTGCGAATCGAGCGCCGATTGGAAGGCGAAGAATTTGCCAAGAAAGCCGGCCGTAGCGGGTAGGCCAAGCAGCGAAAGCAGGAACAGTGAGAAACACGCGGCGAGCACAGGCTCCTTTGAACCCAGGCCCGCATAGTCCTGAAGCTCAAGCCGCGTTTCGCCCTGCTGGCCCAGGTGCGTCACGATCAGAAAGGCGCCGACCTTCATAAGCATATAGGCTGCAAGATAGAAGAGAACCGCCACGACTCCGAGAGTCGTGGACGCCGCGAAGGCGACCATGATGTAGCCCGCGTGCGCGATCGACGAGTACGCGAGCATACGTTTCACGTTGTTCTGCACCAGCGCCGCGAGGTTGCCGATGAACATCGTCAGCACAGCCGAAATCCAGACCGTCCAGAACCAAAATTCACTCACCATACCGAACGAAACGTAGAAGATGCGCAGCATCAACGCAAAAGTCGCTACTTTTGGCGCCGAAGAAAGCAGTGCCGTCACCGGTGTAGGCGCACCCTGGTACACATCTGGGCCGTATACCTGGAACGGCGCGATCACCACCTTGAATCCCAAACCCACGAACGTCAGCCCCAGCCCCAGCATCGCCAGGGGCGGAATTGTGCCGGCGCCCTCGAGCATGGCCTGTACCCTGTCCACATAGGTCGTCCCGGTTGCGCCGTAGATCATCGCGATCCCGTAAAGGAAAAATGCCGTGGCAAAGGAGCCGAGCAGAAAGTACTTCATCGAGGCTTCATTTGATGTTGCCGAGCGCCGGCGGAACCCAACCAGGACATACGTCGAGATGGAGCTCATTTCAAGGCCGATGAAGGCGGTGACCAGTTCGTTTGCACCTGCGAGAATCCCCATCCCAGCCGTCGCGAACAGCACCAGCGCGTAGTATTCGCCGCGTTGGATGTGTTCGCGTTCAAGGTAGTCAATCGAGCCGAGAATAGCGAGCGCTGACGCGAGGATAACGATGGCGTGCACGAAGACGCTGAACATGTCCGTGTTGATCAAGTTGTCGTAGGCGGGACCGCGAAAATCGTAGGCGATGTGAACGGAGAAGAGCGCCAAGAGCGCACCGGCGAATGCGAGCCAGCCCAGCCACCGCTTGCGTGTAGGGCCGACAAACGGGTCTAGGATCATCACGACGATGCCTGCGACCGAAAGAAGAACCTCCGGAGCAACCCGATGGAGGTTCAGAAGTTGGTCACCCAGCATCACCGCTGCCCCCGTGCGGCAACGGCCTTGCCAGCGGCGCGAACCTTCCTAACACCCCAAGAAGGAATCGAAGCGGATTGGGGAAGATTCAGCGAAGCATGGAACCGCGTGATCACATTGTCGACCGATGCTTCCGTCCGACGGGTAATCAGTGGAGAAGCGATACCCATAAACAGGATCGCCAGAGAAACAGCGACGAGGATGATCCGCTCGCGCCTGGAAGCGTCGAGCAGAGTGCGGTTGCGTTCCACCGTTACTTCGCCGAGCGCGACGCGCTGGTAGGCCCATAGCAAATAGATGGCGGATAGGACCGCGGCGCTTGCAGCCAACGAGGCCCAAACCTGGTGGTTTAGGAAGGTCCCAATCAAAATCAGGAATTCTCCGATGAAACCGTTCAGGGGAGGAAGTGCGAGCGAGGACAGCGCAACAAACAGGAAGAAAGACATCAGCACCGGCATCGGCGTCGCGAGTCCGCCAAACTCCTTGATGTCGTGCGTGTGGCGGCGGTCGTAGAGCATGCCGACGGAGAGGAACAGCGCCCCGGTCGAAACGCCATGGTTGAGCATCTGGTAAAGCGCACCCTGAATCGCTGTCGTTTGAAAGGCGAAAATTCCCAGCACGACCAATCCAAGGTGACTGACCGATGTGTAGGCGACGAGCCGCTTTAGATCGGTCTGCACGGTAGCAACGAGTGCGCCGTATACGATGCCGATGATGGCGAGAACTCCGATGAGCGGTGCCATCTGCTCGGCGGCGTCAGGAAACAGCGGCAGGCAAAAACGCAGGATGCCGTAGGTTCCGAGCTTCAGCATCACGCCGGCTAGAATCACCGACCCCGCCGTCGGCGCCTCGGTGTGCGCGTCTGGCAGCCAGGTGTGCAGGGGGAAGAGCGGGACTTTGATCGCGAAGGCAAGAAAAAACGCACCGAACAGTAGTAGCTCGGTTATGTGTGAGAGACGTACAGAAGCCAGATACTGCTGGATTCCCTCGAGATCAAACGTGCCGCTCAAACCATACAGCCACAGGATCGCGACGAGCATCAAGATCGAGCCCAACATCGTATACAGAATGAATTTCACCGCGGCGTAGATCCGGCGGTCGTGGCCCCATATCCCGATCATGAAATACATGGGGATCAGGGTGAGCTCCCAGAAAACAAAAAACAGGAAGAGGTCGAGCGAGAGAAAAACGCCGATCATCGCCGTCTCGATCACCAGAAGAGAGACGAAGAAGCCCTTCACATTCTCGTGGATCGATTCCCAGGAGCACAGAATCGCAAGGGGCGTGAGGAAGGTGGTCAGCAGCACCAAGAACAGGCTGATGCCGTCCACGCCCAGATGATAGTGAATGGCTTCGCCGATCCAGTGATGGTACTCGGTGAATTGATAGGCGGCGTTGCTCGAATCGAATCCACGAAGCAGCAGAAGCGAAACAGCGAACTCAGCCAGCGAGGCGGCCAAGGCGATCCGTCGGATCCAGACGTGATCGTCCGACCGCAACAGAAGCAGCGCCAGCACGCTTAGCAGCGGCAGGAAGGTAATCACGGTCAGCAAAAGAGGCTGGCCTCCCATGCTAGTGCACCCCCGTGACGAACAGCGCGAGCAGCAGCACCGTGAAGCCGACCACGCCAATGAGCACCCACGTGGCATAACTGCGGGTATTGCCCGATTGCAACTCGCGCAACCGGCCCCCGGCGGCGCGCGCGACGCGGGCCGAACCGTTCACGATGCCGTCGATAAGGCCTTCATCGACGCCGTGCCAGAGTACGTTGGTCGAAATCCAAAGCAGGGGGCGAATAATCACGGCCCGGTACAATTCATCGACGTAGTACTTGTTCAGCAAAAGCGTGTACAGGCCGTGAAGGCTTGTGGCAAGCCGCTTCGGAGCCTCGGGATTCTTGATATAGAACCACCACGCGACGAGCAGTCCAACAACCGCCACAATCACGGGCCAGCCCGTCAGCGCGTGGAGCAGTTCCGACGCCGGGCTTGGCGCGATCCCAGCTTCCGCCGCCTCGCTCATCGACGGCGGCGCGTAAGAGGAAAAGACGGGCTTCAGAAATCCGTCGAAATAATCAGGGCCACCGACCAGGTGTGGCGCTGCGAACCAGCCGCCGAAAATAGATCCCACCGCCAGAATCACAAGTGGGATCGTCATATTCTTCGGCGATTCGTGCACATGGACATGATGCTCGTCGTAGCGCGGCTCGCCGAAAAACGTGAGAAACACGAGGCGGAACATGTAAAAGGAGGTCAATCCCGCGCCAGCGACACCCAGAAGCCAGAGAACGAGATTGCCACTTGACCCAGCATGAGTCGCCTCGAGAATTTTGTCCTTGCTGAAAAATCCCGCAAAGCCGGGGATTCCCGCGATGGCCAACGTCGCAATGAGCATCGTCCAGAACGTGATGGGGGTTTTCTTGGCTAGGCCACCCATCTTCATCATGTTCTGCTCTCCGCCCATGGCGTGGATCACGCTCCCGGCGGCGAGGAACAGCAGGCCCTTGAAAAACGCGTGCGTCATCAGATGGAAGATGCCCGCCGAGTACGAACCCACGCCGCAGGCCAGGAACATGTATCCGAGCTGCGACACGGTCGAATAGGCAAGCACCTTCTTGATGTCGGTCTGGACCAGGCCGATGGTCGCCGCATAAAACGCTGTGACCGCTCCGACGACGGCCACTAGAAGCATGGCGATGGGTGCGCGCGAGAAGAGTGGGTTCATGCGCGCGACCATGTACACCCCGGCGGTGACCATGGTGGCGGCGTGGATCAACGCGCTGACCGGCGTGGGACCCTCCATCGCATCGGGCAACCAGACGTAAAGCGGCAACTGCGCCGATTTGCCGACCGCGCCGGCGAAGAGGAGGATACAGATGATCGTTAGCGTCGCTTCCGAAACCGAGTTTGCGGCCAGGGCCTGGAAGATTGTGCCGAAATCGATGGATTGAAACGTCGCGAAAACAAGCAGCACGCCGACAGTGAATCCGAAGTCGCCGATGCGCGTTGTGATGAACGCCTTCTTTCCCGCATCGGCTGCGGATTTTTTCAAAAACCAGAAGCCGATCAACAGGTAGCTGCACAGGCCAACACCTTCCCATCCCACGAACATCACGACCAGGTTTGCCGCCATCACCAGCGTCAGCATGAAGAACATAAACAGATTGAGGTAGCTGAAGAAGCGGTAGTAGCCACCTTCGTGCGCCATATAGCCGGTCGAGTAGATGTGAATGAGCATGCCGACAAACGCTACGGTTAGCAGCATCACGACAGTCAGCTGATCCACTTGGAGCGTGAAGTCGACGCGGAATGGCCCGGCGACCATCCACGTGAAATAGTTGCCCACGAAGGGAATCTGCTCCGACGGAAGCTGCCAGAACTCGCGGACCAGCTCGGCGACGGCGAGAAAGGCAAGCGTCACCGAACCCACCGCCACAAGATTGACCCTGGATTGCGGCCAGCGTTTGCCCAGCAGGCCGTTGATGGCAGCGCCCGCCAGCGGCAGCACCAAAATGACCCAGAGATGGTCGAGTATTGGCATTAGAACTTCAGGTGGTTCATGCGTTCCACGCTGAGCGACTGGCGGTTTTGCGCGATCATGATCACAAGGGCAAGCCCCACGGCGGCCTCAGCCGCCGCGACCACAATCACAAAAAACACGAAAACCAACCCGTCGAGTTGGTTGTGCGCGCGCGCAAAGGCGACGAATGCCAAATTCACGGCGTTGAGCATCAGTTCGATCGACATGAAAACGGTAATGATGTTGCGCTTGAAGACAAAAGCGATCACGCCCAATCCGAACAGCACCGCGCTCAACACGAGATAATAGGAGACCGGAATGATGCTCATTGTTCCTTCCTTGCCAAAACCAGGGCGCCTAGAATCGCGATCAAGATCAGGATCGAGGTGGCCTCAAACGGAAACAGGTACTGCCGGAATAATTCGACCGAGAGATCGTGGCTCGAAGCCGCGGGTATGCTAGCCGATGTCCCAATCGCTGCTGCCGCCTGGGAACGCCAGAGCCAATGTGCGGCCCAGAAAATCAAAACAAACCCCAGGGGCAGGCCGATATATTTTGCGATGGCACTAAAGTCGGTGCGTTCTTCCACACCGGCGTTCAACAGCATGATGACGAAGACGAACAACACCATAATCGCGCCCGCGTAGACGATGATCTGTACGGCGGCGATAAAGGGCGCGCCGAGCAGCAGGTACAGCACTGCGAGCGCCACCATCACCAAGACCAGTGCCAGCGCGCTGTGAATCGGCTCGCGCGCAGCAATCACCAGGACCGCTCCGGTCACAGCGAGAGCTCCGCACACAAAGAACAATACAAAGGGCACGCTCATCCTTGCCCTACCCAACCCCACACGAGCCACCCTGCGGTCACCAGCAGATTCGCGAGGGACACCGGCAGCAGGAGTTTCCAGCCGAACGACATGAGTTGGTCATAGCGGAACCGCGGAAGAGTCCCGCGGAGCCAGATGTAGAAAAACAGAAACAGCAGAATCTTCGTGACGATCCAAAACGGCCCCTGAATCACAGCGGCTACCGGCGGCAGCAGGCACAGTATCCCCACGCCCAGGCAGAGTAAGGTCACAACCGCCAGTTGAATTCGCGCTATTCCGCGCATCGCGGTGACTGTGTCGTACGCGCAATAGAACCCGAGCAACACCAGGAGCGCGCCCGGCAGATAGAGTTGCCACGTCCAGCGATCGGGAAAGGGCGAGAGCCACCCGCCAAAAAACAGAATCGTGGCTAGGCAGGAGACTGTAATCATGTTTCCGTACTCAGCCATGAAGAACATCGCAAACTTGAAGCTCGAGTACTCAGTGTGGAATCCACCCACTAGCTCGGTTTCCCCTTCGGGCAAATCGAACGGTACGCGGTTTGTTTCCGCGATTGCCGCAATCAAATAACACAGGAATCCGACGATTTGAGGGAACACATGCCAGCGCGGGAGAAAATGAAACCAGTGACCCTGCTGGCTGAGGATAATCTCATTGAAATTCAGTGTCCCCGCCAGGAGCACGACGCCCACAACGGACATCGTGAGGGAGACCTCGTAGCTAACCATCTGCGCTGAGCTGCGCAGGCCGCCCAGCAGCGGATACTTGCTGTTCGACGACCACCCCGCCAGCACCACGCCATAGACCCCCAACGAGGTGATGGCGAAAACGACCAGCAAGCCGATGCCAACATCGGCGACCGAGAAAGCCTGCTGATCGGAAAGGAAGGGAAATCGGACTGAGGGAGGGCCAAAAGGAATCAACGCAATGGCCGTTACCGCAAAGGAGAACGCCAGAAAGGGAGCCAGCATGTAAGCTAGCCGGTCGGCGCCCGGCGGCGTCAAATCCTCCTTGAACAGGAATTTCAGGCCATCGGCCAGCGGCTGCAGAAGGCCATGTGTGCCGACATAATACGGCCCCCACCGCGACTGGATGTGCGCGATGATTTTCCGTTCCGCCCAGGAGAGATACGCAAGCGCCGTCATGACGATGAGCAGCAGGACGGCTATCTTGATTATCGATGCCACCAGGACTGAATGCTGGGAGATGAACTCCACGGTACGTCTTTTGCCTCGTTCGTCGAAGTGAGCCTGGAACAGTAGCGACCCAGGGTGCCGCTTGTAAACAAATAATCGTTCGCGGAGAAGACCGCGCCCGCGGGCGGTTCGTACGATTCCACCGTACCAGGCGCGGCTGCCGCAAGCTCGGCAGCACCGGCGACCAGAGCTGCTTCGTCGGAAATGTTATAGCCGGAAACATTTTGGCGAATTTCATCAAACGCCGCCGCAGCCGTTCGCAGCCGGATCGCCGCGCCCAGGCCGAGTAGGCTCAGCTGGTGCGAAAGAATGCGGAGCAAGTCAAAATCACTGCGCGGTCCTTGTGGGTCAATCGCCCGGTGGGTCAACTGCACTTCGCCCGCCGTGTTTGTCAGCGACCCGTCTTTCTCGTAAGACGAAGCGGCGGGCAGCACAATATCTGCGCGCTCGGCCGTCTCCGTCAGGAACATCTCATGCACGACCAGCAGGTCGAGCCCTGCGATTCGGCCCGATGGCGCCGCGCTAAGGTTCTTGGTCGGATTCGCACCGACAACATAGAGTGCTTTCAGCTTCCCGCTGACCGCGGCTTCCAACATGCCACGTGTCGTGAGGCCCGGCGCGTCGGAGATTTCCCCACCCCAGAGCTTCCCGAATCGCGCGCGCTCGACCGCATCCGACAGTGGTGCGTAGCCGGGCAAGCGGTCCGGCAAAAGGCCCATATCTGCCGCACCGCGAGAATTTGAATAATCGCCCAGCGCCATGAATTTGGTCCTTCCGTCGAATCGAGCCGCCAAAGAGATGAGATCCCGAATCGCCGATCCTTGAATCTCCGCGCCGAACAAAACCACAACGTCTTTTTCCGCCTCCAGCTCCGCTTTCAACGCGATCAACTCCCGGGTGGTCTCGGCATCGAATTGCCCATGCTCGCTGGCAAGCCAGCGCACCGCCTGCGCCTCACCCGCATTTCGTGCGAGCACGGCGATCCTAGCCTGGCGATGAATCTTGCTCGGACGGCTGTTGATCGCGTAGAGGTGCAAAGCGTGATGTCGAACCCCGGCGCGAATTTGCCACGCGACGAGCGGATTCTGGTTCGTTACATCGTTGCCGACCAGCAGCACCGCCGGGGCGCTGTATACGTCAGCCATGGTGGCGAGCGAATCCTTCGCTCTCGGGCCGAGCGTGACGGCCAGCCCCACGTAGTCTGCCGTGCGGTGATGATCGAGATTGTTTGTGCCGAGCGTCACACGCGCGAAGCGGTTCAGCAGATAATTCTCTTCATTGGTCGTGTGATTCGATCCGATCACACCAATCGCGGCGGGGCCGTGTGTGTCTCGTACCTGCTTGAGCCGGCGTGCCACTTCCTCGAGTGCATCTTCCCAACTTGCGGGTTCTAACTTTCCGTTGCGGCGCAGGAGAGGCTGGCGAATGCGCTCGGGATGCGTCGTGAAGTCGAATCCGAAGCGGCCTTTGGCACACAGGAATTCGCCGTTGATTCCGGATTGGTCGCGGTTATTCGCGCGCAAGATATGATTGTTGCGGACGCTCAACGTGGTCTTGCAACCATTCGAGCAGTGCCCGCAGGGATTAGCGACGTAAGTCATTTCCCACGGTCGCGTCCGATAGCGATACGTGCCGCTGGTGAGCGCGCCGACCGGGCAAATGTCGATGCACATGCCGCACTCTTCACATGCGAGTTCCCCCGGTTGATTCGGCAAAATCACCGAATGCACGCCCCTGGAACCAACGCCGAGGGCCTTGACATCCATGCCTTCATCGCAAACACGGACGCAGCGGAAGCAAAGAATGCACCGGGGCGCATCGTAATAAACCAGCGGCGACCATTCTTGTTCCGGAGTGTGCAGTTTTTCCTCTGTGAACCGGGTTTTGTCGAGGCCGTAACGGAAGGTCATGTCCTGTAATTCGCATTCGCCGCCTTTGTCGCACACCGGGCAGTCGAGTGGATGGTTCGAGAGCAGGAATTCGATCATCTCCTTTCGCGCTCGGCGAACCTGGTCGGTCGTGGTTTTCACAACCATGCCGTCGGTAGCGACCAGCGTGCACGCCGTCTGCAGCTTGGGCATCTTTTCCACCTCGACCAAGCACATGCGGCAGGCGGCGCACAGTGTCAATCCGGGGTAGTAGCAGAACGACGGGATTTCGATGCCTTGCGTCTTGGCCGCGTCGATGACCAGCGTTCCCGGTGAAACTGACACGGGCCTTCCGTCGAGGGTGAACGTGATCTGCGTGGGATCTGCCATGACCAGTCCTAATGCGCCGCCTGAAGCACGTCGGCGGCCTTGTACGCACACTTGCCCTGCAAATGGTCCTCAAACTCGTTGCGCCACTTTTCCACGATGCTGATCGTCGGTAGGGCGGCTGCGTCGCCGAGCGGGCAAAAGGTTTTCGCCAACATGTTTTTCGAAAGCTCGTCAATGAGCGGAATGTCCTCGGCTCGACCGCCACCCTGGTGAAAACGGTCGAGCATTTTTCGCAGCCAAGTAGTGCCTTCGCGGCAGGGAATGCACCAGCCGCAGGACTCGTGTGCGTAAAAGTGCATAATCCGGCGCGCCACGTCCACCATACAGGTGTCTTCATCGATGATTACGGTACCGCCTGAACCAAGCATCGAGCCCACTTGGGCCACCGAATCGAAGTCCATGGCGACGTCGATTTCGTTGGCGGAAAGCAGCGGGCACGAGGTCCCTCCCGGAATCACCGCCTTGAGCCTCTTGCCACCGCGCATGCCCCCTGCCACTTCTTCGATCAAGCGTCGCAACGGAAAGCCGAGCGGCAGCTCGTAGATTCCCGGGCGATTCACATGACCGGAAATCGCATACAGGCGCGTTCCGCCGTTTCTTGGTGTTCCAAGATTTGCGTATGCTTCACCTCCCATGCGAATCACCGCCGGCACTGTGCTCAGTGTTTCTGCGTTGTTGATCACCGTCGGGCAGTTATAGAGCCCCACGACCGCCGGAAACGGCGGACGAATTCGCGGGTAGCCGCGCTTTCCCTCCAGCGACTCCATCATGGCCGATTCCTCGCCGCATTCATAGGCGCCCGCACCGGTGTGTGTGGAAAGGTCGAAATCGAACCCGCTGCCGAGGATGTTTTTGCCCAGATATCCCCTGGCGTACGCTTCGAAAATCGCCACGTCCATGATCTGAATGATGTAGCGGTACTCACCGCGAATGTAGATGAATCCGCGGTTTGCTCCGACCCCGCGGCCCGCGATCACCATACCCTCGATCAATTGGTGAGGGTCCATTTCCATCAGCGGTCGGTCCTTACAGGTGCCCGGCTCCGATTCGTCCGCGTTGGCAAGGATGTACTTGGGCTTATCGGTATCCTTGGGAACGAAACCCCACTTCATGCCGGTCGGAAAGCCTGCACCGCCGCGTCCGCGCAGGTTCGACTTCTTCACTTCGTCGATGATCTGGCCAGGGCTCATGCGGCGGAGCGCTTTTTCGAGGGCTTGATAGCCCTCGTGTTCCAAATACACCTCGATCTTGCGCGAATCACGAATGCCAAACCGTTTACTGATCACAGCCACTTCGGCGGGAAGCCGCTCGTGTACCGAACCGGAGGTCCGTGGAACCGGCGATGGCTGCTTGCCCTGCTCGAGTTGCTCGAAAAGCGCGTCGACCTTGTCCGGATCGAGATTTTCGTAGAAGTCATAATTCACTTGGATTGAGGGCGCGCCCGTGCATGCTCCCATGCACTCGACTTCTTCCAGGGAAAACGTGCCACTGGGTGAGACTTCTTTATTTCCGATACCAAGCCGCTTCTGCACGTGTTCGTAGAGCTCGTTGCCGCCGCGCAACATGCACGAAATATTTGTGCAAACCTGGATGTGATAGCGCCCGGCTGGTTTGCGCCGCAGCATAGAGTAATAGGCGAGCGTCTCTTCAACCTGGATCGTATTCAACTCGAGGCGCCCGGCAATCTCCTCTAGAATCTTGTCGCCGAGAAAGCCGAAATGGTCCTGCGCGTAGAGCAGCATGGGAATGAGCGCCGAACGCTTGACCGGATAGCGTCCCACCAGATCGTTGAACTTTGCTTCCAGATGCGGCGGCAGTTCCATCTAGCGGTCCACCTCTCCCAGCACGATATCGGTCGTGCCGATGCAGGTCACCGTATCCGCAATCAGTCGCCCCTCACACAGCAGGGGTAGCGCCTGTAAATTCACAAACGACGGGGCGCGAAACTTTACGCGGTACGGTTTGGGGGAGCCGTCGCTAGCCATAAAAACACCCAATTCGCCACGCGGCGATTCAATCGCCTGATATACCTCTCCCGGAGGTGGAGCGAAGCCCTCGGTGAACATCTTGAAATGGTAGATCAATCCTTCGATGGAGGTCTTCATTTCCTCGCGCGAGGGAGGAACAATGCCAGGCATCTCGGCGCGGAACGGCCCCTCGGATGGAATCTTGTTCAGCGCCTGGCGAATGATCTTGAGGCTCTCGCGCATTTCCGCGACACGCACCTTGTACCGCGCGTAGGAATCACACTCTGTCGCTGTCTTCATCTCGAAATCGAACTCGTCGTAGCTGGAATACGGAAAAACCTTGCGGATGTCATACGGCACACCGCTCGCGCGCAGTAGCGGTCCGGAAACGCCCATGGCGATGGCGTCCTGTGCGCTCAAGTAGCCCACGCCCTTGGTGCGCGCGATCCAGATGCGATTTTCCGTAAGCAGCTCTTCGTACTGATCGATGTGCCCGGGCATCAAATCGATCAAACGCTGGACCCTTTCCAACCATCCAGGGGGTGGCTCGAGCGCGAGACCGCCGATACGGAAGTAGCTGGTCATCATCCGCTGGCCGGAGACGTACTCCAGAATCTTCAAGATCTCTTCGCGTTCGCGGAAGCAATAGAGGAAAACGGACATCGCGCCCAGATCGATGGCGTGCGTCCCCAACCAGACCAGGTGCGAACCGAGGCGAGTCAGCTCTGTGAGCAGCACGCGGATGTATTGCGCGCGCTTGGGAACCTCGATCTCAATCAGCTTTTCAGCGGCCAGGCAGAATGCAAGATTGTTCGACAGGGGCGCAAGGTAATCGATGCGGTCGGTAAGTGTAATGCACTGGGAGTAGGTCTTGTCTTCGCAGGATTTTTCGATTCCGGTGTGCAGATAACCGATCACCGGCTTCGCCTTGAGGACAGTTTCTCCATTGAGTTCCAAGATCACACGGAGCACTCCGTGCGTCGACGGGTGCTGCGGCCCCATGTTGAGGACCATCGGCTCGGTAGGGCCGGCGGCCGTTTCGATTGTAGTCATGACTCGGACGCCTCATTCACGACTAGCGGTATCCTTCGACTGGATAATCTTTCCGAAGCGGGTGTCCTTCCCAATCGTCTGGCATCAAAATGCGTGTCAGATCAGGATGACCCTCGAACCGAATGCCGAAGAGATCGAACGCCTCGCGCTCATGCCAATTCGCTGTCGGCCAGACCGAAGTCACCGACGTCACCGCGGGTTCGGAACCCGGTAGCCTCACCCGGAGCCGCAGCCGCTCTTTGCGATGCAGCGAGAGCAGGTGATAGTTCAATTCGAAGCGCGGTTCCAAGGGAAAGCGATCGACCGGGGTGAGGTCGGAAAGATACGAGAAGCCTAGATCCGGCTGGCCGAGGAGAAACTCCGAGACCTTGAGCAGATGCTGTCGAGGGACAACGACAGTTGTTTCGCCCCTGAAATCAATTACTTCGGCGACAGCCTGCGGGTCCCAGTCCCTGAGCCTCTGCACTACAGGGTTTTTCCCAGCTTCCCGTGATTCCACTTTGTATGAATCCGATTCCAGGCGGGGCGCTTACTTACTCCAGTCGAGCGCCCCCTTCTTCCAGAGGTAAATGTATCCGACCAGCAGAATCATAATGTAGAGCAACATCTCCACAAAGCCAAAAACCTTCAGGTCGTGGTAGACGAGCGCCCAGGGGTAGAGGAAGATGGCCTCGATATCGAAGAGAATGAAAATCAGGGCCACCATGTAGAAATGCACCGAGAATGGTTGCCGCGCGTCGCCCGTGGGACGAACCCCGCATTCATAGGGCTGCTGTTTCTCACGCGAAGGCTTGCGTTGGCCGACCACTGAGGAAACTGCGATCAGCGCTCCGGAGATCAAGGCCGCCAGTATAAACATGAGCAAGAGCGGCCCGTAACTGTCGAGGTAGTTGCTGCTCATTCGAATCCCGTTGCTATAATAACGTTCGAGAGCACGTGGGTCAAATAAACGGACGTGCGTTTGAGGACTCACGAATTGGCAATGTGAGTGCGGAGAAGACCACCGCTCGATGAGTTCGGGATACAACACCGATGTGCGAGTGGGCGATCAGCTGTTCCATGTCCAAACCGAAGACCGCGGCCCCAGCCACCCTGTCATCGACACCGCGATTTACCTCCAGGGGCGAGTCGTACACCGTCATTCAACCAGTTATGAACATCTGACCGCCTCGATCGAATTCAGTGAAGACGTCCTACACAGGCGTGTGGCCGAGCAGCACCGCTACGTATTGGAGGAGTTGCGCGCCGGCGCTCTCTCGGCCGAAATCGCTCAGGCAACGGGGCCCGTGCCGCCGGCCGCCGCGATCCAAGTGCGCTTGCTCAACCCAAAATCATGGCTCTCGGCGGGGCACGTCTCGCTCGACATCGAAATCGTGCGCCGCCTCGACAGCGAGCCACAGCCCGCCGTCGAGGTCGAAGCCTCGATTGAAGGGGCCTTGCAGAACGGGCCTCGTCGAACCACGAGCGATCAGCATGGCCGCGCGCGAATCGAGTTTCCTCTGCCGCCCCTCGGCAAGGGCGATCTCGCACTTATCATCCGCGCGATGACAGACGGCGCCAAGGATGAGATTCGCTTTTCGATGCGCTCGCGCCGTTCCCGTCCGCCTGCGGGAGTCCCGCAGGGCTAACCGAGCCTCACGCAAAAATGAAAGTCACCATCAATGGGGAGCGTCACGAAATTCCCGACGGACTGAACGTGGTCGCACTCCTCGAGCACCTTGGCATGCGAGCCGAGCGGGTCGCTATCGAGCGCAATTTTGACATCCTTCCCCGCGCCGAGTGGCCGAGAGTTCAAGTAGCGTCGAATGACAACTTCGAAATCGTTCACTTTGTCGGCGGTGGTTGAAGACTCGCCCCATCGGTGCGGCCAAAAACTCTACGAGTCCGAGAGCAAGTGCCCTAGCCGGTGCTGCTTCGTGCGCAGGTAGGCGCGTGAATGATGGCTCGTAGGCGGCCGACAGGGAACCCGTTTCACGACGCGGATGCCGCCGCGCTCCAACTGCCTGATTTTGTCGGGATTATTCGATAGCAGCCGCACCGACCGCACGCCCAGAGCTTTCAGCGCCGCCGCCGCGAAGTCGTAATCGCGCGAATCGGCTGCAAATCCAAGCCGGCGATTGGCTTCGACCGTATCGAGGCCCTGGTCCTGCAGTTCGTAGGCCTTCAATTTGTTGAGGAGCCCGATGCCGCGGCCTTCCTGCGCCAGATAGAGAACGATGCCCGCCGGCTCCTTGGCGACCTTGCGGAGTGAAAATTCCAGCTGCGCCCGACAGTCGCAGCGCTGCGACGCAAACACATCGCCCGTAAGGCACTGCGAGTGCACCCGTACCAGAGGAGCGGCTCCTTGCTTCACCCGCCCGTGCTGGATCGCTACGGCCTCCTCACTTGGCTTTCTGCCTTGAATCCCGAAGACGGTGAACCGCCCAAAGCGTGTCGGCAGTTCCGCCCGCGCCACCACCCGTGCTCCTTCCACCTGCTTTCGACCCTTCATATGAAACTTCAGTATAGCAGGCCCCCCGGGCACTCCTGCTCTGATCAACTCCATGACTTCGTTGGTCTTTCGAGGCCAGGAGCGGCGGCGCCGCAATATCGCTTGCAGATTGCAAGTCAATCTGCTAGCGTTCCCCCCGTCGTGCTCCGCCGAGCAAAGCCAAGGCGCCGTTCAGACTGCCCGGTTAGCATTTCGCTCGAGATCCTAGGAGATCGCTGGTCACTGCTGATCGTTCGCGATTTGATGGTTCGCGGCCTCCGCACGTTTAAACAATTCCAGGAGTCGGGTGAGGGGATTGCGACGAACATCTTGGCTGACCGCCTCCGCAAGCTCAAATCGGGAGAAATCATCACGGCGGAAATCGACCGAACAGATCGAAGACGGGTGAGCTATCGTCTGACGGAGAAAGGAGTCGGTCTTGCACCGGTCCTTTTGGAACTGCTCGTCTGGGGTGCGCGGCATCAAAATTCCGGTCCGTGCGGGGCGATCGAGACGATGGCAGACAATCGCGAGCAGATCCTTAGAGAAGTCCATCGGCGCTGGAGGGAACGCGACCCCAACCCTTTGCAGGTGGAGGGTGAGTGGCGCTTGCCGTGAAACGATCGGAAAAAAAAGAGGCTAAGGAGCAAGCGATGAGCAAAGTACGCGTATTGGTCGGAACACGCAAGGGCGCATTTATTTTGACCTCGGATGGAAAGCGCGAAAAATGGGAGGTTGCTGGTCCGCACTTCATAGGTTGGGAGATCTACCACGTCAAAGGGTCCCCGGCAGATCCCGATAGACTCTATGCCTCGCAAACCAGCGGTTGGTTCGGTCAGATCATCCAGCGCTCGAGCGATGGCGGCAAGACTTGGGAGACTCCCGGGGGTGGCATGACCATGGCCGCTGGCCGCATGCCGGCTGGCGAAAGCAACAAGTTCGTCTACGATGCTTCTCCGGAAACCGGGAGACCCCTGACTACACATCAATGGTATGACGGCACACAGCACCCGTGGGAATTCAAGCGCGTTTGGCACCTCGAACCTTCCCTGACCGATCCCGATACCGTGTATGCTGGTGTGGAGGACGCAGCGTTGTTTCGGTCGACCGACGGCGGGAAGTCCTGGCATGAACTTGCCGGCTTGCGCGGTCATGGCACAGGGCCCAGTTGGCAGCCTGGGGCCGGAGGCATGGGCTTGCACACGATTGTTCTCGATCCCTCAAATCCTAAAAGAATGTTCGTTGCCATCTCCGCCGCAGGTGCCTTCCGCACTGATGACGACGGAAAAACTTGGCTGCCGATCAATCGTGGGCTGAAGTCACCTTATCTGCCCGACCAAACGGCCGAGGTGGGCCACTGCGTCCACCATATGGCCATGCATCCAGCGCGCCCGGGCGTTCTCTATATGCAAAAGCATTGGGACGTCATGCGGACGGATAACGCAGGTGATTCGTGGCAGGAAATCAGCGGCAATCTGCCCACCGATTTCGGGTTCGTGATCGATGTGCATGCACACGAACCGGAGACGATCTACGTCGTACCGATCAAGAGCGATTCCGAGCACTTTCCGCCGGAGGGCAAGCTACGCGTCTATCGCAGCCGGACCGGCGGTCATGACTGGGAGCCGCTCAGCAAAGGGTTGCCGCAAGCCCACTGCTATGTGGACGTGCTGCGCGAAGCGATGGCCGTCGATTCACTGGATTCATGCGGCGTTTACTTTGGGACCACCGGCGGGCAAGTGTACGCTTCGTCGGATGCCGGCGATAGCTGGAATTCGATTGTCCGCGATCTGCCGGCCGTGCTGTCCGTGGAGGTACAGACGCTGGCGTGATCGGTCGGTCCGGCTCCCTGTAAAAGGCGAGCCGGGGCCTGCGCGGCGGTGGCGATGAACCAGATCCAAGTGATGCTTCCGCAACATCTCCGAACCCTGGCCCGCGTGGAGGGCGAGGTACATCTTGAAATTGAAGGCACAGCCACGCTGCGCTCGGTTCTCGATGCTCTCGAAGCCCGCTATCCCATGCTACGCGGGACGATCCGCGACCACGTAACGCTCGAGCGGAGGCCGTTTTTGCGTTTCTTCGTCTGCGAAGAGGACTGGTCCCACAAGTCCACCGACACCCCCTTGCCCGCAGCTGTATCGTGCGGAAAGGAGCCGCTTATGGTCGTCGGCGCGATCGCCGGGGGCTGACCGAGACGACGGCCGCCGGGATTACTCCAGTTCCTGGACTCGGCGTTGTAGATCCCGGGCGATCTCGTTCGGATCTTGACTGGAGAAGCGAACAGGCGGCCCGATGGTCACCTTCACGTGTCCCGGGCGCGCAATGGTGCGATTTTTTTGTTTCAATTCAAATAACCCATCAAGCCGCATCGGCACTACGGGAATATTGAGCCCGGCGGCCAGAAGTCCGATTCCCGAACGAAACGGGGCCAACTTCCCGTCTGTTGTGGTCAGTCCCTCCGGAAAAATTAATACGCTCCACTTCCGATCCACGAGATCGCCCACAAAGGAGAAGCTACGCAAGAAGCCCGACTCTTTGGGCATGGGAAAGATGTTGAAAAAAGTGAGGACCAGAGGATAGCTGAGGCGTTCGGTGAGGCGTTCGAAGAAGCCAAGTGTTGGGGCCGGCCGCCGCATCTCCGCCAGTCTTTCACCGCGCATCGCCGTCGCGAGCCGGTGCCGGAAACGCCGAGGCAGCGCCGCCAGAATCCATCCGATGTCCACATATGTCACGTGATTGGAAATCACCAGCACAGGCCCCTCGACTCCCTGCAGATTCTCCCTGCCGCGTATGCGGGGTGCGGCGAGCAAGTACGTTGCCGGCCAGACCAGTAAATAGTAGGCCGCCAGCCGCACCGCCGTAATCAGCCAGCTTTGGGGCCAGCGTGGGAAGAGGTGCTCGCGTGGGGTGGCCTCTGGCTTGCGAACCAATTGTTCGAGCTCAGCGATCGAGGTAACCTGCGAAAATTTCGCTTCGCTCAGATTCACCTGATAGCGATCCTCAATCGCGCTCATCAGCTCGACTCGATCCAGCGAGCTCATGCCCCCCAGAGCGTCGCGGCCGTCACCCGGAGGCGCCGATTTGGCTGCGCGCGCGGTCATCTGGGCCACGACATCGGCAACCGACGTTGCGCGTTTTGCTTGGGTCGTGCCGCGGAGCCGTGCTTGGGCCATCGCACGGATCGGTGGAAGGGCTGGTTTCTGCGTGGGCGTGCGCGGAAAATCAGGCTCCGGCCAGACCAACCATTGACGAATCTTCTGGTACTCCGCCAGGGACTTGTTCGCTTGTTCGATCACGTGGGCAGCATCACTCTCAGAGCCATCGAGCAAAAGTGCAGCGCATGGCTCTTCATTTCCATTCTGTCGAAGACCGACCACCACACAGTCGAGGACCCCCTTTTGTTGGCGCAACGCTTTTTCCAGGTCCTCTGGATACACCTTCATCCCGGCAGACGTCACGATCGTGTTTTTGCTCCTGCCCTTGAAATAAAGCCTTCCGTCGGGTCCAGCTTCTGCAAGATCGCCGGTATGAAACCAGCCGTCGGCAGCCAGGACCGGTTCTCGTTCTTGCCCGCGTTGGTATGCCGCGGCAACGTTTTCGCCCCGCACCAAAACTTCTCCGCTGGCGTCAACCTTGATCTCCATTCCCGGAAATACGCCGCCGATCGACCCTTTACCGGTGCGAAACGGATGATTTAGGGTAATGAGCGACGCCGTCTCCGTCATGCCGTAGCCTTGCACAACGGCGTAGCCGAGCCGGTGCCAGAATATTTCTGTTTGCTCGGGCAGGGTCGCGCCGCCGGAAATGAAGGCCCAGAATTTCCATCCAAAGCGGCGGTGGATCAAGCGAAAGGTCCACCAGCGTTGCAGGAAATGCCTATTTTCGGAAGCGGCCAAGTTGTTGCGAAACCTCTCCAGCTGCCCTCGTCGTTCGAGATCGCGTTCAACTTCTCTTGCAAGTGACTCGATGAGTCGCGGCACCGCGACCAACACAGATACGCGCTCGCGCCGAATCGTCTCGATAGTTTCCCATGGCTTCAGTGAATCGCTGTAGATCACCGTCGCGCCCAACAGGGACGGAATGAACAGCCCTAACATCTGCCCGAAGATGTGACTCAGCGGGAGCAGGTTCAGAAAGCGAAGTGGATGGAACAATCGTTCCCAGTGGAGGTATTTGCGAATTTCCCGTTCCAGCGGTTCGATATTGGCGAGTACGTTGCCGTGTGAAATCACGACGCCGCGCGGTTCGGCGGTCGTTCCCGACGTAAAAATCACCTCCAGCGTGTCGTTTCGTGTCATCACCGGCGAAGGATACGGTTCCGGTGAGCGCGGGGCTATGACTGCCGGAAGCGTTTCCAGAAAAAGCGATGGGGCTGGCAATGCAGCACCTCCCCCAACCTTGACCGACACCAGGGCCAGTTTGGCGCGGGAGTCCCGAGCGACGCGGGCGGCGAACTCCGCAGTTGAAATCGCGTCGATCGGTACGGCCACGACGCCGCGAAGAACGCAACCAAGAAACGCCGTGGTCCATTCCGCCGAGCCCTCTCCCCAAAGCACGACGGCATCCCCTTTGCCGATCGCTCGCGCCTCCAACTCCTGTGCAAAGCGGTTCGCGTCGTCAGAAATTCGCCCATAGCTCCAGCGTTCCATACGGTATCCGCGACGCTGGACCACGGCGATTTCGTTTCTGCGCGCGCCATACTCCCGCACCCATTCGGTTAGTGATAAGCGCGCTTCCGGTACGACCGCGTTCACCGAAGGAAGCTTCTTAGCCTTGTGATTACGTGTCGGTTGAGGCGACGGTAAAGGCATTCTGGACTCTTCTGATAAGATTCTTACGCAATGAGAATGGATCGGCAAACAGTTGTTATCGGGGGTGGGATTACGGGCCTCGCCTGTGCCTATCGTCTCGAGCGATTGGGGGTGTCTGTCACCTTGCTGGAAGCTGCCGATCGGGTCGGCGGCGTCATTGCTGCGGTCAGACGCAACGGTTTTCTTTTCGAGGCCGGCCCACAGTGCCCGCGGTTCCCTCGCACGCTTCGCGAACTGGTCCGCGAGCTCGGACTGGAGGGCGCCTTCGTGCGCGCGAGCTCCCGCGCCAAGCGCTATGTTTTGAAAGGCGGTCGACTGTATCCGGCGCCCTTGTCGCCCTGGGCTCTTTTGGGCACGCGCCTGGTTGGCTTCCGCGATAAGGCTCGCTTCGTTGGTGAGCCTTTCGGCCATGCAGAACCGCCTGATTTGGAAGAATCCGTGGCCGATTTTGTGCGACGCAAGTTTGGCGCCGAGACACTCGACTACCTCGTCGACCCCTTCGTTTCCGCCGTTTTTTTCGCCGACCCGGAAGAGATGGGTCTGGAAAGCGCCCTGCCGTCCCTGGCTCGCTGGGAACGCGAACACGGCAGCGTGTTTCGCGGCGCAGTGAAATCGCGCAACTCAAACGGCAAGTCTCGTTTCTCTTCCGATTCGACCAACCATTCCTCTTCGAGTGTGCGCCTGGGTGAGGCATTGCCACCGCTCGGTTCCTTTAAGGCCGGGCTCACCGCTCTGACCGACAGGCTGGCCGAAAAGCTAGGTGCTTCGGTGCGGCTCGGTGCGCGCGTGGAAGGCCTGCGACGTACGGTTGGGTCTCTCACCCCTTGGTCAATCCGACTTCACGGCGGGGAAGAAGTTGCCGCCGAATCAGTCGTCATCGCCGCTCCCGCGTACGAAGCCGCAGCTCTGTTGCAGGCGGCCGATCCGCATCTGAGTTCGATGCTCGGCGGGATTCAGTATTCTCCGTTGGTTGTGGTCTGCTCGGCTTACGATCGCGCTCAGGTTGGTCATTCGCTGAAGGGATTCGGATTTGTGGTCCCGCGGCGCGAGGGCCTACATACGATTTCAAGCACGTGGAACTCATCGTTGTTTCCAGATCGCGCCCCGGCGGGCAAGGTTCTGATGACGACTTTGGCGCGGCCTTTTGCCGAGGCCTCCTTCCTGGCTATGTCGCAGGAGGCCATTGCGAACCGGGTGGAAGGCGAGGTGTCGGAAGTCCTCGGAATCTCGGGCCAGCCGGTAGACCGCACAGTGTGGAAGCTTCCCAACGCGCTTCCTCATTTTCGTCTTGGTCATGCGCAACGCGTCGCTGAAATTCGCGAAGCCTCGCGGTCGCTTCCGGGCCTTTGCTTGGCGGGGAATTATCTGGAAGGTCGTTCGATCGGCGACTGCGTCGACTTCGCTTACTTCATCGCGGAATACATTGGCCGCGATCTAAAGCAGGGGAGGAAGTCAGTTGACTCCGAAAGGGGAAGGGATTTGCCCCGGTGATCGGGTACGTGGCGGGAGGCATCGGCGCAGCTGTGTTGGCAGGTGTTGGCTATCAACTGCTCGGAGTGCGCCGCGATCGCAAGCGTTTTCCTCCACCCGGCAAGTTCGTAGCGATCGGCAACCGTCGCCTTCACGTTCGGGACATGGGCAAAGGCAGCCCGACGGTCCTTCTGGAATCGGGCTTGATGAGCACCGTGCTGACTTGGCAAGGTATTCAGCCCGAACTCGCCAAATCGACGCGCGTGGTGAGCTATGACCGCGCCGGGCTCGGTTGGAGCGATCCCGGGCCAGAACCCCGCAACGCCTCTCGGATCGTGGACGAACTTCATTCGCTGCTGACCGACGCCCAGATTGCTCCGCCTTATGTGGTGGTCGGACACTCGTACGGCGGGCTCACCATGTCCCTTTTTGCGGCGCGCTACCCCGGAGAGGTTTGTGGTGTAGTGCTGGTAGATCCGGTGGCGCCTGCCGAATGGCACCCACCTTCCGAGCATGACCGCCGCCGCGTCGAAATTGGCTCAATAATTTGCCGGCGTGCCGCTGTGGTTTCGTACACAGGATTGCTGCGCTTGATTGCTTGGCTGATACACTCGAATGCAAAATCTCTGGCGAATCCCCTGATTCGCGCGATCAGTCAGGGGGCGCCGTCAGACTCTAACTCCACCGAGAGCCGCTGGTTTTGGAATCTCCCCGCAGGCGAGCGGGCCGTGACGCCGTTCTTTTGGACGCAAGCGAAATTCTGCCGCACGATCGCAAGCCAGCTCGAACGACTTCCGGAAAGTGCAGGGCAGGTTGTCGCCGCGGGCCCCTTGGAAACACGCCTCACCGTCATCTCGGCCGCCAACCTTCCGTCCCGACGCCTTGCCGAGCACCGAGCCGTAGCAGCGCAATCGTCCGAGGGTCACCACATCCTGGCAAAACGCAGCGGCCATTGGATTACCGAGGACCAGCCGGAACTTGTGGTGGCGGCGATCCTGGAAATCGTCGAAGGGGCGCGAAGTCGCACCGAGTCACCGGCCAGTTCGCGGCGCTTGACCTGATCAGGTGATGATCTGAAAGCCGCTGATTTGATCAGAGTTCCAATCTTTGCGTCCAGATCGCGCGCCACCCGTGATGCTTGTTGGCTTCCATACGGCGCAAGAAAACTCGCCATCGTGTCATAGGAAACGTTGACGATCACGACCCTGCGCTTCAGAGGAAACTCTACGGGCCGAGGATTCGACAGGTGCTATTGTTTGCCCTCAAACTGGGCAAATCGTCGCTCCAGCTCCCATTGCTGCCGTGCTTTTTCAGCCGACTGCAACAACAAGGCGCATGCCGCCGAAGGCTGGGGCACACCCAGAGTGTCGGATGAGCACGCCGAGGCCGCATTCTGGAACCGATCGGGATCCTGCCACAAACTCGCTCCCGGCAAAAAGCTGTGTTCGATACTTGTGCGCACCATCTTTTTCAGATCAGCGTAATTCAACCCGTAGGTCTGGACGGCACGAACATATTCGTGCGTCAAATCGATGCGGGAAACGCCCTCGTCGTCGGTCGACAGCGCCACCGGCACGCCGTAGCGCCTGTAAATCGGAAACGGGTGATCGTAGCCCGTGACACCGAGAATCACGTCGTTGCTGGTCAAGTTGATTTCCACCATCACGCGCTCTGCCGCCATTTTCCCCAGCAAATCGTAGGGCCGGTCCTCGTACATCACATCCACGCCGTGCCCGATCCGCTCCGCCTGGGCTATCTCGACCGCCATCCGGATGTGGCAACAAAGGCCGTCCGGCGGAACCATCCCGGGGGAAAGTTCGCCGGCGTGTAGGCTAATGTGCACGGTGGGATAAACGCCGTGCAGAAAGGCCAGCATCTTCATGTGCAAGGCATAATCAGACATCGCAATGTGGTTGTCCTCGGGCTGGACAAAGTTGATGCCGACGAAGCGCGAGTCAACCGAAGCCGCCTCGAAGCCCAGCAGCGTCTGCGCGAAGACCTGCTCGGGCGGAAACGCTCGCAGCACCTGATAGATGTAACGAATCTCAACTCCACAGGCAGGCGCCGGGTTGGGGTCACTGCAGCGTTCGATCTGCCAGCGCACGGCCTCACCTCGGTCCAGGTAGGCACGCGCAACGCCAACGTCATCGCGTAGCCCGCGTGCCAAGAGCTGGCTGCGAACCTCGCCCAAGCTTGCATTCGCCTTCCACCCCAGTTCGTGTGCGATCCTTGCCGTTCGCGAGAAGTCCGGCGTAACCATTAACTCGAGATATTGTTCATTCTGTGCCGCAGCTCGCGTGGCGATTTCGTCCAGCCATTCGCCCGTGTGCGCTCGATCCGCCGCCTGGAATTTATCGAATGAGTCAAAGAAATGATCATGGCCCGTCACCCCCGGGGTGGGTACAAAACCCCGCATGGAAAACGCATCTACGAGGGCGTCGTAGAAATGTTGGTCGTGATTGGCCTTCTCCGCGGGAACTTCACCGCTGCCGCAACCGGTGGCCCGCCGATTACCCAATGACAGCGAACTCACATTTACGCAGAGGTGGTCTTCCGCACCCGCTCGAATCCAAGACTCGGCGTAAACACCGCCCTCGAGGTGGTAATGCAGGTCTGCGCCTTTTGGCATGCTGACCAGAAACGCCCTCAAAGCTAGCGGATTGCCGCGAGCCGCATCCAATGCCCTTGACGCGCGTAGTTCGGGCGACGGCGCGCGTGAGGGCTCTTGACAACCCGTGAGCACCAGAAGGGACGAGCAGACAACGGCGAGCGGGACAGAACACATCGATCGAAGAGCACCAATCATTTCCGGTCCTTTATGTACAGGAAAACGCTTTCCAAATGGGACCTCACATTTTACTTCCTGAGATCACAAACACAATTTCGCTTTTGCCTCAGTCGTGTAAACTCTTCCCGGAACTCTGCTTCGTCTTCGTCTCCTTCAAAGGGCGTGAACGAATGATCCGGCTTCTGGCTTGTTTCTGCTGGGTATTGATGGGCTCGGGCGCGTGCGCTGCGCCGCCACAGGAGCAGTCGGCCTCGCCGGCGAAACCGATCCGAGTAAAGGTGGTTGTCGTCGCGATGTTCGAGCGCGGCCAAGATACGGGCGATGCGCCGGGCGAGTATCAGCTTTGGGTTGAGCGCGAGCATCTCGACCAGATTTTTGACCTTCCCGCCGGCTACCACCACGTGCGGATGAACAACGATGGAGTGCTCGGCCTGCTCACCGGAGTGGGGACGGCTAAGGCGGCCGCGTCGGTTATGGCACTTGGCCTCGATCCGCGATTCGACCTCTCGCAAGCTTATTGGGTCATTGCGGGAATCGGTGGGGGCGATCCCGCCGATGTTTCTCTTGGCTCAGCGGTCTGGACCGACCATGTCATTGACGGCGATCTCGCGTACGAAATTGACGCACGCGAAATCCCGAGTGATTGGCCAACTGGTTACGTTCCGATGCGTCGGTCGGCGCCGTATCAATCGCCGGCGAGGCCCGACGCCGATGGCGAAATATTCACTCTGAATCCGCAACTGGTCGCCTGGGCGCTTCAGCTCACCAAGGACGTCACACTGCTCGATTCCGATTCCATCCGCAAGGCCCGCGCGCGGTTCACCGGCTTTCCCAAGGCCCTCGAGCCACCGTTTGTGACCCACGGCGATGTGCTGTCGGGCATGACGTTTTGGCACGGCACGTTGATGGACCAGTGGGCCAATGCCTGGGTGAAGTACTTTACCGGCGGGCAGGGCAATTTCATGGTCACCGCGATGGAGGACACCGGCACGCTGCAAGCGCTCACGTTTCTAGGCCGGGCCGGCCGCGTCGACTTCAGCCGAGTCCTTGTGCTGCGCGCCGTCAGCAATTACGATCGTCAGCCACCTGGCGTCACCGCCGCCGACAGCTTGAAGCAAATGATCGAAGGGCAGTACGACGCCTATACGGAATCGCTCGAGGCGGCTGAGCGGGTGGGCGATAAAGTCGTTCGTGATTTGATCGAGCACTGGACCGAGCGTGAGTCGACGATCCCCTCCCCACGGCCGAGCCAGTGAGCAATCTCGTGAAGCCCCAACCCATCTATGCCGGAATGCTCGCGGTCGCGGTCGCCGAGGCCCGCAAGAGCCTCAACGAAGGGGGCTTACCGATCGGCGCGGCGATTTTCGACGGCAATGGTTGTCTAATTGGCGTGGGCCACAATCGTCGCGTACAGGATGCTGACCCTTCCATGCACGGTGAGATCAATGCCTTTCGCAACGCCGGCCGCCAGCGGAGTTATCGCGATATGACGATCGTTACAACGCTGGCGCCGTGCTGGTATTGCAGTGGTTTGATCCGCCAGTTCCGATTTGGAACGGTCGTGGTCGGGGAAAGCCGCAATTTCCAGGGCGGACTCCCGTGGCTGCGTTCGCTGGGTGTTCTGGTGATTGATCTCGACTCCGCTGAGTGCGCTTCTCTGCTGGCCGATTACATCGGCAAACACCCCGACGTCTGGCGCGAAGATATCGGTGAATCCTAACGCGACTGCTTCATATCCCGGAATATCTCTGTCTTCGCACGAACTCGCCGCTTCCGGGTTTGCCGACGAATTTCCCGTCCTCCAGGATCGTCCTCCCGCGCAGAAGGACGCTGATCGGCACTCCTTTGACGCGAATCCCCTCAAACATGGAATAATCGACGCGCATGTGGTGGGTGGACGCGCTAATGACCTGCTCCTTGTCTCGATCGAACACGACCAGATCGGCGTCCGAGCCGATCGCAATGGTGCCTTTGCGAGGAAATAGGCCGAAGAGTTTGGCCGGCGCGGTGGCAACAAGCTCGACAAAGCGGTTGGGGGAAAATCTCGCCCCGTGCACACCTCCCGTATAGATGAGGCTCAAACGGTGCTCGATTCCTGGCCCTCCATTTGGAATTTTTGTGAAATCGTCCTTGCCCAACTCTTTCTGCTCCTTGAAGCAGAAAGGGCAGTGATCGGTCGAAACCACCTGCAGCGTGTCGTCCGCCAGTCCCTGCCACAATTTGTCCTGGTGCCATTTCTCGCGTAGCGGGGGCGTGAAGACATATTTCGCGCCTTCAAATCCGGGCGCATCCATGTGCTCTAACGAGAGATAGAGATATTGGGGGCAGGTCTCTGCGTAGGCTGGCAGTCCGCGGTCGCGCGCCTCGCGCACCCTTGCGAGCGCCTCGTTGCATGACAGATGCACGATGTAGACGGGCGAGCCCGCCATTTCTGCCAGCGCGAGAGCACGGCCGGTCGCCTCGCCCTCGGCGGTCGTGGGCCGCGTCAACGCGTGGTACTTCGGCGCACGCTTGCCCTCGGCCAGAGCACGACGCACGATCACGTCGATCGCACCGCCATTTTCCGCATGCATGCAAATCAGTCCGCCATACTTCGCGGCCTGCGACATCGCGCGAAAGATCGTGCCGTCGTCCACCATCAGCACGCCGGGATAGGCCATAAAAAGTTTGAAGCTCGAGACCCCCTCGCCGATTAGGCCTCCCATCTCCTCCAGTTGTGCGTCGCCCAGATCGGTGATGATGCAGTGAAATGCGTAATCGATCGCGGCCTTGCGATCGGCTTTCTTCATCCAGGTGTCGAATGCTTGTCTGAGACTTTGTCCTTTGTACTGAACAGCGAAATCGATCAGCGTGGTCGTCCCGCCGTATGCAGCCGCAACGGTTCCTGATTCGAAGTCGTCCGCACTCGTCGTGCCGCCAAAGGGCATGTCCAGATGGGTGTGGACGTCGATCCCGCCCGGCATGACGAACATTCCTGCCGCATCGATCAACTGGCTGGCACTTTCCATTGGCAGCGACGGGGCGATGGCCGCGATCCGCCCGTCGGCGATCCCGATATCGCTTCGATACGTGTCGGTCGCGGTTACGACTGTGCCGTTGCGGATGACTGTGTCAAAACGCATGACCCCTCCGGTATGGTGCGGGTCCAGGCATCTTAGGGCATTCACGAAAAGCCACGCAAGGCGTGCGAGCGCCCAACCCCCTTTCTTTCCGGTCTAAGCACAGACGGGCAGGCTGGGATGAGTGCTAGAATGGGGCCTCCGTTGGTTTGCCACGGGCCCGCGAGCAACTCTCCATCCGGGCTGTGCGATTGGGAGATCCGACCGGTTTTTCCTATGCGGCTTCACGACACAGCGCCGAAGCTTTCCACCGAACAATACGAGAAGAACTTCGCCGAAATCTCGCCCGCGATGAACAGACGCCAAGCACTGATCGAAGCTTCGCGGTGCTTGTATTGTTTTGATGCGCCTTGCACGATCGCCTGCCCCACGCATATCGATGTTCCCGCTTTTATCAAGAAAATCTCCACCGGCAATTTGCGCGGATCCGCCGAGGAAATATTGACCGCGAATATCTTGGGACACAGTTGCGGCCGGGTGTGCCCGACCGAGGTGCTGTGTGAAGGCGCCTGCGTGATGCATGAAAAGGGCGAACCGCCCATTGAGATCGGACGCCTGCAGCGCCATGCTGTCGATTTTGTGCTGAGGCACAATATCGCGCTGTTTTCGCCCGGTGCACCCAACGGAAGGCAAGTGGCATGTATTGGTTCGGGCCCTGCCTCGCTGGCCTGCGCCGCCGAACTTGCCAAGCATGGCTACGAGGTCACCGTGTTTGACCGCCATGCGCTTCCCGGCGGCCTGAATACCTACGGGATCGCCGCGTACAAGACCCGCGCTGCCGATTCGGTGCGTGAAATCGACCTCGTGAAGCAGTTGGGCGTCAAGTTCCGCCAGAACATCGAAGTGGGACGGGATATTTCCACGGTCGATCTGGAAAAGCAATTTGACGCCATCTTCATCGGCGTGGGTCTCGGCGAGACCTGGGCCCTGAATCTCCCTGGTGAAGAACTTCACGGCGTCTACGGCGCAATCGAGTTCATCGAGAAAACAAAAGCGCAATCGTTCGGAGAAATCGACGTCGGACGCCGAGTGGCCTGCGTCGGCGCCGGCAACACCGCGATTGACGTTGTCACCGCCGCTCGGCGCCTAGGTGCAGAGACCGTCTACTTGATTTATCGACGGGGCGAGGCGGAAATGCCGGCCTTTGCCTACGAATATCAACTTGCGAAACGGGACTCCGTGGTCTTTCTGTGGCAAACACAGCCGGTGCGTGTCGTGGGTCGTGGTGGTGTTGTCACCGGCCTCGGATGCCTGCGCACCGAGCTTGGCCCGCCTGACCGAAACGGGCGCCGCAGCCCCACCCCGATCCTCGGTACGGAATTCACGCTCGAGGTCGATATGGTCGTGCGTGCCGTGGGACAAAAGCCCAGCACCGATTTTCTGCGCGCTGTGAAGGGCGTAGAGATTGATCCGGACGGCACCATCCAGATCCATGATGGCCATCAAACGGGTCATCCGCAATATTTTGCCGGTGGAGATTGTACCAATGGCGGCAAGGAAGTGGTCGATGCCGTGGCCGACGGTATGGCGGCGGCCCAAGGTTTGGACGCATGGCTCGGCTCGCCGCGCTCGGGCAAGGGGTGACATATGTCTGATCTCAGCGTGAGGTTTCTGGGGATGACTAGCCCGAATCCCTTCTGGCTTGCTTCTGGCCCTCCCACCAACACAGCTGGCCAGGTGATGCGGGCGTTCGATGCCGGGTGGGGCGGCGCCGTGTGGAAGACGATTGGCGAGCCCATTGTGAACACCAGCTCGCGCTACGGCGCCATCGATCTGAACGGCGTAAAGGTCATGGGCTTCAATAACATCGAGCTGATCAGCGACCGCCCGACCGAAGTCAACTTTCGCGAAATCTATGAAGTAAAGAAGCGCTATCCGAACAATCTCGTGATCGCCTCTCTGATGGTTGAGTCCAAGCGCGCGTCGTGGCACGAGATGGTGCGGCGCGCCGAAGATGCCGGCTCCGACGCCCTGGAGCTAAATTTCGGATGTCCGCACGGTATGAGCGAGCGCGGGATGGGTTCGGCGGTTGGCCAGGTACCGGAATACACCGAGATGATCACGCGATGGGTGAAGGAAGTCGCGAAGGTGCCGGTGATCGTCAAGCTCACGCCCAACGTGACGAGCGTCACACATATCGCCAACGCCGCCGAGCGCGGCGGCGCCGACGGGGTCAGCCTCATCAATACCATTAATTCCCTCATGGGAGTGGATCTGGAAGACTTTGCGCCACGTCCCAACGTGGGCGGCAAGTCCTCGCACGGCGGATACTGCGGCCCGGCCGTCAAGCCGATCGCTTTGCACCTGCTGTCTTCTGTCGCGAAGAATTCACGACTTCCCATCAGCGGCATCGGCGGAATCAGCTACTGGAACGACGCCGCCGAGCATATCGCCCTCGGTGCATCCACCGTTCAGGTCTGTACGGCCGCGATGCATTACGGGTTCCGCATCGTCGAGGATATGATCGACGGCCTGTCGCATTATATGGAGGATCATGGATTCCGCACCATCGAGGATTTTCGCGGTCGCGCGATGGCAAACGTGGTGGATTGGGGCGATCTGGATTTGAATTACAAAGTGATCGCGGAGATCAATACCGAGCTCTGCATCGGCTGTCAGCTCTGCTACGTCGCATGCGAGGACGGCGCACATCAGGCGATCGAGCCCTGCCGCGAACCGGCGAAGAGAAACGCAAACGCGTTTGGAGTTCATGTTCCGCACATACGGGAAGAGGAATGCGTTGGCTGCAATCTCTGTGCGCTGGTCTGCCCAGTCGAGAACTGCATCACGATGAGACGCATGGATGATGGACACGCGGCGATGAGTTGGAACGACCGGATGCGGCAACCATCCGGATCGTGCCCGCCACCAGTCCCCAGTGGCGATTAGCGCAGTCCCCCTCTTGAGCCTAGGGGTCCTGTGCGGGTCGGAATCGGTCAGGTTGCTGCCCGGGCTGGGACGGATCGCTTCCCGTCGTCAGTGCCGCATAGGCCAGGAAACTGACGCCGAATCCCGCAAACCAGGCGTAGTCATACAGCGGGCGGACGGGCGCGTACACCAATCCCACAAACGCCACCGCGCAGCCGATCGCAAGGGCCAGAATGGCCCGCCAATTCACCCCGCTCGAAAACTCGTAAGATCCACCTCGTTTGTACAAGTCCTCCGCTTTCAGAATTCGTTTCCGGCGCACAAAATAATCGCAGATCAAAACGCCCGCTACCGGACCCAGAACTCCCGAATAGCCAACCAGCCACCCCGAGACGTAGTTGCCATAGCTGGCTAGCAGCTTCCAGGGCTGCATGGCCACGCCAATCAAACAGGTCAGCAGACCTCCGGTGCGAAAGCTGATCTTGCGCGGCCATAGATTCGAAAAATCGTTTGCCGGGGAAACCACATTGGCTGCCACGTTCACATTGAGAGTCGCCACCAGCAGCGCCACCATCGCGACAACCACGGCCAAGGGGTTTTCCAGGTGCGAGAGGACGGTCACCGGGTCCCAAATCGCCTGGCCAAACAGCACAACGGTAGCGGAGGTTACCGCGATGCCAATGAAGGAATAAAATGTCATGGTCGTGGGCAGACCCAGCGCCTGACCGACCATCTGTTCACGCTGCCCCCGCGCGTAGCGCGTGAAATCGGGAATGTTCAACGCCACCGTCGACCAGAAGGCCACAACGCCGGTGAGCGAAGGAACGAAGAACCGGAAGAACTCGGCGGACGTTCGGAACTTCGATGGCGTCGCCAGCATCGGCCCCAACCCTCCGGCCTTGGTGCGCGCCCAGAGCAGAAGTGCCAGCCCGATCAAGAGCAAGAATGGGGCGGAGATTCCTTGTAGGAACCGAATCGTGCGGATGCCGCGCAAAATGACGGCTAGATTCAGCGCCCAGAAGCAGAAAAAGCAGACAGGTACGCCCCAGCTCACATCTTTTGCAGTGGGCGCTAGGGCCACGACCATTGCGTAGATTGCTTCGCCGCCAATCCATGTTTGAATTCCGAACCATCCGCAGGCGACAAGCGCGCGCAGCATCGCGGGCACATTGGCGCCGAGCACTCCGAACGCGGAGCGCGCAAAGACCGGGAAGGGAATTCCGTACTCGGCGCCTGCATGTGCGTTGAGGAGCATCGGGATCAGCACCACTACGTTTCCCGCGAACACGGTACAAAGAGCCTGTTCCCAGCTCATGCCGCCGGCAATCATCGAGCTTGCAAGCAAATAGGTAGGAATGTTCACGCTCATCGAGATCCACAGCGCGGCGTAATTGTAGGTGTCCCAGGTGCGGCGCTCGGTGGGCACGGGCGCAAGATCCTGGTTGTAAAGGGAGCTGTGCTGGACCGCCTGCGCCTGTAACGGCTCGGTCCTCTCGTTCATCGCCAAGGCGGTCCTGAGGGGTTCACGATCCGCGGCCTGTGTAATCGATGTAGACGGCCTTTAGCTCCGTGTAGAAATCGATGGCCACGCGGCCCATTTCGCGCAGGCCCACGCCAGTGGCTTTGATTCCGCCGAACGGCATTTGCGCCTCGCTCGCCACCGTCGGGGCGTTGACGTGCGTGATGCCTGTCTCAATTTGATCAATGAACTCGAAGATTCTGCGCGCATCGTTGGAAAAGATTGAGCTCGAAAGCCCGTATTTTACGGAATTCGCCACGCGCAACGCTTCTTCGAAATTCCTTACGCGGATCACGGAAAGTACCGGGCCGAAAATTTCCTCCTGTGCGAGGGGGCTGTCCCAAGCTACATGATCGAACACGGTCGGCGCGATGAAATATCCGTTTTCATAGGCATGGCCAGCCACGCGTTGCCCGCCAGCCAGGAGCTGCGCTTCCTTCTTGCCGATCTCGAGGTATCGCAAAATGGTCTTCATCTGCTGCTCGTCGACCACCGGGCCCAGATCGACATGCGGGTCGAGTCCGTTGCCGATTTGCATTCTCTCGGTCCGTTTCAGCAGCATTTTCACGAATTCGTCTGCGACGGCCTCTTCCACCACAACACGACTGGTCGCCGTGCAACGTTGTCCGCTCGATCCAAATGCCCCCAGCACAACGGCCTCTGTGGCTCGGACCAGGTCTGCATCGCGGAGCACGACCACCGGATTTTTCCCGCCCATTTCACACTGGCATTTCTTCATTTGCCTGGCCGCCAAGGCATAGATGTGGCCGCCAACTTCATTCGATCCGGTGAAAGAAATCGCGCGCACTTCTGGGTCCCGCAACAATTCGTCGCCCACTTCCTCGCCCGCACCGAGCACTAGGTTCAACACGCCCGGCGGGGTGCCCGCTTCGTGAAGGATATTGACCACCCGGGTCGCGCATTCCGGAGTCAGCTCAGCTGGTTTCAGCACTACAGTGTTCCCTGCGACCAGCGCCGGCGCCACCTTCCACACCGGAATGGCCATGGGAAAATTCCAGGGCGTGATCGCCCCCACCACCCCGAGTGGCTGCTTGATCGTATACGCGACATTCCCGGTCAGCTCGCTCGGTATCGTTTCGCCGCCCATCCGACGCCCTTCGCCGGCAATGAACTCGAGAATGTTGATCGACCGCTCCACCTCGATCAACGATTCCTTGAGCGTTTTGCCCTCTTCGCGACAGAGCGTCCGGGCCAATGCATCCTTCTGCGCCTCCATCAACGCTGCCGCACGGGCGACCACCCGTCCTCGGATAGGCGCGGGTGTGTCGCGCCAAACTGGAAAGGCTGCCTTGGCCGCGGCGATCGCTTCGCGCACTTCCTCACGCGTGGAAAGCGGCGCCACACTGGTCACTTCCAGCAAATTGGCGGGATTGCGCCGCTCGATCGTTTGTCCTGAGCGTGACTCGACCCAGTGGCCCTTGATGAAGTTGCGGCAAAGCGGTGGGGCAACGATCGCGGTCGTCATCGGCATCGCCTCAATCGGCGGCCTCGGCCGAACCGGACATGCGCGTTCGTACGATCTCGTCGTAGCTTTCCGGGCGCCGGTCGCGGTAGAACTGCCACGTCGCGCGGACTTCCTTGATTTCGTCAAAGTCCAGCTCGGCCACGACCAGTTCGTCTTTGTCACGGCCGGCCTGCGCAACGATCTTACCGCGCGGGCTGCAAAAATAGCTCTTGCCGTAAAACTCGCCGATGCTCCACGGCTTCTCGGTTCCCACACGGTTGATGGCCGCCACGAAGTATTGATTCGCCACGGCGTGCGCTGGCTGCTCGAGCTCCCACAAGTATTCGGAAAGTCCGGCCACCGTCGCCGAGGGGTTGAAGACAATCTCTGCGCCGTTTAGTCCCAGAATTCTTGCCCCTTCCGGGAAATGGCGATCGTAGCAGATATATACCCCGACGCGTCCGTAGCGTGTCTCAAACACGGGATAACCGGCGTTGCCGGGAGTGAAATAAAACTTCTCCCAGAATCCGGGGTGGCAGTGGGGAATGTGGTGCTTTCGATATTTGCCCAAATAGCTGCCATCGGAATCGAACACAGCCGCCGTATTGTAGAAAACTCCTGTCATTTCCATCTCGTAGATGGGAACCACCATCGCCATTTTGTGTTTCTTTGCCAGCTTCTGCATTCTCTGGAGTGTAGGGCCATTCGGCACTGGCTCGGTCAGCTCGTACCAACGCGTGTGTTGCTCGGCGCAGAAATACGGCCCGTAGAACAGTTCCTGGAGACCAAGGATCTGCACACCCCTGCGGGCCGCTGTGGCGATCATTTTCTCGTGTTTCGCGATCATTTTTTCTTTGATATCGCCTAGGGAATGCTTTTCCGATGACCATTCGCAGGCAGCTTGGATAACACCGCAACGCACGATCCGCGGCATGGATCCCTCCTCGGGGCGCAGCTCGCCAGCCAGTTTACTCTTCGCTTTCCTGCGCCACAACAACGGCACGGCCACGCCCGGTCCTGGTCAAGGTCTACAGGAACGGTTCAGCCAAGCCAAGCTGGGCCGGCGCGCTTTGGGTCTGCTTCCAGACCTCGTTGTGACATAGGCACCGGCTGGGATACCATGGTCGTCTGCGAGGGATTGCACTCCATGGCGGAGCCCCGCCGATTTGACCGCGTGATTTGGATTGTCCTGGATAGCGTCGGCATCGGTGAGCTTCCCGACGCCGCCGCTTACGGCGACGTCGGCCGTGACACTCTCAGCCACATCGCGCGCTCGCGCCCCTTGCAAATCCCCAATCTCATTCGACTCGGTCTTGCCAACATAGCCCCACTGGAATATCTGGTCCCGCTCGCGCACCCCGACGGCAGTTTCGGCAAGGGTGCTACCGTCTCACCCGGCAAGGACACCACGACGGGTCATTGGGAAATGGCAGGAATCTGGCTCGACCAGGCGTTCCCGGTTTATCCCCGCGGATTCCCGAAGGAGGTGATGGACGAATTCGAACGCCGCATTGGACGTCGCACGCTTGGCAACAAGGCGGCCTCGGGAACGGAAATCATCAAAGAACTTGGCGAAGAGCACTTGCGCACGGGCTTCCCCATCGTCTACACGTCAGGCGACAGCGTTTTTCAGATCGCCTCGCATGAGGACACCATCCCAGTTGCCGACCTGTACCGCATGTGCGAAATCGCGCGCGTGCTCCTCGATGGGCCCCACCGCGTCGGCCGCGTGATCGCGCGCCCGTTCACCGGCACGCCTGGCAATTTTCGCCGCACCGAGCGCCGCCACGACTATGCCGTCGAGCCGCCGCGCCCCATGCTTCTCGACGTACTGGCCGATCGCAGTGTTCCCGTTTTCGGTGTTGGCAAGATTCACGACATCTACAACGGTCGCGGCGTTCCCGACTACATCACTACGAGAAATAACGCCGAGGGCATGGCCCAACTTAACCAAGCGATCTGTCACAGACCTCAAGGCCTGATCCTTGCGAACCTGGTCGACTTCGATATGCTGTACGGCCATCGCAAGGATGTCGAAGGTTTCGCGTCCTCGCTCGAGGAATTCGACGTTCTGCTCGGTCGTTTGCTTGCCTCACTTCGTAGCGTGGATCTTCTTCTGATTACGGCTGACCACGGCTGCGATCCGGACCCGGTCCACCCGACCACGGATCACTCGCGCGAATACGTTCCCATCCTGGTCTACAGTCCCAGCTCGGCTGGCGGGAAAAATCTGGGCATCCGTTCGACGCTTGCCGATATGGGACAGACCGTGGCCGAGAATTTCGGCGGCTTCATCCCGCATGGTGCGAGTTTCCTCGATCAGGTTCGGTAGGGATCAAACGTGCTTGGGTGGCCAGCCGTCGTGGCCAAGCAATTAGGCGAGGTCCACGACGTAGTCACCGTCGGAGGGTTCGATTATCAATTTGTGTTCGCGCGAGAGCCATCCGATGGCCATAAAAAAGAGGCTCTGTGGGGCGTTGACCTCTTCCATCAAGGCAGCGAAAGTGAGGGGTCCTTGCTTTGAGAGCGTTTGCCAAACGGCCCCGGCCGTTTCACCGATCTGTTCATAACCCACGGTGTGCGCTCCCTTGCATTCCTGTTTTGAGCGTTCCAGCCAACAGTGCGCGGCGGCCCGGCGGAGCAATCTTTCGAAGACTTCGGGCTCGGAGGGGCCCGCCTGGGCCAGCGAGCCCAGAAATGTGTTCATGTCCAACGAGATTCTAAGGTAGCGTGCCTGGGTTACGCTTCGGTGAGAGGCGGGTGAATAGTCGCCGAATTCTATAGATTAGGCGGCTTTTCGAGCGCTGTGCTGGACGTTTCTGCCCAGCTCGTGATTGACACAGGTGGCGGCGTAGCCTACACTCAGGGTTTGTCTCTAAGCGGAGAGGTGTAACTGGGTAATGCGAACCTATGTGCCACGAGGCCGCGAAGCGGAAGCGCTTACGGTTGGCAAGAACTGGTTTGTCGTCGACGCTGGCGGACAAGTGCTGGGACGGCTGGCAACTCGGGTGGCTAGAATCCTGATCGGGAAGGATAAGGCAAATTTTTCGCCGCATCTGGATTGCGGTGATCATGTCATTGTCATCAACGCCGAGCGGGTAAGGCTGACCGGCAACAAGATCGATCAGAAGGTCTATCGGCGTCATAGTGGATATCCGGGTGGGTTGAAAGAAGTGCCGGTACGGTCGCTCATCGCACGCCGCCCGGAAGAGGTCGTGCGCGAAGCGGTGCTTGGGATGCTTCCCAAAAACAAACTGCGCGCACGTCGTGCCAGGAAGCTGCGTGTGTATGCCGGAAGTGAAGCGTTGAATCGCCACGCCGGACAGAAACCCCAGCCACTCGCCCTGTAACCTCGCGGAGAAAGTTTCGAGAGCCTATCGGTCCGCGCGGCGAAGTCCGCCGCGAACGCGGACCGATCACCGAATGGGAGGCAAATTGGGTTCGACTTCAACGACAACGGGAACAGTCAAGCAAGCGTACGGCACAGGGCGCCGCCGCGAATCGGTCGCCCGCGTATACATCAAGCCGGGGTCGGCGCGGTTCGTCGTGAATGGCCGTCCGGTGGACGATTACTTTCGAAATATCGCGTGGCATACGGCCGCCGTCGAGCCGCTGAAGTTCACGCAGATGCAGGATCAGCTCGAGGTGAATGCGATGGTGAAGGGTGGCGGGGTGGGCGGGCAAGCCGGAGCGGTCCGAATGGGGCTATCCCGCGCCCTGGCGTTACTGAATCCCGAGTTGCGGTCGGCGCTGCGGAAGAACGGATTCCTTACGCGGGATCCACGCATGAAGGAACGTAAGAAGTACGGACAAAAGGGTGCACGAAGGCGCTTCCAGTACAGCAAGCGGTAAGTCTTAGCTGGTTGGGCTGGATATTTCACGGCCGGAAAGGATCCGGCAAAAAAGGACGCTGACCCGGGCAACCGGAATCCGCCGCAGGCGATGGAAGCCTGGGCGCGAAGCGTCCCTCTTGAGGAAAGGAGACACTTTGGCAGTCGAAATCACAATGAAGGAGCTTCTGGAGGCTGGGGTTCACTTTGGCCACCAGACGCGGCGTTGGAATCCGAAGATGAAGGAGTATATCTTCGGCGAACGAAACGGAATTCACATCATCGATCTGCAAAAGACGTTGAAGATGTTCCGTGAAGCGGCGCGCTACATCGCCGATCAGGCGGCGCAAGGCAAGAGCGTGCTCTTTCTGGGAACGAAGCGACAAGCGCAGGAGGCCATCGCTGAAGAAGCGCAGCGGTGCGGAATGTTTTACGTAAACCATCGCTGGCTCGGCGGCACCCTCACCAACTGGGTCACCCTGCAGAAGTCCATCAAGCGGCTGAAACTGTTGAAGTCGATGTCGGAAGACGGCCGGATGGCGGAATTTTCCAAGAAGGAAGGCGCTCGGCTGGACCGCGAACTGAAGCATCTGCAGCAGAATTTTGCCGGTGTCGAGAACATGACCACCCCGCCCGATGCGATGTTCGTGATCGACCCAAACGCGGAAGTGATTGCGGTGCGGGAAGCCCGGCGCATGGGAATTCCGGTGGTGGCCATCGTGGACACAAATTGCGATCCGAGTCTGGTCGATTGGGTGATTCCAGGCAACGATGACGCACTTCGCGCAATTCGCCTGTTTACGTCGAAGATTTCCGATGCCGTGCTGACGGGTCGGCAGTCGTTCGAGCAGACGCAGATCGCCGATCAGAAGGCGGCCGAAGGCGCCGCTTCCGAAGAAGCTCCCGAGTACGTCGACACGAGCGCCTACGAACAGTACGAAAAAATGGAAGGGGATTACATCGAAAGCGAAACGGGCGAAGCGACTGACGAGGCTGCTGCTTCAGTGTCGAGCGAGGACGAGGGTAGTTCTCGATAGAGCGTCTCGCATCCCGGCTCCGGCCGAAGCCCTGCCGGTGGAGATCCCAACCTGAATTGAAGGAATCATACCGATGGCAACAGCACCCGAAGCTGGCAAAGGACCCTCCGCGCAGCTTGTAAAGGAGCTTCGCGACAAAACGGGCGCGGGCTTTTCCGATTGCCGCGCGGCGCTGATTGAGGCCAGCCTTGATCTTGAGCAGGCCGTCAATATTCTCCGCAAGAAGGGACAGGTGGCTGCGGCGAAGAAGGCGCAGCGCGCCACGTCGGAAGGGCTGGTCTCCTGCTACATTCATGCAGGAGGAAAAATCGGCGTGCTGGTCGAGATCGATTGCGAGAGCGACTTTGTGGCTCGCACCGAGGATTTCCAGCGTCTGAGCCATGACGTGGCTATGCACATCGCTGCACTGGATCCGCATTTTGTGCGTCGTGAGGAAGTGACTGAGGAAGTCCTGGAAGGGAAGAAAGCTGCGTATCGTGAAGAAGCCAAGGCGGCCGGCAAGCCGGACGCCTTTATCGATAAAATCGTCGGCGGGAAGATGGAGAAGTTTTACGAAGAGAATTGCCTTTACGAGCAGCACTTCATTAAAGATGAGGGCATCACGGTAAAAGAGTTGGTCGATCAGGCGATTGCTAAACTGGGTGAAAATATAACCATCCGCCGCTTTTCCCGGTTCAAGGTCGGCGAGGTAGATGGCGTACCAGCCGCAAGCCCTGCTCCGAGCGATGTCGGCGGCGACGTCCCGGTCAAGTAAACCCTTCTTCGAAGACAGGAGCAGACGGCACGCACTGTCTATTCTCTGCTAGAATGCCGCCAGACATGACCGAGAACGGTGCCAGGATAAACTCCCTGTGAAGCCAGAGCGGGGCGGTGTGAGCCTCGATGTTCCGATCTTTCGGCGCATTGTCGTGAAGCTTTCCGGTGAATCTTTCTCCGGTCCGGAAAATTACGGTATACACCCCGAGACGACTCAAAACATCGCCCGCGAGGTGAAAGATGTGCAGGAACTCGGTGTTGAGGTGGCGCTGATCGTAGGCGGCGGCAATATTTTCCGCGGCGCCCGTCAGCAGGGTTTGACAATCGATCGAGCGACGGGCGATCACATGGGCATGCTTGCGACGGTGCTCAATGGTCTGGCCCTTCAGGACACGCTCGAAAAGCAGGGTTGCCATACGCGATTGATGAGTGCCATTGAGATGCACCAGGTTGCCGAGCCGTTTATTCGCCGCCGCGCCACGCGGCATTTGGAAAAGGGGCGTGTGGTCATCTTCGCTGCGGGTACCGGCAATCCGTACTTTTCAACCGACACCGCGGCGGCACTGCGCGCCATGGAAATCAAGGCTCAGGTGATTCTAAAGGCCACCCGGGTTGATGGAATTTACGACGCCGATCCGGAAAAAGTAGCAAGCGCCACGATGTTCGATCGGATCACGTATCTAGACGTGCTGCAGAAAGGGCTCTCCGTGATGGACTCAACGGCCATCTCCCTGTGTATGGACAACAACATGCCGATTGTCGTTTTCAACATGAATGTGCCAGGAAATCTAAAGCGCGTGGTTGTGGGCGAGCGCGTCGGCTCGACCGTGACAGCTGCGTGACCGGCTGAGCGCGGAGGCTCGGCTCCGATGACCACCATTTCCACAAGCAAAGACGCTTTGGGACAAGCCAAAATCAGAATGGAAAAGGCGGTAGAGGACTTCCGCAAGGACTTGGCGGGTGTGCGAACTGGTCGCGCCAACGTCGCACTGCTCGACCATGTACGCGTGGATTATCACGGCACGCCTATGCCGATCAACCAGCTCGGCACACTCAATGTTCCCGATCCGATGATGATTGTGATCTCACCGTGGGATCCAGCCGCGGTTGCGCCGATCGATAAGGCCATCCGCACCTCCGATCTGGGCCTCAATCCCACCAACGACGGCAAGGTTGTGCGCGTACCGATCCCGGCACTGACCGAAGACCGTCGCAAGGAGCTTGTAAAGCACATCCACAAGGTCCTCGAAAATCACCGCACGGCCGTCCGAAACATCCGTCGCGACATCAAAGAGGCTGTCGAAAAACTGGAGAAGGAAAAGAAGATCAGCGAAGACGAGCGGAAGCGCTCGCTCGATGAACTTGAGAAAATCACTCACGCCGAAACCAAGAAAATTGAGGACCTCTCTGCCACGAAAGAAAAAGAAGTCATGGAGATCAAATGACGATCCGGGTGCATCAGTGCTCGGTCCGAACCCTTCCATCGGCTTGCTTCTAAACGACGTGACCCGCGCTCACTGGCGGATCCTCCCTTCGGATTCATGAGAGAAGCCCGACCCAGCCGAACGGCCTACCTGGTTGCGATGCGCCGCGCCGCCCATCAAATTTTTGACGATCCGAAGGTGTTTGACGACCCTATCGCGATGTCCATCCTCGGACCGGGGGCCGAGGAGCGCCTCCGAAGCGAACCGCGATTTCTGAACCGGTTCGGACGTGCCATGAGGGCCTCGATGGCGGCGCGCAGCCGGTATGCCGAAGACCAACTTGCGCGGGCCGTGGAGAGGGGCACAAAACAGTACGTAGTGCTGGGCGCGGGGCTGGACACGTTTGCCTACCGAAATCCTCATCAGCAGAGAGAACTGCGGGTTTTTGAAGTCGATTATCCGGCCACGCAGGAATGGAAGCGTCAGCGGCTTGCGGCCGCCAACATCCCGATCCCGTTGTCGGTGAGGTTCGCGCCGGTGGACTTCGAACATCAAACTCTCGCCGAAGGCTTGCGGCAGGCCGGATTTGATGTGGAGAAGTCCGCGCTATTCTCCTGGCTCGGCGTGACCATGTATCTGGCCCGCGAGACCGTGATAGGCACCTTGCGATTCATTGCATCGTGCGCACCCGGTGGTGGCGCTGTGTTCGACTACATGGTGCCACGCGAGACACTCAACTGGACCGGCCAGTTGGTGCACAATGCGCTGTCGCGGAGGGTGGCCAAGGCAGGCGAACCCTTTCGAACATTTTTCCCGCCGGACGAGCTGCGAGAGGAACTCGAGGGCATGGGGTTTCATTCCATCGAAAATCTAGGTGCCGCCGAAATCAACGCCCGCTATTTCAACAATCGGGCCGATGGGTTGCGGGTGCCCGGCCTGTTGGGTCGCCTTGTGAGCGCACAGCTCTAGAAAAGTGTCAGGGAAGGCGAATCGCGTCGGCTAGTTTAGGTGCACTTCCTCTGGCAGAAGCAGCGTGAATTCGCAATCGCTTGCCTTGGCACGGCAGGACAACGTGCCACGGCGGACGATTTTCGTCGGGACGGTGTCGGGGAATACTGCGCCGTAATCGAGAGAGCTCAGCCGATCGGAAAGTGGCCGCAGGGCTTCGCTGCCGCTGATGAATTTCACGGCATCCACGTGCGCCGTTTTTTCCCCCGGGGATAGCAAAATAAAAAAATCCGCCTGGGCATCTTCGGTTACAAGCTTTCCGGCGGGAATTGTGCGAAGCGTGTCCAGTTCGGGCTTGGCGCTGTGGACCAAGTCGTCGATCTGTGCGTTGCCGCCGAGAAGTAGCATAAGCCGGGCTCGCGTGTCAGCCGTGGCATGCGGCGCGGCCAATGCCAGAGCGCACGTGTGGACCGCGCGATCCTTGTCGCCCGATTTGGTGTAGATTTGTGCGAGGTGATCACCCGCTTCGCCGTCCTCACTGAGCACCCATGCGGCATGAATGTAACGCATGGCATGATCCAAATCTCCGTTCTGAAAATAGATCCAGCCAAGCGTGTCCCAATACGCCGCGATATTTTCCATTTCAGCGAGCGTCTGATCGGTCAGATGAGCGAGGTCCACGGAACGAAGACTCCCGGAGGCATCGGCGATGGCCACTTCGGCATATCGTTTTGCTTTGTCGAGGGCCATCTTTTCTTCAGCTAGGTTGAAGGCGACCTCATTTAAAATCGCCGGCGTATGCGAAACAGAAGCGGCCTTTTCGAAGGCCGAGACCGCTTCGGGGGTGTTTCCGGCGCCCGCATAGGCGCGCCCGAGACTGACTTCGAGCTGTGCGTTCTTCGGCGAAAGGATCGTTGCCTTTTCAAACTCCGGCACCGCCTGCGCGTAATTATGCTGTTCGAGCAACAAATCTCCCAGCGAGGCATGTGCGATGGGATCCAATGGGCTTATCTGGGCTTGCTTGCGAAAAGCCGCAGCCGCCTCGGGATAGTCCAGCTTTCGTTCGAATGCGACTCCAAGGTAGTTGTTGGCGTGCTCGTCCGACGGATTGATTTCCAGTTGTGTCTGGAACGCCCGAATCGCCTGATCCAGTTTTGCGACGCCGAGGTATGCCAGCCCGAGGTCATTCCACACCTGTGCGTGGTCTGGCTTGATTTCGACAGCACGCTCGAGTAAGGGGATGGCAGCGCGCATGTTGCCCTTCGCCAAGGCCCCGCGGCCCGCCTCGACCAGATCCTCAATCGCGGCGTTGGAGGGAATCGCGGGGCCGCCTGGTCGGACGTTTTCGACCCGCAGCAGCTGATTCTGATCGGCGGTTACGGCGCGCGTGAAGCCAACGTATTCGGTGGCGCGCGACGGCCCCAGTTCGCGCATCTTGAAATCGAGAGACCGTGAGGCTGTTACCACGTGGTTCTCATAGCGGTAGCTGGAGGTGAATTCAGCATAATCGTGCGTGATGGCAACGCCGACCGGAGGTTGTGCGGCGAGCGAGAGCGGAAGATTGAGCTTCAAAGTGACCCTCACCCGAAGCGGGCTGCCGAGTTCGATCGGCTTCGAGGTGTCGGTTGGTGGATCGGGTACGCCGATCGCCAGCAGCGGCAAAGACGTCCGGGTCGTCTGGCTCGACCAGTCGATGAAATTGGCTTCAGTGAAATGGATATCGAGTTCAAACGGATCGTCTGTTGCGGTCGGATCGTTCGGTTTGGCCGATGTCACTTCGCCGTGAATTCCGTCCAGAGTGAGAATAGTCTGGCCAATCTCCTTCCACTCGCTCTGCGGGACGCGATGAAACGCCGAACGAAGCACAAGCTCTGTGTCGCCACGAACCATGTAGTGGGCGGTCGCGGTCAGTTTGCCAAGTTCGCTGACGGTACCTTCGATAGCGACGTGTTGCGTCGAGGGGAAAGGGGGATCGACGGGTGTTTTGACAATTCTTCCGGAACCATCTCGAGAAACCAGAAGTGCCGATTGGTTGCGAAGTTGGATCGCCAGCAGCTGAAACGGTGCTACATCGATGGTTGAGTTCATCCAGATCCAATCCGATTCCATAGGCAGGACCGTCAGGACGCGTTCGAATTGCGCGGGCGAGGGCACGCCCGTGTCAAGCTTTCTCACCGACGGAATCAAAGCGATTTCGGCAGGCATTCCCGCTGCACGAAGCATCGCGGCTAACAGTGTGTGCTTGTCGTCGGAATTACCGTATCGGTTTGAGAGTATCTCGGCGGCGGCGTGAGGCCGATATCCGGCCGTGCCAAAAGGAAGGTCCACATAGCGGATGTTCTTGGAGACATAGTCATAGAGTGCCCGTGCTTTTTCACGATCGCTCGCGTGGCCTCGGGTTAATTCCTCAGTCTTGGCGCGAATCTCGGGCGTGGGCTCGTCGCGACCTCGGACCAGCTGGGCATACCAGCGCGCCACTTCGTTCCAGCTCGCGAAAGCCGTGACCTGTACGTCGGAAGGTTTCTGGTTCTTTTCTTCGGAGTCCTGCTGGGAGAACCGTTCATCGAGCTTGAGATTCTGTCGTTTCCAGCGGTAGATCGTTCGCCCGGCAAGCTGTTGCGTTTCATCCGCCGGGGTCGACGATCGCAGTATCACTTTGCGTGCGGAGGGAAGGTTGACTTCCAGGCGCTCATCGAGAACGATGGCGCTGTCGACAAAGCTGTGCTCGAACCAGAATTCGTTGGGCGCTACCGCCTTGGTGGCGCGCTTCACAATGTGGTATGCGAGCGTGTCGCCAGGCGAAAGCGACGGAAGGGAAACCTGTTTTTCCCTGCAATCGGCGTAGGCCGGAAAATCACGAACCTTGGTCGCCACGGTATCTTTGACAGCCTCAGCCATGACGACGGTGGTGCCGTCTGATTTCTCGAGACGCACGTCGCGGACCTCCACCGCTTCGCTCCCAGCGTTGTACCCGAAAACTAGTTCGCTCCACGACTCGACCCCGGCGTCCGTTTGCACTCGCACCCGCACTTGGAGATCTTGTTCGCTGGTGCCGTCGTTTTCAAAACGCGCGATCGTCGCGTATTGCGCAATGACAAACGGCTCGTGCGAAAACTCCGTCTGGGACCTGGGCTCGCCGGGGATGGTCGACGACGTCTGTCCTCCGGCAAATGCCGGACAACTCAGCAAGCAAAACAAGGCCAGCGGCCGAACTTTCATCGATCCTCTCTGTTGAAATCTTTCGGCCACAAGTGTAGGTGGGTGGGCGTTTCGGGGTAAAGAGGCGATGGCGGCAACGTTGAGTAATGCTAAACCCTCACCGTCGACCTGACCCCAGACAATCGCCCCGTCCCCTCGAACTCTCGAGCCGGTCGCTAAGGCTATGCATAGGTAGATGTCTTTTTATCAATAAGATACTTGGGGGCTCGGCAAGAAGCCGGTTCGCCCTCCCCTAAGTGGCCGGGTTACCTGGAGGAAGCAAAGCGGGCTTGGCCGGCCGACCCGGAGATGAAAACCCGGTCAGATTTTGAGCGCCTGTCGTCGGCTTGTGGCCCTAAGACTCACATTTTCCACAGAGATATGGTGTTGACAGGATTGTCAATTTTTCCTATACTTCGGCGGTTGTCTGGGCCCGTTGGGTCCGGTGATTGAAAGGGAAGTCTTCCAGCCCCGGAACAAAGAAAGACGGAACGGGGCGGTGAAGAGCGGCCGGAATGGGGCGCCAGCCCCGCAAAGCCGTGCGAGCCCTCCGCATTCGGCAGATGCAGTTCACTCCTTGGGGTGAGTAGCGTCAGCGCGGAGTACCTGGTAGTTCCTTCAGGTTAGGTGGGGCCACCTTCT
>DASPVW010000043.1:0-114794 GCA_035622155.1 Candidatus Acidiferrales bacterium
CCCTCGACGGCGTCGGTGAAATTGCTCATGAAATTCCGGCGCCTCAGCTCGCCGTCGGAGAAGATGTCGAAGCCCAGCTCCTTCTGCTTGGCAAGCGCACGCAGGATGTGTTTGTCTTCGAGCTCCCGTTGCTTGGCCGGGTCTCCCGCGTTCCGCGCTTCTAAAAGCTCGGGAGGCCGCAGCAGACTTCCTACTTGGTCGGCTCGATATGGTGTGCGCATAAGCTGGTCTCCATCATTCACATCCTGATGACGGAAAAATGAGCGTGTCTGGGGACGGAAATTCCTCACTCAAAACTGTCCGGCGCGATGTGCGGCAGTGGCCGCTCTCCACCAGTATAGCCTCGATTCATACTCGGCGAGAGATACTGCTGCGTTCCCGCAGCGGCGAGAATGGGAAGCCCTAAGCCAACTGCACTGGCTAGAAAGGAACACACGCGGATCGAAACGATCCGCCTTCTGTTCGTGTCAAACAGAGATCCTATCTGTTCGCAGCCGTGCGCCAACCCTCCGCATAGGTTTCGCGCACAACCTTCGAGAAAGGCACCGGGCTGACGACCACTCGGATTTCCAACTGCTTGTGTCGTTCAACGGTCGGCTTTTTGGTGCCGCCCCCTTCTTCGCCCCAGATGAGCGTGAGCTCTGCGCCGATCGGGACGTCGGCGTCTACGACCCCCAAGGACAGCACGGACCGCTCGTTGTAGCTGTAACCGGCGAACATCGACAGGCCGACCGTTTTTCCGCCTTTCAGCAGTTTGTCGTACGATGCGGATGCATAATTCGAGATGGGCAGGTCGATGAACTTGTAGATTTCTCCTGGCTCGAACAGCGACGCGTAGGTTTTCAGAACGTCCCCCGAGTTCCAGGCGAACGTCACCTTCCTACGCTGCGGTTTGCCGGCCATTTTCTCAAGCGCGGCTCGTCCAATGAAGTCGTGATCGAACTTGACAAACGGCCCATAACCCATCTCGTACGGCGTTACGTAATAGTCTTCGATGTTGTCGGAGACAAAGCTGCCGGCCAAAGAGCCCGTGCCTTCATACCCCGTCGCAGGCAGCCACTCCCGGTAAGCCTTCATCTTCTCGCCCGAATAGACGGCGGGAAGCGGCGAGGGAATCCAGCCGGATTCTAGCGTGTTCGAGGCATAGGCTCGGGAGCCAACCTCGCGAAGCCCGAAATCCTTGCCGGCGTCCACGATCGCCGCCCTAATCTCCTCGCGCTCTTCGTAAGGTCCCCAGATTTCCAGCCCGGGGGCGCCTGCCATGCCGTGGCGCAAGGCCCGAACCTTTCGTCCGCTAATGTTGATCGCACCCATGTTAAAGAATTTGATTTCTGGAAGAGGGCCGCCGTTTAGCTTCTGGAGAATCTCGGTCGCGTTAGGCCCTTGTACCTGATAGCGATAACATGTCCGAACCACAGCCTTGCCTCGCGGGTTCGATGGGGATCGATCATCTCGTTGAATCTTAACGTTGTATTCGCCGGTCGTGGCGTGAAATTCAATCCAGCTCGCTGTGGGTGCGCGCCCGACGAAAACCAGTCGCCTTTCTTCCAAATGAAACAGGATCCCGTCTCCAATCACATAACCGTCATAGCTGCACGGAGCGAACTGTTTGGCTCGGTTGATCGGAAAGTTTGCGAAGCTGTTCGTCCCAAGATATGAAAGCAATTTAAGAGCATCAGGTCCTTCCACGTACAGATTCGCCATATGGTGGGTCTGGTCGAAAAGAACCGCTGTTTCTCGCCAAGCGCGTTGCTCATCGCGCCAGTTCGAATATTCCGAAGGAACTACGGGATAGACGTATGCTCCCGCCTGTGAATTGCGAAGCAGATTTACCGGGTTCCCAACAGCTTTTAGCAAATCCTCCAAGCTTTGCTGGCTCATAGCCCTTGTCTCCCCATCGATAGACGCATTTTGGTTTACCGGCATATGCGCCGGGATCTTGTTATTGACTGCAAACGCGGGGCGATATTGTACACCTGTTTTTCCCATCGAAGGGCTTGCTTTTAAAGCACCGGATCGGGAGCTGATGGGGCTCGAGTTCCCGTGTGGGGTCAGGGGTAGATTTTGGTTTTGGAAAGGCCGTGCGCTTCGAGAGTCCTCAGAATTTCGCGATGCCCGAACGCTTCCGCCGGCGAGGCGTAGCCGGTTTTGGTAGGCGGCGTATGAATGAGGCTGTGCGCTCCAAAGGCTTGCATCAAGCCTGTTTGCTGGTAGCAACAGGTTCCCAATTGGACGACCTGTGCCGAAGCGAGCGATCCCCGCCCGGAAATGACGTCAATCGTGCGCTGTTCGCGCGAATTTTCCCGAGGCGGAGTTCCAGTCTGAACGGCGTTAGCCATGTCTTGAAGCTTTCTCTCTTGCTCTGCCTTCGGCAAAGGACGAATCACGCTCTCGTATTGCTTTTCCGTCGCCAGTACATTCTCCATAATTTGGCGGTTCAGTAGCCCGCCAAACGATTTCACATTCGCCACCTGCGGGTGGTTCTTGTACCACACCGGATGGGGGAATCCTCCCCAACTCAGCGCGAGTTGCGTTCGAATGTACCCGGGAACGACCGCCTCATAACCGACCGCACGTTGCCAGGGTTTATAGTGATTCTGATCCAGGTAGTAGCCATCGGTTTGGATGACTGCGAAGATCGTTTGTGTCGATCCGAACGTCGGCATGCCGTCGAACATCGTGAGAATTTCTAGGCTGTCAATCCCCCCGGTCTCCAGCGCCAGCCTCGCCGCCGCGTCGCTCGGTGCAGACATGAATGCCATTCCCGCGACAATAACAAGCCGCTTGTCGGCGAATCGGCTGCTCCATTTCTCCTCGAGCTGCCGGTGCCAGGCCTGCTCGCCCGCAATGTCAAGATAGTGGCATCCCGCTTCGAAGCAGGCTTCGACCACGGGGGGGCCATAATAGATGAACGGGCCGACTGTGTTGCACACGACCTTCGCGCCCGCAAATAGTTTCGCCAGCTCCGCGACCGAGCCGCCCGTCTCAACGATCTCGTACTGTGCCGTTTCGATTCCTGGGACACGGTTCATCACCTCCTGCATCTTCGTCTTGTTGCGTCCGGCCGCAACGAAGGGCACGTTGTACTCGCGCAGATACTCCGCCGCGAGACGCCCGGAGTACCCACCCGCACCGTACAGCACCACCGGCTTGTTCGTTGCCATAATCCCCCTCTCCCACCCGATTAGCTGGCCTCTCGCCGAGATGCCGATTTTAGGCTAGAGTCTTGGAAGAGCTAGTAGGCACCTTTTTGTTACTTGGTATCCTTGAGGGCCCTATGGATAGCGGAAATTGCCCCGTCAAGCTTACCGCGCAGGTCATCGGTGGAAAGTGGAAGCCGCTCATCCTCTTTTACCTCGAGAATGGAACGCGCCGGTTCAGCGAACTCCAGCGGCTCATTCCCGACTCCACGAAAAAGATGCTGACAAAACATCTCCGCGAACTTGAACGGGATGATGTCATTCGCCGCAAGGTTTTCGCGCAAGTCCCACCGCACGTCGAGTATTCTTTGACAAGACATGGGCAAAGCCTGCGGCCTATCTTGCGGTTGATGTCCGCCTGGGGCCAGAGACATCGATCCCGGTACGGTGCCCGCCGCAAGGCCAAAATCTGATCGCCTCCCTTCAGGTTGGTGTAAACTCGCGTTCGGGCGGGAGGTTGCGGAATCGGGAGGTTCGATGGCAGAAGTTTCCACACAAGCGGTCGCGGCCCGCGAGGAAAAGCTGTTTATCAACGGAGAATGGACCGCTGCGCTCGATCTGAAGACGTACCCCAAGAGAAACCCGTTTACCGGCGGCACGGCTTCGCACGTACCCGCCGGCAAGCGTGCCGATGCGCGTCGCGCCATCGAGGCGGCCAGTGCCGCATTCTCCGCCTGGAGCCTGACGGGTCCCGGCATTCGCCGCAATCTGCTTCTGAAAGCCGCCGATGTTCTGGAGCGGCGGATGCCCGAGATCGCGAAAATCACGGCGCTCGAAACAGGCCAAACCTTCGGCTGGGGCATGTTCAATTGCGTGTACACGCTCGGCATCCTACGGGAAGCCGCCGCACAAGCTTACGCCATGGTCGGTGAGGTCATTCCCACCGACCTGCCGGACACAACCGCCATGGCCGTTCGCCAGTCCGTGGGAGTCGTCGTCGGAATCGCTCCCTGGAATGCACCGATGATTCTCGGCATGCGGGCCGTAGCGGCCCCGGTGGCGTATGGCAATACGGTCGTTCTGAAAGCCTCTGAGGAATCCCCCGGCACGCACCTGGCAATTGGCTCGGTTTTCGAAGAAGCCGGTTTTCCCAAGGGTGTACTCAATGTTCTCACCAATGCCCCGCCGGACGCGGCCGAGGTTGTCGACGAATTGATTTCCCATCCAAAGACGCGCCGCATCAGTTTCACTGGCTCGACGAAAATCGGCCGCCTTATCGCCGAAAGTGCGGGACGGCATCTCAAGCGCGTGGTGCTCGAGCTGGGCGGCAAAGCGCCGCTGGTCGTGCTGGGCGACGCCGACCTCAATGCGGCCGTTTCGGCCGCCAATTTCGGTGCCTTCATGAATCAAGGTCAGATTTGCATGTCCACCGAGCGCATCGTGGTGGAAAAGGGCGTGGCGGATGAATTTGCGAAAAAGCTCGCTGCTAAGGGCCAATCGCTGAAAATGGGCGATCCTCTCGATCCACAGTCGCAAATCGGCTGCTTGATTACTCCAGCCGCCGTCGAGCGCGTCCAATCATTGGTCGACGACGCGGTCAGCAAAGGCGCGAAGGTTCTCTGCGGTGGAAAGGCAGAGGGGCCCTGTTATCCGCCGACCGTTGTGTTCGGCGTCACGCCCGCGATGCGGATGTATCACGAGGAATCGTTTGGCCCGGCCAAGCCCATTGTTATCGCCAACGATGCCGAGGACGCGCTCCGCATCGCAAACGATACCCCCTACGGTCTGTCGAGTGCCGTTTTCACCCGCGATGTCAACAAGGCGCTTCGCATGGCCGAGAAACTTGAATTTGGTATCTGCCACATCAATGGCGCCACCGTGCACGACGAGCCACAGATGCCCTTCGGTGGCGAGAAGGATAGCGGTTACGGTCGTTTCGGTGGACGCGCGGGCCTGGACGAGTTCACCGAGCTGCGCTGGATCACGATTCGCCGTTCGCCAACCCCATATCCAATTTGACGTGGATCGGGCCATTGCGCGTCTTCACTCGGCGCCTTGAGCGGCGCTCCTTACATCGGAGTCTTTTCTCGGTGGCCTGATTTCGGCTGACCGCCTGTCCCTTCGTACAGTTTTCCGATCAGCCACTTCTTCTCACGAGGAACTTCGCCTTATCGCCTCCGCCGCTGATACTGCTGATTTCAGCGACTTCGGGAGGACTCGATGCGCGTCCAGCGTGCAACAACACTTTTGCTCTTGATCGTTTCTTCATCGTTTGACGCCAATCCGCCCGCCGCCCAAACCGCGTCAGAAAGCACACTGGTTCGGACCGCCACCGCCGAGACCGTGGCATCGGCCGAAAAGCCGCTTCCCACAACCGACGAAGTCCTCGAACGCTATCGCGCGGCCACCGGAGGGAGTGAGGTCTGGTCGAGGTTCACCACGCGTGCGACCAAGGGAATCTATCAGACCGAAGATCTATCTGGCTTTGCCGGCATTGAAATTATCGAGAAGGCTCCCAACCGGAGCTTTAGGAAAACCACATTTTCGAATGGCACCACGATTCGCGAAATTTGCGATGGAGAGTCGGTCTGGGTCGAGGACGCGGCCGGTAACAGGCTCGAGTTCACTGGAGCGGCCCTGGAAAGTCGTTTGCACGCCGCGGTGTTCGGTAACCGGGGGGACTTTCTGGCGCGGTCGTCTCCGGGACGGGTGTTGGGGATCGCACAAGTCGGCACTCACTCAACCTACGTCGTCAGCTTCTCGCCGGAGACGAAGATCTCTTCCAAGGTCTATTTCGACCGAGAGACCGCATGGGTTGTCCGCGTGGATGACGTTTTCCATCGAGATGACGGCGACTATCTTGTCGAGACCGATGTGGACGACTATCGGCCGGTCGACGGTGCCTACTTTCCCTATCGGATTCGTCACGTCGAGCGCGGCAACATCTATACCATCCGCGTTACCCAGATTAAGAACAACGTGGCTGTTGACGACACGCTGTTCGCTAAGCCTTGAACTTCTGGGGTGTTACGGACTGGAAGCAATCGGAACAGGGACGGAAAGGCTTTTGGCGATGCAATTTCTGAAGATTATGGCTTTTTGCGTTCTCGCGGCCCTTCTCTACGGCGTGGTGCACGATCAAGTCATTGCGCGCATCTGTGTCGAATACTTTTCCACCTTCCGAACACAATCGCCGACCATGTTGGGCCTCGGGTGGGGAATTCTTGCGACGTGGTGGGTCGGAGCGTTTCTTGGTGTGCTGCTCGCCATCGCTGCCCGTGCGGGCTCGCGCCCGAAATTGCGAATGCCGGTGCTGCTGAATCCGGTCTTGAAGCTATTCGCCGTCATGGCTCTAAGCGCCTTGTTAGCCGGTCTGGCTGCCTATCTGTTGGCGCGAAGCGGTCCGGATTGGGTTCTAGCGAGCCTGACCCGGTCCACCCCCGCCCGTTTCGTGGCCGCTTGGTGCGCGCATGGGGCTTCCTACGGGGTCGGGTTGGTGAGAGGAATCTTCATTTGTGTCGCGCAATACCGCAAACGGGGTTCTCCGGTTCGATTCGATAACTTGCCGCAATTCAGATAGTTCCCTGATATTGTCAAACGGCCCGAGCTGGCCTATGATACGCCCGCGTAGCCGCGGATTGCGGCGCGCCCGGCAAGGTGAGGGGAATGCACGCTCGGACGGGCACCTGGCCCGGTAAAAATGCCTTTGTTGTGCTGATTGCCCACTTAGCACAGCCGCCATGGCGGTGATTTCATTCTGCGCGAAGAAACCAGCACGATTGAAATCCGCTTTGACTGCGAATTGACGGAAGGAGATAAGAGATGGCCACAGCAACACAGACAGTACCGCTCGATGCCAAAGTAACCAGTTACGTCGCGAAAGCCCGACAGATGCTGATCAACGGCAAGTGGGTTGACGCCGCCTCTGGAAAAACGTTCCCGACTTACAACCCCGCGACAGGCGACGTTCTGACCAAGGTTGCCGAGGGCGATCGCGAGGACATCAACCGCGCCGTCGACGCCGCGCGCGCCGCTTTCGATCGCGGCCCGTGGCGTAAGCTCAGTCCGTCAGAGCGCGGCCGCATGATTTGGAAACTAGCTGATCTGGTTGAAAAGCACGCCGAGGAATTTGCACAGCTTGAATCTCTTGATAACGGTAAACCGCTCACCATCGCGCGCGTTGCCGACGTTCCCGGCACCGTGGACATGTTCCGTTACATGGCCGGCTGGGCTACGAAAATCGAGGGCAACACAATCCCTCTCTCTTCGCAAGGTCCGAAATTCCTTGCTTACACTGTCCGCGAGCCGATCGGGGTGGTCGGTCAGATCATTCCTTGGAATTTCCCGCTGCTCATGGCGGCGTGGAAACTGGCCCCCGCGCTGGCGGCCGGATGCTGCGTCGTGCTGAAACCGGCCGAGCAGACGCCGCTTACCGCCTTGCTTCTCGGCGAACTGATTCAGGAAGCCGGCTTTCCCGACGGGGTGGTGAATATTGTTCCCGGGTATGGCGAAACGGCCGGCGCCGCGCTCGCTGCACATCTCAAAGTGGACAAAGTGGCCTTCACCGGCTCAACGGAAGTCGGCAAACTGATCGTCCAAGCTGCTGCCGGCAATTTAAAGAAGGTTTCGCTCGAGCTCGGCGGAAAGAGTCCGAATCTCGTCTTTGATGACGCCGACATCGAAACCACCATCCCTGGGGCGGCCATGGCCATCTTTTTCAACCACGGCCAGTGCTGTTGCGCCGGGTCGCGGCTCTACGTGGAAAACAAGCAATTCGACAAAGTCGTCGAAGGTGTCTCGCAGATTGCGTCGAAGATTCGTGTCGGCTCAGGCCTCGATCCCTCAACCGATATGGGTCCCCTGGTTTCCGAGGAGCAGCTCAATCGTGTCTGCGGCTACCTCGAATCCGGGTTGTCTGAGGGCGCCAAGGCCACGGTCGGCGGCAAGCGTCGGGGTAACAAAGGCTATTTTGTCGAACCCACCGTTCTCGTCAACACGAACGAAAAGATGAAGGTGGTGCGCGAGGAAATCTTCGGACCGGTTGTCACTGCAACACCGTTCAACGACATCGATGACCTCGTCGCCAAGGCCAACGACACCGAGTACGGGCTTGCGGCCGGCGTCTGGACACGAGACATCGCCAAGGCGCATCGCGTTGCCTCGATGCTCCGCGCGGGGACCGTTTGGATCAACTGCTACAACGTCTTCGATGCGGCGCTGCCTTTCGGAGGCTACAAGCAATCCGGATGGGGGCGCGAAATGGGCCACGAAGTCCTGGAGCTGTATACGGAAGTGAAGGCGGTCTGCACACCGATCGCCTAGCTCATCCCTGGTTTTGCAGGGTTGCCCGCCCTTCCCGCACCCGGGAAGGGCGGTGCGCCCCTTTCGGGGTCTCGGGCATCTAAGTTTTCCGAGAGAGGGGTCGAAATGGCTTCCCCGGTCGTGCGCAATTTCATGAGGCAGCAGGGTTTTGTAGAAGAACCCTCGGCGACGTGCGACATGCATTTCACAGGCCTCTATTTTCAACCGCGCATCGTTGGCCCACTCGTCGTGGTCGGGATCCTGCTCCGTTCACCGACTTTCTTTTTCATCCTCTCCGCCATTCTGTGGTGGAACGTACTTTTCCCTGCCCTGAATCCGTTTGAAATTTTCTACAACCATGCACTCGCTCGGTCGCAGGGAAGGACGACCCTGCCGCCGGCGCCAGGCCCTCGCCGTTTTGCTCAGGGTATGGCTGCCGCGTTCATGGTGGTCGTCGCCGTGGCGCTCAAAGAGGGTTGGATGGTCACGGCCTGGGTCGTCGAGGCGGGTCTGGTCGTCGCCTTTGCGGCTCTGCTGTTCGGGAGGTTCTGCCTGGGTGCTTATATCTATCATCTGCTACGCGGCGAATTCGCATTCGCGAATGCCACGCTGCCTTGGGCTCGGCCGTCGAATTGAGCGAACCCAACGAAACACCGCCGTGGCCGTGGCCCGACTCGCTTGACGCCATTATCGCAGCGCCGCGCCATCATAAACTGATGTTCGAAAATGAACGGGTGCGCATTCTCGAGGTCCACATCCCGCCCGGGGAGACTGTGCCGGTCCATACGCATCGCTGGCCGAGCGCCATCTACGTGGCGAAGCAGAGTGACTTCATTCGCCGAGATGGCGACGGCAATCTGCTATTTGACAGCCGGACTGTTGGGCCGCCACCCAGCAGACCGCTCGTTCAGTGGGTGCCGCCGTTGCCGCCCCACTCGGTTGAGAACATCGGCACGGGCGAAATTGTTCTGATTTCGGCCGAGCTCAAATAGCGTCTTGCGACTTAGCCCAACCAGGCTCGGACAATCACCTGAGGGGGGCCGAGAAGAGCGCTTAGGGACCGGTAACCCTTGCAACCTGTTTTATTTGCAGATAGTCTTGCGGAGCGGCCCCTTCGCCTTAAAATCGCCAGCGTTGTCAGTTGGGAAGCAATCGATCGACTCCCGGTTGCGGCCCACCCAAGCTGTTGTTATAAGTAATACGCTGCCCTATTCCTGAGGAAATTGTGCCCTTTATCAACTTCCCTGCGCGGGAGATCAACTGCAAGCTTGTGTACTACGGTCCTGGCCTCGGCGGGAAAACCGCCAATCTGCAGTGGATTTATGACCATACGGGTTCATCGCAAAAGGGCAAAATGGTCTCGCTTGCCACCGAGACCGATCGCACTCTTTTCTTCGATTTTCTGCCCTTAGATCTCGGTACCGTTCGCGGCTTTAAGACGCGCTTCCATCTCTACACCGTTCCCGGCCAGGTCTTTTACGAAGCTAGCCGCCGTCTGATTCTCAAGGGCGCTGACGGAGTTGTCTTCGTCGCTGACTCGCAGGAGGAGCGACTCGATGCCAACATCGAGACTCTCGAAAACCTCCGTGAGCACTTGAAGGATCACAACCTCGATTTCGGGGCGATCCCGTATGTCTTGCAGCTGAACAAACGCGATTTACCGAATGTACTCCCGGTGCAGGAGCTTCAAAAGAATATCGGCGTGAAGGGCGAGCCAACCGTTGAGGCAGTCGCCATTACCGGCCAGGGCGTGTTTGAGACGCTAAAGGAGGTTGCCAAACTGGTCCTCGCCGAACTGAGAAAGAGCTCCTAACCGAGGCGAATGTTTCAAAGTGCCCGGCGGAAGAAAAAACGGGAGGTAAGAGCCAAAGGCTCCCACCTCCCGGGGTGGGTGGGGTTTGTTGTCGGACACCCGGCGGGAATTTTGGAGTTCCCGAACCTGAGCGCACCGACAAACCGGCTTCCGCCGGTGCCACGTATGCACCATCCTTATCACCGTCAGGTAGGGGTGTCAATATCAATCGTCAGCGACCAGGGTGGGCGCCGGCCGACGGTCTCGCGTACTTCTCGGAAGCTCGCCGGCTACTCGGCTACTGGGGCGGACGGTTTGCGAGATATTGGTAGAGCCCTGCCGTGAGCTGCCCAAGGCCTGCTTCGACGTTGCGACCGAGAGCTGCCACAACATCCGAGACCTGTTTGCCCTGTACCGGTTCGTCATGATTGTAGGAACTGCTCCACACGATCGAACCGGTGGCCCGCTCCAACAGCGATAGTTGAAACGTGAACCTTGCTGCAAGCGCAGGCTTGTCGATCTCGTCCAACGCATCCAAGTGGCCGAGCACGATGTAGTCGCCTCGCGCAAAGCTTCCTACAGGTGTGACCGAGCGGTACCGGCCACTGGCGCGCAGGTCGTTAACAAGCATGGTCTGAAGAAAGTCGACAGGGGGCTCGGCCCAGCGATGATATTCGTACGTTCCCAACTCGACCGGGCCCCAGCCATACACGAGCCGACTGCCGCGGTAGAGTTGCGAGGCGGTGACGTGGCCTACGACCAGGCCTACCGGAAGCGGCGCCTGCGTGGAGGTGGGAGTTGCGGGCGTGTCGAGGGCGTAATATTTCGTGGGGCGTGTGGCCGTGCACGCCGCAGCCATCACCGAAATCAGACCAACGGCCGCGACTTGCCACATCCAGCGCATGGGTCTCATAGCCTTGCCTTGTATTTCCCTTTCGTCTTCGGTCTCCCTCCGCAACATGCTTCGCAGCACTCCTACTTCGGAGGTGGCTCGCCGGGTTTGTGCGGTTTGGCCTCGGACGAGCGAAGCAGGGTGTAGGGACGTGTTTTGATCGTGTCGGTGAACTCATCCAGGTTCTGGGTAGCTTGCTGCAGGTTATCGATAATTTGATCCAGGTTCACCGCGTTGGCATCCAGCGTGAAATTGAGCTGATCGGTAAGGCTCGTTGCTGAAGCGAGAGTCTTACGGAGTTCCTGGATCGACTGGTGAAGGTCGGGTCGATTTTCAGAAACCACCGCGTCCAGATGGGCCAGTGCATCGTCGGCCTGTCGAGAAGTTTTGCGGAAGTCGTCAATCAGCGGGCCAAGCTTGGCACTGGACTCGTCCAGATGCGTGATCGTCGAGCGAACTTGGGTGCGATTTTCTCGAAGCATACCGTTGACGCTCGAAAGGCTCTCCGAGATGTTGGCTCGGTTTTGAGCGCTCAGCAGGTCGTTGACGCGATCTAAGGTCGCCTGCAGCTGTGTGGTTCGGCCGTTCAGATTGTCCATCAACCGATGGGCGGAAGGCGCGAGCTGACCCAGTAGATCGCCGATGTCGGCAAGGCTGGAATATTCAACGGAGCCAAGTGTCGAGCCAGCGGGGGCTCTGGGCGAATTGGCGTCGCCCGGCCGGATTCCTAGAAAGTTGTCGGCCAGCGGGCTCAGGCTCGTGATTTCGGCCAGGCTGTCGGTTTTTACCGGTATGTCCCCCCGCACGCTAAAATCCACTTCCATCCGCGTACTGTTGTGCGGATCACTGGCCACTTTCTCGACACGCCCGATGGCTGGGCCTCCTGCGAAACGCACCTGCGATCCGGGCTGAAGGCCTCCGGCGTTTTTGAAGTATGCGCGATAGGAGACGTTGCCTTTGCTGAGGCCGCCCGTCAATAGAAAGATTGTGACGATGAGAATGACGACGACCACAATCACAAACAGACCTACAACCGCTTGTTCCTTCTTGGTATCCATGTGCTTCTTCGGTCTTCGCCCCAGCCGCCCGATGTTGCGGGAGCACCCAGAGTGGTCGGGAGTATACCATGCTGGGATGCCCGGCGAGGGGTCATTGGCGCACGGGCGGGATCTCTCCTGTGAGCATTTGCAGGTAATCGATCTCCGCCGTCAATTCCTTCTCCGGCACGCGATCCAAGAACTGGCGGACCTTCGGCTGCGTGCTCTGCCGGAACTCCTCCGGCGTTCCGTCGAGAACGATGTTGCCTTTATTGACGAGGATCATGCGGTCGGCAATCAGAAAGGCACTGGCCAATTCGTGTGTGACGACCAGCATGGTGATGTGGAATGCTTTTTTCATGTTGACGATCAAATTATCGATGCCCGCCGCAATGATAGGGTCTAGCCCAGCGGAGGGTTCGTCGAAAAAAAGCACATCGGGATCCATCGCCAGCGCGCGTGCAATCGCGGCGCGCTTTGTCATTCCCCCGCTCAACTGCGCTGGCATGTAATTCTCGAAGCCGGACAGTCCGACTTGATTGAGTTTCATGCGCACCATGATGTCGATCGTGGTCTCATCCAGCTTGGTGTGCTCACGCAGGGGAAGGGCGACATTGTCAGCAACGGTCATCGAGCCGAAAAGGGCGCCACCTTGAAACGACATTCCCATTTTCTTGCGAAGTTCATCGCGTTCTGACTCCGGCATCGACGCGAAATCTTCGCCGCGAATCAAGATGCTGCCGCCGCTGGGAGTCTCCAGGCCCACCAGGGTGCGCAGAAGCGTGGTTTTGCCCGAGCCCGACCCGCCGAGGATGACAAGCGTTTGACCGGCGGGCGCATCGAAGCTGATGCCGTGCAGAATTTCGCGCTGGCCGTAGTTGACGCGCAGGTTGCGTACCGAGATCGCCGGCGCGCCGAGGTCGAACTCGGAACCATCGGTTGAAGTGGGTTGTGCCGCCATTTTTCCCATTCCTCTTTTATTTTGGCGCGGTGATGTAGAAGATCGCTGTAAAAACCAGATCCATGACCACTACCAGAAAAATGGACTTGACCACGGCGGCGGTGGTCGATTTGCCGACCTCTTCCGAGCCTAGTCCGGTCGTAAAGCCCTCCTGACAGCCCACGGCGGTGATCACGATAGCGAACATGACGCTTTTGACGAGGCCCATTAAAATATCGCGTTGGACCAGGGTGTCGAACGTGGCATGGAGGTAGGTAAGCCAGCTGAAACCCGCACTGAGCACGCCGAACACGCCGCCGCCTAAGATGCCCATGAAATCGGACCAGGTCGTCAGACACGGCATCATGAGAAGCATGGCTACGAACTTGGGCGCGACGAGAAAAGGCACGGGTTCAAGAGCCATCGTCTCCAGCGCGTCGATTTCCTCGTTCACCTTCATTGTGCCGATTTCGGCAGCAAACGCCGATCCCGACCGGCCGACCACAACGACGGCGGTCATCAGCGGCCCCAGCTCGCGCGTAACAGCCACCGCCACCGTTCCCGCGACGAGATGCATGGCGCCTATGGTCCGTAATTCATAGGCAGCCTGTAGGGCGAGAATCAGCCCGACAAAAAACGAAATCAGAGAAACGACAGGAATGGCGCCCACCCCCACAGCCATGGCCTGGTGAACCGCGCGGCTCCATCGAATCTTCCCTCCGCGGAAAGGGTCGATGAACACAGCGCGGGCGGCGCCGGCGGCCAGACGAGCGAGATTCCCTACATATGCCAGGCTGTCAAGGGTGGCCCCACCGATGTCTTCTGTCAGTGGCATCGTCGATCTCGGTAGGGTCCCGTCATGCGAAGTGTGTGAGCGAATTCTGATTAGGTACCGCTAGGGCCGCCCTTGCCGCGCAACGCTTCTTCTTCGGTGTCGTACACATCGAAAACCTTAATCAGTCGCGTCAACTCGAGAACCTCGCGCGTTGTTCGGGACAGACCGAAGAGCGAGAATTCCGATTTGAGGTCCCGCGACACCTTCAAACCCTCGACCAGTGAGGCGACGCCCGCACTATCGATGTAACGCACTTTCTCGAGATTCACGATGACGCGTGGCACACGCTTGCCTTTGAGGAGGTCGAGGATCACTTTTCGCACGTTCGGCGAATTGTATAAGGTAATGTCGCCGACCACGTCGAGAATCGTGGCCGTGTTCACCTGTCGTGTGGATAGTTCCATGATGGGTGCCCGCAGGCGCGACAGGTGTTTTGCCAGAGATTAGGCCGCGATGCAACCTTATTTTCCGGCGGGAAAGGGCTGGCTTCCCGCCGCAAAGGCTTCGTTCAGCCGCGGTTGTCTAGGGGGACGTAATTGCGCACATCATAGCCCAAATACACCTGACGAGGCCGCGCAATCTTCTGCTCGGGATCGAGCAGCATTTCTTCCCACTGCGCGATCCATCCGGAGGTGCGCGGAATGGCAAACAGTACCGGGAACATGGTTGCGGGGAAGCCCATGGCCTGATAGATAAGGCCCGTGTAGAAATCGACGTTGGGGTACAGGCGACGCGACACGAAATATTCATCCTCGAGCGCGATTCGCTCACATTCCAGCGCGATGTCAATCAAGGGATTGCGTCCCATGACGTCGAAGACCTCATAGGCGATCCGCTTAACGATCCTGGCACGAGGGTCGTAGTTCTTGTAGACGCGGTGGCCGAATCCCATCAGCAATTTTTCCCCGGACTTTACCCGCTTGATGTAAGCGGCAACGTTGTTGACGGACGCGATCTCGAGCAGCATCCGCAGGACCTGTTCATTGGCTCCCCCGTGAAGCGGCCCATACAGCGCCGCTGTGGCGGCGGCGGTTGCGGAATAGGGATCCACATGAGAGCTTCCCACTCCACGCATGGCTGTGGATGAGCAGTTCTGTTCGTGGTCGGCGTGCAGTATGAACAAGATGTCGAGGGCGCGCTCCAGGGTTGGGTTGGGGCGGTATTGCAGCTCGGTCGTGCGGAATAGCATGTTGAGGAAATTGCCGCAATAGCTCAGTTCGTTGTCGGGATAGGCGAACGGCATCCCCAGGCTGTGCCGGTAGGCGAAGGCAGCCAGCGTCGGCATTTTTCCGATGAGGCGGTAGGTTTGTTTGCGCCGCGATTCGGGATTGAAGATGTCTTTGGCATCCGGATAGAAGGTCGATAGCGCCGCCACCGTAGAAATGAGCATGCCCATCGGGTGGGCATCGTAGTGAAAGCCATCGAGAAATTTCTTGATGCTTTCATGAATGAAGGTGTGATGCGTGATGTGGTAGGTCCATTCGCGCAGCTGCGACCGCGTGGGCAATTCGCCGTGAAGGATGAGGTAAGCTGTCTCGGTGTAATTGCTTCTTTCGGCCAGATCCTCGATCGAGTATCCGCGATAGCGAAGGATGCCTTTGTCGCCGTCAATAAAAGTAATCTTGCTGGCGCATGATGCGGTATTAGAAAACGACGGATCGTAACTCATCATGCCGAAGTCCGCGTCTCGGATCTTGATTTGCCGCAGATCGATGGCCCGAATCGTGTCATTCTTGATCGGGACTTCATACCGCCGGCCATTGCGATTGTCGATAATTGTCAGCGTGTCGCGGCCAGCCTCCACGCTTGCAGACGCTGCCTTCGTGGCATTCATTCCCTGACTCTTTTCAGTGGTAGTCGACAAGGGCGCTACCTCAAGACATCCCGATGACACTCTAGCACGAGGACACTGTACACCCAAAATATGTTGCAGGTGAACGCCTTCGACGGCCTCGCGCTCCGTACGGAGGCGTATGGTGACAGCAAGGCTCGAGCCTCTGACCGCAACGTGTTTGCTCTGCAAAAGGACGGTTACTGTGGTGTTAAAAAGTAGCCTCGCCCGATATCGATCGCTTGCGTCGGAGCCGCAATTTCCGTATGTTGAAGGCGAATCTCCGACAAGCCAAGAGTCCATGAAGAAAATTCTTGTCATCGAGGACGACAAAGACATTATCGAGTTGGTGAAGTACAATCTCGAGAAGGATGGTTTCCAGGTGACCGCGACCGTGGACGGTGCCAGCGGACTCACTCAGGTCCGCAAGGCACCTCCTGATCTGCTCGTTCTGGACTTAATGCTGCCAAAGTTGTCGGGACTGGAAATCTGCAAGGAAGTTCGTAAGGATGTGGCCCTGAATCGACTCCCCATCTTGATCTTGACCGCCAAGGGAGAGGAAGCAGATCGGGTCGTCGGCCTGGAACTAGGCGCCGACGATTACGTGACGAAGCCATTTAGCCCGCGGGAGTTGGCAGCCCGCGTCAAGGCTCTGCTGCGTCGGGCCGAACCTGCCGGCGCCTCGGAAAAGCTCATTGAGATTGGCGGGCTGCGGATTGATCCGGCTGCCTATCGAGTCACGCGCGGCGGGAGGGCTGTTCCCATGAGCACGCTCGAGTTCCGCCTGCTATACTTCCTGGCGGCTCGCCCGAACCGAGTCTTTACGCGCGACCAGCTTTTGGATGGCGTCTGGGGCACGGAACGGTTTGTCACGCCGCGCAGCGTGGATGTGTACGTGCGCCGGCTGCGCGAAAAGATCGAAACCGATCCACAACACCCTGCTTATATGAAGACGATTCGCGGCGCCGGATATCTTTTCGAAACCCGTGCGAGCTAGGCTTTTCTGGAAGCTTGGGCTTACCTATCTGGGGCTCCTGCTGATCGTTCTTGTCGCCGTAGGCCTGTACTCCTCCTACGTTCTGCGCCGCGACTACATCCGCTCCGCCGATAGCCATCTCGCGTCCTTGCTCACGCTGGCCGAGACCCAACCGCCCGCTTTCGACGACGCCAACGAAGTGCACGCGTGGGCGGAGTGGGTTGCAAGAAGCGGAGCGCGTCTTACGGTGATCGACAACGCTGGGAATGCCCTTGTAGATTCAGCGGACGCTGCCGAGAGAACCGCGAATCACCTCGCGCAGCCGGAGGTTCAACAAGCACTGGCTCAGGGCTCGGGTCGCTCGGTGCGCTTGAGCGCCGCGCTGGGCATCCCGATGATCTATCACGCTGTGCGATACGTGCCGCCGAACCGTTCTCCGTTGGTCATTCGCATGTCGCTGCCGCTCGCCGAAGTAGATGCCTCGGCCGCCGAGCTGCAACGTAAAGTCTTGACCGCTTCGATTCTTATCCTGTTGGTGGGAGGGTTGTTTTCGCTTGCGTATTTTCGGAACTTAGCGGGGCGCATCGAGCGACTCACGCAGCTGGCTCATCGCATTGCCGAAGGCGACTTTCGCCCGCTGCCAGTCGCCGGACCAAACGACGAACTCTCTGATCTGGCCCACGCACTGAACGAGACCGCCGCCCGAATGGACCGCTCGTTCCGCACGCTGACCGGTGAGCGGAATCGTTCGGGAGCGATTCTGAGGAGCATGGTCGAAGGTGTTGCCGTTATCGATGCCCGAGAGCGATTGGTTTTCTTCAACCGAGCTTTCTCGGAGGGTCTAAGCCTCGATCCGCATGAGATTGAGGGACGGTCCCTGATCGAAGTGGTTCGCAACTCGGACTTGCTCGGCTTGATCCGTCGCGCCCTCAAGGGAGAGGAAGGCCTGCGAACCGATATGGTGGTCGGCATCGTTCAGCAGCGCACCTTTTCGATCAGCGCCGCACCGGTCCAGGCTCTGGAAACACCGTCGACAGCAGGGGGGATGCCGACACCCCCCGTCGCGAGGACGGGCGCAGAAAATCCGTCCGGAGCCGTGGTCGTGCTGCATGACGTGACGGACTTGCGCCGACTCGAACGAGTGCGCCAGGACTTCGTCGCAAACGTGTCTCACGAGTTCAAGACTCCGCTGACCGCCATTCAGGGATTTGCCGAAACCCTTTTAGGTGGCGCACTCGAGGATCCAGAACATAACCGGCGCTTTCTGGAAATCATCCGTGATCACGCGGCGCGTCTTGCCGCCCTGACCAACGACTTGCTGAAGCTGGCGCGGATCGAAGCCGGAAAGCTGGAGGTGGATCTCGGCCCTGTCAACCTGCTGGAGGTCATCGAGCGTTGTGCCGAGACTACTTTGCTCAAAGCCAGCCGGAAACAGATAGCACTTGAGACCGAGGTCCCGCCGGGCTTGCCCGCTGTTCGCGGCGACGCAAGCCTGCTTCGCGAAGTGCTTCAAAACCTGCTGGACAATGCCGTGCAGTATACGCCGGCCGGAGGCCGGATCAAAGTCAGTGCGACAGCCGAGGCTCGCGAAGCCATCGTCATCGTTGAGGACACAGGCGTCGGAATCCCACTAGTAGACCAGGAGCGAATCTTCGAGCGCTTCTATCGGGTCGATGCAGGCCGTTCGCGCGAAGCGGGCGGCACCGGCCTGGGGTTGTCCATTGCCAAACATATCGTCGAGGTTCATGGGGGACACCTCCGCGTCGATAGCGAAGTGGGACGCGGCTCGCGTTTCTCCTTTTCCCTGGCCCTTGCGGCGTAACCCGCCTGCTGTCTTGGAGGATTCACGCGCATTTCATCGGCTTGAAACGACCATGTCGAATCCTGCAAACGGAGAAGTGGACCCATCCGGGCCCCAGGGGATGAAGCCATGGCAGCTACGAGAACGAGCGGCGAAGGAATTCTGCAGACGGTGCTGATGAATTATCTCATCTCGCAGGCCCGGACGGTGGAGGCCTCGGTCAACCGGGCGTTGGCCGCTTTGGTTGGTAGAAATGAGCGACTGGCAAGCGAGGTCTTTCTCACCGAGCCACGCATCAACGAAATGGAAATTGTAATCGACGAGCATGCGGTCCGCATGTTAGGGCACGGAGATTTGGATGAGGCCGACGTCCGGTTGGTGGTCGCGGCGCTCAAAGTCAACAACGACCTCGAGCGCATGGGCGATCTGGCCGTCAATCTCGCCGAGCGCGCTATATCGCTTGGCAGCATGGGCCCGGTGGAAGCTCCCGAAGAGCTCGAGCCAATGACGGCTGCCGTTCGCGCCATGGTGTCCAAGTGCCTTGGCGCTTTGATCTATGAGAATGTAGATCTCGCAACACAGGTTCTTGAAAGCGATGACATCGTCGATCGATACTGCGATCGAGTGTTTGAAGCGCTCCTGGCTGCGATCGCAGAAAACCCAGGCGAGGCTGCCCCCAACCTTCAATTGATCCTTGCTTCCCGCCATCTGGAGCGCATCGCGGACCACACCACGAACATTGCCGAAGATGTGCTGTTCTGGGTCAGGGGGCTTGAAGTGCGCCATGGCCGCGCTCGCCATCTTCCTCCTGCTAGGGAATCTGGCCCGGGTGGCGACAGCTAGACGGGTCGGCGTTTCGACGGAAAACACGAGAGATAGGACCCATTCAGCGGGGTTTTTCACGCCGAATTCTCAGCGATGTAACGACTCCGTAATAATTGGGAAACATAATCCCCGGAGGAGATTCCCTAAAATATGAAAAAAACGGCACTTTCGCTATTGCTCACGGTCTGCCTCGCGGCCTTGGCCGCTGCCCAAGGGGCGCTGACCATCAACGCGGCCGGTGCCACCTTTCCCTATCCGATCTATTCAAAGTGGTTTGACCTCTACCATACGCAACACCCGAACATCCAAATCAACTATCAGTCGATTGGTTCAGGCGGCGGGATTCGACAACTCACCGCTGGAACGGTGGATTTCGGTGCTACCGATATGCCGATGAACGACGACCAAATCAAGGAATATCAGAGCAAAAATGGTTCGGGCATTCTGCACTTCCCGACGGTGCTCGGTGCGGTGGTCCCAACCTACAATCTCCCGAAAGTTTCAGCAGATCTTAAGTTTACGCAGCGGGCCCTGGTGGGCATCTACATGGGTACGATTACGAGGTGGAATGATCCTGAGATTGCCAAGGCCAATTCTGGCGTGTCGCTTCCGGGCGACGATATCGTCGTCATCCACCGCTCCGACGGCAGTGGTACCAGTTTCATCTGGACGGATTTTCTTTCCAAGGCCAGCGGCGACTGGAAAGGCAAGATCGGCGCGGGTACCTCGATCAATTGGCCAGTCGGGCTAGGAGGCAAGGGCAACGAAGGAGTCTCGGGCCTCGTCAAGCAGACGCCCGATTCGATCGGATACGTGGAACTCATCTACGCCCTGCAAAACAACATCGCCTTCGGCTTGGTCCAGAACTCCGACGGCAAGTTCGTCAAAGCAAGTCTTGAGGGCGTGATGACGGCTGCGGCGGGAGTTGCCAAAAGCATGCCGGACGATTTCCGCGTTTCCATTACCAACGCGCCGGGCGCAGCGGCCTATCCGATTTCAAGCTTTACCTGGCTGCTGATTCCCCAAACGATTAAAGATTCGGCCAAGCGCGATGCGATTAAGGCCTTCCTGAGTTGGATGCTAACGGATGGGCAGCAATATAATGAGGCTCTTTCGTATGCAAAACTGCCCAAGGCAGTTGCCGATAAAGAGTCAAAGGAAATTGCAAAGATTCAATAACAGGAATGTCGACAATCTCTACCACGGTTGAACCGGCGGCCCCGCCAGGAGCGGGGCCGCGTGCTTTTATCCAGCGCCTACGCCAGGGAGACGAAGTGGCGCATGTCATCACCTTGGTGTTTGCCGCCGGAATTCTGCTGATCACCTCGCTATTGGTCTACGAGCTCTGGGTGAATTCACATCTTTCCCGCGCCAAGTTTGGCTGGGGCTTCTTCTGGACGCAGACCTGGGACCCGATCTTCGATCACTTTGGGGCTCTTCCGTTCATCTACGGCACTGTGGTGACGTCGATCGTCTCACTCCTGATCGCCGTACCCTTGGGACTCGCGGCCGCCATCTTTCTGGCCGAACTCGCGCCGCGCCAGCTGAGCGACGGCGTGGCCTTTCTCATTGACCTGCTGGCCGCGGTTCCCAGCGTCATCTATGGACTGCTCGGAATCTTTGTGGTGGTCCCGCTCGTGCGTACTGTAATCGGACCAGCTTTGAAGATGGTTCTGGGAGGCCTGCCGATCTTTAAGGGCCCCAACTATGGTGTTGGATTTCTGACCGCCGGAATCGTCCTTGCCATCATGGTCGTCCCGTTCATCATTTCAGTTTCCAGAGAGGTGCTGCTGACGGTTCCCCGCGACCAAAGGGAAGCGGCACTGGCCTTGGGGGCCACGCGGTGGGAATCGACCTGGCGGGTCGTCGTGCCTTGGGCCCGCACGGGAATCATGGGTTCCATTTTCTTGGCTTTGGCCCGCGCCCTCGGCGAGACGATGGCCGTCACAATGGTCATCGGCAACAACCCCAAGATTAGCGCTTCGCTGTTTGCACCCGGTTACACGATTGCGGCGGTGATTGCGAACGAATTCACCGAGGCCACCGGCGATGTCTATTTGAGCGCCCTGATTGAGCTGGGTCTGGTTCTGTTTCTGTTGACGTTCATCCTCAACGGGCTGGCACGCCTGCTGATTGTGGCGACAGAACGGGGCGGAGGCCATCTCACATGAGCCAAGCCCGACTGATCTGGCGGAGAGTGCTGAATGCCCTGATGCTCACCCTCACCGGCGTCGCCGCCTTTGGTGTTGTGTCGATCCTGTTTTTGATTCTTGGCTACTTGATCTGGAATGGGGGCCGATCGCTCAATTGGGATTTCTTGACGCACCTTCCCAAGCCCGTCGGCGAGTCTGGCGGCGGGATGGCCAACGCCATTGTGGGTAGTTTGAAACTTCTGTTTCTGGCCGCCGTGCTGGGCCTGCCGGTCGGCTTGCTCGCCGGAGTGTATCTTGCGGAGTTTGGTGGCAAAGTGTTCACCTTCGTGATCCGATACACGACCGACCTGCTGAACGGCGTTCCGTCCATCGTGATTGGGATCTTCGCGTATTCGCTGGCGGTTTTGCCGGTCAAGCATTTCTCGGCCTTTGCTGGCGGCGTGGCGCTGGGCATCATGGTAATTCCCATCACGGTCCGCAGCACGGAGGAATTTCTGCGTGCCGTACCCGGCACGCTCAGAGAGGGGGCCATGGCTCTCGGCGCGAGCCAGTGGCGGACGATTGCAACCGTGGTCTTACCGGCGGCGAGCGGAGGCATCATCACGGGAATGTTGCTGTCTTTGGCTCGTGTTGCTGGGGAAACCGCTCCGCTGCTGTTTACCGCGTTCAGTAACCGCTATTGGAGCCAGGGGTGGGCGCAGCCGATCGCTTCGCTACCAGTGATGATTTACACCTACGCGATCGCCCCCTATGATGATTGGCACCGCCAAGCCTGGGCAGCGGGTCTGATCCTGCTGGGTTTGGTCCTACTCGCGAATGTGGGTTGCCGGCTCGTCTTGAGTCGCAAGGGAATGACTCGGAGCGTGTGATTATGGCATCAGCCAGTCAGGGAAATAGCCCTACGGCCGGGCAGATAGCTCGCCAGATTACGGTCTCCGAGAAGACCCCGGCGGCGTCGGAGAAGGAGACGTCGGTGCGCTTCGAGATCTCGGATCTGAATTTCTACTACGGCTCTAAACAGGCCGTCTTCGGCTTGAATCTGAAGATTCCGAAGAACAAAGTCACGGCGCTTATCGGTCCGTCTGGTTGCGGGAAATCGACCTTCCTGCGCACTCTGAACCGGATGAACGAGACAATTCGTAATACCCGGGTCGTGGGCAAAATCTTGTTGGATGGGCAGGATATTCTCCAAATCGACGTCGTCAAACTGCGCCGGCGCGTGGGCATGGTGTTTCAGCGCCCCAACCCTTTCCCGAAATCGATCTACGACAACGTGGCCTATGGCCTCAGGATCAATGGGTACTCGGGCCGACTGAACGATCTGGTCGAGCACAGCCTCAAGCGAGCGGCCTTGTGGGACGAAGTGAAAGACGCGCTGCACAAATCGGCGTTTGCACTCTCCGGTGGCCAGCAGCAGCGGTTGTGCATCGCACGTGCTCTGGCGGTCGATCCGGAAGTTCTCCTGATGGACGAGCCCTGCTCCGCACTGGACCCCGTGACCACCGCCAAAATCGAAGAGTTGATGTTTCAGCTCAAGGATAGCTGTACGATGGCGATCGTGACGCACAATATGCAGCAGGCGGCCCGCGCCAGCGATTTCACGGCGTTTATGCTCGATGGGAAGCTGATCGAGCACAACGAGACTTCCCAGCTGTTCACCACGCCTCAGGATCCCCGCACCGAGGCGTACATCACGGGTCGCTTCGGATGATTTTCCTGGGACTCTGAGCGAAGTTGTCTTGAGAGGGTAAGCAAGGGATGGAACGTCACTGGGAACGAGACCTCGAGGAACTCAAGCAGCGCCTTTTGTGGATGGGGAGCCTCGCGGAACGGGCGGTCCATCAGGCTGTCCATGCCGTGCTGGATGCCGACGAAAATCTCGCCGAAGCGGTTCTCTCCGAGGAAGACGCCATCAATGAAATGCAGATTGAGATCGATGACCGCGTGCAACGCCTGTTGGCCCTGCAAGCGCCGATGGCCGCGGACCTACGGTTTCTGCTGGCAGTGACCCGCATCAATAGCGATCTCGAGCGCATCGGCGACCAGGCGGTCAACATTGCACAGTCGGCGATGCGCATTCTGCGTCATCCGCAGGTGAAGCCATACGTGGACCTGCCGCGCATGAGCGAGCTGGCGGAAGGAATGGTGCGCGACAGCCTCAATGCTGTCGTGCGGGGCGATCCGGAACTCGCCCGCAACGTACTCATGCGTGACGATCAGGTGGACCGTCTGCGCGACCAGTTGTTCCGCGAACTGCTCACTTACATGATGGAGAATTCGGCCGTGGTGTTTGCTGCCTTTGAGCTGATCCTCGTCGCTAAGAATTTGGAGCGCATCGGCGACCACGCCACAAACATCGCCGAGGATGTCATCTACTTCGTGGCTGGCCGCGACGTCCGCCACCCCGCTCTCGACCGCCGCTAACCCCTGCTTGTCGAAACCAGGCCGAATTTCAGCTTTCCCCGGAGCGATTTTGTAGTATCTTCCGGCCGTTTGAAGGGAGGGGAGAATCATGCGGAGAATTTCTTGGAGCGCTCGTGCGTGCCTGGCGCTGGTCGTGTCGGGTGCATTCTTCGCGCATGGCCACCGCACGGCTTTCGCCGCCGACGGGCCGACTGAAATGCCGCCAAGCTGCGACCGGCAGTGCCTGTATGGCTTCCTCGATCTCTATCTCAATGCGCTGAAGGCCAAAGATCCATCACGGCTGCCTTTGGCCAAGGGATTTCGGTATTCGGAAAACAATGTGATGATGAAGATCGGCGACGGCGTGTGGGGCACCACGACCGGACTCGGCGATTACAATCTTCGCATGGCTGACACCACCAACGGGCAGGTCGGCTTCTACGGGATCGTTGACGAGACCACGTCGACATCGGTTTTCGCGCTGCGTTTGAAGGTTGCGGACAACAAAATTTCCGAGGCGGAGACTCTGATACGGCGCAGCGACGGGAGCGGACCGTTCCCAACGAAACCGGTAATGGTGGATAAGCCCGTCTTGAACGAGATTGTTCCCGCCGAGGCGCGGCGCCCGCGCGAGCGCATGATTGCAATCGTAGACGGCTACTTCAGTACCTTGCAGTTGAACGACGGCGTCCTATTTACCCAATTCGACGAGAATTGCAATCGCATTGAGAACGGCCTCCAGACAACGCACAATCCCGATCTGGTAAAAATCATTCCCGTGGCCAACCTCGGGTGCGCGCAGCAGTTCAAGCTGGGCAACTATCGCTACGACGACCGGGTACGCGACCGGCGGTTCTTTCTGGTCGATGAGGAGCGAGGCCTCGTCATGGCAGCCGGCTTTATCGATCATGCGGGCCGTCTTGAAAACTTCACACTGACCGACGGTACACCGATCAAGTCTCCCATGCGAACTCCCAGCACGCTTTGTTTGCTGGAGCTTTTTAAGATTCGCGACGGCAAGATTCAGCAGATCGAGGCGGTTTTTATCGGTGTCCCGTACAACATGGGTTCTCCGTGGATTCAGTATCCGTCCAACTGAATCCGGACCATCCTGGCGCAAAGGCGTTCCATGTCAGCGACGCTGAGGGTTTCAGCCGTGCTCGTTATACTGGCGATGGTTTTCCTGCTCGGACACATTGGTGCGCGTCTTGTGGGCGCGGGACAGACCCTTGCCCGCGGCCAGATCGATTCGAAGCGCCTGCTGGCCGCCGATAAGGATCCCGACCAATGGTTTACCACGGGCCGCGACCTCGAGAAGACCCACTATTCGCCTCTCGCCCAGATCAACAAGGACAACGTCAGCCGTCTCGGCTTCGCATGGGACTACGACACCCACACCCAGCGTGGGCTGGAAGCCACCCCGATCGTCGTCGATGGTGTGATGTACACATCCGGTTCCGTTGGTCAGGTGTACGCGCTCGATGCGAAAACTGGCAAACCGTTGTGGACATTCGATCCTAAGAATGATCTGCGCGTCAACCAGCGTGCGTGCTGCGACGAAGTAAATCGCGGCGTCGCCGTGTGGAAGGGGAAGGTCTACGTGGCTTCGTTCGACGGCCACCTTTTCGCATTGGATGCAGTCACAGGCAGCACCATGTGGAAGGTCGACACCATTGTCGACAGAAAGCGAGGCTATACAAGCAGCGGCGCTCCGGAAGTTGCCGGAAAAGTCGTCGTGATCGGAAACGCCGGCGCCGAATATGACGCACGGGGTTACGTCACCGCCTACGATCTTGACACGGGTAAGCTTGCCTGGCGTTTTTATACCGTCCCGGGTGATCCCTCGCAGCCCTACGAAAATCCCGAACTCGAAAGAGCCGCCAAAACCTGGGATCCAAAAAGCGACTGGGATATGGGCGGCGGCGGAACCGTCTGGGGTGCCATGGCGTACGACCCCGCGCTGAACCTGCTTTATTTTGGAACGGGTAACGGCAGCTACTACGACCAATCACGGCGTAGCCCGGCGGGCGGCGACAACCTGTTCATTGCTTCGCTGCTCGCCCTCAATCCCGATACCGGACGCCTGGTTTGGTATTACCAGGAGGCGCCCGGTGATCAATGGGATTACGATGTCGTCCAACAGATCATCCTTGCCCAGTTGAAGATCAATGGAAGCGTGCGCAAGGTTTTGATGCAGGCTTCCAAGACCGGCTTCTTTTACGTTTTGGACCGCCAGACGGGCAAGGTTCTCTCCGCCGAAAAATATGTTCCGGTGACCTGGGCCGACCACGTCGACCTTGAGACGGGCCGGCCGGTCGAGGCCGCCGACGCAAGATCGTACAAATACTCCTGGAACGGAACGAAATTCATTTCTCCTTCCCCGATGGGTGGACACAGTTGGAATCCGATGTCCTACGACCGGCAAACGGGCCTGGTCTACATCCCGGCGATTGAAAACGGACAGGAAGGACTGTTTTCCGGGAAAGCGTTTTTGCGCGCCTGGGATCCGATTGGCGGCAAAATCGTCTGGGATGTACCCATGTCGGATTGGTGGGACCGTCCGGGCGTGCTCACAACGGCGGGCGGTCTGGTCTTCCAAGGCACGGGAACGGGTCACTTTTGTGCATACGACGCTCGCACAGGCCAAAAGATGAAAGATATCGAAGTTGGCACGTCGATCGGCGCTGGCCCGATGTCCTACGGAATCGAGGGCACCCAATACATTGCCGTGATGGCGGCCTGGGGAGGCGGTGGATGGAATTTTTCGCATCCCACCAGCGCAGCCTACCAGAGGGGAAACGAAGGCCGCATCATCGCTTTCAAATTGGATGGCGGGCCCACGCCTGTGCCTCCGCGACTGCCCCCCCTTCCGCCCATTCCCCCACCGCCCCCCGTGACCGCGTCGGCCGAAACGGTTCAGAAAGGCGCGGATCTGTTCAAAGCGCACTGCAGTTCGTGCCATCTCAACGTGCCCGGCACACTGGTCCCCGACCTGCGCCGGATGAATCCGGAAACGCACGACGCTTTCAAGCAGATCGTGCTTGGCGGAGCGCTCAGCAACGCTGGAATGCCCCCCTGGGGCGATGTTCTAAGCCCAGCGGACGCCGACGCGATCCACGCCTATCTGATCTCCATTGCCTGGGACGCGTATAACAAGCAGCAAGCAACACCGAAGAACGGAGGCACCCGCTAAGCTGGGAAGGTAGGTTAGAATCGCGCATACCATGGCCCTGGAAGCCAGAAAGCCCGTCATCGCCGTCTATCCCGGTTCGTTCGATCCGGTAACGAATGGCCATCTCGATCTGATCGAGCGCGGCGCCCTGATCTTTGACCAATTGATCGTGGCGGTGGCGCGCAACCTCGAAAAGGATCCCCTGTTTCCGGTGAAAGAGCGCGTCGAGATGCTCGAAGCAGTCACCTTCGAGCTTAAGAACGTCGAGGTCGGCGTGTTCGATGGTCTTCTGATGGATTATGCTCGTGACCAGGGCGCGCGCGTGATTCTGCGTGGCATTCGCGCCGTGTCCGACTACGAGTACGAGCTGCAGATGGCCATGATGAACCGCAAAATCGAGCCGCAGATCGAAACCGTGTTCATGCTGCCCGGCGAGGCCTACAGCTACTTGAGTTCCCGCTTGGTCAAGGAACTTGCCCGCCTCGGAGGTCCGGTCAAAGGTCTGGTCCCACCGATTGTTGAGGAGCGTCTGCGCTCCAAAGTCGGTTAATATAGAGATACCAAAAAATTCAAGGGGATCGTTCATGGAGCCGGCGACCGTTGTGAAGACCGAAGCAACCCTCCCGTTGTCCGATCGAGTCAATCGCATTGCCGCATCGGCGACGATGATGGTTGTACAGGCCGCAGATCAATTGAAATCCAGAGGCGTGGATGTTGCCGATTTCGGCGCCGGCGAACCCGATTTCCCGACACCGGAACACATCAAGCGCGCGTGCATTCTGGCGCTTGAAGAGAATCGCACAAAATACACGCCGGTGCCCGGCATCACCGAGCTCCGTCAGGCGATTTGCAACTGGCATAAAAGGGAGCTCGGCTCGTCTTACCAGTCTCCCGAGTGCGTAGTCACGGTTGGTGGCAAGCAGGCGATTTTCAACGCGGTCTGTGCGCTGATCAATCCGGGAGACGAGGTTGTGATGGCTGCGCCCTACTGGGTCAGCTATCCGGATATTGTCAAATATGCGGGTGGCAAGCCCGTCATCGTCGAAACGCGTGCCGAGGACGGTTTCGTCATGCGTGCGGCCGAGGTCGATCGCGCCATCACGCCACGGACGCGCATCGTCATCGCGAATTCGCCGAGCAATCCGACCGGCGGGGTCATTCCTCCCGGCGAGCTACAGAAGATTCTCGAGACCTGCCAGCGCCACGCGGTCTGGCTGATGACCGATGAATGCTACTCGCACTTTACCTACGGCGATCAAAGGCCGTATTCGGTCGCGAGCGTCCCGGACTCGAAATCAGGACTGATCGTCATCGGATCGCTTTCCAAGACCTTTGCGATGACAGGTTGGCGCATCGGGTATGCCCTTGCGCCACAGCCTTTGATCGCGGCGATGACGAAGTTACAAAGCCAGTCCACGTCCAATCCGACCTCGATCGCGCAATACGCAGCGATGGCCGCCATGACCGGACCGATGGATTCAGTGCCGATCATGCTCGCCGAATATGCGCGGCGGCGCGAGCGCATTGTCGCGGGACTGCGCGCGATCGCTGGCGTTCGTTGCACGGCGCCGGCGGGGTCCTTCTACGTTTTCCCGAATGTTTCCGCCCGTTTCGTCAAGGAAATGCCAAGCTCGTCGGCGGTTGCACGCCAGTTGCTTGAGCGCGAGCACGTGGCCCTGGTCCCTGGAGAGGGCTTCGGAGCGCCCGGTTTCCTTCGGCTGTCCTACGCCACGTCGATGGACCGCATCGACGAGGGCCTGCGGCGCATGAGTCGCTTTTTTGGCCAGTGAAGTGAGCACTCCCAGAACCCGATGACGCTGTGTCCTGCGCGCCTGGAGCCGGTGTTCAGCCCGCGCCCGTGGGGCTGCCGCTCCCTCGCACCGTACTTTCCTGAGATGTCGAATCTCTCCGAGCCGACCGGCGAGGCTTGGATGACCGGTAGCGATTGCCGCTTTGCCAACGGCCCGTTCGCAGGATGCAAGCTGGGCGAAATCTGGCGCGAGATTTCATCGGATTGGGCTGGAACGACACAGGGCCGCGGCGATTTCCCCCTGCTCGTGAAGTTTATTTTTCCACAGGAGAAGCTCTCTGTGCAGGTCCACCCCGACGACGCCTACGCGTCGCGCCACGAGCAGGCTGCCGGCGGCAGGGGCAAAACCGAAATGTGGTACGCCGTCGAGGCCCAGCCCGGTGCCGAAGTGCTGGTCGGGATGAAGCCGGATGTCACGCGGGAAGAATTCACGCGTGCGATCCAAGATGGTACAGCCGAGAATTGCCTGGTACACGTTCCTCTCGGCCGCGGCGACGCTGTGTTCGTTCCCGCCGGCACGGCTCACACCATCGGTCCCGGCCTGGTCCTCTGCGAAATCCAGGAGTTTTCCGATCTGACGTATCGCGTCTACGATTACAATCGCCGCGACCGGAAGGGGCAGTCACGCCCGCTGCACATCGAAAAAGCGCTCGACGTACTGCGCTTCGGCAAGCAATATGGTGGGAAGATTACTCCGGTCGGAATCGCTCGCGGCACGCTTCGGGAAACGCACTACGCGGTGTGTCGGTATTTTGCGACCGAGCGTTGGGAGTTCGCACAGTCGATCGAAATGTCTGTCTCGATCGAGCGTTTCGAGCTGCTCATTTTTTGCGAGGGCCATGGAAACATCTGCTGGGGCAGCGAGCGAGCTGCGTATCAACTCGCGCAGGTGTGGCTGATTCCCGCGGCGCTCGGAAGGTTTCAACTTTCGCCCGAAGCTCCCACATCGCTGCTGCACACCTACGTCCCCGGCGATTTGGAGGGGCTCAAGCGTTGCTTGGTCGAGCGAGGCATGAACGAAACGCAGTGGCTCAGTCTGGTGCATCGATGAGCCAGAATCCGGATCGGAGCCTTCCCTTCTGTGCCGTGCTGCTGGCGGGGGGGCGCGGAACGCGCTTCTGGCCGCGCAGCCGGATCGGCACACCCAAGCAACTGCTGCATATCGTCGGCCGCCAGACCATGCTGTCCCAGACCATGGCCCGCCTGGAATCATTGATTCCAGCTCGCAACGTTTGGGTCGTGACCAACCGCGACCAGGCGGCGTGCGTCCGGCATGAACTTCGACGACTTCCACGGGCGAACATTCTCGCTGAGCCGGTCGGACGCAATACGGCGGCTGCCATCGGACTTGCTGCCTTTCATCTCGCCCGCGAGCACGGCGATGCCTTGATGGCCGTGCTCCCGTCAGACCACTGGATCCGCCAGGTGGGGCGGTATCGGACGCTTGTTCGCGCGGCATTTGAGCTCGCCCGCACGCCGGGGAATCTGGTCGTTTTGGGAGTTCCGCCCACGCGTCCGGAAACCGGCTACGGCTATATCGAGCAAGGCAACGCGGGTGGTCGGCCGCTGGGAATTGCCGCCTTCGGCGTGCGCCGCTTCCGGGAAAAGCCGGCGCTTCGGCAAGCGCGAAACTATGTGCGCTCCGGAAGATATTTTTGGAATGCCGGGATGTTCCTTTGGCGCGTGTCTACGCTTCTGGAGAACCTGAACCGGTTTCTCCCAGCGACGTACAAGGCGCTTGCGGAGATCTCAAAGACCATTGGCTCCCGACGCTACGGTTCGGTGCTCAAACATATTTATCCTCGCCTAGAAAATATTTCTGTTGATTACGCCATCCTGGAGCCTGCCACGCGGATGGCCGGTCGTCCGCGTGTCTATGTGATTCCGGCGAGGATTGGCTGGAGCGACATCGGTTCCTGGGGCGCCGTGTATGAACTCGAGGCCCAGCGCTCTGGTGAGAACGTATCGGCTGGTCCTGTATTCGCGCTGGATGCAACGGGCAACTATTTCTGGAGCCCTAAGAAACTGGTCGCTGCGGTGGGGGTGCGGGATCTTGTTTTGGTTGAAACCGATGATGCCTTGCTACTGTGTTCGCGCGATCGTTCGCAGGACGTCGGCAAAATCGTGGAATGGCTCGAAGCGACCGGGCGTAGAAAGCTTCTGTGAGCCGGATACAATCTTCCGGCCAGTCTTCGAGAGCCGAGGAGGCTATGCGGTTGGCGAATCGAACAGAAAAGGAGCGCCCTTTGGCTGCCCTCAAGTTCGGCACGGACGGCTGGCGCGGCGTCCTGGATGAGGATTTTACCGACGAAAACGTTCGCAAGGTGACCCACGCCATTGCGCGTTACGTGGTGCGGGCAGAAAAGCCCGGCAGTGGCGTCCTCGTCGGCTACGACACGCGGTTTGGCTCGGAACGCTTCGCCCGTGTGGCGGCAGAAACTGTCGCGGCCACCGGCACGCCAGTATGGCTTGCAACCGAGGCCTGCCCGACCCCGGCGCTGTCTTTGCTGGTTCGGCTGCGAGGCGCCGCGGCCGGAATTCAAATTACGGCGAGTCACAACCCCTACCGCTGGAACGGCGTCAAGTTGAAGGCACGTTACGGCAGTTCGGCGTCCGCCACCATCGTGGCGCAGGTCGAAAGTGAACTCTCGAAGGTGTTGCGCGATGGCGTTCCCGTGCTTCCGCCCCGAGCAGATCTGATTCAATCGATCGACGTGCGCGCGCCCTATCTTGAGACGCTCAGCCGGCTTGTGGATTGGGACCGGCTCCGCCGATCCAGGTTTCGTTTTCTGATTGACCCGATGCATGGAGCGGGACGCGGCTTGCTTCGGGAACTGTTTCGGCGGCATGCGATCGAGGCGGACGAAATTCGTGGCGAGCGCGACCCGCGGTTCGGGGGCGTGAACCCCGAGCCGATCGAGCCACATATCGAAGCGCTGCGGCAGGCCATGCGTCAGGGCGACTACAACGCAGGCTTTGCCTTCGATGGCGATGGGGATCGCATCGGCGCGATCGATCCCGACGGCACATTCGTTACGCCACACCAGATCTTCTCGATTCTCCTCTGGCACCTCGTTGAGGCGCGCAAGCTAACGGGCGACGTGGTGAAATCCTTTTCGACGACGAAGATGATCGACAAGATTGCGGAGAAGTATGGTCGCAAGATCTGGGAAACGCCCGTCGGATTCAAATACGTGTGCGACCGAATGCTGGAAAGCGATGTGGTGCTCGGTGGCGAGGAAAGCGGCGGGATCGCCACGAAACTGCACCTTCCCGAGCGTGACGCGGCCGTAAGCGCGCTGCTGCTTGCTGAAGTGATGGCCTGGCATGGCAAGCGTCTCAGCGAGTTGGTCACGATGCTTCATCGTGAGTTCGGTGAACATCACTACGGCAGGGTAGACCTCATGCTTCGAGATGGCCAGAAGGAGAAGGCTATCGCCCATTTTTGCGATGCGAAGTTCCGGCGCTTTCTGGAATGGCCCATCGTTCGACGGGAGGACCTCGACGGGGTCAAGGTCTATCTCGACGACATCGGCTGGGCGATGGTTCGTGCGTCGGGGACTGAACCTGTGCTGCGCGTCTATGCGGAAACGACGCATGCTGAGACAACCCGGCGCGTGCTCGACGAAATCACATCGTTGGTCGGAAAACTCTAGGGGTCTGAACCGGTACGACCGTTGCAGCGGACCAAGGTCTTGTGGGCGGCATCGAGCACGCCGTTGAGAAAGGCCGGTGCTTCGGCGGAAGAAAATTTTTTGGCGAGTTCGACGGCCTCGTCGATGATGACTTTGGGTGGAGCCGTCTGGGCACGCAGTTCGTAGATCGCCAGGCGCAGAATCGTGCGGTCAATGGCAGCCAGACGCTCCAACCGCCAGTTCTCGGCAAGCCTTCCGACGAGCTCATCGATCACGCTCGCCTGCCGCACGGCTCCTTCGAACAGTTCGTTAGCGAATTGACGAGTTGCGGCCGCAGCCGAGGCCGACTTCCAGAAGAGTTTTTCGACCCGCGGTGGGTCCTGGCGCGTCATGTCCCACTCAAAAAGCATCTGCAGCGCGAATTCCCGCGATTTGCGCCGCAACGTCATCGGCGGCGGCCGCGGCGACGCGAGTCGGAAGCCGAATTTCTTGATAGCTTCCGAAGCAGGCCCGCCATTTCGACGGCAGCAAGCCCTGCTTCGTAGCCCTTGTTGCCACCTTTTAAGCCGGCGCGCTCAATCGCCTGTTCGAGCGTTTCGCAGGTCAGCACGCAGTAGACCATAGGGACTCCCGTGTCGAGCTGCGCGAGTTGAATGCCACGCGCCGTCTCGGAGCAAACGTAGTCGTAGTGCGTGGTCTCACCACGCAGCACGCATCCAATGCAAATGATTGAATCGAAGCGGCCGCTGGCGGCCAGCTTTTTTGCCGTCAAGGGAATTTCAAAGGATCCCGGGACGGAAAAAATTTCAATTTGCTCCCCCGCCGCACCGGTGCCGTTCAGCGCGTCGACAGCCCCGCCGAGAAGTCTGTCCGTGATGAAGCTGTTGAATTGGCTTACCACGATGGCAAAGCGGAGCCCTCGGGCGTCAAGCCGCGCCCGCTGTGCGTTTGGTTTGGAATCGGCCGAGGTCACACAGCACCCGTGTTTTCCTACGGAGTTCCGAGCGGCACCAGCGCGTCCCCACCCCTTTGACGTGCTTCATCCAGTCCAGCTTCGGCGCGGTTAATCCACTCCGTTACGCGGTCTTCGGTGTCGTCCCCGGGTCGCGACGATGCCTCGGCTACGATCGCGCTGACCGTAAAATCAGGCGCACCCCAGGAGGGCCGTACGGTGGCTGCAACCTGCCGCAGTTTTTCCGCAAGCGACCGCGCGCTTTCCAGCAACGTATTGGGCAGCACGAAGACGAGCGACCATGCCGTGTACTTCACGGCGATGTCGGTCTGGCGGATCGAAGAAGAAAGCGCCCGAGCGAGCTGCTCCATGTACTGTTCGACCGCTGCATCGCCACGCTGTCTGAGAAGCTCGCCGCCGCGATCGATTTGAAGCACGATCAGCGACAGGGGCGTGCCTTGGGAGCGCGCGCGGTTCGATTCGACCAATAAGCAGTCGATGTAAGCGCCGCGGCCGAGCAGGCCGGTTTTCTCATCTGCGACCGCCAGCGAACGGACGAGTGAGCGCAGCCGTGTGTGGCTGACCGAAAGCACAAGCTGGTCGCCAATTGCCTGCAAGAAGAAGGATTCGTTCGGCTTCCATTTTCGCGCGCCGGCATCACCCACCAGCAGCATGCCCGATGTGCTCTGGGCCTCTTTGTCGGTAAGCAGCACGGCCAAAGCTGACGCAAGCCCCCATTCGTTCAAACTGGGACACGAAGAAGCGGAGAGCTCGATCCCACCGAGCGGGTCCGGCGGCACCTGGGAAACAACTCCGATGATAGATTGGATGCGCGCTTGGCCGAGGGTCGCGACGCCCGGTACCGAGTATTCCGCCGTAAGCTGCGCTTCGCCCGCGGAGCCGAGCGCGATCAGGCACCGCGTTACGCTGAGGTATTTTCCGACTTCCGCTGCGGTGGCCCCAACAACTTCGCGCGGCGTCGGTTGACGGTACATCAGACGGTTCATCTCAGCGATGGCGGCAAGATCGCGATGCGTTTCCGCCGGCGCGGGTGTGGCGACAGCAGGCGCGAGGACGGCGGCAGAAGGCGCGGGAATTCCCGCGGGCGGAGCAGGGGGAGCGGGTGCAGGATTAGGGACCGGAGCCGGTTTGACCGGTACGCCCTTGGGCCACCAGTTGGCGCGTTCGTAGAGAGCCCGAAGCCTTTCGTTTTTCTCTTCTTCGCCGGGAAACAGTTCGGCGATGCGCTCCAGCCGTTCGACGGCTTTGCTTTGCAGCGAATACTGAAGGAAGATTTCAACTTGTACGATCAGATCTTCCAGGGCTTGCTGTGCGCGAACTTCTTCGGAAACAGGCACGGCGGTCGCAGCAACTTCCGATCCAGCGCCGGTAAACCCATCAGTGCGCGTTGAGACCGTAGCCGCTTTGGCAACTCGTGACAGAATGTTGTTTAGAAACGCCGGCTCCACCTTTCCTGTGAGCTTCTGGATGCGCTCTTGGTTTCGGTAATCGTACGGATCGATATCGACGAGGCGGTCAAGCGTCTCACAAGCCTCCCGGATGCGGTCGGCAGCCAAGTAAAGATCGAACAGCCGCACTAGCGCGTCGAAGTATTTCGTTTCACGGTTTAACTCTTCATAAGTACGTGCCACCGTTTCTGCCAGAGCGAGAGAAGCCGGATGGGCCTGAGCAAGCCGGTCCATTTGCGAGCAAAGCTCCGGCCCCCGACGACCCGCGTGCATCCAATCCTTGATTTCGGTCAGCAGCGCCGCGCCCTTTAAATCTTGGCCGGCGCTAATGTAGGCTCCGGTAAGCTCGAAAAGCTTCTCGAAGCTGTCCGGTTTCTGGCGGTAGTAGGCCTGGTACATTTCCCGGGCTCGATCCAGGCGTCCGGTGCGAAGCAGCGCTTCGCCAAAAAGCGCCAGGTAGGTTGTATCTTTGTCGTTTGCCACAAGCGGTTCGAGCAGGGCAAAGGCCCCCTCGGCATCGCCCTTTCGGAGTCTGGCGTCGGCGAATAAGAGCGATCCCGTACGGTCATGAGGCGAAAGCTGGTGAGCACGACCGAAGTACTCCAGTGCCTCATCGACTGCACCCACAGCCTGTGTCAACTGGCCGGCGCGCAGAAAGCTGCGTGCGGCGAGGTCCGCGTGGCGAAGCCGCTCGGCCAGTTCGGCCAGGATTACGTGACGAGAAGCATTGTCGGGATCCAAGACTGCCATGCTCTCGTAGCACGCCAAGGCTTCGATACCACGTTGCTGTTCGAGGAATAGTTCTGCGGCGGCGCCGAACTGCTCGAGAGCCTCAGGAATGCGGTTCTGCTTCTGCAGCAGAGTGGCGTACTGCAGGAGCCGCGTGGGCGGTTGAGGGAACGGGCGGAGAAAGCGGGTGAAAATGGCCGAGGCCTTGGTATGGTCACCGGCTTCCAACAAGCGGTCAAACTGAACGCCGTAATACTGCGCAGCGACCGCGGGTTCGTTCAACCGTGTATAGATATCGGCGAGAGCCTGCAGCGCCTCTTGATGGCCGGGAACTTCGTTGACGACGGCCTGATACTCGGAAACGGCTTCGCGGAGCTTATTTTTCTCGAGGCTGCGTCGCGCCCGATCGAGATGCTTGTTGATGTCGGAAGCCATGGTGCATCCTTGCACGCCGCCAACCTGGCCAAAAGCCGGCGCCCGGAGCATGCCGCAGCGGCCGTTTTCGGCGCCGCGAACCGAATGTTTAACTATATAACGGACGCCTGGCGACCCTTCAAAAGAAATCCATGGGATGTGCCGATGACGCTCTCAGCTCAGTGTGCTGGGCTTAAGAGTCTGCCTCGGCAGGCTGCTGAGTTTTTCACGCAACGATCGGAACGAAAGCCCGCTGCGCAGCAGCGCCGCGAAGCCGAGAAAGACAAACGGGATGGTCAGCGCCAAAAAGGCGAAGATCGAGAAGCCCGTCGCGGTCGTCTTTTCAACATCGAAAACGCTCAGGCCGAGAACGCAAAAGAACTGGTAGGCGCCCACATTGGCTGGTGCGTTGGGAAGCGAGACACCAAGGTTGATCACCAGCAAGACGACCACGGTGGCCAAAAACGACAGGTGTAAACCGTAGGCCCGCGTCATAGACCACAGGCCGAGCACCTGGCAGAGGGGGATGAGCAGGGAGGTAAAGACGGCCCCATAGAAACTTGGTGCCGTCCCCATGGAGTGAAGATCAATGAGCGCGCCCATCACTCTTCCGGGCAAGTGCCGCCGCGCCACCGTCGGCTCGACCGTTCCACCGAGCTTCATTTCGAGATAGAAAATCACGATCACAATGATGCTGACGATGACGAGCGTGGCGATCCCCAGTGTGTCCGCAGCCCGCTGAAATCGCCGCGGCAAATCGACGAACAGCGACACGACAGCCAGCGCCGCCGTCGCAATCACCAAATCCACTAAGCGCTCGACGCCCACCGAGCCGAGCACGCGTCCCAAAGTGATCCCTTCTGAATTCGACAGCAGGTAGGAGCGCAGCACTTCTCCCGGGCGCAGCGGAAAAATCAAATTGGCGAACAAACCGGAAAACACGGCACGAATCGAGCGAGTCAGTCGTACCTTCCCGAAAGGAGTCAGCAGAAATCGCCAACGCAGGGCCTGAATGCCATAGCTGATGACATCGAAAGCCATTCCCAACAATACCCATTTCCAATTGACCTCCGCCAGATCGCGCAAGAAACTGACCACGTGAAAATAACGGAGCACCCAGAGGAAGAAAATGGTGGCCAACCCGTAACCAAGGATGCTCAAAGCCCTCGAGCGCGGCCGGTTTTCGCGATTTGTCAAATCACTCAACGGAAGCTTTCCACCCGGATGCTTGGCGCCGCCTTGCAGCTAGAAACGATCAAAACCCTGCGATCGGCGGGCAGGGGAAGTCCCTGCCCAGCTCGTTCTGGCAGCCATGCCGCATCACATCTCCTCTGAGTGCTGGGTTCCGGAAAGCCTGTAGGGCCAGCCGGGCCCATGTTCTGCTGGGTTCGTGCGGTAAACAGAGTCCGGTTCGCGCCACACCCTTCAGCGAGCGGTCGTCGCGCGGCTAGGTCCGCTACAGCCTACGACATCGGCGTTCTACAGGCAATCCGGGACTGCGGCAGGTCCCGACAAGTGCCTTTGTGGGCGTATAATCAGACGAGATGAGACACGTTCCTCGCAAGACCGGCACCCCGGCCCACCCTCGGCCCGCATGAAGACGCCTGAACCCGTCGATCGCCGAGAGCGAGTCTGGCTCATGGGCGTGAGCCTAAGGCATCTAGCCTGCCAACGGCAGGGCGGCAGGGCCGACCAGGGCCCGACGGCGACCAGCCGCGACTCACTTGACGAACTGCAAGAATTGGCCGAAAGCGCGGGGGCCAGTGTCGTAGGACGAGTCCTGCAGGTGCGCGACAAGCTCGATCCTGCAACTCTTGCGGGGCGAGGCAAGCTTGAAGAAATCGGCAGCGAAGTGCGGGCCCGGCAGGTGCCCCTGGTGATTGTCGATCATGATCTCACACCCGTACAGCTTCGCAATGTGGAAAAGGGGATTGGCTGTCGGGTCATCGATCGCACCCAGCTGATCCTGGACATTTTCGCTACGCACGCGCGGACGCGAGAAGGCCAACTCCAGGTCGAGTTAGCGCAGCTGAATTATCTGCTGCCAAGACTGACCGGGCGGGGCGAGGCCCTTTCGCGGCTCGGCGGCGGCATCGGGACACGAGGTCCGGGTGAACAGAAACTGGAGACAGATCGACGCCGCATCCGGGAGCGAATTCGAAAAATCCAGGACGCGATCGATATCGTGCGCCGGCAACGTGCCACCAGGAGGCATGCCCGCCAGGCCGTGCCGCTGGGCATGGTGGCGCTGGTAGGCTACACCAATGCCGGGAAGTCTACCTTGTTCAACGTATTGACCGGCGCAGGCGTTCTTACCTCCTCGAAGATGTTCGCCACACTCGATCCGACGATTCGCGTAATTCGACTCCCCTCGCGCCGCCGCGTTCTGCTGTCGGACACCGTCGGATTTCTGCGTAATTTGCCTTCTGACCTGATCGCAGCCTTCCGCGCAACGCTCGAGGAGGTCCAGGAGGCTGCGTTGATCGTCCATGTGACCGACATTTCCAACCCCCATCACGCGGAACAGGACGGAGAGGTGCTCAAGGTTCTTCACGAACTTGGCGTCGAAGATCGCCCGCGAATTCACGTGCTCAACAAAATCGACCGCCTGAAAGAGGAAGAAAGGAACCGCCTAAGCAATGGGAACGGCTGTGGGCACGATAACGTGCTCACCTCGGCGGCGACGGGGGCAGGATTCGAGGAACTCTTGGCGCGGATCGACTCCGCTATGCCTGTCGATCCATTGGTGCGCCTACGGTTGCGCATGCCCGTGTCCGATGGACGCCACCTGTCACTGGTCGAAGCCTGTGGACGCATCCTTCACTCCGAGCTGTTAGACGGACATATGCTTCTGGACGCGGAGCTGCCTCAGTCGGCGGCGCGACGGCTTGAGCAATTCGTCCAGAACTGAAACGGGCAGGTGCACGGGATCGCTGTGAAAAATGTTGTGGAAAACTCAGCCGTCGAGCCTTCCTCGCTAATCTTGCGTGGATGCAGTGGCTGGCTCCCCGCGGACGAGTTCTCCTCAATCTATTCATAATATGTAACTTACGGAATATCACCCGATTACGTAAACCAGCGAGTTGCCCGCTGGGAATGGAGCTGGGATTTGCACAGAGGTTGGGCAAAGTGAGCGCCTTATCCCCGGCGCTGCCAACTCGTCCCGGTACCGTTGACTCGACTAGGGGCGACGGACTATAGTCGAGGCGATGACGGCTATAGGTGTCTTTGCGAGAGCGCAATGAACCTGCCGAACAGCCTGACAGTTCTGCGAATCTTCTTTGTTCCCGTGCTTGTCGTCGTTCTGCTGACCCGGCAACCAAACTGGAGCTTTCTAGGCCTGCCGATTCATTTTGAGGTCTGGGGTGTCTTGATCCTGCTTGTGGCGGCGGCCACCGACGCGATGGACGGCTACATCGCGCGGAAGCGACGTGAAATCACAACGCTCGGTATCTTGCTCGACCCGATCGCAGACAAGCTTTTGATTACCGCGGCGTTCGTTCCGCTGGTGTGGATGCACCTGGTATCGGCTTGGATGGTTGTGATCATCTTGGGGCGCGAGTTCATCGTCGTTGGGTTGAGGGAGATTGCTTCGGTCGAAGGACTGGTCATTCCAGCGTCGCCCCTTGGTAAAACAAAGATGATTTTGCAGGTTCTGGCTGGCTGCACAGTGATTCTCACTGCCAATCACCCCGCCCTCCAGACATTGGGAACAACCTTGCTGTGGCTAGTGGTGATCAGTGCCGTTGTGTCGGCGATGCATTACTTTCAGGTATTCTGGAGTCAAATCAATTTTCGTGTGCAGGAACGACGGCGAACGAGCGTCGTCCTGGTCGAACCCAAAGACAAACCGCAGGATGTCCTCACTCGATAATCGCGAGAAGCTGCTGCTTTTGGCAGTAGCGCGGCGCACGGTGATCGCGGCCGTCGAAAGCAGACCATCGGACCGAGAGTTGCCGGCTGAGCTCAGCGCGCTGGAATGTGCGGGCGTCTTCGTTACCTTGAGGCGATGCGGCAGGCTACGCGGGTGTATTGGGCAGATTGCGGTGAGACAGCCCGCGGCCGAGCTAGTAGCCTACTCGGCAAGAGCCGCAGCCCTGGAGGACCCCCGCTTTGAGCCAATTCGGAAGGACGAGCTCACAGAAATAGAAATTGAGCTGTCCGTCCTTTCTCCTCCCGAACCGATCGCGCCCGAGCGGGTCGAGGCCGGCCGACACGGCCTGATCGTGAGCCGCGGCTTTCAGCGCGGCGTTCTGTTGCCTCAGGTTGCGACCGAGCATCGTTGGGAAAGTCTGCGATTTCTCGAAGAGACCTGCGTCAAGGCGGGGCTCGAGCGTGACGCGTGGAACGATCCCCAGACGCAGATTCTTGCGTTCACCGCACAAGTCTTCAGCGAATCAGAGATTGCAGGAAATGTCGAGCTGAAAGCTCATAGCCTATAAACTTAGGACTATTCGAGTTCGACGTAATCACCCGGATAGATCTCAATGAGCGAGAACGTTATTAGGACCGTGGACGAGTTGGGGCCCGTCCGCAGGACGACACCCTCGCCAATGTCCTCGCGGGGCACATTGCTCCAGTTCCACTTCTTGGGGGATTCCCCAAAGCCCAGGGTCGGCCCGAGAAAGCCATCGACATCAAACGCAAATCGGGGAGTCTGATACGCGGTCTCGTGCTCGGTGCCTTCGTAACGGAAGATGCGGAAATAATCCCCGACCTTAACCCCTTGGCTCGCACCCAGATTGACATACATGATGTCATTCCTGCCGAGTAGTTGCTGGAACTTCTTCCCTTCAATGACCATCGCGAGCGGCTTGCCATTGGCAGGAGCAAATTGATCGAAATTGGCTTCCGATTTCAGCGTCGGCGTCGGCCTCTCCTTAAACGGCAAAACGATATCGCCCCGCTGAACGTAGGTGCAGGAGTGCACCACCTGTGCGATCGAAACGTTTGCCTGCACGACGACCACCTTCAGACGGCTCTCGTCTTCCCAGACCGTGCCCATTTTGTGGAGGATGGCTGTCTGCCATTTTGTCCAATCGACTGGGTCGGAATCTTCCACCGGCCGAACATCCAAGAATTCATCGCCGACCTTCACTCCCTCACTCGAGCCTTTGTTGATATAGACATATTCCCCTTCGTTGAAGCTCAGCCTATAGTTCGACTGTTGGCCAGTGATGATGTAGGTATCGCGGGGGACCGGCTCATTTGTGACAATGCCGGAGCAATACAGCTGGCCTGCCGTGATCGTCTGGGGCTTTGCTTGCGCGGTCGCAGCCCTAGCAGATAGCGTTAGAATCAGAAAGGCAAAAAAGACTTTCGGGCGCATGACACACGCTCCTTCTCATGAGGCTCACAATATTCAGTACTAGACCTTCCCCTATGAAGGGACCGTAACAAACGATTCGGCCAGCGTCAAGACACGGCTCCGCTGGGCTTTACACATTGTGCACCGCGTGATAGAAGCAAGAATCCACGTCTCGAGCTGACCGACGATCCGTCGATAGAATCCGGAAACGATGAGAAATGCAGGTGTTAGGACACAACAAACTGTGCGCCGTGGTCGCTAGCTCTACGGCTCAAGGCATGCACCGGCAGCTTCGGCAAGCCCTCCGGCAGACGCCCACTATTGAACTTCGTCTTGACTGGCTGGCAGATGACCATCAGATCAATCGCTTTCTGGCTGGGCTCAAGGCACCCCGTCTCGGCGTGACGCTGATCGCGACCCTCCGGCGGCGGCAAGCGGGAGGTCACTACCAGGGCACGATTGCCAAGCAGCTACTTTATCTTGCCGAGGCCCTAGGAGCGGGCTGCCAGTGGTATGACCTGGAGATCGAAACGGTCCAGCGCTGTCCGCAGGAACTGATCGACGCGCTTTTGGGCGGAGGTCGGCAGCTGCGCTCGGCGCACTTCTTTCGGCGCATGCCCCAAAATCTCGGACGAATCGCCCGCGAGCTGAAGCGGGGCGATCCGGACGCCATCAAAATCGCCGCCCAATGCCACTCGCTCGGTGACGCCTGGAGACTCCAGCGCCTTGCTCGCAGACAACGAAATCTGCTCGCTATCCCGATGGGAGAGGCAGCCCTGCCCGCACGAATCCTTGCATTACGAGCCAAGCGCGGCTTCAGCTACGCGCCAGTCGAGCAGCAAACGGCACCGGGTCAGACATCGCTGGAGGACCTGAAGCGCCTCTACCGCGCCGATCACATGAACTCCGCGACTGAGGTGTACGGTGTGATTGGTGACCCCATCGCGCACTCGCTATCGCCTCTGATGCACAATGCAGGATTCAGAAGGCGCCGGATGAACGCGGTTTATCTGCCTTTCCTGATCAAGGATCTCGAGGATTTTCTCGGCTCGATTCGCCGATTCGGCATCAGAGGGTTCAGCGTGACGCTACCCCACAAGCGGGCGATCCTCAACCACCTGGATGGCTGCGATCGGCTTGCGGCCGAGATCGGAGCCGTCAACACCGTGGTAGTGCGCGGTTCGGGCACGCTATATGGCTCGAACACAGATTACGTCGGAGTGCTCGGTACGCTCGCGCGCCGAATGCCTCTTCGAGGGAGCCGCGTCCTCATTCTGGGAGCCGGGGGCGCCGCACGCGCGGTGGCCTTTGCGCTTGCCAAGGCAGGATCGGCCGTTTGCGTCTGGGCCAGGCGATGGAAGCAAGCCACGGGGCTCGCGAAGGCGGTGGACGGTGAAGCCGTCGCTCGGCGGCGGCTCTGCCACGAATTCTTTGACGCAATCGTCAACGCCACGCCTGTGGGGATGTTTCCCGCGGTCGATCGATCTCCGCTCGAAGCGCGCGAATTGAATTGCCGACTTGTATTTGACACCATTTATAGGCCGCGTGCTACTCGCCTGCTCCACTTGGCATCTGACCGGGGAATTGAGACTGTCTCGGGTGTGGAAATGTTCGTCGCACAAGGCATCGCGCAATGGGAGATCTGGACCGGTGAGCGCGCGCCTGCCGAAGCAATGCGCCGGGCCGTCTTGGCTGCTCTGGAGCGCGAGGAACGGGAATCTCGATGATCCAGCCCAGCTTCCAGGCATTCCGCCAGCTCGTACGGCAGGGCAACCTCGTCCCCGTCCACGACACCTACACGGCGGACCTTCTGACGCCCGTCGGGGCTCATCTCCGTTTGGCACGCCACGCGAAGTACTCGTTTTTGCTTGAAAACGTAGAAGGTGGCGAGACGGTCGGACGATACACGTTTGCGGGCGTGTTGCCTGAGGAGGTGTTCCGAGCACGAGGTCGCACCTGCACCCTGGAAACACGCCGGGGAACAGTGCAGTTTGACGGCCATCCCGTCGAGCATTTGCGGCGACTCACGGCGCGGTACCGACCGGTCCGAATCCCGGGGCTGCCTCCGTTAACCGCAGGCGTCATCGGCTACTTTGCTTACGACATGGTGCGCCTGATCGAGCGCATCCCCGACCACGGCCGTGACGATGTCGGCGTGGATGACTGCGTGATGATGTTCTTCCACGGCCTGATCGCGTTCGACCACGTGCAGCATCGTGTGTCCATTATCCGCAACGTTTTCGCCGAGGGCCCTGGGAGCTTGCGTAGTAAGTACGACGACGCCGTCAACGAAATCCGGCGAACCCGGCGGCTGCTGGAGGGTCCGTTGCCGCGGACCGATCGGGCGCGGCGCGCTCAGCCCGTGCGACTGAAATCCAACATGACCAAGCAAGAATTCGTCGCGGCCGTGAAACGGGCCAAGGACTATATTCTTGCGGGTGACGCCTTTCAAATTGTTGCGAGCCAGCGATTTTCCGCCAAAACCTGCGCGGATTCTTTTGAAATCTATCGCGCACTGCGGGTCATCAATCCCTCTCCTTACCTGTATTTCCTGAAGCTCGATGACGTTTCGGTCGTGGGCAGTTCGCCTGAGATGCTCGTGAAGGTCGACGGCCGCCATGCCTTTTACAAACCTCTGGCTGGCACGCGCCCGAGGGGCCGCAGCGACGAAGAAGACCGCAAGCTGGAACAAGAGTTGCTCGACGATCCGAAGGAGCGCGCCGAACATATCATGCTCGTCGATCTGGGGCGCAACGATCTTGGGCGGGTTTGCGAGTACGGCTCGGTCAAGGTTGACCGGCTGATGTTTGTCGAACGATTTTCGCATGTGATGCACCTGGTTTCGAGTCTGAGCGGCACGCTACGAAAAGAAGTCGACTGCTTCGATACCCTGATGGCCTGTTTTCCAGCGGGCACGCTTTCCGGCGCGCCCAAAGTCCGAGCCATGGAAATTATCGACGAGCTCGAGCCCACGCGCCGTGGAATCTACGCCGGAGCGATTCTGTATCTGGATTTTTCCGGGAACCTGGATTCGTGCATCGGACTGCGCACCTTGGTAGCCAAGGACGGGCGGGTTTACATCCAAGCCGGCGCGGGCATCGTGGCCGATTCCGTTCCCGAGCGTGAATACGCGGAGACGCTCGACAAAGCGCGGGCGCTCGTAAAGGCCCTGGAGATCGCGCTGGGGACCGTAAGTCGCAGCGAGCGAAAATCTGCGCTATCCTTACAAGCGGGATGATTCTGCTAGTCGACAACTACGACTCGTTTACCTATAACCTCGCGCAGTATCTGGGGCAGATGGGCCAGCAGCTGGTTGTGCGGCGCAACGACCAGATCGCGCTGGATCAGATCGCAGAACTGAAGCCGGAGCGGATCGTGATTTCGCCGGGGCCCTGCACGCCGGCCGAAGCGGGTGTGAGCGTGCCCCTGATTCAGCGGTTCGCGGGAAGGATTCCGATTCTCGGTGTGTGCCTAGGACATCAATCGATCGGTGCGGCCTTTGGGGGGCGCGTGATCCGCGCCAAGGAAGTGATGCACGGTAAGACCAGCACAATTCGCCACGACAGCAAAACCATTTTTCGCGGACTGCCCCAGGATTTTCCGGCTACCCGCTATCACTCGTTGATTGTCGAACGAGAATCCCTACCCAGCGAGCTGGAAGTTTCGGCCGAAACGGTCGACGGCACGATCATGGGTTTGCGTCACCAGAAGTGGAAGATTGAGGGCGTACAGTTCCATCCCGAATCGGTACTGACAGAGACTGGCTTCCGGCTACTCGAGAATTTCCTGACGATCTAGCTGGGCGCCGCCCGTTCCTTTTCCGCCTGCGAAAAAGCGACCAGGTGGTCGAGGCTCTTGCGAGCTCGGCCCGAATCGATCGATTGGGCACCGAGACGCACCCCCTCTTGAAAATCCCGCGCAGCTCCGACGGCAACGAGCGCGGCGGCTGCGTTGGCCAGCACGATGTCACGATAAGGATTGTGGACGAGAGGGTGGTCTAAAATACTGTGAACGATCTCCGCATTCTGCTTGGCGTCGCCTCCACGAATCGCGTCAAGCGGCGCGCGATCGAGTCCGAAAACTTCGGGAGTCACACGGTAGCTTTCGACTGCTCCCTCACGCAGTTCCGAGATATAGGTTGGGCCGGAGAGCGAAATTTCGTCCAGACCATCCGCTCCGTGCACCACGAAGGCGCGGCGAACTCCCAACTCCCCGAGGGCGCGTGCCATGGCTTGGCTCACGGCTCGATCGTAGACGCCCACGACCTGCGTCGAGGCCTTCGCCGGATTTGTCAGGGGACCGAGAAGATTAAAAACCGTACGCTTTTTCAGTTCGCGCCGCGCCGCCGCCGCATGACGGGTCGCGGTGTGTAGGGCCGGCGCGAAAAGGAATCCGATCCCAACCGTTTCGATCGAGCGTCGAATGCTCTCCGGCGGCAGATTGATTTCGACACCGAGCTCCTCGAGAACATCCGCGGAACCGCAGCGGGAGCTGATCGAGCGATTACCGTGTTTGGCCACGCGGACGCCCGCGCCGGCCACGACGAAGGCTACCACGGTCGAAATATTGAACGTTCCCGACCGGTCGCCGCCCGTTCCGCAGGTATCGACCAGCGCTTGGAGGGCATGCGCGTGAGCTGTCGGGAAAATCGGCGGAGCATGGCGTCGGATGGCTAATGCAAATGCCACCAACTCGTCGACCGTTTCGCCCTTCGCGCTCAGGCCGGAAAGAAATTCGACGATCTGTCGAACCGTTGCACGGCCGCTAAGAATGTCCTCCATCGCGGCTTCGGCTTCGGCGCGCGACAGATCAGCGCCGGCGGAGATTATTTCAAGCGCATGACTCAGCATGGGTGACGGCCGCGCCTTGCCCGCCTCGCGGGTTCCAAGTACACTGGGGTGCCCTTATTGTCTATAAATTGTAGCATTTCCCAGGCTGGCTTCTGACCGGCCGCGATCTCCACATGAAGATTCACGAGTATCAAGCCAAAGCTATTCTTGCCAAATTCGGCGTCGCGGCGCCGCGGGGCGAGGTCGTGTTCAGCAAAGAAGATGCGCGCGCCGCGGCCGAGCGGTTGGCAACCCCCGTGGTCGTCGTGAAGGCGCAGATTCATGCCGGCGGCCGAGGCAAAGCCGGTGGAGTGAAGATCGCGCGATCGGCTGCGGAGGTTGCTTCGATCGCCGAACGCATGCTCGGAAGCAAGCTCGTTACGGCACAAACCGGCCCCGAAGGCCGCCTGGTCAAGCGGCTGCTCGTGGAGGAGGGCCTCGATATTCGGCAGGAGCTTTACATCAGCTTCGTCGTGGACCGCGTCGCTAGTGCTCCCGTCCTGATGGCGAGCGCTGCGGGCGGAATGGAAATCGAAGAGGTTGCCGGCGAGCGCCCCGAGGCGATTTTGCGCGAAGTCATTCGCCCCGAAACCGGATGGCAAGCCTTCCATGTGCGCAAGTTGGTTTTTGGCCTGGCTCTTCCCGTCGCCGTTCGGAGCGCCGCTGGACCTTTTCTCGAGTCGCTATACCGCGCGTTTGTCGAGACCGACGCTTCGCTTGTCGAAATCAATCCGTGCGTCATCACGGGGGACGGGAGGCTGGTCGCGCTGGATGCCAAAGTGAATTTCGATGACAACGCGCTGTACCGCCATCCGGAGTTTCAGCAACTGCGCGACCTGGATGAAGAAACGCCGCTGGAAGTCGAAGCCTCACAATACAAGCTGAACTACATCAAGTTGGAGGGCACCATCGCCTGCCTGGTGAACGGAGCGGGACTCGCCATGGCCACGATGGATATCATCAAACTCAACGGCGGAAACCCAGCGAATTTCTTGGACGTGGGCGGCGACGCCTCGGAAACGCGGGTGAAGAACGCATTTCGAATCTTGTTGAGCGATCCCAACGTGAAGGCGGTTTTCATCAACGTCTTCGGTGGAATCTTGCGGTGTGACATGCTCGCGAGCGGCATCGTGAACTCGGCCAAGGAATTGAACATCAAGGTGCCGGTCGTAGTTCGCATGGAAGGCACCAACGTGGAGAAGGGTAAGGAGATACTAAGGAATTCGGGGCTGAATTTTACGGTCGCCGATGGAATGAAGGATGGCGCGCAGAAAGTGGTGAAACTCGCGGGGAAATAGGCCCGGCGGCCGGCGCCATCCAGCAGCTGGAGGGGGAATCTGTGACGGTTCTGGTTCAGCTCGGAGCTCGTGGGTTTGTTGTGCCTTTCATCCCATGAGCATTTTGGTTGATAGCAGCACACGCGTCGCCGTGCAGGGCCTGACGGGTCGCGAGGGCAGTTTTCACGCGCAGCAGATGATCGATTACGGCACGAAAATTGTTGCCGGCGTGACACCTGGCAAAGGTGGGGCCAAGCATCTGGGCGTGCCGGTGTTCGATACGGTCGCGGAGGCTGTTTTCAAGACAGGAGCGAATGTGGCGGTGGCGTTCGTTCCACCTGCCTTTGCGGCGGATGCGATTCTCGAAGCGGTGGATGCCGGGCTCGCGTTAGTCGCATGCATTGCCGAAGGCATCCCGGTGCTCGATATGGTGCGCGTGGCAGGAGCGGTGAAGCATTCGCAGACTCGGCTGCTCGGACCCAATTGCCCGGGAGTCATTTCACCGGGGCAGTGCAAACTCGGCATCATGCCCGGCTTCATTCACAAGCGAGGGCACGTCGGCGTCGTGAGCCGCAGCGGTACCCTCACCTACGAAGCCGTCGCTCAGCTCACCCGGCTAGGGATCGGGCAATCGACCTGTGTTGGAATCGGCGGCGATCCGATCATCGGGACGAGCTTCCTCGATGTCGTCCGCATGTTCAACGATGACCACGATACGCGCGCCATTGTCATGATCGGTGAGATCGGGGGCAATGCGGAAGAAACGGCTGCGGAGTTCATCAAGCAGAATGTGAAGAAGCCCGTGGTCGGGTTTATCGCTGGCCAAACGGCTCCTCCGGGTCGACGCATGGGTCACGCTGGAGCGATCATCAGCGGCGGACAGGGGACCGCGAAGGAGAAGTACGCAGCGTTTCGCGCAGCGGGCATTCACACCGTCGCGAGCCCCGCCGAAATCGGTGAAACGATGGCGCGCGTTCTAGGAAAATCGAAAACACCGTGGCCTGCCTTCGCCGTGAGCGGAAAGAGTGCAACCCAATCTGCAAGACGAAAGAAGCGGCCGAGAAAGTAGCTGGAGCTGAAATTCTGGAGGGGACCGATTTGGCAACTGAGCGTACTCTCGCAATCATCAAGCCCGACGCGGTTCGCCGCAACCTGGCAGAGGAAATTTTGAGCCGCATTCACGCTGCAAAGTTTCAGATTGTTGCAATCAAGTCTCTGCGACTGACAAAAAGCGGGGCCGAAGGTTTCTATGCCGTGCACAGGGAGAGGTCTTTTTTCGGCGAGCTAACCGATTTTATGAGCTCGGGGAAGGTTGTGGTCATGGTCCTCGAAGCGGAAAGTGCGATCGTGAAATGGCGCGATACGATGGGTGCGACCGACCCCGCGAAGGCCGCGCCTGGCACGATCCGCCGCGACTTGGGCACAAGCATTCAAAACAATTGCACGCACGGCTCCGACGGGCCGGCGACGGCGGCGTTTGAAATCTCCTATTTCTTCGCCGGCTCGGAACTCGTCTAGGAAGCTCGACCCAGCCGTTCCACCGTTGTTGCCGGATCGAGCTACAATACCGAACTGCCATGGACCCACTGCGCGAAATGGGCAGGCTGTTGTTGGTAATTGGCATCCTTTTAGTGGGCGCCGGACTCTTGTTGAGCTTCGGAGGAAAGCTGCCATTCCGGCTGGGGCGACTCCCCGGGGACATCCACTATTCGGGACGCCATGGCAGTTTTTACTTCCCGATTGTCACATGCATTGTCTTGAGCATCGCAGTTACGCTCGTTCTTTGGGTCGTCAATTCCCTTCGTCGCTAGAGCCATGAGTCAAACCTCCCTGTTTGATCTCGCGCCCCGGCGGCACGTCTGGAAGGTCAGTGAGTTGACCGAACAGATCGGTGCGCTGCTGGAAGGAGCCTTTCAGGATGTGTGGATTACGGGAGAGGTTTCCAACCACCACGCAGCGCAGTCCGGGCATCTCTATTTCACGCTGAAAGACGCCCATGCCCAGATTCGCTGCGTCTGCTTTCGCGACCAGGCACGAGGCCTGAAATTCCGCCCCGAACACGGATTGGAAATCACCGTACGGGGTTCTCTGGGTGTGTATTCACCGCGCGGCGACTACCAAGTGTACGTGTCCTATATCGAGCCGGTGGGTCTGGGAGCGCTGCAACTCGCCTTCGAACAGCTGAAACGCAAGCTAGAGGAGGAGGGACTTTTCGACGAGGGACGCAAGAAACCGCTGCCACTTCTACCGCGGTCGATCGGCATTGTCACCTCACCCACCGGGGCGGCGATTCGAGACATCTTGCGTGTTCTCAAGCGCCGGTTCGCCAATGTCCACGTACAGCTCTATCCCGTGAAGGTTCAGGGTGAGGGCGCGGTCAGCGAGATCGCGGCGGCGCTGCGGCACTTCAATCGCGCAAAGTTTGCGGAGGTTTTGATCCTGGCACGCGGCGGGGGGTCGCTCGAGGATCTTTGGGCGTTTAACGAGGAGGGCGTGGCCCGCGCGATTGCCGCATCGGAGATTCCTATCATCACCGGCGTCGGCCACGAAACCGATTTCACCATCGCGGATTTCGTAGCCGATCTGCGCGCGCCAACACCTTCGGCGGCGGCGGAGATCGTGGTGCGGTCGCGGCAGGAATTCGAGCGCCATATCGAGGCCTATTTCCGCGATCTGGTCAAGGAAATGCGCTACCTGCTCTCTCTCCGACGGCGCCGTCTGCACGAGGTGCGCGTGGATCGGGGATTCCGCCAGGTCGAGGTGCTCATCCGTCGGCACCATCAGCAATTGGATGAGCAGTCACGAGCACTCGGCTTCGGGCTCGCACGGCAACTCGCCCTTGGGAAGCAGCGGCTGACGAAGGCCAGTGCACGGATTCTATCGTTCGATCTGAACGTGCGCGCCCGCGCTCTTGGGCAAAGGATCAAGCAGGGGCAGGAGGCGCTCCGCTCCAGTCTCGAACGCGTCCTGACGCGCAAGCAACGCCAATTCGCGCTCGTGCGCGTGCGCTTCGCGCAGCTGGATTTGCGGGCCCGCGTGGGAAGGCTCCGCCGCAGGGTGGATGAATCCACCGCCGATCTGCGTGCCCGAACCGACCGCATTTTCATTGCCAAGCGCCGACGTTTCGAAGCCGCCGCCCTGCAACTGGAAGAACGCAGCCCGTTTCAGCTGCTCGAACGAGGCTACGCCATCGCCTACGATCGGTCGGGGAAAGTCTTGCGTTCACCCGAACAAGTCGCCATCGGGGAAGACATCGCCGTGCGTCTGGCCCGTGGCAAGCTCGAGGCCACCGTCCGCAAAAGACATAAAGCGTAGAGCCAACCCTCATTTCATTCTGGTTCTGCGCTGCTGGCGACCTTCAGGACGGCCAGGAACGCTTCCTGGGGGATATCCACGCGGCCGACGCGCTTCATGCGTTTCTTGCCCTCCTTCTGTTTTTCAAGGAGCTTGCGCTTGCGCGTGATATCTCCGCCGTAGCATTTGGCCAGCACGTTTTTTCGTATGGCGCTAATCGTTTCGCGGGCGATGATGCGGCCGCCGATGGCAGCCTGAATCGGTACCTCGAACATCTGACGTGGTATCAACTTGCGCAAGCGAGTTGCGAGTTCGCGCCCACGCTCGTAGGCCTGGTCGCGATGGCAGATGATGGTGAGCGCGTCGACCGGCTCGCCGCCAACCAGCACGTCGAGTTTCACCAGGTCGGACGCACGATAGCCGGAGAGGTGGTAGTCGAGTGATGCGTAGCCGCGCGAGATGCTCTTCAGTCGGTCATAGAAATCGAGCACAATTTCGTTCAGTGGCAGCTCATAGGTGAGCATGATCCGGGTAGGCGAAAGATATTCGAACTTTTTCTGCACGCCGCGCTTTTCCTCGCAAAGTTGAAGGACGGCTCCGACGGACTCCTCCGACGTGATGATCATGGCCGTCAGAATGGGTTCTTCGATTTGGCGAATCGAAGACGGCGGTGGAAATTTCGTGGGATTATCAACTTCCAGCACTTCGTTGCTCGTCGTCGTGATACGGTAACGCACACTGGGCGCCGTTGTGATCAAGTCGATGTTGAATTCGCGTTCCAGCCGCTCCTGAACAATTTCCATGTGCAGCAAACCGAGAAAGCCACACCGAAAACCGAAGCCGAGCGCGGCGGAGTTTTCCGGCTCGTAAAAAAATGCGGCGTCATTGAGCTGCAGTTTTCCCAAAGCATCCCGCAGGACTTCGTAATCACTTGCGTTCACCGGGAACAGGCCCGCAAAGACCATCGGTTTGATGGCCTCGAAACCAGGCAGCGGAGGGGCGGGACGGTCGGCTTCGGTGACCGTGTCGCCCATGCGCGCGTCGGCCACACGCTTAATATTGGCGATGACAAACCCGACATCGCCGGCCGCAAGCTCGTCGAGTGAGACGGGCTTGGGCGTCAGCGCGCCGAGAGCCTCCACTTCATAGACCTCGTTACTTGCGCAGAGACGAATCTTCATGCGCGGCGTGAGTCGCCCCTCGATCACGCGTACCAGCACAACGGCACCGCGATAGATGTCAAACCAAGAGTCGAAAATCAGTGCCCGCAGGGGTGCGTCGGCCGAGCCCTTGGGCGGAGGAACCCGTTTCACAATCGCTTCCAACACATCTTTGACTCCCAGGCCGCTTTTCGCGCTGATAGCAAGCGCGTCGTGGGCGGGAATCGCCAGCACATTCTCAATTTGCTCCTTCACGTACTCGGGCTGCGCGGCGGGCAAGTCGATCTTGTTGATCACGGGAATGATTTCGAGACTGTGGCGGGAAGCCAGGAAAGCATTGGCAACGGTTTGCGCCTCCACGCCTTGGCTTGCGTCCACCACCAGCAACGCGCCTTCACACGCCGAAAGAGCGCGTGAGACTTCGTAGGAAAAGTCCACGTGTCCCGGCGTGTCGATCAGGTTCAGGCGGTATTCGTGCCCATCGCGCGCTATGTAGTGCAGACGGATGCTCTTGGCCTTGATCGTGATCCCGCGCTCGCGTTCGAGATCCATCGAATCGAGCACCTGTTCGGTCATTTCGCGCTGGCTGAGAGCGCCGGTTAACTCCAGCAGCCGGTCAGCCAGCGTGGATTTACCGTGGTCGATGTGCGCGATGATACAAAAATTCCGAATGAACTGGGGATCCATGTGTTTGGTGCGGAGCGCAGGCCGGCAGGGATGGCGCGCAAGGCGCAGCCGCCGCCTCCCTCAAGCTATCGAGTGTGCCACAGTTCGGAGCGTCCAGCTAGCAGGCTGAAGGATTTATCCGAGAACCGCCCGAGGATCACGAAACGCTGTGTGCTCGTGTCGGAATCTGGGCGAGAAGCAAGCGAAGCTTCTCGGGTTCGGAGACGGGCGGATAGCAGGTTCTGTCGATGCATACCAAGGCCCGGACCTCGGCTGCATTCACGTGGGGCAGGGTCTCGGCCAGCGCTGCCGGCAAGGGGCAGATGCTCAGCTGCTCCGGCGTCACCCGCAGAACGCTTTTTCCAAAACGATAAACTGAGTGCGCCGCTCTTTCCAAGGCCGCGGCAGCGCGATCGCCTGTTGCGCCCGTAACGATGACTTCCAGCGGGTGGCGGGCATGAAGCAGAGCAGCCAGCGCATACGTGGAGGCGAAAAGCCCGTACTGCGGAACCAGGCCGATGAAGGCCTCGAGCGTCCGCTCTGACCAGACGCGGTACCGCGCTGCCCCCGTCAGCGCGTGCAGCCGGTCCAGCACCATCGCGGCAACCGAATTCGCTCCGGGCGTCGGGGAATCCTGCAGGGGCTTGCGACGCACATCGATCCCGCCCATCGGGCGTGCGTCGTTCGCACGATCAAAGAAGCCCCCACCATCGGGGTCGCCAAAGCGCTCCACGGCCCGTCCGACCGCCCGTTCGGCCGCATCGAGATAACTTCGGTTCAGTGTCGCTTCGTATGCATCGACGAGGGCCGCTGCCGCAAAAAACTGATCGTCCAGTGAGCCTTCCAGCCGCGGTCCGCCCACGCGATGGAGAAAACCTTTTGACTCATCCCACGCTTCTTCGAGGATACGATCCAGGGTCTTGAGCGCGAATTTGCGGCAATCGGCGCGATCGAGCACATAGGCGGCCTCTAGGTAGGCCGATACGAACATCGCATTCCAGCCGACATAGAGAGTCGGATCAACCGCGGGCGTCGGGCGCTGGCACCGCGCGCTGAGCAGCTTTGCCTTCGCGCGCGTGAGCAGCAGCATGGCCTGCTCCTCTTCCATTTGGAGTTGCCGGCAAACGGCTTCGACGGTTTCCGCAATCCAGAGGACATTTTTCGCCGGATTGTGATGCATCTCGCCGTGGAGGCCAACGTCGTAATAGAGCTCTGCGACAACAGCCTCGTCCGGCGTAAGAGCGGCGCGCAACTCTGCCTGTGTCCATGTGAAGTAGTCGCCGTCATCGTCCAGCGTTTGGTCGGCATCTTGGCTGGCGTAAAAGCCGCCGCGACCTGGATCCGACAGCACTTCGCCGACCCACCCGATGATCCCCTCAGCGACGAGCCGGTAATGCGGCTGCTGGAGTACCTGATAGCCATGCAGGTAGTTTTTCAGGAGCTCGGAATTGTCGTAGGACATTTTTTCGAAATGTGGGACGCACCAGCGCTCGTCGACAGAGTAACGATGAAATCCGCCTCCGATCTGATCGTGGAACCCACCTGCAGCCATTCCGTCCAAGGTCGTTCGCGCGATCGCTTCAAGCTGCCTATGGTCGTCGGGCCCGTAGCTGCGTTCGAGCAACAGATCGATGGCGGAAGGGTGCGGAAATTTCGGTGCCTGGCCGAAGCCCCCATGCGTCGAGTCAAACCGACTTACGGCCGCCCCCGCGATCGAGTCCACAACGCCCACGTCGAAGGCGCCCCGCGCCTCTAGGAAAAGCTCGGCTTTCGCCACCGCCTGTTCCAGCCCGCGCGCCGAATCGTCCACTTCCGCGCGGCGGTGCTGGAACGCGTCCGACACGGCGGCGAGAATGTGCTTGAAACCCGGTCGGCCCATGGCGTCCTCGGGAGGGAAATACGTTCCGCCGAAGAAGGGCTTTCCGTCAGGCGTCAGAAAAGCGGTGAGAGGCCAGCCACCTTGACCCGAGATGGCGCTGATCGCGGATTGGTAACGCGCATCGACGTCGGGTCGCTCGTCGCGATCGACCTTCACCGGAATATAGAGCTGATTGATGAGTGCCGCAATCTCCGGATTTTCGTAGCTCTCGCGGTCGATGACGTGACACCAGTGACACCAGACCGCCCCAATGTCGAGCAGGATGGGCTTGCCTTCGGCGCGGGCGCGGGCGAAGGCCTCCTCTCCCCATTCGTGCCAATCGATAGGCTGATGGGCGGCGGAGCGCAGATAGGGGCTCGCAGAATCTTTCAATCGGTTTTCTGTCGTTGAAGCCATCCCTTCTGCGACCACGCGGTGGCGCGTCTACGGCTGGTCGAAAATGTCAGGAAAGGAGCGCGGTTGGATTGGTCACGCACATGCGGCGGACGTCGGCTGCGCGAAAACCCGCGTCAAGCATCTTCTGCGCGAACATGGCGAAGCCCTCAGAAACCGGTGGGTTAATCGTCTGCCCCAGATCGGTGGAGAGCACGACGCGCTCCGGGCCCACCTTGCGCACGCTATCAAAATAGGCGTCCCAAGGCGCCTTGTTGGTGTACATGGTCGTGAAGCAGTGCTCGATCAACGCGCCCAGATCGGCCAGTTCGACCTGCTCAGCTGCCGTGAGATTCTGCGATGGAAATTCAGCGTGCGTAACGAGGACTCGCTTGAGCCCCATTTCCTTGCTCGTCTTTACCAGCGCATAAATCTCCTTCTTGCCGAGATGACCGGTGGCAAGAATCATGTCGTGCTTGCCGATCAGTTCGAGGCAGCGACGAGCGGCCTCATGCACTTTGCCGTCTCGTCCGATGACGTTCAGCGGCGGTGGCGCAATGCCCGTCGCTGAGAGCTCACGCTGAATTTTGGCCCAAAACGGCAGTTTGTCCGTTGGGCCATCGCTGCGACCAGCGGTTTCGTTCTCAGCATCGACGGTAGGCATCCAAACAATTTTATTGCCCGACCGGCCGGCGATTTCCAGCGCGACTGGGTTTAGGCCCCCGACGCTATGGTTCAGCGTGATTGCGCCGAAGGCCGCGATACCGGGCGAGGCTTTCGTGACCACTTGAGCGCGCTCATAGGTGGGAGCGTAATGCGATTTCAGCACAAACCCTTTGAGCTTGCGCGCAACGAATTCCTTGGCGAGGTCCAGGTCATCGATGCGCCGCGCGATCACATCCGGCGCGACGTGAACCTGCAGATCATAACCTCCTTCGATCACCTCCCATGCGGCATCGGTAATCCGGATCGGTAGGGCGACGGTTTCTGTGGCCATAGCTGTGTCGGGTCTCCTTGTCAAATACGGGAAGCTACTTTTGCAGCCGCGGCGCTCGGTGTCAAGCGACGGATCCGATCGGACGACAAGGGAGCTACTGGATGGGGCTGTTGTAATCGGCGTCGCGCGGATCAATGGGCTTCCGACCGGCGAAGCCTTCGTCCTGCCGGTGATAGAAGCGAATGCGGTCTTCGCCCAGCTTCCAGCAGAGGTACACTTCCTCGCCGCCGATGCGCGCTGGGAAATCGAGCAAGCCAACTTCAAGGTCCTTGACGATGCAGCCTGTCGAATGAATCCGTTCCAGAGCCTCGCGGATCGTTTCCTCAATTCGGTTGCGCTCGATACGCAACTTCGCAGCCTCTTCGTAGCGCACCATGAGTCCGCCGGAGCGTTGAATGCGCTCAGCCAGTCCGCTCAGCTTTTCGTCCATGTCTCCGAGCTTGCGGCGTGATTCAATGGCCTCGATCAGAGTCGGCTGCAACTCTACGCGCAGGCGTTCTGCTTCACGTAGCGAAAACAGTTTCGATTCATCCTCTGCCATCGGTGCCCACCAGTGATTCTACCGCCGAGTCAAGAGCCGTGCGATCATTTACTCAACCGCCGATGGCAACCATGGTGCGGGAAGGCGGTATGAAGCCGGGCTCGTTGATTCGATGCCCTCGCTCTTTCTGAGACACAATCGCAACAATTTCGTCGCCGATTTCGCGGTCGCTCGCGCCACCACGCAAAAGAGATCGCAGGTCGTGATCCTCCTTGCTGAACAAACATGTCCGCAGCTTCCCATCGGCGGTCAACCGCAGACGCGAACAATGCCCGCAGAAGGGCTCAGAGACCGGAGAGATGAGTCCGATTTCGCCACGGCCGTCGGCAAAACGGTATTTGCGGGCCGTCTCGCTTCTCTCATGCGCGATTGGCACCAGAGGCCAGAGTGCTTCAATGCGCTGATAGACCTCTTGTCCGGTAACGACCATGTCACGCCGCCACGCGTGGTCTTGATCGAGCGGCATAAATTCGATGAAGCGCATGATCAGATCGCGGTCACGCGCGAATCTGACGAAAGCCTCCACCTCATCGTCGTTGATGCCGCGAACGAGCACCGCGTTGACCTTTACAGGCCGCAGCGTTGACGCCTGCGCTGCGTCAATGCCGGCAATGACCTGATCGAAGGTTTTCGTGCGAGTGATCCGTTCGAACTTTTCTCGATCAAGCGAATCAAGGCTTATGTTAATGCGATTCATTCCCGCGGTCACCAAAGCTTCCAAGCGCTCGGCGAGCAGGTAGCCGTTGGTGGTCATCGAGAGGTCCCGGACGCCGAGCGCCTTGAGCCGCATGATGAACTGTTCGACGCCCGGGCGTACCAGGGGCTCCCCGCCCGTAACCCGCACCTTTTCAATGCCCATGCCGACCAGAAGGTGGACCAGTCGCTCATACTCGTCCCATTCGAGCAGCTCGTCGGCCGGCCGGTGCGTTTCTGGATTGGCCGAGCGGCAATAGACGCACCGAAAATTGCAGCGATCGGTGACCGAAACGCGCAAGTCCTTGATCTGCCGGCCGAATTTGTCGATGAGCAGCACGGCTTTTCCACTTCCCCTAACAAAAAAGCCCAAATCCGTAGCTGGACTTGGGCGCCCGGGCTAGCGCACCCTGTGCGCCAGCCATTCCCCTTTCCAAACCGCGAATCCGTCCGCCCCGAGGCGGACCAACCAAAGGGAGGCACGGGTGTTTCCACCTGAACCCTCGGCTCCTCTTTGCCAAAGAGCCTCGCCTCTCGGCCGTGGGTTTTCTCTCCGTTAGGCCTGAGAGGTCGGAGAACCAACCTGATTCTACCGTGCTGCCGAGGAGGGATCAAATCGCCTATCCCACTGTATCTGTATGCGGTCTGCGACGTTAAAGCTAACCGGTTCAATGCGAACACAATGTCAAGCTAGGTGCGGAATCGGCTGATGTTGCGAATCTCTCGTCGGTAATCGGGAGCATAAATCTCAACCGTGCGGCACATCTCGTAGAGCCGTGAGCGGATCCGCTTGCCGACACGATCGGTCAGTGAGTCGTCGATCGGATACGTGCGTGCTCCGACCAGCCGTGCTGACGGAGATGCCGCAGTTTCCACGGCGTCGGTATCGAGAAAGTTTGTGGTCAACAACGTGACGCGTTGTTCGTTGTAGCGCGTGTTTAGAATGTGGCCCACGGTTTCAAGCGCCCACAGGGACGGCTTGCTTGATCCTACGTCATCGAGCACGAGGAGCTCTGCCTGAAGGACGGGCTCGAGCACGCCCATCTCCGTCGTCTGGCTTTCAGGATTGTAGCTATCCTGAATGGCTTTTAGCAGCTCGCGATAGTCATAGAAAAGCCCCCGATGCCCTCGTAATGTCACCTCTTTCAAAGCCGACACCGCCAGGTGCGTCTTGCCAACGCCGCAGGGACCCATCAGCAGCAAGCCGTGCTCGCTGTCGATTTCACGCACCGGAGAAAATTCTTCGGCAAAACGCCGCACGATGAGTTTGGCCTGGGCTAAGCTGCGATGCCATGCCTCCAGTTGCTCGGGCGAGGTATTCTCGATTTCGTTGTCGGTTTCGTAGTTGTCGAAGTCGCAGTGGCGATAACGCTCCGGAATCCGCGCTTTTGCTAGAACGCGATCGATCCGATCACCGAGCGTACAATCGCAGGGAACGGCCCAGAGAATTTTCGAATCGCCTGCTTTGACACTGGGTTCATCGCCGGACAGCGCCTCGGCGCGTTTGGTGGTTCGCTCTACAACTTTCCAGCCGCTGCCTTGGCAGAGCGGACAATCGGTTCGCGTCATGGAGCAAGCATATGCGGCCTTTCTGGCAAGCGCAAGAACACGGGCGACTGTGTAAATCAAGCGGGATTGTGGAATTTGACGCTCAGTCGAGCCTGCCCTGGTAAACGGCAGATGCCGTTAACTTTCGAACCGGAGTCCAGAGCGCGCCAGTCGGAGGCCACTCACATCACCATCTTCCCAGTGCCGGGGATCAGGTCCACGTTCTCAATTCCACTTCAAAGGCCTCTGCAAGTGCATTGTCTGCGTCTACGAAGGTCAAATCTGGGCGAGCACGCCCACCTGAAATTCCTTCTTCATGCCGTGGCGCAACTGCCATCGCCGCGCGTCGTAAATGCCAGCGGCGCAAACCTGCTCACCAAGCGCGAAGAACACCTGGTGCGTCTGGTCTCCGATGCCTGGGAAATCGCGATATTGCACAAAAACTGAACTTAAGCGAACACACCGTTAAGAATTATGTGTTTCGCATCTTCAATGAGCTTGGAATCTCGAACCGCGTGGAGTTGCTACTGTACGCGCTGATCAGCTCCCGGCGTTCCGTGCTATCGATTCCTGAGAGCGAATCAGAGAGTGCTGGTCTTGAATCAGAGGGCTAGGTACGTAGGCGACATCGTGACGATCATCGAACCCGGCAACGGCCGAAACGCCTGAAAGGGCGCTATCTCAGCTTCCCGAGCGCCTCGGCTACCTCCCCCATATCGGGGACTGTCGGGATGTCGTAGTTCTTAAACCACGCAACTTTTCCGCTGCGATCCACAATCAGAATGGCGCGCCCGGTGATTCCTTTGTCCGCCAGATACACTCCAAACTTGTCGGCAACGGCGCCGCGAGGTTGAAAGTCAGCCAGTAGCGGATAATGAATACCCATTTTTTCCGCAAAGGCCTTGTGCGACCACACGCTGTCCACGCTCAGGCCCAGCACTTGCGCATCGAGCTGCTCAAAGCGCTTCATGTCATTGACAAAGCAGACGTGCTCGTTTGTGCAGACCGGACTCCAATCGAGAGGATAGAAAACCATCACCACGTTCTTTTTTCCCCGAAAATCTGAGAGCTTCACGTCCTTTTGGTTTTGGTCCTTCAAAGTAAAATCCGGCGCTGCCGCTCCTACTGACGGTGCCATCGCCCGACCTCCTTCATTGCCCGCGCACGGGTCGCTGAATCGGATACTTCGGCTCTGTATGATAGCGAAAGCGTCTCCATCGCACAAACTCTGTCGCTGTGCGAGGATGCCGGCAAGAAGACTCTGCCGGAAAGTTAGCGAAAAGGAGCGCCAAACGGCACTCTAGGGTTGCGGTTTTGGCGCGGGCGTCGCGGGAGCGGGCTTCGGCGCGGGCTTGGGAGCACTCCCAGACAGAGCCGTCGGGTTCTTCACGGGGTAGCTCTGATCGTAGAGACGGATGATATCCTGCGTCACATCGATCTGATTGGCGGCGTAGATGACGGGGGTTTGCTGGGAAGACTCATCGAGAATGACCGAGTAGTTGTTTTCCTTCGAATATTTGTCGATCACATCGATCATCTTTCGCCCGATCCGATTCACCACTTCTTGCTGCGCATCATTGGTATCGTCCTGGAATTCCTGCTGTTTGCGCTGAAACATGCGAGACGATTGCTCATATTGGCGCTGGAGGCGCGCCTTCTCTTCGTCGCTGAGCGTGGTCTGGCCGTTTTGCAGCCTCGTGCCAAGGTCCTGAATCTGCTTCTGCATATTCTGGAGATCGGTCGTGCGGGGAGCAAATTGCGACTGCAGTTCGGCAGCGGCCTGTTTCCCCTCCGCCGTACCCGCGATCGCGGCCTGAATGTTGATGACCCCCACTTTCATGGCGGTCTGTGCACCTGCCGTGCTCGCCTGGCCCCAAACCGCCGCCGTCATCCACAGTACTGCTGCCGTGACCGGAAATGCTGCTCGAATCTTCATTCTCACTCCTTACCTCAACTATGTTGTGAAATTGTGGTCAGCCGAAATCGGGCATTATAGCTACCAATTTAGACAGCGGTCAAGATGGCCTTGGTTGCCCCACCGTGCCTAGTGTGGCAGCGGAACCAACAGGACCTGGTTGTTGTCTTCGTCCGCAAGGACAGCCAGATTCAAGAGGGGGTCAATAGCCACCTGGTTCGGACCAAATACCGGCGTCGTCACTTCGTTGCCCCCGAGGCCGACGACCGTGCTCACCTCCGGCCCGGTACAGGCGGGGGCGGCAAGGCTCGGAGGACAAGTGTACGCCAGGATCGACATCGAGTGACTGAGGGAGTTCACCGTTACCAGCGTGCGCGTCTGAAAGTTGTAGTCGAGCGACGTTGGCCCGATGCCTACAGCGACTGGAGTCGGCAGAAATGAGGCGGGATCGATGATCACCACCTCGTTTTGCAGGCTATTGGCTGCCAGAAAAACCTGATTGACCGGATCAAACACAATCCCGGTTGGGTTGGACAATCCCGACGTGCGCCCCACCAACGTTGCACCGCTCGAGAGGTTGAGAAAGTCGACGGCGCTGGTTGAAGAATCGGTTGCGACGGCCGCATATGGGAGCAGTGGGTTCGGATCAATCGCCACCGCGACCGGGTCGTGATCGATGCTAGGCCCCTCGGTGGCGGTCGCGGTGGCGACGTTGACGATGCTCACGCTGCCCAATGTTGTCGAACTGCCCGGATTCGTGTTGGTTACGACCCCGCTGGCGGTATCCTGATTGATGGCGACGCCGGTCGGTGCCGTGCAGGGTGCCCCGCAGAGAGTCACCGCCGCGGGGACCTTCGTCTGGGTGACGTCTACGACCGTTGCGTTGTTGCTCCCGTTGTTGGCAACCAGCGCCAGACCCAGGCGCGGGATCACGGCAACTCCCTCCGGTTGCACGCCGACGGTAATCGGCCCGCCCACGACACCAATCGATCCCGCTGGCGTCTGGTTTGTTCCTACGGGAGTCTCTGGCGTGAGAGCGATCAGCGAAACGGTGCCATCGGTCGAGTTGGTAACAACCGCTAAGTTGCGATCGGTATCGATTGCGACGCCGATCGGAGATGTGCCCACGGGCACCGGCAGGACAACCGATAGGTCCGTCACATTGGAAACCGCGCCAGTGGGGTTCTCGACTTGGGCGGCGAAGTTTCGCGGGACGCTGAGCAGGCCCGCGACGCCGCCGGGCACGATGGCGGTCAATTGGCGGGAGCTTACAAACGTCGTGGCCAGTGGTGCGCCGTCTAAAGTGACCTCGGAGCCACCGACAAAGCCCGACCCGACTATCGTCAGCAAGACATTGCCGACGCCAGCTCCTCCAAAGATGATAGCAGGGCTTGCTTCTGCGATCTGAATGGAGTTGAGCGCGGGTCCGAGTGAGACAAAATAAACTGTATTGTTGGCCTGATCGACCACCACCGCCTGGTTAGTAACTGGATCGACCGCCACGGCCTGCAGGTTCGCACCACTCAAGAAGCCGCCAACTGTCTGGAGGACGGTGCTGTTTTGCAAATTGACGATCACGGCGCTCGCGCCCGGGGTACTGCCGCTTACGGCGATACCCACGTTCTCGAGAGGGTTCGCGGCGGCAGCGCCAAAACCCTTCTGGCTGAAATTGGCCCCGTTGCTTGTCACACGGCTCACCGAGTCATCGAGCAGGTTAACGGTAGTGAGCGTGCCAGCTTGCGGGTCGCTCACCAGGGCCTCATGCGCCTGGGAGTCGATTCCAACCCCTTGCACCGTAGTAGATATCCCGACGGAGCCAAACGCCTGTGGCGAGCGGCCACTGGGCTGGCCGGCGCTGGGATTTGTGCCCAGATCGATCAGGCTCACCGATCCGGCGCCGCCCGGGGTGACGACAGCCCAATTCAGTCGAGGGTCGATGGCGACCGCAGGGTTCGACCCGGTGCCAAACACCGAGCCTCCACCACCCACTTGCTGAACGATCACGGGTGTTCCGGTCGACAGGTCTAACACGGTTGCCTCGTTCGTGGACTCGTACGCAACAAGCGCGCGGTGCGTGAGGGGATTGATTCCAACGGCAAAAGGCACGGGTGAAGTGTTCAAAGGACCGATCGCTACTGACAGCGCTGCTCCGACCACAGCCTGCGTTTTCAAGTCGATGGCGGAAACCGTGAAGTCCCCACTATTGACCACCAACGCGATGGGATCCGGCAGAAGATCGTCGACGGCGACCCCCGTTGGCTGGTGGCCAACCGCGATGGCACTGCCTATCGCGGTGTCGGTAGAGAGATTGATCAGTGAGACGGTGCCGATGCCTGTGTTCGCCACGACCGCGATTCCGTCGGCCTTATCGATGGCCACGGCTGACGGACTTAGGCCGACCGAGACAGTCGTCGCGCTTGCCGAGCCCGGAATGGCAGCTGGAACCGGGGTGACCCCGAGATTGATCGCCGACTCAGATGGCTGGCCGGCCACAAGCCCCGCGTTCGTCACAACGATGGGGTATAGGCCCGGGGTCGTCAGATCGCCGCTCGGAATCGCAAGAGACAACAGGCCGCTTGTGAGAACCGTCGTGCTGACCGCCTGACCATTAAAGGTAGCTGTCGTCGCGCTTGGCGCAAAGAACCCGCCAGTGAGAAGGACGGTGGGAGTAGCTGCGGTGCTCTGCGGCACACTGGACGGCAAAGCGCTGATGACCGCCGGACGAACGGGAATGATACTTAGCGCAGCGGTTGCGATATCGCCTTTTTGGTCTTCGACGCCGACCTGAAGGGTTCCGGCTTGCGAAAGCAGCGCGCCCGGAATCGTGGCGCGTATCAGCGTCGGGCTGAGGAGCACGAAGCTAGCGGTCGGGAGTAGGACGCCGCCCGCCACGACGTTCGTCGTCGAGCGGAAATTTGAGCCCGTCAGATAGACGTCCTGTTGGACCGATCCCTGCGCAGCGGTTGCAGGGTCAAGAGGTGGGGCTGTCGGCGAAGTCGACAGGGTCGGTGGCGTTTCGGTTTCCACCGTAACACTGGCTGTCCCGGTTTGGTTCTGGTCTGCGGCTGAGATTGCCTCCACGATAGCCGACCCCGACGCGGGCGGCGCTGTGTACAATCCGGTCGAACTGATCGATCCGTTCGGGCCAACCATACCGGCTGGCACGCAGTTCGCAGGTGGGGAGGCCGTGGCACAGACCAACCAGCTGACCGCCACGTTCGACGTGCCGGTGACGGTTGCGCTGAACTGAAAACTCTCCGTCGCACCTACGGTGGCGCTGGTCGGAGTGAGTGACACGCGGATGCCGGAGTCGACAATGACCGTGAAGGTGCCAAACTTCGCGGAATCCACGCAGCTGGTGGCCACGACCAAGAAGGCATCTGGTTGCGGCGGCGCTGCCGGGGCGGTGTAGAGGCCGTTCATCGTAATGGTTCCGAATCCGGTCAGCGGACTGGAGACGATCGGTAGACTGCACTGCAAAGGTCCGAATGCCTGCGAACAGTTGGTGGGCGCAAGCGTGGTCGAGGAGGTGGGCATGCAGATCTGCCAGTACACGTTTTTCGATGTGGAGCCGCTAACCGCCGCTACGAACTGGGCCGAAGTGCCTTCCAGAAGCGTGATCGAGTTGGTCGTCGCGCCCGTCGTCGTCGTGGTCACAAGAACTGACACCGGCGTACTGTTCCCGCCGCACCCGACCCCTAAGGCCACGAGTCCGCACAGTGCCCCCAGTGCCCACGCCCTCATCGATTCCCCTCTAGCCATGACCCCTCGTTCTTCGTGCTCGAAGCGAGCTTTTGCCTCGCCATCGTTGGTTAACCTCAGAATGTACGGCTCACCGCAAAACGCAACGTGTGCGCCGCTTCATATAAACTCGGTGCAACAGTCTGCTGAGACCGGGTTGTGATCAAGAAGTTCTGCAGCTGTGGAACGATCTGGGAATAATACACACCCAGCTGCTGGAGCGCGAGGCGCTCATCCGGTGGAACATAGAACGCCCCCAGGGGCGGTACGATCGTGTTCGGGAAACGCAGGTAGTTATAGGCCCAATAAATGCGGAAGGGCGCTTGAATGACCGGAATTTGAAACCCGATCTCGGGCCCGGCCGAAGCGTGCGGATAGAAGTTCGTGTTCGGGGCGATCTGCAAGTTGCGCGGTATCACCACGCAGTTCGGACCGGGGCACGGGAAATCCGCGTTCGGGTACTGCTGTTGGAGTAAAGCCGAAGCCGCGGGATCCAGCTGAAGCTGCGAGGGGAAGCTGATTCCGACCACACCCAAATCATTGAATAGGCTCAGCGTGACGTAATTCTTGATGAGGGGGATCCGGTACTCGAAATTCGAAATGGCCTGGGTGTCACCGCCCGGACGGGTCGGCACGAATTCAAGGACGTTAAACGGCAGTGTCACGGCGATCGGCTGCCCGCTTTGATTGAGCCGGCTCGGATCGAAGAAGGTAATATTCGTAGTTGTCGAGTAGGGGATGAAGACGAAGGGCGAAATCGTGTAGAAGTCGAACCCGCGTATATCCTGCTCGCCGCCTGCGTAAACGCGGTTATTCGGCGGTACGCCCTGGCCGCCGTAGCCGGTCACAAAGCTGCCCTTGAAATGCATAGCTACGGTGTTCCGGTGATGGTAGGCGGGATGAAAATAGGAGAAGTCGAACACGTTGCTGATCATGTTGACGTTGCCCTGTAGCGGGCCGCCAGCAAAGGAGGCCGCGTAGGAAATACTCTTCCCTTGGGTCGGAAACAGTGGACTATTCCGCGTGTCGTGCGTGATGGTCGGTGTAATCTGGCTAATGCGAATGCCGTTTAAAGCTGTCGGGCCTGCAATGCTGGTGTATTTGGTTAGCTCAAACAGCAGGGTGGCCGCCTCGCTGTAGGACGTGATGTTCGTTGTCGACCATCCATAACTCAACCCAATCCGCGTAAAGGAGAGCTTGCGCAACGGATAGCTGCCAAAGATGGTGAACCCGGCCGAATCGGTGGTGTAGTTCTCCTGGAGAGCGGGATTGATCGCGATGGGCTGACCGGTCAGAATGCCTGCCTGGCGGGCTTGGTTGTAGTTGAACCGTGTAGCAAAAACCGTAAATCCTGTCGCGATGGGACGGTCGAACAGATACGGCTCGGTAAAGCCGAATTGAAGGTTCGTCTGGATGCTGCCGATCTGCGCGGAAAGAGTCAGCGTCTCGCCCAACCCCAGGAAGTTATTGGTCTGGTAGGAAAAGCCGACGAAGCTCCCCTGTAGCCCGCTGACGCCGCCTGAGAAACTGATGGACTGCTTGCCTTTCTCCTTCACCTTCAGAAGGATGTCCACCGTTCCGGCCTTCACGTTGCGTTTTAGCTCAGCATTTTCTGGCTTGATCGTGTCGAAATAACCGAGTTGGTTCAGGCGCAGAATGCTTAATTCCCACAGGCGATTGTTGAACACCTGCCCTTCGTCGAGTAGCAGTTCGCGGCGGATCACTTTGTCGCGGGTTGTGGTATTGCCCGAAAATTCGATGCGGCGGACGAAGAACTGCTTTTGCTGGTCGAATACCAACGCTAGATTCACGATCTTGGAGTCGTCGTGCACGTCAAATTCTGGCTCGGCAGTGAAATCGATATAGCCGTATTCGCCGTAGAGCTTGCGGTAGGTGTCCAACGACTTGCGGATTTTGTCTGCGTCGAAAATGTCACCCGCCTTCAGGGGAAACACCTTGGCCAAGATATCGGGCTTGAAGATCAATCCCTGGTCCGGGTCCGAGCTGCGGAAGGTGAGCTTTCCCATCTTATACTGCGCGCCCTCTTCAATCGAGACGGTGATGTTGGTGGCCTTGCCGTGCTGCGCGCCGATGTAAGGAATCCCGGGGATGCCTCCGCGGTTCAAATCGACCGTTTTTAGGTTCTTGACGTCAACCACGACCTTGAAATATCCGTGATCCTGATACAGGCCGCGCACGCCCACTTCGAGGTCCTCGTCGAGTTTCGGCCGGTTAAAAGTCTTGCTCATTACCGGAATGTCGACGAACCCGAGCGGTATGCCGTAAGGCCGGTCATGCTTCATTGCTCGAATGATCCGGCGCGTTGAAAAGGCGTGATTTCCGACCACCGTAATCGTCCCCACCTTGACCTTGGGCCCTTCGTTAATATTGAAGACGAGCTTGACGGCATTGGTTGCGGGGATGCGCTCATAGGTTGGCTTGACCGTAGCGAACTGGTGTCCGTGCTCCGCCTCTAATTCCTTGATGATGACTTCGGCGCGCTTAATCTTGGTTGGATCGAACTGGCTTTCGACGCTCAACCCAACTTTCTTCTCCTTAAACGCGTCGAGGATGTCCGATTCGGAAATCGACTTGTTTCCCTTGTATTCGATGCGGCGAATAATGGGCCGTTCTGTGACATAAAAAATGATGATCTTTCCATCAGGATGATCGGGGTCGTCTTCCACCTCCAAGCGAACATCCTCAAAAAACTGCGTGTTCCACAAGGCTTGGAAGTCGCGGCGAACCGCTTCCGGATTATAGGGATCGCCGACCCGCGAAAAAATGCGCGCGCGCAAGGTGTCTCGTTGAATGCGGCGCGTGCCCACAAAATCGATACGGGTGATGATGTACTGCTGTCCACCGACCTGTTGCGGTTGAGCGCACAGCAGCGGGTGAAAAGCGGCAAAAAAAACGCACAGTACCGCGGCCACTTGGACTGCGTGCAGAAAAACTTTCCTGCCAGCGGCCATAGTTCCGCTCAAAGCCGCAGTATCCTGCCCAAGATTTCTTGCTCCCCGCCAGATCGAGTTGGACCCGGCTAGCGCGTGTAGGATTCTTAGTGGGCCACCGGGGTTGCTTCCACAACGGGACGAAACGCGAGACCCTCACCGGAGAGGAATACCTCCAGTGTCGCGGGCGTCTGCAGTCCGCCCTGAATGAGGGCTTCCGACAGTGGATCTTCGACGTACTTTTGCAGCGCGCGCCGAAGCGGCCGCGCTCCGTAATTTCGGTCGCTGCAGGTCTTCTCCAGAATCCACTGGCGGGCCTCAGGCGTCATCGCAATCTGCACCTGGCGATGTACCAGCGTCTCATTGATCTGTCCCACGAGCAGATCGATGATGAGCAGGAGATCGTTGTCAGTCAGCGAATTGAACAAGATGACCTCATCGAGCCGGTTGAGGAACTCGGGATTGAACACCCGCTTCACTTCTCCCATCACCATATCGTCCTGGCTCTTCACCAGGGCAACTTCATCGGCTGACTGGAAGCCCAGCCCGGACTGCTTCTGCAACTGTCGCGCGCCGATATTCGACGTCAGGATGATAATCGTGTTCCGGAAATCGACCGTGTTGCCCAGACCGTCGGTCAACTGGCCATCCTCGAACACTTGCAGCAGAATGTTGTAGACGTCCGGATGCGCCTTTTCAATTTCATCCAGTAGGATCACACAATAGGGAGTGCGGCGTACTCGCTCGGTTAGTTGCCCGCCTTCTTCATATCCCACGTATCCGGGGGGAGCACCGATCAATTTGGAGACCGAATGCTTCTCCATGTATTCAGACATATCGAAGCGGATCAGGGATTTCTCGCTGCCGAAAAGGAACTCGGCTAGCCTGCGCGCCACTTCGGTCTTCCCTACGCCGGTCGGTCCCAGGAACAGGAAGCAACCGACCGGACGGCCCGGGGCTTTCAAACCCGCCCGGCTGCGACGGATCGCCCGCGCCAGCGACGTGATGGCCCGATCCTGGCTGATGATACGCCGGTGCAGTTCCTCCTCAATGCGCATGAGCTTCTGCTGTTCGTCTTCCTTGATCGAAGTGACCGCAATACCCGTCCAGCGAGCGACCACCTCTTCGATATCTTCGCGCGTGACCACGCCGGTTGACGAATCGTCGATCTTGAGCTTTTCGCGGAGCGCTCGGAGATGTTCCTTCTCCTTTCGCTCTTCTTCGGAATAAAAGCGCGCCTTCTCGAACTCGTGATTGGCGATCGCCGTCTCCATCCGATGGGTAATGAACTTGACACGCTTTTGCACCTCGGCAACTTCATCGGGAAGCATCGCCTGCCGGAGCTTTACCCTCGCGCCGGCCTCATCGAGTAGGTCGATGGCCTTATCGGGAAGGAAGCGGTCGGGAATGTATCGGTTCGAGAGGTACACTGCGTACCGGATCGCTTCTTCGGTATAGCTCACGGCGTGAAACTTTTCGTAGCGGTCCCGCACGCCCTGCAGCACGCGGATCGTCTCTTCCTCATTGGGCGCAGAGACCTTGACAGCCTGGAATCGGCGTTCGAGCGAGCGATCCTTCTCCACCGATTTGCGGTATTCCGCCGGGGTTGTCGCGCCAATGCACTGAATCTCGCCACGACTCAAGGCCGGCTTTAGAATGTTCGCGGCGTCAAGCGATCCCTCGGCCGATCCCGCGCCCACCAGCGTGTGCAGCTCGTCAATAAAGACGATGGCGTTTTGGCTCTCCATCAACTCCTTCATAATTGTCTTCAGCCGCTCTTCGAACTGTCCGCGGTACTTTGTTCCCGCCACGATCAGCGAGAGATCCAGCGAGAGGATCCTTTTGTCAGCCAAAAACGGCGGCACGTCGCCATCGGCAATGCGCTGGGCCAGCCCCTCGACGATCGCTGTCTTGCCTACTCCCGGCTCGCCGATGAGCACCGGGTTGTTCTTTGTTCTCCGGCACAGGATCTGAATGGCACGCTCGAGCTCGCGTTCCCTGCCCACCAACGGGTCGAGCTGCCCCTCCATCGCCGCCTGAGTGAGATCGCGGCTGAATTCAGCCAGCAATGAGGCTTCTTTTGGCCGGTTCACAGGCACCTTCTCTCCGGCGTTGCGCGCCATCTCTTCGCGCACGGTGGAAAGCCGCAATCCCCGTTCCTGCAGGATTTCGGCACCAAAGGACTTCTCCTCCCGCAAAACTCCCAGGAGCAAGTGTTCCGTCCCAACGTGTTTGTGACCCAGACGCTCGGCTTCTTCGGCAGCGTAATTGAGGATGCGCTTGCATTCTTGGCTGAGAGGTACTTCCACCGAAGTGGAAATCCTCTCGCGCACGGTGATGCGCGACTCAATTTCCTTGCGGATCGACTCGATCGACCCATGTGTCCGCAGAAAACGGTTCGCCAGCGCCTTGTCCTCGCGCAAGAGCCCGAGCAGCAAGTGCTCGGTTTCGATGTACGGGCTGCCGTACTGGCTGGCTTCGTACCGCGCAAAAAAAATCACGCGCCGCGCTTTCTCTGTATAGCGCTCGAACACGAGTTAGGCATGACCTCCCGGAGCTGGGGCCCCGATGCCCGCCGCCGGCGACCCGACACCAGCGAGCACTTCCGTGCCCGAAGTCAATTTCCCGTGCTCTAAAACCAACACGCGGTCCGCACGCCGCGCCAACCACAGATTGTGTGTCGCGAGAATCGAAGTCAAGTGGTGGGACCGATGCAGATGCTCGATCAGCTGGAAGATGGCCTCCGCATTCCGCTCATCCAGGTCCCCGGTGGGCTCGTCCGCCAACAGCAGCACGGGCCGATTGACCAGCGCGCGCGCGATCGCCACTCGTTGCTGCTCTCCGCCCGAGAGCTCTCCGGCACGTTGCCCCGCCCGGTCAGCCAGCCCTACTTCTCCCAGTCCCTCTCGCGCCCTGCGCAAGGCCTCCTCGAGCGGTTCCCCGCCCACCAGCAGGGGCATCGCTACGTTTTCACTGGCCGTAAAATCGGGCAAAAGATGATGACGCTGCCACACAAAACCAATCGACCGGTTGCGATATTCCGCCAGTTCTGCCTCTCGAAAATCCTGCAGCAAATTTCTGGCGAAGTATACTGCACCACTTGTGGGAGTGTCCAGCGCAGCCAGCAAATGCAATAATGTGCTCTTTCCCGCTCCGGAAGGACCCACGATGGAAACCATTTCGCCGCGCTCGACCGAAAAGTCAATCCCATCGAGGGGCGTGATCTGTTGAGCGCCTGAATGAAAGTATTTGCGAAGTGCTTCGGCGCGAACAACCGTCGAAGGGGGTGTGACCTGGCCGGCTGGAAAGTCCTGTAAGGCAACACCCGTATCTGTCTGCCTTGCCATTCCCGCTCTCTATCTCAATTTAGATGCCGAAGAGGCCCCTGCGTATGTCCTTTTCTTCCAATCCCAAGCTTTCTACCGGAGGGGCGGTTCGTACCCAAAAACTTCCCACGCATCCCTCCCACTTCCCTTTCTTTCCCCACCGGGTCCTGCAACGTTCCCCACGATTTTAGCACGCACGGAGACAGCGAATGATCGAAAAACCTGCCGAAATTCAACCCCGATTCGCCCGATGGGTCTTCGATCCGCCGGTTGTGTGCGGCATCATTCGAATCGCAAAATTTCGACCGGCAAAATACGCGCCGCCGAGCGCGCCGGCAAAATCGTTGCCGCCACACTGATGGCCAGCGCAGCAACCGCAATCCAGATCGCGTCGAAAGCGTTGGCATGAAACGGCACGTAGGGGATCGCGTATACCTCTGGGTTTAAAGGAATCAGCCGCCAGCGGTCTAAAACCCACGCCAGCCCGTAGCCGAGAACCAAACCAGCCAGTGTGCCCGCGATGCTTACAGCCAGCCCTTCGAGCACAAAGATCCGGCGAATCTGCGCGCGGCGCGTGCCCATCGCCATCAGCACAGCAATATCCCGAGCACGATCGCTGACCGTCATCGTCAACACGACGAGGATATTCAGGCCCGCGACAAAGGTGATGAGCCCAATAAAGAGAGCCGTGACCAATTTCTCGAGGCTCAGGGCGCGGAACAGCGCGCGGTTCTCGTCCATCCAGGTGGTTGCCAAAAAACCAGGGCCGGCTCGGCCGACCAAGCGATCGGCCACCCGGCGCGCGTCGTCCAGCTTGTTGACGCGTACCTCCAGTAGGCTAACGACGTCGCCGACGCCCGCCAGCGCCTGGGCCGAAACGAGCGTGACGAATCCCCAGTTTGCGTCGTAGTCATAAAAACCCGAGTCGAAAATGCCGCCAACGCGAAATCGCCTGGCTCGCGGCAAGAGCCCGAACGGCGTCAGGGTTCCCTGCGGACTGGTGAGCGTCACATAGTCGCCGGCGGAGATTTTCAGCTCTTGCGCTAGAATGCGACCGATCAGCAGCACCGGAATGTCATCGGCAGCGGGAGCAAGACTCGAGCTTCCCTCCGATACGTGTTCCAGAGCCTCTCCGGCGCCACGAGCTAGTTCCGGGTCGACTCCCTTCAGCACGATTCCCCGCGCTCGCCCGCCCGAAGACAGCAAAACGGTATTGTAGACAGCCGGTTCGATCGAATGCACGCCGGGCGTTTGGCTCAGCCGCTCGATCTCCTGCGAATAGTTGCGGATTCCTTCTGGGTTGAGCGGCTTCAGGTTGACATGTGCCGTCACGCTGAGCAGCCGATCTCGAATGGCTTGGCGGAAGCCCGTATTCATCGACAGCGCGATCACGAGAGTCGAGACGCCCGCCGCCACACCCAGGACCGCCAGCAAGGTAACCAATCGCAGCACTGTGGGGCGGTAGGGCGAGCGCAGGTACCTAAAAGCCACCAACGATTCGAATTTCATGTTGGAATTTCGCCTTTCGGCGAGTGTGTCTCAGGCGGTGCTGCGTCAGCGCGCAATAAGGGGAACAAGATGACTTCGCGGATCGCATGGGAGTCCGTCAAGAGCATCACCAGTCGGTCGATTCCGATTCCCTCGCCAGCTGTCGGCGGAAGGCCGTGGCTGAGTGCGCGGAGGTAGTCGACGTCCACTTCTTTGGGCGCTTGCCCTCCACCCTTTTCCACCTGTGCGCGGAATCGGCGCTCTTGATCGGCGGGATCGTTCAGCTCGGAAAACCCATTGGCAATTTCCATCCCATTGACGAAGAGCTCGAATCTCTCGGCAAGCGACGGATCGTCTTGGCGGCACTTGGCGAGCGGGGATATCTCGGTCGGAAAATCGTATACGAATGTGGGTTGCGTGAGATGGCCCTCCGCGACCGCTTCAAACAGTTCTCCGGTAAGCTCGCCATCGGCGAGATTCCCGTCGCCGACTGGCTCGCCGCCTGCAGAACGCGCCCATCGATTGTAACGCTCGGCAACTTCCCGCGCCCCGCCCTTGCGACTGAGTTCAACCAGAGTCGGTTGTACCCCTGCCGCTTCGGGCCAATATTGGCAGATCGCCTCACGCATGGAGAGCCGTGTGAAATGCCCAAAGTCGATCTCGGTCTCCCCGTATCGAATTTTCGTGCCTCCTGAGACTGTCCCGACTAACACGCGCAGGAGTTCTTCGGTTAGATCCATCAACTCGGCTGCGTCGCTATAGGCTTGATAGAACTCCAGCATGGTGAACTCGGGCTGATGGATGGCGTCGATTCCTTCATTGCGAAAATTACGGTTGATTTCATATACACGGTCGAATCCACCCACGACCAAGCGTTTCAAATAGAGTTCCGGCGCGATTCGAAGATACAAATCCATGTCGAATCGGTTGTGGTGCGTGATGAACGGCAGTGCCGTGGCCCCACCTAGAATAGGGTGCATCATGGGGGTCTCCACCTCCAGGTAGCCACGCTGGTCAAGGAATCGTCGCAGCTCGCGAATGATCTGGGCTCGGCACAGAAAAATGGCACGGGTCCGCTCGTTCACCAGCAGATCCAGATACCGGCGGCGATAACGCATTTCCACATCGGCAAGCCCGTGCCATTTTTCCGGCAGCGGCAGCAACGCCTTCGTGAGAAGTTCGAGCCGCTCCACGCGCACGCTGAGCTCATTCGTCTTGGTGCGGAAAAGCGGGCCCGATACGCCTATGATGTCGCCCAGATCGAACAGCTGGAAGAGCCGGAAGGCCTTTTCGCCGACCACGTCAAGTTTGACGTAGATCTGCAGCCGCGCGCCTTCGGCCGCAAGGTGTGCAAAAGCCGCCTTGCCATGCGGCCGGAGCGCCACGATTCGCCCGGCCACGGCGACCGACACCGGTTCTGCCAGAAGCTCTTGTGCCGTCTGATGACCAAATTGTTCAGCGATCTGTCGCAAGGTATGAGTGGCGTTGAACTTGTGCGGATAAGCTCGGTATCCAAGAGCTCGGATCTCAACGAGTTTTTTCTGACGTTCCCGGTACTGATCGAGTGGTTCAAAGTCCAACGGGCGATCCTTTCCGACGGAGGGCGCAGCGGTGAGCCGGGCGGCAGTATAACGGGGCGATTTAACGAGCGTCAAGAAAGCACCCCAACCCCACCCAGGTGATATACTGCTATCTAGGCATGTTCTTTCGAACCCCATCTGAGTGCGCCCAGCGACGGGTCTGTGAAGATTGGAAGGCTGCTTTGCCGCGCGAAAAGGCCCGAACCTTTGATGCGCTCGTCCGGCAGTGGGAGTGTAACTTTGCCATGATGAGCATCGCGCTCGACGAAGCGGTTTCCTTGCGCAGCCGCGGAGAGTTGATCTGCGCCCGGCAACAGGTTTCGATCGCTGCCGAATTGCTCGAGCCGCTGGCGGAGGCTTTGACCTCGTTGTGCAAGACTCTCTCGCTGTGCGGGCGGCGTCTGGCTGTGCTTCCGGCGGTCGAACCCCTCAATACCACCTTTTTCCGCGGTAACACGGGCCGTAGTGCCGCTTCCTGGAATCAGATCCTGCACCGCGTGCTTTTTGCCAACCGGTCTCGCTTCTTGCATAAATTGCGAATTCTCTCCGATACTATTGAGCTGCTCGGGCGCGAGTTCAGCGAAGCCGCTGGTGACATTTCCAAAGGTTTGGCCATACAACCTCATCTTTGTTGGGAACGGCTCGATTGCCTGCATTACGATTTCAATACCTGCCTGCGCGAAACAGAAGTGGTCCTGAAGTGCTTCCTTCGCATCGTGCCGGCCGAGCAGTTGCCTGCGTTGAACTGCGAATTGGACACTCCGGTCGAACCGAGCCGCCGTCCTTCTCTAAAGCCTCGCCTTTCCCGCGCCCCCGCCTAGCGGCCCGCGCTGGACGCCGAGAGCAATTCCGACGAAAATAACCGGGACTGGCAGCCGTCGCTCTAGCACTCAAGGGAACCTCTTTGCCCTCAACCGCTCTGGACACAAGCTGTTATCTGGCTCGAACAGGTTGTACAACTTCTCGGGAGGCTGACGCATCGCACCGGTGGATGCGTCTTGACGGGTAGCGTGGCCCGAGCGAGGCGAACCGAGACTGGGGAGATTCCGGAATCAGAATCAATCCGGCTTGCCCAGCAAGGCGATCCGGCGGCGTTTGAGCGCCTATATCAATTGCATAGCCGCAGGGTCTATTCGCTTTGTCTGCGAATGGTGGGGAATACGGCCGAGGCAGAGGATCTAACGCAGGAAGCGTTCCTGCAGCTCTTTCGCAAGATTTCCACTTTTCGCGGCGAGTCGGCGTTTTCCACCTGGCTTCATCGCCTGGCGGTCAACGTCGTGCTGATGAAACTGCGCAAGAAGTCGGGCAAGGAGACTTCGCTCGAGCAGGTGACTGAACCAGACGAGGAATCCGGTGGTCCACGGCGGGATTTCGGCGCCGCCGATCTGAAATTGAGCGGCTCGCTGGACCGAGTGAACCTCGAGCGCGCTGTGGGTCAATTACCGCCTGGCTACAGAGCGGTGTTCGTGCTGCATGATGTCGAGGGGTATGAGCACAACGAAATTGCGGCGATCATGGGCTGTTCGATCGGGAACTCGAAATCGCAGTTGCACAAGGCGCGGATGCGTCTACGCGAGCTGCTCCACGAAGAGATTCGTAACAGGGCACGTGCAGAGCGCCGAGCGGCGGGAAACGCCTCGAATCGCGAGGACTGAAGACCATGGCTGTGATGAACTGTAGCGACTTCCAAGATCAGCTGGACCGCTGGATGGAAGGTGAGCGTTCCCCCAATGCCCGTGCGCACCTGGACGAGTGTCCTGCTTGTCGCAGTCTGGTCGAAGATTTGAACACCATCTCCCAAGTGGCCCATTCGATCGGTGCGGTCCAAGCGGCTCCTTCCGACCGACTTTGGGCTTCCCTCAGAACCCAGCTCGCCCAGGAGGGCCTGATCGGCGGCGAACGCCGCCTGGCCGTACTGGGCTGGTTCGAGGGAGTTCTTTCGGCCTTTCCCCGTCCGGCCCTAGCCGGGGCGTACCTGGTAGCACTGGTCGGCGTAAGTCTGGCTCTGGCCGGTCCGGGCTACCAACGGTTCCGTTGGAACCAGAACTCGACCAGGCCTCTCAGCGCGCAGTTGAACACGGCCGAGCAGAACACGATGGCGATGATGAATTCCGATCCCGCCGTCGCGGCTTCGCTCGAGAAGAATCTCGCGATTGTTGACAACTATATCGCTTTGTGTGAAAAAAGCGTGCAGGAAGAGCCCGAGAGCGAGATCGCGAGAGATTATCTCTACGACGCCTATCGACAGAAGGCGGACCTCCTCGCGCAAATGACCGAACGCGGAGACGGTCGATGACTGCCCAGTCCTCTCTTCAAATCCCGCGCCCGTGGAAAGCTGCCCGTGTGCTTGTCCCCGGCCTTTTGTTGATCAGCGCCGGGCCCGCGCTCGCCGACCGGCTGGAGCGCCATTTCAAAGTGGAAGCGCATCCCGTGGTGACCATCCATAATCCGACGGGTACGGTCGCCGTACGCGCCTGGACCAAGTCTGAGGTTATGGTCGTCGCCCGACGTGCTACCGATCGCGTCGAAGTAGATGCCGAGCTGAACGCCAATCGCGTCGAGATTATGACGCGCCAGATTCCGGACAACGCTTCGCCGAACGATCTGCGCGCGGATTTCGAGATCAGCGTACCAGAGGATACCGAGCTGCAGATTCATAACGATTCAGGCGGTGTGAACGTATCGAACGTTCTCGGGGACATGAATGTCGAAACCATCGGCGCGGATGTGGCTTTAGAAGACGCGGCTGGCTATCTCACGGTGAAGACCGTTGAGGGCGCTTTTCGGTGCGCGCGTTGCGCCGGACGAATTGAGGCCTCCTCCATTAGCGGGAATCTCCGTTTTATCGATGTGCGCAGCTACCACGTGCGCGCACAGACCTCGGAAGGCAACATTTTTTTCAACGGACAATTTTTTCCCAACGGCATCTATCAGCTGAAAAACTACAGCGGCGTCATTGAAGTCCGGTTTTCGCCCGGTGATTCGTTTGACATCAGCGCGACCTCGCTCAAAGGCAAAGTAAACAACGAGGCCAAGCTCACTCCCTCCTCCCATCACCACCTGTCGCCGCGGTTCGGCAACGCACTATTCGGTACGATGAACACCGGTCGCGCCAAAGTCGAGCTCAGCTCCTTCGATGGTACAATCAACATCCTGAAGCGAGATTGATGGCGTGCCCAAGCGAGCCCGAGATCCAGTTTGAACCCGTTCATGGCTGCTGAAATTCGCGCTCGCCGGCTCGTTTGCCTCACCGGCTTCATGGGTAGCGGTAAATCCACCACCGGACGCCTGCTCGCCGGACAGTTGGGATGGACGCACGTCGACCTCGACCGCCGCATCATGGAAGCTTCCGGCTCCAGCATTCCCGAAATCTTTGCACGCGCCGGTGAGGCCGAATTCCGCAGGATCGAGAACGAACAGCTGGCGCGCATCGTCGTGGAATCCGACACAGCGCACAAGCCGCGCGTCGTTTCCCTGGGCGGTGGCACCATTGCGCAGCCGCAAAATCTAGCGCTGCTTCGCGAACACGGCGCCACTCTGATTTGGCTGCACTGCCCCGTCGAGGAACTTCTTCGACGCTGCGCCCAGATCACCGACCGCCCGCTATTCCGGGACGAGGCCAGCTTCCGGCGCCTCTACCAAGAACGCCTACCCACCTACGAACTGGCCGACCATCGCGTCGACAGCGATACCGATGCGTGGCGCGTCGTGGAGCAAATTCTCGCGCTGGGCATTTTTCCGAAGGTTCCCGCATGACCCGTCCTAAACGCCACGCGGTGATCGTAACGGCGGCATCGATCGCCCTGGCCAGTGCCTGGAACGTTCCACCACCCCTCACATCGGTTCAGGCATACGCAGCCGCTTCGCCGGCCCCGGCAGCCACGCCTGTTTTGGTACCGGACAAAGGACGTTTCCGAATTCTCGTCAACGGCCAACAGATGGGCAAGGAAGAATTCGAAATCAACCCCGACGCTGGCAATTGGTTCGCGCGCGGTAGCTCGGAAATCCAAACCTCCGAAGGCACCACCCGTGTCTCGGGCACCCTCGCCCTCCGCTCCGACGGCAGTCCGATGCACTACCAGTGGGCCACCGAAGGCAAGAAAAAAGCCTCTGCCACTATCGACTTTAGCAGTCTCACGGCAACGATCGAACTCCATCTGCAAGACGCCAAACCGTATACGCAACAATTCACCTTTAACACGTCTCCGATTGCAGTCCTCGACAACAACCTGTATCACCAATACGCGATTCTTGCGTGCCTGTACGACCGCCAGAAAAAAGGTCCGCAGACCTTCTCGGTCCTCGTTCCACAGGAGCTTACGCCCGGCACGATCACCGTCGATTCAGTTGGCATCGAAGACGTCGCTGGCAAGAAGCTCGAGGAACTCACCGCCAAGACGGCAGACCTCGAAGTGGACCTCTATCTCGACAGTGGGCGCCTGGTGCGGCTGGCCGCTCCCAGCACGAACGCCGAAATCGTCCGGGAATGATGGGGAAGAACCCTCTCAAAGCGGCCGTTCGTGTTCCAGAAGCAAGCGGATGCCGCCATTGACGGTTCTGACAGAGATCGCACCGCCCCCACGGCCCAGTCTGCCGTGAAAGTCGCGTGAGCCAGGCAACGCCGCGGTCGACGTCACGGGGACTTCCGAATACAGATCGCCGTTCATGTTGTGAACATTCAAATCCGCGCGCGCGTCCCAGGGAAGCCCGAGTTCGACCGAGCCGTTGACGGTTTCCAGATTCATCGGGGCGCCGTCGGCCAGCTCGCGCAGCTCCAGGCGCAGGTTGCCATTCGTCGTCTTGGCGTTGAACCGTCCGGAGCTTTCCAGGACTTCGACATCTCCGTTCACCGAGCAAAGCTCGCCGCTGCCATCGATGCCGCGAACGATCAAGCTGCCGTTCACGGTGCGAACGCTACCGAGCAGAACGCGATTGGGCACGTAGATGTGATACTCCACGGCGACGCCTGCGCCCTCCCCGTCGGGGTAGCGCGTGTGAACATCGACCTTATCGGGATGACTGTCGACCTCGATCTCGACGCGATCGACATCGCGCGGGTCGTTCTCCGCCGTCTTGACGGCGCGGACTTCCACTTCATTGCGGTCCCACCCCTCGACCTGCACCGAGCCATTCACGTTTTCGAGAACAAACTGGCCGCCTGAATGAAGCGGATAGGTTCGCTCGAACACGCGCTCGGTTGTCGCCAAGCTAGGAAAGGGAACCAGCAGGATCGCGGCCACCGCCACCGCCAACAGCCGCGTTGGGCAAGACACGGAAAAAACAGACTGCGTCGTCGTTTGCACGTTACGCCCCTCCAGTGCAATTTGCGAGACCGTCAGAATTCCATGAACCTACATACTCCTATACGATTCCTGCCACACTTTTGTTTCCTAAGGCTTAGGGAGTGGCAAGCCCTGCTTCATCAACTGCTGCTCGAGCTCCTCTGTCTGCTTCTGCAGTTGAGCCATCTGCTGTTTATACAGCTCCATCTGTTTGTCGACGTCACTCAGAACAAAGCGAATATTGCCTTGGGCGGTACGCAGACGAAGCAGCTCGCCGCCGCCGTTTAGCATTCCTTCGGCGTGTACGCTGTGCTCCTTGGAGGTCTCGTCGCGGCTCACTTTGAGCGAAAAAGCGGGGTCTACGATGACGCGATGCTCATCGCCCTTCTCGACCTGAGCGTCAATGGTAATCGGTAGCTCGCGGGGAAGGTGCACGATGATGTCACCGTCGCTCGATTGCAAATCGCACGTGCCGGCAGATTTTGGCGGCGCCACAAACCATGCCGTAATCCCACCGGAGCTCGTGGAGGCTTTCACGGGGCTGTCCACCTGCGTCAAATAGATGCTCCCGCCGCCGGTTTCCAGATCGGTTGGCCCGAACATGCGAACTACGCGAATGCCACCGCCGCTGGTTTTGGCTCTTACCAGGCCCGCGGCTTCACCCACCTGAATTTCACCGCCGTCGGTTGAAGCCGTCAGATCGGCTCCGGAATGGCCGAGTGTGATATTGCCGCCACCGGTCTCCAGATGCGCCGTGCCCTGGATCGAAGCCACGCGAATATGGCCGCCGCTGGTGTGCAGCGACGCGTTGCCGGCAATCGAACCGATGACGATGTGGCCGCCGCCCGTGTTGGCATAAAGCTCCCCGGCCACACTCCGGGCGACAATGTTTCCGCCACCGGTCTCCAGACGTGCCGGGCCGCCAATATCGCCTGCCGTAATATTGCCGCCTGCCGTCGATAGCTTCACGTGGCCTTGAATCTCCGAAGCATCGATATTGCCGCCGCCAGTGGAAACTTCAAGATTCACATTTTTCGGAACAGTCAACTCGAGGGTCGCCCAGAGGCGGCCGGTCCAGCGCCGGCCCGGCGCTTCGGCATTCAACGCGACTCCGTCCGGTTTCTGGCTGACCGAGACGGTGAAACTCTTCAGTAGCTGTTCGGCACCCTTCTCCGAGCCGTCGGTTTCAAGATGAATACGGTAGTCGATTTTGTCGGCGTCGTGTGCGTGCACGACGATGCTGCCCAGTTCGGTGGAGAGCCGAACGCGTTCGCCGTCATGTGTGGGAACCGAACCGGTAAGATCCTGCGTAAGGCGCGAGCCGGAATCCGAAGGGCGCCCCTCGACGTTCCTGTGTCGCGCTTGAGCCGTCCCGATGGCGATCACGGTCACCATCGCCACCGTCGAAATTCCCGTCGCGGCGTCTAGCAGGAAACGACGACGGGCAGCTGCTGCCATCATTCTATCGAACCTCATCAGAATTTGGCGCGGGGACCCAGCTCGCCAAGTGCCGCCGCGCTTTGCAAGCGGATGTATGTGTTGGGATCGTTCTGCATGCGGTCACGCAGAACCGAAATCATGTGGTCGTCGGAAGGTGCATCGCCCTTCTCGGCGATGCCGCGCAGCGCATTGACGGCTTCCACGCGGACACCGGGATTTTGATCCTCTACCAGAGCGTCCAGCAAGGTTTCAAGAACAGGATCGTCCGGCTGCGCGCCTTTCAAAGCTTCGAGGGCCTTTAGCCGCACCGCCGCGTTGTGATCGGTGCGGATGGCCCGGCACAGCGCTGAGCGAACGTCCGGATCGTTTTCGCGCGAGCGCAAGCATTCGACGGCATCTAGACGAATGTCCGGACAGATGCGGTCGCCCTTGGCCAGAATGCCGACCAGTACGCTTTTGACGTCATCGTCGTCCACCGTGCCGCGCACCGTTACGGGCTGCTGCGCCCTCAGCTGGAGCTCGACGTGCGCGGGCCCTTCCCCGCCCGACGGTACGACACTGATCCCTGCAACGTCGGCTGTGTGTAAATCAATTGACGTGGGGATGGATTCGGTGAGGTTTGAGGAAAGGCTCGTGGACGCACCGTCCGGCGTCTGAGGTGGCGTGGGGCGGCGCAGAAGCCGCGGCCCCAAAATCCCTACCGTGAAGCCAATCAACAGCAGCATCGCTGCGCTCCAAGCCGGACGAGGCGCGATCCAGCTTGACGGAAGTCGTGATCCGAAGACGCGGGCCAGCCAACCGCGATCCTCTTCATGATCGAGCGCATCGTCTAAGCTGTTGCGGCAGGATGCCAGCAACGCCGCATCCGGTTCGATGCGATTCGCCGCGACCAGCGTGATCATTTCTCGCTCCTCGGCGAGTTGTCTCGAGCACCCTGCACAGCTGGCCAGATGCGCCACGACTTGCGATTGTTCACCAGGATCTAACTCATCCCCCGTCGCGAGCAACGTCAGCAGGGGCTGCCACTCGGCACACGGCTGAGCGACCTTGTCCCCGCGTGGGGAGCCGACGGCCGGATTGGGGTTTTCGGTCATGGTTTAACGCAGCGACGCGAGCGATTCACGAAGCTTCCGCGTCGCGCGGAACAGAGAATTCTTGGCTGTCTCTTCCGACGTGCCAAGCAGATCGCCGATGGCCCGCAGTCGCAAGCCTTGAAAATGCTTCATCTCAAAAACCAGTCGCTCCCGCGGGGACAGACGCTTTATGGCTTCTTGTATATGCTGACCGAGCTCCTGTCCCAAGAGGTTTTTTTCGGGATCGGCCGCCGCACGTAGTTCCGCTTGGCGATCGAAGAAATCGCGGATTCCGCCCTCCGTGCCCTCCGCGACCGGTGCTTGCTCTTCCCGATGGCTGGTGCGCCGGCGGAGGTGATCGAGCGAGACATTGGTCACAATCCGATACAACCAGGTGTAGAAGCTGCACTCAAAGCGGAACCTATGGAGGTTGCGATACACGCGCAAAAAAGCCTCCTGGTAGATGTCCTGCGCCTCCTCGGGTCGATGAACCAGATGGAGGGCCAAACGCAGGACATCACGGTCATAGCGGCGTACTAAATCCTCAAATGCCAGGCGGTCGCCTGACTGGGCCTTTCGGACCAGCGCGTGCTCTTCTGCGAGCCTCACCGCCGCTGCCTGGCGCGCATCTCCCTCGAGTGCGACGCTCATCCCCATCGTTTCGTTCGTTCGGCCGGAACCCTCGCCACCCTCTGTTTCGGCGCCGCGAGTGGGCCGGTCAGCTCCGGCCCCCAGCCTGTCTCCTGGCTCCCAACTCATAGACGCCCCGGAAGGCCGTTGGTTAGCAGCCGAAGAGGCCATTTTGGCATCCTCGGGATGCTCGGCCAAGGGACCGTTCAAGGCGGGCTCCCCGCCTGGAGAGGGGTCGGAAGCGCTCGATGGGAAGATCATCGCAGCTCCGGAACTAGTCTCGCCTCAATCGGAGGGTTCATACAACTGATATACGTTTCTGGCTATCCGGTTTTTGCAGACAAATTGGCTGGAGGAGGAAGCGATCAGCCGTGCCGCACGTAGGTGCCCAGGCGAATCAGTCCGTAGACCGCGACGCAAACCAGGAAATCAACGCCCATGCCCAGGTCGATGTCTGAGCCATGGTGGCGCAGCGCATCGGGGAGGTGGGGGGCGAGGGAAAAGTAATAGATCACCTGAGCAAGGAGAATGGCGATGAGGTATTCGAGCCATCGCCGAGGGGTCACTCCGAGGAATTGACGCGCCATTTTCTCTCCCCTCACAAGCGCGGGGCCCCTTAGTTGTGCCTGATGAACTGGCCTTTTGTCCCCGTAAGCGAATTGTAGACGGTTTCGATGAAGGCGTCCGTATTGACGAAATCACCGCTCCATTTCTGCCAGGGCGCCAGGATTTTCTCCCGTTTCATCTGATCCAGGGTTTGGTGGTCGGCGAGCGCCTTCTCGATCACGGCGGTGGTTTCGCGCAGCATCCGAGCAAAGGCGCGAACATCGTCGAGATTCGCAAGAGCGCCGTGGCCTGGGATCACTTTGACGTCTCCGGGCAGCTGGGCAGCGACCTTCTCGCATGCGTCGGCCATGCCCTGAACCGTGCCCCCACTCGCCACGTCAACGAAAGGGAATCCGTAGCGGACGAAGTCGTCCCCCATATGCACCACGTGGTTTTTCGGGAAAAAAATAACCGAGTCGCCGTCGGTGTGGCCGGCCGGAAAATGCAACGCGCGGATGTCTTCGCCGTTAAGGTGAACGGTCACATCGTCAGCAAACGTAATGATCGGAAGTGCGGCCTTGGGCTGGGGCGGATTCTGCGTTTGGATCGAGCCGCCGTTGCCGCCGGGACCGCCTGTCTCGAGGCGCTTGCGGACGTTATCGTGGGCGATGATGGTGGCGCCGGCACTCTCGAAAGGCAGGTTCCCCCCTGTGTGGTCGCCATGAAAATGAGTATTCACGACAAAACGCACCGGCTTGTCCGTGATCCCGAGATTGTGGAGGGCGGCCTGAATCTTTTCGGCCAACGGCGCAAATTCATCGTCCACAATGACGATGCCGTCCTCACCCACCGAAGCAGCAATGTTGCCGCCCTGGCCTTCCAGCATATAAATGTTGCCGGAAACCTTTGTGACTTTGATTTCGACCTTGGAGAAATCCTGTTGCTGTTGGGCCGTTGCCAGAGCGGGCCAAAGCAAGATGATCAGGGCAAGTCTCGGCATCGGTGATCCCCTCCCTCAAAGCGCGGGGATTCTACCATCGAAAGCTGGGGAAAGCTGGATTTCCGCGTTAGGATCGGTCTTAACATGGCGGTTCTGCTGAATACTCCTGTCAAATATCTAAAAGGGGTCGGTCCTGAGCGAGCCACGCTGCTGGAACGACGCGGCATCTTGACGGTCGCAGATTTGCTTGCCTATCTTCCTTTTCGTTACGAGGATCGCATCCGGTTCACGCCGATTGCGGAAATGGTTCCAGGCCAGTTCCACACGACTCTGGTGGAAGTGGGCAGCGGAGGAGGGAAGACGGTTCGCTTTCGGCACGGACGGGGGCCGGTTTTTCACGTGACGGTGCGAGACCCATCGGGCTCCATCCACGCACGGTTTTTCCACGGCGCCTATCTAGAAGGGCGCCTCAAGCCGGGACAGCGGCTCGTACTCTATGGGAAGGTGGATGTCGATCCCTATCGGCCGGGGCGTTTGGAGATGGTGAATCCGCAGATCGAGTTCTTCACGACTGGCGACCACGCATCCGCCGATTCGACCGAAGTGGGCCGCATCGTCCCGATCTATGAGGCCATCGGCGCGATCAGTTCGCGGCTCCTGCGGCGGATCATCTACGGCGCGCTCTCGAACCTCCCGGAACAACTGCCCGACCCGCTGCCCGATGAGATTTGCCAGCGCTGGCGGTTCCCAACCAGGCGCGAGTCTTTGCTCTACTCCCATTTTCCGCCGAAGAACCAAAGCCTGGAATTGCTGAACGATTTTCGTAGCCCTGCGCAGGTGCGGCTTATTTTCGAGGAGTTTTTCTACTACCAGCTGGCGTTGGCCCTGCGCAGGCAGCGCGAGCATCGCGAAGTCGGCATTGCCATGAGGGTTCGCGAGGGAGCGATTCGCGAGGCCGTGAAACGCATCCTTCCCTTTAAACCAACCCCGGCACAGAAGCGCGTGCTAGCCGAGATCGCGGCGGACCTCGAAAAGCCTCATCCGATGTATCGGCTGTTGGAAGGCGATGTGGGAAGCGGGAAGACCATCGTGGCGCTCGAAGCGGCGACCATCGTGATCGAAAACGGCTACCAGGTGGCGCTGATGGCGCCGACCGAGATTCTGGCGGCGCAGCACTTCTTGTCGGCACGGCGCGTGTTTCGCCAGGCCGGTTACGGTGTCAATCTGATCGTGAGTGGACAAAAGCGGAGAGAACGCCAAGCCATACTCACGCGTGTCGAAAGCGGGGAGGCCCAGATCGTCGTGGGGACGCATGCGTTGATCGAAGAGCCGGTGAAGTTTCGCCGGCTCGGGCTTGTGATTGTGGACGAGCAGCATCGCTTCGGTGTGTTGCAGAGAAAGCGCCTCATCGAAAAGGGCGTGTCGCCTCACGTGCTGGTGATGACGGCGACACCGATCCCGCGGACTCTCGCACTCACGCTTTACGGCGACCTCGATCTTTCCCTGATTGACCAAATGCCGCCGGGCCGTACACCGGTAACAACACGTTGGGCTCAGGATCGAGAACGGGCGGGCGTATGGGAGTTGGTGAGACGCGAAATCGAGCGAGGGCGCCAAGCCTTTGTGCTCTATCCTGTGATCGAAGAATCCCAGCAGGAGCTGAAGGCGGCAACGGCAGAATACGAGCGACTCGCCAAGAGTGTTTTCCCGAACCTGTGTGTGGGCCTGCTTCATGGGCGTTTGCCGAATGAGGAAAAAGAATCGGTGATGGAGGAGTTCCGGCGCGGCGAAATCCAAATTCTGGTGTCCACGACTGTCATTGAAGTCGGCGTGGACGTGCCCAATGCGACCGTCATGGTGATCGAGCATGCCGACCGGTTCGGACTGGCGCAGCTTCACCAACTTCGGGGACGGATAGGACGCGGATCAGAGAAATCCTACTGCATCCTGGTGGCTCCCAAAACGATCACACCGGAGTCGCGAGAGCGCATCGAAACCATGGTGGCCACATCCGACGGATTTGAGATAGCCGAGCGTGACCTGAGACAGCGCGGTCCTGGAGAATTCTTTGGAACGCGGCAGCATGGCGATGGAGCTTTCTCGTTTGCGCAGCCCCTGCGCGACCATGAACTGTTAGAGAGCGCGCGGCAGGAGGCGTTTCGCCTGGCCGAGAACCCGTCGTGGGTAGACGAAGTCGTCAGGCGGCTCAAAGCGGCTAGCCCTCTGTGGCCGAAGAGATATCAGCTGGCGTCGGTGGGATAGATGACGCGCGCTGGCAGGGATCATCAGTGCGGGTGATCGCCGGGAAATTTCGTAGCCGCCGGCTCAAGGGGCCAGGACGATTGGCCCTGCGGCCCACGAGCGACCGGCTGCGCGAAACGCTCTTCAATATTCTGGGGCCTGCAGTGGAGGACTCGCTGTTCGTCGATCTCTACGCAGGGACCGGAGCGATCGCGATCGAGGCCATCAGCCGCGGGGCTAGACAAACGATCCTGATCGAATCGAGTCCCCGAGCCGCGCGGCTCATTCGCCACAATTTAGCTGCGCTGAGGATTTCGTCCGGCGTCGAAGTTATCGAGGCGGATGCTTTAGCCGGCCTGAGGAAAATCGCGGACCGCCGTCTAGTGGCCGATTTCTTCTTTCTCGATCCTCCCTACGAAAGGACGGAAGAACATCTTCGTGCTCTGGAATTCCTCGATCGATCGCGTCTGGTCGCGCCACAAGGTTTGGTGATCGTTGAACACGCAAGTGGAATGGAGACCCCTAACAGGCTCGACCGACTGGAATGCACGCGACAAGTCGAGCAGGGCGATGCCACCCTGAGTTTTTATCGCCTTCTAGCCGCTGCCTGATAATCAGAACGCGGCGTCCTAAGGAGGTATAATGCCCGAGTCCATGCCGTCCCCTTCCGAGACCGGGCCGCCTCCCAGCACCGACTCATTGATCGAACTCTCGCCCCATGCCCAACTGCCTCGGCTGGATCTGGGCATCGACTGGGGGACACGTGGGCAAGAGTTTCGCAGCAGTCTGGCGAGCCTTTTCACCGGGCCACGGGCGCCCCGGGACGGCCAAACAGTGGGGAGCGACGCCTTACGTGTAGAGTGGATTGAAGGGCGGCTGCCATGGCGAGCGTTGGGGGCCTCGAGTGTGTGGCACGTCGCTGTCATCGCGCTGTTAATCTTGCCGATTTGGGGATTTCTGCCGCACAGCACACCAACACTCGCGCCGGTTCAAATCGAGGTAAGCTGGTACGGGGAATCAAAGGAACTGCCGCCCATCTCGCTGCCCGCCCCGGTAGCCAAGCCGGCCGCGCCACCCAGACAAACGGAAGCCGCATCCAAGCCAGCCGAGCAAAACGGAGCCGATGCGTTTCACCCGCGCCAGAGCATTCTCTCCGTCCCGATTCACGTGACGCACCCGCGGCAGACCTTGATCCGTCCCGACGCGCCGAACGCCCCGCCTAAGGTTGTTCCGCAGTTGCCGAACATCGTCGAGTGGAATGCCCCTGAGTTGGCCAGGCCGAAGTTTCAGCTTTCCGCGGTAGCTTCAGCGCCAAAGATTGAAGAGCGCAAACTGCAGAGTGTGGCAGCGCCGGAGGTGCCGAACAACGAAAGGAATGCGGGCCCGATGAACGTTCCTGCCAAACCCGTCGTAATCGCGCGGCCGCAAATACCGTTAAGTGCAATGTCTCAACCGACCATGCGCCACCAGGGAGCAAGTGCCGATGCTCCTGCCCCGGACCTCGGCGGCGGTATGGCCAACGACTCGATCACGCGCAACGTGATAGCGCTTTCGTCCACTCCCGGACCTCCCGCTCCGGTGGCAGCCGTGCCCGAAGGAAATCTGGCGGCGCGCATTTCGATGTCGCCGGAGGGACCGAAGCCCGGCGAGCCTGGAGCGGAGAATCGCGCCCCCACCTCGACGGCCGCCGGGGGAGGCGGCCGCTCGGCCACCAGCGTGGAGAGCGCGGCCGGACCGGCTGGTTCGAGTTCGCTGCCGGCGGCGGTGAGCGTCGCAGCTGTGGCGGGGTCGCGCGTGAGCGGCGGCGGGGGAATCGCTGCGGGAGAAGGCCGCTCTGCAAAGCCGAATCTCACTCCCAAGGGGTCCTCTGGGCCGGCCATTGGTACCCAGCGCGGTCCGATCGATACGAGCAAGCTGGCTGCGGGTCTGCCCCCGGAAAAAATTCTTACCGGCAGCGAGATCTATACGATGCACGTCAACCTGCCCAACGTGACCAGTGCCAGCGGAAGCTGGATCCTGAATTTCGCCGAGCTCGACGAAGACGAACAGCCGACGTATCGGCGCAAAGAGCGTCTGGCAGATCCTGTGCCGGTCCATGTGACAGACCCGAAGTATCCGCCGGAGTTGATCAAAGGCCACGTGCACGGGGAGGTGGTGCTCTACGCGATCATTCGCAGAAATGGATCGGTGGATAGCATTCAAATCGTGCGCGACCTCGATCCTGAGCTGGACCGTAATGCGATCGACGCGCTGGAAAAATGGACCTTCGAACCAGCCAGGCGAGCCGGCGTTCCGGTCGATGTCGAGGCCGTAATCCATGTGCCTTTTAGCTACATCGACCCCAGAGCCTACCCGACGGCCAATCAGTAACCGTTAGTCCGACAGGACCTTCATCAGCCGGAGGATATCTTCTGGCGTGTTGTAGATGTGGGGTGCTATGCGGAGCACCGTCTCGCGCAGACTGACGGAGACGTCTCGGGCGCGCAGCTTCTCATACAGCGCCCGGGTATCGCTTGGATTGCGGGCCGAAAGGCAAATGTACGGGCCGCGTCGTTCACGTTCGGCTGGCGAGGCGAGCACGCATTGGGTACGGGGCAAGCCATCGATGATTTCAGCGACGAGCGAATCGATCAAGCGTTGGACTGCGTCGGTGCCCATGCGCAGTATCAGATCGAGCGAAGAATCAAATGCCGCGAGATTGGTGAAATTGGCGGTCTCGGCCGAATCCCAGCGGCGCGCGCCGGGCATAGGATGCAAGTGGGCGGTCGGCAGAGCATGAAAATCGCGTGCGCCTTCCAGCGCCATGAAATACACGGCACCCAGAGGAAGGCGGTCGACCCATTCACGGGCCACCCAGAAGAAGCCAACCCCGTAGGGACCTAGCAGCCACTTGTATCCGCTCGAAACAGCCATCGAAGCGCCTAGATCGCGGACGCTCAGGGGCATGGCCCCAACCGCTTGCGTGATATCGAGCAACAGTGCGGTGCCACGACCGTCGCATGCACGCGCCAGGCGGCTCGTGTCGAGCCGCACTCCATTATCGAATCGCACAAGGCTCGCCGATATCAGGCGGGTGTGGGGACCGATGGCCTCGATGTAATCGTCGGCTGAGATGAAGCGGCCTCGCGGCTCCACCACCCGCACGCGGAGTTTTCCAGCCTGTTCATAGCGCAGCCAAGTGGAGAAATGGGCGGGAAACTCTCCCCGGCCAACCAACACTTCATCACCCGATCTCCAGTCGATGCTGGCAGCGGCGGCGGCGAGCCCGGTGCTGGCGCCCGTGGTGACCGCGATCTCCTCTGCACAACCTCCGATCAGGCGTGCTACTTTTTTTCGGATGCGATCAGGGAGATCGAAGTAAACACTGTCTGGCAAACGGTAGGGATGCATTTTCCATTCCAGGGCAGTCTGTGCTTGGCGAACCGCTGCCAGCGGCATCGGACCCTGGAGCGCTGCGTTCAGATACGTCACCCCTTCGAAGTCGGCAAATTCGCTCCGACAATGGGTTGCCCAAGCTTGCGTCTCAATGTCCATGTCGTCATTCTATCGATTGGTGGGAGCAACGCAAACCCCGGAAACCAGTGCTGGCGCGGACAATTTGGTCTGTGAGTTGCCCAGCCCAATTCAGAAATGCGCGCGCAGCTCCCGAAACGCCGCCAAAATTAGAAGCTTTCCCGCGCCGCTTTCGAGTTCGGACTTTTCCATTTCCCACGTGGCTGAATGCGGGATGAAGACTGCGTTGAGACCCGATTGAAGCGCCGGATTGATGTCGCTGCGCGGGCTATTGCCGACCATCCAGCCGTGCGCCTTCACAATCTTAAACTGTTCGATCACGCGTACATAGGTGTCGGCGTCCTTTTCCAGCACAATTTCAATGGCTTCGAAATAAGACTGCAGGCCGGAGCGTTCCACTTTGGCAGCTTGTTCAGCCGGCTCTCCCTTGGTGAGGAGAATCAGCCGGTGGCGTTTGGCAAGATACACGAGCGTTTCGGGAACACCCTCGAGGACATGCGGGGGCGTATTTTCAAGCTCGGCCGCCACGCGCTCGATGTCGTGCATAATGTCGCGACGAGCCATGTTCCCGGCCAGTTTCAAGTAGGTATCTTCGAGCGAACGCCGGAAGCTGCGCACGCCGTAACCATGATGGCGAATGTTGCGCCGTTCGGTCTCGTTCAAGATGTGACGGATGTACTCCCGCGTGTAGCCGAGATGCTCCAGCTTGGTGATGAAGTCATCGATGGCCTGCTCAAAAAAGATGTTGTTTTCCCAAAGAGTGTCATCGGCGTCGATGAGCAGCGTGTGGCGCGCCATTCGGAAGACCTGAACAGAGATCTTGCGCCAGCGGGAAACATAAGAGAAGGAGTTTTTTAGCCGAACGCGTCAGGCTGGAGCGGGAAGGAACTCGTAACGCTCGATGCGCGCCGCGACACCGCTGCGGCTATTGTGCGCCTCGACGCGCAGAACGCGGCCGTAGCAGCGAATGTGCACGTCGCCGGCAAGCGTGATCTGCTGCGGAAGAGTGAGGACGAACTCGATGGCGCTGCCCGTCTCCACCGACGCTTCGATCATGAAGTAGAGGCCGCGGAAGCTGACGTCACGCGTCTCAGCCGGTTTTTCCGTTACACCATTTTCAGCCGTAAGCCGGACCTTCAACGGAAGCATCATCGAAAAACGTCGCGCCGCGCGGCGCTCGACCCCGTTTTCCATGAGGCCTCCTCAAACCCGCCCCAACCTACCATCCCTCGATCGAGCCGCGCAATCACTTTTCGGGGCGAAAAAGGCGAAAGCAGGTGGGCGATGGCGGCATTCGCCTCGAAACCAGAGACGTCAAACGTGTATCAAGCCGTGCCGTATTTGACGGCGTAGCGCTGTGTCGTTAGGATGAAGTCTCAATGGAGCCGCTCGGCCCCTGGAACGGTCGACGCACCCGTCCCCGCGCTTCGCTTTGGTTTTCGGTACGCATTGGCTGGCCGGTGGGTCTGCGGGTCCAGGTGAGGGAAACGGTCGAGGTGTCGCACACGATCGGCGGCTGCTCTGGGTCCGAGCGTCGAGTCCATGGGTAAGGTTTTCCACCGTCGATTTTTCCTCGAAGGGCCCGCAGGACGCCTCGAAGCACTTCTCTGGACGGCCGCCGTAGCCGATCCGAGTTTTGTAGCGGTCGTGTGCCATCCGCATCCGCTGTTTGGCGGAACCATGCACAACAAGGTCGTCTACCACACGGCACGGACGCTTCATCACCTTGGCGCCGCGGTGCTGCGCTTCAATTTTCGGGGCGCGGGTCAAAGCCAGGGCGAGCACGCGCAAGGAATCGGCGAACAAAACGACGTTCGGGCGGCACTCGATTACCTCGCCGCAGAATATTCGGGGAAACCGATCCTTCTCGCCGGATTCAGTTTCGGATCATGGGTGGGCCTGCGGGTCGGATGCGAGGATGGTCGCGTATCGCGTCTCATCGCACTCGGCCTTGCCGTGAATACTGTTGATGCCTCCTACCTGCGCCAGTGCGCCAAGCCGAAGCTCTTCGTTCAGGGTCGGAACGATCCGTTTGGCTCACGCGAGGACCTGGAAGCGCTGTTCGGGTTGCTTCCCGAACCGAAGCGGCTCGTCTTCATCGAAGGTGCCGATCATTTTTTCGTGGGCCATCTTGACGAAGTCGGAACGGCAATCGCTCGGTGGCTCGATCCATCCAAGTGATCTACCTATTTCTGCGGCTTAAAGAGCTTGAGAAATTGATCCCGTGGAGCCGGCTCGACGCCGATCACTTCGAGGTTCGCGCGCACGTGCTCGACTCGGCTCATGCCGACCAACGCCGTCGTTACACCGGGTACAGAGCGGGCGAATTGCAGAGCCTGCGAAGTATGGCTGCGCAGGCCAAGCGCCTGACCGATGTACGCAGGCAGGCTGCGCGTGAGTTGCCCCTCGAGGAGCGCCGCGCTCGTGACGAGGGTGATTCCTAGCGCCCGTGCCGCCTGCACGATCGCCATCGTCTTACCGCCTACGACCTGATTCGGCCGCAGCAAAGCTTCGGGCATTGCCAGATTCAAAGGCAACTGTAAAAACCGAAAATGATGATCCAAGCCGCCAGCTCCTCGCGCAATCTGCTCCATCGAGGCCAACGATAAATATCCCTGTGCCTTTGGATCCTCTCGGAATGGGTTCCAGGTTGCTAGGCCGTACGCAGCGATTTTGTTGGCCGCGACCGCCGTTTCCAGAAATCGAAATGCCTCGTCGATGCGCCGGCGGAATTCCTCGAGGGAAATCTCGCTCAGCTGCGTTTCTGGATTGTGCAGGTAGAAGACGTCCACGCATTCCACACCGAGGTTCGATAGGCTGCGATCGAGCTGATCGGCGAGATAGCGGGGAGCCAAGCAATGGCAGCCGGCCGCAATTTCCTCTGGACGAAAGATTCCGCGCGCTAGGAATTCCCGTGAAAAATAGGTTTCTGGGTCGTCGGGCATCGCACCATCAGGCGTCAGAAACCCGGCTTTGGTGGAAAGCACAATCTCCTCGCGCGCAAAGCCCTTGGCGGCGAGCGACTGAAGCGCTCGGCCGACGGAGCGTTCGCTGCGCTGGAAGCGGTAGTTTATTGCCGAATCGATCAGATTGATGCCGCCCTCGACCGCGGTGATAATAGCTTCGACGTAAGAGGCGTCGGTGGCAGCATCGGGTTCGCCAAGATACGTACCGATTCCGAGGGACGACAAAAGTAGTCCGCCCGCTGCTTGACGAAAATGTCCTGGGGCCGCTCGCCCCTGAAATCGTGCAGCGTAGCGCCGCGTGCCTTGAGGCGTCGCGCGGCCGCGCGTTTCAGGGCTGCCTGTTGGGGAAGACGACATTGCCATCCATCCTTCGAAGTGCGAAGTCGATGCAGTCGAGCCCTGACGCGATCAGGTAGCAAGGGAAAACGCTTTCAGGACACGGCGCGGACGGTGATCTCCTCGGCCGGTTCTTCGTCTGCCAGCCCCTGCGCACTCAAAAGCTGGCGTGCTTCCCCGCGAATCTTCGGCAAGTGTCTGGCGAAAGCAATGGCCGCACCCACGGCGAGCGCACCACCGAGCGCGACAGTCACGGGCGCGCCCATCCGTTCCGCTGCTGCGCCTGACAAAATCGAGCCGAGTGGCGACATCCCCATGAACATCATCGAGTACACAGCCATGGTTCGGCCGCGCAGGCGGTCAGGAACCATCGATTGCACCAGCGTGTTGGTCGCGCCCATCTGCGTCATCAGCGAAAATCCCACGGGCACCAACAGCAGCACCGAGAGCATGTACCAGTGCGAGAAGGAAAACAGGATCAGAAACAGGCCAAAGGCAACGCAGGCCATCCATACCCAGCGCCCGAGGCCCTGGACTCGTCTACGGGAGGCGAGCGTGAGTGCGCCGCTCAGCGCACCGATACCTGCTGCGCTTCCCAGAACGCCCAGCGTCCGCGCATTACCATGCAGGACGCTCTTGGCGAAAACGGGCAAGAGCACCGTATAGGGTATGCCCACAAGGCTCACCAGGCCCAAAAGCAACAGCAACGCCCGGATCGGCGCGGTCCTGCGAACAAACCGGAAACCCTCCGCGATGTGGTCGAAAGCCGATGTGATGGCGCGCTCAGCAACGCGAGGCGTAATGCGCATCAGGAATAGTCCAATAATCACGGCCACATAGCTGACCCCGTTTGCAAAAAAGCACCAGCCCTCACCGATGCTGGCCACCACGATTCCAGCGATCGCAGGGCCGATGATCCGAGCGCTGTTGAAGATCGAGGAGTTCAAAGCGATAGCGTTCATCAGATCGTCACGTCCCACCAGTTCGACCAGAAAGGACTGCCGCGCTGGTATGTCAAAGGCGTTCACAACGCCCAAAAGAGCAGCCAGGACGATCACCTCCCACACCGTCACGCGTTTGGCCAGCGTCAAAGCGGACAGGATAAACGCGAGGATCATGGAAGCAGTTTGCGTAATGATGACGATCGTTCGACGGTTCCATCGATCGGCTACCATCCCGGCCAGGGGCGCCATGGGAAAGACAGGAATCTGACCGGCGAACGAAACCACTCCGAGCAGTAAGGACGATCCGGTCAAACGGTAGACAAGCCAGGACTGGGCGACATTTTGCATCCATGTCCCGGTCAGCGAAATCAATTGACCGCTGAAGAAAAGCTGAAAATTGCGATGCTTGAGCGAGCGAATCGTGTCCTGGAAGCGCGAGCGCGCCGAGGCCACCGCGGATCGTGTGGGCCGGGTTGTCTCCGCCTGTGCCATTCCTACCCTATTGTACGGCCTAACGAAAGTCCCACTGTCGTCGATTCTGACTCGGTTGAGTTAAGTTTCTCGGGGGGGCGCGGGATTCAGGGGAGCCAGCACGCGTCGGCAGGTTCTCAAAATGCGGCGGTACGGCCAGTCGTTCTCGCGGAAAAGGATTTCTCCTTCACGCGGGTTAGAATAAAACCAGCGCGCGACGAGCGAAAGATGCTCGGTAAGCTCTGACGGTGCCGTGGTGATTCCGTAGCGGCTCCGCCACTGGGCAGCTGGATCGAGGGCGGCGGCCTGCCCTGCTCCTGTCGACCTGAGAGGCTCCAGAGCCTGCCGCAGAATTTGCTCGACCGACACAGGCTGACTCGACAGTTCGCCGAAGCGCAGAAACAATGGTTCTCTGAGCCTTCCCCCGCGCAGCGGGAAAACGGCGATGGTCCTTTCCTCGGCGGCGCGCTGCAGGATCACGGCGTCCAGGTCTTCGATTGGCCGAGCCAGTTCCGGCAGCCCTCGTAGCAGGGCCGAGACCTTTTCCAGCCGCTTGTGCAGCGCTCTGGCGCGCTCGTAGTCGAGCGCTTCGCTGGCTGCCTCCCGCTCGCTCTCGATTCGATTCGTTAAGGCTAGGCCAGAGGTCGCCAAAGCCTCGACCACCCCGAGCATTTCGGCGTCGTATTCCTGCTGGGTGCAGCCCGCAAAGCACGGTGCCAAACACATTTTCATCTCGGAATAGATGCAGCCCGGAAAACGGGGATCGCGGCGAATGCGGATCTGGCACCGGCGGGTTTTGAATAAATCGAGGAAACCCGTCAAGAAACCGTCCGCGGCCCGTCGCGAGGGGAATGGCCCGAAGTAAAACCCCTCGTCGGCGCGAATTCGGCTGGTGACGTAGCAACGGGGGTAGTCGTTTTTTAGGTTTACCTTGAGCACCGCGGGCGGGTGAAGGCGCAGCAGGTCTTGATAGCGATCCGGAACATGCTTCTTGGCCTGTAGGTACAGCGTAAGCGTCTGCTCGAATTTCGAGCCGGTCACGCGGTAACGGATGCCGGCCGCGACCTCGCGAAGATTCAGGCGCTGGAAACTGGGGTCGGGTGCACGAAGCAACCGTTCGGCCGCGCGTCGCAAATCCGAGGTTCGCAAAAGCTGGGGGCGTGAACCGGCGGCGCACAGCTCGACCAGCAAGACACCGGACCGCGACGGCACGGCAGCGAAGAATTCTTCTTCGCGAGCGGGATCGAATGACTGACCCGAGTCTAGCTCCAGCATAGAGCCAGAATACCAGCACTCTGACCCAGGCCGTTCGGTAAGGGAGACCCTCCGGCTCGAAGCTTTATCAGAGCGACTTCAGCACCCACGAAGCGATCACCAGACGCTGAATCTCGCTCGTGCCCTCGTAAATCTCCGTGATGCGCGCATCGCGGTAGGCACGTTCGACTGGATATTCGCTGCTGTAGCCGTTGCCGCCGTGAATCTGAATGGCTTTGTGCGTTACACGCGTCGCCATTTCGCTGGCAAACAGTTTTGCGATCGAAGCCTCCATCGAGAAGCGCGCGCCCAAATCCTGTTTCCAGGCCGCGCGCCGAGCCAGTAGCCTAGCTGCGTCGATCTCGGTGGCCATGTCCGCGAGCATGAATTGAATGGCCTGAAACTCCGCGATGGGACGCCCGAAGGCCTGTCGTTGGCGCGCGTAGCCGAGCGCCGCTTCGAACGCACCCCGGGCGATCCCGACGGCTTGCGCCGCGATGCCGATGCGTCCGTTGTCGAGCGTCGCCAGTGCGATTTTGTATCCTTCTCCCTCCGCGCCCAGACGGTTGGTAACAGGCACTTCGCAGTCGGTGAAGACCAGTTCCGTACAAGCGGTCGCATGAATGCCGAGTTTCCTCTCCTCTTTCCCGATGGCAAAGCCGCGCGTGCCTTTTTCGATCACGAGCGCCGTGATGCCCTTTTCGCCCTTCTCCGGGTGTGTGTTGACGAAGATAATCCCCGCATCGGCCACACCGCCATTGGTGATCCATGCCTTCGTGCCGTTGACGACGTAGCAGTCACTGCGGCGCACGGCCCTGGTTTTCAGAGCCGCGGCGTTGGAGCCGGCCTGCGGTTCGGTCAAAGCGTAGCAGCCAATTCGTTCGCCGCGCGCGAACGGCACGAGAAACTTGCTTTTCTGCTCCTCGGTTCCGTAGTGATCGAGCGCGCCGCAGTACAGAGAATTCTGCACGGAGAGAATCACACTGGTCGAGGCGCATACGCGCGCAATCTCCTCGAGAACAATGCAATAAGAGATGTGATCCATTCCCGCGCCGCCATGGCTCTCGCTTACCGCAATGCCCGTCAATCCCAGTTCACCGGCCTTGCGGAGGGTTTCGCGAGGGAAGCGGCCCGTCTCATCCAACTCCTTGGCGAGGGGTGCCACCTCCGCCTCGGCGAACTCCCGCACGCTGCGCTCCAGCAGCTTTTGTTCTTCTGTCAGCTCGAGATTCACCACTACCCCCGATTACCGTATCGCCTGATTCTACAGCGAAAAGCCTGACAGTGGCGCGAGGGCCGGCGCTATCACAAGGTAAGGGCCTAGAAACCAAGGGCGAAAAGCGGCCCAGGGACCCCGTGGGGGCAGAGGGCTGCTGCGATTTGCGGCCTTCCGGGCAAATCCTTATAATCTGGCTGTGGGGCAACGCAAGCAGCGGAACGCTTCAGGGCGCCCCATTGCCATGACGGATTTGGCGTCCAAAATCAAGAAGAAGCTTCAGGACGAAATCGCCGCCCTGGAGCGCGAGCTGCACGACGAGCTTCCCAAGGAAATCAAGGTGGCGCGTGCTCACGGCGATCTGTCTGAGAATGCCGAATATAAATACGCCAAGGAACGCCAGGGCTATGTCGCAGCCCGTCTTGGCCAACTCCACAAACGCATGGCCGATTTGTCGCTGCTCAACCTGAACAACCTTCCGAAAGACCGCGCTGCGTATGGCTCGAAGATTGTTGTTTTGGATGTTGCGAAGGACGCCCGCATCGAATACAAGCTGGTGACCGTTGAAGAGGCTGACGCGACCAAAGGCCTGATTTCAACGACTTCACCGATCGGGCGTGCGCTGCTCGGCAAGCGAGTAGGTGACGAAGTTAAGGTGACAACTCCGGCAGGCGTCAAGGAGTACGAAGTCGTGGAGCTGATCACCATCTATGAAGCGGATTAGCGAGATGACGCTCGCTGTATGTTAACGCGGACCATTGGCCGCTACCTCTACTGGCCCGTGGAGGGCCTGGCCGCCGTGCTGGCTCGCACGGGTATTCCTCCCAACGTCATCACGTGGTGCGCACTGGTTGCCAATCTGTGGGCCGGTATGTTCTTTGCAGCCGGACGTTTTCGCGCGGCGGGTGGAATGATCATGCTCGCGGGGCTCTGTGATTTAGTAGATGGTCCGGTGGCGCGGCGACAGAACCGTGTCTCTCTATTCGGCGGCTTCCTCGATTCCATTCTGGACCGCTACTCTGATCTTATCCTCTTCCTGGGTTTGTTGGTCTACTACGCCCAGGTCAACCGATTCCTCTATGCCGTGCTCGCCGGCGCGTCGATGGCGGGCGCAGTGATGGTCAGCTACGCCAAGGCTCGCGCCGAATCGCTTGTCCGGACAAGCGAGATCGGATTCTGGGAACGTCCCGAGCGGCTCGTGCTTATGATCCTAGCGGCGCTCGCAAATCGGATGGAAGTGGCGCTTTGGATTTTGGCGATCGGGCCCAATATCACCGTCATTCACCGCATTGTGCACACCTGGCAGCGAACGGCGGGCCGCGGTGCCAACACGCTTCCTGCCCCGGAGCAGGCGCCTGCCGAAAGCGCCCCCAACCGTAACGAAACGCAGGTCCTGACGCACTCGGCCGGCCGCGGAATCTGAACCAGCCTCTCGGGCATCCTATACCGCCGGTTTCCACGGCCCGGTCGGAACGTCGGGGATCAAAAGCAAAAACAGGAAATGGAGGAAAACAAGTCATGGCACTACGCGACGCCCTGCTGCCGGAGTTTGATCACGAAATGGCCACCACCCGCAAAACCCTGGAACGCGTACCGGAAGATAAAACCAACTGGAAGCCCCACGACACGTCGATGACCATGGGGCGCCTGGCCGGCCACATCGCCGAGATGGCAGGCTTTGTCGGTGCCACCTTTCAGGGCGATTCGTTCGATTTTGCGCCCCCGGGTGCGCCACCCATGCAGCCGACTGTCATGACTTCGCGCAGACAGTTGCTTGAAATCTTCGACAAAAACGTCGCCTCGGCTCGTGCGGCCTTGGCGAAGGCAAGCGATGAGGAGCTGTACAAGACTTGGACGCTGCTGAACGGCGGAAAGACGTTTTTCGCGATGCCGCGCATTCAAGTACTGCGCAGCATGATTCTCAATCATGTGATTCATCACCGCGGTCAACTGTCGGTTTATCTACGGATGAATCAGGTGCCTGTGCCGTCGATCTACGGCCCATCGGGCGACGAAGGCAGGATGTGAAGGCCATCGTGGTCCGTGTGGCCTAGTGGTGGCCCGCCGACGGAATTACGATTTCAACGGGGCGCCGCTCCGACTTCGGCTTGCGGGCCATGGCCTTTTCGGTGATGCGCGCGCGGCGTTCAGCCTGCTGTCGAGCGCTCGCAAGTTCGCGTTCTTTGAATTCCGGTAGGACCTCCTCGGCGAACAGTCGCAGCGACGAACACTGCTGATCGAGCGATAGCTTGCCGACTTGCCGCACGGCTACGACCTGATCGATCCCTGCGTCCTCGAATGCGCGCAATCGTTCACGCAGCATCGCCGGCGTACCGATACAGGATTTGGCGGTGAATTCCGAGCCTGGGTCGGCGCGCGGATCGGTCTTGTAGCGGTTCCAGAGGTCGGTCTTTCCCGGACGATGCTCACCAAAGAAACTGTAGTGTCCGAGGCCGTACACGAAGAAACCATAGTGTTCAGCCGCGACGGCTTCCACGCGCGCCAGATCGCGGTCGCAGAGAAACGGGGCCGCAATGGCAATGTTCGGATTGACCGCATAGCCGAGCGGCTCGCATTCGTTTTCAATCGTACGGTAGTAGTCGCGCACCCATGGGCGGGCTTCGTCGGGACTCGCAAAAGAAAACGTCAGCGCGCCGAGTCCCAAGCGCGCCGCCTCGAGAATCGACTCGCGCCGCGAGCACGCCATCCACAGCGGGGGGTGGGGCTTCTGATAGGGCTTCGGCATCACGTTGCGCGGCGGCACTTTCAGATAGGGCCCCTCGTGCCCGGTGAACGGCTCCTCCACCATCATGCGCACGGCGACGCGAAAGCCCTCAAGCTGCATCGCCTTTTTTTCTTCCTGCGGTACGAAAAAGCCCCCTAGTTCGGTCGTCGTCGCGCCCGATCCCATGCCGAATTCGGTGCGCCCATGGCTGATCAAATCGAGCACGGCAATGCGCTCGGCCACTCTGGCCGGGTGGTTGATGGAAGGGGGCGTCTGGATGATTCCGTGCGCCAGCCGGACATTCTTCGTCCGCTGGCTGCACGCTGCCAGAAAAATCTCAGGCGCCGAGGCGTGCGAGTATTCTTCCAAAAAGTGATGCTCAGTGCCCCAGACGTAGTCAAAACCCTGCTGATCGGATAGCTCCACAAGTGCGAGCGCCTCGTCCAGCAACATACGATCCGACTCGCTGGTCCAGGGGCGTGGGAGCTGCAGCAGGTGAATTCCGCCGAATTTCACGGGAAGTCCCGCAGGAGAATCATGGGAGCGTATTCTACGCGAATGGCACGGTTGCGGGAACGGCTCCTCAATGCCCAGGGGAGATTCCGGAGGCTCAAGGCCAGCTGGATTGTCCCCTCCCGAGTCAAACCAGGTGCCGCTCGGCCACGCGTGCGCTAGGCCGCGTTCTCAAGCACCAGCATTCCCGTGGCGGTGTTGGAGATCGCCACGTAGTAGCTGCTGTGAACCTTGGTGACCTTCCGAGGGAGAACGCCACGCATCCCCAGCCACAGGATGAATTCCGCTCCCTGTGCACCGGCTTCGCACACCAATTCGTGAATCGAGTAGCGAGTCAGCAGCTCGGGCTCGTCCACGATCTTTTCAAGACACATCAGGTCGAACTTCTTGTTAATGAAGCCGGCGCGCTCCCCGTCGAGTTGATGAGACAGCCCGCCGGTTCCGAGCACCACCACCTTCAGATTTTTCGGATAGGATTCGATCGCGCGACCAATCGCCTGGCCCAGCTTGAAACAGCGCAACGGCGAAGGCAGCGGATGCTGCACCGTGTTAATGCATACGGGAATGGTCTTGAGGGTGCCGTAGGAATGGTTCGGCCAGAACAATGACATCGGCACAGTGAATCCGTGATCGACGAGCATTTCTTGGCAGGAGGTGATGTCGAATTCATCGGCCACCAACGATTCGATAATATGCCAGGACAGTTCGGGATCACCTCGAAACGAGGGCGTCGTCGGAAGGCCCCAACCCTCATCGGCATTTTTGTATTCGAAAGCAGCGCCGATCGCGAAGGTAGGCATTTTGTCCAAAAAGAAATTCAAGCCGTGGTCGTTGTAAATCACCACGGCAACGTCCGGTTGGACCTTTTTCAACCACGCCCGGGCCGGGGGATAGGCAGCAAAGAACGGCTTCCAGTACGGGTCATGGATCAGCTCTTTTTCCTTGGGCACCGCATTTCCGATTGCGGGAATGTGAGACGTCGTAAGACCGCCGACCACGCGCGCCATAAGTCACTCTCCTTGAGCTTTCAGCATCCTTTTGAAGGCTTCTACTGTCATGCCCGTCTGCTGAGCACCCACGTCCTGCACATTGAGGCCAAAAATCCCTGCAAACTTGGCGAGGTAATAGATGCACCCGCCCGCCTGAATCAAGGCCAGAACGTTGCGCTCACCGATGGCCTTGCGCTGCTCTTGGGTGAGGCCATACTTGCCGCAGTAGGCCTCCTCGTCCTGCAAAAACGCTTCCCGATTTCTTGCTTCGTTGAATGAGTAGCACATCTTATTGAGAGCGTAACCCTTCATAGCGGCTTTGCCGTCGAACAGGTACGTCCCTGGGATCGGCAGGTCCTCATGTGTCATAAGGCTCATGCGCTCCTCCTTCCAACATGGCATCCTGGAAGCGCCCGCGCGGGCGGAATCCACAATCCAGGGATGAAACCTATGGCTTATTTACGCAGAAGGACGAGGCAGCTGCCGTGACCGAACTCACTTGCCGAAGTGATGCACGTCACAGCCTTACAGAAACGAACGCACGGGATCTTTGCCGTCCCAGCCGATCGTGGCGGCGTAGAAGCGGCCGAACATTGGTTCAAACGCCGCGCCCAACTCGATCAACTCGACCATGCCTGCCAGGTCGTTGTTTCCGTCGAGATAGGCGACGCGACCTCCGCTCGGCACCCGTGCGAAAAACGCCAGTTCGTAGCCGCGTTGCTGGTAAGTTTCCAGGTCACGATCAAAACTCGACGTGGCCACGCCCCAATGATGAAAACCATAACCGCGCCTGTTGATCGTGTCGTGGTAGACCGACGGCGCGTCGTTGAGCGGTTGAATCAGCTCAATATTCATGTGTCCGGCAAAACTCATGGCCAACGCCGACTCGGCCTGTGACGGTCCGCCGCGATACTGCGCGTCTTCGCCTCTGAAGCGGTCAATCAGAAACCACGGACCGACCCTCAAATCCCTCACCCAGTCGTCGATGGCCTTCCGAATATCCTTCACCACATACGCTGTTTGTACGATGCCGTTGCCTGGCTGCCCGAAGATTACAAGGCTCATTGATTTACCCCGTAGAAGCTGCCCGGATGCGACGCGTATTCTACGCCGGAAGCTGCCGCGCGCGCTCTAGAAAGCACGCGAGGGCAGCGGTGCCTAAGCTGTTCCTTTCTGCCTGGTCGACCCGCACAAGTTGAATCTCCGCTGGGCCGTGTGCTAGCATCCCGGCTTTCGCCCAAGTCCGGTCGGTGTGGGCCAAGGGCGCAGGCGTTTTCGTCGCACACAACCGCCGGAGGGCTGGTGGGTGATGCGGGTCATAACGAAAAACACGGGTAGGCTCGAACCTCGCCGCACGAAGTGCCTGTGGGGGCCGGTCGCAGGGCGGATGTTGGCACGCCAGCAAAGACCTGTTTCCGTTCCTAGATTCCCGCTTCCAGGATTGACGTTTCGCACGAGGTAATCCATGAAAACCTACACAACCGATTGGATACGCAACGTGGGCATTGTCGGCCACGGCGATACGGGGAAGACCCAGCTCGTGTCGTCGTTGCTTTTTGCCGCGGGGATGACGCCTCGGCTTGGCAAGGTTGCCGAGGGCTCTACGGTCACCGACTGGGACGAAGAGGAAATCGCCCGAAAAATCACGATCAGCACGGGCGTCGCATACGCCGAATGGCAGGTTCCTGGCCAGCCCGAAAAAACCAAGATCAATTTGCTCGACACACCGGGCTATGCGACCTTCATCAATGAAACCAAGGCCTCGCTCATAGGAGCCGATGCGGCCCTAATCGTTGTGGACGCCGCTGCGGGTGTGCAAGTTGTCACCGAAAAGGTCTGGGACTATGCCACCGAATACGACCAGGCCCGTGCCTTCGTACTGAATTGGATGGATCGTGACCTCGCGAGCTTTGAACGCGCGCTCGCTTCGCTCGAACAGGTCTTTGGTCGCGGGGTAGTGGCGATTCAACTGCCGATCGGATCGGAACGAAATTTCCGCGGCGTGATTGACCTCGTTGCCATGAAAGCTCTCATCTACACGCCTGACGGCGACGGCAGGGCCAAAGAGGAGGAAATCCCCGCCGACTTTGCCGAACAGGCCAAGGCCGCCCACGAGAAGCTAGTCGAGATGGTTGCCGAGGGAGAAGACGAGCTGATGCAGGAGTTCTTCGATAAGGGCACCCTGCCGATCGAAGATCTAAAAAAAGGCTTGCACGAGGAGGTCCGCGACAAAAAAGTCTTTCCTGTGCTGTTGAGTTCTGCCCTCCACAATATCGGCAGTGACAGCATCCTGAACTTTCTCGCCGAGATATTTCCTTCCCCTTCGTTTCGCGGAAAAGCGGTCGGACACAAGTCCCCTGATCACAAAGGCGAAACGATCGAGCGCTCGATCGCCGATTCCGAGCCCCTTTCTGTCTTTGCCTTCAAGACCATCGCTGATCCCTTCGCCGGGCGCATTACATATTTCAAGGTGACGTCTGGCGTGCTCAAAAACGATGCGACCCTGCAGAATTTCAGTCGCAACTCGCCAGAACGCTTTCAGCACATCCAGGTAATGCAAGGCAAAACGGCGACGGCCGTCGCCGATTTGCACGCGGGCGATATCGGTGCGATCACCAAGCTCAAAGACACCGTGACCGGCGATACACTGGGCGACAAGAATTCTCCGATCTACTATCCGCTTGCGCGCATTCCAGAGCCATCGATCACATTCGCCATCGAGCCGAAGACCCGCGCCGATGAGGACCGCATCGGTGCTGCCATCCATAAGATCCTGGAGGAAGATCTCGCGCTGCGCTTCGGCCGCGATCCCCAGACGAAAGAATTCCTACTTGCCGGAGCCGGGCAGCAACACATCGAGGTGGTCGTCGCCAAGCTGCGCAAGCGGTATCACGTGGACTTGACCCTGAAGCCTCCGAAGGTGCCCTACCGCGAGACCATTCGCGGCAAAGCCGATGCGGAAGGCAAGCACAAGAAACAGACCGGCGGACACGGCCAGTTCGGCATGTGCCGCATCAAAATGGAGCCGTTACCACGCGGGAAAGGTATTGAGTTCATCGACGACGTTTTTGGAGGCGCAATACCGAAGAACTGGATTCCATCGGTCGAAAAGGGCATTCGCGAATCAGCTGAACGCGGCTACCTGGCCGGTTTCCCGGTCGTCGATTTTCGCGTGAGCCTCTATGACGGCAAGTATCACGAAGTGGATTCGTCCGATATCGCCTTCAAGATTGCCGGTTCGCTTGCCTTTCGTGAAGCCATGAAGCAGGCGCGGCCAGCGCTTCTTGAACCCATCATGCAGGTAGAAGTCTACGCTCCGGACCAGTATTCGGGCGACCTGATGGGCCACCTCAGTGGGCGGCGCGGAAAAATCAGCGGAAGTGAGACGCGCGCCGGAAGTGTGGTAGTGAAGGCTCTGGTGCCGTTGTCGGAGATGCTCAGCTACGCGAACGAATTGATATCGATGACTCAGGGCCGTGGAAGCTACACGATGGAATTCTCCCACTACGATTTTGTTCCACAAGAGCTAGCCGATAAAGTTATCGCGGCACACAAGCCGCATCACGCCGAAGAAGAGGCGGCTACCGCCTAGAAGCGCGGCGCGCGTTGCGTGCTGGCTCACGCTGACATCTATTGGCCCGTGGGGGCCGTTGACCGAATCGCCCGTTCGTTCTGCGCTTCTACCACGTGCGTGGAGTCCTTGTGGCTTTGAGCGGTTTGGGCAGGCTGTTGCGGCGCCGCCACCACCATCGGTGCCAATGCCGGGCAGCCGTAGCCGGCGCACGGCCCCGCCACCCCGCATCCCACCACGCTGAGCATTGTCAGCGATAACAGGAAAATCGTCGCCCCGGACGTTTTCATCAATGGCCCCTTTCCGACACCAACTCAGCCCTCCGGCGTGTAGTTCGCTACCCGCATCTTGGCATAGATGGCAGGGCGATTCCGAAATTTTCGATTGGGCCGGGCCTTTTCCCCGCGCCCGACCCGCCGGGGAATGTGCGTTCCGCCAAATTGGTCCTTGCGGTCTCCCCTCAAGATGGGTCAAGCTCGTCGCAACATGAAGAATGGGAAGAAATCCGCGCGCCAGCTAGGCGATGCAACCCTGGCGATCCACGCGGGCGAGGAAAAGTACCGTCTTGGCACGGCCGTCGGCGTCGAGATTGCTCGCACGGCGAACTTCACCTTTGCCAATGCCGAAGAGATGAAGCTTTGGGCCGAGGGCAAAAGCGATGCATACATCTACACGCGCTACGGCAACCCCACTTTAAGAATCGCCGAAAAGAAGATCGCGGCGCTGGAAGGCGCCGAGGACGCTGTCGTAGCTGCCTCGGGATCGGCCGCGATTTCCTCGGCCCTGCTGGCGCTGTTGCGCGCTGGGGACGAGGTGATTGCCACGCGTCAACTCTACGGCGGAAGCTACAAACTGCTGCGGGACATTTTCCCTCAGCTCGCCATTACGGTCCGCCACGTTGATGCCAGCCTTGCCGGAATCGAAAAACTCGTGGGCCCGCGGACGAAGGTGCTCTATGTCGAGACGCCGACCAATCCCACGCTGCGACTGGTGGACTTGTCGAAGGCCGCACGATTCGCCCAGGAATGGGGACTGGTAGCCATGGTCGACAACACCTTCGCAGGCCCTGTGCTGCAGAAGCCCCTCACCATGGGTTTTCACATCGCCGTGCACAGCGCTTCAAAATATCTGTCGGGGCACTCCGACGTGATAGCGGGAGCGGCCGCTGGCAGCGCCACCCTCATCCGGCAGGTGCGGGCCAATATGATTCAAATGGGTGGCTCTATGGATCCCGAAGCAGCCTACCTCTTGATCCGGGGAATGAAGACCCTGGCTGTGAGGATGGACCGGCAGTGCAGGACCGCCATGTCCGTCGCGAAATATCTGGCGCGGCATCCCAAAGTCGCGCGGGTTCATTATCCGGGCTTGCCTGCACATCCCGACCATCAGCTGGCCAAACGACAGATGCGCGATTTCGGGGCCATGATGGCCTTCGATCTGAAGGGCGGCCTGAAAGCGGCGCGGCGGTTTTGCGACCGGGTGCGGGTGTTTCTGTTGGCTGCGAGTCTAGGCGGGGTCGAGTCGCTTGTGGTCCTGCCCATCTATACGTCACACTACAAGATGTCGATTGAAGAGCTGCAAGCGGCCAGTGTCGAGCCGGGAACCGTACGTGTCTCCATCGGTCTAGAAGACCCCGGAGATCTCATCGAAGACCTGCGACAGGCGCTCGCCTGATCCGGCACGCTGTTCGGAGGGCCCCCAACCCAAACTGCTAGCAATCATGACCCCAGCAGTGGTATAAGCCCGTTCACGCTCCTGCCGGAGGCGAAGAGCGAGGGAAGGAACCTCTAGTACTTGCTGTCCTGTGTGTGACACTGGCCACCCGGCCAGTTCCATTGACCTGGCGCTTTGTGCGCCCGTACAATTCCAGCTCAGCTCGGACCGCAGCCGGGCGACAGTTGGTCACGATCTCGGAGCGTAAGGGAAAGGCGGGGGCTTTGTCGTTTGGTCTCGGCTATTCCCACAGCGACATGAGATGAAGTGCAAGGCAACAACTTCGGCCGTCGTGATTGCCGCCTGGATTTGCCTTGCGGGGTGTGAGGAGACCTCAACCAAACAGGTGCGGGTCCAGCCTCCCGCTCCGGCCCCTGCGCCAGCCAACACCTACGCCCACCAGCCGCTTCCTTTTCCCGAAAAGCCACTCGACACTTCGTTTGAAGCGTACTATCCGCGTCCCGCGATTGACGTTCTGGTGGATCAAGTCCAGGCCGCGTTGGACGCCGGTCGGCAGGCCGTCGAAGCCAAGAAGATTCAGCTGGCACGGACCGATTTCGATCATGCGGTCGACCTTATCTTGAAGAGCGGCTTTCCGAAGGATTCCGATCCGCGCTTGGCAAAACTGTTTGATGACATTGGTGATGCTGTTCCTTCCGATGATTTGATTGCCTCGGAAACTCCTTCGACCGAAATGGACGAAGAATCTGAGACGCCCGCCCAACCTGCGCCTATCGATGAGATCACCGAATTGAGCTTGCCGGCGGGCGACCCCCGCCTGGCGGTGAAGGCCGAGCAAGAATTGATCGTTGTGCCTCATGATTTGCCTCTGAACGTGAACGAATCGGTGCTGCAATATCTGAGCTTTTTTACGACGACGCGCGGGCGTGCCATTGTCACCCACGGTCTTGATCGCGCTGGACGCTACAGCGACATGATACGGCGCGTGCTTAAGGAAGAGGGTGTTCCCCAGGACTTGATCTATCTCGCGCAGGCGGAGAGCGCTTTCCAGCCCGACGCCGTTTCCCGCGCCGGGGCGCGAGGTATCTGGCAATTCATGCCGTTTCGAGGTGAAGAGTACGACTTGGAGCGGAGCTATTACGTCGATGAACGCAGCGATCCAGAAAAAGCGACCCGCGCCGCGGCGCGACATCTACGCGACCTCTACGCCATGTTCGGCGATTGGTATCTCGTGATGGCCGCATACAATGCGGGGCCGATCGCGGTGGAGAAAGCGATCGAGCGAACTGGCTATGCGGACTTCTGGGAATTGCAAAGGCGGCGAGTGCTGCCCAAGCAGACGCAAAACTACGTTCCCATCATCCTCGCGCTCGCTCTGGTTGCCAAGGCGCCTTCACTTTATGGAGTGCAGGTGGATGCACAGAAGCCGCCGCAAATCGACGCCATCCGCCTGGATCATCCGATCGCTCTTCGTTTAGTGGCTGACGCGACAAATGCCGACCTCGACGATCTCCACGAACTCAATCCGGAATTGTTGCGCAATGTCACGCCGAGTCTCTCAGGATTTCAATTGAAACTTCCGGCCGGTGCAGCCAAGATCTTCCAGGAAAACATTCAGCAGGTTCCCGAAGATAAGTGGACCAGTTGGCGGTTGCACTCAACCGAGCCAGGCGAAACCCTGGCCGATATTGCTCGGCGCTATCGCGTTACCGTACCGGCGATCGAAGCGGCGAATCACTTAGAGGCGCGCGCCACCGTACCGCAGGGCTTCCTTCTGAACGTGCCGACGCCAGCACCGCCCGCCGTTCATCTAGTGCACTACCGGGTGCAGCGCGGTGACACGTTGGCCGGGATCGCTGATCGTTTCGACGTAACCGTGGCGCAGTTGAGGCGCTGGAACCGAATCTCGGGCGATCATGCCCCGCGTGGAGTTCGTCTGCGGATTTACGAAGGTAGTGGCGAGTCAGCCGAAACGACGCCTCACAAAACAAAATCGGCCCGCAGTTCTGCTGACACCAATGGTCTGCACAACGTTTCCTCGCAAAACCTGGCAGAACCAAAGACGCTTGACTATCATGTTAAGGCCGGTGAGACGATTTACTCGATTGCCCGAGAAAACCAGACCACGGTCTCTGCGATCCGCGAAGCAAACACCTTTCTTTCTGACAGGCCACTCGAAGCAGGTGACGTGCTGAAGATTCAGCGTTGAGCACCTGCCGCTAAATAACTCTTTTCCCTTCTATCCCGTAGCGACACCTCGCCAACTGCTGCAGCTCCGCCGTAGCCGCCTTTTGCCGCGCATGGATTTTTAAAATCCATTGCGCCTTGACAATGGTCCGGGCTCCGTTTATAAGCGGGCGAGGCGTCAGCATCCCGGTATGCTAAGGCCCGGACTCGAGCGGAGGATCGAATGTTCTATTCCAAAATGAACGGCGAGGACGACGACGAACTGCCCCAGTTCGACGATGAGGAAGAAGGGCAGGAGGATGACCAGCTGCAAGAAGTGGTAGAGGCGGAAGAGATCATCGTCGAGGAAGGACCGGAAGAAGAATCTCCCACAGAGCCCGCGGCACCTGCTACCGCAAAGCGCGCGGCAGCTCGTAGGGCCAAAAAGCCAGCGAAGGCGCGCCCCAAGCGCAAGAAAGCCAAGAGCAAGAAAGCCAAGAGCAAGCCAAAGAAAAAAGCGAGAAAAGCCAAAAAAGCCCGCAGAAAGGCAGGCGCCAGGCGCAAAAGGCGCTGACATCGACCGACTTTTGGCCCCGTCCACGGCTCAGATCGGCGGCCGGATTCAGACTATGGCCGGTGGCTCTGTGCCCTGTCCTGCTCCTGCTAGTTGAGCGGCGGTTTAGGCGATCGCAGCGAAGTGACCTTTCCAGTTTCGTTACGCGCGTTCGGTTGAGCGCTTGCACACAAGGCGTCGGTTAGAAGACGCTGTCCCCTGTATACTCCTACCTAACCCTGGATTGACGCTCGAATCCGATTTTGTTATGTTCACCCTTACCGATCCCGCGGAGTCAATCTGTGAAACATCGCACGGTGCGCAGTGGTGGTTCTGTGTCAAAGGCTCATAAGTCTTTTAGCAAGAGTGGTTTAGGGTCAGAAACGAGGGCCAAGCAGGCAGCTCCCGATCCCGAAGCTCCCGCCAGGCAGCAGCAGCTGAAACTATACGAAGAGGCCCTCGGCCTTTTCCACCAACAGAAATTTAACCGTGCTCAGCAGGCGCTCGAACGCGTTCTGGAAGGGCCCAGCAAGGAGCTGGCAGATCGCGCGAGCGTTCACCTGCGCATCTGCGTGCAAAAGATCTCGAGGCTTCCCGTTCCCGCCGCGAAGACGGCCGAAGATCATTACACGCAAGGCGTGGCGCTGATGAATTTGGGGCGTTGGGACGAAGCGCGCGAGCATCTGGATCGCGCGCGCAAAGCCGCACCGAAAGCCGATCACGTTGTGTACGCCATGGCCGCGCTCGATTGCCTGACCGGCGAAGCCGACTCGGCGATGGAGAACCTGAAGATCGCCATCCAATTGCGCCCCGAAAACCGCTATCACGCTCGCAACGACGAGGATTTTGCTTTCCTGCAAGAAGATCCACGTTTCACTGAATTGCTCTATCCGGAGCGAGATAGCCCAGCCGGCTAAATCCCCGCCCTGTGATGAAAAGCCCCATCGAACGGCGGTCGGCGCCCGTCCGCGTTGTTGCTCTCGGCGGCGGCACCGGTCTTTCGACCATGTTGCGCGGCCTGAAGTCGCACCTGGCCGAAGGCGGCAGGCGCGGGCCGAAGCTGGCGATTTCCGATCTCACTGCCGTGGTGACAGTTACCGATGACGGCGGGAGTTCGGGACGGCTGCGGCGCGAATATAAGGTCCTGCCACCGGGCGATATTCGCAATTGTCTGGTGGCACTGTCGAGAGATGAGCATCTGCTCGGGAAGCTTTTCCAGTACCGATTCCCCGCGGGTCGCGGACTGGCCGGCCACAGTTTCGGGAACCTCTTCCTCACGGCGCTTACAGATAGCATGGGCGATTTCCCGAAGGCGGTCGAGGTATCGGCGAAGGTACTCGCGATACGCGGGCGAATTTTTCCATCGACGGCGCAGTACGTCACGCTCGAGGCGACGCTGGAGGACGGAAGGGTCGTGGCGGGCGAAACGAATATTTCACGGTCGCGTAAGCGGATTGTACAGGTGCGGTTGGTGCCACGGCGCGTCCGGCCGCTGCCCGAAGTGCTGACCGCTCTGCGCGACGCCAACCTGATCTTGGTTGGCCCTGGCTCTCTCTACACCAGCATCCTGCCCAATCTTCTCGTCGAAGAAGTCGCGGAGATCATAGCCCAATCGAAGGCTATCCGAGTTTACATCGCGAACCTGATGACCCAGCCCGGTGAGACTCAAGACTACTCGGTGGCCGATCACGTCCGCGCGATTTATCAACATACGCGCCGGAATCTATTTGATTTCGCAGTCATCAATCGGAGTGCGGTGTCGCCCAAGTTGCTGCGCCGTTATCGCGCCCAGGGAGCGGAGCCGGTCGATCCTTCGCTCGACGAGATGACCCGCATGGGCATCCGCTATGTCACCGGAGATTTCCTGCGGCAGGACGGCGTTGTGCGGCACGACGAAGCGCGTTTGTCAGAAGTCCTGTTGGCCGAGTTCGCCAAAGGCCGCGTCCAGCGCTAGCCGCCCACGGGCGCGTGCGGCGCTACGTATCCTGCCCGCGCTGTGACCACGGCTTTTTTCATCTTGCCTTTCTTGTTTGCCAACTGCAGCGGGTTTCCCTGATCGTCGACGACTTCCACGGTCAGTCGATGATACCTGCCATCCTGTGCAGTGGAAGGGAAAAAGCCCAGCGTATACTGGCTGCGGAGGTACTGTGCCACGGTATTGAAAATGTCAGGCATCTCGCCTTGGAAGCGCGGAAAGAAGGCGTAGCCCCCGGTCAGACGCGAGAAGGTCTCAAGCTGGTTCTTGGCCTGAAGGTAGCCTACTCCACCTCCTTTGGGCGAATAGAGATCGATCTCTTCGGCCATGCCGACCGAGAAGATGGTCACATCGGTTTCCTTCAATCGGTTTAGCGTCTGATCCAGAGTGTGCTTGCTGAAAGTATCGAACCCGGTAGCGAGAATCAAAATGGATTTCTTTCCCTTGACGTCACGGAGCTGAGTGAGCGTCTCCAGCACGGCATCGAACAAAACTGCCTCGTGAAAGGTTGGGTACCCGAGCGAGCGAAGGGACTGATCGATGGCTCGCTTGTCCTGCGTAAAATCGTCTTGGAGCGTAGTGTGTAGGTCGAACGTCTTGAGCGCCACCCAATCCTGAGGTTTTAGATCGTTGAGAAAGCCGTCGGCCCAATACGCCCCCTTCGCCCCGAAATAGCCGTAGTACATGCCGCTATACTCGAGCAGGATGACAAGTGTGATGGGAGCATCGCTTGGTGAAAAGTTCGAGACTTGCTGCGGCTGGCCCTCATCGAGAATCCGGAAATTCTCCCGTTTCAGACCCGTCACGAGGTTCCCGTCCTGATCGGTCACGACAGCGTCCACATTCACCAAATTCGATTGCACAGAAATGGACACTTGCGGGGGCGATTGCGTCGGCGGGGGCGGCTGCGCGCCGGGCGCGCCCGAGGGAGGTTTGGTCGGTTCGGATTGCTGTGGGACCGGTTGCTGCGGGCCTTCTTGCTGCGCGAGCATCTTTGGGGCGGTGCTTGATCCACCCACCAAGACCGTTAGCAGAGCCGCCATCGAAAAGGTGCGGAGCCAGGATTTCGATTGCATGTTTTCCCTCGCTCGATTTGGATGCTGGCCGGCCGGGCCTGGATGGTTCGTTGCAATCCAGAAAACGCCTCCCAGGAGGCTCCCAGAAGCCGCTTGCTCACATGATAGTATCGATTGTATTCGTTCGGTAATTCACTTTTTTTGGTGTTGAGGGAGCGGAGGAATGGTGCGCGCTATGGTGCGAATCCTACTGCAAGTTGCTCTATTCGTGCTTGCTTTGGTGCCGCCGGCGCGCGCGCAGAGCCCTTTGAAATCCGCTCCGGCTCAGACGCCATCGTCGTCCTCGACAGACATTTCTCAGATTGCGGGCGAGGCCGCCGGGTGGCTTCAAGACTTGATCCGTATCAACACGTCCAATCCTCCCGGCAACGAAATCCTAGCCGCCAAATACTTGGCCGGAATTCTGGAGCGCGAGGGAATTCACTCGGAGATTTTCGAAAGCACACCGGGACGTGGGTTTCTCGTGGCGCGCCTGTCCGCCCGTGCGATGCCGGACCCTTCGCGCGCGCTGCTGCTCATGGGCCACCTCGATGTGGTCGGCGTGGACAAAACCAAATGGAAGGTGGATCCGTTCGGTGCGGTGATCGAGGACGGCTATCTCTACGGCCGGGGCGCTCTTGACGACAAGGCGATGACGGCTGCAAACGTCGCGGTTATGGTGGCCTTGAAGCGCTCCGGTGCGCCGCTCAATCGGGACGTCATCCTGCTCGCCGAAGGCGACGAGGAGGCGGGTGGGGCCGCAGGCATGCAGTTTGCAGTCGAAAAGCATTGGGACAAGATTGCGGCCGGATTCGCAATCAATGAAGGCGGGCAAGTGGTTGTCAAAGACGGAAAAGTTTCCTATATCGGAGTGCAAGCGAGCGAAAAGGTGATGGTCAACGTGGACGTGATCGCCAAGGGCACATCCGGCCACGGTTCCCTTCCGCGGAGCGATAATGCTGTCGTCCACCTCGCGGCGGCGATTGCAAAAATCGGGACCTACGAAACACCGGTTCAGTTCAACAGCGTCACGCGCGCTTTTTTTGAGGGCCTCGCGCCAACGCAAGATGACGAAGCCGCAAAGTGGATCCGTGCGCTCGACACGCCCGACCGCGGCGAACACGCGGCGCGGTGGGTTTCCGGCGCCAATCCGATGTGGAATTCGATGCTTCGCGACACGATCGCACCGACCATGCTGGAAGCCGGGATCCGGCAGAACGTAGTGCCTTCGGAAGCGCGGGGCGTGCTGAACATTCGCCTGCTACCCGGCAATATGATCGATCCGCTACTCGCCAAGCTCGAGCAGTTGGTCAACGATCCGCAAATTCGGTTTGAAGTCGAGCCAAACGGCGGCGAGTCGGCACCTTCCTCTTCGCTAACCTCGGATCTGTACACGACGATCACGCGCACAGCGGGTCAGCAATTTCCCGGCGCGCCGGTTTTGCCCTACATGTCCACCGGAGCGACCGATTCGACGTTTCTGCGCTTGCGAAGTGTGCAGGCCTACGGCCTCTTGCCGTTCCCGTTGACCCAGGACGATGCGCTCCGCATGCACGCCGACAACGAGCGTATTCCCATCGATTCGTTTCGCAAAGGTGTCAGTTTCCTCTGCGCCATCGTCACTAGTTTTTCTGTGTCGAAGTAGCAGAGACACTCGAGTGGGGCAATTCACTCTGGCGCGCTAATTGACCCAGTTGTCGGGGCGGGAGGGCGGCTTATCGCGGTGTTCGCGGACATAGACCTCAAACTTCTTGCGCAGCCTGCGGCGCTTCCAGTCCGAGAACAAATTCCGTGAGTTGTAAAGCAGCGATCCCCGGCGCAGATAGAAGTATCCGACCAGCATTCCGCCTAAGTGACAAACGTGGCTCACGCCGTCGCCCGGCGCCGTTAGTGTGAAGTAGAACTCGATTACGCCCATGATGATGACGTACACGCGCATTGGCAGCGATACAGGAAACGGAATCAACCAGACTTGTTGATGCGGAAACAGGATCGCCATCGCCAGCAGAATGCCAAAGATCGCGCCGGACGCACCCATCGTGGGGCCTACGTTAAAAGTGCCAATGCCTAGGCCGACCAGCAGGGTTTTCACAGCTACGTTGATGGCGCCCGCGCCAATGCCGCACAGAAAGAAGTAGAAGTAGAATCTTCGTGATCCCCAGGTCAGTTCCAAATCTCTGCCAAACATCCAAAGAACCAGCAGATTGATAAGTAGGTGCCAGAGTCCTGCATGGAGAAAAATGTACGTCCCGAGCTGCCAAACGTAACCGTGAATGACAGCATACGGGAACAAACCTAGATAGCCGCGGAAGAGGGCTTCAGCGGAAGGATTGAAAACACCTAGGAGCGTCTGGACCGCGAACACAGCCGTACAGGCGATCAGCAGCGTTTTGATCGCGTGAGGAACGAGACCGCGCCACTGGAACCGATAGCCGTAGCCGCGGGAAAAGGAGCCCACGAACGCTAGTCTAAAACCTTGGCGCGACAGAGTCAAAAGTGAGTCGGGTAGGCGGATACGAACGGGGAAAAGGGACCACCCCCCCCGTGCCTGCGCGCGGCCACGCTGTTTGTGACTTTGTGGAAAATCCATCAGGCACTGCCAGAGGGAATGTGACACCTTGGGCTGCTAGAGCCTAGGCATCGTGCGTCTTCCGCTTCGCTTCAGCGGCCACCACGGTCCAGTCTCAGAATCTTTAGCGCACGTCATGGCGAATAGAGGGAGCTGGGCTATCCAGCTCCCCCGTTGCGCATCGAGCTCTACGGAAGGTAGTAGCGGAGGGAAGTAAAGACTTCGTTCTCATCTGAGTGCGGTCCGCCGTTGGTAATGTAGGTGATGCCGTTCACCGTACCCGTTCCTACACCACGCCACGTGTTGCGCACATAGTTCGTATACTGCCCTCCAAACTGAAATCTTCCTTTCTCGCCCTGGTAGAACCGATACCAGAAGCCGATGGTTCCCTCGATGAGGTTCCGAGTGTCACCCGTGCAGTTCTGCAGTACGCCCGGAATAAATCCGTTGATACCGGCAACTCCGTTCAAGATGCCTGTA
>DASPVW010000044.1:0-18393 GCA_035622155.1 Candidatus Acidiferrales bacterium
AAAAGCGGTCGCGCACGGAGCGAACAATTGAGAAACGGTTCTGGCGAACTAAGGTAGGATACGCTCGGGCCAACTGCAAGCGAGAGAGGAGTTAGAGTCAATTCTCATGAGCGACCTTGCCGCTAAGATAGCGCTGGTTACGGGGACAACGGGAATTGGGCGCGCGATCGCGGAACGCTTTTCAAAGGCCGGGGCCGCGGTGGTGTGCTGCGGCATCGATGGCGCGGCGAATGAGGCTTTTTCCCGCTACGCCACAGAGCACAGGCTGACTGTCGATGTCGAGACCTGCGACGTAGCGGATCCGGACGCGGTTCGCAAAACCGTCGCGAGGATTGTCGGTCGGTTCGGCGGTTTGGACATCATCGTAAATGCTGCCGCTATCCATCCTTTCGGCAACGCTGTCGAAACCGATCCGGAGAGTTGGAACCGGTGTATGGCGGTGAATGTTGGGAGTGTGTTCCTGCTCGCGCATTTCGGCATTCCGGAGATGAGAAAGCGCGGAGGAGGTGTGATCATTAATTTAGCCTCAGTCCAGGGTTACGCGTGCCAACGGGGCGTTACGGCCTATGCCACCTCCAAGGGCGCAATTCACAGTCTTACGCGTGCCCTGGCCCTCGATCACGCCCGGGACAACATACGCGTGAATTCGATCAGCCCGGGCTCGATTCGCACGCCCATGCTGGCCCGCTCGGCGGCGCACTTTCGACCGGAGATGCCCGTCGAGGAGGCGTTCACACGGTTTGCTGCCGCGCACCCGCTTGGCCGGGTCGGTACACCCGAGGAGGTGGCCGAGCTGGCGCTATTTCTGGCTTCGGACAAGGCTTCTTTCTGCACTGGGGGCGACTACCTCGTCGACGGAGGGTTGCTCGCCGGAATCGGCGTCGAATGATCTCGGAGCCGGTGTGCATCGCGCCGACCGGCGATGTCTGCGGCGAGGGACTCCTCTGGCATTCAGGACATCAGTCGGTGTACTGGACAGATATCAACCGCTTTCTGATCCACCGGTTCACACCAGCCGATGGATGTGTTCGGACCTGGATGTTCCATGAGCCGGTGACCGCGCTCACACTCACCGACCAGGATGACGTGCTGGCTGTCGTTCTCGGTTCACGAGTGGTTTTATGGATCCCGCACGAAGACCGGCAAACTGCCCAGGTCTTTGAACTCAAGGCATGGCCCAAGGTTCGTCTCAATGACGCACGCGCCGATCCTCGCGGTTCGCTTTGGTTAGGGTCCATGCGCAACAACGTCAATGCGGACGGTTCGACGGGTGCGGTCGGCGGCCGGGACGGCATGCTCTACCGTCTCGACCCAGACGGCAGAGTCAGCGAGTGGTCCCGCGGCCTCGGAATCGCCAACACGCTCGCGTGGAGCCCCGACCAGCATCGATTCTACTTTGGAGACACCCTAGAAAACATCGTGTGGACGTACGACTTCGATCCTCGAACAGGTTCGATCGGGAACCGCCGGCCATTCTTAGAGGGTTTTGGCAGGGGATTGCCGGATGGCTCCTGCGTCGACGCCGATGGTTATCTCTGGAACTGCCGGTTTTCCGGCGGGTGCATTGTTCGGGTTGAGCCGGGAGGAACAATAGACCGGGTCGTCGAGCTGCCGGTCGAGAATGTTACGACATGCACGTTTGGAGGGGCGGATGGGATGACCCTCTACGTGACCACTGCTCGCGGAGAGTCTACGCGCTGGAGTCGCTTTGCGGGCGGTCTATTCGCAATCAGGACCGAGGTCCGGGGACAGGCGGAGAATCGCTTCGCGGTTTTCGGCAGCGGGCGGTTCAAACACGCATGACTTCGATTTGCGCTCTTGCGAAGCGGCGACAATTTCATCGGTCGCGTCGGCATCGGCAATGAGGACATCGAGTTCCGAGCGCGACTGCCAACCAGGTGTCCCGCGTCTCACTGCTTTTTCGGTGGCAGGTATTTCTTTTCAACTTTGGCGATGACCACGTAGTTGGGGTCAACCATTTCGGTGAGGTGAATCTTCCCGACTTGGGAGAGCAATTCGTAGGCGTCGAGCTGAGACAAACCGTAGTCCGAGTGAATCCAGTCGACCAGTTGGGTAAAGGCAATCCGCAAAGCATCGTCGACCGGGCGATAGATTCCCGTGGCCATGATTTCGGTCGGGTTTTCAAAGCGCGGCCAATCAATTTTCTGGCCTTTGATCACCCGCACGCGCAACCTCACGCGCAGGGGAACCTCGATGGCCGTGCCGGCAATTTCTCCCTCGCCCATGGCCGCATGGCCATCGCCGACGTAAAGCAGCGCGCCGGGCACATTTACGGGAAGGAAAAGCGTATTCCCGACGCTTGCTTCCGGGGCGTCCATATTGCCGCCAAATTCCGCCGGAACGACCGAGCTCCTTGTTTCACCCGAGGAGGGCACGACCCCAATGCACCCGAGAAAGGGGTGAAGTGGAATGTCGACTGAGAAATTTGAGTCCTGCGCCTTGAACGTCGCGGTCTCCTGACTCGGGTGAATCGGGTAAAGCCAGATGCGTTCCGGCAACGGCGGGTTGAGCATGGGTGTGTAGTCGGTTGAATTGATCGCGCCGAATCCTGGGGCGAAGGCGCCAACGCCTTGCGGGCCGTCTACCTCTAGCTTGAGGAAATCGATCGAAATCGTGTCACCCACCTCGGCGCCCTCGATATAGAATGGCCCGGTCAGCGGATTGTCGCCTTTCACTGCCGCCAGGGTGTCTCCCGGTTTTTGAATTGCACCGCCAAAACAATCGATCGTATTCGTGTCGAGAATGTCGCCAGAGGCAAGCCGCGCAACGGGCTGGGCCACCCCATAAACGTACTTCACGTCACGCATCGTGGCGTGGTACTCGACGATGCGCGGGGCGGTATTCTGGGCGTGCAGCAGGGTGGGGAAGGCCAGCATCGTGAAGGCCAATATCTGTTTTCGCATGGTAGATCCTCCAGAAACTGATCGGCCGCGGTTTACGCACACCAGCCGACGGGAACGCGCGATTCTCGCGGCAGGCACCATGGCGTCTAGCGCCGCGGGATCGCGGTGATTATGACCGCTCTCCGAAATGGTTCGCGGACAGTTCACGATGGCCGGAGAACCCACACGGCGATCGATCCCGCGAGCAACAGGCAGCCATGCACCCAGCGAGGATAGCTTTTTTCTTGCGCATGAATCGAGTGCTTCGGAAGGAAAAGCCTCCACGCTCCGGAGAAGGCCAGTGCTCCAAAAAGAGTCCAGAAATACCAGCCCCGCCACTTGAGGCAAGGAACCGACAGCAGTAGAAGGCAACCTCCCACGAACCGTACTGCCGCGGGATTCGTCATCCAGCGACGAGTCAAGGCCGGCAAGAGTATATGACTTACGGCCGATAAGAAGAGAAAAGCTGCAATCAAGCCGACATAAGCCGTTTGGGGCATGAAGGGACAAATGATCCGTGAATCATTGCGCGATCAACGTATAGTGCCCGCCAAGGTACTGCCGGCCCACAACACGATCACCGGCACTCCCTTTAAAAAGCCGAGGTGCAGAACACCTATGGGCGATGCCGCGGGCCACAGCGGAACGAAAATTATCTCACGAAGAAGACTTCGGCACGGGTCAATGAAATCGAACCGGGATGTCCTCGCCGAACAGGGCCGATGCGCTGAAGCGCTTCCCGCCGCCGACAGAGGGCGCGAGCTCAGAAACCAATGCCAGCGACTCAGTCTCCAATTGCAAGCCTTGACTTTGGACCTGGGCTCGTTCGCTCAAATTTTTCAGGTTCCCGTTTTCAGACTTCTGCGTCAGCGAGCGCAGCGCGGTGGCGAGGCCATCGACCACCTGATAGACGGGACCTTGCCAAAACAAGGGCTGGCTCGTCCATTTGGCATGCGGGGCAAACACGAGAGCCTCGTCCCAATAAAATCTCCGGCCAGAGTTAGGTTGGGGCATCGAAGACATGCCCTCAGCCGCCCTTCTCAATGCGCCGGAAATGAGGTGTTTCGGATCCCAAAACTGGCGAGCGCGAGAGTCGTAGACCCTGGCGAGCGTGCTGCTGCTGGGCGCTCCCCAATCGGTGATAAGAATCGGTTCCCAAACAACAAGTACGCGCACTCTCCACTCAGGATTCTCGGCCAAAAGATGTTCGGTTGCAGAGGCCCCCTGCAAACAATACGCTCACGTGGGAGAAAACAGCAGGACCACACGTGGCATGTCGAGGTCAGCGTCGAACACCCCCTCAAACTGGGCAACATTCGCGGACGTCAACTTGACCAAAGGCGGTTGAACCGGTGGCACCCTACCGGGCAACCCGAGATAGAAGGCCAGCAGCACTATCGCGAGCGCGGCTGCGCCGATGGCGATCGGTTTCTTCATCGACGGCCTCGCACGGACAAATCCGCGATGAAGCCGGCGATCAGTTGAGGGAACAAGATCATTCCCAGGACCACAACGACGGCTGCCCAGAGCAGGACATTGCCCACCCATCTGCCCCGGACCGCGCACTTTTTTGCCCGGTATTGTTGCCAGAATCCGAAGCCGAGCAGTGCGACCGAGAGTGCCAAAAGCCAAGGGCGCAGGGTCGTGAAGAAGGCGCTAGCGGCCCCGGCCCCCAAAGCTGCAGCGAACCCAACAGGAAGACAGCACGCAATCGTGGCGAAGGAACTCAATATGCTCGCCAGGGATGCTGTGACGCCCGTGCCCTGTTTCACTGAGATCTCCTTCGGCCGGTTCGGTCGAAGCACCGGTAGCCGCCCGCAGAAGCCCGTCTAGCGAGGGGGGTTCGGCGAAGAAACAGATCAAGAGCGTCGCCGGAAGCGCCTATGTGGGCGAATACGAACGTAGTCCCATGGCCCCTCGTGCGCTCCCTCACCTTCCGCGGCCAGTGAGGGTTTGTCAAGAGCCTTGCTAACCCTGGGGACATTTCTACTTTGGTTTGACAGAGCCTTGCTAACCCTGTCGAAGACAATCGACGATGACGTTGTGGCTGGCCGGCTGCTCACGGCAACAGATGTTTTTGGCAAATGAGCAAAGGGTGCAAACGGCCTTCGCTCCAGTTCGTGCTGGACCGAACTGGGACAAGCATTGTGGTTTCAAAAAACCATGAGCTATTCATACCTGAGCGCCACCATGGGATCGACCTTCATGGCGCGCCGCGCAGGAATGTAGCAAGCAAACGCGGCAACGAGCATCAAGATGACGACTGCGCCAATTAGTGTCCACGGATCCTGAGGCGTGACACCAAAAATGAGGCTGCGCGCGAGGCGGGCAGTGCTGAGCGCGCACACGACGCCAATGGCTGCACCAATGCCCGCGAGCTTGATTCCGTTGCCAACGACCATGTGCATCACGTTGCCGGGCTCGGCGCCGAGGGCCATGCGAATGCCTATTTCACGCGTCTTGCGCGAGACGGCGTAGGACATGGTGCCGTAGAGGCCGACGGTCGCAAGAAGCAGCGCCAACAAGTCGAAGAAACCGGAGAGGCGGGCGAAAAGGGTTTCCTGAACGAGGGCTTCCTCGCGTTCCTCGGTTTGCGTTTTCACCTCCATCATCGGCAGACCAGGATCGAGGCGGCGGACGGTGTCGCGAATTTCGGAAATGACCGTGGTCGGATCGCCCGCCGAGCGCACGTCGAAGAACATGCTGCCGAGACGCTCGGGAAATGCGGCGTATGGCGCGTAGGCCTTCGGCCGCGGGCTGTTGTGCGGGTCGACGAGTTCGGCGGGCTTTGCCACGCCGATAATTTCGAGAGTGTATTTCGGGTCGGCATCTCTGCTCAGGCTGAAGTGGTGGCCGATGGGATTTTCATGCGGGAAGTATTTCTTCACGAAATTCTCGTCCACCACCGCGATCATGGGCGAAGCAGCAATGTCACTGCGCGTGATGCCGCGACCGAGAACGACGGGAATGCCCATAGTGCCAAAGAAATCGGGTCCAACGCGCATATAGCGAAGGGGGAAGTCAACGGTGGCCGGGCGGCCGTCCAGTGCGATGGTTGTGTTGCTGGACCATCCGTTGAAGGGCGGCTCACTGATCGCTGCGGCGGAGATGACGCCGGGTAGGGTCTGGAGGCGGTCCTGCAATTGTGAATACAGACTGACTAGACGAGCGCCTTGATATCCTTGGCGGCTTCCGTCAATGCCGAAGGTTAGGAGGTGCTCCTGATTGAAGCCGTAGTCCTGGTTTTCGTAATTCACGAGCGTGCGAACAAAAAGACCGGCGGCAACCATCAGGACGAGAGATGCAGCGACCTGGGCAACGACGAGTGAATTGCCGAGGCGATGCTTTTCACGCCCGCCGATGGCGCTCGCGTTGGAATCCTTCATGATGGAGGCTAGGTCCATGCGCGAAATGCGAAGGGCAGGGGCGAGGCCAAAGAGAATCCCCGTGGCGACGGCAACGCCGAGAGTAAACAGGAGAACAGTCAGGTCGGGCCCAACGTCCAGAGAAATTTGGTTCGCGCCGCCGGCGAACATTGCAAGGAGCATGTTCGTTCCCCACCCGGCAAAGAGCAGACCAACGGCACCGCCCAGGAGCGACAGCAGAATGCTTTCGGTGAGCAACTGGCGAAGGAGGCGCGCGGGGGAAGCTCCGATGGCGAGGCGCACACTGATCTCCTTTTGGCGAGCGCTGGCACGTGCGAGGAGCAGCGTGGCCACGTTGGCGCAGGCAATGAGCAGGGCAACGCCGACAAGAACCATCAAGATCTGAAGAGGCTGCGAAAAACCCTCACGCAAATTCGGGATTCCCTGGCTTCCCGGAGTCAGCGTGAAGGCAGGGACGTCGCTCGGTTTTGCGGGCTTCCAGTCTGAGGTGATGAAATTGTGGAAGAGAGCGTTGAGCTCCGCCTCGGCCTGACGTCGGGAGATGCCGGGCTTGAGTCGGCCCAAAATATTCAGGACGATCCAATTGCGAGCGACGTAGAAGGAATCAGTATCAGTGGGCTTTTGGCTCCACGGACGCAGATTAGGAAGATCGTCGAATGCAACGTAGACGTCGGGCTGGAGGCCGGGCTGCATGCCAGAAAATGTGCGTGGGGCGACACCGACGATGGTGCATGGCAGGCCGTTCAATTCGACGCGGCGTCCGAGGACTCCCGGGTCGCGGCCGAAACGGCGCGTCCAATAGCCATAGCTCACGACGGCTACGCGCGGCGCGCCTTTGTCTTCGTCCTGCTCAGTTATGCCGCGTCCCATAAGGGGTGAAACGCCGAGACCGGAAAAATATTCGCCACTGACCATCACTCCGTTGGCAAGGCCGGCGTCACCGTCGACGGTGATGGTGGTGTTGTCGGGGCTAGAGCCGAGCGGGGCAAACGTAAATACGCTCGAAAGGGATTTATTTTCCTTTCGGAACATTTCGAACTGCGGATAGGAGAACGAAAAGCGCGAATCCCACCCGGTCTGAGAATAGTGCGCCGGCCACTTGTTGTCGTCCCAGGTGAAAAGGATGAGCTGCTGGGCGTTTTTCACGGGCAGCGTTTTGAGGAGGACGGCATCCATGAGGCTGAAGATGGCGGTGTTTGCGCCGATGCCGAGCGCGAGAGCAATAATGGCGATAGCAGTAAAGCCGGGAGATTTGACGAACACGCGCGCGGCATAGCGCAAATCCTGCCACAGCTTGGTCATAGGCTACCCCCTTGTTAGCTTACGAGGAACGCCCAAGCATGTTTCTGCCCTTGATCTGCGCGCCCGATCTATATGCTAATCCTCGGGTTACCAGATCCTTCCAGACGCTTCTTCGTCCGGTTCTGAAATGGCGCGTCCGAAATCGAACGCCCCCGAAGCCGACTTCTCGGGACTTGAGCTAACGACTGAGCCATGCAATGCTACCCGATGGGCTTTGGTCTCATACCTCCCTGCGACAGTGTGTTCGAATGCGACCTGAAACGAGGAACGACGCGAAAGTACGCGCAACTTCTACATATAACTCTGCGGCCGATTATTTCGATGCGCCAGCCCTTTCGTTCTGGGACCGCATCGGCCAGCGAACGGTGGAGCGGATGTCGCTGAAGGTCAGTGCCTGCGTTCTAGATGCTTGCTGCGGCAGCGGAGCCTCTGCCATTCCGGCAGCGAAAGCCATAGGCCCAAGCGGGCGTTTACTAGGTGTCGATTTAGCGGAGAATCTCCTCCGCTTGGCCCGAGGCAAAGCGTCGCAACTAGGGCTGACGCACGCGGAGTTCCGCTTGAAAGACATCGAGGAGCTGGATCCTTCCACTGAAACGTTCGACGCAGTGATTTGCGTGTTCGGTATCTTCTTTGTGCCGGACATGTCCTCCGGCGTTCGTTCCCTTTGGCGAGTTCTCCGGCCTGGCGGGCAACTTGCAATTACCACCTGGGGACCGCGCGTCTTGGAACCCGGGAGTTCCGCTTTCTGGAACGCCGTGCGGACCGAGCGTCCGGATCTCTGCAGGAGCTTCAATCCATGGGACCGCATCAGCGAACCGCGCGCGCTTGCATCTATGCTGCTCGAAGCGGGTGCGCACACAGATGATCTACTGGCGGAGTCCGGTGCTCAGCCTCTACGTTCGCCGGAGGACTTCTGGACGATCGCAATGGGATCAGGCTACCGCGGCACTATCGAGCAACTAGATCAGGAAGCACGTAAGCGCGTGCGGCTAGCAACCCTGGACTACATATCGAAGCACCACGTGCAAAGCGTCGAAACCAATGCAATCTATGCAATCGCACGCAAAACATAGAGGCGGTACCGGAGATCCCCGCGAAGCCGACTTCTGGCCCGCCTGGCTCCCGGGTGGCTCAACTTCCGGATTGCCGTGATCCAGGCACAATCGGCCGGCCTGAGGAATCCCTCTCTGCTTTCGCTAGCGCGTGCATGCGAATGTCCGAGCCCGCCTGCATACTGCGGGCGTCAAACGTCTTTTTGAAGCCAGCGTCATTCAATATCAGATGGTTCGGGAACGGGTGCTCGCCGAGTTGTCAGGGTTCTTTGCCCACGTCGCGCTGGGCGCTAGCGCCGGTCACGTGGTCCGCAGTGTCGCGACGAACCTCTTTGTGATGATATTCCTCGGCGCTATCATCGGGTTGGCCGGAGGGCTCACCTGCGGGCGCCTGGTCGACACGCTCCTGTTCGAGGTCAAGCCCACCGATCAGGGATAATGCTGGGCCCCGTTCTGCTGGTCAGCACGGCAGTGCTCGGGGCGCCATCCAGTCGTACGGGCCGTGAGAATCGATCCCACAGCCACTCTGCGCAGTGAGTGAAGGCGACGCCTCCGCGGTTCACGGCTTATGCTACGCCGGGCGAGAGGCTCCAGCGTCCTTGACTGGCGACTAGGAGGACCCCGTGAACGTGCCCGCTCATATCACCGCGACGGCCGCAGTGGCGATCGTCTCCATGGCCTTGGTAGCAAGGACCTCGGCTCAGACCGTTCCGGCGGACGTCTGCACGAGGCTCACCGAACAGCGGCTTCCAAATGCGACGATCACCATGGCGCAGCCCGTTACGAGTGGATCGTTCACGCCTCCTGGTCGCAGCCATGCGATCACGAATCTTCCCCCGTTTTGCCGCGTCGTGGGCGAGATCCGCCCGACGAGCGACTCGCACATCCTCTTCGAGGTGTGGCTGCCGTTGCAGGACTGGAACGGCAAGTTCGCCGGCGTGGGCAACGGAGGGTGGGCCGGCACCATCTCCTTCGGCGATCTCGCCGAACAGCTCAGCCGCCACTACGCGAGCGCCTCGACGAACACGGGACACGAGGCCGCACTTGGCCAGGACATGGCGAAGTTCGCGTTCGACCATCCGGAACAGCTGATCGACTTTGCCTATCGCGCGCATCATGAGACGACGATGAAAGCGAAGGCCCTTGTTCAGGCGTTCTACGGCAGGTCTCCCGTGCACGCGTACTGGATTGGCTGTTCGTCAGGCGGCTACGAAGGCTTGATGGAGGCGCAGCGGTACCCGGCAGACTTCGACGGCATCGTCGCCGGTGCGCCGGCCAACAACTTTACGCGGCTCATGGCTGGCGATCTCGACGCGACGCTCGCCGTTCTCAAGGATCCGGCCAGCTTTCTCTCGCCGTCCGCGCTTGGCCTGCTCTATCGCAGGGTAATCGCGACCTGTGACAGTGCCGACGGCGTCACCGACGGCGTCCTGGAGGATCCACGACAGTGCCGATTCGATCCGGCGAATCTGCAGTGTGCCGCGAATGTGGCGCCCGACAGCTGTCTCACGGCAGCCCAGGTCGAGGCGGCCCGGCGCATCTACCGCGGGCCGAAGGATCCAGCGACCGGCGCCCAGCTCTATCCGGGTCTCGCCGTCGGTAGCGAGCCCTTCTGGCCCAACCGCGATCCCGCCATCCCGTTCCCGATTCCCATCTCCTACTACAAATGGCTGGTCTTCGGCGATCCCCACTGGGACTGGAGGACGTTCGATTTCAGCAATCCCGCCGTGTACCAGGCGTTTCTCGAGAGCGAACGGAAGTTCGCGCCGATTCTCAACGCCACGAATCCAGATCTTCACGAATTTCGGCGACAGGGCGGGAAGCTGATCCAATACCACGGCTGGAGCGACGAGCTGATCGCCGCGCAAAACAGCATCGATTATTACGAGAGCGTCGTGTCGTTCTTGGGAGCCGGTCAGGTGGATCGATCCTCGGTCCTGCGAGACGTGCAGAGCTTCTACCGGTTGTTCATGGCCCCGGGCATGGCTCACTGCCGCGGCGGACCGGGTCCGAATGAGTTCGACATGCAGGCTGCGCTTGAGCAGTGGGTCGAGCGCAGCATCGCACCAGAACAGATTGTCGCGACACATGCCATCGACGGCGTCGTCGACCGCTTGCGTCCGCTCTGTCCGTACCCGAAGGTGGCGGCATATTCGGGGAAGGGAGACACGAACGAGGCCGCGAGCTTCGTTTGTCGCGAGCCCAGCATACCAGGCCGGTAGGGGACCGACTCCACCGGCATCGACGGCGGCTTATCGCGTTGACGGGGTGAGGGACGCCCGATGTTCACGGCCTTCGTTGTTCGTGGCGCTCACCGCCGCGAGCGCCGGCACGCCCGCATCACGTTTCTTGGCACTGAGGCCTGATTTCACGACGCCGTGCTCACCTTGCACCAAATGGGGGTTCCGGGCGGGTCGTCAATGGACACTGGCCCGAAACGCGCTTCGAGTCCTCGAAGCCGACTTCTGGCCAATCAGGTTGTGTGTGGCTCAACTTCCGAGTGGCCCGTGACTCGGGCAGGACGACCCGTTCATGGCGGGGCCAGACCAAGAACTTATCAATCCACGACCCGCTATTGACTCGCACTAGGTATTCGATGATATAGATATAGAGCATGACTAAGCTGAACCCTCAAAAGTTCATTCCTCTGAAGACCCAGTGGTTCCAGATCATGCTCTCGCTTGCTGGCGAGGACCAGCACGGCTACGGAATCATGCAAGAAGTCCTGGAGCGCACACATGGGAAGGTCCGCTTGTGGCCAGCAACATTGTACGGGTCGATCAAGCGGCTGATCGAGGCCGACCTGATTGAGGAATCCGAGGAACGCCCCGCGCCGGAACTCGACGACGCGCGCCGCCGCTACTATCGGCTGACCACGCTTGGCAGGCGCGTGCTCGACGCAGAATGTGAGCGATTGCAAGAGTTGGTCCGCACGATACGAGTAAAGCAAAGAATGGTGACGGAATGAATTTGGCCCGGCGTGTCTACCGTCGGCTGGCGCAAGCGTTTCCGCATGAATTCAAAGTGGCGTATGGGACGGAGCTGATGCAGGCCGGCGAGGACGCCCTGGCAGATGTCGCCAAACGGCAGGGAGCCGCAGGGCTGATTCGCCTGATCGCGGACATCGCGATCCGCGTGCCTGTTGAGTACGTAACCGAAATGCGGGGCGATCTGCGATACGGGTGGCGGGCTTTGAGGAAGTCACCGGCATTCGCGCTGGTCGGGATCACTAGCATGGGACTGGGAATCGGGCTGACGACGAATGTGTACAGCTCGAAATGGGCGACGTTCTTTCGCGATTTGCCCCAGGCGGCGAATGCGAAGCGGCTGGTAATGTTCCAGGAGTCCACGGAAGGCGATCTAGCTCGCGTTTCCTATTACTACGTCGAGCGGTACCGGGAGCAAAAGAGGCTGTTCAGCGGAGTGGCCGCATTCGAGACGGGCGTGCCGTTTAACGTCATGCTCAGCGGCGAGACGAGCGGAAAACCGGAACGCGTGTTTGGGCAGCTTGTGTCGGCAGACTATTTTGCCGTGCTTGGCGTGGAAGCGCAGCGGGGGCGCGTGTTCAGCCGGGAAGTCGACAAGTCCGGCCAAGCGGCCGTTGTGGTGATCAGTGATCGTTTCTGGCGCAATCGCCTGCACTCTTCTCCCGAAGCGCTGGGGCAGACGCTCCGACTGAATGGGCAACTCGCGACCATCGTGGGCATCACGCCGGAGGGCTTTCAAGGCGCCCTTGCGGTGAACCCGTCCGAGCTGTTTGTGCCCATCACCGCGCCGCCCGCGCTCGCTCCCGAACTCGCAAACGATGTTTTACATCGGCGCGATGCCAAGCAGTTCCTGCCAATCCTGTGTCTCGCGCCGAGTGTGACCATGGAAGCAGCGGAAGCGGCGCTCGACGCGATCACGCGTGAGCTCGACGAAGAGGATTCCTACTCCCTGCGGCGCACGGAGAAGGGCAAACGTATAACGCTGCTTTCCGCCGGCACGAGCATTCCCATTCCGCAAAAAGTGAAGCCCGCCTTGATTGGCTTCTTTCTCGCGCTGATGAGCCTAATTATTACACTGGCGTGCGTGAACCTAGCAAACATACTGATCGCGCGCGGCGCGAACCGGCGAAAAGAGCTGGCGATTCGCCTCTCCGTGGGCGCAAGCAGGTTTCGAATTGTTCGCCAGATGATCAGCGAAGGTGTTTTGCTTTCGCTGCTGGGCGGCTTGGCCGGATTGGCCCTCGCTTATGTTCTTGCGCGGTTGAACATGCACTTCTCGGCGCCGACGATCGTGCCGGTGGACTATGCCGGCCTAGATTGGCACGCGGGTGTTTTCGCATTTGGGCTCGCCATCGTGTGCGGCGTGGGATTCAGCCTTGCGCCCGCATTGCAAGCGACCAAAGCTGATCTGACTCCGGCACTGAAAGAGGGCTCTGCGCTGCAACTGCCGGGTTACCGGCGTCTTGGCCTGCGCAATTTGCTGATTGTGATTCAGGTGGCGGCATCGCTTATGTTGCTACTTATGACCGGATTCCTCGTGCTGGGTATCAGCAAAGCCAGCAGCATCCAAACGAAATTTGATCCTCGCACGATGTATCTTTTTTCGCTTGATCCGGTCCGCGATGGCTACACACCCGAGAAGGCGCAAGCTTTGTTCGAGAAACTCCCGGAAATCCTCAAGGGCGTCGGCGGAGTGCGCAGCGTCGCATTCGCAGATCAGCCGCCTTTGTCGAGCGAATCCGAACCCACTCCGATGGCTGCGGAAGACTCGTCGCAGTCCTCGAAGGTGCTCCAGTCTGTTGTTGAGGAAACGGTCGGAGCAAGGTATTTCGCGACGCTTAGCGAAACTGTTCTAGCTGGTCGGGAATTCGACGAACGCGATCAGCGCGAGCAAACAAGCGCATCGAGGATTTTGCCTGTGATAGTGAACGAGAGCGCCGCACACAAGCTATTCGGAGCCGGGAACGCTCTCGGCAAGCGCGTCCGGGATGACCGGCAGTCTTATGAAGTGGTCGGCGTGGTGCGCGACATGAAGGATGTCCTAGGATTCAGTCAATCCATAATGTATGTGCCGCTAACGCAGCGCGATTTTGCGCGGCCGCCAGCCGGCGGCATCACCATTCTGGTGCGGTCGGACGCCCGGACGGATGTGCTGAGGTCCATTGGCAGCGAGGTTTCTGCCGTCGATCCAAGGCTGAACCTCTTCTATGCGCAAACGCTTGGCGAATATCTGGATCGTAGCCGCTCCGCGATGCAGTTTTCTGTGCAAACGTACGGCGCGATTGGCCTATTTGGATTGGTGCTGGCCGCCATCGGGCTGGCGGGAGTCACGGCGTATACCGTTGCGCGACGGCGCAAGGAGATCGCCATCCGGACCGCTCTAGGCGCAACTAAGCTGCAGGTGCTGCGTCTGGTGCTGCGAGAAGGAGCGGCTCTGCTTATGAGCGGAACGCTGTTTGGATTTCTGGGTGCAATCACGCTGGCAAAAATTGTTTCGGCACTGGCGAACATGTTTGTCGATGCGCTCAACATTGGAATGACCGACCCGCGTTTGCTCGCCGGGGCACCCTTGCTGCTCGCAGCGGTGACACTGCTCGCCTGTTATGTTCCGGCGCGCAAGGCCGCCAAAATCGATCCTCTCAGAGCGCTACGCCAAGAGTAAAATCACACTCCAAGTGGATTGCGGACGAGTTGTCGGCCACCCGGAAACTGGCCAGAAACGGGCTTCGAGTCCCCGAAGCCGACTTCTGGCCTGCCTCGTCCTTCCTGGCTTAACTTCCGAATTGCTCGTGATCCGGGAGGCGGGGTTCTCTTACAGGCTCTTTGCCAGCAAAAAATTACGATGCAGGCTGCAGCTAGCTAATACCCCTCGGCTTCGACCTTTACACACGCACGAACTTCATGATATACGCCGATCAATACCCAGGTCGTTGGTCGCCAGCGGGGCATGGCGCAACTGGGGCGCACAGTCTGAGCATTCCCTTCCAAGTGGGCTGTGCGAGGACGCCACGGGGGTGGGAGATGGTTAGCTTTCAAAAGGCGGCATTTGTCGGTCTTTTCGTCGTGTGCCTGGCAGGACATCTATTCGCGCAGGGTGGCGCGACGGGTGTCATCAATGGCACCGTGAAAGATATTACGGGGGGTGTGATCGCCGGCGCCAAGGTGGAGCTCATCAGTGAGGCAACGGGCCAGCCAGTGCGCCAAGTAACGGCGGACTCCTCCGGCCTCTTCACGGCTCCTCTATTACCGGTCGGGAGCTACTCGGTAGAAGTCACTGCCCCGGGGTTTGCCACCACGAGGTTTCCCGGCGTCATCGTTCGGATCACAGAGACCACACGCATGACCGCTGTGCTCAAACCGGCGACGGTCGCGCAGACGGTTGAGGTGCAATCCGAGGTAGCGGTGGTAGACACCAGTAATGCAACCACCGGAGAATCGCTTGGTTCGGCGACTATCACTTCGCTTCCTCTGGCTACACGGAATTTTCAACAGTTGCTCACTCTCTCGGCGGGAGCCGCTTCTGATCTCAACAACGCCGCCCAGCTCGGCCGCGGACAGGTTTTCATACATGTGAACGGCGGGCGCGAAGACAATAACAACTACCTCATCGACGGAATCTCGGTAGCTGATTACGCCTTCGGCGAACTGACTTACACGCCGCTGCCCAATCCTGACTCGATTGAGGAGTTCAAGGTCAGTACCAGCCTCTACGACGCCTCGCAAGGACGCAATGGCGGCGGGAACATCAACGCTACGCTGAAGGGCGGGACCTCGAAATTCCACGGCGATGCCTGGGAGTATTTCCGTAACACGGCCCTCGATGCGAACGACTACTTTCTGGGCAAGGTGGTGGTCAAGCAGAACATCTTCGGAGGCGATGTCGGGGGACCGGCTGGACCCAGCGCAAAGTTGGGCTATTTTTACGTGAACTATCAGGGCACCCGCCAACGCAGCGGCGATTCGCCGGGAACCTTCATTAACACCACGATCCCGGTGATTCCCGAGCAGCGCGATGCCGCGACCCTGCTCAACACGTTCTTCAACTGTTCAACGTGTCCCGGACCGGCAGCTACGGCTATTGATCCGGTGGCTCTGGCACTCTTGAATGTCAAAGGCAATCAGTTTGGCGGAGGGAACGGCGGGTATCTCTTGCCCACTGTGCCGGGCACGCCCGGGTTCACAAACGGTGCACTCAATTACGGCCCGCTCATTCTGACCGACCCCGGAAAGTTCCGCGACGACCAGTTCACGACCAATTGGAGCCGGGAGTTTCGCGGCGGCAAAGACCAGCTCTTCGAGCGCTTCTTCTGGTCGGATTCCAACACCTTCGAACCCTTCGGCGCGGACTCGTACGGCATCCAGACCGGAGGACTGCCGACGCCCAACAACCTGAATTTCCCCTTGGATATTCCGTTGCACAGTCGTTTTGGCAGCATCGGCGAAACCCACCTTTTCAGCAACGCGCTGGTGAACGAGTTCCGCTTCGGCGTGAACATTATCAGCGACAAACTGAACAACGAAGCTCCCATCACCGGTGCAGACATCGGAATCGATCTGCCCACCGCGAACGCCGACCCCAACATGTACCGCCTGCAGTTCGGGAGTTGGGCCTTCGGACCATATCCTACCCAATTGCAGTTGGCGCTCTCGGACAACTTCGCCTGGGTCGATACCCTGAGTTGGAGCCACGGGCCGCACCAGTTCCGCTTTGGAGGGGAGATTGACCGCGTGGCCATGCGTCGTGATTTGCCCATTGCAGATAATGGGCTCGTGTTCTTTTCCCCACCGACTTTCGCCACCGATTTCCAAAGCTTTCTGGCAGGTGCTCCGTTTTTTGGCGAGGGCGGCGGAGGCCTCGGAAACCACGACTACCGCGTTCCTGGTTTCGCTTGGTTTACGCAGGACGATTACCGGGCGACTAAGCGGCTGACACTGAACTTGGGTCTCCGGAATGAGTTTGTTGGAGCGCCCTATGACACGCTATGTCATACGAGCAACACGGAACCTGAACTGGCCAACGAGACCGGGCAGCCCTATGTCTACCCGACTTGCGTTAACAATTTCCATCTCACCGGAATTACCGGAACGCTCAATTCAGCGGGTCTCGATAACGAGTATGCGACAGTGTGGGAGCCCCGCATCGGCTTTGCTTATGATCTCGAAGGGAACGGAACAACAGCCATTCGCGGAGGTTATGGAATTTACAGCGTGCGCGAGGATTTGGGTGCGGTCGATAATCTCGCTATCGCCCCTCCCTCCTACCCGTTTCTCGTTGGCTTTTTGCCGGGACCAGGCAGTCTGGCCACCTTGTTTGCGCACAGCGCTGCGTTTCCGAACGGCATCCCTCCGCTGGGCGTCGGGCCGGAACAGACTTATGTTCCTGTCGCTTCAATTTTTCAAGGATTCCCCACGAGTTGCGTACTGGGAAACGGCAATGGCTCAGGCGCCGCCGAGCAATGCACGCCTAACTTTTCGGGCAACGTGAACGGCCTGATCCAGTTAGCCGTTCCCTTGCACTGGATCGTGGGCACGACCCAGCAGTGGAACCTAACTTTGCAGCACGAAATCGGCCGCGACTGGTTTGCCGAACTTGGGTATGTAGGCACGAAAGGCACGCACCTGCGCTCGACCTATGACCCCGACCAGGCGACTCTGGCCACGCCCCAAAATCCGGTCACCATCCCCTACAGCTGCTTAGGAGGCACGGGCTCTTGCCAGATTGTGGATTCGACTGCCGAGAACGTCAGTGCGCGAGCTCCCTATCTCGGCATCGCACCTTCTGATTTTGAGGATTTCGCTCCGAACTCAGACTCGCACTACAACGCGCTCCAGGCGTCGTTGTTGCACCACTTCAGCCAGAACCTTTATTTCCAGGGCGCTTACACGTACGCGAAATCGATTGACGATGTTTCAACGGCCAGCGTGGCCTTTGTGACGCGCTTCAATAATCAAACCGACGCCCAGGACTCCCGTGGACTTTCCGACTTTGACCGCCACCACCGTTTCGTAGCCAGCGGCGTTTATGACCTGCCCCGGCTCGCAAATGCGAATCTCGTCACGAAGACGGCACTCGGCGGATGGGAAGCCAGTGGCGTGATGATCTTGCAATCGGGAGCTCCTTTCTCGGTCATGGACCCGAACGGTGGCAGTGCGTATGCCCTGGCCAGCCCGGCAGCTACGGCCACTTTCACGCCGGGGTCGACTTGCGCTAATGCCACGAGCCCAGGGAGCACCACTTCGCGGCTCGGGAATTGGGTAAGTGCGTCGGCATACGAGCCGGACCCATTTCTCACGCTTTCGACCGGAGGGCTGAGCGATGCGACGGCCTACGGGGACACGCCGCGAAACTGCATCATCGGGCCTCCGCAAAAAAACGTGGACTTTACGCTGGGCAAGGCCTTCAGGCTCACCGAGACGCAGAGCCTCGGCTTCCGAACCGATTTCTTCAACCTGTTCAACCACCCCTCGTTCGCTATCCCGGCGGCGCCGGTCGTCTCGCCTGCCGGTGGCTCTGCGCCGATCACGGAGACCATCGGCACTCCGCGCTTGATTCAGTTTTCACTGAAGTACTCGTTTTGACCTGAACCGAAGCGGAGAAGTGGCGAATGCGGGAAAAAACGCGGCGTTGCTGGAGCAAGGTTTTAGCTCCCGGCCTGAGCTGCGCGCTAATGCTCTCCGCGCCGGAAGTTTTCGACGAGATATTCCGAGGTTCGCAGGGAAAAAGCCAGAATGCTGAGCGTCGTCGTTTTGTCCGTGCAGTTTA
>DASPVW010000045.1:0-2468 GCA_035622155.1 Candidatus Acidiferrales bacterium
GAATCGGCATCGGTCGAAGACATCATGGAGGCCTACATCGAGGCCTGGAAGCAGGGCTTAAAAGCCGTGGCCATCTATCGCGACGGATGCAAGAAGTCGCAGCCGCTGAGCGCCGCCGGAAGCAAGACGGCGTCTGCGACGGGCGAGGAAACCCGCTCTCCCCAGGTCGCCGCCGAACCGGAGAATTTCAACGCGCCGCCTCGCGCCGTGCGCCACAAGCTTCCGGAGGAGCGCATGTCGGTCACCCACAAATTCAATGTGGGCGGACATGAGGGTTACATCACCGTGGGCCTCTACCCGAGCGGCGACCCGGGAGAGATCTTCATCACCATGGCGAAAGAAGGCTCGACCGTCAGCGGCCTGATGGACAGCTTTGCCTGCGCCGTGTCCATCGCTCTGCAGCACGGCGTCCCGCTCAAGCTGTTGTGCGAGAAGTTTGCCCACACCCGCTTTGAGCCGAGCGGCTGGTCGAACAACCCGGAGATCGGTTTTGCCAAATCGGTCATGGATTACATCTTCCGCTGGCTGCATATGCGCTTTTTGACCGGCCAGCAGCAACTCCTGTTTGAGAATTTGCGGCCTAAGCCGTCCGCCGTGAGCCTGCCCGCCGACATGGGCGATCTCAACGTTGCCGGTCCCCGGGCGGCGGCTGGATCGATGCACGCGGCCGATGCGCTGGCGGGGGTGGTCGACATGGGAGACGCGCCGACCTGCAGCTTCTGTGGCTCGATCATGACCAGAAACGGAAGCTGCTATCGCTGCATGAGCTGTGGCAGCACGAGCGGCTGCTCCTAGGCCAAGGATGCTTGACGGTCGCCGGTGGAGTAGGTGTGCGAATACAGTCCTTATTGCAATCTGTCAGGACTTCTGCCTTAGATTAGGAAGCGATCAACCCTCGGAACAGCCGGCGCGTGAAAGCGCCTTTCATGCGTCCGGACACCCTTGCTCCGAGAGAACCAACGCGGCGCCATGCCGACTTTTCGTTACAAATCCAGCCTATGAATGCATTGGCGATGATTCACGCAATCAAGCTCGAACAGACCCTCGTAGGAGTGGCGCTTGTTTCACGGTGGTGCAGGGCAGCCCATGATGCTCAAACCGCCCGCATGACCGTTCATTGCGGCAGTTCTTTGCCCGACTGTTCACGCACCATGTACTCAGCGTACCAATCCGGCCAGTTGGGGTCGGTTTTCCCGGTCCGCGCTTCGTGCTGCCCGTGCGCCTTCGCCGCGCGAATCATCGCCTGGGCAAGATCGTGCGCCGACGTATACGTCGTGTTGCCGGTAACGCGGCCGGGAAGCCGCTGGGTGATTTCCTGCAGCAACCAGCTGTTGCCGTCCGGATCGGAGAAGGAAACGAACGAGCTGTAGCTGAGACGCTCGGGGTGTTGACCATTCACGCGCGCTCCGATGCCGGGAAACCGGCAAGCGGTTCCGGCGTCACAGTGAAATACCTCGCTCGCGTCAACACTGCGCGCGATGAGTTCTTTGCGTGCGACCTCGATGTTGGGGACGGTGAGGAGCATTGCCTGCGCCGAGCCGGGCGGGGCCGATGTGAGGTTGATGCCGAATTGGATTGAGCTCGCGGAACCGGGAGGCGTGAACTGGACCAGGCGGAAGCTGCTGCCGACGGAGCGGTCGGCGTCGAGCCGCCACCCGAGCCGTGAGTAGAATTCCTTTGCGCGGTCGACATCCGAAACGGGAATGACGACCACCTCAAGCTTCATGTCGAGAGTTGCGGAGCTCGTGCTTGCTGCCGCATCGTTCGTGCGTATTTCGTTGCTGCTCATGGTGGAACTCCTTTTTTGCGAGGGATGGCCGTCGCTCTCCTATTTGCGAGCGACGGGAGCGGCCGGCCATCCGTCTGGTTAATGATGTTTGTGTTGGTGAGACTTCACGCGCCCTCGACGATGCGAACGTCACGCTCCGCCCCCGCGCCGAGTGCCTGCAGGGCTTTTTGATAAGCCTCGCTTTTGCGAGCTGCAAGGGCCTTCTCGTAGCTGTCAAATTCGACAATGATCGTGCGCTGTTCCAATCCAGCCTCGTGGGCCTCAATTTGGCTCGTGGATCTGGTCAGAAAGCGCCCGCCGAATGCCTCGACCGCAGGCAGTGCTAATGCGCCGTAGGCCTTGAGTGCCGATTCATCCGAAATCGATCGATACACATTAACCCAATAACCCTTTTTCATGGCGTTCTCCTTTTCAATACGAATGTGGCGCCGTGTCAGGCACGATGAACGTGACGGTTTTGGACTGGCCGGGAAAGAGCTGGTGGTTGCCATCGACCAGATCGATGCGAACCTTATGCGGACCCGGCGGCAGGTCCTTAAATGTCGATTGTGCCGGTGTCGCTGGCGTCTGCCCAGTGCCAGGGAAGGTCGTCGACGTTGATGTGCAGATGGCCGACGCGCGGAAATATGTTCAGAGCCGCCGGACCGAAGACCGGTACGATGTGTACGTTCTCGGCCCG
>DASPVW010000046.1:0-4349 GCA_035622155.1 Candidatus Acidiferrales bacterium
GATTCGACTTCTTGTCTGATTTGTCATCGCTCATTGTTTCCTCCCGGGTAATGCCGAGCCTAAGGACGGCAGCTTTGTTTCTGCGACGAACGTAACGCGTTCGGATTTGCAGATCTTCATCATCTTCGCGTGAGACCCGAAGTCTGGATGCCGCCGCATGGCGGTAAGATCGGAGAGAGCGCCCACAGCCGTCGACACCAGATCATAGCGAATCACAACGGCTTGCACGCGGCAAGGGCTTGGAACCATAGATTCTTGCCATGCAAACGGCACAACCTTAATCAGTCTGGTGTCGACAACCTAGAACGCGCGGATCGTCGGCTGAGGGGCAGTCATGCACAGAAAGGCGCCGATCGAGCATATTCAGTTGGGACCGCCCAGTGCAATCGGAGGGGGAACGGTTGGAGGTTTCTCGCGATTCGATGGGCTCTTTTGGAAAGAAGACCTAGATGTAGAAGTACGGTACCAAGGTGCGGTCAGCCCCATTAAGCCAGGGTTTGGGTCATAAGCGATCCGTCAATGCGTCAAACCGAGTGGAACCTACTTTTAGTGAGTTCAGCGCATTCATTTCCGAAGCTCTAGCTCGACGAATGGCGGATGGCTCCAAGAATCTATCGTGCGGATTTGATGAGCTTCGAGGCGCACCATGATCCTTGCCTGCGTCTGCGACGCAGCGGCAACGACGTGCCGCCGAGCAGGACGTTGTGGCGGCTGACCGCACGATTTGGCTTGTCACTATTATGTTCGCTTGACATCAGTTCCTCCGTCCCTCATGACACATCGGAATCCGACGTGGCTCGTTGACGTATCCACCGCCTCCGCATGGCGCGCCGCCGGGCGGTAGCGACGGCAGTAGTTTGGCGCGCACAGGTGCGAGCCGCCTTTGATGACCTTGCGGGGAATCGTGATGTTGGGCTGGCAGGGATCGTAGCTCCCCTCCTCCGGCCCGCCGCGGGGATCTTCCGGAACGCAGCATGCCTTCGCAGCGGCTTCATGCTTTGGCGAATACCAGTCGGTCGTCCATTCCCATACGTTGCCGATCATGTCGTAGAGGCCGTAGCCGTTGGGCGGAAACGCCGTCACCGGTGACGTGCGTTCAAACCCGTCGTCGCAGCGATTTTCGTGCGGGAAATCTCCTTGCCACGTATTAGCGCGGTGCTGGCCGCTGGGAGTAAACTCGTTGCCCCAGGCGAACTCGGCGCCATCAACCCCCCCGCGCGCAGCGAATTCCCATTCGGCCTCGGTCGGCAGCTCTTTGCCGGCCCAGGTGGCGTAGGCGAGCGCATCCGAGAAACTCACATGCACGACCGGGTGGCTGTCCAAAGCGTTGATGTTGCTTGTCGGGCCGTAGGGATGGCGCCAATCGGCGCCCTTCAGGAACACCCACCACTCGTCCCACTCTTTCAGGTTGACCGGATGCCCTGGTGGCGTGAACACCAGCGAGCCGGCATAGAGCATGTGCGGCAACGCGCCCGGATAGTTCTTGGGATCGGGCGCCATTTCGGCAAACGTGACGTGGCCGGTAGCGCGCACAAACTCCTTGAACTGCCGGTTCGTAACCGGCGTGCGGTCGATCCAAAAGCCCGTCACGCAGACGGGGTGAACCGGCGCCTCTTCGGCATAATGTTTGTCCGACCCCATGTGGAACGTGCCACCCGGAATCCAAACCATATTCGGAGGAACCGATTTCTCCGGTCGCCCTGACTCAACACCTCTCCCGTTCACCGCATCCTCACGTCATACGCGCTTGCCTCCACAGGCACGTCATCGATCGTCATTCAAAATACCCATTCTATTGCAACAATCCCAGGATCTTTTTAGCGAATCTCTCTAAATGGCGGCCCAACGACGATGGGGGCCCGCGTGCGCGTTGCGCATGGCGTCTCGGCTCCATTCTCCGCGACGGTTGATCACGTGAAATGCCGCAGCAATCGCCGAAGCCATCCAACACCCGGCCATAAGCTTTGCTGGCCGCATAACGGCGGAGCAACTGCGCCTAGTGATGTCCGCGATTGCAACTAAAGCGAATTTCGCCTTTGAGTCATATAAACGGTCGGTTAGTGCGTCTAACCAAGCAGAGCGCGCTTTAGGCGCGAACGCCTTGGCACGGTAGGTCTGCGTCGGGGTCTCTGGGTCCATACCGTGACCATGGAGCCAAAAATCACGTGATCACGACACCATGCTCAGCCGATCGAGCCATCATGGCATTGAAAAGTCTCCCGTATTAATTCGCATTCCACAACGACCCCAATAAAATCAAGCGCCGGAACCAGACTACGAATCTGGGGGTCAGGAGTTCGAATCTCTTCGGGCGCGCCATTTTGCCTTTCAGATCAATGACTCACGCGGGCGCCTAGGGGCGCCCATCGGCGCAGCAAACTGGTGGCGTATATGAAGGCGTGCAATTGCGCCTCCGTTGAGCCAGTCACGAAGGGAGCGGTTCGGTCCCAGTGTCAAGCACCGACAGGTACTTGCTGTAAGCGAAAACGCGGCGTCGCTGCTTGCCGGTCAGTTCGTGCACAATCTTCAGGTTCATGAGATGCTCAAGCGACTTGCCTACTGTGGGAAGCGATAGCTCCAGCTCCTTCGAAGCAGCCTGAATGGTTATGATCGGTCGACGCTGCAGCAAATCGTGAACACGGAACACCGATGCCGCGACTCGACCGAGACTTTGGATTGCTTCTCGGTCGTGATCAAACAACGTCGTGAGCTCGCGCGCAGTGTCCACCGCCTGCGCCGCGGTGTCGCGCACACCGGTCAGGAAGTACTCCATCCAGGCTTCCCACGCAGCGTTCTCACGGACCTCCTGGAGAAGACGGTAGTAGTCGGCACGTCGTGTCTTGAAATACAGACTGAGGTACAGAATCGGTTCACGCAAAGCGCCGGCCTCGCAAAGCATCAGCGTGATCAATAGCCGGCCGAGTCGTCCGTTGCCATCGAGGAACGGGTGAATGGTTTCGAACTGCACGTGCGCGAGCCCCGCTTTGATCAGCGGCGGCAGCTGCGGATCATCCAAGTGAAGAAATTTTTCGAATGCGTCGAGGCACTCGGTAAGGCGATCCGGTGGCGGCGGAACGAACAGCGCGTTGCCCGGCCGCGTGCCGCCGATCCAGTTCTGGGAGCGCCGGAACTCACCCGGCTGTTTGCTCGCGCCTCGCCCGGACTTGAGCAGGATCTCGTGCATCTCGCGAACGAGACGCAGCGAAAGCGGGAAGCCGCCTCGTAGCCGCTTGAGACCATGTTCCATTGCGGCGACGTAGTTCGAGACCTCGGCGACATCGTCCTGCGGAACGTGCGGAATTTCGTCATTTTCGAAAAGGAGAAGATCGGAGAGCGAAGATTGGGTGCCCTCGATCTGCGACGAGAGGAGTGCCTCCTTGCGTACATACATGAACAGAAACAGCGGCGTGGATGGCAGGATCGTCGTCACCCCATCGAGCCGGCCGACCGCTCCGCGGGCGGCGTCGTAGAGGGTTAACAGCCCGTTGAGGTCGAGTGGAGGATCGGGCGGGAGAGGTGGTGGCAGAAATGCCCTGACCCGCTCGCCACCCACCACGGTCTCGACCAATTGGCCCAGCCGGGTCGTCGGTGTTCCCTTCGTGTTCGCGAATCCTTTAGGTGCAGCCCACGCTTACTAAAGGATACGCCATTTTCCTTTAATTACGAAGAGGGGCAACGAAAGCCTGCGTGGCTCCCTTCCAGGGCTCTCCGGCGCGGGGGGCCTTCGTCATTTTGCGTCTGGGAGCCTGCGTCGCGCCTCCGTCGCTGAAAAGCGCGCGATCACGATGCGACAGTCAGCCGACCGAGTGATCCCGGCGCAGCTTTTGTCCGATGCAGGTCGAAAGGGGGGCAGGACCTCCCGCCGATCGCCCTGAAAACTCTCACGAAGTATTGCGGGTTCTACAACGCCCATAACGAAATCAATGGCTCAAACCAGACTCCGAATCTGGGGGTCAGGAGTTCGAATCTCTTCGGGCGCGCCACCGTGCGATTTCGATGTTGTTGTCGGGCGTTCGCAAATATTGCTTCAAGTTGCCGACAGCCGCACATCAAACCGCTATTCGTCCGTGGACGAGCAGCACCGCTAATCCGCTAGCCCCAAGACAAACGCCAAGGCAGCACTGAGTCGGCCCATGTCTTGGTTGCTGAGACGCCCGATTTTCTGCCCGATCCGTTCACGTCTGATGGTAACCGGCTTATCGGCCATTACCTGCGACGTGAGCCGCAATCCATTTTCGGGCCTGGGATCAATGGTGACTCGAAAATCCGGAGCATCCGCCAACTCGGACGTCAACTGGCAGACCACAACTGAGGCGTGGCTTTCCGGAAAGGCGTCGGTTTGCACAATA